>NZ_BQIP01000008.1 GCF_021602585.1 Pseudomonas faucium
GGTCGAGGTCGCTGGCCTCCAGGGTGAGGATGCGCGGGCGCTGCGGGTGTTGGCCCATGGCCTTGAGCGCCGAACGGCCGATCAAGTGTTCCAGCTCGCGCACGTTGCCGGGCCAGTCGTAGGCCAGCAGCGCGGCCTGGGCTGCGCTGCTCAGGCGCAGGCTGTTGAGCCCCAGGCGCGATCGGTTCTGTTCGAGGAAATAGCCGGCCAATAGCAGCACGTCACGCCCACGTTCGCGCAAGGGCGGCACCTGCAGCGGGTACACGCTCAGGCGGTGGTAGAAGTCGGCGCGGTAGTTGCCGCTGCGCACTTCCGCGGCCAGGTCGCGGTTGGTGGCGGCGATCAGGCGCACGTCGACCCGGTGCTCGCGGTCCGAGCCAAGGCGCTGCAGCTGCCCGCTCTGCAACACGCGCAGCAGCTTGGCCTGCACGGTCAGCGACAGCTCGCCCACTTCATCGAGAAACAGCGTGCCGCCGTTGGCCAGTTCGAACTTGCCCCGGCGCTCGCCATGGGCGCCGGTGAAGGCGCCACGCACATGGCCGAACAGCTCGCTCTCGACCAGGGTGTCGGGCAGGGCGGCGCAGTTGAGGCTGACCAGGGGTTTGTCGGCGCGGCTGCTGGCCTGGTGCAGGGCCTGGGCGACCAGCTCCTTGCCCACGCCGGTTTCGCCGGTGATCAGCACGGTCAGGTCGCTGCCACCGACCAGGCGGATTTCTTCCACCAGCTGCTTGTGCGCCTTGCTCTGGCCGATCAGCTCACGGTCCTGGCCGCTGGCCTGGCGGTAGATCTCGGCGCGGTGGTGTTCGTCCTCGGCGCGCAGGGCCAGGTGTTCGATGCGCTCGGCCACGGTCACGGTGGCGGCGGCCAGGCTGGCGAAGGCCTGCAGGGCATCCAGCTCCATGCTCTGGAACTGGCCGGGGGTGAGGGCGTCGAGGGTCACCAGGCCCCAGGGGCGCTCATCGACCATCAGCGGGCAGCCCATGCAGTCGTGCACTTCGAGGTCGGCATCGGGGGCGTTGACCAGGCCGTCGTAGGGGTCGGGCAGCTCGGAGTCGCTGGCAAAGCGAGTGGGCTCCGGGCGGCTGAGCAAAATCTGGAAGCGCGGGTGCTCGCTGACCTTGAAGCGCCGGCCCAAGGTGTCGGGCGACAGGCCATCGACCGCCAGCGGCACCAGCCATTCGCCGTCCAGGCGCAGCAACGCGGCGGCATCGCACGGCAGCAGGCCGCGCATGGCCTGCAGCAGGCGCCGGTAGCGCTCCTGGTCGGGCAGGTCGCGGGAAAGGTCGCTGACCAGGGGCAGCAGTGCGGTGAGCAAGGGCTTTGCGGTCATAAAGACTCCTGTTGGTCGTTATGACTATACATCCGTCTTGGTCGTTTTGACATGGTTAGCGTCAAGCCCCTGATTTTGCTGGAGTAAAAAGTTGGCACGATTGCTGAATTGCTTACTGCAACTTTTCAAGCCTCAGGTTCAGGAGTCGTGCAAATGCTCAATGCCGAACAACGTGCAATCATCAAGGCCACCGTCCCCCTTCTTGAAACGGGCGGCGAAACCCTGACCACCCACTTCTACAAGATGATGCTCGACGAGTACCCCGAGGTACGCCCATTGTTCAACCAGGCCCACCAGGCCAGCGGTGACCAGCCACGGGCGCTGGCCAACGGCGTGCTGATGTACGCGCGCCACATCGACCAGCTGGAGCAGTTGGGCGGCCTGGTCGGGCAGATCATCAACAAGCATGTGGCCTTGCAGATTCTGCCGGAGCATTACCCGATCGTCGGTAGCTGCCTGTTGCGCGCCATCGAAGAAGTGCTCGGCAAGGAAATCGCCACCCCCGAGGTCATCGCTGCGTGGGGGGCTGCCTACGGCCAGCTGGCCGACATTCTCATCGGCGCCGAGGAAGGCCTCTATAAACAGAAGGAAGAAGCGGCCGGTGGCTGGCGCGGTACCCGTGAGTTCCGCCTGGTACGCCGCGAGCAGGAAAGCAGCGAGATCGTTTCCTTCTATTTTGCCCCGGTCGACGGTAAACCGGTGCTCAAGGCCGAGCCTGGCCAGTACATCGGCTTGCAGCTGTTCATCGACGGTGCCGAGCAGCGTCGCAACTATTCGCTGTCGGCGCTCTGCGATGGCCAGCAGTACCGCATCAGCGTCAAGCGCGAGGCGGGCGGCAAGGTTTCCAATTACCTGCATGACCAGCTGATGGTCGGCGAAACGCTGCAGCTGTTCCCGCCTTCCGGTGACTTCACCCTGGCCGCCAGCGACAAGCCGCTGGTGCTGATCAGTGGCGGGGTGGGGATCACGCCGACGCTTGCCATGCTCGAGGCGGCGCTGCAGACCGAGCGGCCGGTGCACTTCATACACTGTGCCCGCAATGGTTCGGTGCACGCGTTCCGCGATTGGATCGATGGGTTGGCCGCGCGTCATCCTCAGCTCACGCGCTTTTATTGCTATGCCGAAGACGAGGGCGCGGGCGGTGCCCATGCGGTGGGCCTGCTGAGCCAGGAGCAGCTGGGCGAGTGGTTGCCGGGCGAGCGTGACGTGGATGCGTACTTCCTGGGGCCGAAGGGGTTCATGGCGGCGATCAAGCGGCAACTGAAGGCGCTTGGGGTGCCTGAGGCGCAAAGCCGTTACGAGTTCTTCGGGCCGGCGGCTGCTCTGGAATGATGGAGTGACGGTACCGGCCCTATCGCCGGCAAGCCGGCTCCCACACGAGGCTGGCGTCATGCCAGTGGGCGCCGGCTTGCCGGCGATAGGGCCGGTACCTGCGCCTTCTATATATAAGGAAAGATGAACCGCAACGGCCATCTTTCACCTTTAATCCTCCTTTAATCACTGTATCCTTCACTCCCGGGTGTCGAGGGGCTTGCTCCTGCGCGGCACCTGGGCAGCCGCTTTTTTGCCGGCCGACGTTGAACCGACGTCGCCGCAGCCGGTCTGAAGCCAGCTCCGGATAGCTCAGCTGCGTGCCGCCGCCTCGACACGCAACGAGGTTCTGCCTGCGTGTAGACTTGCGCCAGGCAGGCAAAGCACGCTGCCCTCTATCCATCGAAGGAATCGGCAATGAACGAACAAACATCGCGCCTGAATCGGGAACGGCGCTTTCTGGTGCTGCTGGGGCTGATCTGCGTGGCCATGCTCGGCGGCGCGTTGTACATGCAGGTGGTGCTGGGCGAAGCGCCATGCCCGCTGTGTATCCTGCAGCGCTATGCCTTGCTGTTCATCGCGATCTTCGCCTTCATCGCCGCGGCGATGCCCGGCAAGCGCAGCCTGACCTTCTTCGAGTGCCTGGTGGTATTGAGCGCAATTGGCGGAATCGTTGCGGCTGGCAACCATGTGTATATACTCGCCAACCCCATGGTCAGTTGCGGCATCGACACCCTGCAGCCGATCGTCGATGACCTGCCCCTGGCCAAGCTCTGGCCACTGGCATTCCAGGTCGACGGCTTCTGCAGCACGCCATACCCGCCGCTGCTCGGCCTGTCCCTGGCGCAATGGGCTCTGCTGGCGTTCGTGCTGACGGCCATCCTGGTACCGCTCGGCATCTATCGCAACCGCCGCCAGCGTTAGACGTTAGTCCCGATTTCAGTGGGGGCTTTTGCACCCACAGAGAAGAGGGAAAAGTCCCCTCCCGCTTGATCCAGATCAATCACGAAGCCTTGCGGCATGCGGCTTTGAGGGCTAGCAAGCGGGGTGCGACAAACTGTCGCGAAGTTGATTTCCCACCCTTGATTGTTACGCATTCTGTAAAAGACTGTTGCTCAATAAGTCATAGTCAAGGGTTGGCGACCTCACTACAATCGCCCCCAATTTCCGTTCGGCACTGCTTGCGAGTCGCAGGATTGAAGGAAGCCCCAGCGCTTTCTTTTGCTGACTTCGTCAAGTTTCGCCCAGCGGCGATACCGGGCGGATACCCCTCCGCGTTTTCCCGCACCAAATGGACTTGGTCTGAAGTACAGGCCTGTTGCCTACGAAACCATAAGCACCGCTAACCCGCTTGAGCCAAGGTCCTGCAGTCAGACCCCAGGCAGGAGCGAGTACGGGCGTGAATTGCCTCACTTGGCAGGACGAAGTGTTGGCCACCAAAACACAAATTGCATTGAAGCAAGCTGATCTAGAGGTCGTGAGATGAGTAAAAAGCGTTACCCCAGACTGTTTGGCATATTGCCCTTTTTAGGCATGCTTTTACTCAGTGGGTGCAACTGGACCCTGCTCGACCCGAAAGGTCAGGTCGGCATTGAGCAAAAGAACCTCATCCTCATCGCTACCGGCCTGATGCTGCTGGTGGTGATCCCGGTCATCATCATGACCGTGGCGTTCGCCTGGAAGTACCGTGCTTCCAACAAGGCGGCCACCTACACCCCCGACTGGTCGCACTCGACCAAGATCGAGGCCGCGGTGTGGATCATCCCGATCATCATCATCATCGCCCTGGGTTATGTCACCTACCACTCCACCCACAAGCTGGACCCATACCGTCCACTGGACTCGGACGTCAAGCCGATCCAGATCGACGTGGTCGCACTGGACTGGAAGTGGCTGTTCATCTACCCGGAGCAGGGCATCGCGACGGTCAACAAGATCAACTTCCCGGCTAACACCCCGGTCAACTTCCGCGTCACTTCCGACGCCGTGATGAACTCGTTCTTCATCCCGGGCCTGGGCGGCCAGATCTACGCCATGGCCGGCATGACCACCAAGCTGCACCTGATCGCCAACGAAAACGGCGAGTTCGACGGTATCAGTGCCAACTACAGCGGCGCTGGCTTCACCGGCATGAAATTCAAGGCTACTGCAACTTCCCAGGAAGACTTCGACAAGTGGGTCGCCGAGGTCAAGCAGTCGCCGTTGAAACTGGGCGAGGCCGAGTACCAAGCACTGGCCAAACCTAGCGAATACAACCCAGTCGCGCTGTACAGCGAGGCACCAGCAGAGCTGTTCCAGTCGATCGTCGACAAGTACGAAGGCATGAACCGCGGCAAGCCGGTCCACGAAGAAGCAGGCAGCAAAGATCTGGCCACTACCAAGGGTGTGGAATCGAGTATGCAACCAGCTGCCGGGGCAGAGGAGTAAGAGATGTTCGGTAAATTAAGCCTGGAGGCGATACCCTATCACGAGCCGATAGTCATGGTGACGCTTGCCATGATCGCGCTCGGTGGTATCGCTGTCGTCGGTCTAATCACCTATTTCCGCAAGTGGACCTACTTGTGGACCGAGTGGCTGACCACGGTCGACCACAAGAAAATCGGGGTGATGTACATCATCGTCGCGATGATCATGCTGCTGCGCGGCTTTGCCGACGCCATCATGATGCGTACACAGCTTGCAGCTGCTACCGGCGGCTCCGAAGGCTACCTGCCGCCTGAACACTATGACCAGATCTTCACCGCTCACGGTGTGATCATGATCATCTTCATGGCGATGCCGTTCTTCACCGGCCTGATGAACCTGGCGGTTCCTCTGCAGATCGGTGCACGTGACGTTGCCTTCCCGTTCCTGAACTCCCTGAGCTTCTACCTGCTGCTGGCAGGCGTGCTGCTGGTCAACATCTCCCTGGGCGTCGGCGAATTCGCCAAGACCGGTTGGGTTGCCTATCCGCCGCTAGCGGGTATCCAGTACAGCCCTGGGGTGGGTGTCGACTACTACATCTGGGCGCTACAGCTATCCGGATTGGGTACGACGCTTACTGGCGTGAACTTCCTCGTCACCGTGATGAAGATGCGCGCACCTGGCATGAAACTGATGGACATGCCGATCTTCACCTGGACCTGCACCTGGGCCAACGTCCTGATCGTCGCTTCCTTCCCGATCCTGACCGCCGCACTCGCACTGCTGACCGTTGACCGTTATCTGGACTTCCACATCTTCACCAACGAGCTTGGTGGGAACCCGATGATGTACGTCAACCTGTTCTGGGCGTGGGGCCACCCTGAGGTCTACATCCTGATCCTGCCGGCCTTCGGCGTGTTCTCGGAAGTGACTTCGACCTTCTCCGGCAAGCGTCTGTTCGGCCACCACTCGATGATCTACGCATCGGGCGCGATCGCCATCCTGGGCTTCGCGGTCTGGCTGCACCACTTCTTCACCATGGGTGCCGGCGCCAGCGTCAACACCTTCTTCGGCCTGGCGACGATGCTGATCTCCATTCCGACCGGTGTGAAGCTGTTCAACTGGCTGTTCACCATGTACCAGGGCCGTGTGCGCTTCACCGCACCGATGATGTGGACCCTGGGCTTCATGATCACCTTCTCCATCGGTGGCATGACCGGCGTTCTGCTGGCTGTTCCAGGTGCTGACTTCGTCCTGCACAACAGCCTGTTCGTAATTGCTCACTTCCACAACGTGATCATCGGTGGTGCGGTGTTCGGCTACATCGCCGGCTTCGCCTTCTGGTTCCCGAAAGCCTTCGGCTTCACCCTGAACGAGAAGTGGGGCAAAGCTGCCTTCTGGTTCTGGATCTCGGGCTTCTACGTTGCGTTCATGCCGCTGTACGCCCTGGGCTTCATGGGCATGACCCGTCGTCTGAACCACTCCGACAACCCACTGTGGGAACCCTACCTGTACGTTGCCGTCGTCGGCGCCGTGCTGATCCTGTTCGGTATCGCTTGCCAGCTGATCCAGCTCTACGTTTCGGTCCGCGACCGCAACCAGAACCTGGACGTGACCGGCGACCCATGGGGCGGCCGTACCCTGGAATGGTCGACTTCCTCGCCACCTCCGTTCTACAACTTCGCTCACATGCCTGAGCAGGTTGGCCTGGACGCATGGCACGAAACCAAGGAATCGGGCAACGCCTACAAACCAGCGAAGAAGTTCGACGCGATCCACATGCCGAGCAACACCTCTACCGGTTTGTTCATGGGTATGTTCCTGACCGTCTTCGGCTTTGCCTTCATCTGGCACATCTGGTGGCTGGTCGGCGCAAGCCTGCTGGCAACCATTGCGGTCTTCGTTCGCCACGCTGCGCGTGACGACCAGGGCTACATGGTTCCGGCCGAAGAAGTGGCGCGCATCGAAGGCGAGCGCATGAAAGCGCTGGCCAAAGCAGGTGCTCTGCCTGCCGGCGCACGTGTCGAATCGTTTGAGCGGGTGTAATCAATGTCCAGTCAAGTAATGCACGGTGCTGCTCATGGTCACGACCATGGGCATGACGACCACCACCACGACTCGGGCCAGATGACCGTACTCGGTTTCTGGCTGTACCTGATGACCGACTGCATCCTGTTTGCGTCGCTCTTCGCCACCTACGCGGTGCTGTCCGGCAGTTTTGCCGGCGGCCCGTCGGGTCACGACATCTTCCAGCTCGACTTCGTGCTGGTTGAAACCGCGTTCCTGCTGCTGTCCTCGATCACCTTCGGCTTCGCCATGCTGAAGATGTTCGCCGGCAACAAGGCAGGCGTACTGGGCTGGTTGGCTGTGACCTTCCTGTTCGGTGCTGGCTTCATCGCGATGGAAATCTATGAATTCCATCACCTGATCGTCGAAGGCTTCGGCCCGCAGCGCAGCGGCTTCCTGTCGGGCTTCTTCGCCCTGGTAGGTACCCACGGCCTGCACGTGACCGCCGGCCTGATCTGGATGGCGATCATGATGTACCAGATCAACAAGCACGGCATCACGCCGACCGCCAAGACCCGCATGAGCTGCCTGAGCCTGTTCTGGCACTTCCTGGACGTGGTCTGGATCTGCGTATTCACCGTCGTCTACCTGCTGGGGGTTCTGTAATGGCTAACGCACACGACACTCATCACGAAGGTAACCACGGCAGCGTCAAGTCCTACATGGTCGGCTTCGTACTGTCGATCATCCTGACTGCGATCCCGTTCGGCCTGGTGATGTTCCCAAGCCTGCCGAAGAACCTGACCGTCCTGGTCGTGGTGGCCATGGCCGTCATCCAGGTGGTAGTGCACCTCGTGTACTTCCTGCACATGGACCGCTCGAAAGAGCAGCGTTCCAACGTGTCGACGTTCCTGTTCACCACTTTGGTAATTGCACTGCTGGTCGGCCTGTCGCTGTGGATCATGTTCAGCATCCACTACGAAATGCTGGCCAAGTGAGGTAAGACTGCATGTCCGTTAAGCACTTTATCCAAATCACCAAACCGGGGATCATTTTCGGTAACGTGCTTTCCGTGGCAGGCGGTTTCTTCCTTGCCGCGAAGGGCCATGTGGACTTCGCCCTGTTCCTGGCGGTGGTGGTAGGTACGTCCCTGGTGGTTGCGTCCGGTTGCGTGTTCAACAACTGCATCGACCGTGACATCGACCAGAAGATGGAACGCACCAAGAACCGCGTCATGGTCCAGGGCGGCATGTCGCTGCCCCTCGCGCTGGTCTACGCCACCCTTCTCGGGGTGGCAGGCTTCAGCCTGCTGTATGTCCAGGCCAACCCGCTGTCGGCGTTCTGCGCAGCGGTAGGCTTCATCGTCTACGTCGGCTTCTACAGCCTCTGGCTGAAGCGCAAATCGGTGCACGGCACCTTGGTCGGCAGCCTGTCCGGTGCCATGCCTCCGGTGATCGGCTACTGCGCCGTGAGCAACAGCTTCGACCTGGCTGCAGTGACCCTGCTGGTGATGTTCAGCCTGTGGCAGATGCCGCACAGCTTTGCCATCGCGATTTTCCGCTTCAAGGATTACAGCGCTGCCAACATTCCGGTCCTGCCGGTGGCACGCGGCATCCTCGCGGCGAAGAAGCAGATCGTGCTGTACGTGCTGGCCTTCGTGCTCGCCACCCTGATGCTCACCCTCGGCGGTTACGCCGGCCTCGGCTACCTGGCCGTGGCAGCTGCAATGGGCCTGTACTGGCTGTACATGGCCTGGGGCGGCTACAAGGCCGAGGACGACAGCAAGTGGGCGCGCAAGGTGTTCGGCTTCTCCATCCTCACCGTCACTGCACTGAGCGTGATGATGTCGGTGGACAGCCAGACTGCCGCGGACGTGCTGATGACGTACGCGCGCTGATACAGCCGCCTGTTACAGGAAAAACCCCGGCCCATGTGCCGGGGTTTTTTTATGCCTGCGGTTCGTGCTTCCCGCTGAACCGGCTGCCGGCCCTGGCGCTAGCCTGCGCAACCCAACCCTTCGAGGACTGCAGGCATGAGTGTGTTCAACGTGTACTTCTGTGGCACCGGCGCCACCGCCGGCGATGTCAGCAACCGTGACTACTGGAATGGCGAGCTGGTTTCGGTGCTGGCCTTCAATGACCGGGGCCGGGAGCTGGCCCACAAGATCGTGGTGGATGGCCCCGGCAGCGGCAACCTGCAGGACGACAACCTGTTCGTCGACGACAACGACCATGGCGCAGCGATGGGCGCGTTGCTGGGCAGCGGCTGGCAGGAGAACGTTCAGCATGCGTTGCAGGTCATCAAGGGCCAGAGCCTGTGGCAGCGAGGCCAGCGCACCCAGGCCGAGTACCAGCGGCTCAAGGACGCCGGGGTGCCGATTGCCGATGCCAAGGGCACCGGCAACTGGTTTCGCGAGCGCTACGACTATGGTGCGCGCGAGGTCACCCCGCAGGCGTTGCAGGAGCAGATCATCAAGCAGTTTCGCAAGCCGCTGCTGCCGGAGCAGGTCAACCTGATCGGCTGGAGCCGCGGTGGCATCAGCTGCCACATGCTGGCCAATGCCATGGCCCAGGACCAAGCCCTGCGGCACATCCCGGTGAACATCCTGGCCATCGACCCGGTGCCGGGGGTGCTGAACGTGCAGAAGGAGCGCGTGGCGCTGGCGGGCAACGTCAAGGAGTATGTCGGTTTCTATGCCCGCGATGAGCGCTCCCGGGGTTTTGCCTGCGTGGTGCCGGAGGTGGCGGCGGGCACGCACATGAGCATCTACCCGTTACCTGGGCGCCACGCCACGCTGGTGGGCAATGCTTCGCCGACGGGGGAGGGCTGCGGTGAGGCCTGCAAGGCGCCTGGGCTGATCGTGCGGCATCTGGCCGAGGTTTGCCTGACGCGCTGGGGCGTCAGCCTCGACAAGCGCCTGCAGCTCGATGACAAGCAGCTGATGGCCCACCACCAGGCGCTGCGCGCTGACGAGGCGCTGTACCTGGGCATGCGCAGCAAGTCCTACACCTATCTGAGCGAAGGGCAAGGCAGCGAGCGCAAGGTCCATCATGGCCTCGAGTGCAAGGCGTTCAGCCAGGTGGCTGGAGGCCACATGGACCCCTGTGAGGGCTTGGGTTTGCAGCAGTGGGACGTGAACACGTACAAGGCGCTGCGCTGAGGATGCTTACCGAAAATTCCGAAGATTCGAATCAATGGTCTGAAAAGGTATAAGTAAACAGGAAAATTTCCTTTGCATATAAACTGCGGCGGCATTATCTTCTGATTCGGCCGCCGCAGCGGCCAGCGTCGCTCGGACGGTTCCGGGCGCTTACGTCAGTAGAGAAAACCATGGCAAACCCAGGTTCACCGCGCCGCTTCGCGCGTATCGATCGTCTCCCGCCCTACGTCTTCAACATCACTGCCGAGCTCAAGATGGCTGCCCGCCGCCGTGGCGAGGACATCATCGACCTGAGCATGGGCAACCCCGACGGCGCCACGCCCCCGCACATCGTCGAGAAGCTGGTGCAGGTCGCCCAGCGTGAAGACACCCATGGCTATTCCACCTCGCGCGGCATCCCGCGCCTGCGCCGGGCCATTTCCAACTGGTACAAGGAGCGCTACGAGGTCGACATCGACCCGGAAAGCGAAGCCATCGTCACCATTGGCTCCAAGGAAGGCCTGGCGCACCTGATGCTCGCCACCCTCGACCAAGGCGACACCGTGCTGGTGCCCAACCCCAGCTACCCGATCCACATCTACGGCGCAGTGATTGCCGGTGCCCAGGTGCGCTCCGTGCCGCTGGTGCCTGGCGTCGACTTCTTCAACGAGCTGGAGCGGGCGATCCGCGAGTCGATCCCCAAGCCGAAGATGATGATCCTCGGTTTCCCTTCCAACCCGACCGCCCAGTGCGTCGAGCTGGATTTCTTCGAGCGCGTGGTGGCCCTGGCCAAGCAGTACGATGTGCTGGTGGTGCATGACCTGGCCTACGCCGACATCGTCTACGACGGCTGGAAAGCCCCCTCGATCATGCAGGTGCCCGGCGCCAAGGACATCGCGGTGGAGTTCTTCACCCTGTCCAAGAGCTACAACATGGCCGGCTGGCGGATCGGCTTCATGGTCGGCAACCCCGAGCTGGTCAGCGCCCTGGCGCGGATCAAGAGCTACCACGACTACGGCACCTTCACCCCGCTGCAGGTGGCGGCCATCGCGGCGCTCGAAGGCGACCAGCAATGCGTGCGCGACATCGCCGAGCAGTACCGCCAGCGCCGCAACCTGCTGGTCAAAGGGCTGCACGAGCTGGGCTGGATGGTGGAAAACCCCAAGGCGTCGATGTACGTGTGGGCCAAGATCCCCGAGCAGTATGCCCACCTGGGCTCGCTGGAGTTTGCCAAGAAGCTGTTGGCCGAGGCCAAGGTCTGCGTGTCGCCGGGTATCGGGTTTGGCGATTATGGCGACGACCATGTGCGCTTTGCCCTGATCGAGAACCAGGACCGCATTCGCCAGGCGATTCGCGGCATCCGGCAGATGTTCCGGGCTGACGGCCTGGTTCGCAAGTAACGCCAAGTCAGGGGTCGCGCAGCGGCCCCTGATGCTGTCGGATCGACGGCGAACTATTTTTCTTCGCCCCTCTTCTCAGCCGACCTGGCTTCGATTACAAATGGCGCCGCGGGCATCGCCCCGATAACAACAACCTTCCCCCCCGTGCCATCATGTCCGAATACAACCCTTGCCTTGACTGCGGCGCCTGCTGCGGGTATTTCCGTGTGTCCTTCTTCTGGGGCGAATGCCAGTCTGCCGGCGGCCTCGTGCCTGACGACCTGGTGGTGCAGATCAACCCGACCCGGGTAGCGATGATCGGCACCGACGCCAAACCCTGCCGCTGCGTGAGCCTGCAGGGCGAGATCGGCAAAGAGGTGGCGTGCACCATCTACGCCAACCGTTCCAGCCCATGCCGGGAGTTCGAGGCGTCGTGGGAGGGTGGGGTGCACAACCCCAGCTGCGACGATGCGCGGGCGGCCTATGGCCTGCCACCTTTGACCCCGCCGGGGGCCAACGAGCCGCATTGGCCGGATGACGGGGCCGAGGTGGCCTGATCGGGCTGCTCGAAGGGGGCACATGACGGTAGACTGTCCGCTTCCCAGCAATGGACAGGAGATCCGGCGTGACCCCACCCCGCAGTTTCCCCAGCGACCTCTGCCTCGACAGCCCGCGGCTGCAGCTTCGGCCCATGCGCCATGCCGACGCCGCGCAATGGCTGGCGATCATGGCCGACCCCGAGGTCATGCGCTATTGGCACCACGCGCCCTGGCACAACCTGGCCGAGGCCGAAAGCGCCCTGGCCGCCGACCGTGAGGCCTACGCCAATGGCGACCAGCTCAAGCTGGGCATGTACCGCCGTGACAATGGCGAACTGATCGGCATGGTCCAGCTGTTCAACATCGACGACGTCTCGCGCCGCGGCGAGATCGGCTATTGCCTGGCCAGTGCGGTGCAGGGCCGGGGCTACATGGACGAAGCGCTGACCTGCTTCATCGACTACCTCGCCCACACCCTGCACATGCGCCGCCTGGAAGGCGAGATCGACCCGCGCAATCAGGGTTCGGCGCGCACCCTCGAACGCCAGGGCTTCGTGCTTGAAGGCACCTTGCGCGCGCGCTGGTGCGTGGCCGGCGAATTGTCCGATTCGGGCCTCTATGGCTTGCTGCTCGAGCCGCCTGTGGCATGACGGCGTATTACCTGGCCTGCACCCTCGCCCTGTATCTGCTTGCCCTGTGCTTCGACGGCGCGCTGATGAGTGCCGGCGGGCACATGCCGGCCTTGCAGATGCTGTTGTACGGGCCATGGGGCGTGCCGTTCGGGCTGTTCCAATGGTTCGCCAACCCGCTGCTGGCCCTGGCCATCCTTGCCCATCGGCGTTTTCGGCGCCTGGCGCTGGTGGCCGGGCTGGCGGCGTTGTACCTGGCGGCCAGCAGCTTTGGCATCGAGCGGCTGCCGGATAACATCAGCTATGCGTTCCAGGAGCGCACCGGCTTTGGTGCAGGCTTCTACCTTTGGCTGGCGTCCATGGCGGTGTTTTGCGCAGGGCAGGCCTGGCATTGCTGGAAGGCGCGCAGCCGCGCCGAGATGCCGGGGTGGCACTGGCTGGATGTGGCGTTGATCGCCGCGCTGGCGGTCACCCTGTATGCCGCCACGCAGATGCCGTCGCTGCGCTTCGAGCCGGGCAAGGTGCTGATGCCGCCGCAGCAGTTGCAAGCGTTCTAGGGAGGATGGTCATGAACAAGCAGTATCTGATGGGGCTGGCCCTGGCCACGTGCACGTCACTGGCGCTGGCTGATGACAACTCGCCGGCCTATGTCCAGTGCATGGACAAGGCGTCCAGCACGGTTGCCATGAGCGGGTGCATCCAGGCCGAGACCCAGCTGCAGGATGGGCGGCTGAACCGCGTCTACAAGCAGTTGATGGGCAGGCTGGATAGCACGCGGCAGAAGAGCCTGCGTGAGGTGCAGCGCCAATGGGTCGGCTATCGGGATGCCAACTGCAGGTTCCATGTGCAGGCCAGTGGCGGCACCCTGGCTCAGCTGGAAGGTGGCATGTGCGTGCTGGACATGACCCGGGAGCGGGCGGCGGAGCTGGAGCGGGTGCTCAGCCCCGGGCAGTGATGCTTTGCGGGTTGGCCCTATCGCCGGCAAGCCGGCTCCCACAGGTACAGTGCAGGCCTTGAGCTGTGCGCTATCCCTGTGGGAGCCGGCTTGCCGGCGATTAGGGCCGCACAGCGGCCCTCAGCGATTACGCGCCTTGAGGTACTCGCGCACTTCCAGCGCATCCCCGGCAAACTCGATCCGCTCAGCCTTGGCATCGCGTTGGTAGGCATACATCGGGTCGTAGTATTCCTTCAGCAACCCCTCGATCCAGCCCCTGTGCAAGTCCACCGCACCGCTGCGCGCCTGTTCTTCCAGGGCCTGGCGCAGCAGTTCGTGCAAGCGCTGGAAGCGCTCGCCACCCAGCCGCTTGTGGATATTGGCCATGCTTTGCAACAGGCGCTCGGCGTACAACCGGCGGCCATCCTGCTCGCCATGCACGGCGATGAACTCGGCGCACAGGTTGGTCACGTAGTCGCGCAGGATGCGTTCCACACGGTTCTCGAAGCTGTCTTCCAGCCACACCAGCGGGTAGCGCTGCATGCCCTGGTACAGCCCCAGAGGCACCGCGCAGCTGCCGACGATGCGCCCTTCATCCTCGAGTACGAACTGTTCGATGCCACGGGCGCGCTTTTTCAGCACGTCGATCGCCAGCTTGTTCTCGAAGTCGATCTGCGCCGGCTGCGCGGTGGCGCGCTTGCCAAAGCTGGAGCCGCGGTGGTTGGCATGGCCTTCGAGGTCGATGACGTTGTTCAGCTGGTGCAGCACATCGGTCTTGCCGGTGCCGGTCAGGCCGCCCACCAGCACGAAATCGCACTGCTCGACCGCCTGCTGCGTGGTCTCCAGCAGGAAGGTGCGCAGCGCCTTGTAGCCGCCCTTGATGCGCGGGTAGGCGATGCCGGCCTCATCGCGCAGCCATTGCTGGACGATCAGCGAGCGCAGGCCGCCGCGCGCGCAGTACAGGTAGCCGTTGGGGTGCGCCTTGGCGAAACTGGCCCAGGCATGCAGACGCTCGTGCTTGGTGGCGCCGCTGACCAGCTGGTGGCCGAAGGTGATGGCGGCGGCCTGGCCTTGCTGCTTGTAGCAAGTACCGACCTTGTGCCGCTCCTGGTCGGTCATCAGCGGCAGGTTGACGGCGCCGGGGAAGGCGCCTTTGACGAACTCGATGGGCGCGCGCATGTCCATCAGCGGCGCGTCATCGAGGAACAGCTGGCGAAAGTCGGTGCAGTCGGGGCGCATCAGCTCACCTCGACCGCGTGGCTCTGTCGCTCCACCAGCTTGCCGATCGGTGCCAGTTGCAGGCCCAGTTCGCCCGCCAGGGCGAGAAACTCGGCTTCACCTTCAGGGCTCACGGCAACCAGCAGGCCACCGCTGGTCTGCGGGTCGCACAGCAGGTGCTTCTGCTCGTCGCTCAACTGGCCGATCTTGTGGCCGTAGCTTTCGAAGTTGCGCAGTGTGCCCCCTGGGATGCAGCCCTCGGCCAGGTAATGCTCGACGCTTGGCAGGCGCGGCACCGCGGCGTAGTCCAGCAGCGCGGTCAGGCCGCTGCCTTCGGCCAGCTCGACCAGGTGCCCGAGCAGGCCGAAGCCGGTCACGTCGGTCATCGCCTTGACCCCATCGAGCTTGCCAAAGCGGCTGCCCGGGGTATTGAGCGTGCACATCCAGTCCCGGGCCAGGCCCTGGTCCTGCTCGCGCAGCTTGGCCTTTTTCTCGGCGGTGGTGAGGATGCCGATGCCCAGGGGCTTGGTCAGGTACAGGCGGCAACCGGCGGTGGCGGTGTCGTTGCGCTTGAGGTGGCGTTTGCTGACCACGCCGGTCACGGCCAGGCCGAAGATCGGCTCGGGGGCGTCGATGGAATGGCCGCCGGCCAGGGGGATGCCGGCCTCGGCGCAGACGGCGCGGCCACCGCGGATGACTTCGCGGGCCACCTCGGGCGGCAGCACGTTGACCGGCCAGCCGAGGATGGCGATGGCCATCAGCGGGTCGCCGCCCATGGCGTAGATGTCGCTGATGGCGTTGGTCGCGGCGATGCGGCCGAAGTCATACGGGTCGTCGACGATGGGCATGAAGAAATCGGTGGTGGACACCACGCCGCGCTCGTCATCCAGGGCGTAGACCGCAGCGTCGTCGCGCGAGGCATTGCCGACCCAGAGTTTCGGGTCCAGGGCCTGGGCGCCGCTCTCGGCCAGGATCACATCCAGCACCTTGGGGGAAATCTTGCATCCGCAGCCGGCACCATGGCTGTACTGGGTCAGGCGAATCGGCTCGCTCATACGCACCTCAGGGATCAAATTGTTGCGCGATTGTAGCAAAGCTGGCCTTTGCGCCTGCGGCTCTTATACTTCCCACGTCGGCAGGTTGCCGCAATTTTCTCGCTACCGATCCGGAGAACCCCCATGCTCAAACGCCCCCTGGCGCTCGCCGCCGGCCTCGTGCTGTCCTGCTGTGCCGTTGTCGCCCAGGCCGCTGATACCTTGCGGGTCAGTGCCATCCCCGACGAGGCGCCGACCGAACTGTTGCGCAAGTTCAAGCCATTGGGCGAGTACCTGTCCAAGCAGCTGGGCATGGAGGTGAAGTTCGTACCGGTGGCCGATTACCCGGCCGTGGTCGAATCGCTGGCCAGCGACCGCCTGGACCTGGCCTGGCTGGGTGGCTTCACCTTCGTCCAGGTGCACCTGAAAGACCCAACCGCCACGCCGCTGGTGCAGCGTGAGCAGGACGCCCAGTTCACCTCCAAGTTCATCACCGCCAACCCGGACGTGAAGAGCCTGGCCGACCTCAAGGGCAAGTCGTTCGCCTTCGGTTCGATCTCCTCCACCTCCGGCAGCCTGATGCCGCGCTACTTCATGCTCAAGGAAAACGACATCAAGCCCGAGAGCTACTTCAGCCGCGTGGCCTATTCCGGCGCCCATGACGCCACCGTGGCCTGGGTGCAGGCGGGCAAGGTCGATGGCGGCGTGCTCAATGCCAGCGTCTGGCAGAAGCTGGTCGATGCCGGCAAGGTCGACACCAGCAAGGTCAAGGTCTTCGCCACCACCCCGGCCTACTACGACTACAACTGGACCGTGCGCGGCAACATGGACCCGGCGCTCAAGGAGAAGATCAAGCAAGCCTTCCTCGACCTCGACCCGGCCAACCCCGAGCACAAGGCGATTCTCGACCTGCAGGCGGCCAGCCGCTTCATCGAGACCAAGCCGGAGAACTACCAGGGCACCGAGCAAGCGGCACGTGAGGCTGGCCTGCTCAAGTGACCATTCATGTACACGGCGCCGGCCTGCGCCATGGCCAGGTCCGCGCGCTCGATGCGGTGAGCCTGCGCATCGACAAGGGTGAGCGGGTGGCGATCATCGGCCCCTCGGGGGCTGGCAAGTCGAGCCTGCTGCACCTGATGGCCACGGCTGTGCAGCCCAGCAGCGGGCACCTGGAACTGTTCGGCGAGCAGCCTTGGGCGCTGTCTGCCGGCGCCCGTCAGCGCTTGCGGGCGAGGATTGGCCTGGTGCACCAGGCCCCGCCCTTGCCACCGCGCCAGCGGGTGGTGACGGCGGTGCTGGCCGGCCGGCTGGGGCAGTGGGGCACGCTGCGTGGCCTGTTCAACCTGATCTACCCCACCGATGTGCCGGGTGCGCGCCGAGTGCTGGCGGAGCTGGGCCTGGCCGACAAGCTGTTCGTCCAGTGCGGGCAGTTGTCGGGTGGCCAGCTGCAACGGGTCGGCATCGCCCGGGCGATGTATCAGCGCCCCGAGGTGCTGCTGACCGACGAGCCGGTCTCGGCCATGGACCCGGTGCTGGCCGAACACAGCCTGGCGCTGCTCAACCGCCATGCCCAGGCCAATGGCGTCACCCTGGTCGCTAGCCTGCATGCGGTCGAACTGGCCCTGGCCCACTTCCCGCGGGTGATTGGCATTCGTGAGGGCCGGGTGATGTTCGATTGTGCGGCCGGCGCGGTGAGCGAGCAGATGCTCGATGCCCTCTACGCCAACGAGCATCTGGCTTCGCCGGTAGTCCAGGGGCCGACCCTGACCGTGCAGATCCCCCGATGCTGAAGGCCGATAGCCGCGACCCGGCGCTACTGCCGCGGTTGCTGATCACAGTGCTTGCCCTGGCCGTGTTGTGGCCCGGCCTGCAATTGAGCGAACTGAACCCTGGGGTATTGCTGCAGGCGGAAAACCGTCAACAGATCGCCAGCTTCACCCGTGCCTTCTGGCCTCCGGCCCATGACGCCGAGTTTCTCGAACTGCTGTACACCTCCACCTTGCAGACCCTCGCCGTAGCTACGGCGGGCATGGCCTTGGCGCTGCTGCTGGCTGTGCCGACCAGCCTTTTGGCCAGCCGTGCCTTGTCACTGCGGGCGGCATCGCGAGGCGGCCGTGCCGGTGGGGTATCGCGCCTGCTGCGGATGCCGGTGCGCGGTTTGCTGATCTTTCTGCGCAGCGTGCCGGAAATCGTCTGGGCACTGCTGTTCGTCCGCGCCGTGGGCCTGGGGCCGACGGCAGGCGTGCTGGCCATCGCCATCACCTACAGCGGCATGCTCGGCAAGGTCTATGCGGAAATCTACGAATCGGTCGACCAGCGCCCCGCGCACGCCCTGTTGCAGGCCGGCAGTGGGCGCCTGGCGGCGTTTTGCTACGGCATCCTGCCGAGTGCAGTGGCGGAGCTGGTGTCGTACACCGTGTATCGCTGGGAGTGCGCGGTGCGGGCGTCGGTGGTGATGGGCTTTGTCGGCGCGGGTGGGCTGGGGCAGCAGATCGATCTGTCGATGCGCATGTTTGCCGGCGGTGAGGTGGCGAGCATGCTGCTGGCCTTCTTCGCCCTGGTGCTGCTGGCTGACCTGCTGAGCCGCTTCCTGCGCGGGAGGCTGGCATGAATCGGTTGGTCAATCTGCTGGTGGTCGGTGCCATCGTTGCGGCGGTGGTTGCCTCGTTTGGTTATCTGCAACTGGACCTGCACGCGCTGGTGGGTGATGGCGGCCTGGGGCAGATGGGCGAGTATGCGCGGCGCTTCCTGCACCCGGACTTATCCACAGAGCATTTGCGTGCGGTGGGGCATGGCGCGCTGGAAACCCTGGCCATGTCGGGGCTGGGCACGTTGCTGGCGATGGTGCTGGGCATGCTCCTGGCGTTGCCGGCAGCCGGACGCTTCGGCTGGCCGCTGCAATCGGTGGCACGCTTGCTGCTCAATGCCCTTCGCGCCATCCCAGAGCTGGTGTGGGCGGCGCTGACGGTGCTGGCTGCGGGCTTGGGCCCCAATGCCGGCACCCTGGCCCTGGCCCTGCACACGGCAGGGGTGTTGGGGCGGTTGTTCGCCGAGGCGCTGGAGAATGCGCCGGCCGAGCCGGCTGCGGCGATCCGCCTGCAGGGGGGCGGGCAGGTGGCGGCGTTCTGCTTCGGCACCTTGCCCAACCTATGGCCGCAATTGCTGGCCTATAGCTTGTATCGCTGGGAGAACAACATCCGCATGGCCAGCGTGCTGGGCTTTGTCGGCGCTGGCGGGCTGGGGCAGATGCTCTATACCACCCTGAGCCTGTTCCAGGAGGCGCAGGCCAGTACGGTGATCCTGGCGATGCTTTTGCTGGTGCTTCTGGTGGATGCCTTCAGTGATGTGCTGCGCCAGCGCTATGTGCGCGCTTGAGCGCTGGGCTGTATCAGCTCCGCGCATTGCGCCTCGCGCTGCATCGACTCCAGGTTGCGCTCGATGGTCTCGCAGATGCTGTCCATCTGGATCTGATGCTCGCTGAAGCGAAACGGGCTCTGCAAGTCGGTGCCGATGCGCTCGATCGCCAGCAGCATGAACCCGACCACCGTCGATGCCAGTGGCGTGAACCACTCCAGCGACTCGACCAGCCCCACCGGCACGATCAGGCAGAACAGCGTGATGAACAGCCGCGGAAAGTACACGTAAGGGTAGGGCAGCGGCGTGTTGGCGATGCGCTCCATGCCGCCCTGGGCATTGGACAGGTCCACCAGCGTCGACTCCAGCCGCGCCAGGCGAATGCTGTCCAGGCGCCCGGCCTGGTATTCGCGTGCCAGCAGGGCCGCCGAGCCGCCGAGAATGTCGTTGGCAAAATTGTTCGAACGGTTGCGCCGCTCGAATTCGGCCGGCGGGATGAACGCCATCAGCTCATCCGGGCAAGGCTCGCCCTTGAGGTGTGCGGCCAGGCAGTTGACGTAGGCGATATGCCGGCGCAGCAGCGTGGCCTTGACCGGGTTGAGCCCGTCCTGCGGGTCGTCGATCAGCGTCAGTGTCTGCCGGGCGAAGCTGCGCGAACTGTTGACCAGCGCCCCCCATAACGTGCGCGCTTCCCACCAGCGGTTGTAGGCGCTGCTGTTGCGAAAGCTCACCAGCACCACCAGCGCCGAACCCAGCAGGGTCAGCGGAATCAGCGGCAGGGTGAACTTGCTGTTGAAGAACAGCATGAAATCGATGGTGACCAGCACATCCCAGATCAGCAGCCAGAACAGCGACCAGCCGATGTAGCCGAAGGTCTTCACCACCAGGCGGTACTTGCGGGCGATGATGTCTTTCACGCGGGAGACCTCGATGCAGGGGCAATGGAGGTTCCGACGTCGTGGGGTGGAGAAGGTTCGGCGGTGGATGTTGCAAGAGATTTTGTCGGCAGCTTGGCGTGGAAAAAGCTTACGTCGATAAGAGATGCGGGCGAGTTTCTACCGCGGGGGAACATCGTCAGAGTGGAAGCACTTCCAAATCTTGAAAATTCGTATCCATGTGGATACGATTGGGGTGTCCACATGATGTGTGTCATTGAGCAAACCGAGTGTTTCGCCCGCTGGTTGGCTTGCTTGAAAGATCTCAGGGCCAGATTGGCTGTAGGCCGTAGGATCGAGCGAGCGGCGATGGGGAATCTCGGTGATTTCAAAGCACTTGGGGGAGGTCTCAGTGAACTTCGCGTTGACGTTGCAGCTGGGTACCGGGTCTATTTCACACGCAGGGAAAACCGGTTGATTGTGTTGCTTGTCGGAGGCGACAAGTCCTCTCAGGTGGCCGACATCCTGAAGGCCAGAAAGCTGGCGAAGGAGCTCGAATGAACGAAAAACTCATTCCTTTTGACATGGCAACATTGCTCGATAGCGAAGAAGCTATAAGCGAGTACCTAAGCCAGGTTTTGATTGATGGCGATACGGATGAAATCATCCGCGCGCTCGGTCATATCGCACGGGCGCGTGGAATGTCGCAGATTGCAGCCCAGAGTGGTTTGGGTAGAGAGAGCCTTTACAAGGCCCTCACGCCGGGAGCAAAACCGCGTTTTGATACTGTACTGAAGGTCATTCGCGCGCTCGGCATCGATCTATGCGCCCAGCCTCACATGGTTTCGCGCTGATGCTTCAGCGCACCCCAGATCAGGGCTTGGCCGCGACCGCCACATATCCCTTGACCGCAGCCGGCGCGCCATTTGGCCTGGTCTTGTGCGCCAGGTACTGGAAGCGTCGCCATTCCTTGTCGATCTCGCTGTACGACATGAACACGCTGACGCGCGCCTTGTCGGCAAGATCAGGCCGGTTGCGGCTGTCGATCTCATCCTTGGGGATGAACGCCACGTTGATGCCGACGACCTTGCCGTCCTCGGCAAACAGCGGCCCACCGGACATGCCCTTGACCATCGGCCCGTCATGCACCGAGTAGAAGACGCTGCCAGGCGTGCCTTCCAGGCGCACCAGCGAATCCAGGGTCCGGCCCTTGCCCTGCACCGGCATCATCAGGCTGTTGAAGCCGACCGCGGTCACCGATTCACCCGGTATGTACTGGCGCCAATGCGGCACCTGGGTGGCCTTGTGCTTGAAGAACACCACGTCACCGAGGCCCTCATGGACCACGTTGCGCAGGAAAGGCGTGTGTTTGGCAGTTACGGCGTAGTCCTCGTTCCACTGGATGGCGCTGGCCATCAACAGCATCGGCAGCGGGGCGCCGGAGGTGACTACGAAAGCCTGGTCGTAGACAGGGTCCGAGACATAAGCGGTCGGCATTCCATTGCACCCACTCAGCAGCATCATTGCTGCCAGACAGGGCGCGGTCGATTTCATGGTCGGTACAAGGTTGATAAATTGGGGGTGCAAATATGGCGAAGAGCCATTACTCCGGCAATACTTTATGTGTATACCCGACGAGTGACATCTTAAGTAGTAGGTCTGCTGATGGCCAATAGATTGCGGCCATGGCGCGAGGGCGCGGGGTCGTAGCGGTGGCGTCAAGCAAGCAGCCGCATGGCGAGGCGTAAACGCAGGCACAAAAAAACCGACCATAAGGTCGGTTTTTTCTGGATTTGGTGCCCCGAGGGAGACTCGAACTCCCACTCCTTTCGAAAACGGATTTTGAATCCGCCGCGTCTACCAATTCCGCCATCAGGGCGTGTGGCGCGCAGTATAGAGAGGTGCCTCTGGTCGGTCAATCGGCTTTCATGGTCAATTTTCACGCATTGGGCTAAACTTCCCGGCCCTGCCGAACCCGAACATCATCATGCGCGTCGCCGATTTTTCCTTCGAACTCCCCGATTCCCTGATCGCCCGCCACCCACTGGCCGAGCGCCATGGCAGCCGACTGCTGGTCCTCGATGGGCCGAGCGGCGCGCTGGCGCACAAGCAGTTCACCGACCTGCTCGACTTCCTGCGCCCCGGCGACCTGATGGTGTTCAACAACACCCGGGTGATCCCGGCGCGGCTGTTTGGCCAGAAAGCCTCCGGCGGCAAGCTGGAAGTGCTGGTCGAGCGCGTGCTCGACAGCCATCGCGTGCTTGCCCATGTGCGCGCCAGCAAGGCGCCCAAGGAGGGTGCGCTGATCCTCATCGACGGCGGTGGCGAGGCCGAAATGGTCGCGCGCCACGAGACGCTGTTCGAGCTGCGCTTCACCGAAGAGGTGCTGCCACTGCTCGAGCGCGTCGGCCACATGCCGCTCCCGCCCTACATCGACCGCCCCGACGAGGGCGCCGACCGTGAGCGCTACCAGACCGTCTACGCCGAGCGCGCAGGCGCGGTGGCTGCGCCCACTGCCGGCCTGCACTTCGACGAGGCGCTGCTCGAGAAGATCGCCGCCAAGGGCGTGGAGCGCGCCTTCGTCACCCTGCACGTGGGCGCCGGCACCTTCCAGCCGGTGCGGGTCGACAAGATCGAAGACCACCACATGCACAAGGAATGGCTCGAAGTGAGCCAGGAGGTGGTCGATGCCATCGCCGCCTGCCGCGCTCGTGGCGGGCGGGTGATCGCGGTCGGCACCACCAGCGTGCGCTCGCTGGAGAGCGCGGCGCGCGATGGCGTGCTCAAGGCGTTCAGTGGCGACACCGACATCTTCATCTACCCGGGCCGGCCGTTCCATGTGGTCGATGCCCTGGTCACCAACTTCCACCTGCCGGAGTCCACGCTGCTGATGCTGGTCTCGGCCTTCGCCGGTTACCCCGAAACCATGGCTGCCTACGCGGCGGCGGTGGCAAACGGTTACCGCTTCTTCAGTTACGGTGATGCCATGTTCATCACCCGCAATCCGGCGCCGCGCGGCCCCGAGGATCAAGCATGAGTCGCACCTGTCGAATGTCCTTCGAACTGCTGGCCACCGACGGCAAGGCCCGTCGTGGCCGCCTGACCTTCCCCCGTGGCACGGTAGAGACCCCGGCGTTCATGCCGGTGGGCACCTATGGCACGGTCAAGGGCATGCTGCCGCGTGACATCGAGGCCATCGGTGCCGAGATCATCCTCGGCAACACCTTCCACCTGTGGCTGCGCCCGGGCACCGAGGTGATCAAGAAGCACAACGGCCTGCACGATTTCATGCAGTGGAAAGGCCCGATCCTGACCGACTCCGGTGGCTTCCAGGTGTTCAGCCTGGGCGCCATGCGCAAGATCAAGGAAGAGGGCGTGACCTTTGCCTCGCCGGTCGACGGCTCCAAGGTGTTCATGGGCCCGGAAGAGTCCATGCAGGTGCAGCGCGACCTGGGTTCGGACATCGTGATGATCTTCGACGAGTGCACGCCGTACCCGGCCGAGCACGACGTGGCGCGCACCTCCATGGAGCTGTCGCTGCGCTGGGCCCAGCGCTCGAAGAACGCTCACGGCGACAGCTCCGCGGCGCTGTTCGGCATCGTCCAGGGCGGCATGTACCAGGACCTGCGCATGCGTTCGCTGGAAGCGCTGGTCAACATCGACTTCGACGGCCTGGCGATCGGCGGCCTGTCGGTGGGCGAGCCCAAGCACGAGATGATCAAGGTGCTGGACTACCTGCCCGCGCAGATGCCCGCTGACAAACCTCGTTACCTTATGGGGGTAGGCAAACCGGAAGATCTCGTTGAGGGTGTGCGCCGCGGCGTCGACATGTTCGACTGCGTGATGCCTACGCGCAACGCGCGCAACGGCCACCTGTTCGTCGATACAGGGGTGATCAAGATCCGCAACGCGTTCCATCGCCATGATGATTCGCCGCTGGATCCGACCTGTGACTGCTACACCTGCAGCAACTTCTCCCGCGCTTATCTGCATCACCTGGACAAGTGTGGCGAAATGCTGAGCAGCATGCTGAATACCATCCACAACTTGCGCCATTACCAGCGCTTGATGGCCGGTTTACGCGAGGCTATTCAACAGGGTAAATTGGCCGCCTTTGTCGACGCCTTCTACGCCAAGCGCGGGCTGCCTGTGCCGCCTTTGGACTGACTGTTCGCATCCATTATTAGAAAATTTACATTAGGAGTGCCCAATGAGCTTCTTGATCCCCGCCGCCTACGCGGACGCAGCAGCACCCGCCGCCGGCCCAGCCGGTACCGGCTTCGAGTGGATTTTCCTGGTCGGTTTCCTGGTCATCTTCTACCTGATGATCTGGCGCCCGCAGGCCAAGCGTGCCAAAGAGCAGAAAAACCTGCTGAGCAACTTGCAAAAAGGTGACGAAGTTGTCACCAACGGCGGCATCGCCGGCAAGATCGTCAAGGTTTCCGACGATTTCGTGGTTCTGGAAGTGTCCGACACCGTCGAGTTGAAGTTCCAGAAGGGCGCCATTGCCGCGACCCTGCCAAAAGGTACGCTCAAGGCTATCTGAGTTACCGGTTTTTCTTTCCAGTCGGGGCGCGCAACGCGCCCCGCGTCTTGAACGGGCGGCGTGATGCTGAACAAATACCCTCTGTGGAAATACGCACTGATCGTGTTGGTACTGGCGATCGGTTTTATTTATTCCGCTCCCAACCTCTACCCGGATGACCCTGCGGTGCAGATCAGCGGTGCCAGCTCGGCGCTGCATGTGAGCCAGGCCGAACTCGATCGCGTCACCAAGGCGCTGAGCGATGCCGGCATCACCGTCAAGGGCGCGAGCCTGGGCGAGAAGGGCAGCGGGCTGGTACGCCTGACCAACCAGGAAGACCAGCTGCCAGCCAAGGATGTAGTGCGCAAGGCACTGGGCGATGATTACGTCGTGGCCCTGAACCTGGCACAGACCACCCCGCAATGGCTGCGCAACCTGGGTGCAAGCCCGATGAAGCTGGGCCTGGACCTTTCCGGTGGTGTGCACTTCCTGCTGGAAGTGGACATGGACAAGGCCATGAGCGCCCGCATGAAAGTCTACGAAGGCGAGGTCAAGACCTTGCTGCGCAAAGAGCGCATCCGCTACCGCAGCCTGCCTCAGCAGGATGGCGGCATCATGCTGGGCTTCGCTGACGATGCTACCCGCGAACAGGCACGTGCCCTGATCCGCAAGAATTTCAATGATTTCGACCTGACCACCACCGAGCGCAACGATGTCGCCGTGCTGCGTCTGGCGCTGACCCAGGCGAAAGTCGCCGAGATCCGCGAATACTCGATCAAGCAGAACCTCACCACCGTGCGCAACCGGGTCAACGAGCTGGGCGTGGCCGAGCCGCTGGTCCAGCGCCAGGGCGCCAACCGCATCGTGGTCGAGCTGCCAGGCGTGCAGGACACTGCCGAGGCCAAGCGTATCCTCGGCAAGACCGCCAACCTGGAGTTCCGCTTCGGTGCCGAGCCAGGCGCGTCCAAGGCGACCACCGAGGTCTTCGAGTTCCGTGAGGGCGGCCGTTCCGCCCCGGTCGAGCGTGGCCTGATCATCACCGGTGACCAGGTCACCGACGCCCAGGCCAGCTTCGACGAGCACGGTCGCCCGCAAGTGAACATCCGCCTGGATGGCCATGGCGGCGAGCTGATGAGCCGCGCCACGCGCAGCAACGTCGGGCGCAGCATGGCGGTGATCTTCATCGAACAGAAGCCGGTCACCCGCTACGTCAAGCAGACCGTCGACGGCGTCGAGAAGGAAGTGCCGGTTCAGAGCTTCCAGGAAGAGAAGAAGATCATCAGCCTGGCGACCATCCAGTCGCCGCTGGGCAGCCAGTTCCGTATCACCGGCCTGAACGGCCAGGGCGAATCGTCTGAGCTGGCCCTGCTGCTGCGTGCCGGTGGCCTGGCCGCGCCGATGTACTTCGCCGAAGAACGTACCATCGGCCCAAGCCTGGGTGCCGACAACATCACCAAGGGTGTCGATGCGTCGCTGTGGGGCATGCTGTTCGTCTCGCTGTTCATCATCGCCATCTACCGCGGCTTCGGCGTGATCGCCACCGTGGCCCTGGCCGGCAACATGGTGCTGCTGCTGGCACTGATGTCGCTGTTGGGCGCGACCCTGACCCTGCCGGGTATCGCCGGTATCGTGCTGACCATGGGTATGGCGGTGGACGCCAACGTGCTGATCTTCTCGCGTATCCGCGAGGAGCTCAAAGCCGGCATGTCGGTGCAGCGTGCCATTCACGAAGGTTTCAACCGCGCCTACACCGCGATCATCGACGCCAACCTGACCAGCCTGCTGGTCGGCGGCATCCTGTTCGCCATGGGCACCGGCCCGGTCAAGGGCTTTGCGGTTACCATGTCCCTCGGGATTTTCACCTCGATGTTCACCGCCGTCATGGTGACCCGTGCAATGGTCAACCTGACCTGCGGCGGGCGTGACATCAAGAAGCTGTGGGTTTGAGGGAGCTGCGATGAAAACCATCAATTTCATGGGCGTGCGCAATGTCGCGTTCGCCATTACCGTGCTCCTCACCGTGCTGGCGCTGTTCAGCTGGTGGCATAAAGGCCTCAACTTCGGCCTGGACTTCACCGGCGGTACGCTGATCGAGCTGACCTACGAGCGCCCGGCCGACCTGCAGACGGTGCGCAGCGAACTGGTCAACTCCGGCTTCCATGAGGCCGTGGTGCAGAGCTTCGGCGCCACCACCGACCTGCTGGTGCGCATGCCGGGCGATGACCCGCAGCTGGGCAACAAGGTCGCTGCAGCCTTGCAGAAGATCGGCGGTGACAACCCGGCAACGCTCAAGCGCGTCGAGTTCGTCGGCCCGCAGGTGGGTGAAGAGCTGCGCGACCAGGGCGGCCTCGGCATGCTGCTGGCGCTGGGCGGCATCCTCATCTACCTGGCCTTCCGCTTCCAGTGGAAGTTCGCGGTCGGCGCCATCGTGTCGCTGATCCACGACGTGGTGGTGACCCTGGGTATCCTGTCGTTCTTCCAGATCACCTTCGACCTGACGGTGCTGGCGGCGGTGCTGGCGATCATCGGCTACTCGCTCAACGACACCATCGTCGTGTTCGACCGGGTGCGCGAGAACTTCCGTGTGATGCGCAAGGCGTCGCTGATCGAGAACATCAACGTCTCGACCACCCAGACCCTGCTGCGCACCATCGCCACCTCGGTTTCGACCTTGCTGGCGATTGCCGCGTTGCTGTTCTTCGGCGGTGACAACCTGTTCGGCTTCTCCCTGGCACTGTTCATCGGTGTCATGGCCGGTACCTACTCGTCGATCTACATCGCCAACGTGGTGCTGATCTGGCTGAACCTGAACAGCGAAGACCTGATCCCGCCTGCCAAGAACGAGGGTGTGGATGAGCGCCCATAAGGGCTGACTCCACGCCGTTCGGCGGTCAAAAAGGCGCGAGTGTTGAACTCGCGCCTTTTTTTTTGCTCCAAGGCAGGGAGAAGGCGGGCTGAGCCCCGCGGGTACGATCAGGAGGTTCAAGTGAACAAATCAATGCTGGTGGGTGCGGTACTGGGTGCTGTCGGTGTAACTGCCGGAGGTGCTGTGGCGACCTACAGCTTGGTGAACAAAGGGCCTGAATACGCCCAGGTCACCGACGTGCAGCCAATCAAGCAGCAGGTGAAGACACCGCGCGAGGTCTGCAAGGATGTCGCCGTGACCCGTCAGGCGCCGGTCAAGGACCAGCACCAGATCGCCGGTACCGTGGTGGGCGCCCTCGCTGGCGGCCTGCTGGGCAACCAGATCGGCGGCGGCACCGGCAAGAAGATCGCCACCGTGGCCGGTGCGGTCGGTGGTGGCTATGCGGGCAACAAGGTGCAGGAAGGCATGCAGCAGCGTGACACCTACACCACCACGCAAACACGCTGCAACACGGTCAACGATATCAGCGAGAAGGTAGTGGGCTACAACGTCACCTATTCCATTGGTGACCAGGTCGGCAAGATCAAGATGGACCGTGACCCGGGCTCGACCATTCCGCTGGACAAGAATGGCAAGTTGATCCTGAGCCAGGCACAGCCGGGGCAGTGAGGGCCCGAGGCCATATGCCCACTAGGCCGAAAAAGCCGATGCTCGGAAACGAGCATCGGCTTTTTCATAGGCTTGCCCAAAACCCTGTCTGCGCCCAGGAAATGGCATCGGCTGCCAATAGAGATCAATGAGATTGATGAGTCTATTTACCACTCGATAATGGCAAGCACGCCTTGTACAAAGATGAATCTATCGTTGTTCGTATGAAAGTTAATTCTGTATTTGTAACTTGCAGAATTGCCTCTGAAAACATAACCAATTTCTCCGTGGGAGGGTGGTAGATCTATGGTATTAAGATATACCCAATCTCCAGAGGCCGTTTGGAACTCTAGATCTATTTTGGTGAGGTCGTTATTGCCCGGTTCGAAGTACAGGTCTACACGTTTGCTGCTTTCTTCGATCTCGAGTGGGATATATAAATTCTTTACGCCTGATTCGCGTACGCTGAACTCTTGAAAATATGCCCTTGATTGCACTTTGTTGAGGTTTTCTGGCGCTTTCATGGCTGGATCTCCTAATCATGAAGTCAGGGCCGCGGCGCCTGCTGGCGCTAAGGCCGCCGCGGTTGCTGAGCAATGGTTTGGGTGCATCCTGTTTGATCGTGGGGGAACTCTAGCAAGCGCGTGTTGGGTGCGAAACTGACAGAAATACCAGGTGCGAGACCTGCTGCTGTCCAGTTAAGCTGGCCGGCATTTTCTTTTTTGATATGAATATTTTGCTGGTCGTGGAAGCGTGAAGTGTACGCTGCGTGCCAGCGATGATGTTTCATGGGTGAGCGTCAATGCTTTAGATGCGCGCATAAAAAATCCGATGCTCGTTTCCGGGCATCGGATTTTTTGCTCTAAAGGGTAAAGGCTCAGTGAATCCGTGTTAACGGATTGGCATTACCCCCGAGAGATATTTATTGCCTTGGCTTAGCGCTTCATGTGCTCGGGCAGGTGCGGCTGGATAGCAGTCAGCACGGCCTTGAAGCACTTGATGTTGCCCGCGACGATGTGGCCCTTGTCGAGGAAGTCGTGGCCACCGTTGAAGTCGCTCACCAGGCCACCCGCTTCCTGGATCAGCAGCACGCCTGCAGCCATGTCCCACTCGGACAGGCCCGACTCCCAGAAGGCGTCGAAACGGCCGGCGGCGACGTAGGCCAGGTCCAGGCTGGCGGAACCGGCGCGGCGGATGCCGGCGGTCTGGCCAGTCAGGGCGCGGAACATGCCCAGGTAGTTGTCCATGTCGGCCATCTGGTTGTCACGGAACGGGAAGCCGGTGCCCAGCAGGGCGCCATCCAGGCTGGTGCGCGAGCTGACGCGCAGGCGACGGCCATTGAGCTGGGCGCCACGGCCACGGCTGGCGGTGAATTCTTCCTGGCGTACCGGGTCGACGATCACGGCGTGCTCGAGGCGGCCGCGGTATTTGCAGGCGATGCTGACAGCGAAGTGGGGGATGCCGCGCAGGAAGTTGGTGGTGCCGTCCAGCGGATCGATGATCCACAGGTAGTCCTTGCCTTCTTCGCCGGTGCCCGCGTGCAGGCCAGTCTCTTCACCCTGGATGGAGTGGTTCGGGTACGCCTTGCGCAGGGCGTTGACGATGCTCTGTTCGGCGGCGCGATCAACCTCGGAGACGTAGTCCTTGGCCTCTTTCTCGTCGACCTTGATGGTATCCAGGCGTTCGATGGAGCGGAAGATCAGTTCACTGGCGCTGCGAGCGGCGCGCAGGGCGATATTCAGCATAGGCTGCATGGGCGGGTCACCTGGAGATGTTAAAGAAGAAAGCCGAACATTCTAGCAGAAAATTTTGGCGGCAGAAGTGTCACATTTGCTTTCATGGCGTTTCGCTGGTCGGTTCTGTAAGATCGAAACCCTCAAAACCCGCATCTGTGAGCACAACACCTTGCTGCAAAATATTCGTGTTGTTCTGGTCAATACCAGCCACCCCGGCAACATCGGCGGCGCTGCGCGTGCCATGAAAAACATGGGCTTGTCGCGCCTGGTGCTGGTGCAGCCCAAAGAGTTCCCGGCCGCTGACGCCAGCGCGCGCGCCTCCGGCGCCGACGACGTGCTGGCCAATGCCCAGGTGGTCGACAGCCTGGAAGACGCGCTGGTCGGCTGCAGCCTGGTGATGGGCACCAGCGCCCGTGAGCGCAGCATCCCCTGGCCGCTGATCGATCCCCGCGAATGCGGGGCCAAGGCGGTGGCGCACGGCACCGGCGGCGAAGAGATCGCCCTGGTGTTCGGCCGCGAGCACGCCGGGCTGACCAACGAAGAACTGCAGCGATGTCACTTCCACGTGCACATTCCCTCGAACCCCGGCTTCAGTTCGCTGAATCTGGCTGCCGCCGTCCAGGTGCTCTCCTATGAGGTGCGCATGGCCTGGCTGGCAGTCGAAGGCTCGGCGCCGCAGGCGGAGAAGGTCGACGCCAGCGAGCTGGCGACCATGGATGAAATGGAGCTGTTCTATGAACACCTGGAAAAAACCCTGGTGGACATCGGCTTCCTTGATCCCGAGAAGCCCAAGCATTTGATGGCGCGCCTGCGCCGGCTGTATGGGCGTAGCTCGGTCGAGCGTCCGGAAATGAGCATTTTGCGCGGCATCCTCACCGAGACCCAGAAGGTCGCACGGGGCGATGCGCATAAAAGGAAGGACTGACAGATGTTCGAACGTCTGCGTGAAGATATCCAGAGCGTTTTCCACCGCGACCCGGCGGCGCGCAACGCCTTCGAGGTGCTGACCTGCTACCCGGGCATGCATGCGATCTGGCTGCACCGCCTGGGCAATGCCCTGTGGAAGCGCGACTTCAAATGGCTGGCGCGCCTGGTGTCCAACTTCGGGCGCTGGATGACCGGCATCGAGATCCACCCCGGCGCCACCATCGGCCGGCGCTTCTTCATTGACCATGGCATGGGCATCGTCATCGGTGAAACCGCCGAGATCGGCGACGATGTCACGCTGTATCAGGGCGTGACCCTGGGTGGCACCAGCTGGAACAAGGGCAAGCGCCACCCGACCCTGGAGAACGGCGTGGTGGTCGGCGCCGGCGCCAAGGTGCTGGGGCCGTTCACCGTCGGTGCCGGGGCCAAGATCGGCTCCAACGCGGTGGTCACCAAGGCGGTGCCGGCCGGCGCCACTGCGGTGGGCATCCCGGGGCGGATCATCGTCAAGAGCGAAGACGGCGAGCTCGAGGCCAGGCGCAAGGCCATGGCCGAGAAGATCGGCTTCGATGCCTATGGCGTCAGCGGCGACATGCCCGACCCGGTGGCCCGGGCCATTGGCCAGATGCTCGACCACCTGCAGGCAGTGGACGAGCGCCTGGAGGGCATGTGCGGGGCCCTGACCAAGATGGGCAGTGACTACTGTGCCAAGGAGTTGCCGGCACTGCCGGAAGACGACTTCAGCGAAGCGGCGCCGGCGGCCCAGCGCGACACTCAGTCGCTTTGAAAACGCCCCGCTGAACCTGCGCTGACATATGGGGCGTGTGCTTACGCCCCTTTGCTGCTACAATCGCGCCCGCCTCCCAGATGCCAAACCCGACTAAAGCAGTAGGTCTAATAGTTGACTTAAATGCTCGGGAATCGCATACTCGCACACATCCTGTAACTCCCGTGGTACCCATTAGCCATGCGACTGACTACCAAAGGCCGATACGCCGTGACTGCCATGCTTGACCTGGCGTTGCACGCGCAGCATGGGCCGGTGTCTTTGGCCGACATTTCCGAGCGCCAGGGCATTTCCCTCTCTTATCTGGAGCAGCTGTTCGCCAAGCTGCGCCGCAGCAGCCTGGTCTCCAGTGTGCGCGGCCCGGGTGGTGGCTATCAGCTGTCGCGCGGCATGGAAACCATCCAGGTGGCCCAGGTCATCGACGCGGTCAACGAATCGGTCGATGCCACCCGTTGCCAGGGCCTCGGGGATTGCCATGCCGGTGACACCTGCCTGACCCACCACCTGTGGTGCGACCTCAGCCAGCAGATCCATGAATTTCTCAGCGGCATCAGCCTGGCCGACCTCGTCAAGCGCCGTGAGGTGCAGGAAGTCGCCCAGCGCCAGGACCTGCGTCGTGTCGCAGGCCGTACTGCCCAGCTGGACAAGATTGAGACGTCCGCCGTCGACTGACCCTTTGTCAACTGTGACGACGAGCGACGCCACCGCCTGATAGGAGATACTCAATGAAGTTGCCGATCTACCTCGATTACTCCGCGACCACCCCGGTCGATCCCCGCGTCGCCCAGAAGATGGCCGACTGCCTGCTGGTCGACGGAAACTTCGGTAACCCGGCCTCGCGTTCCCACGTGTTTGGCTGGAAGGCCGAAGAAGCGGTCGAGAACGGCCGTCGCCAGGTGGCCGAGCTGATCAACGCCGACCCGCGCGAGATCGTCTGGACCAGCGGTGCCACCGAGTCCGACAACCTCGCCCTGAAAGGCGTTGCGCACTTCTATCAGACCAAGGGCAAGCACATCATCACCTCCAAGATCGAGCACAAGGCGGTCCTGGATACCGCTCGCCAGCTCGAGCGTGAAGGTTTCGAAGTCACCTACCTCGAGCCAGGCGAAGACGGCATCGTCACCCCGGCCCAGGTCGAGGCGGCGCTGCGCGACGACACCATCCTGGTCTCGCTGATGCACGTGAACAACGAAGTCGGCTCGATCAACGACATCGCCGCCATCGGTGAACTGACCCGCTCGCGCGGCGTGCTGTTCCACGTCGATGCCGCGCAGTCGGCCGGCAAGGTCGAAATCGACCTGCAAAAGCTGAAGGTCGACCTGATGTCGTTCTCCGCGCACAAGGTCTATGGCCCCAAAGGCATCGGCGCGCTGTACGTCAGCCGCAAGCCGCGTGTGCGCCTGGAAGCGATCATCCACGGCGGTGGCCATGAGCGCGGCATGCGTTCGGGCACCCTGCCGACCCACCAGATCGTCGGCATGGGCGAAGCCTTCGCCATTGCCAAGCAGGAAATGGCCGCTGAAAACGTGCGCATCAAGGCCCTGAGCGACCGCTTCTTCAAGCAGGTCTCGGACCTCGAGGAGCTGTACGTCAACGGCAGCAGCACCGCCCGCGTGCCGCACAACCTGAACCTGAGCTTCAACTACGTCGAAGGCGAGTCGCTGCTGATGTCGCTCAAGGACATCGCCGTATCGTCCGGTTCGGCCTGCACCTCCGCCTCGCTCGAGCCGTCGTATGTACTGCGCGCGCTGGGCCGTAACGACGAGCTGGCGCACAGCTCGATCCGCTTCTCCTTCGGCCGCTTCACTACCGAAGAAGAAGTCGACTACGCCGCGCAGAAAGTCTGCGAGGCGGTGAACAAACTGCGTGAGTTGTCGCCGCTGTGGGACATGTACAAAGACGGCGTCGATATCTCCAAGATCGAGTGGGCCGCCCACTAAGCAGTCGCCGGCAAGAGCGGCTCCCTGATGAGGAAGGAATTGCACCATGGCATACAGTGAAAAGGTCATCGACCACTACGAAAACCCACGCAACGTCGGCAAGATGAATGCCGAGGACCCGGATGTCGGTACCGGCATGGTCGGCGCCCCAGCGTGCGGTGACGTGATGCGTCTGCAGATCAAGGTCAACGAGCAAGGCATCATCGAAGACGCCAAGTTCAAGACTTACGGCTGCGGTTCGGCCATCGCCTCCAGCTCCCTCGCCACCGAGTGGATGAAGGGCAAGACCCTGGACGAAGCCGAAACCATCAAGAACACCCAGCTGGCGGAAGAACTGGCGCTGCCGCCGGTGAAGATCCACTGCTCGGTACTCGCCGAGGATGCCATCAAGGCAGCCGTTCGCGACTACAAGCAGAAGAAAGGCTTGATCTAAGCCGCCCGTTGCAAGGTAAGAGTCAAGGAGTTCCGATGGCTATCAGCATGACAGAAGCCGCCGCCAACCACATTCGCCGCTCCCTCGACGGGCGCGGCAAGGGTGAGGGCATTCGCCTGGGCGTGCGCACCACCGGCTGCTCGGGCCTGGCCTACGTGCTGGAGTTCGTTGACGAGCTCGCCGCCGAAGACCAGGTGTTCGAGAACCACGGCGTCAAGGTGATCATCGATCCCAAGAGCCTGGTATACCTCGATGGCACCGAGCTGGACTTCGTCAAGGAAGGGTTGAACGAAGGCTTCAAGTTCAACAACCCCAACGTGCGCGGTGAGTGTGGCTGCGGCGAAAGCTTCAACGTCTGAGGCTGGCTGTGGGTACTCCTTGTCATTTCGCTCTGTTTGATCTCCAGCCGTGCTTCCGCCTGGACCTCGACAAGCTGGCCACGCGCTATCGCGAGCTGGCCCGCGAGGTCCATCCGGACCGCTTTGCCGACGCTTCCGAGCGTGAGCAGCGGGTAGCCCTGGAGAAGTCCGCGGCCCTCAACGACGCCTACCAGACCCTGCGCAGTGCGCCGCGCCGTGCCCGCTACCTGCTGGCTATCGGTGGCCATGAAGTGCCCCAGGAAGTCACGGTCCATGACCCGGACTTCCTGTTGCAGCAGATGCAGTGGCGCGAAGAGCTCGAAGAGTTGCAGGACGAAGCCGACCTCGACGGTGTCGACGTGTTCAAGAAGCGCCTGAAGGCTGCCCAGAACACGCTGAACGAGGATTTCGCCGCCTGCTGGGATGTGCCTGCCGAGCGTGAACAGGCCGAGCGCCTGATGCGCCGCATGCAGTTCCTCGACAAGCTCGCCCAAGAAGTGCGCCAACTGGAAGAGCGCCTCGACGATTAACCCGGCGCCGCCCGTGATGACGCCTAAGGTAATTAGATAAGCATGGCCCTACTGCAGATCGCCGAACCCGGTCAAAGCCCTCAGCCGCACCAGCGCCGCCTGGCGGTGGGCATCGACCTGGGCACCACCAATTCTCTGGTCGCTGCCGTGCGCAGCGGTCGCAGCGAGCCCCTGCCCGATGCGCAGGGTAACGTCATTCTGCCTTCGGCAGTGCGCTACCTGGCTGGCCGCTGTGAAGTCGGCCTGGCCGCGCGCGAGGCGGCGTCCAGTGACCCATTGAACACCGTGCTGTCGGTCAAGCGCCTGATGGGGCGCGGCCTGGCCGACGTCAAGCAGCTCGGCGAGCAGCTGCCGTACCGCTTCGTGGGTGGCGAGTCGCACATGCCGTTCATCGACACGGTGCAGGGCCCGAAGAGCCCGGTGGAAGTGTCTGCCGACATTCTCAAGGTATTGCGCGAGCGCGCCGAGCAGACCCTGGGTGGCGAACTGGTGGGGGCGGTGATCACCGTGCCGGCCTATTTCGACGATGCCCAGCGCCAGGCGACCAAGGATGCGGCCAAGCTGGCCGGCCTGAACGTGCTGCGCCTGCTCAACGAGCCGACTGCCGCTGCCGTGGCCTATGGCCTGGACCAGAATGCCGAAGGCCTGGTGGCCATCTATGACCTGGGTGGCGGAACCTTCGATATCTCGATCCTGCGCCTGACTGCCGGTGTGTTCGAAGTACTGGCCACCGGCGGCGATACCGCCCTGGGCGGCGACGACTTCGACCATGCCATCGCCGGCTGGATCATCGAGCAGGCGGGCCTGTCCGCCGACCTCGACCCGGCTACCCAGCGCCAGTTGCTGCAAGCCGCCTGCGCCGCCAAGGAAGCCCTGACCGACGCCGACGTGGTCAGTGTCAGCCATGGCGCCTGGCAGGGCGAGCTCAGCCGCGCCGCCTTCGACGCGATGATCGAGCCGATGATCGCCCGCAGCCTCAAGGCCTGCCGCCGCGCCGTGCGCGACAGCGGCGTTGAGCTCGAAGAGGTGGCTGCCGTGGTGATGGTCGGTGGTTCGACCCGCGTGCCGCGTGTGCGCGAGGCTGTCGGCACGCTGTTCGGCCGCACCCCGCTGACCTCGATCGACCCGGACCAGGTGGTGGCCATCGGCGCCGCGATCCAGGCCGATACCCTGGCCGGCAACCGCCGCGAAGGTGGCGAGCTGCTGCTGCTCGATGTCATCCCGCTGTCCCTGGGCCTTGAGACCATGGGCGGGCTGATGGAGAAGGTGATTCCGCGCAACACCACCATTCCAGTGGCCCGCGCCCAGGAGTTCACCACTTACAAAGATGGCCAGTCGGCCATGATGATCCACGTGCTGCAGGGCGAGCGCGAGCTGATCAGCGACTGCCGCTCCCTGGCACGCTTCGAACTGCGCGGCATCCCGGCCATGGTTGCTGGTGCGGCGAAGATCCGCGTGACGTTCCAGGTCGATGCCGACGGCCTGCTCAGCGTTGCTGCCCGCGAGCTGGGTTCGGGCGTGGAAGCCAGCATCCAGGTCAAGCCGTCCTACGGCCTGACCGATGGCGAGATCGCGCGCATGCTCAAGGATTCCTTCGAGCACGCAGGTACCGACAAGCAAGCTCGCCAGTTGCGTGAGCACCAGGTCGACGGCGAGCGCCTGCTCGAAGCGGTACAGGGCGCCCTGGACGCCGATGGTGAGCGCCTGCTCAGCAGTGAAGAGCGCCAAGCCATCGAATTCCAGATGCAAGAACTACGTGATTTGCTGGCCGGCACCGATGGCCCAGCCATCGAGCAACAGACCAAGCGTCTGTCGCAGGTGACCGATGCATTTGCCGCCCGTCGCCTTGATTCGACGGTCAAAGCCGCACTGGCCGGGCGCAACCTGAATGAGATCGAGGAGTAACCGATGCCGCTGGTGACATTCCTGCCGCACGAAAAGTTCTGCCCAGAGGGGTTGACCGTGGAAGTCGAGCCCGGGACCAACATCCTGGAACTGGCCCACGACCATCACATCGAGATGGAAAGCGCCTGCGGTGGCGTCAAGGCCTGTACCACCTGCCACTGCATCGTGCGCAAGGGTTTCGACTCCCTTGAAGAAGCCGACGAGCTGGAAGAGGACATGCTGGACAAGGCCTGGGGCCTGGAGGCTCAATCGCGCCTCGGCTGCCAGGTGGTGGTCGCCGATGAAGACCTGACCATCGAGATCCCCAAGTATTCGCTCAATCACGCTGCCGAAGCGCCGCACTGAGGTTTGCCGCATGAGCTTGAAATGGATTGATGTACTTGAGATCGCCATCCAGCTTGCGGAAAACAAGCCGGAAGTCGATCCTCGTTATGTAAATTTCGTCGATCTGCACCGCTGGGTGCTGGCCTTGCCAGAATTCAGCGACGATCCGTCACGTGGCGGTGAGAAAGTGCTGGAGGCCATCCAGGCGGCCTGGATTGATGAAGCCGACTAAGCGTGACGCTGCAGGTTAGGCAATCCCCTGGAACCCGCGTATAATTCGCGGGTTTAATTTTTCGCAACACTCATATTCTGGAGTTTTCCATGGCTGTTCAACGTACTTTCTCGATCATCAAGCCTGACGCCGTTGCCAAGAACGTGATCGGCAAGATCACCACTCGCTTCGAAGAAGCCGGCCTGAAAATCGTCGCCTCGAAAATCAAGCAACTGTCCAAGGCCGAAGCCGAAGGCTTCTACGCCGAGCACAGCGCTCGTGGCTTCTTCGGTGACCTGGTTGCCTTCATGACTTCCGGTCCGGTCGTTGTTCAGGTTCTGGAAGGCGAAAACGCCATCGCTCTGAACCGTGAGCTGATGGGCGCTACCAACCCTAAAGAAGCTGCTGCCGGCACCATCCGTGCTGACTTCGCCGAGTCGATCGACGCCAACGCCGTTCACGGTTCGGACTCCGAAGCTGCTGCTGCTCGCGAAATCGCTTACTTCTTCGCTGCTACCGAGGTAACCACTCGCTAAGCGAAAGCTTAAGGGTGAAGGTGAATCCATGACGACATCTACCGGCAAAATCAACCTGTTGGGGCTGACCCTGCAGGAAATGGAACAGTTCTTCGACTCGATCGGGGAGAAGCGCTTTCGCGCTGGCCAGGTGATGAAGTGGATTCACCATTTTGGCGTCGACGATTTCGCCGCCATGACCAATGTCGGCAAGGTCCTGCGTGAAAAGCTCGAGGCCGTTGCCGAGATTCGGGGCCCGGAAGTGGTCAGCGAAGACATTTCCGCTGACGGTACCCGCAAGTGGGTGGTCCGCGTTGCCTCCGGCAGCTGCGTCGAGACCGTCTACATCCCCACCGACGACCGCGGCACGCTCTGCGTCTCGTCGCAAGCCGGCTGCGCCCTGGACTGCAGTTTCTGCTCCACCGGCAAGCAAGGCTTCAACAGCAACCTTACCGCCGCCGAAGTGATCGGCCAGGTGTGGCTTGCCAACAAATCCTTCGGGACTGTCCCGGCCAAGATCGATCGCGCGATTACCAACGTGGTCATGATGGGCATGGGCGAGCCCCTGCTGAATTTCGACAATGTCATCGCCGCCATGAAGATCATGATGGAAGATCTCGGCTATGGCATTTCCAAGCGTCGCGTCACCCTGTCCACCTCGGGCGTGGTGCCGATGATCGACGAACTGGCCAAGCACATCGACGTGTCGCTGGCCCTGTCGCTGCATGCTCCGAACGACGAACTGCGCAACCAGCTGGTACCGATCAACAAGAAGTACCCGCTGAAGATGCTGCTGGAATCGTGCATGGGCTACATGTCGACCCTGGGTGGCAAGCGCGTGCTGACCATCGAGTACACCCTGCTCAAGGACGTCAACGACCAGCCCGAGCACGCCGCGCAGATGATCGAGCTGCTGCGTGACGTGCCGTGCAAGATCAACCTGATCCCATTCAACCCGTTCCCCCATTCGGGTTACGAGCGGCCTAGCAACAATGCTATCCGCCGCTTCCAGGACATGCTGCACCACGGTGGCTTCAACGTCACCACCCGAACCACCCGCGGCGAAGACATCGACGCCGCCTGTGGTCAGCTGGTCGGCCAGGTCAACGACCGGACCCGCCGCAGCGAACGCTACATCGCAGTGCGCCAGCTCTCCGCAGACGCTGAGCTTTCAGACAACGCCGTGCGTCACTGAGGCCGGCCTGCCATGAGCCTGCGCGCCGCGCTGTCGATCCCCGCGCTTATGCTGCTGGCCGGCTGCGTGTCGGGCGGCGCGAGCGACCCCCTGGCCTCGCGCCAGGGCAGGGCAGAGGCGGGGCGGGCCTACGTGCAGCTCGGGCTGGGCTATTTGCAACAAGGTTTGACCGAACAGGCCAAGGCTCCTTTGGGCAAGGCGCTGGCCCTGGATGCCAGTGACGCCGATGCTCACGCGGCCCTGGCGCTGGTGTTCCAGGCCGAAGGCGAGGCCGCACTGGCCGAAGCCCAGTTCAAGCAGGCGCTTGCAGCGCGCCCCGGCGATACGCGAATTCGCAACAACTACGGCAGTTTCCTATATGCTCAGCAACGTTTTGCCGAAGCCGAGCAGATGTTTCGCCTGGCCAGCGCCGATAGCCTGTATCCTGAGCGCTCCCGGGTGTACGAGAACCTTGGCCTGACGGCGCTGAAGCTGGAAAATCGCGACCAGGCACACGCTTACCTGACCAAGGCCCTGCAGCTCAATCAGCGGCAGCCCAGGGCGTTGCTGGAAATGGCTGAGTTGTCCTACGAAAACAGGCATTATGTGCCGTCCCGGGACTACTACGATCGTTTCAGCCAGTTGAGCGATCACAGCGCCCGCAGCCTGCTGCTGGGCAGCCGTCTTGCCCGGGTGTTCGACGAGCAGGGCACACTGGCCGAGCTGGGCCAGCAATTACAACGACTTTATCCCGGTACGCCGGAATATCAGCAATACCTGTCGGAGCAACGATGAAAGCCGCGCATCCCGAAGTAGCAGCAGCGACTGGCCAGAACCCCGGTGAGCTGTTGCGCCAGGCCCGCGAAAAACGGGAGTGGTCGCAAGCCGAGGTGGCCCGCAAGCTCAACCTCACCATCAGTTCGCTGAACCATGTGGAAACCGGCGCCTTCGACAAGCTGCCAGGGCACACCTTCGCCCGTGGCTACATCCGCGCCTATGCCAAGCTCATGGACTTGGACCAGGCGCCCCTGGTCGAGGCCTTCGACCAGTACACCGGTACCCATGCCAAGGGCAGCGAAGTGCATTCGCTGGGCCGCATCGAGGAGCCGGTGCGCCTGTCGCACAACATCCTGCGTGGCGTCAGCCTGTTGCTGCTGGTCGCCGTGGTGGGTGGCAGCTTCATCTGGTGGCAGGACCAGGGCAGCCTGCGTGGCAAGGACCTGGCCAAGATCGCCCTGGAACACGTAGAAGTCGAGAGCGCCGACGGCACCACCCAGATCCACCCGCTGGACGAGCCTGAAGACCAGGCCGTCACCGCCAGCCAGCAGGCTGAGAGCGCACCGCTGCCCCTGGAGCAGGCCCCGGCCGAACCGGCTGGCCAGCCCGCCAGCGAAGCGGCGCCTGCCACCACTGCGCCGGCACCCGCTCAGCAAACCGCTGCAACACCGGCACCGGCCGTGCCCGCCACCCCTGCAACGCCAGCCACGCCAGCCGCCCCAGTGGCGCCGGTGGCCAGCGTGCCGGCAGTGGCCGCCGCCGAGCCCGCCGCAGTACCGGCCGGCAGCGCCAAGGTCGCCATCCAGTTCGTCGCCGACTGCTGGACCCAGGTCACCGATGGCAACGGCAAGGTGCTGTTCAGCGCCATCAAGCGCAAGGGCGACAACCTGGAGCTGACCGGCAAGCCGCCGTTCGCGGTGCGCCTGGGCTTTGCCCGTGGCGCCCAGGTCAGCTACAACGGCCAGCCCGTCGATGTTGCCCCGTTCACCAGTGGCGAGACCGCTCGCCTGAAGTTGGGACAATAAGTCATGCACGGCGAATCTCCGATCAAACGTCGCGAATCCCGCAAAATCTGGGTCGGCAATGTGCCGGTGGGTGGTGATGCTCCCATCGCGGTGCAGAGCATGACCAACACCGACACCAACGACGTCGCCGCCACCGTGGCGCAGATCCAGCGCCTGGTCGATGCCGGCGTCGACATCGTGCGCGTCTCGGTACCTGACATGGACGCCGCCGAGGCGTTCGGCAAGATCAAGCAACTGGTCAGCGTGCCGCTGGTCGCCGACATCCACTTCGACTACAAGATCGCCTTGCGCGTGGCCGAACTGGGCGTCGATTGCCTGCGCATCAACCCGGGCAACATCGGCCGTGAAGACCGTGTGCGCGCGGTGGTCGATGCCGCCCGCGACCGCGGCATCCCGATCCGCATCGGCGTCAACGCCGGCTCCCTGGAAAAGGACCTGCAGAAGAAGTACGGCGAGCCGACCCCGGCCGCGCTGGTCGAGTCTGCCCTGCGTCACGTGGAGCACCTGGACCGCCTGGACTTCCAGGACTTCAAGGTCAGCGTCAAGGCCTCCGACGTGTTCATGGCCGTCGAGGCCTACCGCCTGCTGGCCAAGCAGATCATCCAGCCGCTGCACCTGGGCATCACCGAAGCCGGTGGCCTGCGTTCGGGCACGGTGAAATCCGCCGTCGGCCTCGGTATGCTGCTGGCCGAAGGCATTGGCGATACCATCCGCATCTCGCTGGCGGCCGACCCGGTCGAAGAAGTGAAGGTCGGCTACGACATCCTCAAGTCCCTGCACCTGCGTTCGCGTGGCATCAACTTCATCGCCTGCCCGAGCTGCTCGCGGCAGAACTTCGATGTGGTCAAGACCATGAACGAGCTGGAAGGGCGCCTGGAAGACCTGCTGGTGCCGCTGGACGTGGCGGTGATCGGTTGCGTGGTCAACGGCCCGGGTGAAGCCAAGGAGGCCCACGTGGGGCTGACCGGCGGCACGCCGAACCTGATCTACATCGACGGCAAGCCTGCGCAGAAGCTGACCAATGACAACCTGGTCGATGAGCTGGAAAAACTCATCCGCCAGAAAGCGGCCGAAAAGGTCGAGGCTGACGCGGCGCTGATCGCCCGCAGCTGACACACAGATTCGTAAGGACTTTTCGTGAGCAAATCGCTGCAAGCCATCCGTGGCATGAACGACATCCTGCCAGAGCAGTCGCCGCTGTGGCGCTACTTCGAAGGCACCGTCGCCGGCCTGCTGGACACCTATGGGTACAGCCAGATCCGCACGCCGATCGTCGAGTTCACCGAGCTGTTCAAGCGCTCCATTGGTGAAGTCACCGACATCGTCGAAAAAGAGATGTACACCTTCGAGGACCGCAACGGCGATTCGCTGACCCTGCGCCCCGAAGGCACCGCCGCTTGCGTGCGTGCCGTGCTCGAGCATGGCATCACCGGCAACGGCCAGGTGCAGAAGCTCTGGTACATCGGCCAGATGTTCCGCCACGAGCGCCCACAGAAGGGCCGGTACCGCCAGTTCCACCAGATCGGCGTCGAAGTGTTCAACCTCGATGGCCCGGACATCGACGCCGAGCTGATCATGCTGACCTGGCGCCTGTGGGGCCTGCTGGGCATCCAGGACGCGGTCAAGCTCGAGCTCAACAGCCTGGGCACCAGCGAAGCGCGTGCCCGCTACCGTGACGCGCTGGTCGAGTTCCTCTCGGCGCGCCTGGAGCAGCTCGACGAAGACAGCCAGCGCCGCCTCAAGAGCAACCCGCTGCGCATCCTCGACAGCAAGGACCAGGGCACCCAGGCGGTGCTGGTCGGCGCGCCGAAGCTGGAAGACTACCTGGACGAGGATTCGCGCGTGCACTTCGAGGGCCTCAAGGCACGCCTCGACGCCGCCGGTATTCCGTTCGTGATCAACACCAAGCTGGTGCGTGGCCTGGACTACTACAGCAAGACCGTATTCGAATGGGTCACCGACAAGCTCGGCGCCCAGGGCACGGTCTGCGCCGGTGGCCGTTACGATGGCCTGGTCGAGCAGATGGGCGGCAAGCCGACCACCGGCGTTGGCTTCGCCATGGGCATCGAGCGCCTGATCCTGCTGCTGGAGACCCTCGGCAAGGTGCCGGAGTCGATCAATCGCCAGATCGACGTCTACCTGTGCGCCTTCGGCGAGCAGGCGGAACTGGCTGGCCTGCGCCTGTCCGAAGGGCTGCGCGATCGCCTGCCGGGCTTGCGCCTGGCGGTCAACGCCGGCGGCGGCAGCTTCAAGAGCCAGTTCAAGAAAGCCGACAAGAGCGGGGCACTGTTCGCCCTGATTCTTGGCGACGACGAGCTGGCCAAGCAAGAGATCGGCGTGAAGCCCCTGCGTGGTCAGGGCGAACAACAGAACATTGCCTGGGATGCTCTGGCTGAGCACCTGGAAACCGCGATCGCACAGGCGTAACGCGGTTCAACAAGCGAATAGGCGAAAAGGAGTATTGGGGTGTCGAGTACCGATGATGATGACCTGGCAACGGTCAAGGACTGGTGGAACCGCAACGGCAAGCCGCTGCTGACTGGCGCGCTGCTGGCCGGCGTGGTGGTGCTGGGCTGGAACACCTGGCACAAGTACCAGAACAACCAGTCGCAAGGCGCCTCGCAGCTGTACCAGGCCCTGCTGGAGACCAGCCTGACCCCGAGCGGCCAGCCTGACGCGACCAAGGTCGCGGAACTGTCCGGCAAGCTCAAGAGCGAGTTCGGCGGTACGGCCTATGCCCAGTACGGCAGCCTGTTCGTGGCCAAGGTCGCGGTCGAGAGCGGCAAGCTCGACGACGCCGCTGCCGAGCTCAAGGCCGTGCTGGACAAGCCGGCCGACGTGACCCTGGGCGAAATCGCACGTCAGCGCCTGGCGCGCGTGCTGGCCGCCCAGAACAAGGCCGAAGATGCCCTGAAACTGCTCGACGGCGACGCCGACAAGGCGTTCCTGGCCAGCCGTGAAGAATTGAAGGGCGACCTGCTGGTGCAGCTGGGCCGCGCCGACGATGCCCACGGTGCATACGAAAAAGCCAAGGCTGCGCTGTCGGATGACGCTGCGGTCGGTGGCCTGCAACTGAAGCTGGATGATCTGGCCAAAGGGGACGCGTGACGTGATCGGTTGGAAACAAGCAGCAGTGCTGACCCTGGCCGTTCTGGCCGCAGGTTGCAGCAGCAACAGCAAGAAGGAACTGCCTCCGGCCGAGCTGACCAAGTTCACCGAAGAAGTGGTGCTGAAGAAGCAGTGGAGCCGTTCGATCGGTGACGGCCAGGGCGAAACCTACAACACCCTGGTACCGGCCATCGAGAACGACCGTATCTACGCCTCCGACGTCAACGGCGAAGTCTTCGCCCTCGACCGCATCACCGGTGACGTGGTGTGGAAGAAGGACCTGGACAAGCCGGTTTCCGGCGCGGTCGGTGTCGGCTATGGCCTGGTCATGCTCGGCACCCTCAAGGGTGAGGTGATCGCCCTGGACTCCAGCACCGGTGAAGAGCGCTGGAAGGCGCGCGTCACCAGCGAAGTGCTGGCGCCGCCTGCCAACAACGGTGACGTTGTGGTGGTGCAGACCCAGGACGACCGCCTGATCGGCCTGGATGCCGCCACTGGCGACCGCCGCTGGATCTACGAGAACACCCCGGCCGTGCTGACCCTGCGTGGCACCGGTGCACCGATTGCCACCAACCGCCTGGCCGTCGCCGGCCTGTCCACCGGCAAGGTGGTGGCAGTGGATATCAACAACGGCGTGCCGGTGTGGGAAAGCCGCGTGGCCATCCCGCAAGGCCGTTCCGAGCTGGACCGCGTGGTCGATATCGACGGCGGCCTGCTGCTGTCCGGTGGTACCCTGTACGTCAGCACCTACCAGGGCCGGGTCGCCGGCCTGGACCTGGAAAGCGGCCGCGTGCTGTGGCAGCGTGATGCCTCCAGCTACGTGGGTGTCGCCCAGGGCTTTGGCAACGTCTACGTCAGCGAAGCCTCGGGCACTGTGCAGAGCGTCGACGAACGCTCCTCCAGCGCCCTGTGGAGCAACGACTCGATGGCACGCCGCCAGTTGACCGCGCCGGAGGTGTACTCCAGCTATGTGGCAGTGGGTGATTTCGAGGGTTACCTGCACCTGCTCAGCCAGGTCGATGGCCGCTTCGTCGGCCGTGAACGTATCGACAGCGATGGCCTGCGTGCCCGGCCCCTGGTGGTCGGCGACACCATCTACGTCTTTGGCAACAGCGGCAAGCTCGAGGCACTGACCATCCGCTGAAGCTATGCTCAAGACCGCTAAGGGTCTTGAGTTGCGGCGTAGGACACGCCGCCCTAACTCCGGCCGCTGCCTTGCAGCGGCCTTTGCATTTTCAAGAATTCAAGAGTGGAGAGCCGCATGGTTCCCGTAATCGCCCTGGTGGGCCGGCCGAACGTCGGCAAATCCACCATGTTCAACCGCCTGACCAAGACCCGCGATGCCATCGTCGGTGACCTGTCGGGCCTGACCCGTGACCGCCAGTATGGTGATGCCAGCTGGCAGGGTCGTTCCTACATCCTGATCGACACCGGTGGTATCACCGGTGACGAAGTGGGCATGGACGAGAAGATGGCCGAGCAGTCGCTGATGGCCATCGAAGAAGCCGACTACGTGCTGTTCCTGGTCGATGCCCGCGCCGGCATGACCGCCGCCGACCAGATGATTGCCGAGCACCTGCGCAAGCGCAACAAGTCGGCCATCCTGGTCGCCAACAAGATCGACAACATCGACGCCGACGTCGCCCGCGCCGAGTTCTCGCCGCTGGGCATGGGCAACGCCATTCCGGTGGCAGGCTCGCAGGGCCGCGGCATCAACCAGCTGATGGAGTCGGTACTGGGCCATATCCCTCGCGATGCCGAGGAAGAAGCCCTGGACCAGGACGTCGCCGAAGGCGAGGAAGCGGTGCGCATCCCGGGCCCGAGCGAAAAGGATGGCATCAAGATCGCCATCATCGGCCGCCCCAACGTCGGCAAGTCGACCCTGGTCAACCGCATGCTCGGCGAAGAGCGCGTGGTGGTCTACGACCAGCCGGGCACCACCCGCGACAGTATCTACATCCCGTTCGAGCGCGATGACGAGAAGTACACCTTCATCGACACCGCCGGCGTGCGCAAGCGCGGCAAGATCCACGAGGAAGTCGAAAAGTTCTCGGTGGTGAAGACCCTGCAGGCGATCAAGGACGCCAACGTGGTGATCTTCGTCATGGACGCCCGCGAAGGTGTGGTCGACCACGACCTCAACCTGCTGGGCTTCGCCCTCGAAGCCGGCCGTGCCATCGTCATCGCCCTGAACAAGTGGGATGGCATGGAGCCGGGTGAGCGCGACTACGTGAAGACCGAGCTGGAGCGCCGGCTGTTCTTCGTCGACTTCGCCGACATCCACTTCATTTCGGCGCTGCACGGCACCGGCGTGGGCCACCTGTACAAGTCGGTGCAGGCCGCGTTCAAGTCTGCGGTCACCCGCTGGCCAACCAGCCGCCTGACGCAGATCCTCGAAGATGCGGTCAGCGAACACCAGCCGCCGTTGGTCAACGGCCGCCGCATCAAGCTGCGCTATGCCCACCTCGGTGGTGCCAACCCGCCGCTGATCGTGATCCACGGCAACCAGACCGAGAAGATCCCCAAGTCGTACTCGCGTTACCTGGAAAACACCTACCGTCGCGTGCTCAAGCTGGTCGGTACGCCGATCCGCATCGAGTACAAGGGTGGCGAAAACCCTTACGAGGGCAAGAAGAACACCCTCACCGACCGCCAGGTCAACAAGAAGCGCCGCTTGATGTCGCACCACAAGAAGGCCGAGAAGAAGCGCCGCGACAAGCGCTGACCTTGGCATGGGGCCGCCAAGCGGCCCCAGCTTCCTTGACCCACCGCAATCCCCCTATTGTTTCAACCTTTTTCCTGACTGCTTGATCCGCTATGCTCGGTCTCTACCCCGTGCCGGACAAACCCCAGGAAAGAGGGCTCCATGATCCGCAGCAAACTGCCGAATGTCGGCACGACCATCTTCACCACCATGTCCCAGCTTGCCGTGCAAACCGGCGCGCTCAACCTCTCCCAGGGTTTCCCCGACTTCAATGCCCCGCAGGCTTTGCTCGATGCGGTCGGCCGCCATGTGGCCGCCGGGCATAACCAGTACGCGCCAATGACCGGCCTGCCAGCCCTGCGCCAGCAGGTGTCGGCGAAGGTCGAGCGGCTGTATGGCGCCAAGGTCGATGCCGACCAGGAAGTGACCATCACCCCCGGTGCCACCGAGGCGATCTTCTGCGCCATCCAGGCGGTCATCCATGCCGGCGACGAAGTGATCGTCTTCGACCCCTGCTACGACAGCTACGAGCCCTCGGTGGAGCTGGCCGGTGGCCGTTGCGTGCACGTGCAGCTGCGCGACGGCGATTTTCGCATCGACTGGCAGAAGTTCAGCGAGGCCCTGAGCCCGCGCACGCGCATGGTCATCCTCAACTCGCCGCACAACCCCAGCGGCGCGCTGATCAGCCGTGACGACCTCGACCAGCTGGCGCGGTTGATCGCCGACCGCGACATCTACCTGATCAGCGACGAGGTCTACGAGCACCTGGTCTTCGATGGCGTGCAGCACGCCAGCGTGCTGGCCCACGCCGAGCTCTACGCCCGCGCCTTCGTGGTCAGCTCGTTCGGCAAGACCTACCACGTGACCGGTTGGAAAACCGGCTACGTGATCGCCCCACCGGCCTTGAGCGCGGAACTGCGCAAGGTGCACCAGTACGTCAACTTCTGCGGCGTCACGCCGCTGCAGTGCGCGCTGGCCGATTTCATGGCCGAACACCCGCAGCACCTCGATGAGCTGCCGGGCTTCTACCAGGCCAAGCGCGACCTGTTCTGCGACCTGCTCGAAGGCTCGCGTTTCAGTTTCACCCGTACCGCCGGTACCTACTTCCAGCTGGTGGACTACTCGCAGATCCGCCCGGACCTGAACGACGTCGACATGGCCCTGTGGCTGACCCGCGAGCACGGCGTGGCGACCATTCCGGTGTCGGTGTTCTACCAGCAACCCATCCCCGAGCAACGCCTGGTGCGCCTGTGCTTTGCCAAACGTGAGGAGACGCTGCGCCAGGCAGCGGAAAAACTATGCGCGATCTGAGTGCACTGCCCAACCTGAAAATCGCCCTGATCCAGACCACCCTGGCCTGGCATGACCGCGAGGCCAACTACGCGCACTTCGAGGTGCTGCTGGAGCAGGCCGGCGACGTCGACCTGGTGATCCTGCCGGAGATGTTCACCACCGGTTTTTCCATGGAGTCGGAGCGCCTGGCCGAGCCCGAGAACGGCCCGACCTACAAATGGCTCAAGGCCCAGGCCAAGCGGATCGACGCGGTGATCACCGGCAGCGTGATCGTCCAGGCCGCCGACGGCAGCCACCGCAACCGCCTGCTGTGGGCGCGCCCGGACGGCGAGATCCTGCACTACGACAAACGCCACCTGTTCCGCATGGCCGGCGAGCACAAGCACTACACCCCGGGCGAGCGCCAGGTGCAGTTCGAGATCAAAGGCTGGCGCGTGCGCCCGCTGATCTGCTACGACCTGCGCTTCCCGGTGTGGAGCCGTGATGCCCAGGACACCGACCTGCTGCTGTACACCGCCAACTGGCCGGCGGCGCGGCGCCAGCACTGGAACCGCTTGCTGCCGGCGCGGGGTATCGAGAACCTGTGCTATGTGGCGGCGGTGAACCGGGTGGGCACCGATGGCAAGGGCTTCGCCTATTCCGGCGACAGCCAGGTGCTGGACTTCCAGGGTGAGAGCCTGCTCAGCGCAGGCGAGGCGGACGGTGTGTTCACGGCGGTGTTGAGCGCGGCGGAGCTGGCGGCGTATCGCACCCGCTTCCCGGCCAACCTGGATGCCGATACCTTCGAGCTGCACTGAGCGCTGATGTGTAGGAGCGGCCTTGTGTCGCGAAAGGGCCGCAGAGCGGCCCCAAGATCAGGTGGTACCACAGAGATTGCTGGGGCCGCTTCGCGGCCCTTTCGCGACACAAGGCCGCTCCTACAAGTTCGATCAGTACACATCCCGGCGATAGCGCCCATCTTCGATCAGCTGCTCGACCACGGCCTCCCCAAGCATGCCCTTGAGCGCCGCATCCACCCCCGCCGCCATCCCTTGCAGGCTGCCGCAGACATACACACAGGCACCCTCGGCAACCCAGCGCTTGAACACTTCGGCCTGTTGCAGCAACACATCCTGCACATACACCTTCTCGGCCTGATCCCGCGAAAACGCCAGGTCCAGCCGCGCCAGGTCGCCGTTTTGCAGCCAGCCCTGCAGCTCATCGCCACACAGCAGGTCATGCGCCCGATTGCGCTCGCCGAACAGCAGCCAGTTGCGCTGCTCGCCGGCGCTGATCCGCGCCTTGAGCAAGCTGCGCAGCCCCGCAAGGCCGGTGCCGTTGCCGATCAGGATCAGCGGCGCCGCCACCTCCGGCAAGTGGAACGCGCTGTTGCGGCGCAGGCGCAGGCTCAGCGTGCCGCCAAGCGGCAGGTATTCGGTCAGCCAGCCAGAACCCAGGCCCAGGTTGCCGTCGCTGTGACGTTCCTGGCGCACGATCAGCTCCAGCACGCCATCGCTGGCGATCGAGGCGATGGAGTATTCACGGCTGCCGATCGGCACCAGCGCATCCACCAGCGCTTGCGGGTGCAAGCCGATCAGGTGGTCACGGCGGGTGGGTAACTGGCGGCCGGCCAGGGCCTGGGCGAGGGTTTCCTGCAGGCCGTCGAGCTGCACCAGGGTGCTGGCATCCAGCGCCATGCCGCTGAGGAAGGTTTCGATCCGTGGCTGGCCATTGAGCGGCAGGATGTCGACCAGGTCACCGGCTTGCCAGCTGGCAGCTTGCTGGGCGCGCAGCCCGAGCAGGTACACCGGTTGGCCCTGGCTGCCTGGGTTGAGCAGCTCGCGGTGCTCCAGGCTCCAGTTGCCGTAGCTGGGCGCCTGCCAGGCGGCGACCGGCTGTGCGCCGGTCAGCTGTGCCAGCGATTGCTGCCACTGCTGCAGGGCCGAAGGGTCGGCATTGTCGACTTCCACCGGGCTGAACGCGCTGCTGGCGCCGCGCTCGCCCAGCCACGCCTGCAGGCGCCGGGCGAAGCCGCAGAAGTGCGGGTACTGGCGGTCGCCCAGGGCCAGCACGGCGTAGCTGAGCTCGTTCAGCGCCCAGGGCTGGCCCAGCACCTTGCGCTCGAAAGCGCGTGCGCTGTCGGGCGCCTCGCCGTCGCCGAAGGTGCTGACCACGAACAGCGCGCGGCGTGCCTTGCGCAAATCATCCTCGCCCAACTCGGCCAGGGCGCGTACTTGCACCGGCAGGCCGGCGGCCTGCAATTGCCCGGCGCTCTGCCAGGCCAGTTGCTCGGCAAAACCACTTTGGCTGGCGAAGCCGATCAGCCAGCTACCGGCGCCGGCATCGGTGTTGTCGACGTTGCCACGGGCGGCCCGCACCTGGCGTTTCTTGCGCCGGCGGTCGAGGTACAGCAACCAGCCGGTGACGAAGAACAGCGGCATGGTCAGGCTGGCGAGCGTGACGATGATGCGCCCCGGCAGGCCGAAGTACTCGCCGACATGCAGGGCGTAGACGCTCTGCAGCAGCTGCGCCTTGAACGACTTGTCGAGGTAGCGGTCATGGCTTTTCACCTGGCCGGTAGCCGGGTCGAGCACCAGGGTATTGAAGGCGCGCGGGTGCGCGGCGCTGTCTTGCAGGTAGAACAGGTTGGCCGGCTGGCCGCCCGCGGGTGGCAAGCGCAGGTTGTAGGTGGCAAGGCTCGGGCCTGCTGCCGCCTTGAGGTTGGCCCAGATGGCGTCGTAGTCGACCACCAGCGGCGCTGCGTTCTTGTCGACCTTCTGCGGCCCGTGGCGGCCACGGCCTTCGCCGCGTTTTTGCTGCTGGCCGGCGGCAGGCGCATCACCCAGCAGGCGGTTCAGGCCTTCGCGGTACCACTCGTAGGACCAGAACAGCCCGGTCAGGGCGAACAGCAGGTAGAACAGCAGGCACCAGGTGCCGAACACCGCGTGCAGGTCCCAATTGAAGGCGCGGCCTTTCTTGGCCCAGTCCAGGGTCAGCCAGGTGCGCCAGTTCAGCGCCTTGCGCGGCCAGCGCAGGTACAGCCCGGACAGACAGAAGAAGATCAGCATCAAGGTACAGGCGCCGGTGATCTGCCGGCCGGTGTCGCCCATGGCCAGGAAGCGGTGCAGCTCGAGCATCAGGTTGAAGAAACCTTGCCCGGCCACTTCGCCCTTGAGTTCGCCGGTGTACGGGTCGGCGTAGCGCAGGGCGCCACGCCGCTCGCCTGGGGCAGGGGTGAAGAAGATGCGCGCGGCATTGCCTTCGCGGACATCGACCCACAGCATCGAGATCTTGTCGCCTTGCTCGGCCTCGACCCGGCGCACCAGCTCGGCCGGCGGCAGCACGCCCTCTGCGCGCACCTCGACCTTCAGCACGTCGGCGTTGAACGCGCGCAGCAGTTCTTCCTGGAACGAGTACAGCGCCCCGGTAATGCCCATCAAGGCCAGCACCAGCCCAGCGGTGATGCCAAAGAACCAGTGCAATTGGAACAGCGTCTTCTTCACCACATCGATCACCTTGTGTTGCTGGGGCCTGTTGCGCGGGGTGCATTATGCCTTGGTACGCAAAAGCCCCGCTCATGGGAATGAACGGGGCTTGGGGGTGCTGCTTTAGAAGTGGACTGCGGTGGTCAGCAGGGTGGTCCGCCCGGCCGCCTGGTTGGCGAAGTGGGTGGAGAATGCCTTGTCGTAGTACACCTCGTTGGTCAGGTTCTGCACGTTCAGCTGCAGGTCGACGTTCTTGGTCAGCTTGTAGGCGGCCATGGCGTCGTAGCGCACGTAGCTGTCGACCATGGTGGTGTTGGCCACGCTGCCATACACGTCATCCACGTAGAACGCGCCGCCACCGATGGTCAGCTTCGGCGTGACCGAGTAGGTGGTCCACAGGCTGGCGCTGTTGTTCGGGGTGTTCGGCAGCTGGTTGCCGTCGTTGACCTTGCCCAGTGCGCCGCCATCGATCTGGCGCGCTTCCATGTAGGTGTAGCCGGCGAACACTTGCCACTTGTCGGTCAGCTTGCCGCTGGCCGACAGCTCGATGCCCTGCACGCGGGTTTCGCCGACGTTTTCGTAGGTGGTGGTGTCGACCTGGACGCGGGCGTTTTCCTTCTCGGTGCGGAACAACGCGGCGGCCAGGGACAGGCGCTGGTCGAGCAGGTCCCACTTGGTGCCGATTTCGTAGTTGGTGGTTTCTTCCGGCTCCATGTCGCTGTTCAGCAGGTTGCCACCGCGGTCGGTAGTGTTGCCCAGCGGGTTGCCTTCCATGCCTTCGCCCAGCAGCGCGCCCGGTGGCGTCGCGGAAGTAGCGTAGGAGACGTAGATGCTGCCGTTCTCGGCCGGTTTCCACACCAGGCCCAGCTGGCCGGTGACGAACTCGCTGGTGTCCTTGCCCTTGGAGGCGACACCCTTGGTGTTCACCACGGTGGCGCCGGAGGCATCGTAGCCACGGTACTGGGTGTCGAAGTGGTCGTAGCGCAGGCCCATGTTCAGCAGCCAGTCCGGCGACAGCTCGAGGGTGTCGAACACGTAGATGGCGCGGGTGTTGCTCTTGGTGTCGGTGCCGGCGTAGTTGCGCGAGATCGCGCCGTTCCACGGGTCGTCCGGGTTCGGGTTGCCCAGCGAGGTGCAGTTGTAGCCGCTGTTGGCGCCGATCAAGCTCGGGTTGCACGTCGTGGCGGTCGAGCCATGGGTGTTGGTGTCGACGTTGTACGTCGAACGCTTGCTTTCTTCACGGCTCAGCTCGATGCCGGTAGAGAAGCTGTTCTTGAACCCGCCCAGGTAGAAGTCGCCGAACAGGTCGGTCTGGTTGGTGGTGGTGGCGGTGTTGCCCACGCGGGTGTTGGCGCGGCGCCAGACGCTGCCATTGTTGACGTTGCCCTTGCTGTCGTCGGGCTGGGTCAGGATGTAGTCCTGCATGCTGTTGCCGTGGCGCAGGGTGTTCTTGATGGTCAGCGAGTCGGTCAGGTCGTGCTCGATGGCGAAGGTGGCGATGTCGACGCGGCTCTTGCGGAAGTCGCGGCCGGTCAGGCCATAGAAGTTGTCGCTGTCGCCGCCGTCGTCGGGCTTGCTCGGGTGCGCCGAGGTACGTGCGCCGCTGCCGGCAGTCGGGATGCTGTACGGGATGCCGGAATCGGGCAGGTCGTCGCTTTCCAGGTGGTAGTAGTCGAGGTTGACGCGGGTCGGCGTGCCGAGGCCGAAGGCCAGGGACGGGGCGATACCCCAGCGGTCGTAGTTCACCTTGTCACGGCCGGCGACGTTGCTGTCGTGGGTCATCAGGTTGAGGCGGCCAGCCACGGTGTCGCTGAACTGGTAGTTGCCATCGAAGGTGTAGCGCTGGGTCTGGTCGCTGCCCCAGGTCCAGGCGCCGTCCAGCGAGTTGCCCAGGTGGGCGCGCTTGCTCACCAGGTTGATGGTGCCGCCGGCGGCGCCACGGCCACCGATGGCCGAGTTCGGGCCCTTGGCCACTTCCACCGATTCGATGGCGAAGATTTCGCGGGTTTGCGCGCCGGTGTCGCGCACGCCGTCCAGGTAGGTGTCACCCTGGGCATCGAAGCCGCGGATGAACGGGCGGTCGCCTTGCGGGTTGCCGCCTTCGCCGGCACCGAAGGTGATGCCTGGCACGGTGCGCAGGGCATCCTGCAGGGTCAGGGCGTTGGTGTCCTTGATCACTTGCTGCGGGATCACGGTGATCGAGCGCGGGGTGTCCACCAGTGGTGCGGTGTACTTCTGCGAGGAAGCCTTCTCGACCTTGTAGTCGGTGCTGGCTTGTTCAGCCTTGCCGTTGACGCTGGTGGCGTCGAGGGTGATGGCGCTGCTGGCGGCAGGGTCGGCGGCATAGACGCTGGATGCGCTAAGGGCGACGCCGATGGCGGACACGATCAGGCGTGGTGAACTGACTGCAGATGGTACGTTTCGCATTGTTATGGACCTTCCCCAAGGTGTGAAGGCCGCGGATCATAGTGTAAGCGATTGTAACTAGCAATTGAGAGTCGTTACCATTCGCTAGGAATTTACAATCTTTACAAATTCGCTTTACGGTTTACTTGAGCTGAAACGTCTTAAGCGGCGAAAGGGCTTGTGCGGCGTAAAAGTGAATCAATATCATTGGCGCCTTTACACTTTCTGACGGTGCCGTCGCCATGCTGCTTCACATTCCCGGTTTGTTCGACCGCGACGAGCTCGCGCGTATTCGCGAGGCCCTGGAGCAAGCCGACTGGGCAGACGGCAAGGTCACCGCCGGCTACCAGTCGGCCAAGGCCAAGCACAACCTGCAGTTGCCGGAGGGCCATGCGCTGGCCAAGGAAATCGGCAGCGCGCTGATCGACCGGCTGTGGCAGACGCCACGCTTCATGTCGGCAGCGCTGCCGCACAAGGTGTTCCCGCCGCTGATCAACTGCTACCGCGAAGGGGGCAACTTCGGCTTCCATATCGACAACGCCCTGCGCCAGCCCAAGGGCAGCCCGGAGCGGGTGCGCACCGACCTGTCCTCGACCTTGTTCCTCAGCGAGCCGGACAGCTACGACGGCGGCGAACTGGTGATCCAGGACACCTATGGCACGCAGCAGGTCAAGCTGGCTGCCGGCGACCTCGTGCTGTACCCCGGCACCAGCCTGCACAAGGTCAACCCGGTGACCCGCGGCGTGCGTTATGCCGCGTTCTTCTGGACCCAGAGCCTGGTGCGCGAGGACAGCCAGCGGGCACTGCTGTTCGAGATGGACAATGCCATCCAGCAACTGACTGCCGATGTGCCGGAGCACCCCTCACTGCTGCAGCTGACCGGCACCTACCATAACCTGCTGCGCCGCTGGGCCGAGGTCTGAGACGTGTCCTATCAGTTGCGGCGTGAAGACGTGGTGGATGTGGCCGGCCTCAAGGCCATGCTCGAACACAGCCCCGGCCAGGCGGCCCAGGCGATCCTGGCGGCGGCCGGGGAGGGCGTGGTCGAGGCGCAACTGCTGCTTGGGCAGATCTTGCTCGATGGGCGTGGCATCGAAGCCGATGAGGCGGTGGCCCGGCGCTGGTTCGGCATCGCCGCCCAGGGCGGCAGTGCCATGGCCCACAACATGCTCGGCCGTTGCCTGGAGCATGCCTGGGGCGGCGCTCAGGACTGGTCGCAGGCGGCCATCCATTATGCGCGTGCGGCCGATGCCGGCCTGGACTGGGGCCTTTACAACCTGGGCAACCTGCTGGCCACCGGGCGTGGTGTGCCGGCCAACCAGGCCCAGGCCTTGCTGTGCTACGAGAAGGCCGCGCAGATGGGCCATGCCAAGTCGATGAACCTGTATGGGCGGTACCTGGAGCAGGGCATCGCCACTGCGCCGAGCCCGGTGAGGGCGGTGCGCTGGTATCGGCGCTCGGCCGAGGCGGGGGATTTTCGCGGGATGTTCAGCCTGGCGCTGGTGCTGGTCGAGCGTGGGGAAATGGCTGAGGCGGGGGCTTGGCTGGAGCGGGCGCGGGTCGAGGGGAATCTGAATTTCCTGCGCAGTGCGTTGGTGACGTTGCAGGGGGCAGGGCCGATGTTGATGGCCTTTGCGGCGCGGTATGCCGAAGAGTTGGAAGCACGCGTAATTTGAGCTTGCCTGTACCGGCCCTATCGCCGGCAAGCCGGCTCCCACAGGTTCTCTACTGAACCTGTGGGAGCCGGCTTGCCCCGCGAAGAGGCCGGCACTGCTACACACATGAAAACGGGGCCTTGCGGCCCCGTCGTGCATTACAGGTAGTACGCCTTCAGCGGCGGGAAACCGTTGAACTCCACGGCGCTGTAGCTGGTGGTGTAGGCACCGGTCGAGAGCCAGTACAGGCGGTCACCGATCGCCAGGTTCAGCGGCAGGCCGTACTTGTAGTTCTCGTACATGATGTCGGCGCTGTCGCAGGTCGGGCCGGCGATCACCACTTCTTCGGCCTCGCCTTTCTTCTCGGTCCAGATCGGGAACTTGATGGCTTCGTCCATGGTTTCGATCAGGCCGGAGAACTTGCCCACGTCGGTGTAGATCCAGCGCTCCACCGCGGTGCGCGACTTGCGCGCCACCAGCACCACTTCGCTGACCAGGATGCCGGCGTTGGCGATCAGCGAACGGCCAGGCTCGAGGATGATTTCCGGCAGGTCGTCACCGAAGTCTTCCTTGAGGAAGCGGATGATTTCTTCGGCGTAGGTTTCCAGGCTGTTGGTGCGGGTGATGTAGTTGGCCGGGAAGCCGCCACCCATGTTGATCAGCTTGAGCTCGATGCCGTCTTCTTCCTTCAGGCGCTCGAAGATCACCTTGACCTTGGCGATGGCCGCGTCCCACACGCTGATGTCGCGCTGCTGCGAGCCTACGTGGAAGGAAATGCCGTAAGGCACCAGGCCCAGGTCGCGGGCGAGGATCAGCAGGTCCATGGCCATGTCGGTCTGGCAGCCGAACTTGCGCGACAGCGGCCAGTCGGCAGTGGTGGAGCCTTCGGTGAGGATGCGCACGTAGACCTTGGAGCCCGGCGCGGCCTTGGCGATGTTGCGCAGGTCCGCTTCCGAGTCGGTGGCATACAGGCGCACGCCCTTCTCGTAGAAGTAGCGGATGTCCTTGGACTTCTTGATGGTGTTGCCGTAGCTGATGCGGTCGGCGCTGACGCCGCGGCCCAGTACCTTGTCCAGCTCGTAGATCGAGGCGATGTCGAAGCTCGAGCCTTTCTCCTTGAGCAGGTCGATGATCTCCACGGCCGGGTTGGCCTTGACCGCGTAGTAGACCTTGGCGAATTCGAACCCGGCGCGCAGGTCGTCATAGGCCTGGCTGATCATCTGGGTGTCGATGAGTACGAACGGGGTTTCCTGCTTGTCGGCGAACGCCTTCATTTTCTGGAAGGTGTCGCGCGCGAAATAGTCTTCGACCTGGATCGACATGCTCAGGGACTCCATGGGCAAACTGAAAAGATAAGTGGCTGCAAACTGAACGTCCTCCGTATCCCCACTTTGGTTCGCCTACTCAGTACTTGAGCCGGATGGATCGTTTCCAGCATGGACGTTCGGCGCGCACTTTAGGGCGTGAACCCAGCAAGATCAACAGGCAATCCGGCCGCGTTCGTCGTGGATCTGGGCCCTATCGTTTGAATAACCGACTCGTGTGACCGGTAGATGTTCCCCGCGATGTTTCAAGCGTAAAAAATTGTGGAATAGACCGCTTGGCCTCTTCGCGGGACAAGCCCGCTCCTACAGGGATCTGCTTTTTCCGTGGGCGCGGGCTTGCCCCGCGAAGGGGCCACAGGTGTTCATATTTATGGCCACCAAAACTGGCACTTTGGTGCATGAAATTTCCCTTAAATTTTTTGTTACCGATCGGCGGAATTGCCGCAATTGATGAGAAACATTACTATTCGCACCCTCATCCGCCTCCCTGACGACCGAGACCGTGTCTGGACACAAAGGCTTCCTCGACCACTACCATGAGCTGATCGGCACCTGGACGCGCAAGCTGCGCAGTCGGCAGCAGGCCGAGGACCTCACCCATGACGCCTTTGTGCGGGTACTGGAAAACCCGCGCGAGCAGGTCGAGCAGCCGCGCGCCTACCTGCACCAGACGGCGCGCAATATCGCCGTGGACGGTTTCCGTCGTGAGGACCGGCGCCAGGCCCTGGCGCTGGAGGCCTTCGACGAGGCCGCCAGCAGCAGCGACCCGGAAGCCTACGTGCATGCCCTGGAGCTGGCCGAAAGTGTCGAGCGGGCGCTGGCCGAGCTGCCGCTCAACTGCCGGCGGGTGTTCATCTGGCAGAAGATCGAGGGCCTGACCCAGGCCGAGATCGCCGAGCGCATGGGTTTGACCAAGAACATGGTCGAAAAGTATATGATCCGCACGCTCCGACATCTGCGTGAGCACCTGGATGTGTCGGCATGATGAGTCAGGAGACCTTGCCCATGAAACAGCACGCTATCGATAGCGTCCGCGAGCAGGCGGCCGAATGGTTCGCCCGCGTGCAGGATGCGCCGCGTGATGCCGGGCTGCAGGCGCGGCTCGAGGCCTGGCTGGCGGCTGACCCTGTGCATCGGCAGGAGTACCAGCAGCTCGCGCGGCTGTGGCAGGCCACTGACTTCATCCCGCGCCAGCGCCTCGAAGCGCTGTGCCAACCCGAGCCGGTGCGCCAGTTGCCTCGCCGGCGGCTGTTGCACCAAGCGCTGGCGGCCGGCGTGGCGGTGGTGGCCCTGGGGCTGGGCTGGGGCGGCTGGCAGTATCAGCAGCTCAATCATCAGGCCGCCTTGCACACCGCCTTCGGCGAGCGCCGCCAGGTGCAACTGCCGGACGGCTCGCACCTGGAGCTCAATGGCGCCACCGAGCTGCAGGTCGACTTCAGCCCGGGCCGGCGGCATATCGTGCTGCGTGCGGGCGAAGCGATGTTCAGCGTTGCCCATGACAGCAGCCGGCCGTTCGTGGTCGACACCGCCCAGGGCAGCGTGACGGTCACAGGTACCCGCTTCGATGTGCGCCAGGACCCGGCCGCCACCCGCGTGGCCGTCGAGCAAGGCTCGGTACGCGTGCAGGGCAAGGGCAGTGCGCTGGCGCAACTGGGGGCCGGGCAAGGCGCGCACATCGACGAGCACGGCAACGTCGCCGCCCCCTACGCCGTCAATGCCGCTTCGCTGACCGCCTGGCGCCAGGGCAAGCAGGTGTTCGACAACGCCACCCTGGCCGAGGTGGTGGCCGAAGCCTCGCGCTACCGCGCCCAGCCGCTGCGGGTCGCGCCGGGCAAGGTGGCGCAGATGCGCCTGTCCAGCACCTTCAGCATCGACGACACCGACGCCCTGTTGCGCGCCTTGCCGAGCATCCTGCCGGTGGCCATCAAGGCGCATGAAGATGGTTCGCGAGAAATAATCGCGAAATAGATTCAGGTTTTTTTCCGCTCGTTCGTCTTCCCCGCCAGCTGCAACTGCCAAGCATTTACATTTGCATGCGATTGGCGTTATCCCGACCTTCAGGATGTTTTGACGACGTGAACAACAACAAGCCTTTCCCGCGCTTCCGCGCCCTGGCGCTGGCCCTTGCGGTCAGCGCCGTGGCCGTCAACAGCCAGGCCGCGCAGGCCGGCGCCGCCATCCAGATCCAGGCGCAACCCTTGGCCTCGGCGCTGAGCCAGCTGGGCCAGCAGACCAACCTGCAGCTGTTCTTCAGCCCGGAGCTGGTGGCTGGCAAGCAGGCGCCGGCGGTGTCCGGCCAGCTGAGCCCGGTAGAGGCGCTGCAGCAGTTGCTGCAGGGCAGCGGGCTGACCTACGAGATGTCCCAGGACACCGTGGTGGTCAAGCCGCTGCCGAGCACGGTCGACCTGGGCAGCGGCAGCCTGGAGCTGGCGCCCACCGACATCAAGGTGGTCGGTGACTGGCTGGGCGATGCCGACCAGGCCGTGGTGCAGAACCACCCCGGTGCGCGTACCGTGGTGCGTCGCGAGGCGATGGTGGAAGAGGGCGCGATGAACGTGCGCGATGTGCTGCGCGGCATCCCCGGGGTGCAGGTGCAGGACTCCAACGGCACCGGCGGCAGCGACCTGTCGCTCAACGTCGGCGTGCGCGGCCTGACCTCGCGCCTGTCGCCGCGCTCGACGGTGCTGATCGATGGCGTGCCGGCGGCCTTCGCCCCCTATGGCCAGCCGCAGCTGTCGATGGCGCCGATCTCCTCGGGCAACCTGGACAGCATCGACGTGGTGCGTGGCGCAGGTTCGGTGCGCTATGGCCCGCAGAACGTCGGCGGGGTCATCAACTTCGTCACCCGCGCCATCCCCGAGAAGCCCTCGGCAGAGCTGTCCACCACCCTGGAGACGTCCCAGCATGGTGGCTGGAAGCACACCGAATCGGCCTTCGTCGGCGGCACCGCCGACAACGGCATGGGCGTGGCCTTGTTGTACACCGGGGTGAACGGCAACGGTTACCGTGAAAGCAACAACGGCAACGACATCGACGACGTCATCCTCAAGACCCACTGGGCGCCGACCGACGTCGACGAGTTCTGGCTCAACTTCCACTACTACGATGGCCGCGCCGACATGCCCGGCGGCCTGACCCAGGCGCAATACGACAGCAACCCGTACCAGTCGCTGCGCGACTACGACTACTTCGCCGGGCGGCGCAAGGACGTGTCGTTCAAGTGGCAGCGCCAGCTCGACGAAGCCACCCAGTTCGAAGTGCTGACCTACTACACCGACAGCTTCCGCGGCAGCGCCATCGCCTCGCGTGACATGAAGACGTTGTCGTCGTACCCGCGCAACTACCACACCTTCGCCATCGAGCCACGGGTGTCGCGGATCTTCTTCACCGGCCCCGCCACCCAGGAAGTCAGCGTTGGCTACCGTTACCTGAAGGAAGCCATGCGCGAGCAGTCGACCCGCCTGGCCCTGATCGACAACGTGCCGACGCCGACCCCGACCTCCGATGGCCACGTGTTCCAGGACCGCAGCGGCGGCACCGAGGCCAGCGCCTACTACATCGATGACAAGATCGATATCGGCAACTGGACCATCACCCCGGGCATCCGCTTCGAGCACATCAACACCGACTGGCGCGACCGCCCGGTGCTGGACGCCAACAACCGCCCGGTGCCGGAGAAGAACCGCAGCATCACCAGCAACGAGCCGCTGCCGGCGCTGAGCGTGATGTACCACCTCTCCGACGCCTGGAAACTGTTCGCCAACTACGAGACCTCGTTCGGCAGCCTGCAGTACTTCCAGCTGGGCCAGGGCGGTACCGGCAACAGCACGGCCAATGGCCTGGAGCCGGAAAAGGCCAAGACCTACGAAATCGGTACGCGCTATGACAACGGCGGCTTCGCCGGCGAGCTGACGGCGTTCTACATCGACTTCGACGACGAGCTGCAGTACATCAGCAACGATGTGGGCTGGACCAACCTGGGCGCGACCAAGCACCAGGGTATCGAGGCCTCGGCGCGCTATGACCTGGAGGGCCTGGATCCGCGTCTGGCGGGCCTGTCGGTCAATGGCGGCTACACCTATACCCGCGCCACCTACGAAGGTGACATCCCCGGCTTCAAGGGCCGTGACCTGCCGTTCTACTCGCGCCAGGTGGCCACCGCCGGCGTGCGCTACCAGGTCAACCGCTGGACCTGGAACCTGGATGCCTTCGCCCAATCCAAGCAGCGCGCACCGGGCACCGGGATCAACGCCGATGGCAGCTTCAACGGCGACTACATCACCGAGCCGAGCGCTGACGGGCAGTATGGCGATATTCCGGGTTACGTGACCTGGCATGCCCGTGGTGGTTATGACTTCGGGCCGAAGCTGTCGAACCTGAAAGTGGCGGCGGGGGTGAAGAACCTGTTCGACAAGCAGTACTTCACCCGCTCCAGCGACAACAACGCCGGCATTTATGTGGGTGAGCCGCGCACCTTCTATGTGCAGGCCAGTGTAGGGTTCTGATTCGCTATTTCCGGGGCCGCTTCGCGGCCCTTTCCGATCGGTTCGGTGCCCTGCGCCGGATGCTTAGAAGTTTCCTACAACGCTCTAGGACGCGTCCTATTTACCTGTGAAGTACCACCCCTCGACCCTTGCGGTTCGGTACCGGGTGACCCAACCCCTCTGCGGGTGGGCCGGTAATCCATGACCAACAACGCCTGCGCACTTTGCGTTTGCGGGCGGTTTGTAGAGAGGGATTCAGTGGCTATAGGGCATTTCATTCGTCAGGGCGACCAGACCACCTGTGGTGGCGTAGTACTGGAAGCCGACCCCCAGGTCATGATGTTCGGCATTGCCCATGCACGCCAGGGGGATCGGGTTTCCTGTGGCAAGGATGGCAAGGTCTATCGGATCGTGGGTGGCGTCTGGTACATACGCAGTCACGGTGCGCTGGTGGCAGGTACGCTGGACAGTTTCAGCGGTTGCCCTTGCCGTGCAAGGCTGTTGCCGTCGTTGCTCAACGCCACCTACCAGTCAAGGAGCGCTCCCAGTGCCGCAGCCTCTTCTCCCGGCGTCGTCGCTACAGCGCCGCACCCGGTGGCGCCAGCGGATGGTGCGGCCGAACCGACTTTCTACAGCCTGCCGGAAGAAGAGGAAGAAGAGGAGGAACTGCTCGAGGAGACGGGCATCGTGCTGCACCTGGGCCTGTTCTTCGATGGTACCGGGAACAACCAGGCCAACAGTGCCGCCACCGAAGGTTGCCATGCGTCCGGCCTGGGCATGGCGCAGCAGGTCGCCGAGGATATTCGCCAGTACTGCGCCGCTTACGGCTATGACGGCCAAGGCAACGGGCCCGACAACAGTTACGGCAATGGCGTTAGTAATGTTGCACGCCTGCATGACCTGTACCCCGACCAGAGCGAGGAGCGACTGCTGCCCGAGGCCGACCAAGCCTATCTCAAGGTGTATCTTGAAGGCATAGGCACCCGCAGCGGCCTGGCCGACTCCCTCTACAGTCAAGGCACCGGCAAGGGAAGCACGGGGGTGGTGGCACGGGTTGAGCAGGTGCCGGATCTGGTCATGGAGAAGTTGCGCCGATTCGCTTCAGCTAATCCGCAGATCAAGATTCGCCGGATAGAGTTCGACCTGTTCGGTTTCAGCCGAGGTGCCGCAGCGGGGCGGCATTGTGCCAATGACCTGCTCAAGGGGCCGGGCAGCTTGCTGGCTCGCGCCATCCCTGTTGGAACGCCTGGGTTCGTTGAATCCTTCGCCTGGCGTCATCGCAGCGACTTCACCCTCAACTTCATCGGCCTATTCGACACTGTGGCCGGTATCGTCTCGCCGGGTCATGGTGATTTCAGCCCGCACAATGCCGACAACCCCGGGCTCAACCTGCGCCTTGCGCCAGGTGTGGCACGCCAGGTCATCCACCTGGTGGCGCGTGACGAGTATCGCCACAACTTCTCGCTGACCCAGGCCGAGCAGGATATCGAGCTTCCCGGCTGTCATTCGGACATTGGCGGCGGCTACCAGCCCTGGATGCGTGAAAAGCTGCTGTTGAGCAAGCCGGACAGCAGCGTCGAAGTCGCCTCCCTCGCCAACGCGCGCAGCGCCGCCTTTTCGCGTACCCGCCAGCGTTTCCATGACGAAGCGAACCACTGGCTGACCTACGTGCCACCTGCCGGTCTGGACATCGCCACCTGGTCAGTACCTGTTCGGCAGCGGGGACGAGACAGCGTGGCTGAAAAGCGTGTGTATGCCGCAATTACCGGTGAACGAGAGGTGCGCGGCGAACTTTCTTTGGTTTACCTGCGCATCATGCGCGAATTGGCGGTACGTGCCGGGGTGGCGTTCAGAGCTGTACCTAGTACCCAGGCTTTCGCGCTACCCACCGAACTACTTTCCATCGCGAGCAAACTCCAGGCATTTGCCCTGCGCGAGGCATACACGGCGTTGACCACTGAGGAAGCTGCTTTGTTGAACGGTCGATACATCCACCTTTCGGCGAACTGGAATGCGGCCAAAGGCTGGAACGACAGTGGGTTGGACGTGGTGTTCATCAATCGCCCAGCTACAGGAATGCGGCGTAAGGAACACCCCAATGAATAGGCTGGAGGCGTTGCTGTCATTGGGGCTGCTGCTCTGCTTGAGCGGTTGCACCCATGGCGTCCACCGGCTGCCTTACGATTCGTGGCGGCTGGGATTGTTTGCACCCAACTACATGGAAGTGTGGATCGAGAGCGCAGATGCGGTGGACGTGCAGGAGCGCGTCTTTCGCCGCGCGATGAGCGGGATTGCTGCGATCAGCACCCCCAAGAACCTCAAGGGCAATCCACGCGGCTGGCCGAAGGAGCCTGGTTCGGGTGCGGGTAAGCAGGTCCTGGGTGCTGACCTGCCTCGGTTGCTCTACGTGCGCTGGCAGTCGTTGGTCGAGCCGCAGACCTATGAGGCCTATATCGTGATACCCGAGGCGACCCGGCAGGCGATGCTCGTGGGTGAAAAGGCCTATTGCATCTTTGACGGAAAATGGATCACGGACTATCGCAAGATGCTGACGATCGGCCTGGCCCCGGGCGGCGTGGCTCGGGTGTGGCTCATGGGGGCTTGCTTGCCCGCACTCGATGTCGCACGGGTGCAGGGCAGGATCGTGAAAAAGGGGCCGGATGGCGGGCAGAGTGATGGCCAATACGCCTTGCCCCTGGAACCCGAGTCCAAGGCCTACATCGAGCGCTACGGAATTCCCTATGGTTCGTGGTGATGCAGTGAGCAAGTGCTTGCGGACGTTGCTGTCATTGGGGCTGTTGTTCTGCTTGAGCGGTTGTACCCATGGCGTCCACCGGCTGCCTTACGATTCGTGGCGGCTGGGATTGTTCGCACCCAACTAAATGGAAGTGTGGATCGAGAGCGCCGATGCGGTGGACGTGCAGGAGCGCGTCTTTCGCCGTGCGATGAGCGGGATTGCTGCGATCAGCACCCCCAAGAACCTCAAGGGCAATCCACGCGGCTGGCCGAAGGAGCCTGGTTCGGGTGCGGGTAAGCAGGTCCTGGGTGCCGACCTGCCTCGGTTGCTCTACGTGCGCTGGCAGTCGTTGGTCGAGCCGCAGACCTATGAGGCCTATATCGTGATACCCGAGGCGAGTCGGCAGGCGATGCTCGTGGGTGAAAAGGCCTATTGCATCTTTGACGGAAAATGGATCACGGACTATCGCGACATGCTGAGTATCGGTCTGGCCCCGGGCGGCGTGGCTCGGGTGTGGCTCATGGGGGCTTGCTTGCCCGCACTCGATGTCGCACGGGTGCAGGGCACAGTGGTGAAGATTGGTCCCTATGACGGTACGTCGAATGGGCGGCACAGGCCGTTGTCCGACACATCCAAGGCCTACATCGAGCGCTACGGAATTCCCTATGGTTCGTGGTGATGCAGTCAGCAAGTGCTTGCGGACGTTGCTGTCATTGGGGCTGCTGCTCTGCTTGAGCGGTTGCACCCATGGCGTCCACCGGCTGCCGTACGATTCGTGGTGGTTGGGGCTGTTCGCACCCAACTACATGGAAGTGTGGATCGAGAGCGCCGATGCGGTGGACGTGCATGATCGCGTGTTCCGCCGCGCGATGAGCGGGGTCGCCGCAATCAACACGCCCAAGAACCTCAAGGGCAATCCACGCGGCTGGCCGAAGGTACTTGGCGCTGGAAAAGGCAAACATGTCCTGGGTGCCGACCTGCCTCGGTTGCTCTACGTGCGCTGGCAGTCGTTGGTCGAGCCGCAGACCTATGAGGCCTATATCGTGATACCCGAGGCGAGTCGGCAGGCGATGCTCGAGGGTGAAAAGGCCTATTGCATCTTTGACGGAAAATGGATCACGGACTATCGCAAGATGCTGACGATCGGTCTGGCCCCGGGCGGCGTGGCTCGGGTGTGGCTCATGGGGGCCTGCTTGCCTGCACTCGATGTCGCACGGGTGCAGGGCAGGATCGTGAAAAAGGGGCCGGATGGCGGGCAGAGTGATGGTCAATACGCCTTGCCCCTGGAACCCGAGTCCAAGGCCTACATCGAGCGCTACGGGATTCCGTATGGCTCGTGGTGAGTTTCGGATCTTCTCTGTGAGGGCCAGCGTAGGGATCTGATAAGGCGTTGCATGCATCGCGGGTAAACCCGCTCCTACAGGTCTTGCGCAGATCCTGTAGGAGCGGGCTTGCCCAGCGCTCTAGGAAACCACCGCCTCGGCCGGCGACACGATGCTGGTCTTGCCGCCCCGCGATCGCCCCGAACTCAGGTAGGCCGCAATCGACTCCTGAGTCACCTCGCCAAGGAACACCTGCTCGGCATCCAGCACCGGCAACCACGCCCGGTTGAACTCGTACATGCGCGACAACAGGATGCGCAGGTGCTCATCGTGCGACGCCGTGGCATTGAACTGGCGCAGGAAGTCCCCGCAAGTGCCTTGCTGGCGGTGCATGTCACGCCGGCGCACATAGCCCAGCGCCTTGTTCTGCCCATCGGTCACCACCACGTAGCGCCGGTCGTGCTCGTCCAGCAGCTCCAGGGCATCGCTCACCGGCGTCTCCGGGCTCACCGATGGCGCGTTGTCCGCGGCATCTTCGGCGCGCACCAGCAGCAAGCGCTTGAGGGTGCTGTCCTGGCCGACGAAGTTGCTGACGAAATCATCCACCGGGTGCGCCAGGAGGGTGTCCGGGTGGTCCAGCTGCAGCAACTTGCCGGCGCGGAAGATGGCGATCTTGTCGCCCAGCTTGATCGCTTCGTCGATGTCGTGGCTGACCATGATCACGGTCTTGTTCAGCGCCCGCTGCATCTCGAAGAACTCGTTCTGGATCATCTCGCGGTTGATCGGGTCGACCGCGCCGAACGGCTCGTCCATCAGCAGCACCGGCGCCTCGGCGGCGAGCGCGCGGATCACGCCGATACGCTGCTGCTGGCCACCGGACAGCTCGCGTGGGTAGCGCTGCAGGTACTGCTTGGGTTCGAGCTTGATCATGCTCATCAGCTCGCGGGCGCGGTCGTGGCAGCGCTGCTTGTCCCAGCCCAGCAGGCGCGGGACCACGGTGATGTTCTCCTCGATGGTCATGTTGGGGAACAGGCCGATCTGCTGGATCACGTAGCCGATGTGGCGGCGCAGGGTCACCTCGTCCAGGCCGCTGGTGTCTTCGCCGTTGATGAATACCTGGCCGGAGGTGGGCGTGATCAGGCGGTTGATCATCTTCAGCGTGGTGCTCTTGCCGCAGCCCGAGGGGCCGAGGAACACGCAGATTTCGCCTTCGTTGACGGTCAGGCTGACCGCGTCCACGGCTTTGACGTCCTTGCCGTTGACGTTGAAGGTTTTGCTGAGGTTCTTGAGTTCGATCATGAGCGCAGTCCTTCTGGAGTCAGGGCACGTTGCAGGGTTTGCAGGAGCAGGTCGGCGATGATCGCCAGCAGGCTGACCAGCACGGCGCCGACCAGCAGCATCGACATGTCGCTGCGGCTGATGGAAGTGAGGATGAGCACGCCCAGGCCACCGGCACCGATGGTGGCGGCGATGGTCATGACGCCGATGTTCATGACCACGGCGGTCCGCACGCCGGCGAGGATCACCGGCACCGCGATGGGCAGCTCGACCATGCGCAGGCGCTGGCCGAAGGTCATGCCGATGCCGCGCGCGGCTTCACGGATGCCGGGCTCGACGTTGGTCAGCGCGAGGTAGGTGTTGCGCAGGATCGGCAGCAGCGAATAAAGGAACACCGCGGTGATCGCCGGCAGCGGCCCAAGGCCCTGGCCGAACTTGGAGTAGAACGGCAGCAGCAGGCCGAACAGGGCGATCGAGGGGATGGTCAGCAATACCGTGGCGCTGGCCTGCAGGGGGCCGGCCAGGGCGGGGAAGCGGGTCATGAGGATGCCCAGCGGCACGCCGAAGAGGATCGCCAGGCCCACGGCGATGCCGACCAGCATGATGTGCTGCCAGGTCAGTTGCAGCACCAGGGCCCAGTCCAGGTGGGTGAAGGCGTCGAGCAGATTCATGGCTGTACCTCGCTCAGCGGGTGGTCACGCAGGAACGCGGCGGCGACGCTGGTCGGGCTCTGGTGCTCGACGTCGACCTTGGCGTTGAGCTGGCGCATGGTTTCGTCATCGAGCTGCTCGGCCAGCGGCTTGAGCAGGGCGACCAGTTGCGGGTGGGCGTCGAGCACGGCCTGGCGCACCACCGGGGCGGCGGTGTAGTCCGGGAAGTAGTGCTTGTCGTCTTCGAGCAGCTTGAGGTTGAAGGCGTTCAGGCGCCCGTCGGTGGTGTACACCAGGCCGGCGAACACCTGGTTATTGCTCATGGCGGTGTAGACCAGGCCGGCATCCATCTGGCGGATGTTGGCGCGGCCCACTTGCAGGTCGTACATTTCTTTCAAGCCGACCAGGCCGTCGGGGCGGTTGGCGAACTCGGTGTCCAGCGCGATCAGGTGGTTGCGCTGGCTTTCGTCACGCAGCACCTGGTTCAGGTCGCTGATCGAGTTGACCTGTGGATACGCCTCGGCCACCTGCTTGGGCAGGCCCAGGGCGTAGGTGTTGCTGAACTTCGACGGGGTCAGCCAGATCAGGCCTTTCTTGGCATCCAGTTGCTTGACCCGGGCGTAGGTGGCCTCGGCATTGGGCATGCGTTCGTCGATGTGGTTGTACGACACCAGCGACACCCCGGTGTATTCCCACATCAGGTCGAGCTGGCCGGTTTCCTGGGCCTGGCGCGCCAGGCTGCTGCCCAGACCGCCGGTAACACGCACCTCGAAGCCATTGGCGCGCAGGTACTGGGCGGTGATTTCGGCGAGCACGGTCTGTTCGGTGAACACCCGCGCGCCGACGCGGATCAGCGGTTTTTCCGCTGCCTGGGCAACACCTGCGAACAGCAGGGCCGCGCCCAGGAGCAAGGCGATTGTCTTCTTCATACGTTCCCTCTTGTCAGTGGGCCAGGCCGCGTTCCAGCCAGCGTCTGCTGGAGAAACTCACCAGCGCATCGAGCAGCAGGGCCAGCAGCGCCGTGCAGGCGGCGCCCAGCAGCAGCTGTGGCTGGTTGTTCAGGGCGATGCCGGGGAAGATCAGGCTGCCCAGGCTGTTGGCGCCGATCAGGAACGCCAGCGGCGCGGTGCCGACATTGAGTGCCAGGGCCACCCGCACACCGCCGACGATGATCGGCACGGCATTGGGCAACTCCACCTGCCAGAGCTGCTGGCGCGGGGTCATGCCGATGCCGGTGGCGGCTTCCTTGAGCGAGGCGGGGACGTTTTTCAGGCCTTCGTAGGTGTTGCGCACGATCGGCAGGAGGGAGGCGAGGAACAGCGCGAAGATCGCGGGCCCGGCGCCGATGCCCAGGATACTCAGGGCGATGGCCAGAACGGCCAGGGGGGGAATGGTGTTGCCAACGTTGAAGAACTGCATGAAGCGCTCGGCTTTGTCGACCCGGTGCGGTCGACTCAAGGCAATGCCAGCGGGGATGCCCACGGCCAACGCCGCCGCCATCGAAGCCAGCACCAGAACCAGGTGCGCTTGCAGGTAGAACCCAAGATCGTCGCGATAATGCGCGATCGTGTCGATGCCGATCCAGTGGACCAGCAGGGCCAGGATGACGAGCACGGCGGCCCATCCCAACAGCCCTTTTCCGTAGCGTGTAGCCACAGGCGGACTCCTTGTGTTGTCGGCGAACACACTCTTTTTTTGGCCGGCCATAGCTGGCAGCGAGTGGTGTGTTCGCGAGTAGCAGCGTGAAGCAACCGAAGGCTGCGATCAGGCCATGAGCCGAACCCCGTCGGGCTCGAAAATGCTGATGAAACCAGTCCCCAAGCGAAGCGGGTTGCAGGGGAGTGGACGTCTCCGAGGGCGTAAAGGTTCCCATCTGAGGCGGCATTTGGCCAGTGTTAATCACTGGGGGCAGCGATTTTTCCTACGGAAAAACAATGCAAAACCTACTTAATGGCGTTGTATTACCTGCTATTGAGCCGTCAGGCCGAAGGGCAATATTTCTCCTGGAATTCACTGAATATTCACTTGATGGAATATTCCTCCGGAGGTATTTTTTGCCGTGTGGTCTATAGGGATGTGCTTGGAGTTCATGGTCGAGTTTGAGCAATTGGCCGAGGAGGTACAGGATGAACTGCTGTCCCAGCTTCATCTGCTTGAGCGCCGGGGGCCTGCTTTGGGGAGACCGCGCGTGGATACCTTGAATGGTTCGAAGCATTCGAACATGAAAGAGCTGCGTTTTAGTGCTGATGGCGGTGTCTGGCGAGTCGCGTTCGCTTTCGACAGGGCACGTTGTGCACTGCTGCTAGTGGCTGGTGATAAAGCGGGCATGAGTGAACGTAGGTTTTATCGGAGTTTGATCGAGCGCGCCGATGAGCGCTTTGATCGGCATCTGTCCAGAGGTCGAGAACATGTACAAGACACTTGATGATGTGATGGGCGAGCTTTCACCTGAGCGCAGAGCGAAAGTCGAAAAGCGCGGCCGCGAACTTATCCGCGAAGAAATGACGCTCCAGGCGCTGCGCAAGCAGCTTGAGATCACTCAGGAAGGGATGGCGGAGCGTCTCGACGTGCGCCAGGGGAACGTCTCGAAAGTTGAAAATCGCAGCGATATGTTGATTTCAACCCTGCGCACTTATCTGGAGGCGATGGGCGGTAGGCTGGAGTTGGTAGCGCATTTGCCTGGGCGCGCACCGGTCACCCTCGAGGGGTTTACAGAGGATCCGGTTTCACGCGCCTGATTTCATCGGGCGGCGATAATGCGCAACACGTTCGGCGGTGCGCATTTTGGCCTCGCGCGCGACTTCAGGTATGATACTGCCCCTTTTCGATCCCCAGTCAGGCGATTTCCCATGACCAACCAGGCCGCCGAAGTCGCGAAGCGCCGCACTTTCGCAATCATTTCCCACCCCGACGCCGGTAAGACCACCATCACCGAGAAGCTGCTGCTGATGGGCAAGGCCATTGCCGTCGCCGGTACCGTGAAGTCGCGCAAGTCCGACCGCCACGCCACCTCCGACTGGATGGAAATGGAGAAGCAGCGCGGCATCTCCATCACCACCTCGGTGATGCAGTTCCCGTACCGCGAGCACATGATCAACCTGCTCGACACCCCCGGCCACGAAGACTTCTCCGAAGACACCTACCGCACCCTGACCGCGGTGGACTCGGCGCTGATGGTGCTCGACGGCGGTAAGGGTGTAGAGCCGCGGACCATCGCCCTGATGGACGTCTGCCGCCTGCGCGACACGCCCATCGTCAGCTTCATCAACAAACTCGACCGTGACATCCGCGACCCGATCGAACTGCTCGACGAAATCGAAGCGGTACTGAAGATCAAGGCCGCGCCGATCACCTGGCCGATCGGTTGCTACCGCGACTTCAAGGGCGTGTATCACCTGACCGGCGACTACATCGTGGTCTACACCCCGGGCCACGGCCACGAGCGCACCGAAGCCAAGATCATCCAGAACCTGGACTCGGACGAAGCCCGCGCGCACCTGGGCGACCAGTACGATTCGTTCGTCGAGCAGCTCGAGCTGGTGCAGGGCGCCTGCCACGAGTTCAACCAGGAAGAGTTCATCAACGGCCAGCTGACCCCGGTGTTCTTCGGTACTGCCCTTGGCAACTTCGGTGTCGACCACGTGCTCGACGCCGTCGTCGACTGGGCGCCACGCCCGCTCGGCCGCGTGGCCCACGAGCGCACCGTGGAGCCGGTCGAGGAGAAGTTCACCGGCTTCGTGTTCAAGATCCAGGCGAACATGGACCCCAAGCACCGCGACCGTATCGCCTTCATGCGCATCTGCTCGGGCAAGTACGAAAAGGGCATGAAGATGCGCCACGTGCGCATCAACAAGGACCTGCGCGTGGGCGATGCGCTGACCTTCTTCTCCTCCGAGCGTGAGCAGCTGGAAGAGGCCTATGCCGGCGACATCATCGGCCTGCACAACCACGGCACCATCCAGATCGGCGACACCTTCACCGAAGGCGAGGCGCTGGGCTTCACCGGTATCCCGCACTTCGCCCCGGAGCTGTTCCGCCGCGTGCGCCTGAAGGACCCGCTGAAATCCAAGCAGCTGCGCCAGGGCCTGCAGCAGCTGGCCGAAGAGGGCGCCACCCAGGTGTTCTTCCCCGAGCGCAGCAACGACATCATCCTCGGTGCGGTGGGTGTGCTGCAGTTCGACGTGGTCGCCAGCCGCCTGAAGGAAGAGTACAAGGTTGAGTGCGCCTATGAGCCGATCACCGTGTGGTCGGCGCGCTGGATTGCCTGCGATGACAAGAAGAAGCTCGAGGAATTCCAGAACAAGGCCATGGAGAACCTGGCCATCGACGGCGGTGGGCACCTGACCTACCTGGCGCCGACCCGGGTCAACCTGGCGTTGATGGAAGAGCGCTGGCCGGACATCAAGTTCCGCGCGACCCGCGAGCATCACTGATTGCAGGGGAGGGCTTTGCCCTCCTTTCGCGACACAAGGCCGCTCCTACAGGCATCGCATGACGCCTGTAGGAGCGGCCTTGTGTCGCGAAAGGGCCGCGCAGCGGCCCCGTATCAGTTCCCTGCCTTGATACTGGTCCAGATTCGCGTGCGAATGCGGTCGATCTTGGCCGGCATCGCCTCCAGCGCATACAGCTTGCCCATCACCTCGTCGCTCGGGTAGATCATGCTGTTGCCCTTCATCGCCGGGTCCACCAGGGCGTCAGCCTTGAGGTTGCCGTTGGCGTACTGCACGTGGTTGCTGATGTTGGCCATCACCTGCGGCTGCAGCAGGTAGTTCATGTAGGCGTAGCCCGCCTTTTCGTCCGGTGCATCGGCCGGCATGGCGACCATGTCGAACCACATCGGCGCGCCTTCCTTGGGTATCGAATAGCCCACCTTCACCCCGTTCTTCGCCTCGTCTGCGCGGTTCTTCGCCTGCAGCACGTCACCCGAGAAGCCCACCACCACGCAGATATCGCCATTGGCCAGGTCGCCGGTGTACTTGGATGAGTGGAAGTAGCTGATGTACGGCCGCACCTTCATCAGCAAGTCCTTGGCCTTTTCGTAGTCCTTCGGGTCCTGGCTGTGGTGCGGCAGGCCCAGGTAGTGCAGGGCGATCGGCAGCAGCTCGGGGCCGTTGTCGAGCACCGCGACGCCGCAGCTTTTCAGCTTGCTCATGTACTCGGGCTTGAAGATCAGGTCCCAGGAATCGACCGGCGCGTTGTCGCCCAGCACCGCCTTGACCTTGTCGATGTTGTAGCCGATGCCAGTGCTGCCCCACAGGTACGGGAAGCCATACTGGTTGCCCGGGTCGTTGACCTCCAGCGCCTTGAGCAGCACCGGGTTGAGGTTCTGCCAGTTGGGCAGCTGCGACTTGTCGAGCTTCTTCAGGGCCTTGCCCTGGATCTGCCGGGCCATGAAGTGGTTGGACGGAAACACCACGTCGTAGCCGGAGTTGCCGGTCATCAGCTTGCCGTCGAGGGTCTCGTTGCTGTCGTACACGTCGTAGGTCGGAACAATGCCGGTGGCTTGCTGGAAGTTCTTCAGGGTGTCGGGGGCGACATAGCTGGACCAGTTGTAGATCTTCACCGTGTCGGCGGCGCTGGCCACGCTGGTGGCCAGCATCAGGGGTGCGAGAAGGAGGGTGCGCATGTCGGGGTTACCTTGCTTTGTCTGTTGTTATCGAAGGCAGGCGATCAGCGGATCAGAAAATCAGAACGTAGGTCTTGCGCACGGTCTCCTGGATGTCCCAGATGCCAGTGCTGTTGGCCGGTAGCATCAGTGCGTCTCCGGCTTCTATGTGCAAGGTCTGGCCACCGTCGGGGGTGAAGGTGCAGCGGCCCTTGATGAAATGGCAGAACTCCTGTTGCACGATCTGCCGCCGCCAGCGGCCGGGCGTGCACTCCCAGATGCCGGTTTCGACGCCGTCGCTGCGCTCCACGCAGGTGACCGAGGCCACTGATACGGGCTCGCCGAGGGGGACGGCTACCGGGTTGGCGCTGTCCAGCACGGCGCTGTCGGTGTGTTTGAACTGGGTGATGCTCATTGCAGGTGGGTCCTGTGCAGATGAAAGGGAAGTCAGTGCATGAAGCCTTCCATGAAGTCCGCGAGCGAGCTGGCCAGGCGCCGCCTCCAGGGCGCACTGGCGGGGTTGGCGAGGGTCCGGTCCTCGTGGACGAAACTCTGGATGATGGCGTTGTAGCCCAGCCAGCGGCAGGGCTCGGGCGGCCAGCCGGCCAGGCTCGACAAGGGGCGGTTGTCGAGCACCCAGGGCTGGGCGGTCAGTTCGTTGCGCTGGTTGAGGATCAGCGCGGCCAGGGTGCGGCCCCCCAGGTTGGTGGCGCCGACGCCTTCGCCGCCGTAACCGCCAGACAGCGCGATACCGCGCTGGCGGTCGCACAGCATGTGCGGGCGGAAACGCCGCGCCATGCCCAGGTTGCCGCCCCAGGTATGGGTGATGCGCACGTGCTTGAGCTGCGGGAACAGTTCGCTGAACAGGTAGCGGCGCAGCTCCACTTCGGCCTCGGTGAGGTTGAAGTCCTCGCGCAGGCGGCCGCCGAAGCGATAGCCGCCGCGCGCGCCGAACACCAGGCGGTTGTCGGCGCTGCGCTGGCCATAGGTGACCTGGCGGCTGTTCTCGCTGAAGGCCTGGCCCTGGGCCAGGCCGATCTCCTGCCAGGTCGACTCGGGCAAGGGTTCGGTGGCCACCAGCAGGCTCTGCACCGGCAGCTGGTGCTTGCCCAGCGGCGGCAGGCTGGCGGCATAGCCTTCGACGGCAGGCACCATCCATTGGCAGCGGATGCGTGCCAGCGGCGTGCGCACTTCGCCGGGCTGCCAGTCGATGGCCGGGGTGTTTTCGTAGATCGGCACGCCCAGCGCTTCTACTGCCCGGGCCAGGCCGCGCACCAGCTTGGCTGGCTGGATGGTCGCGGTGTGCGGACTGTAGATGGCGCCGTAGGCATTGCTCACGCGCAGTTGCGCGGCCAGCTGTTCGGGGCCGAGCCAGCGGTAGTCTTCTTCGCGCATGCCCTGGCGGTACAGGTCGTCGAGGTAGGCGCGCAGGGTGCGCTCCTGTTCCGGGTAGCGGGCGGCGCAGTACAGCACGCCACCTTTGCGAAAATCGCAATCGATGCCCTCGCGCTGCAGCACGCCGTGGACTTCGTCGGGGATGCCCTGCAGCAGGTCGATGCTGGCGCGCCGTTGCTGCGGCGACAAGCTGGCCAGCAGGCGGTCTTCGCCGAGCAGGTTGCCCATCAGCCAGCCGCCGTTGCGCCCGGAGGCGCCGAAGCCGGCGATGTTGGCTTCGAGCACGGCGATGTTCAGGTGCGGCGCCTGGCGCTTGAGGTAGTAGGCGGTCCACAGGCCGGTGTAGCCGGCGCCGATGATGCACACGTCCAGGTCCAGGTCTTCGCGCAGGGCCGGGCGGGCGCACAGGGGCTCGTCGAGCTGGTCCATCCACAGGCTTAGCGTGCGCAGGGGTTGCATCGGGTTCGGCTCCACATCCGTCTTGGTCTGTGGGCGATGCTAGTGGGCTGGGCGCTTGGCTGTCCTACGTGCGTGCACGCAGGGAATTTTGCTTGAGGTAGGCCTTGGGCGTGAGCCCGGTGTGCGCGCGAAAGCACTTGTAGAAGGCCGACAGCGAGTTGAAACCGGCGCTGAAGGCCAGGTCGTCGATCGAGGCCGCGTGGCTGCTCTGGCCAAGGCTGGCCATCAGATGTTGCAGGCGCGCCTGGTTGACGTAGCGGTAGAAGCTCTGGCCGAGCACCTGGTTGAGCAGGTAGGAGATCTGGTTGCGGCTGTAGCCGCTGGCCTCGGCCACCTGTTGCAGGTCCAGCTCCGGGTCCAGGTAGGGGCGCTGGCGTTGGAAGTAGTGCTCCAGGTCCTGGGCCATGGTCGACAGTTGCCGCGGCGACAGGCCCAGGCGGCTGGTGGCCGGGCGCGGTCCGCTTCGCGCCAGGCCCTGGCTGTTCTGCCGAACCAGCGTGGCGTATTCGTTGACCCGCCAGATCAGCCCGTCCCTGACCGTAATCGCTTCGCTGGACTGGAACGCCACCAGGCCTTCGCCGCCCTGCACGGTGACCTGGTACTGGATGAACGCGGTGCAGCCATCGACGCGGATGCGGTCGCTGTGGACGATGTCTTCGCCGGCTTCGTGGGGCAGGCAGGCGCGCACGTAGTCGCGAAGCTCGCGGTAGCCGAGCACGCGGTTCTGGAAGAAGTCGTGGTACTGGATGTCGGGGTGATAGAGCGCGATCACGCCGTCGAGGTCGCGATGCTTCCAGCACAGGTGGTAGCGCAGGACCGTTTCGGCAGTGATCGGCGTTTGTTCGGGGCCGTCGGGGAGGGTGTTCGAGCTCATGTGCAGATAGTGCCGAGGGGCGCGAACGGAGGCAAGCCAGTGCCGGGCTGCTGGCATTGCATAAACCCTGAGGCATTTGCGGCAAACCGGGTGTTTTGCACGACAAGAAAAAAGGAAGCCAGGCTAACCCATTGAATTTCATGAAAGTCATCTTTTGACACATTTGGCACAGCCCCTGCACCTACCTCTACGCGACTGGTCCTGTTGCTCACAACAAAGGCGAAAATCCCATGATCCCCTCTGCCGATTACCCCTATGCCGATGCTCAGTCACGCTCAGGCGTGTCCTGGGCGGCCATCTTTGCCGGTGCCGCTGCGGCGGCTTCCCTTTCCCTGATCCTGGTGGTGCTGGGTGCGGGTCTTGGCTTTGCCGCGACCTCGCCCTGGGCCAATGAAGGTGCTAGCGCCAAGGCGCTGGGCATCTCGACGATCATCTGGCTGCTGTTGACCCAGATCATCGCGTCCGGCCTGGGTGGCTACATTGCCGGGCGGTTGCGGGTGAAGTGGGCCAACCTGCATGGCGATGAAGTGTACTTTCGCGACACTGCCCACGGCTTCCTTGCCTGGGCAGTGGCCACGCTGGTGGCGGCCATGTTGATCGTCAGCACCGCCGGCGGTATCGCCAGCGCCGGTATGCAGGCCGGGGCCAGCGCTGTTGGCGCCGCCGCCAGCATGGCGCCCAAGCCTGACCCCAATGGCTATTTCGTCGACAGCCTGTTCCGTGGCGACGGCCCGGCGCCGGTCAGCGAGGATGCCGCCAACGGTATCGCCGCGCGGATCATCGCCAAATCCATCACCCAGGGCACGCTCGCCGAGGGCGACCGCACTTACCTGGCGCAACTGGTGGCGCAACGCACGCGTCTGACTCAGCCCGAGGCCGAGGCCCGCGTGGACCAGGTGTTCGCGCAAGTGCAGCAAGCCAAGGTGCAGGCACAGCAGGCAGCCGATACCGCAGCCAAGGTGGCGGCGTGGACTGCGCTGTGGACCTTTGTTGCGCTGCTTTGCGGGGCCTTCTTCGCCAGCCTGGCGGCGCTGTTCGGCGGCCGTCGTCGTGACCGTGTGCTGTGGGTTGAAGCTGAAGGGATGGATTACACCGCGCGTCGTACCGTTCAACGTTGAGGAAGGAGAAACGTCATGCGCTCATTACTGCTGTGGATGCTTGGGGTACCGATTCCGGTGATCATCCTGATCGCGATATTCATGCATTGAGATTGTCGGGGCCGCTTTGCGGCCCTTTCGCGACACAAGGCCGCTCCTACAGGAATAGGCGATCCCCTGTAGGAGCGGCCTTGTGTCGCGAAAGGGCTGCAAAGCACCCCCCGCTATCTACCTCTACAAAAACTGCTCGGCATAATGACAGGCCACCTGCCGACTCCCCACCTGCCGAAACGCCGGCACTTCCTTGCCACAGCGCTCCGTCGCATACGGGCAGCGCTTGTGAAACGCACAGCCATCCGGCGGGTTCAGCGGGTTGGGCAATTCCCCGGCAATGCGAATCTTCGGCTTCAGCGGGTCCGGGTGAATCGCCGGCGTCGCCGACAGCAACGCCTGCGTATACGGGTGCAGCGGCTTCTCGTAGATATCCGCTTTGGGCCCCATCTCCGCCGGCCGCCCCAGGTACATCACCAGCACCTGGTCCGCCACATGGCGCACCACCGCCAGGTTGTGCGAGATGAACACATAGGCGGTGTTGAATTCCTTTTGCAGGTCCATGAACAGGTTCAGCACCTGGGCCTGGATCGACACGTCCAACGCTGATGTCGGCTCGTCGGCCACCAGCACCTTCGGTTGCAGCATCATCGCCCGGGCCAGGGCGATGCGCTGGCGCTGGCCGCCGGAGAACATGTGCGGATAACGCTGGTAGTGCTCGGGGCGCAGGCCGACCTGCTCCATCATCTTCTGCACTTTTTCGCGCCGTTCGGCCTTGCTCAGCGAGGTATTGATCAGCAGCGGCTCGGCCAGCTGGTCGCCGATCTTCTGCCTTGGGTTGAGCGAAGCGTATGGGCTCTGGAACACCATCTGCACATCGCGGCGCAGTTGCTTGCGCGCCTGCTTGCTGGCGCCGGTGACCTCGGTGCCGGCAATTTGCAGCGAGCCCGATGAAGGCTCTTCGATCAGCGTCAGGGCACGCGCCAGGGTCGACTTGCCGCAGCCGGACTCACCGACCACGGCCAGGGTCTTGCCTGCCTCCAGCTCGAACGACACGCCATTGAGCGCACGCACCAGCGCATGGCCCTTGAACAGGCCGCGGGATACCTCGTAATGCCGGGTCAGCTCCCGCGCAGTGAGAACGACGGCCATCACGCCACCTCCTGGTTCAGCGGATAGAAGCAACGCACCAGGCTGTGGGCCTGGGGTTCGAGGGCCGGGCGCTGGCGCCGGCAGTTGTCCTGCACATACGGGCAGCGCGGCGACAGCAGGCAGCCCGCGGGGCGGTCGTAGCGGCCGGGCACGATGCCGGGCAGGGTGGCCAGGCGTTCGGCGCCCAGGCTGTGCTCGGGGATCGCCGCCAGCAGCGCTTCGCTGTAGGGGTGGGCGGGTACCTCGAACAGCGCCGGCACCTGCCCCACCTCCACTGCCTGGCCGGCATACATCACGCACACGCGCCTGGCGGTTTCGGCGACCACGGCCAGGTCATGGGTGATCAGGATGAGCGCCATGTTGCGCTCCTTCTGCAGGTTCACCAGCAGCTCCATGATCTGCGCCTGTATGGTCACGTCGAGCGCGGTGGTCGGCTCGTCGGCGATCAGCAGCTTGGGCTCGCCGGCAATCGCCATGGCGATCGCCACGCGCTGGCTCATGCCGCCCGAGAGCTGGTGCGGGTAGGCGTCCAGGCGGCTTTCGGCGGCCGGGATCTCGACCTTTTTCAGCAGCTCCAGGGCGCGCTGGCGTGCGGCCTTGCCCTTCAGGCCCAGGTGCTGGCGCAGCACTTCCTCGATCTGGAAGCCTACGGTGTAGCTCGGGTTGAGCGCGGTCATCGGGTCCTGGAAGACCATGGCGATGTCCTTGCCCACCACCTTGCGCCGCTGGCGGCCGCTGAGCTTGAGCATGTCGGTGCCGTCGAAGCTCAAGGTATCGGCGGTGATGCGCCCGGGGGCGTCGATCAGGCCCATCAGGGCCATCATGGTCACCGACTTGCCCGAGCCGGACTCGCCGACGATGGCCAGGATCTCGCCGGCATCCACCGCCAGGTCCAGGCCATCCACCACCGGCACCGCATTGGCGTCGCCGAAGCGCACGTTCAGGTTGTTGATCTGCAACAGTGACATGGCGCTCTCCTCAGGCGGCGTTCTTGAGTTTCGGGTCCAGCGCATCGCGCAGGCCGTCGCCCATCAGGTTGATGGCCAGCACACTCAGCAGGATCGTCAGCCCAGGCAGGCTCACCACCCACCAGGCGCGTTCGATGTAGTCCCGCGCCGAGGCCAGCATGGTGCCCCACTCGGGGGTTGGCGGTTGCACGCCAAGGCCCAGGAAGCCCAGTGCGGCGGCATCGAGGATGGCCGAGGAGAAGCTCAGGGTGGCCTGCACGATCAGCGGCGCCATGCAGTTGGGCAGCACGGTGACGAACATCAGCCGCGGCAGGCCGGCACCGGCCAGGCGGGCGGCGGTGACGTAGTCGCGGTTGAGCTCGCCCATCACCGCGGCGCGGGTCAGGCGCACGTAGGAGGGCAGCGAGACGATGGCGATGGCGATCACCGTGTTGATCAGGCCTGGGCCGAGGATGGCGACGATCGCCACGGCCAGGAGCAACGACGGCAGGGCCAGCATCACGTCCATCAGGCGCATGATCGAAGGGCCGAGGATGTGCGGGAAGAAGCCGGCCAGCAGGCCCAGGAGGATGCCGGGAATCATCGACATCACCACCGAGGACAGGCCGATCAGCAGCGACAGCCGCGCGCCCTGGATCAGCCGCGAGAGCAGGTCGCGGCCCAGCTCGTCGGTGCCGAGGATGAACTGCCAGTTGCCGCCTTCGAGCCACACCGGCGGCGTAAGCAGGAAGTCGCGGTACTGCTCGCTGGGGTCATGCGGGGCGACCCACGGCGCGAACAGCGCGCAGAACACCACCAGGCACATGAAGGCCAGGCCCAGCACCGCGCCCTTGTTGCGCGAGAAGGCGTGCCAGAATTCCTTGTACGGCGAGGGGTAGAGCAGGCTCTGGTCCACCGGGGTGGCCGGCGCCACGGATTTTGCAATCGGGCTAGTCATGACGGGGGCCTCAGCGCTGATGACGGATGCGTGGGTTGGCCAGGCCGTAGAGGATGTCCACGACGAAGTTGACCAGGATCACCAGGCAGGCGATCAACAGGATGCCGTTCTGGACCACGGGGTAGTCACGGGCACCGATGGCTTCGATCAGCCACTTGCCGATGCCCGGCCAGGAAAAGATGGTTTCGGTGAGCACCGCACCGGCCAGCAGCGTGCCGACCTGCAGGCCGAACACCGTCAGCACCGGGATCAGCGCGTTGCGCAGGCCGTGCACGAACACCACGCGGGCCGGCGACAGGCCCTTGGCGCGGGCGGTGCGGATGTAGTCCTCGCGCAGCACCTCGAGCATCGACGAGCGGGTCATGCGGGCAATCACCGCCAGCGGGATGGTGCCGAGCACGATGGCCGGCAGGATCAGGTGCATCACCGCGTCCTTGAACGCGCCCTCTTCGTCGCTGAGCAGGGTGTCGATGAGCATGAAGCCGGTTTTCGGCTCGATGTCGTAGAGCAGGTCGATGCGCCCGGAAACCGGGGTCCAGCCCAGGCTCACCGAGAAGAACATGATCAGGATCAGGCCCCACCAGAAGATCGGCATGGAATAGCCCGCCAGCGAGATGCCCATCACCCCATGGTCGAACAGCGAGCCACGCTTGAGGGCCGCGATTACCCCGGCCAGCAGGCCGACGGTGCCGGCGAACAGCAAGGCGGCGAACGACAGCTCCAGGGTGGCCGGGAACAGGGTGAGGAACTCGGTCCACACGCTCTCGCGGGTGCGCAGCGATTCTCCCAGATCACCCTGGGCCAGCTTGCCCACGTAATCCAGATACTGGACCGGCAGCGGCTTGTTCAGGCCCAGGCGCTCCATGGCCTGGGCGTGCATTTCGGGGTCGACCCTGCGTTCGCCCATCATCACTTCCACCGGGTCGCCGGGGATCAGGCGTATGAGCGCGAAGGTCAGCAAGGTGATGCCGAAGAAGGTCGGTATCAGCAAGCCCAGGCGCCGGGCAATAAAACTCAACATTGTCGGGGTTACCTCATCGGCCGTTGTACGGCGGTGCCGCCGGTGCCCGTGTGGGTTGCCGGCGATCGTTGTTGTTCTACTTCACCTTGGTGGTGGCGAAGTTGTTGTTGGTCAGAGGGTTGATCACGTAACCCTCCACGTTCTCACGCATGGCAGTGAACAGCTTCGGATGGGCCATGCTGATCCAGGGCTGGTCGTCATCGTACACCTTCAATGCCTCGGCATAGAGCCTTGCGCGTTGGTCGTTGTCGATCACTTCGCGGGCGCGGGTGATCAGCTCCTGGAATTTCGAGTTGCACCAGCGGGCGTAGTTCTCGCCGTTTTTGGCGGCTTCGCAACTGAGCAAAGGGCTGAGGAAATTGTCCGGGTCGCCGTTGTCGCCGGCCCAGCCGGTGGACACCAGGTCGGCCTCGCCTTTCTTGGCCCGGCGCAGCATTTCGGCCCACTCCATCACGCGGATATCCAGGGTCAGGCCGACCTGCTTGAGGTCGGCCTGGAGCATTTCTGCCGACAGGCGCGGGTTGGGGTTGGTCGGGCCGCCGCCGTTGCGGGTGAACAAGGTGATGACCGTGCCTGGCGGCACGCCGGCATCCTTGAGCAGTTGGCGGGCCTTGTCCAGGTCGCGGGGCGGGTTCCGGTTCTCGGTGTTGTAGCCGATCATGGTCGGTGGGTAGGGGTTCACCCCGACCAGCGCGTTGCCCTTGCCGAACAACTGGTCGACGTGGGTCTGGCGGTCGAAGGCCATGTTGATGGCTTTGCGCACGCGCACATCGCTCAGGTACTTGTGCTGGGTGTTCATGGCGATGTAGCCGGTGACCAGGGCTTCGATCTCGGCCACCTTGAGCCTGGGGTCGGCCTTGATCGAGGGCACGTCGTCAGGTTTGGGGTACAGCGCCACCTGGCACTCGTTGGCGCGCAGCTTCTGCAGGCGCACGTTGCTGTCGGTGGCGATGGCGAAGATCAGCGCATCGCTGGGCGGCTTGCCGCGAAAGTAGTCCGGGTTGGGCTTGAAGCGGACCTGGGCGTCCTTGTTGTAGCGCTGGAAGATGAACGGGCCGGTGCCGATCGGTTTGCTGTTGAGCTCGCCGGTCTTGCCGGCCTTGAGCAGCTGGTCGCCGTATTCGGCCGAGTAGATCGAGGTGAAGCCCATGGCCATGCCCCGCAGGAAGGGCGCTTCAGGGCGCGTCAGGGTAATGACCACGGTGTGCTCGTCGGTCTTCGTCACCGACTTGAGCAACTGCTTGAAGGCCATGCTCTCGAAGTACGGGTAACCGACGCTGGTCTTGTCGTGCCAGGGGTGGCTCGGGTCGAGCTGGCGATTCAGGCTCCACAGCACATCGTCGGCGTTGAACTCGCGGGTTGGGGTGAAGTAGTCGGTGGTGTGGAACTTCACCCCTTGGCGCAGGTGAAAGGTGTAGGTCAGGCCGTCTGGCGAGATGTCCCAACGGTCGGCCAAGGCCGGCTGAATGTCGGTGGTGCCGGGCTTGAAGTCGACCAGGCGGTTGAACACCGTTTCGGCCGAGGCGTCGAAGGTGACCGCCGTGGTGTACTGAACCACGTCGAAGCCTTCCGGGCTGGCTTCGGTGCACACCACCAGGGGCTTGGCGGCCAGTTGCCCGGCGCTGGTGATGAAGATCGCGGCCAGGGCCGCGCGCAGTGCTAGCGATGTCATGGAACCTCCCTGCATGCTTTGATTCCAGCGTAGCCGCCACGGCCCGGATGCAAGCGGGCCGTGGCGCAAACGGTCAGAGGATGTTGAATGGAATGGTGGTGACGATGCGCAGCTCGTCCAGGCTGCCATCGGCCTGGGCCTTGCTGGCCCGGTGCGCGGTGTAGGTGGCGCGGATGCTGGTGTCCTTCAGCGGCCCGCTCTGCACCGCGTAGCTGGTGCCGATGCCCCACTCGTAGTGGGTTTCGCCGTCCATGCCTTTGACGTCGTAGGCGCTGCCCCGGTAATGGGTGCCATCGATGCCCCAGCCGCGGGCGTTGTACAGGTTGAACTTGAGCCCCGGCACGCCGTAGGGCGCCATGTTCAATACATAGGCAAGCTGCAGGGATTTCTCGTTGGGGCCGTTGAAGTCCGACAGCAGCGAGTTGGCCAGGTAGATGCCGTTGGTTTCGTGCAGGTAGTCGAAGTACTCGTTGCCGTTGACCTGCTGCCAGGATGCCGTGAGGGTGTGCGCCTGGTGGGTCAGGCCGAGCGACAGGCTGTAGGTGTCGTTGTCGATCTTGCCCATCTTCTGGCTGCCGGCGTCCACGGTCTTGTAGTAGTTCAGGCCGGTGGTCAGGCTCAGCGCCGCGCTGTCGCCGAGCACGTGGTTGGCGCCGAAGTAGTACTGGTTCCAGAAATCGTCGACCTTGCTGGCGTAGAGGCTGGTGGTCAGGCTCTTGAGCGGCTGGTAGTTGACCCCGACAGTGCTGGCGCGGTCGGTTTCCACGCCGGTGGCGCCGTATTCACTGCGAAACTTGCTCAGGCTCTGCTCGCTGCGCGGCGAGACGCGATCGAAGGTGCCCACATCGAACGACAGGTTGTCGAACTCGGCGCTGTGCAGGAATGCACCCTGGAAGCTCGAGGGCAGGGCGCGGTTGCCGATGTAGGCGATCATCGGCGTGTCCACCGATTGCCGGCCGACGGTCAGGGTGGTGTTGGATACCCGCGCCTTGAGGTTGGCCAGGCCCATCTTGCTCCACTGGCCGACAGGGTCGCCGTCGCTGTGGGTGAGGGTGCGGTTGTTCGGCCCGGCGACGGCGGCGCGGCCCTGCTCCAGGGCGATGGCGTTGTAGCCGGCGGCCTCGACGGCGAAGCCCACGGTGCCCTGGGTGAAGCCTGAGCTGTAGTTGAGGATGGTGCCTTGCACCCAGTTGTCGCGGCTGTGGGTGTCGTGGCGGCTGCCGTCGCCCTTGGAGTACTTCCACAGCGGTGCGCGGGTGGCGCGTTCGCGGGCGTACCAGTTGCGGGTGCTGCCGGACAGGCTCTGGCCTTCGACGAAGCCTTGGGCCTGGTCTTGTTCGCTGGCGGCTTTGAGGCTGAACGGGACGTAGGCCTGGCTCTGGGTGTCGGCCTGGGCCGTGGCGCAATAGGCGCTGACGGCCAGGGCCAGTGCGGTGAGAGTGAAAAGTCTCAAGTTAAAGCTCCCTTTCTATTTTTTTAGTTATTGCCTGGCCTTGTGGGCCGGGTGGTTCGCTGCGGTGTTGCCAGGGTTGCCACGGGATCGCCGGGCAGAATCGGGGGTTGTGCTGGTCGTCCGGCCCTAGCGCCGGCCAGCCGCCTCCCACAGGCAGTCCTCCCGCAATGCTTGAGGTGCCTGGGGTGAATGGCGGCAACAGGGACCCATCCCCGGCGCGGGTAGCGCCGAGGTGGGTGTGGCTTAAGGGAGTGGGCGAGGGTGGCCCGGTGCTATTTTTCCACGCTGACGCCGTAGAACGCGTTCAATGCGAATGGACTGATCTTGAAGTCCTTCACATTGGCTCTCATCGGCTGGTACACGGTGGAGTGGGCGATCGGGGTGATCGGCACCTGTTCCTTGAGGATGTGCTGGGCCTTCTGGTACAGCTCGGTGCGCTTGGCCTGGTCGGAGGTGGCCTTGGCCTGCTTGATCAAGTCGTCGTAGGGCTTGTAGCACCACTTGGAGAAGTTGTTGCCGTCGACGGCATCGCAGCCGTACAGGGTGCCCAGCCAATTGTCCGGGTCACCGTTGTCGCCGCTCCAGCCAATCAGCATGGCGCCCTGTTCGCCGCCTTTGGAGCGCTTGATGTATTCGCCCCATTCGTAGCTGACGATCTTGGCCTTGATGCCGATCTTGGCCCAGTCCGATTGCAGCATCTCGGCCATCAGCTTGGCGTTGGGGTTGTAGGGGCGCTGCACGGGCATGGCCCACAGGGTGATCTCGGTGCCTTCCTTGACCCCGGCTTTCTTCAGCAGCTCTTTGGCTTTTTCCGGGTCGAAGGGGGCGTCCTTGATGCTGGTGTCGTAGGACCACTGGGTCGGCGGCATGCCATTGACGGCGAGCTGGCCGGCGCCCTGGTACACCGATTCGATGATCTTCTTCTTGTCGACGGCCATGTCCAGCGCCTGGCGCACTTCAAGCTTGGCCATCGGGTTGGGCTCGTTGCTGCCCTTGATCTTGTCCATCACGTTGTAGGCGATGTAGCCGAGGTTGAAACCGGCCTGCTGGGGCATCTGCAGGTTCTTGTCGGCCTTGAGCGGCTCGATGTCGGCCGGTCGCGGGAACAGGGTGACCTGGCATTCGTTCTTCTTCAGCTTCTGCATGCGCACCGAGGCGTCGGTGGTGATGGCGAAGATCAGCTTATCGATCTTCACGTCTTCAGGATTCCAGTAATCCTTGTTGCCTTCGAAACGAATATTCGAGTCTTTTTGGTAGCTTTTGAATACGAATGGCCCGGTGCCGATCGGCTTCTGGTTGATGTCGGCGGCCTTGCCATCCTTGAGCAGTTGGCCGGCGTACTCGGCCGACTGGATCGAGGCGAAGCTCATCGCCAGGTTCTGGATGAACGCGGCGTCCACTTCGTTGAGGGTGAACTTGACCGTTTTATCGTCGAGCTTCTCCACCTTGGCGATGTTCTTGTCCATGCCCATGTCGGTGAAGTAGGGGAATTCGGTGGGGTAGGCCTTACGGAAGGGGTGGTTCTTGTCGAGCATGCGCTCGAAGGTGAACAGCACGTCGTCGGCGTTGAATGGGCGGCTGGGCTTGAAGTAGTCGGTGGTGTGGAACTTCACCCCTTCACGCAGGTGGAAGGTGTAGGTCTTGCCGTCGTCGGACACATCCCAGGACGTTGCCAAGCCCGGGATGACCGCGGTGCCGCCGCGTTCGAACTGGGTCAGGCGGTTGAACACGGTCTCGGCCGAGGCGTCGAAGTCGGTTCCGGTGGTGTATTGCCCCGGGTCGAAGCCCGCCGGGCTGCCTTCGGAGCAGAACACCAGGTTGGACGCGGCGTGGGCCAGGGGGGCGCCAGCGAACAGGCCTGCGCCGAGCAGGAACGGAATGACTGCGTGTTTGAGCATGGTGGCCTCATTGTTGTCATTTTTGGTTTGAGGTGGCCTCGTGAGCCGACCTGGCGATACTTATGCAGGGGCTATTCCCAATGCAACACTCAGAAGGATAGTTGGCGTCAGAAAAGTAGTACGAGCGTACATGGATGTCGCATCGGTATAACTTTCGACGAAGTTGAACGTTTGCGTGGGCAAAATGATGGCTTTTTGCGGGATATTTCGAGGCGGGGTTTTGCGTGGGATGCACCGTTGCAGTGCGTAGGAAAATTCCAAAAGCTTTGTAGTCAGTGCTGGCAAGCCAGCGCCCACGGTGAGCGATGTACTGCTCCTGTGGGAGCCGGCTTGCCGGCGATCGGGCCGCCAGGCGGCCCGCTCAGGTCAAGGCATCTGCACTTCGATCAAACCATCGGCATTCATGCTGACTTCACTGGTACCCGCTTCGATGTCCGGCGCTGGCGCCGCTTCATCGGCGGCCATGGCTTTCATGGCCATCGGCGCGCTGCGCAGGTACGGCCGTGGGTAGCCACTGCTGTTGAGGTTCAGGCTGACAACCTTGTAGCCCTTGCCGCCCAAGGCCTCGGTGGCCAGCTGGGCGCGGGCCTTGAAGGCATCCACCGCATCCTTGAGCAGGGCGTCTTCGCTGGCCTTGCGGGTAGTGGGGGCGATGGAGAAGTCCATGCCGCCCATTTTCAGGTCGTTGAGCAGCTCGGCAGTAAGCTGGGACAGGGCCGGGAAGTCGGCACCTTCCAGGCGCAGCTCGGCGCGCTCGCGCCAGCCGGTGATCTTCTGGCCCTTGCTGTCGTAGATCGGGTAGCTGTTGCGGCTGCCCTGGCTGATCTTCACGTCCTTGACCTGGCGTGCCTGCTGCACGGCCTTGTTCATGGTCTCGGTGATCTGCTTGGCGAGCTTGCCGGGGTCGTTGTTCTGCGCTTCGCTGTACAGCGTCACGACCATCAGGTCGCGCGGCACTTCCTTGCTGACTTCGGCGCGCAGCGATACCTGGTTGTAGCGCGGCTCATCGGCTGCCAGCGCAGGCAGGCTGGCGAGCATGCCGCAAGACAGGATCAGGGCCGCGCTGCGACGTGGGATTTGCATGGGATACTCCTTGGCAATAAAAGGCGTGGGGTCTGGCCATCCATTCCACGCATGGCCCATCAGACCGAAACCAGTGTAGTGGGTTCAAAAGTGCCATCATGAACCTGTGTCAAAGTGTGGCGGTTTGCCGCATCGCTGCAGTGAGGGGCCTGGCTTCGGTATACTCCAGCCGATTTTTCTGGAGCACTCATCAGGAGAGCTCATGCTCGCCGCCGTACAACCGCTGTCTGCAACTCGCCAGAACCTCTGGCGCCTGACCGTCATCCGCGTGCTGGTCCTGGCCGCCCAGGCCGGCTCCGTGGGCGTTGCCTACTGGACCGAACTGCTGCCGCTGCCGTGGCTGTCGCTGGCCGCCACCTTGGCGCTGTCGTCCTTGCTGTGCGCCTTCACGGCGTTGCGCCTGCGCCTGTCGTTGCCGGTCACCGAACTCGAATATGCCCTGCAACTGGCCTGCGACCTGCTGATCCACAGTGCCCTGCTTTATTACTCCGGCGGCTCGACCAACCCGTTCGTGTCCTACTACCTGGTGCCGCTGGCGATTGCCGCGGTGACCTTGCCCTGGCTGTATTCGCTGATTCTTTCCGGCATCGCCCTGACCCTCTACAGCCTGTTGCTGGTGCAGTTCTACCCGCTCGAAGGGCTGCCGATGGCGCGCGACAAGATGCAGGTCTACGGCATGTGGCTGAGCATTGCCCTGGCCGCCGCAGTGATCACCTTCTTCGCCGCGCGCATGGCCGAGGAGCTGCGCCGCCAGGAGCAACTGCGTTCGGAGCGCCGCGAAGAAAGCCTGCGCGACGAACAGCTGCTGGCCGTGGCCACCCAGGCCGCAGGTGCTGCCCACGAGCTGGGTACGCCGCTGGCGACAATGAGCGTGCTGCTCAACGAAATGCGCCAGGACCACCCCGACCCGCTGCTGCAGGAAGACCTGCAGATCCTTCAGGACCAGGTCAAGCTGTGCAAGGAAACCCTGCAGCAGTTGGTGCGCGCCGCCGAGGCCAACCGCCGCCTGGCGATCGTCGAGCAGGACGTCACCGCCTGGCTCGATGAGGCGCTCAACCGCTGGCACCTGATGCGCCCGGAGGCCAGCTACCGCTTCCAGCGCCTGCGCGACGGCGAGGTGCCGCGCCTGACGCCACCGCCCGACCTGACCCAGGCGCTGCTCAACCTGCTGAACAATGCCGCCGATGCCTGCCCCGATGACCTGGAAGTGCGCCTGGACTGGGACGCCCACGACATCGTCATCAGCATCCGTGACCATGGCCCCGGCGTGCCGCCGGCCATCGCCGAAGCAATCGGCAAACCCTTCATTACCACCAAGGGCAAAGGCTTCGGCCTGGGCCTGTTCTTGAGCAAGGCCAGCGTGACCCGTGCGGGCGGTTCGGTGAAACTCTATAGTCATGAACAGGGTGGCACCCTGACCGAATTGCGCCTGCCCCATGGCAAGCGAGGAGATGAATGATGAGCGAAGAAAACCAGGTCGAAGGCGAAGAGCTGCCGCACCTGCTGCTGGTGGATGACGATGCCACTTTCACCCGAGTGATGGCCCGGGCCATGAGCCGCCGCGGTTTCCGCGTGAGCACGGCGAGCTCCGCCGAGGAGGGACTGATCCTGGCCCAGCAGGACCTGCCGGACTACGCCACGCTGGACTTGAAGATGGAAGGTGACTCGGGCCTGGTGCTGCTGCCCAAGCTGCTGGAGCTGGACCCGGAAATGCGCGTGGTGATCCTGACCGGTTACTCGAGCATTGCCACCGCAGTCGAGGCGGTCAAGCGTGGCGCCTGCAACTACCTGTGCAAGCCGGCGGACGCTGACGATGTGCTGGCGGCGTTGCTCTCCGAGCACACCGACCTGGATACCCTGGTGCCGGAAAACCCGATGTCGGTGGACCGCCTGCAGTGGGAACACATCCAGCGGGTGCTGAACGAGCACGAGGGCAATATCTCTGCCACCGCGCGGGCGCTGGGCATGCACCGCCGGACCTTGCAGCGCAAGCTGCAGAAGCGCCCGGTTCGGCGCTGAAATCGGCGTCGCCTTCATCGCCGGCAAGCCGGCTCCCACAAGGACAGCGATGATCTGTGTGGGAGCCGGCTTGCCGGCGATGGGGCCGGTACAGACCGAAATCGCTTTAAATTGCAGCCGATCCCGCAACTCCTGACGCGTTGACGTATCATTAGCCCCCCTGACGGCAACCCTCCCAGGATCGCTTGCGCATGCTCGCCCTTCTCATCCAGACGCTGAACATCACGGCGCCCGTCTTCGCCATGCTGTTCATGGGCGTACTGCTCAAACGCATCAACCTGATCGACGACAACTTCAACCGAGTCGCCTCCAAGCTGGTGTTCAACGTGTGCATGCCGGCGCTGCTGTTCCTCGGCATCTACCACGCCGACCTGGCCAGCGCGGTCAAACCCGGCGTGATCTTCTATTTCATCGCCGTGACCCTGCTCGGTTTCACAGCCGCCTGGGGCCTGGCCATCTGGCGTTGCCCCGAGGCAGACCGGGGCATCTATACCCAAGGTGCGTTTCGCGGCAACAACGGCGTGATCGGCCTGGCCCTGGCCGCCAGCCTGTACGGCGACTACGGTATCTCCCTGGGCGCGGTGCTCGCCGGCCTGGTGATCCTCATGTACAACTCGCTGTCGGCGGTGGTGCTGGCGGTGTACAGCCCGGATCTGAAGTCCGACCCGTGGAGCATCTGCAAGAGCATCCTCAGCAACCCATTGATCATCAGCGTGCTGGTGGCCACGCCCATGGCCTACGGCCAGGTGCCGCTGCCCAATTGGCTGCTCACCTCGGGCGACTACCTGGCGCAGATGACCTTGCCGCTGGCGCTGATCTGCATTGGTGGCACGCTGTCGCTGGCGGCGCTGCGCGACAGTGGCAAGCTGGCCATCGATGCCAGCCTGGTGAAGATGGTCTGGCTGCCGCTGGTTGGCACCCTCGGCGCCTGGCTCTGCGGTTTTCGCGGGGCCGAGCTGGGCATCCTGTTCCTCTACATCGGCAGCCCGACCGCGGCGGCCAGCTACGTGATGGCGCGCGCCGCCAATGGCAACCACGAGCTGGCGGCGTCGATCATCGTGATAACTACGCTAATGGCGGCGATCACCACCAATATTGGCATTTTCATCTTGCAGTGGGGCGGATGGATCTAGATCCTTCACTGCAACAACACAACAACATCGCCTCACTGAGCTAAAGGACACTTCATGCAAGACCAGAGCACGCCCGAGCGCTTGCAGCGCGGGCTGAAGAATCGCCATATCCAGCTGATCGCGCTGGGCGGGGCCATCGGCACCGGGTTGTTCCTGGGCATCGCCCAGACCATCCAGCTGGCCGGCCCCTCCGTTTTGCTGGGCTATGCCGTGGCTGGCCTGATGGCCTTCCTGATCATGCGCCAGCTTGGCGAGATGGTGGTCGAGGAGCCGGTCGCCGGCAGCTTCAGCCACTTCGCCCACCAGTACTGGAGCGAGTTCGCAGGCTTCGTCTCGGGCTGGAACTACTGGGTGGTGTACGTGCTGGTCGGCATGGCCGAGCTCACGGCCGTGGGCATCTACGTGCAGTACTGGTGGCCGGAATTCCCCACCTGGGCCACGGCGGCGATCTTCTTCGTGGTGATCAACCTCATCAACCTGACCCAGGTGAAGGTCTACGGCGAGATGGAGTTCTGGTTCGCCCTGGTCAAGGTGGTGGCCATCGTCAGCATGATCGGCTTCGGTGCCTGGCTGCTGGGCAGTGGCCATGGCGGCCCGGATGCCAGCGTGGCCAACCTGTGGCAGTACGGCGGGTTCTTCCCCAATGGCGTCACCGGCCTGGTGATGGCCCTGGCGGTGATCATGTTCTCCTTCGGCGGCCTGGAGCTGGTGGGCATCACCGCTGCCGAGGCGGACAACCCGCGCCACAGCATCCCCAAGGCCACCAACCAGGTGGTGTACCGCATCCTGATCTTCTACATCGGTGCCCTGGCGGTGCTGCTGTCGCTGTACCCCTGGCAGAAGGTGGTGCAGGGTGGCAGCCCGTTCGTGATGATCTTCCACGAGCTGGACAGCGACCTGGTGGCGACCATCCTCAACGTCGTGGTGCTGACCGCCGCGCTGTCGGTGTACAACAGCTGCGTGTACGCCAACAGCCGCATGCTGTTCGGCCTGGCCAGCCAGGGCGATGCGCCGCGCCAGCTGCTCAAGGTCAGCCGCAGCGGTGTGCCGCTGACGGCGTTGGGCGTGTCGGCGTTCGCCACGGGCATGTGCGTGCTGATCAACTACCTGATGCCGGGTGAGGCGTTCGGCCTGTTGATGGCGCTGGCGGTGTCGGCGCTGGTGATCAACTGGGCGAGCATCAGCATCACCCACCTGAAGTTCCGCAAGGCCAAGCTGGCGGCGGGTATCAAGCCGTTCTACCAGAGCTGGGGGCACCCGTTCACCAACTACCTGTGCCTGGCGTTCATCGTGCTGATTCTGGTGGTGATGTACCTGACCCCGCCGATTCGCATCTCGGTGATGCTGATTCCGGGGTGGATTGCCGTGCTTTACGTCGCCTTCCGCCTGAAGAAAGCTCGGCAGGCCAAGGGCTGAGTCTTTTCCGGCCTCATCGCCGGCAAGCCGGCTCCCACAGAGATCAGCAGCGCTGCGGTCAACGTGGGAGCCGGCTTGCCGGCGATAAGGCCAGTACTGGCCACCGATCGTTCAAGCCTGGTAACTGTCGATCACTTCCTGCGCGGCCCTGAACGCATCGATCGCCGCCGGCACCCCCGCATACACGGCGCAATGCAGCAGCGCCTCGCGAATCTCCTCCACCGTACAGCCATTGTTCAACGCCCCGCGCACATGGCCCTTGAGCTCCTGCGGGCACTTGAGTGCCGTCAGCGTGGCCAGGGTGATCAGGCTGCGGGTTTTCAGCGGCAGGCCCTCACGCGCCCAGACACTGCCCCAGGCGTGCTGGTTGACGAAGTCCTGCAGCGGTTGGGTGAACTCGGTGGCGTTGCCCAGGGCGCGGTCGACGAATGCGTCGCCCATGACCTGGCGGCGAATCTGTTCGCCAGTGTTGTTTTCAGCCATGTTGTTTTCCTTAGTGTTGGCGGCGCCAGGCGCGCACCGTGGTGAACAGCAACACCACGCCGAGCACTGGCAGGACATAGAACAGCATCAACCGCTCCAGGCGGCCGGCCAGCGGCATGCCCATGGTAAAGGCCGCCACGTGCAGGCCGTAGGCCAGGTACAGGCACAGGAACACCAGCCCTTCGGCGCGGGTGATGCGGTAGCCGGAGTAGAACACCGGCAGGCTCAGGGCGGCGACGCCGAGCATCACCGGCAGGTCGAAGCCCAGGGCATTGGGGGAAATGGTCAGCGTCTCGGGAGTGATCAGCGCGGTCAGGCCCAGCACCCCCAGCAGGTTGAACAGGTTGCTGCCGATCACCGTGCCCACGGCGATTTCCCGCTCGCCGCGCAGGGCGGCGATCAGCGCCGCGGCGAGTTCGGGCATCGAGGTACAGACCGCGACCACGGTCAGGCCGATGATGCGCTCGGACAGGCCCAGGTCGGTCGCCACTTCCACCGCGGCTTCGAGCAGCAGGTGGCCGGCCAGGCTCAGCAGGCCGAGGCCGCACAGCACCTGCAGCAGCGTGCCGGACCAGAAGCGTGCCGGGCTGCTGCTGAGCGGGCGCGGGGCGGGGTAGGTGCGGGCGTAGTGGCGCGACTGGTGCCAGAGCATGCCCAGGTAGCCCAGCAGGCCCAGCAACAACAGCAAGCCCTCGAGCCGGCCCAGGTGGCCGTTGGCGGCCAGGGCGTAGACCAGCGCGCTGGCGACAATCATCAGCGGGATGTCCAGGCGCACCAGTTGGCGTGAGACCCGCAGCGGGATGATCAGCGCCGCCAGGCCGAGGATCACCAGCACGTTGAAGATGTTGCTGCCGATCACGCTGCCCACGGCCACGTCGGGCGCGCCCTGGTAGGCCGCCTGCAGGCTCACGGTCAGTTGCGGCGCGGTACTGCCGAACGCCACCAGGCTCAGGCCGATGATCAGCGGCCGCACATGCAGGCGCAGGGCCAGGCGCAGGGCGGCGCGCACCATCAGTTCGGCGCCGGCCACCAGCAACAGCAGGGCCAGGCCCAGTTGCAGGAGGCTGAAGGTGGGGAGGGTGGCCAGGTCGAAAATGGTCGGGGCTCCAGTGGTGTCAGTCGCTCAGACCTTGTACCCGGACGCGCGCCGTTCCGCTACGGAGCATGCCGATTTTTTCTGCGGCTGCGCGTGACAGGTCGATCAGCCGGCCACGCGTGTGCGGGCCGCGGTCGTTGATGCGCACGACCACGCTGCGTTGGTTGGCAAGGTTGGTGACCAGCACGCGGCTGCCAAAGGGCAGGCTGCGGTGGGCGGCGGTCAGGCCGTGCTGGTTGAAGGCTTCGCCGCTGGCGGTGCGTTTGCCGTGGTGGCGCGAGCCGTAATAGGAGGCGGTACCGGTTTCGTTGTAACCGCGGGGGTCGATGTCGTGGCTGGCGCAGCCGGCCAGGAAGGAGAACAGGGCCAGGGTGCCGAGGGATCGTTTTAGCAAGGTGATGCTCCGGTGCTGCTGTTGGGGCCGCTGTGCGGCCCATCGCGGATGAATCCGCTCCTACAGGTGTGTGTTTGTAGGAGCAGATTCATCCGCGATCGAGGGCAAAGCCCTCGCCGCGTTTTTCAGCTCACCCTTCGAGCTTGGCCTTGAGCAATTGGTTCACCTGCCCCGGGTTGGCCTTGCCTTTGGACGCCTTCATCGCCTGGCCGACGAAGAAGCCGAACATCTTGCCCCGCTTGGCCTCGTCGGCGGCGCGGTACTGTTCGACCTGCTCGGCATTGGCGGCGAGCATCTCGTCGAGCATCTTGTCGATCGCACCGGTGTCGGTGACCTGCTTGAGGCCACGGCTTTCGATGATGCTGTCGGCATCGCCTTCACCGGCGGCCATGGCCTCGAACACGGTCTTGGCGATCTTGCCGCTGATGGTGTTGTCGCGAATGCGCTGCAACATGCCACCCAGCTGCGCGGCGGTTACCGGCGCCTGGTCGATCTCGATGCCCAGCTTGTTGAGCAGGCTGCCCAGCTCGACCATCACCCAGTTGGCCGCAAGCTTGGCATCGCCACCGATCTTCACCACTTCTTCGAAGTAGTCCGCCTGCTCGCGGCTGGAGGCCAGCACGTTGGCGTCGTAGGCCGACAGGCCGTACTGGCTCTGGAAGCGCTCGACTTTTTGCGGCGGCAGCTCCGGCAGGCCGGCGCGGATGGTTTCGAGGAAGCTGTCCTCGATGACCACCGGCAGCAGGTCCGGGTCGGGGAAGTAACGGTAGTCGTTGGCTTCCTCCTTGCTGCGCATGGAGCGTGTCTCGTCCTTGTTCGGGTCGTACAGGCGGGTTTCCTGGACCACCTTGCCGCCGTCCTCGATCAGCTCGATCTGGCGCTGGATCTCGCTGTTGATGGCGCGCTCGATGAAGCGGAACGAGTTGACGTTCTTGATCTCGCAGCGGGTGCCGAACTCGGCCTGGCCTTTCGGGCGGATCGAGACGTTGCAGTCGCAACGCAGCGAGCCTTCGGCCATGTTGCCGTCGCAGATGCCCAGGTAGCGCACCAGGGCGTGGATCGCCTTGACGTAGGCCACGGCTTCCTTGGCGCTGCGCATGTCCGGCTCGGAGACGATTTCCAGCAGCGGGGTGCCGGCGCGGTTCAGGTCGATGCCGGTGGAGCCGCTGAAGTCTTCGTGCAGGCTCTTGCCGGCGTCTTCTTCAAGGTGCGCGCGGGTCACGCCGATGCGTTTGATGGTGCCGTCTTCCAGGGCGATGTCCAGGTGGCCCTTGCCGACGATCGGCAGGTCCATCTGGCTGATCTGGTAGCCCTTGGGCAGGTCCGGGTAGAAGTAGTTCTTGCGCGCGAACACGTTGCGCTTGCCGATCTCGGCGTCGATCGCCAGGCCGAACATGCAGGCCATGCGCACGGCTTCCTGGTTCAGCACCGGCAGTACGCCGGGCATGCCCAGGTCAACCAGGCTGGCCTGGGTGTTCGGCTCGGAGCCGAAGGTGGTGGCGCTGCCGGAGAAGATCTTCGACTGGGTGGCCAGCTGGGTGTGAATTTCCAGCCCGATCACAACTTCCCATTGCATGTGTGAATTCCTCAGAAGCCGTTGGGGGCGCGGGTGTGCCAGTCGGTGACTTGCTGGTAGCGGTGCGCGACGTTGAGCAGGCGGCCTTCCTGGAAGTACGGGGCCAGCAGCTGCACGCCGACCGGCAGGCCATCGACGAAGCCGGCTGGCATCGACAGGCCCGGCAGGCCCGCCAGGTTGGCGGTGATGGTGTAGACGTCTTCAAGGTAGGCGGCGACCGGGTCGCTGCTCTTGGCGCCAAGCTTCCAGGCCGGGTTCGGCGTGGTCGGGCCGAGGATCAGGTCGACGCCCTCGAAGGCGGCCATGAAGTCGTTCTTGATCAGGCGGCGAATCTGTTGCGCCTTGACGTAGTAGGCATCGTAGTAGCCGGCCGACAGGGCGTAGGTGCCGACCATGATGCGCCGCTGCACTTCGGCACCGAAGCCTTCGCCACGGGAGCGCTTGTACAGGTCGGTGAGGTCCTTGGGCTCTTCGCAGCGGTAGCCGAAGCGCACGCCGTCGAAACGCGACAGGTTGGAGGAGGCTTCTGCCGGCGCGATCACGTAGTACGCCGGGATGGCGTGCTGCATGTTCGGCAGGCTGATTTCCTTGACCACCGCGCCGAGCTTTTCCAGCTCCTTGACGCTGGCCTGCACCCGTTCGGCGATGCGCGGGTCGAGGCCGGCGCCGAAGTATTCCTTCGGCAGGCCGATGCGCAGGCCCTGCAGCGAGGCGTTGAGGTTGGCGCTGTAGTCCGGCACCGGCTCGTCGATGCTGGTGGAGTCCTTGGTGTCGAAGCCGGCCATGCCTTGCAGCAGCAGCGCGCAGTCTTCGGCAGTGCGGGCCAGCGGGCCGCCCTGGTCGAGGCTCGAGGCGTAGGCGATCATGCCCCAGCGCGAAACGCGACCGTACGTCGGTTTCAGGCCGGTGAGGTTGGTCAGCGCAGCCGGCTGGCGGATCGAGCCGCCGGTGTCGGTGCCGGTGGTGGCCGGCAGCAGGCGCGCGGCCACGGCCGCGGCGGAGCCACCGGACGAGCCGCCAGGCACGTGCTCGAGGTTCCACGGGTTCTTCACCGCGCCGTAGTGGCTGGATTCGTTGGCCGAACCCATGGCGAACTCGTCCATGTTGGTCTTGCCCAGGGTGACCATGCCGGCTTCGGCCAGCTTGGCAACCACGGTGGCATCATACGGCGCCTTGAAGTTGTCGAGCATCTTCGAGCCGCAGCTGGTGCGCACGCCCTGGGTGCAGAACAGGTCCTTGTGGGCGATGGGGGCACCCAGCAGCGCGCCGGCTTCGCCAGCGGCGCGACGGGCGTCGGCGGCACGGGCCTGGCCCAGGGCCAGCTCCTCGGTGACGCTGATGAAGCTGTTGAGTTGCGGGTCGAGCTGCTTGATGCGCGCCAGCAGCGCGCCGGTCAGCTCTTCGGAGGAAAACGACTTGTCGGCGAGTCCGCGGGCGATCTCGGCCAGGGTCAATTGATGCATGGCAGGCTCTATCCCTTACTCGATGACTTTCGGAACCAGGTACAGACCGCTTTCGGTCGAGGGTGCGATGGCCTGGTAGGCCTCGCGCTGGTTGCTTTCGGTGACCTGGTCCGGGCGCAGGCGCTGGCTGGCCTCCAGCGGGTGGGCCAGGGGCTCGATGCCGGTGGTGTCGACCGCTTGCATCTGGTCGACCAGGCCGAGAATGCTGTTCAGGGCGTCGGTAATGCGTGGCAGTTCGCCTTCATTCAGGCCCAGGCGGGCCAGATGGGCGATCTTTTCCACGTCGCAGCGTTCAAGCGCCATGGGAATCTCCAGGGGAAACAAAGAACGGAAAAGGGTCCGCGATGAGGAACATGTCAGCTTTCTGGCGGTCATACGGCCGCGATCATCGGCTGGCATGCTCGGAAAAACGACCAATTTAACATATTGGCTCCTTGCCCAAAATCCCTGCCATTGTTAGAGTTTGCCGCACTTTTTTACCCACGCTTTCCCCAGGGTCACTTTCCCATGTTCAAGAAACTGCGTGGCATGTTTTCCAGCGATCTGTCCATCGACCTGGGTACTGCCAACACCCTTATTTACGTGCGTGAGCGCGGTATCGTCCTGAATGAGCCCTCGGTTGTTGCCATCCGTACCCACGGCAACCAGAAAAGCGTCGTGGCCGTCGGTACCGAAGCCAAGCGCATGCTGGGCCGCACGCCTGGCAACATTGCTGCCATTCGTCCGATGAAGGACGGCGTCATCGCCGACTTCAGCGTTTGTGAAAAAATGTTGCAGTACTTCATCAACAAGGTTCACGAAAACAGCTTCCTGCAGCCCAGCCCTCGCGTGCTGATCTGCGTGCCGTGCAAGTCGACCCAGGTAGAGCGCCGCGCCATTCGCGAGTCGGCCCTGGGTGCCGGTGCCCGTGAAGTGTTCCTGATCGAAGAACCGATGGCCGCTGCCATCGGTGCCGGCCTGCCGGTCGAGGAAGCGCGTGGCTCGATGGTCGTCGACATCGGCGGCGGTACCACCGAAATCGCCCTGATCTCGCTCAACGGCGTGGTCTACGCCGAGTCCGTGCGTGTGGGCGGCGACCGTTTCGACGAAGCCATCGTCACCTACGTGCGCCGCAACTACGGCAGCCTGATCGGCGAATCCACCGCCGAGCGCATCAAGCAGGAAATCGGCACCGCCTACCCGGGCGGCGAAGTGCGCGAAGTCGACGTGCGCGGCCGTAACCTGGCCGAGGGCGTACCACGCGCCTTCACCCTGAACTCCAACGAAGTGCTCGAAGCGCTGCAGGAGTCGCTGGCGACCATCGTTCAGGCGGTCAAGAGCGCCCTGGAGCAATCGCCGCCGGAGCTGGCCTCCGACATCGCCGAGCGCGGCCTGGTGTTGACCGGTGGTGGCGCGCTGCTGCGTGACCTGGACAAGCTGCTGGCCCAGGAAACCGGCCTGCCGGTGATCGTTGCCGAGGACCCGCTGACCTGCGTCGCCCGTGGCGGCGGCCGCGCCCTGGAAATGATGGACAAGCACGCGATGGACCTGCTCTCGAGCGAGTGATCTGCGCCGCTTTCCAGTGCCCGGTTTACAGGTAGCACGCGCAGTGCTACCTGTATGCGCTGGGCTGGCGTCCTTCCGGGCGTCGTTTCCGTCAACCCGCAACCAGGCTGGTGCGTTGTCCCATGTCCAATGACCTCCTGAGTCGTCCACGAGGAACGGCCCATTAAACCGCTTTTCTCCAAGGGCCCCTCGCTGGGCGTTCGCCTGCTCGTTCTGGTAGTCATGTCGGTCGCGTTGATGGTTGTCGACGCGCGCTTCGACGTGCTCAAGCCCGTGCGCAGCCAGATGGGCCTGGTGCTGATGGAGTCGTACTGGATCACCGACCTGCCGCAACGTGCGTGGCAAGGTGTGGCCGGCCAGTTCGGCAGCCGTACCGAACTGATCGCCGAGAACGAAAAGCTCAAGACCGAGGCCCTGCTGCTGCAGGGGCGCCTGCAGAAGCTGGCGGCCCTGACCGAGCAGAACGTGCGCCTGCGCGAGTTGCTCAACTCTTCGGCGCTGGTCAATGAAAAGGTCGAAGTGGCCGAGCTGATCGGTGTCGACCCCAACCCGTTCACCCACCGCATCCTGATCAACAAGGGCGAGCGCGACGGCGTGTTCCTCGGCCAGCCGGTGCTCGATGCCCGCGGCCTGATGGGCCAGGTGGTCGAGCTGATGCCGTACACCTCGCGGGTGCTGCTGCTCACCGACACCACCCATAGCATCCCGGTGCAGGTCAACCGCAACGGCCTGCGCGCCATCGCCAGCGGTACCGGCAACCCGGAACGCCTGGAACTGCGCCATGTGGCGGACACCGCCGACATCAAGGAAGGCGACCTGCTGGTGAGCTCCGGCATGGGCCAGCGCTTCCCGGCCGGCTACCCGGTGGCCACGGTCAACGAAGTGATCCACGACTCCGGCCAGCCTTTCGCCATCGTTCGCGCCATTCCCACCGCCGCGCTCAACCGCAGCCGCTACATGCTGCTGGTGTTCAGCGACCGGCGCACGCCGGAGCAGCGCGCCACCGAAGCGGCGATCGCCCAGGAAGAAGCTGACCGCAAGGGTGCGACGAGCCCGGCCCAGCCAGCCGCCAATGGCGATCAGGCCGCGCCGGCCAGTGCACCGGCCCCCGCTGCCGGGGCACCTGCTCCCGCCGCTGCGCCCGCCAGCCCGGCGTCGGCGCCCGCGGCACCTGCTCACCCACGGAGGCAATGATGGCCAAGTCGCGCCGTAACCACGGTTGGGTCATCTGGCTGACGTTCGCCATCGGCCTGCTGCTCAGCGTTTCCCCCATGCCGCAGTTCCTCGAAGTGTTCCGGCCCATGTGGCTGGCGCTGCTGGTGTCGTTCTGGACCCTCATGGTGCCGAACAAGGTGGGCATGACCACCGCGTTCGTGCTCGGCCTGGCCGAGGATGTGCTGTATGGCACGCTGTTGGGGCAGAACGCCCTGATCCTGACCCTGATCACCTTCCTGGTGCTGTCCTTGCAGCAGCGCCTGCGCATGTTCCCGATGTGGCAGCAGAGCCTGGTGATCCTGGTGATCTTCGGCATCGCCCAGCTGATCCAGCTGTGGCTCAGCGCGCTCACCGGCAACCGCCTGCCGACCCTGGCGCTGGTCTGGTCGGCGGTCATCAGCGCCTTGCTCTGGCCCTGGATCAGTTTCGCCCTGCGCGACCTGCGCCGGCGCTTGCATATCAACTGACGGCGCTGGCGCCACTGACAGGGAGATGTCTGCATGAACCCGCTTTACCTGGCCTCCGGCTCCCCCCGTCGGCGTGAACTGCTGACCCAGATCGGCGTGCCGTTCACCCCTGTCAGTGCCCCCATCGATGAAACCCCGCTGCCCGGCGAAAGCGCCGAGGCCTACGTCGAGCGCCTGGCCGTGGCCAAGGCCGAGGCCGGCCTTGCCAGCCTGGGGGGCCCGGCGCTAACGCTTGGCGCAGACACGGCGGTGGTGCTCGATGGTCGTATTCTCGGCAAGCCGGAAAACCGCGAACATGCCTTGGCCATGCTGGCCGAGCTGTCTGGCCGCGCGCATCAGGTGCTGACCGCCGTCGCAGTGAGTGATGGCCAGCGCTGCCAGAGCCTGTGTGTCGCCAGCAACGTGCGCTTTCGCCCCATCAGCCCGGCAGAAGCCGAACGCTACTGGGCCAGTGGCGAGCCGGCGGACAAGGCCGGCGGCTATGCCATCCAGGGCCTGGGGGCGGTATTCGTCACCGGGCTTGAAGGCAGCTATTCGGCGGTGGTCGGCCTGCCCTTGAGTGAAACGGCCGAACTGCTCGGCCAATTCGGTATCGCCTGCTGGCAGGTACCGGCGCTTTGCCAGAGGTAATAGAAACCAGCGGTGGCCAGCCTGGCACGCGCGATCCATCATTAGCGAAGACCTTTGACGAGAGCCTGCCATGAGTGAAGAGATCCTGATCAACATCACCCCGATGGAATCACGTGTGGCGGTGGTGGAAAACGGGGTGCTGCAGGAAGTGCACGTCGAGCGCACCCTGCGCCGCGGCATCGTCGGCAATATCTACAAAGGCAAGGTGGTGCGCGTGCTGCCGGGCATGCAGGCGGCGTTCGTCGACATTGGCCTCGAGCGCGCGGCGTTCATCCATGCCTCGGAAATTTCCCAGCGCGAAGGCTCGGCGGTGGAGACCATCACTGCCTTGGTGCATGAGGGCCAGGCCCTGGTGGTCCAGGTCACCAAGGACCCAATCGGCACCAAGGGCGCACGCCTGACCACCCAGCTGTCGATTCCCTCGCGCTACCTGGTGTACATGCCGCGCAGCAGCCATGTCGGTATTTCCCTGAAGATCGAAGACGAAGCCGAACGCGAGCGCCTCAAGCAGGTGGTCAGCGACTGCATCAACAACGAGAACATCAAGGACGCCGGTGGTTTCATCCTGCGCACCGCCGCCGAAGGCGCGCGTGCCGAAGAGATCCTCCAGGACATCCGCTACCTGCGCCGCCTGTGGGAGCAGATCGGCAGCCAAATCCAGACCTGCGGCGCGCCTACCGTCATCTACGAAGACCTAGGCCTGGCCCTGCGTACCCTGCGCGACCTGGTCAACCCGAAAATCGAGAAAATCCGCATCGACTCGCGGGAAACCTTCCAGAAAACCACGCAGTTCGTCGGCGAATTGATGCCGGAGATTGCCGATCGTCTGGAACATTACCCCGGCGAGCGCCCAATTTTTGACTTGTATGGGGTCGAGGACGAAATCCAGCGCGCCCTGGAGCGCAAGGTGCCGCTCAAGTCGGGTGGCTACCTGGTGGTCGACCCGGCCGAGGCGATGACCACCATCGACGTCAACACCGGCGCCTTCGTTGGCCATCGCAACCTTGAAGAGACCATCTTCAAGACCAACCTCGAAGCGGCCACCGCCATTGCCCGGCAACTGCGACTGCGCAACATCGGCGGCATCATCATCATCGACTTCATCGACATGGAAGACGAAGAGCATCAGCGCCAGGTGCTGCGCACCCTGGAAAAGCAGCTCGAACGCGACCATGCCAAGACCAACATCATCGGCATCACCGAGCTGGGCCTGGTGCAGATGACCCGCAAGCGCACCCGCGAAAGCCTCGAACAGGTGCTGTGCGAGCCGTGCGTTGCCTGCCAGGGCCGCGGCAAGCTGAAGACCCCGGAAACCATCTGTTACGAAATCTTCCGCGAGATCCTCCGCGAAGCCCGCGCCTACCAGGCTGAGGGCTACCGGGTGCTGGCCAACCAGAAGGTGGTGGACCGCCTGCTCGATGAAGAATCGGGCAACGTGGCCGAGCTTGAAACCTTCATCGGTCGAACCATTCGCTTCCAGGTCGAGTCGATGTACTCGCAGGAACAATACGATGTGGTGCTGCTCTGAGGCTTTCTGACGCACGCCACATGATGGCCGGGCTGGCAAAAGCGGTACCAGCAGCCATCATGGATAAACGAATCGGAGGGCCATGGCCATGGGACGTCTGACCCGCGTTCTTGTCGCCTTGACCCGCTGGGGCCTGGGTATCTGCGCCCTGCTGGCGGTGCTGGTGGCGTTGTATGTCAGCCTCGGGCGCGAGCTGGTGCCGCTGGTGGCCGAATACCGTGCCGACGTCGAGGCCAAGGCCGAACAGGCCTTGGGCCTGCCGGTGCATGTGGGCGCCTTGGAAGGCCGCTGGAGTGGCCTGGCCCCGGTGCTCAGCGTGCGTGACCTGCAACTGGGCGACGGCGCCTCGGCCTTGCGCCTCGATGAGGTCAAAGTGGTGCCCGACCTGTGGGCCAGCCTGACTTCGCGCGAGGTGCGCCTGGCGCATATCCAGCTCGGTGGCTTGCAACTGATCCTGCGCGAAGACGAGCAGGGCGCCTGGGCCCTCGAAGGCTTGCCGAAGAAGGACGACGCGCCACTGGACCCGGCCGAGCTGCTCGAGCGCCTGCGCCAGCTGGGGCGCATCGATGTGTTCGACAGCCAGGTGACGCTGCAACCCTGGCAGCGCGACCCGCTGACCCTCACCTATGTAAGCCTCGGCCTCAAGGCCGGCGCCTCGCGCCAGGCCTTGGACCTGCGTGCGACCTTGCCCGACGGCCAGCCCCTGGCGGTCAACCTGCGCAGCCGGGCCACGGCCAGCAATTGGCGTGACGGCGAGGCCCAGGTTTACCTGAGCCTGCCGCAGAGCGACTGGGCGAGCTGGCTGCCGCCGCGCCTGCTTGGCCAGTGGCAGGCCCAGGCGCTGCGTGCCGGTGGCGAGTTCTGGGTCGACTGGAGCAAAGGCCAGCTGCAACAGGCCGTAGTGCGCCTCAACGCGCCCCAGCTGCGCGGTGCCTACACCGGGCGCAAGGCCGTGACCCTGGACAACCTGGCGCTGTCGGCGTGGTTCCAGCGCCAGGCGCAAGGTTTCGATGTGGTCGTCGATTCGCTGGCCACCAACATCGGCAAGACCCGCTGGGAGTCGCACCTGCAGCTGCGCCAGCGGCCAGGCGCCGAACCTGCGGCTGAAAGCTGGCAGGTGCAGGCAGACCGCCTCGACCTGACCCCCCTGACCCCGCTGATCGATGCCCTGGCTCCGCTGCCGGAAAAACTCATGACCGTGGTCGATGCCTTGAAGGTCACAGGTGCCCTGCGCAATGTGCAACTCGAGGTGCGGCCCAAGGCCGAAGGCGACCAGCGCCTGCAGTTTGCCGCGAACCTGGAGAAGGTGGGCTTCGATGCCTATCACGGTGCGCCGGCCGCCGGCAATGTCAGCGGCAGCATCAGTGGCGACCTCGGGCATGGCGAACTGCGCCTCGATACCGATGCCTTCATGCTGCACCTGTACCCGATCTTCGCCAAACCCTGGCACTACGAGAAAGCCAATGCGCGCCTGACCTATGCCCTGGACAAGGACGGTTTCACCCTGACCGCTCCGTACCTGAAGGTGTTGGGCGAAGAGGGCAAGATCGCCGGCGATTTCCTGATTCGCCTGCTGTTCGCCGAAGGCACCGAGAGCTACATGGACCTGCGTGTGGGCCTGACCGAAGGCGACGGCCGCTACACCGCCAAGTACCTGCCCGAGGTGCTCAGCCCGGCACTCGACGAATGGCTGCGCAGCGCCATCGTCAAAGGCAATGTCGACCAGGGCTACTTCCAGTACCAGGGCTCGCTCAACCATGGCGCGACGCCTGAGTCGCGCAGCATCAGCCTGTTCTTCAAGGTGCATGATGCGGCGTTGGACTTCCAGCCGGGCTGGCCCCAGGTGCAGCATGTCGATGGCGATGTGCTGATCGAGGACAGCGGTGTGCGCATCAAGGCCAGCAAGGGCCTGCTGCTCGATACCAAGGTCAGTGACGTCACCGTCAATATCCCCCACGTCGAGGGCAACGAGCACAGCCACCTGTTCCTCGACGGCCGCTTCGACGGCACCCTCGGCGACGGCCTGAAGATTCTCAAAGAGGCGCCGATCGGCACGGGCGAGATCTTTGCCGGCTGGGAAGGCGAAGGGCCGCTCAAGGGCAAGGTCAAGCTCGACATCCCCCTGGCCCACGGCGAGCGGCCGAAAGTGCAGGTGGACTTCGCCACGTCCGACGCGCGCCTGAAGGTGGCCCCACCCACCTTGGAGCTGAGCCGCCTGAAGGGCGATTTCAGCTTCGATTTCGACAAGGGGCTCAGCGGCAAGAACATTGCCCTGCAGGCGTTCGGCAAGCCGGTGACCGCGCAGATCACCGCCGAAGGCCAGGGCGGGCAGATGCAGACTCGCATCAATGCCAACGGCCAGGTAGCGCTCAAGGCCTTGACCGAGTGGCTGCAGTTCAAGCAGGCGCTGCCTGCCTCGGGCGAGCTGCCCTACCAGTTGCAGGTCAACCTGGGCAGCCGTGACAACAGCCTGAGCGTCAGCTCTTCGCTCAAGGGCCTGGCCATCGACCTGCCGGCGCCCTTCGGCAAGGCCGCGCAAGAGACCCGCAACACCCGTTTCGCCATGAATCTGCAAGGCCAGGAGCGGCGCTTCGATGCGGCCTACGATGACCTTGCCCGGTTTGCCTATGCCGCGCCGCCCGACAAGCTCGGCCAGGGCCGTGGCGAGTTGCTGCTGGGCGCCGGCACCGCGCAACTGCCCGCCAGCCAAGGCCTGCGCGTGCGCGGGCGGCTGGACAAACTGGACCTGGCGCCCTGGCAGGAGCAGGCATCGCGCCTGGCGGGCGACGACCCGGGCGGCAATGCCCGGCAGAACCTGCAGAGCGTCGACCTGAGCATCGGCCAGCTCAAAGCCTTTGGCATGGACCTGAACCAGGCAGTGGTGCGCCTGGCGCGCAGTGGCCCGGCCTGGGATCTGCGCCTGGACAGCAAGGAAGTGATCGGCAATGCGCGGCTACCGGATAGTAAGGCCGCGCCGATGACCGTGCGCCTGCAGACCTTGCGCCTGCCTGCCGCCGACCCTGCACAGGCGCAGGCCGAGGAAGGCCCTGACCCGCTGGCCACGTTCGACCCGCGCAAGGTGCCGGCGCTGGACCTGAACATCGACAAGCTGTACCGCGGTAACGACCTGTTCGGCAGTGCAGCCCTGAAGCTGCGCCCGACCGCGCGCGGTGTGGCCGCGCAGGATGTGCAGCTGGACTTCAAGGGGCTGCAGGTCGACGGCGGCGGCGGCTGGGAGGGCACCCCCGGCGCCACCAGCAGCTGGTACAAGGGCCGCCTGAAAGGCAAGAACCTGGCCGATGTGCTCAAGGGCTGGGGCTTCGCCCCTACCGTGACCAGCCGCGATTTCCGCCTGGACGTGGACGGCCGCTGGCCCGGTTCGCCGGCCTGGGTCGGCCTGAAGCGCTTCTCGGGCAGCATGGATGCGGCGTTGAACAGCGGCCAGTTCGTCGAAGTGGAGGGCAGCGCCCAGGCCTTGCGCGTGTTCGGCCTGCTCAACTTCAACTCGATCGGCCGCCGGCTGCGCCTGGACTTCTCCGACCTGTTCGACAAGGGCCTGGCCTACGACCGGGTCAGAGGCTTGCTGGTGGCCAGCAACGGGGTCTACGTGACCCGCGAGCCGATCACCGTGACCGGGCCATCGAGCAATTTCGAGCTCGATGGCACCCTGGACATGGTTCGTGACCGAGTCGATGCCAACCTGCAGGTGACCCTGCCTGTGACCAACAACCTGCCCCTGGCAGCGCTGATCGTGGGCGCGCCGGCGGTCGGCGGGGCGCTGTTCCTGGTCGACCGGCTGATCGGCGACCGGGTATCGCGCTTTGCCAGCGTGCACTATCGCGTCGAAGGGCCGTGGAAAGAGCCTAGAATCACCTTTGTGAAACCCTTCAACAAGTAGTTCCGGGAGTGCCCATGAAGGCAGCGGTTATCCAGATGGTCAGCCAGGACGATGTGCTGGCCAACCTGCAGCGGGCGGGTGCTCTGCTTGAACAGGCGGCCTTCGGCGGCGCCCGGCTGGCGGTGCTGCCCGAGAACTTCGCGGCCATGGGCCGCAAGGACGCCGCCGCCATCGGCCGTGCCGAAGCCATGGGCGAGGGGCCGATACTGCCCTGGTTGAAACGCACCGCCCGCGACCTCAGATTATGGATAGTTGCCGGCACCTTGCCGCTGCCGCCCGAAGGTCGGCCCGAGGCCAAGGCCCATGCCTGCTCGTTGCTGATCGACGAACACGGTGAGGTGGTGGCGCGTTATGACAAGCTGCACCTGTTCGACGTCGATGTGGCCGACAACCGCGGCCGCTACCGTGAGTCCGACGACTACGCCCACGGCGCCCAGGTGGTGGTGGCCGATACGCCAGTCGGGCGCGTGGGGCTCAGCGTCTGCTACGACTTGCGCTTCCCCGAGCTGTACAGCGCCCTGCGCGGCGCCGGCGCGGAACTGATCACGGCACCTGCCGCGTTCACTGCGGTCACAGGGGCAGCGCACTGGGAAGTGCTGATTCGCGCCCGCGCCATCGAGACCCAGTGCTATGTGCTGGCGGCGGCCCAGGGCGGCACCCATCCCGGCCCGCGGGAAACCCACGGGCAAGCGGCGATCATCGACCCCTGGGGGCGGATCGTTGCCGAACAGGCGCGCGGCGAGGCGGTATTGATCGCCGCGCGCGACCCTGACGAACAAGCGTCCATACGGGCGCGCATGCCGGTGGTTTCGCACCGGCGCTTTTTCTCGCAGGACGCCTTGCGCCCTGCGCACACCTCGGAGTGACTATGAGCCAGATGTTATCCACCGTCAGCGAGCAGCTCCTGGCCCCAGGCGGACTGACCCTGGACAGCCTGCAGGCTGTGCTGGGCGAGTTGGCCGGCCCGGGCATCGACGCCGCCGACCTGTATTTCCAGGGCCAGATTTCGGAAACCTGGGCGCTGGAGGACGGCATCGTCAAGGAAGGCAGCTTCAACCTCGACCAGGGCGTGGGCGTGCGTGCCCAGTCGGGTGAGAAGACCGGTTTCGCCTACAGCAACGCGATCAACCTCGAGGCGCTGACCTCGGCGGCACGCGCTGCGCGTTCGATTTCCCGTGCGGGTCAGAACGGCAAGGTGCAGGCCTTCCGCAGCCAGGACGTGACGGCCCTGTATGCGCCCGATAACCCGCTGGATGTGCTCAGCCGCGCCGAGAAGGTCGAGCTGCTCAAGCGCGTGGACGCCGCCACCCGTGCGCTGGACCCGCGCATCCAGCAGGTCAGCGTGAGCATGGCCGGGGTCTGGGAGCGCATCCTGATTGCTGCCGCCGATGGCAGCCTGGCGGCCGATGTGCGGCCGCTGGTGCGTTTCAATGTCAGCGTCATCGTCGAGCAGAACGGCCGTCGCGAACGCGGTGGGCAGGGCGGTGGCGGGCGTACCGACTACCGCTTCTTCACCGAAGAGAAGGTCATGGGTTATGCCCGCGAAGCGCTGCGCCAGGCGCTGGTGAACCTGGAAGCGATCCCGGCGCCGGCGGGCACCCTGCCAGTGGTGCTGGGTTCGGGCTGGTCGGGCGTGCTGCTGCACGAGGCCGTGGGCCATGGCCTGGAAGGCGACTTCAACCGCAAGGGCAGCTCGGCGTTCAGTGGCCGCCTGGGTGAGAAAGTGGCATCGAGCCTGTGCACCATCGTCGACGATGGCACCCTCGAAGGCCGCCGTGGTTCGCTGAGCGTGGACGACGAAGGTACCCCCACCGAATGCACCACGCTGATCGAGAACGGCATTCTCAAGGGCTACATGCAGGACAAGCTCAATGCCCGCCTGATGGGCATGGCCGTGACCGGCAACGGCCGCCGCGAATCCTACGCGCACCTGCCGATGCCGCGCATGACCAACACCTACATGCGCGCCGGCGAAAGCGACCCGCAGGAGATCATCGCCTCGGTGAAGAAGGGCATCTACTGCGCCAACCTCGGCGGCGGCCAGGTGGACATCACCAGCGGCAAGTTCGTGTTTTCAACCAGCGAGGCCTACCTGATCGAGGACGGCAAGATCACCGCCCCGGTCAAGGGCGCGACCCTGATCGGCAACGGGCCTGAGGCCATGAGCCGGGTATCGATGGTCGGCAACGACCTGGCGCCAGACAGTGGCGTGGGGACGTGTGGCAAGGATGGACAGTCGGTGCCCGTGGGCGTTGGCCAGCCGACCTTGAAGCTGGATGCGATCACCGTCGGCGGTACCGGCGCGTGATGGCAGCACCGGGGCTGCGCGCATGGCAGCCCCGGTGCTTGCCGTCAGCGCAGGCCGCGCTGGATTTCGTCGAGGTCGCGGATGTACTTGAACACCTTGCGCGCAGCGGCGGGCGGTTTGTTCCGCGCTTTTTCGTGCTGGGCATGGCGGATCAGCGAACGCAGCTGCTGGCGGTCGGTGTCGGGGTACTCGTTGACGAAGCGCTCGAGGTCTTCGTCATTGCCGTCGATCAGGCGGTCGCGCCAGCGTTCCAGGCTGTGGAAGCGCTCGTTGTACTGGCGGCTGGAGCTGTCGATCTGCTCGAGCACCGCATGGATGGCGTCCAGGTCCTGGTCGCGCATCAGCTTGCCGACGAACGACATGTGGCGTTTGCGTGCGCCGTGGGCGGTGTGCTTGCTGGCCTCGGCCAGGGCCTTGCGCAGCTCGTCGGTCAGCGGCAGGCGCGCCAGGGTATCGGCCTTGACCGTGGTCAGGCGCTCGCCGAGTTCGACCAGCGCATGCAGCTCGCGCTTGATCTGGGTTTTGCTTTTTTCGCCGTCGAAGGCGTCGTCGTATGAATCAACCATGGTGGCAGTCCGCTAGAAATCGCCGCCATGATAACCAGTCGGGGGCCGCTTGTCCGGCCCGGTCGTAGAATGACCCTTGCCGAACGCAGAATTTGAGTGGAGAAAACCATGAGTGCAGTCCAGAGCGTAGGCCCCAAGGACCTGCCAGCGTTGCAGGAGCAGGTCGAAGCGATCGTCGCCGAGGCGCGCCGGCAGGGTGCCAGCGCCTGTGAGGTGGCGGTATCGCTGGAGCAGGGCCTGTCCACCACGGTGCGCCAGCGCGAAGTCGAAACGGTCGAATTCAATCGCGACCAGGGCTTTGGCATCACCCTCTATGTCGGCCAGCGCAAGGGCTCGGCCAGTACCTCGGCCAGTGGCCCGGAGGCGATTCGCGAAACCGTGGCCGCCGCCCTCGCCATTGCCAAGCACACCTCCGAGGACGAATGCGCAGGCCTTGCCGATGCGGCGTTGATGGCCCGCGAGATTCCCGACCTCGACCTCTACCATGACTGGGACATCGAGCCGGAGAAGGCCATCGAGATGGCGCTGGCCTGCGAGGCTGCGGCGTTCGACGCCGATCCGCGCATTCTCAATGCCGATGGCACCACCTTGAACACCCACCAGGGTTGCCGGGTCTACGGCAACAGCCACGGGTTCATCGGCGGTTACGCCTCTACTCGGCACAGCCTGAGCTGCGTGATGATCGCCGAGGGCGACGGGCAGATGCAGCGCGACTACTGGTACGACGTGAACCGCCAGGGCAACCTTTTGGCCGACCCGCGCAGCATCGGCCAGCGCGCAGCCCTGCGCGCCGCGAGCCGCCTCGGCGCCCGCCCGGTGCCGACCTGCGAGGTGCCGGTGCTGTTCTCCGCCGAGCTGGCGGGTGGTTTGTTCGGCAGCTTCCTCTCGGCCATCTCCGGCGGCAACCTGTACCGCAAGTCGTCGTTCCTCGATGGTGCGATGGGGCAACGCCTGTTCCCCAGCTGGCTGACCCTCGACGAACGCCCGCATATCCCTCGCGCGCTGGGCAGCGCCGCCTTCGACGGCGATGGGCTGGCGACCTATGCCAAGCCGTTCGTCGACAAAGGCGAGCTGGTGTCCTACCTGCTGGGCACCTATTCGGGGCGCAAGCTGGGCCTGCCAAGCACGGCGAATGCCGGTGGCGTGCATAACCTCTACGTCACCCATGGCGTGGAAGACCAGGCGGCGCTGATTCGTCGCATGGGGCGCGGACTGCTGGTGACCGAGTTGATGGGGCATGGGCTGAACATGGTGACCGGCGACTATTCGCGCGGTGCGGCGGGGTTCTGGGTCGAGAATGGCGAGATTCAGCACGCTGTTCAGGAAGTGACCATTGCCGGCAACATGAAGGACATGTTCCAGCAGATCGTCGCGATTGGCAGCGATCTTGAGACACGCAGCAACATTCACACAGGGTCGGTGCTGATCGAGCGGATGACCGTCGCCGGTAGCTGATGCTTCATCTGTACCGGCCTCTTCGCGGGGCAAGCCCGCTCCCACAGGTTCTGCGCTGTAGCGGGATACCCGTGGGAGCCGGCTTGCCCCGCGAAGAGGCCGGTACAGAAATAGACTGTTTTAAAGAACCCGGCCCTCGCGCCGGGTTTTTTACTTTCGTCGCACCCCTCTTGAAGTGATTCTATTTATCACTTAATAATGAATATCATTATCCAGTAACTTGGCGATGATGTTCATGAAACCCGTCCTGCGCGAACTGCCCTACCTGGAAAACTGGCGCTGGCTCAGCCGGCGCATCCGCTGCGCCCTCGAACCCGACGAGCCGCGCCTGATCGAGCACTACCTGGCCGAAGGCCGCTACCTGGTGTGCTGCACCGAAACCTCGTCATGGACGGTGGCGCTGACCTCGTTCCGCCTGCTCCTGGATACCGCCTGCGACCGCATGCTGCCCTGGCATTGGCGCTGCCTGTGCCTGGACCAGGCCTGGCGCCCGCTGCTCGACCTGCGCAACCTCGATCGCCGCGAACAGAACCAGCGCTGGCAACCCTATGCCCTGCAACTGGCCAATTGCCGGTTGCTGCCGTCGATTTCTCCCGATGAACTGATGCAAGGATTTGATGATGAGTGATACCCGTATCGAGCGTGACAGCATGGGCGAACTGCAGGTGCCGGCCCAGGCCCTGTACGGTGCCCAGACCCAGCGCGCGGTCGACAACTTCCCGATCAGCGGCAAGCCAATGCCGGCCCAGTTCATTCGTGCGCTGTTGCTGGCCAAGGCGGCTGCGGCCAAGGCCAACGTCGAGCTGGAGCAGCTTTCGCCGGGGCAGGGCCAGGCCATCGTCAAGGCGGTCGAGCAGTTGCTGGCCGAAGACTTCATCCAGCACTTCCCGGTGGATGTGTTCCAGACCGGCTCCGGCACCAGCTCCAACATGAACGCCAACGAGGTGATCGCCACCTTGGCCAGCCGCGTGCTCGGCGAGCCGGTCAACGCCAACGACCACGTCAACTGCGGCCAGAGCAGCAACGACATCATCCCCACCACCATCCACGTCAGCGCCGCGCTGGCCCTGCATGAGCAACTGCTGCCGGCGCTGCGCCACCTGGTGCAGGTGATCGAAAGCAAATCGGCGCAGGTGCATCAGTACGTGAAGACCGGCCGCACCCACCTGATGGATGCGATGCCGGTGCGCATGAGCCAGGTGCTCGATGGCTGGGCAGCACAGGTCAACGGCGCCAAGGCGCACCTTGAAGCCACGCTGCCGAGCCTGCAGGCCCTGGCCCAGGGCGGCACCGCCGTGGGCACCGGCATCAATGCCCACCCGCAGTTCGCTGCCGGCTTTGCCAAGCAGCTGAGCGCCCTGGCCCAGGTCGAGTTCACGCCCGGGCAGAACCTGTTCGCCCTGATCGGCTCCCAGGACACCGCCGTGGCGTTGTCCGGCCAGCTCAAGACCACTGCCGTAGCGCTGATGAAAATCGCCAACGACTTGCGCTGGATGAACTCCGGCCCGCTGGCGGGCCTGGGTGAAATCGAGCTGCAAGGCCTGCAGCCGGGCTCCTCGATCATGCCGGGCAAGGTCAACCCGGTGATCCCGGAGGCCACCGCCATGGTGGCCGCACAGGTGATCGGCAACGACGCGACCATCGCCATTGCCGGCCAGTCGGGCAACTTCGAGCTCAACGTGATGCTGCCGGTCATTGCCCGCAACCTGCTGGAAAGCATCGAGCTGATGGCCAACGCCAGCCGCCTGCTCGCCGACAAGGCCATCGCCAGCTTCAAGGTCAACGAAGGCAAGCTCAAGGAAGCCCTGGCGCGCAACCCGATCCTGGTCACGGCACTGAACCCGATCATTGGCTACCTCAAGGCCGCCGAAATCGCCAAGACCGCCTACCAGCAGGGCCGGCCGATCATCGACGTGGCCCTTGAGCACACCGACCTGTCGCGTGACCAGCTCGAGGCGCTGCTCGACCCGGAAAAACTCACCGCTGGCGGCATCTGACCGGCCAGCGCCTAGGAGACACGCCATGCAGCACTGGAAACGCACCACACAAGCCGCCAATCGCCTGTTCGAACAGGGCGAGCTGGTGGATGCGCGGGAACTCTACCTGCAAGCCCTGGCCCTGGCCCAGGTGCTGTTCGAGCGCTGGCATGACGTCGACGAAGCGGTGGCGGCATTCGTCATCGCCCACCACAACCTGGCCGACCTGCACCTGCGCCTGAACCAGCCCCACGAAAGCGCGGACTACCTGTGCGCTGCCCATCAGCGCCTGCTGCAGGCCAGCCAGGACGCGCGCCTGGCGCAGGCGCTGCGGGATGCCGCGCTGCGCCACAGCGGACGCACCTACACCGAGTTGCTGAGTTTCATCGCCGAGTACGGCCAGTACCCGCGTACCGAGCGCCTGCTCAATCGCCACGCGCCGGGGGCCAGTGAACTGGCCGCCCAGGCGCATGTGGCACCCCGACCCTCTGTCTACGGAATCCATTGACATGCCCCATACCTTGCCTGCGTTGCCCTATGCCTACAACGCGCTGGAACCGCACATCGATACCCAGACCATGGAGATCCACCACACCAAGCATCACCAGACCTACGTCAACGGCCTGAACGCGGCCGTGGAAGGCACCGAATGGGCCGAGTGGCCGGTTGAAAAGCTGGTCGGGGCGGTCAAGCAGTTGCCGGAAAACCTGCGCGGCGCGGTCACCAACCATGGTGGCGGCCATGCCAACCACTCGCTGTTCTGGATCATCATGTCGCCCCAGGGCGGCGGCCAGCCGCAAGGGCAGGTGGCCAAGGCCATCGACGCCGAACTCGGTGGCTTCGAGGCCTTCAAGGAGGCGTTCACCAAGGCTGCGCTGACGCGCTTCGGCAGTGGCTGGGCGTGGCTGAGTGTCACCCCGCAAAAGGCGCTGGTGGTGGAAAGCAGCGGCAACCAGGACAGCCCGTTGATGCACGGCAACACACCGATTCTCGGCCTGGATGTCTGGGAACATGCCTACTACCTGAAGTACCAGAACCGTCGTCCGGAATACATCGGTGCCTTCTACAACGTCATCGATTGGGCGCAGGTGGAACGTCGTTACCTTGAAGCATTGAAGTGAGCCGAACCGGTATGCGCGCGGAGGTGATGTCTGTCGGGAGTGTGCGCCTGTTTCGCCTGGCCATAGGCACGCTGCTGCTGTTGGTCGGCACGGCCTTGCTGGTGGCGCGGGGCATTGCCTGGCTGGACCTGGACCCACGCATGCTGCGCGCCCTGGAAGGGGGCGCGGTATGTGCGCTGGGCACGGCGCTGGGTGCGGTACCGGTGTTGGTGATTCGCAACATGCCGGTGGCCCTGGCTGACACCTTGCTGGGCTTCGGCGCCGGGGTGATGCTGGCGGCCACTGCGTTTTCCCTGATCATCCCGGGGCTCGAGGCTGCCCAGTCCATCGGTTTCAGCCCGTGGGGCGCGGGTGGGCTGATCAGCTTCGGCTTGCTGTTCGGGGCGTTGTGCCTGTTCGTGGTCGACCTGAAGGTGTCCGGTGCATCGCCCGAGGCGTTGGTCGGCACCGCGCAGCAACCGGTGATCGCGGCGCGGATCTGGATGTTCGTGATTGCCATCATTGCCCATAACATTCCCGAAGGCATGGCCATCGGCGTTTCCGCAGGGGGCGGCATGGCCGATGCCGACAGCCTGGCGATGGGCATTGCCCTGCAGGATGTGCCCGAGGGCCTGGTGATTGCGCTGGTGCTGGCGGGGGCGGGGATGCCGCGGTTCAAGGCGTTTCTGATCGGCGCTGCTTCAGGGCTGGTGGAGCCGCTGGCGGCGGTGCTTTGCGCCTGGCTGGTGAATGTCGCCGAATTGCTGCTGCCACTGGGCCTGGCCTGTGCGGCGGGGGCGATGCTGCTGGTGGTCACCCAGGAGATCATTCCCGAGTCTCGCAGCAATGGGCATCACCGGTTGGCCAGCCTGGGGCTGTGCGTCGGCTTTTGCCTGATGATGGTGATGGATACCGCGATGTCTTGAGTGGGCTGCGCCGGCCTTGATGCCGGCGCGGTTCGAGGCGGCTTACTCGCCTTCGTCGAAGTAGTTGTTGATCAACGCCACCAGTGCATCCAGCGCTTCACTGTCCTGCTCACCTTCGGTGTGCAGGTGCACCTGGGTGCCTTTGCCTGCCGCGAGCATCATCACGGCCATGATGCTCTTGCCGTCCACCAGCTTGTCGGGTGCGCGCCCCACCCGCACCTGGCAAGGGAAGCGCCCGGCCACGCCAACGAACTTGGCGGCCGCTCGGGCGTGCAGCCCCAGCTTGTTGATGATGGTGATTTCGCGGGCGGGCATCGTGGGGCGGATCCTGTGGGCTAGAGGTCGCGGTGGCGGACCTGGACGTTTTTCAGGGACTGTTGCAACAGCTGGCCTAGGCGTTCGGTGATGTAGACCGAGCGGTGATGACCGCCGGTGCAGCCGATGGCGATGGTGACATAGGCGCGGTTGCTGGCGGCAAAGCGCGGCAGCCATTTGAGCAGGTAGCTGGAAATGTCGTTGAACATTTCTTCCACGTCCGGCTGGGCGGCAAGGTAATCCATGACCGGCTGTTCGAGCCCGGAATGCTCGCGCAGCTCGGGCTTCCAGTACGGGTTGGGCAGGCAGCGCACGTCGAATACCAGGTCGGCATCGACCGGCATGCCGCGCTTGAAGCCGAACGACTCGACCAGAAATGCAGTGCCAGGCTCGGGTTGATTGAGCAGGCGCAGCTTGATCGTGTCGCGCAGCTGATAGAGGTTGAGGCTGGTGGTGTCGATCTTGAGGTCGGCAAGGTCGGCGATCGGCCCCAGCAACTCGCTTTCCACACGGATAGCCTCGGCCAGCGAACGGTCGGCGTTGGTCAGCGGGTGGCGACGGCGGGTTTCGGAGAAGCGCTTGAGCAGCGTCTCTTCGTCGGCATCGAGGAACAGCACATCACACTTGATGTGGCGGCCGCGGGCTTCGGCAAGCAGTTCGGGGAAGCGTGACAGGTGGCTTGGCAGGTTGCGTGCATCGATCGAGACAGCGACTTTGGGCTGCAACAGCTCGGTGTTGATCAGCGCGTTCTCCGCCAGCTGCGGCAGCAGGCCGGCTGGCAGGTTGTCGATGACGTAATAGCCGTTGTCTTCCAGCACATCGAGGGCGGTACTCTTGCCGGAGCCGGACCGGCCGCTGACGATGATCAGGCGCATGTTCAGTGCTCGTTCTGTGCGTCCAGGACAACCTGGTACAGGGCCTCGCTGCTGTGTGCAGCACGCAGGCGCTCGCGAACATCCTTGCGATCGAGCATGCTGGCAATCTGGCGCAGCAGTTCCAGATGGGCATCGGTGGCGGCCTCTGGCACCAGCAGGACGAACAGCAAGTCCACGGGCGCACCGTCGATGGCGTCGAAATCGATGGGGGCAGCTAGGTGGAGCAGGGCGCTGACCGGGGTTTCGCAGCCCTTGAGCCGGCAGTGCGGAATGGCTATGCCATTGCCGAAACCGGTGGAGCCCAGTTTTTCGCGAGCAATCAGCTTCTCGAAGAGATCTTGCTCATCAAGCTCGGGGACTTCGCGGTGGACCGCAGTGGCGATGGTTTCCAGCGCGCGTTTTTTGCTGCTGACGCCCGGCACGTTCACCAGGGAACGGCCGGGGGTCAGGATGGTTTCAAGTCGGATCATGGATGAGGGGGATCAGCGGGCGGCTTGACCTTGCAGCAAGCTCTGCTGTTTTTCCTTGTGTTTTTTCAGTTGGCGGTCGAGCTTGTCGGCCAAGGCGTCGATCGCTGCATACATGTCTTCGTGTTCCGCGTTGGCAACCACTTCGCCGCCGGGAATCTGCACGGTCGCTTCGACCTTCTGCAGCAGCTTCTCGACCTTCATGATGACCTGCACGTTGGTGATCTTGTCGAAGTGACTCTCCACCCGGGCTAGCTTTTCAAGCACGTAATCGCGCAGCGGCTGGGTGACTTCTACATGCTGTCCACTGATATTGACTTGCATACAGCTTCTCCTTTGTTGCCCGTGCATAAAGAGGCAGGTATTGCACCTGCCCCACAAACGCTGTGGCACACCCAGGGGCTACATCAGTCGCTTGCGCTCGCTCGACGGTGCGATGCCGAGGGACTCGCGGTACTTGGCGACGGTGCGACGGGCTACCTGGATGCCTTGTGCCTCCAGTAAACCAGCGATCTTGCTGTCACTCAATGGCTTTTTCTGATTTTCCGCCGCAACCAGTTTCTTGATGATCGCGCGGATCGCCGTGGACGAGCATTCTCCACCTTCGGCGGTGCTGACGTGGCTGGAGAAAAAGTACTTCAGTTCGTAGATGCCGCGGGGGGTGTGCATGTACTTCTGCGTGGTCACCCGCGAAATGGTGGACTCGTGCATGCCGACCGCTTCGGCGATATCGTGCAGCACCAGCGGTTTCATCGCCTCGTCGCCGTGGTCGAGGAAGCCGCGCTGATGCTCGACGATCTGCGTGGCCACCTTCATCAGCGTTTCATTGCGGCTCTGCAGGCTCTTGATGAACCAGCGCGCCTCTTGCAGCTGGTTGCGCATGAAGGTGTTGTCGGCGCTGGTGTCGGCGCGGCGCACGAAGCCTGCGTACTGGGGGTTGACCCGCAGGCGCGGGATCGCTTCCTGGTTCAGCTCGACCAGCCAGCGTTCGCTGTCCTTGCGCACGATCACGTCCGGCACCACGTATTCCGGCTCGCTCGATTCGATCTGCGAACCCGGGCGCGGGTTGAGGCTCTGTACCAGTTCGATGACCTGGCGCAGCTCGTCTTCCTTGAGCTTCATGCGGCGCATCAGCTGGCTGTAGTCGCGGCTGCCGAGCAGGTCGATGAAGTCGCTGACCAGGCGCTGGGCCTCGCTCATCCACGGCGTGCTGGCAGGCAGCTGGCGCAGCTGCAGCAGCAGGCACTCACCCAGGTTGCGCGCGCCGACCCCGGCGGGCTCGAACTGCTGGATGCGGTGCAGCACCGCCTCGACTTCGTCGAGCTCGATATCCAGCTCCGGGTCGAAGCCTGCGCAAATCTCTTCGAGGGTGTCTTCGAGGTAGCCCTGGCCGTTGATGCTGTCGATCAGGGTCACGGCGATCAGCCGGTCGGTGTCGGACATCGGCGCCAGGTTCAATTGCCACAGCAGGTGGCTTTGCAGGCTCTCGCCGGCCGATGTGCGGGTGGTGAAGTCCCACTCGTCGTCATCGTTGCTCGGCAGGCTGCTGGCGCTGGTCTGGTAGATGTCTTCCCAGGCCGTGTCGACCGGGAGCTCGTTGGGGATTCGCTCGTTCCACTCACCGTCTTCCAGGGTTTCGGCACTGCTGGTGCTTTCCTGGAAGCTGTTGTCCTGGGCTTCGGCAACCGGCTTGTTCTCGGCGTTGTCGGCCATCGGGTCGCTGTTGTCGAAGTCGTCGCCGTCTTCCTGACGTTCGAGCATCGGATTGGACTCCAGCGCTTCCTGGATTTCCTGCTGCAGGTCCAGGGTGGAAAGCTGAAGTAGGCGAATGGCCTGTTGCAACTGCGGGGTCATCGTCAGTTGCTGGCCCATTTTTAGGACGAGCGATGGTTTCATGGCAGGGGCTAAATACCTTGTTCGCCGGCGCGCATGCGCCATCCACTACACGAGGGCGCCGGAGCGCCAAATTCAAGCAAGTTTTATGCCTTAAATTGTAGCGTTTGCCTAGAGCACTGTAACAACTTAAGCCCCGTCAAGGACCAATTGCAGTGCTCCAGGCATACCTTGGCTCAGAGGCGGAACTCGTGGCCCAGGTACACTTCCTTGACCAGGTCGTTGGCCAGGATGGTTTCGGCATCGCCCTCGGCGATCAGCTGGCCATCGTTGACGATGTACGCGGTTTCGCAGATATCCAGGGTTTCACGCACGTTGTGGTCGGTGATCAGCACACCGATGCCCTTGGCCTTGAGGTGGTGGATGATCTGCTTGATGTCGCCCACGGAGATCGGGTCGACGCCGGCAAAGGGTTCGTCCAGCAGGATGAACTTGGGCGCTGTCGCCAGTGCGCGGGCAATCTCGACTCGGCGGCGTTCGCCACCGGAGAGGCTCATGCCGAGGTTGTCGCGGATGTGGCTGATGTGGAATTCCTGCAGCAGGCTTTCCAGTTCCTTGCGCCGGCCCTCGCGGTCGAGTTCCTTGCGCGTCTCGAGAATCGCCATGATGTTGTCGGCCACCGACAGCTTGCGGAAGATCGAGGCTTCCTGCGGCAGGTAGCCGATGCCGGCGCGGGCGCGGCCGTGCATGGGCTGGTGGCTGACATCGAGGCTGTCGATCAGCACCCGGCCCTGGTCGGCCTGGACCAGGCCGACGATCATGTAGAAGCAGGTGGTCTTGCCGGCGCCGTTGGGGCCGAGCAGGCCGACGATCTGCCCGCTGTCGATCGACAGGCTGACGTCGCGTACGACTTGCCGCCCTTTGTAGCTCTTGGCCAGGTGCTGGGCTTTGAGGGTTGCCATTTACTCGGCCTTCTTCTTCGGCTGGATCACCATGTCGATGCGCTGACGTGGTGCAGTGACGTTGCCGCCACGACCGGCGGTCGCCACCTGGGACTTGGTGTTGTAGACGATCTTCTCGCCTTCGGTGGTGTTGCCTTCGTTCTCGACCTTGGCGCGGTCGGTGAGAATCACCGTGTCTTTCTGCGCCTGGTACTGGATGGTGATCGCCCAGCCTTTCATCTTGTCGGGCTTGGCGGTGCTCTGCTGCTGCTCGAAATAGGCCAGGTTGCCCACCGAGGTGACCACGTCGATGTCGCCGTTGGCGGCGCGGGTCATGGTCACGGTGTTGCCTTTGATCATCATGGAGCCTTGGGTGATGATCACGTCACCGGTGTAGGTGGCCACGCCTTGCTTGTCGTCCAGGTGAGCGTTGTCGGCCTGGATGCGGATCGGCTGGTCACGGTCGGTCGGCAGGGCGAAGGCGCTCGCGCTTCCCAGTGCTGCGCTCAGGCTGAGCAAAAGGGGGAGGGTTTTAACGAGCCTCATACTGTCCTCTTACGTTAGAAAGCAGGTCCATCCTGCCTTCTTTCAAATACGCTTTCATTCCCTTGCCCGTGGTCGTGCCACCGGCGCCGTCGATTCTAACGGCTTGCTCGGTCTGCGCATATTGCTTCTGTGGGAATACGGTCATGCGCGAGCTGGTAATGATGGTTTCGCGCTGTTTTTCATCGGTGCGGGCCACGCGCACCTGGTCGATCAGTTCGACTTCGCTGCCGTCGGGGCTGACTTCGGCGCGAACGCTCTGCACGTGCCAGGGGTATTCGGTGCCCCGGTACATGTGCAGGTCCGGTGTGGTCACCAGTGTGACCTCGCTGGCCTTGAGGTGTTCGACCTTGTCGGCGGTCATTTCGTACTGCAGCTTGCCATCGGGTAGAAATTGCAGGCTGTGGGCGTTGGTCGCGTAGTAGTCGATGGCGCTTTCGTCGACCTCTGCCACCGGCTTGTCGAGGAAGCTCTCCGGGCTGACATTCCAGTAGCCGATCGCCACCAGCAGGGCGGCGATCAGCGCGAGCAGCACAATGTTGCGGGCTTTCTTGCTGAACATGGTCGGCCTTAAAGGTAATGGGCGTTGGCAGCGTCCAGGGTACCCTGGGCCTGCATGATCAGTTCGCAGAACTCGCGGGCGGCGCCTTCGCCACCGCGCGCCTGGGTCACGCCGTGGGCGTGCTGGCGAACAAATGGCGCGGCGTTGGCCACCGCCATGCCCAGGCCCACCCGGCGAATCACCGGCAGGTCGGGCAGGTCGTCGCCCAGATAGGCGACCTGTTCATAGCTTAGGCCCAGTTCGGCGAGCAGGCCGTCGAGCACCACCATTTTGTCCTCGCGGCCCTGGAACAGGTGTGGGATGCCGAGGTTCTTCGCCCGGCGCTCGACCACCGGGGTCTTGCGCCCGCTGATGATCGCGGTGGTCACGCCCGAGGCCATGAGCATCTTGATGCCGTGGCCGTCGAGGGTGTTGAAGGTCTTGAACTCGCTGCCGTCCTCGAGAAAGTACAGGCGCCCGTCGGTGAGCACGCCGTCGACATCGAAAACCGCGAGTTTGATGGCTTTGCCGCGTTGCAGCAGATCCTGGGTCATTTGCAGGGTTCTCCTTACATCACGCCGGCGCGCAGCAGGTCGTGCATGTTCAAGGCGCCGGTCGGGTGGTCGTGCTTGTCCACCACCACCAGGGCGCTGATCTTGTGGTCTTCCATGATCTTCAGCGCTTCGGCCGCGAGCATGTCGGCGCGGGCAGTCTTGCCGTGCACGGTCATTACCTGGTCAATCAGGGTGGTGTGCACATCGATGCTGCGGTCCAGGCTGCGGCGCAGGTCGCCGTCGGTGAAGATCCCGGCCAGCTTGCCGTCCTTCTCCAGCACCACGGTCATGCCCAGGCCCTTGCGGGACATTTCCAGCAGCGCGTCCTTGAGCAGCGTGCCGCGTTGCACCTTTGGCAGTTCGTCGCCAGCGTGCATCACGTTCTCGACCTTGAGCAGCAGGCGCCGGCCCAGGGCGCCGCCGGGGTGCGAGAAGGCGAAATCCTCGGCGGTGAAGCCGCGTGCCTCGAGCAGGGCGATGGCCAGCGCGTCGCCCAGCACCAGCGAGGCGGTGGTCGAAGACGTCGGTGCCAGGTTCAGCGGGCAGGCTTCCTGGGCGACCCGGGCGTCGAGGTTGACCTCGGCGGCCTGGGCCAGGGGCGAATCGGGGTTGCCGGTGAGGCTGATGAGCTGGATGCCGAGGCGCTTGATCAGCGGCAGCAGGGTGACGATCTCCGCGGTGCTGCCCGAGTTGGACAGGGCGAGAATGACGTCGTCGCGGGTGATCATGCCCATGTCGCCGTGGCTGGCTTCGGCCGGGTGCACGAAGAACGCCGGCGTGCCGGTGCTGGCCAGGGTCGCGGCGATCTTGTTGCCGATGTGCCCGGACTTGCCCATGCCCACGACCACGACGCGGCCTTTGCTTGCCAGGATCAGCTCGCACGCCTTGACGAAATTGGCGTCGATGCGGGCCATCAGGCCCTCGACGGCCTCGAGTTCAAGGCGCAGGGTACGCTGGGCGGATTGGATCAGCTCGCTGGATTGGCTCATGTGTGGAAAACGATGTCTGATGAAAAGGCGGCGATTATAGCCGCAATGGAAGAAAGCCTCATCCTTTCGATTGCTGTAACAAATGTCACCAAAGTCTGTCATTGGCCTGAACGACACGTTCCATGGCCTTGGGGACGCACTGTGAGCGGTGCTATAGTTCGCCGCTATTCGGCCCGTCAGGGGCGCGTGTGCCTTCATGAAGGGGGCCGGCGTCCATTAGGACGAGGCTGCACTAGCAAGGAGTCTAGATGAGTGTGGATAGCGCCTACGCGGTCGAGTTGAAGGGAGTCACCTTCAAGCGCGGTTCGCGCAGCATTTTCAGCAATGTCGACATACGCATCCCGCGTGGCAAGGTCACCGGCATCATGGGGCCGTCGGGTTGCGGCAAGACGACATTGCTGCGTTTGATGGGGGCACAGCTGCGCCCGTCCAGCGGCGAAGTATGGGTGGCCGGGCAGAACCTGCCGAGCTTGTCGCGCAGCGATTTGTTCGACGCGCGCAAGCAGATGGGCGTGCTGTTCCAGAGTGGCGCGCTGTTCACCGACCTCGATGTGTTCGAGAACGTCGCCTTCCCGCTGCGGGTGCATACCCAGCTTTCGGACGAGATGATCCGCGACATCGTGCTGATGAAGCTGCAGGCCGTGGGCCTGCGCGGCGCCATCGACCTGATGCCCGATGAGCTGTCCGGTGGCATGAAGCGCCGCGTGGCGCTGGCCAGGGCGATCGCCCTGGACCCGCAGATCCTCATGTACGACGAACCGTTCGTCGGCCAGGACCCGATCGCCATGGGCGTGCTGGTGCGTCTGATCCGTCTGCTCAACGATGCCCTGGGCATCACCAGCATCGTGGTCTCCCACGACCTGGCGGAAACCGCCAGCATCGCCGACTACATCTACGTGGTCGGTGATGGCCAGGTGCTGGGCCAAGGCACCCCCGACGAGCTGATGGGCTCGGACAATCCGCGCATTCGCCAGTTCATGAAAGGCGACCCGGACGGCCCGGTGCCATTCCACTTCCCTGCGCCTGACTACCGCGCCGATCTGCTGGGGGCGCGTTGATGCGTAGAAAATCCCTACTCGAACGTATCCGCCTGCTCGGCCGCTCGGCCATCGACGTGCTGGCAGTGCTCGGGCGTTCCTGCCTGTTCCTGTTCCATGCGCTGGTCGGCCGCGGCGGCATCGGTGGCGGCTTCCAGCTGCTGACCAAGCAGCTGTACTCGGTGGGCGTGCTGTCGCTGGCAATCGTCGCCGTGTCCGGTGTGTTCATCGGCATGGTGCTGGCCCTGCAGGGCTACAGCATCCTGACCAAGTACGGTTCCGAGCAGGCGGTCGGCCAGATGGTCGCCCTGACCCTGCTGCGCGAGCTGGGGCCGGTGGTGACCGCGCTGCTGTTCGCCGGGCGTGCCGGTTCCGCCTTGACCGCCGAGATCGGCAACATGAAATCGACCGAGCAGCTGTCGAGCCTCGAGATGATCGGCGTCGACCCGCTCAAGTACATCATCGCCCCACGCCTGTGGGCCGGTTTCATTTCCCTGCCGTTGCTGGCGCTGATCTTCAGCGTGGTCGGCATCTGGGGCGGCTCGTGGGTCGCGGTGGACTGGCTGGGTGTGTACGAAGGCTCGTTCTGGGCCAACATGCAGAACAGCGTTTCCTTCACCGACGATGTGCTCAACGGCTTGATCAAGAGCCTGGTATTCGCCTTCGTCACGACCTGGATCGCCGTATTCCAGGGGTATGACTGTGAGCCCACCTCAGAGGGGATCAGCCGTGCCACCACCAAGACCGTGGTCTATGCCTCATTGGCAGTACTGGGTCTGGACTTTATTCTGACCGCCTTGATGTTTGGAGATTTCTGATGCAAAACCGCACCCTGGAAATCGGTGTCGGCCTGTTCCTCCTGGCCGGGATCCTGGCGCTGCTGCTGCTGGCCCTGCGTGTCAGCGGGCTGTCGGCCAGCCCGAGCAGCGATACCTACAAAGTTTATGCTTACTTCGACAATATCGCCGGTTTGACGGTCAGAGCTAAAGTGACCATGGCCGGCGTGACGATCGGCAAGGTCACCGCCATCGATCTGGACCGTGATTCCTACACCGGTCGGGTGACGCTGCAGCTGGACAAGTCGGTGGACAACTTGCCGACCGACTCCACTGCCTCGATCCTGACCGCCGGCTTGCTTGGCGAGAAGTACATCGGCATCAGCGTGGGCGGCGAAGAAGAGGTGCTCAAGGACGGTGCAACCATCCATGACACCCAGTCTGCCCTGGTGCTGGAAGATCTGATTGGCAAGTTCCTGCTCAACACCGTTGGCAAGGAACCGAAAGAAGCGCAACCGGCTAATTAAGGAGTTTCCATGATTTCGATCTTGCGACGTGGCCTGCTGGTCCTGCTGGCGGCCTTCCCCCTGCTGACCCTGGCAGCGCAATCGCCCCATGACGTGGTGCAGAGCACTACCAACGAGCTGCTCGGGGATCTGAAGGCCAACAAGGAACAGTACAAGAGCAACCCGCAGGCATTCTACGATGCGCTCAACCGCATCCTCGGCCCGGTGGTCGATGCCGACGGCATTTCCAAGAGCATCATGACCGTCAAGTATTCGCGCAAGGCCACGCCCGCGCAGATGCAGCGCTTCCAGGAAAACTTCAAGCGCAGCCTGATGCAGTTCTATGGCAACGCCCTGCTCGAGTACAACAACCAGGGCATCGTCGTCGATCCGGCCAAGGCCGATGATGGCAAGCGCGCCAGCGTCGGCATGAAGGTCACCGGCAACAACGGTGCCGTCTACCCGGTGCAGTACACCCTGGAGAACCTCGGTGGCGAGTGGAAGGTGCGTAACGTGATCGTCAACGGCATCAACATCGGCAAGCTGTTCCGCGACCAGTTCGCCGACGCCATGCAGCGCAATGGCAACGACCTGGACAAGACCATCGACGGCTGGGCCGGCGAAGTGGCCAAGGCCAAGCAGGCTGCCGACAACTCTCCCGAGAAGGAAGTGAAATGAGCGAGGCCGGTGTAAGCATGGCCGAGCCGGGCGTGCTGCGCCTGGCCGGCGTGCTGGACTACCGCAGCGGCCCGGCCTTGCGCAAGCAGGGCAGGGCGTTGATCGCCGCGGCCCGCGAAACGCAGCTGGTGCTCGATTGCTCGTCGGTCGAGAAGTCGTCCAGCGTTGGCCTTTCGCTGCTGCTGGCGTTCATCCGTGACGCCCAGGCGGCAGGCAAGGTCTGCGAAGTGCGCGGCATGCCGGACGACATGCGGGAAATTGCCGGGGTCTATGACCTCGATGAAGTACTGGCGAGCTGATGGCTCGTCACTGATGGAGGCCCCTCGGTCAGTGCGCCCACTCGGTGGGCTTCGCAGGCGAGGGGCTTTTTTGTATGATGGCCGACCCGTGCGCATCGGGCGCCGATTGAGGTTGAGCATGCAGGCCGTAGAAGTTAAGAGCTTCCTTGAAGAAAAATTGCCGGGATCCCGGGTCGAAGTTGAAGGCGAAGGCTGCAACTTCCAGTTGAACGTGATCAGCGATGAACTGGCTGGCCTGAGCCCGGTCAAGCGCCAGCAGGCAATCTATGCTCACCTGAATCCCTGGATCGCCAATGGCAGCATCCATGCGGTAACCATGAAATTTTTCAGCAGCGCAGCCTGGGCTGAGCGCACCTGAGCCAACTTGGCGGCGAGACTCCAATGGACAAACTGATTATTACTGGCGGCGCTCGCCTCGACGGCGAGATCCGCATTTCGGGCGCGAAGAACGCGGCCCTGCCGATTCTGGCGGCGACCCTGCTGGCCGATGGCCCGGTCACCGTGGGCAACCTGCCACACCTGCACGACATCACCACCATGATCGAGCTATTCGGGCGCATGGGCATCGAGCCTGTGATCGACGAGAAGCTGGCGGTGGAGATCGACCCGCGCACCATCAAGACCCTGGTCGCCCCCTACGAGCTGGTCAAGACCATGCGCGCCTCGATCCTGGTGCTCGGCCCCATGGTCGCGCGCTTCGGCAAGGCCGAAGTGGCCCTGCCAGGCGGCTGTGCCATCGGTTCGCGTCCGGTCGACCTGCACATCCGCGGCCTCGAGGCCATGGGTGCGCAAATCGAAGTGGAAGGCGGCTACATCAAGGCCCAGGCGCCTGAAGGCGGCCTGCGTGGCGCGCAGTTCTTCTTCGATACCGTCAGCGTCACCGGTACCGAGAACATCATGATGGCCGCTGCCCTGGCCAAGGGCCGCAGCGTGCTGCAGAACGCCGCGCGCGAGCCGGAAGTGGTCGACCTGGCCAACTTCCTGATCGCCATGGGCGCCAGGGTCCAGGGCGCTGGCACCGACACCATCACCATCGATGGCGTCGAGCGCCTGCACTCGGCCAACTACCGCGTCATGCCGGACCGTATCGAGACCGGTACCTACCTGGTTGCCGCTGCCGTGACCGGTGGCCGCGTCAAGGTCAAGGACACCGACCCGACCATCCTTGAAGCGGTGCTGGAAAAGCTCAAGGAAGCCGGTGCCGACGTCACCACCGGTGAAGACTGGATCGAGCTGGACATGCACGGCAAGCGGCCCAAGGCCGTCAACCTGCGCACCGCCCCGTACCCGGCCTTCCCGACCGACATGCAGGCGCAGTTCATCTCGCTCAACGCCATTGCCGAAGGCACTGGCGCTGTCATCGAGACGATCTTCGAAAACCGCTTCATGCACGTGTACGAAATGCACCGCATGGGCGCGCAGATCCAGGTCGAAGGCAATACCGCCATCGTTACCGGCGTGCCGTCCCTCAAGGGCGCCCCGGTCATGGCCACCGACCTGCGGGCTTCGGCCAGCCTGGTGCTGTCGGCCCTGGTCGCCGATGGCGATACCCTGATCGACCGCATCTACCACATCGACCGTGGTTACGAGTGCATCGAAGAAAAACTGCAGATGCTGGGCGCGAAGATCCGTCGCGTACCGGGCTAGTCATCTGCCTGGGAGCGGGCTGTGGCACCGGTTTTTCCGGTGCCGCGGCCCGCTTCCACACACGAATTGTATGCGGTCGGGCCCAGGCCCGGCCGGCAGTAGCCGCTTAAGGACCGACGTTCCAATGTTGACCATCGCGCTTTCCAAAGGCCGCATCCTCGACGATACCCTGCCGTTGCTGGCCGAGGCCGGTATCGTGCCGACCGAGAATCCGGACAAGAGCCGCAAGCTGATCATCCCCACCACGCAGGACGACGTGCGCCTGCTGATCGTGCGTGCCACCGACGTGCCGACCTATGTCGAGCATGGTGCCGCCGACCTGGGCGTGGCAGGCAAGGACGTGCTGATGGAGTACGGCGGCCAGGGCCTGTATGAGCCGCTGGACCTGCAGATCGCCCGCTGCAAGTTGATGACCGCCGGCGTGGTCGGTGCACCGGAGCCCAAGGGGCGCCTGCGCGTGGCCACCAAGTTCGTCAACGTTGCCAAGCGTTACTACGCCGAGCAGGGCCGCCAGGTCGACATCATCAAGCTGTACGGCTCGATGGAACTGGCCCCGCTAATCAACCTCGCCGACAAGATCATCGACGTGGTCGACACCGGCAATACCCTGCGTGCCAACGGCCTTGAGCCCCAGGACCTGATCGCCACGATCAGCTCGCGCCTGGTGGTCAACAAGGCATCGATGAAGATGCAGCACGCCCGCATCCAGAGCCTGATCGACACCCTTCGCCAGGCGGTCGAGTCGCGACACCGCGGCTAACTCACTACCTTCTGTGCGCGGCTTTCGCAGCCGCGCCCGTCTGTCCGCGTCACAGCCACTTTTCTCGGGTGCCCGCGCGGATCGACTGGTAGCCTAGGGCGCCTGAGCATTCGCTAATAATCGAGGCCCTCGCCATGACCGTGTCCACTGCAATTGCCCGTCTCAACGCTGCTGACCCGGATTTCGCCCGACATCTGGATCATCTGCTGAGCTGGGAAAGTGTGTCCGATGACGCGGTCAATCAGCGCGTGCTCGACATCATCAAGGCCGTGCGCGAGCGTGGCGATGCGGCGCTGGTGGAATTCACCCAGCGTTTCGATGGCGTCGATGCCAAGACCATCGACGACCTGATCCTGGGCCGCGAGCGCCTGGAACTGGCCCTGACCCGCATCACCCCGACCCAGCGTGAAGCCCTGGAAAAAGCCGCCAACCGCGTGCGCATCTACCACGAGCGGCAGAAGCAGGATTCCTGGCAGTACACCGAGGCCGACGGCACCGTGCTGGGGCAGAAGGTCACCCCGCTGGACCGCGCGGGCCTGTACGTGCCGGGCGGCAAGGCGTCGTACCCTTCGTCGGTGCTGATGAACGCCATTCCGGCCAAGGTCGCGGGTGTCACCGAGGTGGTGATGGTGGTGCCGACCCCGCGTGGCGAGGTCAACGAGCTGGTGCTGGCTGCCGCCTGCATCGCCGGCGTCGACCGGGTGTTCACCGTGGGCGGTGCCCAGGCGGTCGCGGCGCTGGCCTACGGCACCGAGAGCGTGCCGCAGGTGGACAAGATCGTCGGCCCCGGCAACATCTACGTGGCCACCGCCAAGCGCCACGTGTTCGGCCAGGTCGGCATCGACATGATCGCCGGCCCTTCGGAAATCCTCGTGGTGTGCGACGGCCAGACCGACCCGGACTGGATCGCCATGGACCTGTTCTCCCAGGCCGAGCACGATGAAGACGCCCAGGCCATCCTGGTCAGCCCCGATGCCGACTTCCTCGACCGCGTTGCCGCCAGCATCGACAAGCTGCTGCCAACCATGGAGCGCGCCGAGATCATCGAGAAATCCATCAACGGCCGTGGTGCGCTGATCCAGGTGCGTGACATGCAGCAGGCCATGGAAGTGGCCAACCGCATCGCTCCCGAGCACTTGGAGCTGTCGGTCGCCGACCCGCAGGCCTGGCTGCCGCAGATCCGCCACGCCGGCGCGATCTTCATGGGCCGCCACACCAGCGAGGCGCTGGGCGACTACTGTGCAGGCCCCAACCACGTGCTGCCGACCTCCGGCACCGCGCGGTTCTCGTCGCCGCTGGGCGTGTATGACTTCCAGAAGCGGTCGTCGATCATCTTCTGCTCCGAAGCAGGTGCCTCCGAGCTCGGCCACACCGCCTCGGTGCTGGCCCGTGGCGAATCGCTGACGGCCCACGCCCGCAGCGCCGAATTCCGTATCCTGACCCAAGGCAAGGGGAACTGAACATGAGTCGATTCTGGAGCCCCTTCGTCAAGGACCTGGTGCCTTACGTGCCGGGCGAGCAGCCGAAGTTGGCGCGGCTGGTCAAGCTGAACACCAACGAGAACCCCTATGGCCCGTCGCCCAAGGCGCTGGAAGCCATGCGCGGTGAGCTCAACGACAACCTGCGCCTGTACCCGGACCCGAACAGCGACCGGCTCAAGCAGGCGGTGGCCGAGTACTACGCTGTAACCCCCGCCCAGGTATTTGTCGGCAACGGCTCGGACGAGGTGCTGGCGCACATCTTCCACGGCCTGTTCCAGCACGGCGGCCCGCTGCTGTTCCCGGATGTCAGCTACAGCTTCTACCCGGTGTACTGCGGCCTGTACGGCATCCCGTTCGAACAGGTGCCGCTGGACGAGCAGTTCCAGATCCGCGTGCAGGACTACAGCAAGCCCAACGCCGGCATCATCTTCCCCAACCCCAACGCGCCGACCGGCTGCCTGTTGCCGCTGCAGGCGATCGAGCAGATGCTGCAGGCCAACCCGGGCTCGGTGGTGGTGGTGGACGAGGCCTACATCGACTTTGGCGGCGAAACGGCGATCAGCCTGGTAGGGCGTTACGACAACCTGCTGGTGACCCAGACCCTGTCCAAATCGCGCTCGCTGGCCGGTTTGCGCGTCGGCTTGGCAGTCGGCCACCCGGACCTGATCGAGGCGCTGGAGCGGATCAAGAACAGCTTCAACTCCTACCCGCTGGACCGCATGGCGATCGTCGGCGCAGCTGCAGCCTTCGAAGACCAGGCGTACTTCGCGGACACCTGCCGCAAGGTGATCGAGAGCCGCGAGGCCCTGGTCGAACAGCTCGTCGCCAAGGGGTTCGAGGTGTTGCCATCGGCCGCCAACTTCATCTTCGCCCGCCACCCGCAGCAAGATGCCGCTCAACTGGCGGCGCGCCTGCGTGAGCAAGGGGTGATCGTGCGTCACTTCAAGCAGCAGCGCATCGCCCAGTTCCTGCGTATCACCATTGGTACGCCAGAGATGAACCAGGCACTGATCGACGCCTTGGGTTGATCGAGGTCGGGGCCGCTTTGCGGCCCCGATGCTTTCCAGTTCTGTTGCCTGGTATTCGGGGTTGCAGTAAGCTCCGAAAATTCATCGGATGATTGGTTGAGTATCATGAGCAGCGAATTGCCAAGGCGTTCCTTGGTCGAGCTCGCCGTGGAACGTATGCGCGAGCGCATTCTTCAGGGCGACTGGCAAGTGGGTGAACGCCTGCCCACCGAGCCGGTGCTGGCCGTGGAAATGGGCATCAGCCGCAATACCGTGCGCGAAGCCATGCGGGTATTGGCATTCAGCGGCCTGGTGGAAATCCGCCAGGGCGACGGCAGTTACCTGCGCACCTGCCAGGACCCGCTGCAGGCGGTGCTGGCAATGTCGCGCTGCACGCCGGAGCAGGCACGGGAGACCCGGCACATCCTCGAAAGCGAGGCCATCGGCCTGGCGGCGCTGCGGCGCACCGAAGCAGACCTGCAGGGCCTGCGCGAAGCGCTGCAGGCCAGCGCGGGGCACTTTCATGGCGATATCAATGCCTACGTCAGCTGCGACCTGGTGTTTCACCAGCGCCTGATCGATGCCGCGCACAACCCGGCCTTGAGCGAGCTGTACCGGTATTTCTCCGGTGTAGTGGGGGCGGCGCTGCAGCACAACATGACCACCGTGCCACGCTGCCAGGCGACCTTCGACCTGCACGGGCAGATCCTCGCCGCCATCGAACAACGCGATGCGCAGCAGGCCAAGCGCCTGAGCCGCACCCTCATCGAATCCTGACCACGAGAAGCCCATGGCTGAACCAATGACCCGCGAGCGCGAGCTCGATGAACTGCTGATCGATGCCGAAGCCGACGACGCGCAGGTACAGCAACAGCCTGTGGTGCTGCAGCGGCCGTGGTTGCTGCTGCTGGGGCTGGTGCTGGTGGCGCTGAACCTGCGCCCCGCGCTGTCGAGCATGGCCCCGGTGCTTGGCCAGGTGTCCGAAGGCCTGGGCCTGAATGCATCGCAAGCCGGCCTGCTGACCACGCTGCCTGTACTGTGCCTGGGGCTTTTCGCGCCACTGGCGCCGATCCTGGCGCGGCGCTTTGGCAGCGAGCGGGTGATCCTCGGCATCCTGCTGACTCTGGCGCTGGGCATCCTGGTGCGCAGTGCGCTGGGGGCGGTCGGGGTGTTCGTGGGCAGCCTGCTGGCGGGCGCCAGCATCGGCATCATCGGGGTGTTGCTGCCGGGTATCGTCAAGCGTGATTTCCCGCAGCATGCCGGGACCTTGACCGGCGTCTACACCATGGCCCTGTGCTTGGGCGCCGCCATGGCGGCAGGGGCCACGGTGCCGCTGAGCCAGCACTTCGACGGCAGCTGGGCCTTGGGCCTGGGCTTCTGGATGATCCCGGCGCTGCTGGCGATGCTGGTCTGGTTGCCCCAGGCGCGCCAGGGCCACGGCCTGCACAAGGTGGCCTACCGGGTGCGCGGGCTGTGGCGTGACCCGTTGGCCTGGCAGGTCACCCTGTACATGGGCTTGCAGTCCTCGCTGGCGTACATCGTGTTCGGCTGGTTGCCGTCCATTCTGATCGGCCGTGGCTTGAGCCCGACCGAGGCTGGGCTGGTGCTGTCCGGCTCGGTGATCGTGCAGTTGATCAGCTCGCTCGGTGCACCCTGGCTGGCGACCCGGGGCAAGGACCAGCGCCTGGCCATCGTGATCGTGATGCTGGTGACCCTGGCGGGCCTGTTCGGTTGCCTGTATGCCCCCATCGACGGGCTCTGGGGCTGGGCCGTGCTGCTCGGGCTGGGGCAGGGCGGCACCTTCGCCCTGGCGCTGACGCTGATCGTGCTGCGCTCGAAGGACGCCCACGTGGCGGCCAACCTGTCGAGCATGGCCCAAGGGGTGGGCTATACGCTGGCGTCCATGGGGCCGTTCGCGGTGGGCCTGGTGCACGACATCACCGGCGGCTGGGCGGCCGTGGGCTGGATCTTCGCCGTGCAGGGTATCGGCGCCATCGTGTTCGGGCTTGGGGCCGGGCGGGCGCTGCACGTGCAGGTGACCAGCGAGAAGCTCTGAGCATTCACTGGCCCTATCGCCGGCAAGCCGGCTCCCACAGGTACAGCGCAGGCCTTGAGGGCTGCTGGCTTGCCGATGGCGGCGGTACTGGCATACACGGGCGCGGCAGATTATCGTGCTGCTTTCGACTGCCAGGAGGGCCCCGCCCCATGAGCGACGCCAACCGTGACCTGATCACCCGCTTCTACCAGGCGTTCCAGCGCCTGGACGCCGAAGCCATGGTGGCCTGCTACAGCGACGATATCGTTTTCAGCGACCCGGTCTTCGGCACCTTGCGCGGGCATGATGCCGGCGACATGTGGCGTATGCTCACCAGCCGGGCCAAGGATTTCTCCCTGACCTTCGACCAGGTGCGTGCCGACGCCGGCAGCGGCTGCGCCCATTGGGTGGCCACCTACCTGTTCAGCCAGACCGGCCGCGTGGTCATCAACGATATCCAGGCGCGCTTCGTCATTCGCGACGGCCTGATCTGCCAGCATGACGACAGCTTCGACCTGTGGCGCTGGTCGCGGCAGGCGCTGGGCATGCCGGGTGTGCTGCTGGGTTGGACGCCGATGCTGCAGAACAAGGTGCGCCAGCAGGCGTACAAAGGGCTGCGTGCCTTCCAGCAGGCAAATTGAGCGGTTGCGAAGAAAAGATGGCGAGCGATGTATCCACGACCCCGGTCAGCAAGCCCTGGTATGTCTACCTGGTAAGGGCTGCCAATGGTTCGCTGTACTGCGGCATCAGCGATGACCCGCAGCGGCGCTTCGCCGCGCATCAGAAGGGGCAGGGCGCCCGTTACTTCAAGACCAGCCCGGCGCAGGCGCTGGTGTATGTCGAGCAATGGCCGGACAAGGGCGAGGCGCTGCGCCAGGAGCGCCTGGTAAAACGCCTGCGCAAGTCGGCCAAGGAGGCGCTGGTGGCCTCCTATGGCGGGCAGTTGCTCAGTCCTTGCGGCGCTTGAGCTGATCCACCAGCTGCGTCGGCAGCCCCTTGATGATCAGGGTGCCGGCCACCTCGTCGTATTCCACCTTGTCACCCAGCAGGTGCGCCTCGAAGCTGATCGACAGGCCTTCGGCGCGCCCGGTGAAGCGGCGGAACTGGTTCAGGGTGCGTTTGTCTGCCGGGATCTCGGGCGACAGGCCATAGTCCTTGTTGCGGATGTGGTCGTAGAACGCCTTGGGACGGTCTTCGTCGATCAGGCTCGACAGCTCTTCCAGGGTCACCGGTTCGCCCAGCTTGGTCTGGGTGGTGGCGTAGTCGACCAGGGTCTGGGTCTTTTCGCGGGCGGATTCTTCTGGCAGGTCTTCGCTTTCGACGAAGTCGCTGAAGGCCTTGAGCAGGGTGCGGGTCTCGCCCGGGCCGTCGACGCCTTCCTGGCAGCCGATGAAGTCGCGGAAATAGTCCGACACCTTCTTGCCGTTCTTGCCCTTGATGAACGAGATGTACTGCTTGGAGTTGTGGTTGTTCTTCCACTCCGACAGGTTGATGCGCGCCGCCAGGTGCAACTGGCCCAGGTCCAGGTGGCGTGACGGCGTCACATCCAGCTCGGCGTTCACCGCCACGCCTTCGCTGTGGTGCAGCAGGGCGATCGCCAGGTAGTCGGTCATGCCTTGCTGGTAATGGGCGAAGAGGATGTGGCCGCCGGTGGACAGGTTGGATTCTTCCATCAGCTTTTGCAGGTGCTCGACAGCCACCCGGCTGAAGGCGGCAAAGTCCTTTTCGTCTTCCAGGTACTGCTTGAGCCAGCCGCTGAGCGGGTAGGCGCCAGACTCGCCGTGGAAGAAGCCCCAGGCCTTGCCCTGTTTGGCGTTGTAGCTGTCGTTGAGGTCGGCCAGCAGGTTCTCGATGGCGTCCGACGCTGCAAGCTCCGTGTCCCGTGCATGGAGCACGGCGGGGCTGCCATCGGGCTTCTTGTCGATCAGGTGGACGATGCAGTGACGGATTGGCATGGAGGTCTCGGCGAGTCTGGGGCGGTCAGGGGCCGCGCTGCAAAAGTCGTCCAGTTTACCCCAGGTCACAGGCGCTGCAGTGGCCGGATGTTGGCAGAAATGCCGGTTGTTCGTTTTTTGTTCAATTTTGTGCGATTTCGGCTAAAACCCCCGAAAAACCTGCATAAAAACCACCTGGGCAGCGGATATTTCTGCATTCCTGTGGTAGCTTTGCGCGGTCTTGCGCACCTCGGGTGGCGCATTGCTGGCAGCGAGCTTACGCCGTGTCGAACCAAACGCCGATTTGCGTATCTACATTCGCGATTGGCGCGGCCCTCCAGTATTCCGGGGCTGGCCCGATAACGTCGTAGAACGCTGCATAACCACTGAATTAGATAGGGAAGGAACACCACCATGGCATTGACCAAAGACCAACTGATTGCCGACATCGCCGAAGCCATCGACGCGCCGAAAACCACCGCTCGCAACGCGCTGGAGCAACTGGGCCAGATCGTTGCCGACCAACTGGAAAACGGCGCTGAAATCACCCTGCCAGGCATTGGCAAGCTGAAAGTCTCCGAGCGTCCTGCCCGTACCGGCCGCAACCCTTCGACTGGCGCTGCCATCGAAATCGCTGCCAAGAAAGTCGTCAAGTTCGTTCCGGCCAAAGGCCTGACCGACGCCGTCAACAAGTAATTGTTGATGCGTTGACAAAACCGCGCCCGGCTTGCCCGGGCGCGGTTTTTTCATGCCTGTGATTTGCGCCGGGCGTTCCAGGCCTGGCGTGCGTCGTCGTCATGGAAGCTCCAGGCGACCATGCGGCTCTGCTTCTGCCCCTGGCCCATCTCGACGATGCGCCGCGCCTTGACGCCGGCCTTGCTCAGCGCCGCTTCGATACCCGGCAGGTTGCTGGCCTTGGACACCAGGCTGGTGAACCACAGCACCTGTTGCGCGTACTGCACGCTTTCGCCGACCAGTTGGCTGACGAAGCGAATCTCGCCGCCCTCGCACCACAGCTCGTTGTTCTGCCCGCCGAAGTTGAGCACCGGCAGCTTGCGCTTGGGGTCCTGCTTGTCCAGGTTCTTCCACTTGCGCTGGCTGCCACGGGTGGCTTCTTCGCGTGAGGCGTGGAAGGGCGGGTTGCACAGGGTCAGGTCGAAGCGCTCGTCGGCCTGCAGCAGGCCGTCGAGGATGTGCTTGCGCTGGCCTTGCAGGCGCAGGGCGATGCCCTTGTTCAGGCCGTTGGCCTGCACGATGGCCTTGGCCGAGGCCAAAGCCACGGGGTCGATGTCGCTGCCCAGGAAGCGCCAGCGGTAGTCGCTGTGGCCCAGCAGCGGGTAGATGCAGTTGGCGCCCACGCCAATGTCCAGGGCGCGCACCTGGGCGCCCCTGGGCACTTCGCCGGCGTTGTCCTCGGCCAACAGGTCGGCGGCCACATGGATGTAGTCGGCGCGGCCGGGTATTGGCGGGCACAGGTAGTCGGCAGGGATGTCCCAGTGCTGGATGCCGTACTGGGCCTTGAGCAAGGCGCGGTTGAACACCCGCACGGCTTCGGGGTTGGCGAAGTCGATGCTGGGTTTGCCGTGGGGGTTGGTGAGGGTGAAGCGGGCCAGGTCCGGGTGGGCCTTGATCAGGCTGGGGAAGTCGTAGCGGCCCTGGTGGCGGTTGCGCGGGTGCAGGGTGGGTTTCTCGGTCATGCTGAGGTCCTGAAATAGCATCGCCGGCAAGCCGGCTCCCACCTGTACAGCGCTGTACGTGTGGGAGCCGGCTTGCCGGCGATGGGCTGCTATGGCTTCACGCTAAGTTACAGCGCAGCAATCCGCGCATGCTGCTCGGTGAAGTTGGCCAGGGCCTGCTCGGACTCGGCCAGCTTGGCGCGTTCCTTCTCGATCACCGCAGGCGGCGCCTTGTCGACGAAGGCGGCGTTGGACAGCTTGCCGCCCACACGCTGCACTTCACCTTGCAAACGCTGGATTTCCTTGTTCAGGCGCGCAAGCTCGGCATCCTTGTCGATCAGGCCAGCCATCGGCACCAGCACCTGCAGGTCGCCCACCAGTGCGGTAGCCGACAGCGGGGCTTCGTCGGCATCGCCGAGCACGGTGAACGATTCGACCTTGGCCAGCTTCTTGAGCAGCGCCTCGTTCTCCTGCAGGCGACGCTGGTCGTCGGCATTGGCGTTCTTGAGGAACAGCGGCAGCGGCTTGCCTGGGCCGATGTTCATCTCGGCGCGAATGTTGCGCAGGCCGACCATCAGCTGTTGCAGCCATTCGATATCGCCTTCGGCCGCCACGTCGATACGGGCTTCGTTGGCCACCGGCCACGGCTGCAGCATGATGGTCTTGCCATCGATGCCCGCCAGCGGCGCGATGCGCTGCCAGATCTCTTCGGTGATGAACGGCATGAACGGGTGCGCCAGGCGCAGCGCCACTTCCAGCACGCGCACCAGGGTGCGACGGGTGCCACGGGCGCGTTCGACCGGGGCGTTTTCGTCCCACAGTACCGGCTTGGACAGCTCCAGGTACCAGTCGCAGTACTGGTTCCAGATGAACTCGTACAGGGCCTGGCTGGCCAGGTCGAAGCGGAACTGCTCGAGCTGGCGGGTCACTTCGGCTTCGGTGCGCTGCAGCTGCGAGATGATCCAGCGGTCGGCCAGCGACAGCTCGTAGGCCTCGCCGTTCTGGCCGCAGTCCTCGCCCTTGTCCAGCACGTAGCGGGCGGCGTTCCAGATCTTGTTGCAGAAGTTGCGGTAGCCTTCGACGCGGCCCATGTCGAACTTGATGTCGCGGCCGGTGGAGGCCAGCGAGCAGAAGGTGAAGCGCAGGGCGTCGGTGCCGTAGCTGGCGATGCCTTCGGGGAACTCGGCCTTGGTCTGCTTGGCGATCTTCTCGGCAAGCTTGGGCTGCATCATGCCGCTGGTGCGTTTTTCCAGCAGGGCGTCGAGGGTGATGCCGTCGACGATGTCCAGCGGGTCAAGGACGTTGCCCTTGGACTTGGACATCTTCTGGCCCTGGCCATCGCGCACCAGGCCGTGCACGTACACGGTCTTGAACGGCACCTGCGGGGTGCCATCCTCGTTCTTGATCAGGTGCATGGTCAGCATGATCATGCGCGCAACCCAGAAGAAGATGATGTCGAAACCGGTGACCAGCACGTCGGTGGAGTGGAAAGTCTTGAGGAACTCGGTCTGCTGTGGCCAGCCCAGGGTGGAGAAGGTCCACAGGCCCGAACTGAACCAGGTGTCGAGCACGTCGTCGTCCTGGCGCAGGGCCACGTCGGCGCCCAGGTTGTGCTTGGCGCGGACTTCTTGCTCGTCACGGCCGACGTAGACCTGGCCGGCTTCGTCGTACCAGGCCGGAATGCGGTGGCCCCACCACAGCTGGCGGCTGATGCACCAGTCCTGGATGTCACGCATCCAGGAGAAGTACATGTTCTCGTACTGCTTGGGCACGAACTGGATGCGGCCGTCTTCCACGGCAGCGATCGCAGGCTCGGCCAGCGGCTTGGTGGAGACGTACCACTGGTCGGTCAGCCACGGCTCGATGACGGTGCCGGAGCGGTCGCCCTTCGGTACCTTCAGCGCATGGTCATCGATGCTGACCAACAGGCCCTGGGCATCCAGGTCGGCAACGATCTGCTTGCGCGCGACGAAGCGGTCGAGGCCGGCGTACTGGGCAGGCAGGCTGGTGTCGACCTGCTCGTTGACGCTGCCGTCGAGGTTGAAGGCCTGGGCGGCGGGCAGCACCAGGGCGTTCTTGTCGAAGATGTTGAGCAGCGGCAGGTTGTGGCGTTTGCCGACTTCATAGTCGTTGAAGTCGTGGGCCGGGGTGATCTTCACGCAGCCGGTGCCGAATTCCGGGTCGCAGTAGTCGTCGGCGACGATCGGGATGCGACGGCCGACCAGCGGCAGTACCACGAACTTGCCGATCAGTGCCTGGTAGCGCTCGTCGGTCGGGTTGACCGCGACCGCGGCGTCACCCAGCAGGGTTTCCGGGCGGGTGGTGGCGACGACCAGGTAGTCCTTGCCTTCGGCGGTCTTGGCGCCGTCGGCCAGCGGGTAGCGCAGGTTCCACAGGTGGCCTTTCTCGTCGTGGTTTTCCACTTCGAGGTCGGAGATTGCCGTGTGCAGCTTGGTGTCCCAGTTAACCAGGCGCTTGCCGCGGTAGATCAGGCCATCTTCGTGCAGGCGCACGAAGGCTTCCTTGACCGCTTCGGACAGGCCATCGTCCATGGTGAAGCGCTCGCGGCTCCAGTCGACCGACGAGCCCAGGCGGCGGATCTGCCGGCTGATGTTGCCACCGGACTGCTCTTTCCATTCCCAGACCTTGTCGAGGAAGGCTTCGCGGCCCAGGTCGTGGCGGTTCTGGCCCTTGGCTTCGAGCTGGCGCTCGACCAGCATCTGGGTGGCGATACCGGCGTGGTCGGTACCCGGCTGCCACAGGGTGTTGCGGCCCTGCATGCGGCGGAAACGGATCAGGGCGTCCATGATCGCGTTGTTGAAACCGTGGCCCATGTGCAGGCTGCCCGTCACGTTCGGTGGCGGGATCATGATGGTGTAGGACTCACCTGCACCTTGCGGGGCGAAATAGTTCTCGGACTCCCAGGTGTTGTACCAGGAAGTTTCGATGGCGTGCGGCTGGTAGGTCTTATCCATGCGCGGCGGGACCCTATGGCATTTATTCGGGAAAGCCGGGAAGTATAACCAAGGTGGGGGCCGCAGGCGACAGCTGTACTCGAGTTGCCTGCCAGGGTCCTATCGCCGGCAAGCCGGCTCCCACAGGTTCACCATTGCGCTGGAGGCTGGTGCTTTACCTGTGGGAGCCGGCTTGCCGGCGATGAGGCCGTCAGGGCTTATTCGGAGCGCTGGATCAACCGCTCGATGCGCGCATCCAGGCGGCGCTTGATCTCGGTCTCGATATGCGGGGTGAAGTCGTTGATCACGTCCTGCATGATCAGCTGCGCCGCCGCGCGCAGTTCGGCCTCCAGGTGCAGCAAAGTGTCCTGGCGGCGGGTCTGCGGGTCGTCTTCGGGCTCGGGCTCGGCCTTGAGCGGCTCAGGCGCCGGCGCGGCATTGCCGGCGGGGGTGTCCAGCAGCAGTGGAATCTGCTCGACCGTCTCGGTCAACAACGGCGGCTGCAGGTCGGCATCACCCAGCAGTTGGCGAATCGACTCCAGGTCGTCGAGCAGATGGGCGGAATCGGGTAGGGCGGAGGGCTTGTCCATCGTCATTAAAGTCGCTGTAAGCGGTGGTCTTGCAGAGCATAGCCCTGTTCGCGGTAGAAACGGAATCGTTCACGGGCCGACTGGCGGATGCCTGGCTCCTCGACCACGATCTCGGCAACCCGCTGGAACTGGCCGACGAACGCGGGCACATCGGCACCCAGGTTGATCAGCAGGTCGCGGTGTTCACCGGCATCGGCGCCCAGGCCCAGGGCCACGGCGGCATCGGCGTGGGCCTCGGCTAGGTCGTGGGGGACGAAGGCCTCGCCCTTGAAGTGCCACAGGCGCAGGTCCAGCGCCTGGCGCTGTTCGGCGTCCTGGCAGTGCAGGTAGACCCGGTGGCCGAGGCGCCAGGCCTTCTCGCACAGCTTGCAGGCGAAATCCAGCCGCGCCGACAGCGAGTCGGTGGGCAGGATGTAGAAATCGACTTGGCTCATGGTGGTGTCTGCCGACCGGTGGCGCGTTCAGGCGCCACCGGTCATGCGCCATCAGGCGCCGGCGCGGTCCAGCAGGTACTGGGTCAGCATCGGCACGGGGCGGCCGGTGGCGCCCTTGTCCTTGCCGCCGCTGATCCAGGCGGTGCCGGCGATGTCCAGGTGCGCCCAGTCATAGGCCTTGGCGAAGCGCGACAGGAAGCAGCCCGCGGTGATGGTGCCGGCCTTTGGCCCACCGATGTTGCCCATGTCGGCGAACGGGCTGTCCAGCTGCTCCTGGTACTCATCGAACAGCGGCAGCTGCCAGGCGCGGTCGTCGGCGCGCTTGCCGGCGTCCAGCAGCTGGTTGACCAGTGCATCGTTGTTGCCCATCAGGCCCGAGGTGTGGCTGCCCAGGGCGACGATGCAGGCACCGGTCAGGGTGGCGATGTCGATTACCGCTTGCGGCTTGAAGCGCTCGGCGTAGGTCAGGGTGTCGCACAGCACCAGGCGGCCTTCGGCGTCGGTGTTGAGGATTTCCACGGTCTGCCCGCTCATGGTGGTGACGATGTCGCCTGGGCGGGTGGCGCCGCCGCTGGGCATGTTCTCGGCGCAGGCCAGCAGGCACACCAGGTTGATCGGCAGCTGCAGCTCGAGCACGGCGCGCAGGGTGCCGAACACGCTGGCGGCGCCGCACATGTCGTATTTCATCTCGTCCATGCCGGCGCCTGGCTTCAGGCTGATGCCGCCAGTGTCGAAGGTGATGCCCTTGCCCACCAGCACGAACGGCTTGTCAGCCTTCTTGGCGCCCTGGTAGTTCAGCACGATCAGGCGTGGCGGCTGCTCGCTGCCCTGGCCCACGGCGTAGAACGCGCCCATGCCCAGGTCCTTGATCTTCTTCTCGTCCAGCACGTCGACTTTCAGGCCCTTGTGCGCCTTGCCCAGGTCCTTGGCCTGCTCGGCCAGGAAGCTCGGGTGGCACAGGTTTGGCGGCAGGTTGCCAAGGTCGCGGGTGAAGGCCATGCCGGTGGCGATGGCGCTGGCGTGCTTGACGGCGCGCTCGACCTCGGCCTGGCCGGCCTTGTCGGCCAGCAGGGTGACTTTCTTCAGTGCGCGAGGCTCGGCCTTCTGGCTCTTGAAACGGTCGAACACGTATTCGCCGTCCAGCAGGGTCTCGGCCAGCAGGCGGTACTTGCCGTAGTGGCCATCACGGTTGCTGACCGCGATATCGTCCAGCGCCAGCACCGCGTCACTGCCGTTCAGGCCCTTGAGCACACCGGCCACGCTGGCGACCAGCTTGCGGAAGGTGCGATCGCCAAGGGCTTCTTCCTTGCCGGCGCCGACCAGCAGCACGCGCTCGGCCTTCAGGCCCGGCAGGCTTTGCAGCAGCAGGGTCTGGCCAGGCTTGCCGGCCAGGTCGCCGCGCTTGAGCACGGCGCTGATGGCGCCTTCGCAAGCCTGGTCGACGGCCTTGGCAACGGCGCCGAGCTTGCGGCCTTCACCCACCGGGACAACCAATGTGGCGGTTTTTACGGATGCAGCGGCTACGCTTTTTACAACCAGTTCCATGTCAGGGTCCCCGAATGATCGATGCAGTTGGCGCTTGGATGTCTCGCGCTCTGGACGGGCCTGGCCGCGTGCTCGCGGACCAGTGGAAAAGCTGCCAGTTTGAGCCTCTGGCAAGCGTGCTGACAACCCCGTTGTCCACCTTCATGCGCGGCCAAGTGACAGGCGCGGCCAATCACAGGATAATGCGCGCACTTTACATGGAGGTTCGCCCCCGGCGAACCGGCATTGGTCTTGGCTGTCGTAAGCCTTTGTTTGGCAATCCGCCCCTGACAACCCAGGAGTGTCTGGCTTGATCGTCTTTCGTTATCTGTCCCGCGAGGTCCTGTTGACCTTGAGCGCCGTCAGCGCCGTGCTGCTGGTGATCATCATGAGCGGGCGCTTCATCAAGTACCTGGCCCAGGCGGCCCAGGGCGTGCTCGACCCGAGCGTGCTGTTTCTGATCATGGGTTTCCGCCTGCCGGGCTTCTTGCAACTGATCCTGCCGCTGGGGCTGTTCCTCGGCATCCTGCTGGCCTACGGCCGCTTGTACCTGGAAAGCGAAATGACCGTGCTGTCAGCCACCGGCATGAGCCAGCAGCGCCTGCTCGGCCTGACCATGGCACCGGCTGCGCTGGTCGCCCTGCTGGTCGCCTGGCTGAGCCTGAGCCTGGCACCGCTGGGCGTGGCCCAGGTGCAGCAGATCATCAGCCAGCAGGACGCCCTGACCGAGTTCGACACCCTGGTGCCCGGGCGCTTCCAGACCCTGCGCGATGGCTCGCGGGTGACCTACACCGAAGAGCTGTCCGATGACCGCAGCAACCTTGCCGGGGTGTTCATCTCCGAGAAGCGCTTCAACCAGGACAAGACCAAGGACCGCGCACCTTCGGTGCTGGTCGCCGAAAAAGGCCACCAGGAAGTGCAGGCCGACGGCAACCGCTACCTGGTCCTGCAAAACGGCTACCGCTACGACGGCAACCCCGGCCAGGCCGACTACCGCGCCATCAAGTACGACACCTACGGCGTGCTGCTGCCCAAGCCTGAAGTCAGCGAGGAAGTGACCGAACGCGAAGCGATTCCGACCTCCGAGCTGTTCGGCAGTGGCGGCCTGCGCGAGCGTGCCGAGCTGCAATGGCGAATCTCGCTGCCGATCCTGGTATTCGTCGTGACCCTGCTGGCGGTGCCGCTGGCCAGGGTCAACCCGCGCCAAGGCCGCTTCCTCAAGCTGTTGCCGGCGATTCTTTTGTACATGGCCTACCTGACAATGCTGATTTCCGCTCGCGGCGCCCTGGAAAAGGGCAAGTTGCCGATCGCCCTGGGGCTGTGGTGGGTGCACGCCCTGTTCCTGTTGATCGGCCTTGGCCTGATGTACTGGGAACCGCTGCGCCTGAAGATGGCTGCGCGTCGTGCGGAGGTGGCCCGTGGCTAAGCTCGATCGCTACATCGGCCAGAGCGTGCTGCTGGCCATCCTCGCCGTGCTGGGGATCATCCTCGGCCTGGCTTCGCTGTTCGCCTTCATCGATGAGATGAGCGACCTGAGCGATACCTACACCGTGATGGACGCCGGCAGCTTCGTGCTGCTGACCGCACCGCGGCGCCTGTACGACATGCTGCCGATGGCCGCGCTGATCGGCTGCCTGATCGGCCTGGGCAGCCTGGCCAGCAACAGCGAGCTGACCATCATGCGCGCCGCCGGTGTGTCCATCGGGCGTATCGTCTGGGCGGTGATGAAGCCGATGCTGGTGCTGATGCTGGTCGGCGTGCTGATCGGCGAATACGTCGCCCCGGTCACCGAGAACAAGGCCCAGGCCGACCGTTCCCTGGCCCAGGGCGGTGGTGAGGCGCAGAGCTCCAAGCGCGGCATGTGGCACCGCCAGGGCGAGGAGTTCGTGCACATCAACGCCGTGCAGCCCAATGGCCTGCTGCTGGGGGTGACCCGCTACCGCTTCGACAGCGATCGCAAGATCGTCACCTCGAGCTTCGCCCGCCGTGCCCAGTACAACCAGGACCACTGGCTGCTCAGCGACGTCAGCACCACCTACTTCCGTGGCGACCATACCGAAGTGGTCAAGGCCCCCGAGGAGCGCTGGGACGTGTCGGTCACGCCAGAGCTGCTGAACACGGTGATCCTGGCGCCGGAGTCGCTGTCCATCAGCGGGCTGTGGGACTACATCCACTACCTGTCCGACCAGGGCTTGAACAACTCCCGCTATTGGCTGGCGTTCTGGACCAAGGTGCTGCAGCCGATGGTGACGGCGGCGCTGGTGCTGATGGCGATTTCCTTCATCTTCGGGCCGCTGCGTTCGGTAACCCTCGGCCAGCGGGTGTTCACCGGGGTGCTGGTGGGCTTCGTGTTCCGCATCGCCGGCGACCTGCTGGGCCCTTCGAGCCAGGTGTTCGGCTTCCCGCCGCTGTTGGCGGTGGTGATTCCGGCGGGGGTCTGTGCCCTGGCCGGGGTGTGGTTGCTGCGCCGGGCGGGATGATGGCCTGGCTGCAATGAAAAAGCCGACCTCAGGGTCGGCTTTTTCATGGGCAGCTGCTTACGGCTATTTATTGCGCTTGGGCACCCGCACCAGCTGGGTTTCCGAGTAGATGTCATGCCAGCCACGCTGGCGCTTGTCGATCAACGACCAGAAGAAGCCCAGCCCCAGGCACAGCCACGAGGCGATCGAGACCACGAAACGCAGCAGCGCCTGCCACAGGCTGATGGCGCTGCCATCGGCGTTCTGCACCCGCACGCCCCACACCTGCATGCCCAGCGTCTGCCCGCCATGGGTCCAGAACTTGGCAAAGAAGCCGAACAGCACGAACAACAAGACCGTGGAAAGCAGCGGGTCGCCGTCCAGCGCGCCGGCTTCGGTCAGCTCGCGCATGCGGGCTTCGCCGATGATCGCCATCTGGATCATCTTGTAGGCACCGGCAGTGACGATCAGCAGCGCCGTGCACAGCAAGAAGTCATAGAACATCGCCGCCAGGCGCCGGCCAAGGCCGACCGGTGGGAAATCACCCTGGGGTGAGAGCAGAGGCTTGGACATGCAAAACGGCTCCGAATGGCGAAGCCGGTATTCTACGGGCAAAAAAAAGCCCCTGCACTGGGCAGGGGCTTTCTTTCGAAGTCTCGAGCGGCTTAGCCGAGGACCTGAACCTTGTCAGCCTGCATGCCTTTCTGGCCCTGGACTGCTTCGAAGGTGACTTTCTGGCCTTCTTTCAGGCTCTTGAAACCGTTGCCTTCGATGGCGCGGAAGTGCACGAACAGATCAGCACCGCTTTCTGGGGTGATGAAACCGTAACCTTTTTCGTCATTGAACCACTTGACGGTACCGTTCTGACGCTCAGCCATTTTCTTATTTCCTATGAAGCTTGAATTTTAATGACAGTTTCTTTCACGTTATATAAGAGTGAAAGAGTACTGGGCTGGGTTGCAGGAAAGTAAGAGACGTCGAACGGGTTGTAGCAGATTGCGGCTACTGGCCCAGGTCACGAACTGTTGCGACCCATGCAAACACAGTGAAGTGACTCTACGCCAACTCCCGCGAAAAAAACAAGCCCTTGGTCGTCTGGAAAATCAGGCTTTTTCCAGTGACCGAACAGTTTGTTGGAAACGGCATGCAGCCTGGCCTGGCGCCGTGTTCAAAAGTTATTGGGCAGGTTCGAAATCGAATATCGCGAACCTGCCAGATAACCTCACACGGTGCCTTCAACCGCGATAGTAACGTTGCGGAACAAAAGGCATTTTGCTGACTTTCAGGGCCACCTTCTTACCGCGCACCCTGGCAAACAGTGGTGTATCGATTGCGCCATGTTCGATATCGACATAGCCCATCGCAAGCGGTGCACCGAGTGTCGGGCCGAAGCCGCCACTGCACACTTTGCCGACCACTTTGTCAGTTGCATCGACAATCTCGGCGCCTTCGCGCACCGGGGTGCGTTCCTGCGGCAGCAAGCCGACGCGCTTGCGTGCCACACCCTGTTGCTGTTGGGCGAAGATCGCCTCGGCACCGGGGAAGCCTCCGGCGCGGGCGCCGTCGGCGCGGCGTACCTTGGAGATCGCCCAGAGCAGGCTGGCCTCGATCGGCGTGGTGTTGGTGTCCATGTCGTGGCCGTACAGGCACAGGCCGGCTTCCAGGCGCAGCGAGTCGCGGGCACCCAGGCCGATCGGTTGCACCTCGGGTTCGGCCAGCAGGCGGCGGGCGAGGGCTTCGGCGGCTTCAACCGGCACCGAGATTTCGTACCCGTCTTCGCCGGTGTAACCCGAGCGGCTGATGAAGCAGTCCTGCCCGAGCAGGCTGACCGGACGGAACTGCATGAAGGTCATGCCGGCCACTTCCGGCGCCAGGCGCTCGAGCACCTTGGCCGCAGCCGGGCCTTGCAGGGCGAGCAGGGCGCGCTGTTCGAACAGCGGCTGGACTTCGCAGCGGCTGGCGATGTGCCGTTGCAGGTGGGCCAGGTCCTGGTCCTTGCAGGCGGCGTTGACCACCAGGAACAGGGTGTCGTCGCCCAGGTTGGCGACCATCAGGTCGTCAAGGATGCCGCCTTGCGCGTTGGTGAACATGGCGTAGCGCTGCATGCCCACCGGCAGGTCGACGATGTCCACCGGCACCAGGGTTTCCAGGGCCCGGGCAGCGTCCTTGCCGCGCAGGATGATCTGGCCCATGTGCGAGACGTCGAACAGGCCAGCCTGATCGCGGGTGTGCAGGTGCTCCTTGAGCACGCCCAGCGGGTACTGCACCGGCATGTCGAAGCCGGCGAACGGCACCATGCGTGCGCCCAGTTCCAGGTGCAGGGCGTGCAGCGGGGTCTTTTGCAGTGTTTCGGACATCAAGGACTCCTTGGTTTTATTGTCGGGTCAACATTCGATGATGTTGACGGCCAGACCGCCGCGGGCGGTCTCCTTGTATTTGCTTTTCATGTCGGCGCCGGTCTGGCGCATGGTGCGGATCACCTTGTCGAGCGACACGAAGTGTTGCCCGTCGCCGCGCAGGGCCATGCGCACCGCGTTGATGGCCTTCACCGAGCCCATGGCGTTGCGCTCGATGCACGGCACCTGCACCAGCCCGCCGATCGGGTCGCAGGTCAGGCCGAGGTTGTGTTCCATGCCGATCTCGGCGGCGTTCTCGACCTGCTGCACGGTGCCGCCCATCACTTCGCACAAGGCGCCGGCGGCCATCGAGCAGGCCACTCCGACCTCGCCCTGGCAGCCAACCTCGGCCCCGGAGATCGAGGCGTTTTCCTTGTACAGGATGCCGATCGCCGCAGCGGTGAGCAGAAAGCGCACCACCCCGTCCTCGCTGGCGCCCGGCACGAAGCGCATGTAGTAGTGCAGCACTGCCGGGACGATGCCGGCCGCGCCATTGGTGGGCGCCGTGACCACACGCCCGCCGTAGGCGTTTTCTTCATTGACCGCCAGCGCGTAGAGGTTGACCCAGTCGAGCACCGTCAGTGCATCGCGCAGGTTGGCTTCCGGGTGCTGGCTGAGCTGGCGATACAGCGCCGGGGCGCGGCGCTTGACCTTCAGCCCGCCCGGCAGGATGCCTTCATGGCGGTAACCGGCCTGGACGCAGTCCTGCATCACCTGCCAGATGCGCAGCAGGCCGGCGCGGGTCTCGGCCTCCGGGCGCCAGGCGGCCTCGTTGGCCAGCATCACCTGGCTCACCGACAACTGTTGCGCGGTGCAATGCCCGAGCAGCTCCTTGGCGGTCTTGAACGGGTAGATGAGCGGCGTGCTGTCCTCGACGATGCGGTCGTGGCCGGCGGCATCTTCATCGACCACGAAACCGCCACCCACCGAGTAGTACTCGCGGCTGCGGATCTGCAGGCCGGCGCTGTCGAAGGCGCGGAAGATCATGCCATTGGGGTGGTAGGCCAGCGGCTTGCGGATCATCGCCAGGTGCTGTTTTTCAACGAAGGCGATGGCGTGCTCGCCGAGCAGGCGCAGCTGGCCGCTGGCGCGGATCGCCTGCAGGCGGGCGGGGATGGCTTCGGTGTCGACGGTATCCGGGTGCTCGCCTTCCAGGCCGAGCAATACCGCCTTGTCGCTGCCATGGCCCTTGCCGGTGGCACCCAGCGAGCCATACAGCTCGGCCTTGACGCTGGCGGTGCTGGCCAACAGGCCGTCGCGCCGCAGGCCTTCGGCAAAGCGCGCAGCGGCGCGCATCGGGCCGACCGTGTGGGAGCTGGAGGGGCCGATGCCGATCTTGAACAGGTCGAAGACACTCAGGGACATGGTGGTTCCTCCTGGTTAAGCCGATTGGGGCTGCTGCGCAGCCCATCGCCGGCGAGCCGGCTCCCACAAGGACGGCGCGGCGCCTGTGGGAGCCGGCTTGCCGGCGATGAGGCCGGCAAGCCAGTCAGGTCAGGCGTCCTGATAGCTCTCGATCGACGGGCAGGCGCAGACCAGGTTGCGGTCACCAAACACGTTGTCGACCCGCCCGACCGGCGGCCAGTACTTGCTTTCCACCAGGCTCGGCAGCGGGTACACCGCCTGCTCGCGGCTGTAGCCATGAGCCCATTCGCCAACCAGCTCGGCCGCGGTGTGCGGGGCGTTCTTCAGCGGGTTGTCGTCCTTGTCCAGGCTGCCGTTCTCCACGGCGCGAATCTCTTCGCGGATCTGGATCATGGCCGCGCAGAAGCGGTCGAGTTCTTCCTTGGACTCGCTTTCGGTCGGTTCGATCATCAGCGTGCCCGCCACCGGGAAGGACATGGTCGGGGCGTGGAAGCCGAAGTCGATCAGGCGCTTGGCCACGTCGTCGACGCTGATGCCGCTGGTGTCCTTGAGCGGGCGCAGGTCGAGGATGCATTCGTGGGCGACCAGGCCATTGCCGCCGGTGTACAGCACAGGATAGTGCTCTTCCAGGCGGCGAGCGATGTAGTTGGCGTTGAGGATCGCCATCTGCGAAGCGCGCTTGAGCCCGGCACCGCCCATCATGCGAATGTACATCCAGGTGATCGGCAGGATGCTGGCGCTGCCGAACGGCGCGGCGCACACGGCGCCTTCGCGGTTTTCCAGCTGGGCGTGGCCCGGCAGGAACGGCGCCAGGTGCGACTTGACGCCAATCGGGCCGACGCCCGGGCCGCCACCGCCGTGGGGGATGCAGAAGGTCTTGTGCAGGTTCAGGTGCGACACGTCGCCGCCGAACTTGCCCGGGGCGCACAGGCCGACCATGGCGTTCATGTTGGCGCCGTCGATGTAAACCTGGCCGCCGTTGTCGTGGATGATCGCGCAGATCTCGCCGATCGCTTCCTCGAACACGCCGTGGGTCGACGGGTAGGTGATCATGATCGCGGCCAGGCGCTCGCGGTGTTCGATGGCCTTGGCCCGCAGGTCCTCGACATCGACGTTGCCGCGGGCGTCACAGGCGGTGACCACCACACGCATGCCGGCCATGTGCGCGGTCGCAGGGTTGGTGCCGTGGGCCGAGGACGGGATCAGGCAGATGTCGCGGTGGCCTTCGCCGCGGCTGCGGTGGTAGGCGCGGATCGCCAGCAGGCCGGCGTACTCGCCCTGGGAGCCTGCGTTGGGCTGCAGCGACACGGCGTCGTAGCCGGTGGCGGCGCACAGCATCGCTTCAAGCTCCTGGGTCATCTGCAGGTAGCCCTGGCTCTGCTCGGCCGGGGCGAACGGGTGCAGGTTGCCGAATTCGGCCCAGGTCACCGGGATCATTTCGCTGGCGGCGTTGAGCTTCATGGTGCACGAACCCAGCGGGATCATGCTGCGGTCCAGCGCCAGGTCCTTGTCGGCCAGGCGGCGCAGGTAGCGCATCAGCTCGGTTTCGCTGTGGTAGCGGTTGAACACCGGGTGCTCGAGGATCGCCGACTGGCGCAGCAGGGCGGCAGGCAGGCGCGAGGCGGTGCTGGCGGCCAGGCTGGCGAAGTCAGGTTGTGCCTGGCCGTTGGCGAAGACCTGCCACAGGGCCTCGACATCGGCCTGGGTGGTGGTTTCGTCAAGCGACAGGCCCAGCGAGCCGGCGTCGATCTGGCGCAGGTTGATGCGCTGCTCACGGGCCTTGGCATGCAGGCTGGCGGTGGCGTTGCCGGTGGCCAGGGTCAGGGTGTCGAAGGCGGTGTCGCCCAGCACCTCGATGCCCAGGGTTTTCAGGCCGGCGGCAAGGATCGCGGTCAGTGCGTGGGTGCGCTGGGCAATGCGCTTGAGGCCTTGCGGGCCGTGGTACACGGCGTACATGCTGGCGATGTTGGCCAGCAGCACCTGGGCGGTGCAGATGTTGCTGGTGGCCTTTTCGCGGCGGATGTGTTGCTCGCGGGTCTGCATGGCCAGGCGCAGGGCGGTCTTGCCGAAGCGGTCGATCGACACCCCGACCAGGCGGCCCGGCATGTCGCGCTTGAAGGCGTCGCGGGTGGCGAAGTAGGCGGCGTGCGGGCCACCGAAGCCCAGCGGCACACCAAAGCGCTGGGCGCTGCCGATGGCCACGTCGGCATCGAATTCGCCCGGCGGGGTCAGCAGGGTCAGGGCCAGCAGGTCGGCGGCCACGGCCACCAGGGCATTGGCGGCGTGCAGGCGCTGCACCAGTTCGCGGTAGTCGAACACTTCACCGTTGCTGGCAGGGTATTGCAGCAGGGCGCCGAAGAAGGCGCTCACATCGCCGAGCTCGCGCTCGTCGCCCACCACGATTTCGATGCCCAGGGGTTCGGCGCGGGTGCGCAGCACGTCGAGGGTCTGTGGGTGGCAGTGCACGGAGGCGAAGAAGGCATGGCTGGCCTTGTTTTTCGACAGGCGCTTGCAGAAGGTCATGGCTTCGGCGGCGGCGGTCGCTTCGTCGAGCAGTGAGGCGTTGGCGATCGGCAGGCCGGTCAGGTCGCTGATCAGCGTCTGGAAGTTCAGCAGCGCTTCCAGGCGGCCCTGGGAAATTTCTGGCTGGTACGGGGTGTAGGCGGTGTACCAGGCCGGGTTTTCCAGCAGGTTGCGCAGGATCGGGGCCGGGGTGTGGGTGTTGTAGTAGCCCTGGCCGATGTAGTTCTTGAACAGCTGGTTGTTGCCGGCGATGGCCTTCAGGGCGGCCAGTGCATCGGCTTCGCTCTGGCCGTCTTCGCTGCCGAGCACGCTGGTGCCCTTGATGCTGTCGGGGATGACGGCGGCGCTCATGGCGTCCAGCGAGTCGAAGCCCAGGGTGGCCAGCATGGCCTGTTCGTCGGCGGCGCGCGGGCCGATGTGGCGCGCGATGAATTCGTTGGCGGTGCCGAGGTTAGTGGTCATGGCGAATTCCTCAGGCGTCGTCGTTGGCTTTGATCAGGCGGTCGTAGGCGTCCTGGTCGAGCAGGGCGGCCACTGCCTGGCTGTCGGCGGGCTTGAAGCGGAAGAACCAGCCTTCGCCCAGCGGGTCTTCGTTGACCAGTTCGGGGCTGTCGTTGAGGGCTTCGTTGACGGCCAGCACTTCACCTTCCAGCGGCATGTACACGCCGCTGGCGGCCTTCACCGATTCGACGGTGGAGACTTCAGCGCCTTTGTCGTACTGCTGCAGCTCCGGCAGTTGCACGAAGACCACATCGCCCAGGGCGTTCTGGGCGTAGGCGGTGATGCCCACGGTGACACTGCCGTCGGCCTCGGTGCGCAGCCATTCGTGATCTTCAGTGAAACGCAACTCGCTCATGGGGAATCCTCAAGGGGCAGGGCGTTGGGCGCGGTGGGTTCGCGCTCTTGGGTTGGGATTCCTTCAAGCAATATCTCGGCCATCTACAAAAAAATCATATAAATCAGTTAGTTATAGATTCTTGGCGAGTACTGAGACTTGTTGGTGGAATGAAATCGATACGGAATGCGTGGGCCAGAAAAGGGTTTGAGGATCAAACCCTTGGCTGTGGGTGCCGGAGAGGGTTTGTATCGATTTCAATACGATGTAGTGAAATCGATACATAGGTGTGAAGAGGGCTTTACAGGACGGTGAAGAAGGGCAGGGCGAGGTAGAGCTTGATCACGATCACATTGATGATGTCGATGAAGAAGGCGCCCACCATCGGCACGACCAGGAAAGCGATATGCGAAGGGCCGTAGCGTTGGGTCACGGCCTGCATGTTGGCGATGGCCGTCGGCGTCGCCCCCAGGCCGAAGCCGCAATGCCCTGCCGCCAGCACGGCGGCGTCGTAGTTGCTGCCCATGAGCCTGAACGTGACGAAGATGGCGAACAGCGCCATCACCAGCGTCTGCACGGCCAGGATGGTGAAGAACGGCAACGCCAGTGCAGCCAGGTCCCACAGTTTCAGCGACATCAGGGCAATGGCCAGGAACAGCGACAGGCTGACATTGCCCAGTACCGACACTTCCCGCTCGAACACCTGGTACAGGCCGAACATCGCCAGCCCGTTGCGCAGCAGCACGCCCACGAACAGCACGCAGACGAAGGTCGGCAATTCAAAGGCCGTGCCCAGCAGCAGGCCGTTGAGCACGGAGCCACCCATCAGGCTGACCGAAATCAGGGCCAGCGATTCGACCATCGAGAACGGGGTGATCAAGCGCTCCTTGTTCGGCTGCTCGAACCCCTTGGGCAAGTGCGGGGTTTGCTGATCCAGCCCCGGCGCCTGCACCCGGCTCATGAGCAGGCGGGCGACGGGGCCACCAATCAGGCCGCCCAGCACCAGGCCGAAGGTTGCGGCCGCCAGCGCCAGTTCCGACGCCGAGACCAGGCCATATTTCTCGCTGAAGGTCGCCCCCCACGCAGCGCCTGTGCCATGGCCGCCCGACAGGGAAACCGAGCCGGACAGCAGGCCCATCAGGGGGTCTAGGCCCAGCGCCTTGGCCAGCCCGATGCCCATGGCGTTCTGCACCAGCAGAAGGCCGGTGACGGCAAAGAGGAAAATGGCCACCACGCGGCCGCCTTTCTTCAGGCTGGCAAGGTCGGCGTTAAGGCCGATGGTGGCGAAGAAGGCCAGCATCAGCGGCGATTGCAGCGAGGTGTCGAACTGCACCTGCACATCGAGGCCGCGCAGGCCCAGCAGCACCAGGGCAACCACCAGGCCGCCCGCTACAGGTTCGGGGATGTTGTAGATGCGCAGGAAATGGATGCGTGCGACAAGGCCGCGTCCGAGGAGAAGTACCAGCGATGCGGCGACCAGCGTTCCATAGAAATCAAGCTCAAGCATTCTGTAACTCTTTGTTGTATTCGGGCGTGAACGGTGCCTCCATTTTCGCGGGGGTGATGGCCAAATATGTGTAGGAAAAAGCTGTAGAAAATCAGGAATTAGCTTTGGGGATGCCGTATTTGCGCAAACGTTGCGCAATCGCGGTATGCGAGGTCTGCAGGCGCCCGGCCAGCTGCCGGGTCGAGGGGTAGCTGGCATACAGGCGTTGCAGCAACTCGCGTTCGAAATCGCCCACTGCCTGCTCCAGGCTCGCCACCTCACCATCCTGGCCGCGTGCCACCGAGGTGCCGGCAATGTCCAGGTCGCCGATGTCCACCAGGTTGCCTTCGCAAATCGCAGCGGCGCGGAAGATCACGTTCTGCAGCTGGCGCACGTTGCCTGGCCAGGGGTTGGCCAGCAGCGCCGAGTGGGTGGCGGGTGTCAGCCGGCAGGGCGGGCGCTGGATCTGCGTGCAGGCCTGCTGCATGAAAAAATGCGCCAGCATGAGGATGTCCTGGCCACGGTCGCGCAGCGGCGGCACCTGCAGGTTGAGCACGTTGAGGCGGTAGAACAGGTCTTCGCGGAAGGTGCCCTCGGCGACCATGCGCTCAAGGTCGCGGTGGGTGGCGCTGATGATGCGCACATCGACCTTCACCTCGCGGTCGCCGCCCACCCGGCGGAAGCTGCCGTCACTGAGAAAACGCAGCAGCTTGGCCTGCAGGTAAGGAGACATCTCGCCGATTTCGTCGAGAAACACCGTGCCCTGGTTGGCCAGTTCCATCAGCCCGGGCTTGCCGCCGCGCTGGGCGCCGGTAAAGGCGCCGGGGGCATAGCCGAACAGCTCGCTCTCGGCCAGGCTCTCGGGCAGGGCGGCGCAGTTCAGGGCCAGGAAGGGCGCGGCATGGCGGCTGCTGATGGCATGGCAGGCGCGGGCCACCAGCTCCTTGCCGGTGCCGGTCTCGCCATGCACCAGCAGCGGGGCATCCAGCGCCGCCACGCGCAGGGCGCGGGCCTTGAGGGTGCGGATGGCCGGGGAGTCGCCGAGCAAGGCGTCGAAGCCTTCGGCGTGGTCGTGGTGCAAGGCCGACAGGCGTTCGCCCATGCGGTTGGGCGGGTACAGGGTCAGCAGGCCACCGGCGTTGGTGATCGGCGTGGCGTCCAGCAGCAGGCTCTGGCCGTTGAGCTGCATTTCGCGCATCGGCAGGTGGAAGTTGTTGTCCAGAAGCGCCTGGAGCAGGCCGGCGTCGTTGAACAGCTCGCCCACCGAGCGCCCGGCCGATTCGCGGCCGCACAGGGCGATCAGCGCGGGGTTGGCCAGCAGCACCTTGCCTGCGCTGTCCACCGCCAGCACTGGGTCGCTCATGGCGGCCAGCAGGGCATCGAGCTGCAGGTGGCGGCGTTGCCCGGGGAGGATGTCGACCACGTCCACCGACTGCACGCCGTGCACTTCGAACAGGGCGTCGTGCAGCTCTTCGAGCACGGCCGGGCTGAGGGTCGGGGCGTCGATGTAGACGTTCGGCGGCACCATCTCCACGGCGTCCAGGTTGAGGTGGCGGGCACCGAGCAGGGCCAGGACTTCCTGGGTGATGCCGACGCGGTCGATGAAACTGACGTGGATGCGCATGAAGAGGGCAGGCTGGTTGCCGGAGGAGGGCGGTAGTATGCCTTGGTGTTACGGGTGAAGCCTAATCGCCGGCAAGCCGGCTCCCACAGGTATTTCGCTGCCCTGGGTTCAGCGCAGTACCTGTGGGAGCCGGCTTGCCGGCGATTGGGGGCTCAATCGGGGCTGTCGATCTTGACCGCGTCACCGGACTTCATATCCAGCTTGTGGCGGATGTCTTCGAACATCAGGTCGTAGAGCTTGTGCGGCGAGCTGAGGTTCTCGAATTTCTTGGGCGGTGCGAGGTAGGACTGGGCCTTGCGGCTCAGCACCATCAGGAAGCTGGGCAATACCTGGTCCTTGGGCAGGAAGAACTTCTCGTCGACCGGCTTGCCCTCGATGGTGCCATGCATGTGGAACTGGATGCCACGGCCTTCCTTGGGGTCGAGCGTGGTCGCTTCGTACTCGATGTTGAGGTCGTAGCTGTGGTCAAGGGTATTGAGGGCGTCGCGCTCGATGTGCACGTGACCGGGCTCGTACTTAGCCATGGCGGAATCTCCGAAAGGGTGAAAATGGCGGGCACCCAGGTGCCCGCCTACTGCAATCAACGGTAGCTGATTCCTGGCTTGGCGATGCTCACGCGGGTGCCGCCGGTACCTTGCACGATCTTCTCGATGTTCTCCAGCGAACCAATCACTGCCACCCGGCCGGTCAGGCGGGCGAACTCGCAGGCTGCCTGGACTTTCGGGCCCATGGAGCCGGCGGCAAAGCCCAGGCGTTCGAGCTCGTCGGGGTGCGCTTCGGCGATGGCTTTCTGGGTTGGCTTCTTGTAGTCGATGTATGCGGCATCGACGTCGGTGGCGATCACCAGCAGGTCGGCGCGCAGTTCCCTGGCCAGCAGGGCCGAGCACAGGTCCTTGTCGATCACCGCTTCGATGCCCTTGAGGGTGCGCTTGGTCTTGTCAGGGTCGTACATGGTGGGGATGCCACCGCCGCCGGCGCAGATCACCACGGTGCCGCGTTCCAGCAGCCAGGTGATGGGCTTGATCTCGAAGATACGGATCGGCTTGGGGCTGGCCACGACCCGGCGGTACTTGTCGCCGTCGGGCTTGACCTTCCAGCCTTTTTCGTCGGCCAGGCGCAGTGCTTCGTCCTTGTCGTAGACCGGGCCGATGAACTTGGTCGGGTCTTTGAAGGCTGGGTCGTTAGGGTCGACTTCGACCTGGGTCAGCAGCGAGGCGAACGGCACTTCGAACGGCAGCAGGTTGCCCAGCTCCTGTTCGATCATGTAGCCGATCATGCCCTCGGTTTCGGCACCGAGCACGTCCAGCGGGTAGGCTTCGTCCGGCTTGTAGGAGAGGCCCTGGAGGGCCAGCAGGCCGACCTGCGGGCCGTTACCGTGGGCGATGACCAGCTCGTTGCCAGGGTGAACCTTGGCGATCTGTTCGGCGGCGGTGCGGATATTGGCGCGCTGGTTGTCAGCGGTCATGGGTTCGCCGCGGCGCAGCAGGGCGTTGCCGCCCAATGCAACAACGATACGCATGGGGAATGTCCTTTGCGGATGTGCAGAAGAGAAAGCAGCTCGCCCCCACAAGGGGGGCGAGGTGCGCCGTCAGAGGTCGGCCAGGGTCGAGACGAGGATCGCCTTGATGGTGTGCATGCGGTTTTCCGCCTGCTCGAAGGCGATGCAGGCGGGCGACTCGAACACGTCGTCGGTCACTTCGATGCCGTTGGCCATCTCAGGGTACTGTTCGGCGATCTGCTTGCCGACCTTGGTCTCGGAGTTGTGGAACGCCGGCAGGCAGTGCATGAACTTGGTGCGTGGGTTGCCGGTGGACTTCATCAGCTCCTTGTTCACCTGGTAGGGCTTGAGCAGCTTGATGCGCTCGCCCCAGGCTTCGATCGGCTCGCCCATCGATACCCAGACGTCGGTGTGGACGAAGTCCACGCCCTTGACCGCGGCTTTCGGGTCTTCGGTCAGGGTGATGCGGGCACCGCTTTCTTCCGCGTATTTCTTGCAGCGCTCGACCAGGTCGTCATGTGGCCACAGGGCCTTCGGCGCGGCGATGCGCACGTCCATGCCAAGCTTGGCGCCGATCAGCAGCAGCGAGTTGCCCATGTTGTTGCGGGCATCACCCAGGTAGGCGTAGCTGATGTCGTGCAGTGGCTTGTCGCTGTGCTCGCGCATGGTCAGCACGTCGGCGATCATCTGGGTCGGGTGGTATTCGTCGGTCAGGCCGTTGAACACCGGGACGCCGGCGAACTTGGCCAGCTCTTCGACGATTTCCTGCTTGAAGCCGCGGTATTCGATGGCATCGTACATGCGCCCGAGTACGCGGGCGGTGTCCTTCATGCTTTCCTTGTGGCCGATCTGCGAGGAGTTGGGGTCGATGTAGGTGACGTTGGCGCCCTGGTCATAGGCGGCGACTTCGAAGGCGCAGCGGGTGCGGGTCGAGGTCTTTTCGAAGATCAGGGCGATGTTGTTGCCCTTCAGGTGCTGCTGCTCGGTGCCGGTGTACTTGGCGCGCTTGAGGTCGCGGGACAGGTCCAGCAGGTAGCGCAGCTCGCGCGTGGTGTGGTGCTCGAGGCTGAGCAGGTTGCGGTTGTGGATGTTGAACGCCATGACTGATTCTCCTTGAATTCGGTGAGGGTCCCGGCCGCCGCCTCGTGGGCGCGGCCGGGTGTATGGACGTTAGTAATCGATTGGGTCGCGGATGATCGGGCAGGTCATGCAGTGGCCGCCGCCACGGCCCCGGCCCAGTTCGCCGGCGCTGATGGTGATGACTTCGACCCCGGCCTTGCGCAGCAGGGTGTTGGTGTAGGTGTTGCGGTCGTAGCCGATGACCACGCCGGGCTCTACCGCGACCACGTTGTTACCGTCATCCCACTGTTCGCGTTCGGCGGCGAAGCTGTTGCCACCGGTTTCGACAACGCGCAGTTTTTTCAGGTTGAGCGATTCGGCCACCACTTCGATGAACGATTTATCGATGCGGCGCACATCCAGCCCATAAGGTTTGCTTGTGTCTGGGTGGATAACGAATGGCACGATTTCCTTGACCACTTCCGGGAAGACCGTAACCAGGTCTCTGTCACAGAAGCTGAAGACGGTATCCAGGTGCATGGCAGCGCGGGATTTTGGCAAGCCGGCGACCACCACTTTCTCTACCGCGCCTTTTTTGAACAGCTCCTGAGCAAGCTGGCCGATGGCTTGGCGCGAGGTGCGCTCACCCATGCCAATCAGCACCACGCCGTTACCGATAGGCATCACGTCGCCGCCTTCGAGGGTGGACTTGCCGTGGTCCTTGTCCGGGTCGCCATACCAGACTTCGAAGTCGGCATTGGTGAACTCTGGGTGGAACTTGTAGATGGCACTGGTCAGCAGGGTTTCCTGACGTCGTGCGGGCCAGTACATCGGGTTCAGCGTCACACCGCCATAGATCCAGCAAGTGGTATCACGTGTGAACTGGGTGTTGGGCAGCGGGTCGAGCAGGAAGCTGGAGTGGCCGAGGTAGTCACGGTACATCTTGATCACGTTGGAGCCGGCGCTGTCCGGGATGTCTTCACCGGCAACGCCGCCGATCAGGAACTCGGCCAGTTTGCGAGGCTCCAGGCTTTCGAGCCAGCTACGCACTTCGTTGGTCAGGCCGACACCGACGGTATCGGGGGTGATCTTGCGATCGAGGATCCATTTCAGGGCTTCTGGATTCGAGACGGTCTCGGTCAGCAGGTTGTGCATCTCGAGGACTTCGATACCGCGCTCACGCATCTTGGTGACGAAGTCGAAGTGATCGCGCTTGGCCTGGTTGACCCAGATGACGTCATCGAACAGCAATTCATCGCAGTTGCTCGGGGTGAGGCGCTGGTGCGCCAGGCCCGGGGAGCAAACCATCACCTTGCGCAGTTTGCCGGCTTCGGAGTGGACACCGTACTTCTGTTTTTCAGCGGACATGGTTCAATCCTCCATTAGTGCAAAGACGTGGGATCACAAGGTCAGGAAGCCGTCGTAAAGACCATAGGCCGCCACCAGGGCGCCGATGACCACGGCTGCGAAGATCAGTTTTTCCACGTTGGTGAAGATCGGTTGGCCAATTTCGTGCTTGGCCTTGGCGAACAGGATCACGCCCGGGGCATACAGCAGGGCGGAGAGCAGCAGGTATTTCACGCCGCCGGCGTACAGCAGCCAGATGGCGTAGACCAATGCGATGGCGCCGATGAGCAGGTCCTTGCTGCGCTCTTTGGCAGCTTGCTCATAGGTTTCGCCGCGCATGGCCAGCAGGAACGCATAGGCCGCCGACCACAGGTAAGGCACCAGGATCATCGAGGTGGCGAGGTAGATCAGCGATAGGTAGGTACTGCTGGAGAACAGGGTGATGACCAGGAAGATCTGCACCATGGCGTTGGTCAGCCACAGCGCGTTGGCGGGTACCTGGTTGGCGTTTTCGCGGCGCAGGAACTCCGGCATGGTGTGGTCCTTGGCCGCGGCGAACATGATCTCGGCGCACAGCAGCACCCACGACAGCAGGGCTCCGAGCAGCGAGATGATCAGGCCGACGCTGATCAGCACCGCGCCCCAGTGGCCGACCACGTGCTCGAGCACGGCCGCCATCGATGGGTTCTGCAGCTTGGCCAGCTCCGGTTGGGTCATCACGCCCAGCGACAGCACGTTGACCAGCACCAGGAACAGCAGCACGGTGATGAAGCCGATGACCGTGGCCTTACCGACGTCGGAGCGTTTTTCCGCACGGGACGAGAAGATGCTTGCGCCTTCGATGCCGATGAACACCCAGACGGTGACCAGCATCATGTTGCGCACCTGGTTCATCACGCTACCCAGCTCAGGCGTACCGGTGCCCCAGATGTCGGCGGTGAAGATGTCGAGCCTGAAGGCGAACAGGCAGATCAGGGCGAACAGCACCAGCGGCACGATCTTGGCCACGGTGGTGACCAGGTTGATGAACGCCGCTTCCTTGATGCCTCGCAGCACCAAAAAATGCACCGCCCAGAGCAGGATCGAGGCGCCGATGATGGCTGCGGGCGTGTTGCCCTCGCCAAAGATCGGGAAGAAGTAACCGAGGGTACTGAACAGCAAGACGAAGTAACCGACGTTGCCCAGCCAGGCGCTGATCCAGTAACCCCAGGCTGACGAGAAGCCCATGTAGTCACCGAAACCCGCCTTGGCGTAGGCATATACCCCGCCGTCCAGGTCAGGCTTGCGGTTGGCCAGGGTCTGGAACACGAATGCCAGCATCAGCATGCCGACCGCCGTGATCCCCCAGCCGATCAGCACGGCACCGACGCCGGCGCTGGCCGCCATGTTTTGTGGCAGCGAGAAGATCCCGCCGCCGATCATTGACCCGACCACAAGTGCAACTAACGCGCCGAGTTTTAGTTTTCCGGATGAATCAGACATTTAACAACTCCTGCCAGGAGAAAGTTGACGACAGAATAGTTCCGACGCCTAAGCCATGCCCTGACCTAGATCAGTTCATGGTCGCGAAATGTAGGAAATTTCCCACACCCGGGCTCCCGGAGAGTGCCAACCGCTCTGCCGCAGGCCTTGTGCGCTGGCACCTCCATGTACTACTAGAGCAAACGCTCTGTTACACCTGCGATGTCTGAAGCTAGACGCTTTTGTCGCTTTCGCAAATTTTTCACAAGAATATTGAGTTTTATCAGTTTCTTTTCTAGTTGCTCGGATGCTGCTAATTTTCACAGGTAGGGTTGATAGACAAAGCAGTTATGAGCAGCCTGTCACAAATACCCTCGGATATATAAGAACGCGCTATTCATATGGCCATCTCGGCTGTTTCAACTGCATGACAACACAGGAAAAAAGATCTCCATGAGCGAACCAGGACAGAAATTGCGCCTTGGTGCATTGATCGCGCTGGTGGTCGGTTCGATGATCGGCGGCGGGATCTTCTCGCTGCCGCAGAACATGGCAGCACGCGCCGACGTCGGTGCCGTGCTGATCGGCTGGGGCATCACCGCGGTGGGCATGCTGGCGCTGGCCTTCGTGTTCCAGACCCTGGCCAACCGCAAGCCTGAGCTGGACTCAGGCGTATACGCCTATGCCAAGGCCGGGTTTGGCGAGTACATGGGCTTTTCCTCGGCCTGGGGCTACTGGATCAGCGCCTGGCTGGGCAACGTCGGCTACTTCGTGCTGCTGTTCAGCACCCTGGGCTTCTACTTTCCGGTGTTCGGCGAGGGCAACACGCCGGTCGCCATCGGTTGCGCGTCGCTGCTGCTGTGGGCGGTGCACTTTCTGGTGCTGCGCGGCATCAAGGAGGCGGCGTTCATCAACCAGGTGACCACCGTGGCCAAGGTGGTGCCGCTGCTGATCTTCATCGTCATCGCTGCCTTTGCCTTCCGTGCCGACATCTTCACCCGCGATATCTGGGGCCTGAGCAACCCGCAGTTCGGCAATGTGCTGGACCAGGTGCGCAACATGATGCTGGTGACGGTGTTCGTGTTCATCGGTATCGAAGGCGCCAGCGTGTACTCGGGGCGGGCGCAGCGCCGTTCGGACGTGGGCAAGGCCACGGTGATCGGCTTCATCGGCGTGCTGGCGCTGCTGGTGCTGGTCAACGTGCTGTCGCTGGGGGTGATGACCCAGCCGGAGCTGGCCGGGCTGCAGAACCCGTCGCTGGCCACGGTGCTCGAGCACATCGTCGGGCCCTGGGGCGCCTTGCTGATCAGCGTCGGCCTGGCCATCTCGCTGCTCGGTGCGCTGCTGTCGTGGGCGCTGCTGTGCGCCGAAATCCTGTATGCCACGGCGCGGGACAAGACCATGCCGCGCTTTCTGGCCAAGGAAAACGCCAACCACGTGCCGGCCAACGCCCTGTGGCTGACCAACTGCATGATCCAGGGCTTCCTGCTGATCACCCTGGTGTCGGCGGGCACCTACACCAGCCTGATCTACCTGGCCTCGTCGATGATCCTCGTGCCTTATTTATGGTCGGCAGCCTATGCGGTGCTGCTGGCGGTGCGCGGCGAAAGCTACGCCGGGCAGCCGGCGCTGCGGCGCAAGGACCTGCTGGTGGCGTCGGTGGCGCTGGTGTATGCGGTGTGGCTGCTGTACGCCGGGGGGCTCAAGTACCTGCTGCTGTCGGCGCTGCTGTATGCCCCCGGGGTCATCCTGTTCGCCCGGGCCAAGCGCGAGCAGGGCCAGCCTTTGTTCACCACCTGGGAAAAGCTGATCTTCGCGGCGGTGCTGGCTGGCGCTGCGCTGGCGGCCTACTTGCTGTATTCAGGGCTGCTGAGCCTGTGACCCGGCAGGGCATGCCCGCTCCGGGCGCGACCAGATCCACAGGTTGCCCAGGGTCATGCCGGCAATGGCCAGGAACACCGGCCAGTGGTGCTCGAGGAAGGTCAGCATCAGGCCTGCGCACAGCAGCATGCTGATCGTCGCGCTGACCTTGGCCCGGCGCTGGATCACCTTGCCATTGCGCCAGTTGTAGAGAATTGGCCCGAACAGCCGGTGGTTCTCCAGCCAGGCCGACAGCCGTGGCGAGCTGCGGGTCGCGGCCCAGGCGGCAAGGAGGATGAATTCGGTGGTCGGCAGGCCGGGGATGACGATCGCCACCAGGCCGATGCCCAGGCTCACGTAAGCCAGGATGCCGTACAGCAGGCGCGTCAGTTTCGAGCGGGCAGGTCGGGTCATGGTCTCACTGCGTAAAACGTCCGGCCACCGGAGGGGCGGCCGGGTGATGCGTGTCAGGCCAGCGCGGCGTCCGCGGCGTAGGCATGCTTGAGCAGTTCGGTGAAGCGCTCGAAGGCGGCGACTGCACCGCGTTCGGCAGCAGCGTCTTCTTCGGCCGACAGCGCCAGGCCATCGAGGATACGGGTGAACTGCTTCCAGCCTTCGGCACGGCCACCGGCCGGTTCGCCGAGGTGGCGGGCACCGAAACTGTCGGACAATTCCAGCGCCACGGCGCGCTTGATCAGAAACGCAGCGCCCAGTTTGGAGCCTTCGGAGACGAAGATCCAGCCCAATGCCTCACCCAGGCTTGGCGTGTGCAGTGCGCCGGGTACTGCGGCCGGCACTTCGGTATCCAGGTCGGCGAGGTCCAGGCGGGCTTGTTCGGCGCGGCAGCGCTCGGCGAGGTCGGGGACGATGGCGATCAGTTGCGGGTCGTTGTACAGGGCCTGCAGTTCGGATTGGAACAGGTACTGGGCGACGACGAAGCGGGCGAAGCTTTCGCGGCTGTCGAACGGCTTGTGCGATTTGACCAGGGCGTCGAGCTCGGTGTGCGGGGCGTGGGTGACCTGGTTGAGGCGTTGCGAGCGCAGGGCTGGGCGGTCGGTCATGGGGTGGGTCCTTGGAAAATGAGGGCGTCTAGTGACAAGACGAAACAGCGGGGCGGGGACAGTAAAAAAACTGTGGCCTTGTGGTGTTTGTGCTGGCCTCATCGCCGGCAAGCCGGCTCCCACAGGAACTGCACAGTATTCGAAACCTGTGCTGCACCTGTGGGAGCCGGCTTGCCGGCGATGAGGCCAGAACGGATCAGCTCACATCAGATATCCCACACCACATTGATGGCGAAGTTGCGCCCCGGCATGGTCAGGCGGTCGAGGTTGGCCGGCTGGGTCACAGCCGCTTCGCCCTGGCCGTCGTAGCCGCGTACGTCATCCCACTGCCAGTACTTCTTGTCGGTCAGGTTGTAGAGCCCGGCGTTCACCGTCACATCGTCGGTCACCTTGTAGAAGCCGCTCAGGTCCAGCACGCCGTAACCGGGGGTGCGGAACTGCGAGCTGGCGCCATCGGGGGCGTAGAAGGTGGTGTCGTCGACGCGGGTCTTGCGCTTGACCAGGGTCCAGCTCAGCAAGCCGCCGTAGTTCGGCTGCTCATAGCCCAGGCCGAACACGCCGGTCAGCGGGTTGACGCTGTTCAGCGGCTGGCCGTTGTCATCGTTGCGCCCGTTGGCATAGGCGATCGAACCCTGGGTGTACAGGCCCTGCGGCGCACCGAAGTGGTCGAGGTTGAGGCGGCCCTTGACCTCGGCACCCTTGATGGTGGCGTGCTTGATGTTGTTGGCCTGGAAGGTGGTGCCCAGGTTGGCCGACTGCACGGCGTCTTCGTCGATGAAGTCGCGGTACTTGTTGTAGAACACCGCGGCGCTGAAGTTACCGGCATCGAAGTTGCCGCGCAGGCCGGTTTCGTAGCTCTTGCTCTTTTCCGGCTCCAGGTTCGGGTTGCCGCGCACGCTGTAGCCCAGGCCCGGGTTCTCGAAGCGGCCGTACATCGACTTGGCGGTCGGCGTGCGGAAGCCTTCGGCGTACTGGCCGTACCAGGTGTAGTTGTCGTTGAAGGCGTAGGTGATGCCGAGCTTGGGCGACACGCGGTGCCACTTCTTGTCCGAGTCGTCCAGCTCGCTGGGCGCCGTGCCCGTGCCCTGGATGCCGCGCAGGAATTCGTCGGTGAATTTTGGCTCCATGCGCGTGTAGTCGTAACGGGCGCCTGGCAGGAAGGTCCAGTTGTTCCAGCGGATCTCGTCCTGCACGAACAGGCTGTAGGTGTTGACGGTTGGGTCCGGGAAGTCGCTGACCAGCGCCTGGCCGTCGCGCGGGCTGTCCTGGCCGATGGCGCTGCAGCCACCGCCAACCGCCACGCAGGTGCCGGAGCCGCTGCGCGAACCGGTCACTTCTTCATGCTTGAGGGTGGTGCCGTAGGTCAGCAGGTGGTCGGTCTGGCCGAGGCTGAAGGCTTTGTCCAGCTGGGCGTCGAATACCCATTGGCGGTCCTTGTAGGTGGTCTGGCGGTCGCGCATGACCTGGCGCCCCGAGGCCACATACAGCTCGTCGGTGCGCTGGTCGGTCTTGGCGATCTGGTAGTTCAGGCTCCACTTCACGTGGTCGGCGACCAGGCTGTCGAGGCCGAATTCGTGGTTGATGCCGAAGCGCTCGCGGGTGACGGTGTCGTTGCCCTGGCGCATGCGGTAGGAGTTCATGGCGCCGAAGCCTGGAATGAACGGGCCGCCCACGGCGCTGAGGATGTTCTGGTCGCGGTCATCCTTGTAGCGCTCGTAGGTAAAGCCCAGGCGCGCGTCGTCGGCGTAGTTCCAGCCCAGCTTGGCCAGCACGTTGGTGGTGCGCACATCCTCGGGGTTGGCTTCGGTACGGCCAAGGCCGGTGCCGCCGTGCTCGCCATAGGACTCGGTCTCGTGGCCGTTGCGCTGGCTCAGGTGCAGCAGGCCGTCGAAGTCGCCCTGGCGGCCGGCCACGGTGGCCGAGGTCAGCCAGCTCTCATCGGCCGAGCTGTAGCCGGTCTTCAGGCGCGCACCCACGTCCTTGCCGGGCTTGATGATGTCGTCCGGGTCGAGGGTGAAATAGCTCACCGCGCCGCCGATGGCGTTGCTGCCGTACAGCACCGAGGCCGGGCCGCGGAGGATTTCCACGCGCTTGACGATTTCCGGGTCGACGTAGTTGCGCTGGGTCTGGGCGTAGGGGCCGTAGAAGAAACTGTCGGGGATCGACACGCCGTCGACCTGGGTCAGGATGCGCTCACCGTCGATGCCGCGGATGTTGTAGCCGTTCAGGCCACTGCGCTGGCCGACGCCGCCAACCGACACGCCGGGCTCGTAACGCACCAGTTCCTTGATGCTGTTGACGTTCTGCCGGTCCAGTTGCTCGCGGGTCTGCACGCTCACGGTGCTCGGCACCTGGCTTACGTCCTGGGCGCTGCGGGTGGCGCTGACGGTCATCTGCTGCAGGGCGATGGCGTTGCCCGCCGACTGGCGCTCGAGCACCACGTTGCCGTTGCTGATCTTCCGGTAGCCCAGGCCCGTGCCTTGCAGCAGGCGCTTGAGCGCGGCCTCAGGCGGCAGCGAACCCTGCACGCCAGGGGACGCCACGCCGTCGGCCAGCTCGGCGCTGAAGCCGACCTGCCAGCCGGTGACCTGGCTGAAGGCGTTGATCGCCTCGACCAGCGGCTGTTGGGCGATGCTGAAGCGGTAGTCGCCCATGCGCGGGCTGCTGGCCTGGGCCGGTTCTGCGGCCAGCGCCGGCAGGCTGCAGGCGCCGCTGGCGAGCAGGGCCAGCGTCAGCAGGGACAATTGCCCTGTGCGGCGGGGAAGGGTGGACGGGCGAGTTGGACCTGTGGACATCGAAAGCGCTCCCTGACGCGCGAACTGTTATAGGTGATGACCGTTCTCGTTTTCAAACAAGAATCAGTTGCATTGGCTATAACGAGACGGACGGGGCAGCGCGATCGCGTAAAAATAATTTCAGGTCAGTTGAGGATGACCACGGCGGGGTATTCGTGAAGCTGCGCGGAAGTGATGTGCGCCAGGGCGCGCAAGGTCTCCAGGGGCTGGTCGAGGCGGTAGTTGCCGGTCACGGCCATGTCGTCGAGGTGGCCGTTGCGGTTGATGATCCAGCCGGGGTAATAGCGGCGCACTTCGGCCAGCACCTGGCTCAGCGGGCAGTTCTCGAACACCAGGCGGCCTTCGACCCAGGCCAGGTCCTTGTGCATGTCGGGGCGCTGGCGCTCACCGAAGCCCTGCGGGCCGACGCTGATGCTGTCGCCGGCGCTGAGGCGGATGCGCTGGTCGCTGGCGGCCTGCAGGTCGACGTCACCGCGCTGCACGCGCACCTGCGCCTCGCCATCGAGGTAGCGCACGGCAAAATCGGTGTCGCGCACCTGCGCGCGCAGCGGCCCGGCCTGCACCTCCAGCGGCAGTTGCGCAGCGCCCGTTACCTGGAAGTACGCCTCGCCCTGCAGCAGGCGCGCCACCTGGCGGCCTTCGCGCAGGTCGCTGGCAAACGCCGAGTTGGTGTTGAGCAGCACCTTGGCGCCATCGTCCAGCTGCAGGCGCTGGCGCTCGCCAACCACGGTCAGGTGGTCGGCCTGCAGGCGCACCGGCAGGTTGCCGAAGGTGAACAGCCCGACCAGCAGCACGGCGGCAGTGGCCAGCGGTTTCCAATGGCTGCGCAGGCGCCCGCGCACGGAGCGCCGCCGGCCCTGGTGCATCTGGGTGGCGGCCTGGCGCAGTGGCGTGCCGTTCCACAGGGCCTCGGCCTCGACATAGGCCTCGGCGTTTTCCGGGGCTGCGCTGAGCCATTGCTCGAACGCCAGGGTGTCGGCGTCGCTGGCGCATTGCAGGCGCACGAGCCAGTCCAGCGCCTCGCTCATCGCACGGGCACGGGCGTCGGGCCCGGCAGCAGGCGGGCGAGGGGCGGGGCTGTCGGTCACGGTGAGTCCTTGAATGGATTTTTTCGAATGATCAAGGCTAAGGCGGGGCGTGGCAAGGGTTTCGGCCTACCCAGGCGGCCAACGGTCGGCTCATTTGAGGCGATCGGCCACGCCCATGCAGATGGCCATGATCAGTTTCAGTTCCTTCTGTACCGTGCTGGCCGAAACCTTCAGTTGTTCGGCGATTTCCAGGTAGCTGGCGCCATGCAGGCGGCTGAGGATGAAGATCCGTTGCTGGCGCTCGGTCAGCTGGTTGAGGCTGACGCTCAGGTGCTTGAGCAACTGCTCGGCATGGGCGGCGTCTTCGCTGCTGCTCAGCGGCGCCGCCACATTGTGCAGCACCTCGTCGGGCACATCGTCGACCAGCATGCGCGCTTGCACGCGGCGCGTGCGCAGGTGGTCCAGGGCCAGGTTGCGGGCGGTCTGGAACACGAAGGGTTCGAGGTGCTCGATGGGCCGCTCGCCGAGGGCACGGGAAACCCGCAGGTAGGTTTCCTGCAGCAGGTCCTCGGCGGTGCTGGGGTTGCCCACCATGCGCTGCAGGGTGCGCAGCAGGGAAAGGCGCTGGACGAGGAAGACGGAGTTGAACCGGGACTGACTCACGGGGTGACCTGGCCGACGAAAGGTGAATGATAATGCTTATCATCTTGCCTGTAGGTCAAGCCTGGAAGTGTTAGGAAAAGGTAAAGATTGTCTGTAGGAGCGGCCTTGTGTCGCGAAAGGGCTGCGCAGCGGCCCCAGATTCCTGCTGCGCTGCAGATATCCTGGGGCTGCTTGCGCAGCCCTTTCGCGACACAAGGCCGCTCCTACAACCTGGCCGACGCGGTATCAGCGGGCGCTGCACAGCGCCAGGCAGTTATCCAGCATGCGGTTGGAGAACCCCCACTCGTTGTCGTACCAGGCCAGCACCTTGAGCATCCGCCCGTTGGCGCGGGTGTGGTTGGCATCGAAGATCGACGACAACGGGTTGTGGTTGAAGTCGCACGACACCAGCGGCAAGGCGTTGTAACCGAGCACCTTGGAGTGCAGGCTGGCCTCCTGGAACAATTGGTTGACCTGCTCGGCGGTGGCCTCGCGCTTGAGGTTGACGGTGAGGTCGACCAGCGACACGTTGATCACCGGCACCCGCACCGCCATGCCGGTGAGCTTGCCGGCCAGCTCCGGCAGCACCAGGCCCACGGCCTCGGCGGCGCCGGTCTTGCTCGGGATCATCGACTGGGTGGCGGAGCGGGCCCGGTAGGGGTCGCTGTGGTAGACGTCGGTCAGCACCTGGTCGTTGGTGTAGGCATGGATGGTGGTCATCAGCCCTTGCTCGATGCCGAACTCGCGGTGCAGCACCTGGGCGATCGGTGCCAGGCAGTTGGTGGTGCAGGAGGCGCTGGAAATGACCTGGTGCGAAGCACGCAGCACGTCATGGTTGACCCCATACACCACCGTGGCGTCGGCGCCCTTGGCCGGCGCCGAGACGATCACCTTGCCAGCCCCCGCAGCCAGGTGCGCGGCCGCCTTGGCGCGGTCGGTGAACAAGCCGGTGCATTCGAACACCACATCGATCGCCTCGGCCTTCCAGGGCAGTTCGGCCGGGTTGCGGATGGCGCTCACGGCAATGCGATCGCCGTTCACCGTCAGGCTTTCATGATCGGCCTCGACTGATGCAGCGAAAATGCCGTGCACGCTGTCGAACTTGAGCAGGTGGGCGTTCATCGCGCTGTCGCCCAGGTCATTGATGGCGACGACCTGCAGGTCCTGGCGGTAGCCTTGGGTATACAGTGCGCGCAGGATGTTGCGCCCGATGCGGCCGAATCCGTTGATGGCGATGCGTAGGGTCATGGCAGTACCTCTGGCAGTCGGAGTGAAACCTGTGGCACAAAGTAGCTTCACTGAAACGGTTTTGTTGTTGGAATTACAAGATTATTCACTGAGCGATAGAAAACAAGCCTTTTTGCTGGCAGTATTTTGTTTAAATATACAACGAGCGGTCGGGTGAGCCGCCTCCGTCGATGCACCAGGCCCTTAACCTTGAGCCTAGGTCGCAATCGTTTGGAGGGGAAATGCCCGCTAAGCCGCCCTAATCGTTAGCCTGGAGTCCAGTACATGCACCCGCGCATCCTTGAGGTCACCCAGCGGCTGATCGAACGCAGCCGTGCCACCCGTGAACGCTACCTGCAGCTGATTCGCGGCGCGGCCAGTGACGGACCCATGCGGGCCAGCCTGCAATGCGCCAACTTCGCCCACGGCGTGGCCGGGTGTGGCGCCGACGACAAGCAGAGCCTGCGGCTGATGAACGCGGCCAACGTGGCCATCGTCTCGGCCTACAACGACATGCTCTCGGCCCACCAGCCCTACCTGCACTTCCCCGAACAGATCAAACAGGCGCTGCGCGAGGTCGGTTCGGTCGGCCAGTTCGCCGGCGGCGTGCCGGCCATGTGCGATGGCGTGACCCAGGGCGAGCCCGGCATGGAGCTGGCCATCGCCAGCCGCGAAGTGATCGCCATGTCCACCGCCGTGGCGCTGTCGCACAACATGTTCGATGCCGCGCTGATGCTCGGCATCTGCGACAAGATCGTCCCCGGGCTGATGATGGGCGCCCTGCGCTTCGGCCACCTGCCGACCCTCTTCGTGCCCGGCGGGCCGATGGTGTCGGGCATCTCCAACAAGCAGAAGGCCGATGTGCGCCAGCGCTATGCCGAGGGCAAGGCCAGCCGCGAGGAGCTGCTGGAGTCGGAGATGAAGTCCTACCACAGCCCCGGCACCTGCACCTTCTATGGCACTGCCAACACCAACCAGCTGGTGATGGAAGTGATGGGCCTGCACTTGCCCGGCGCCTCGTTCGTCAACCCATATACCCCCTTGCGCGATGCCCTCACCGCCGAGGCCGCGCAGCAGGTCACGCGCCTGACCAAGGCCAGCGGCAGCTTCATGCCCCTGGGCGAGATCGTCGATGAGAAGGCGCTGGTCAACTCGATCGTGGCCTTGCACGCCACCGGCGGCTCGACCAACCACACCCTGCACATCCCGGCGATTGCCCAGGCCGCTGGCATCCAGCTCACCTGGCAGGACATGGCCGACCTCTCCGAGGTGGTGCCGACCCTGTCCCACGTCTACCCCAACGGCAAGGCCGACATCAACCACTTCCAGGCGGCAGGCGGCATGGCCTTCCTGATCCGCGAGCTGCTCGATGCCGGGCTGCTGCACGAAGACGTCAACACCGTGGCAGGCCACGGCCTGCGCCGCTACACCCAGGAGCCGTTCCTCGACAACGGCAAGCTGGTGTGGCGCGAAGGCCCGCTGCAGAGCCTGGACGAGAGCATCCTGCGCCCGGTGTCGCGGCCATTCTCGGCCGAAGGCGGCCTGCGGGTGATGGAAGGCAACCTCGGCCGTGGCGTGATGAAAGTGTCTGCCGTAGCCGCCGAGCACCAGGTGGTGCAAGCGCCGGCGCGCATCTTCCACGACCAGCAATCGCTGGCCGATGCGTTCAAGGCCGGCGAGCTTGAGCGCGACTTCGTTGCCGTGGTGCGCTTCCAGGGGCCGCGTTGCAACGGCATGCCCGAGCTGCACAAGCTGACGCCATTCCTCGGCGTGCTGCAGGACCGCGGCTACAAGGTGGCCCTGGTGACCGACGGGCGCATGTCCGGTGCCTCGGGCAAGATCCCGGCAGCCATCCACGTGTGCCCCGAAGCCTTCGACGGTGGCCCGCTGGCGCGGGTACGCGACGGCGATATCGTGCGCGTCGATGGTGTCGAAGGTACGCTGCAGGTGATGGTCTCGGCCGATGAGCTGGCCAGCCGCGACCTGCCGGCGCCGCCCCAGGGCAACGACCTGGGTTGTGGCCGCGAGCTGTTCGGCTTCATGCGCATGGCGTTCAGCCCGGCAGAGCAGGGTGCCAGCGCCTTCACCTCGGCCCTGGAGAACCTCAAATGAAGGACTTGCTGGTTGGCGACATCGGTGGCACCAACGCCCGTTTTGCCTTGTGGCGTGGCAACCAGCTGCATGAGGTGAAGGTATTCGCCACGGCGGACTACACGAGCCCCGAGCAGGCCATCGAGGCTTACCTGGACGACCAGGGCATTGCCCGCGGTGGCTTGTCGGCGGTGTGCCTGGCGGTCGCCGGGCCGGTCGATGGCGATGAGTTTCGCTTTACCAACAGCCACTGGCGGCTGAGCCGCAGCGCCTTTTGCAAGACCTTGCAGGTCGAGCAGCTGCTGCTGATCAACGATTTCTCGGCCATGGCCCTGGGCATGACCCGCCTGCAGCCGGGCGAATTTCGCGAAGTGTGCCCCGGCCAGGCCGACCCCGTGCGGCCGGCGCTGGTGATCGGCCCGGGCACCGGGCTTGGCGTCGGCAGCCTGCTGCGCCTGGGCGAGCAACGCTGGCAGGCCTTGCCGGGCGAGGGCGGGCATGTCGACCTGCCGGTGGGCAATGCCCGCGAGGCGGCGATCCATCAGCAGATTCACCAACAGATCGGGCATGTCAGCGCCGAGACGGTGCTCAGCGGCGGCGGCCTGGTGCGCCTGTACCAGGCCCTGTGTGCGCTGGACGGTGATACCCCGCGGCACAAGACCCCGGCGCAGATTACCGATGCGGCCTTGAACGGCGAGCCACGGGCGTTGGCGGTGGTCGAGCAGTTCTGCCGCTTCCTCGGCCGGGTGGCCGGCAACAATGTGCTGACGCTGGGCGCGCGGGGTGGGGTCTATATTGTTGGCGGGGTGATCCCGCGCTTTGCCGAGCTGTTCCTGCGCAGTGGCTTTGCTGCAAGCTTTGCCGACAAGGGCTGCATGAGCGGCTACTTTGCCGGCGTGCCGGTGTGGCTGGTGACGGCGGAGTTTTCCGGGTTGCTGGGGGCTGGGGTGGCGTTGCAGCAGGCGTTGGATCATTGAGAGGGGGCCGCTTTGCGGCCCTTTCGCGACACAAGGCCGCTCCTACAGGGGATCGCGGTCGCTTGTAGGAGCGGCCTTGTGTCGCGAAAGGGCTGCAAAGCAGCCCCAATGCACAGCAGGCAACCAAGACCTGTGACAACAACAAAAGGGGCGGGACACCTTGAGCACTGCCGGTAAATCGATCCTGATGGTCGACGACGACCAGGAAATTCGCGAGCTGCTGCAAACCTACCTGAGCCGCTGCGGCCTGCAGGTGCATGCCGAAGCCGACGGCCAGGGCTTTCGCCGGGCGCTGGAAAGCACCCCGTGCGACCTGGTCATCCTCGATGTGATGCTGCCCGACGAAGATGGCTTCAGCCTGTGCCGCTGGGTGCGCCAGCACCCGCGCTTGTCGCGGGTGCCGATCATCATGCTGACGGCCAGCTCCGACGAAGCCGACCGCGTCATCGGCCTGGAACTGGGCGCCGACGACTACCTGGGCAAACCGTTCAGCCCACGCGAACTGCAGGCGCGGATCAAGGCCCTGCTGCGCCGCGCAGAGTTCGGCCAGGCCGCGCCGGCCAGCGCCGTGCTGGCCTTCGACGACTGGCGCCTGGACACGGTCAGCCACCGGCTGTTCCACCGTGATGGTGAAGAGGTGATCCTCTCGGGCGCCGACTTCGCCCTGCTCAAGCTGTTTCTCGACCACCCGCAGCAGATCCTCGACCGCGACACCATCGGCAACGCCACCCGTGGCCGCGAGCCGATGCCGCTGGACCGCATCGTCGACATGGCGGTCAGCCGCCTGCGCCAACGCCTGCGTGATACCGCCAAACCCCCTCGGCTGATCCGCACCGTGCGCGGCAGTGGCTACCTCCTGGCGGCGCATGTCTGCTGCGCGAGCTGAGCGGCGCTGGCGCCTGCTGCCGCGCTCGCTGCTGGGGCGCATGCTGCTGCTGACCCTGCTGGTGGTGTTGCTGGCCCAGGGCCTGTCCAGCGTGATCTGGGTTTCCCAATTGCGCGCCAGCCAGTTGCAGGGCTTGCGCGCCAGCGCCAGCAGCCTGGCCCATTCCATGAGTGCCAGCGTCAGCTACTTCCGCTCCTTGCCGGTGGCGTATCGGCCCATGGTCCTGGACCAGTTGCGCAGCATGGGCGGCACGCGCTTTTTCGTCTCGCTCAACGACAAGCCGCTGGACATGCCGGTATTGCCCATCACGCCGCGCAAGCAGGCGGTCATCGAGGTGTTCGAGCAGGTGCTGCGCGAGCGCCTGGGCGCGCAGATGGACATCTCGGTGGAGTTCGTCGCCCCCGATGACCTGCGCATCTTCAACAGCGGCCTGAAGCTCGACGAATTGCCGCGCTCCTGGGCGCACTATTCGCTGACCCTGGAGCCGCTCAACCCGCCGGTGCTGGTCACCCAGATCCGCCTGGGCGAGGGCGAGTGGCTGTACATCGCCTCGTTGCTGCCCGCGCCCTATACCAGCCTCGAGGCCGAGCGCCTGCCGCGCCAGCAGCTCGGGTTCATCGTGCTGACCACCGCCTTGCTGCTGCTGTTCATCGGCCTGCTGGTGCATTGGCAGAGCTGGCCGCTCAAGCGCCTGGCCCGGGCTGCGCGGGAGCTGTCGCTGGGCGCCGAGGTGGCGCCGGTGGCCGAAGGCGGTGGCAGCGAGGTGGTCGAGGTAGCGCGTGCGTTCAACAGCATGCGCGAGCGCATCAGCCGCTACCTCACCGAACGCTCGCAACTGTTCAGCGCGATTTCCCATGACCTGCGCACGCCGATCACGCGCTTGCGGCTGCGCGTGGAGCTGCTGGAGGACGAACGCCTGCAGGCCAAGTTCAGCCAGGACCTGGACGAGCTGGAGCTGCTGGTCAAAGGCGCGCTGCAGTGCGTGAAGGACACCGACATCCACGAGAACATCGAGCCGATCGACCTCAACCAGGTGCTGGACATCCTCGCCGAGCCTTACCTGGGCGACGGCCGCATCACGGTCGAGGGCAAGGCCCTGACGCCGTACCCAGGCAAGCCGCTGGCGGTGCGGCGCTGCATCGGCAACCTGATCGATAACGCCATCAAGTATGGCGAGCGCGCCCGCCTGCGCATCATCGACAGCGCCGATGCCTTCGTGCTGCAGGTCGATGACCAGGGGCCGGGGGTGCCGCAGCAGCGCCTGGAGCAGGTATTCGAGCCGCACTTTCGGCTGGCCGGGCAGCAGCAGGGGTACGGGCTGGGCCTGGGCATCGCGCGCAACATCGCCCACAGCCATGGCGGCGAGGTGAGCTTGCTGAACTTGCGCGAGGGTGGGTTGCGGGTGACCTTGTGCCTGCCGCGAGGGGTTGATTGAAGCTGCTGGCCCCATCACCGGCAAGCCGGCTCCCACAAACAGCCCGCACTCTGTGGGAGCCGGCTTGCCGGCGATAGGGCCACAAATGTCACCACTCGGTGACACACCCCCCCGCCTTCGTGACATTCCCGTCTGGATGGCTGGCTAGACTTTGCACACCTCTGGCATGGATGAAGCCGTACATGGTCCCCCTGGATTTCCCCACCGAGCCCTGGCTCCAGGCTGAAGGCCAGCGCCTGCTGGCATTCGCCAAGGGCTCGCGGGTGCCCCTGGGTTTTGCCGGCCTCGGCTGCCACGGCGAGCTGCCAGCGGCGGCCACTGCCCAAACCCTCATCACCAGCCGCATGACCCACAGCTTCGCCCTGGCCCACCTGCGCGGCGAGCCCGCTTGCCTGGCCCTGGTCGAGCATGGCGTGGCGGCCTTGCATGGGCCGCTGCACGATGCCCGCCACGGCGGCTGGTTCGCCACCCCGTTCGGGGCGGGCGACCCGCGCAAGGCGGCCTACCTGCACGCCTTCGTCGCCCTGGCCGCCAGCTCCGCCGTGGTCGCCCGCGCCGATGGCGCGCAAGGGTTGCTGGCAGATGCGATCCGGGTCATCGAGGCGCATTTCTGGAGCGAAGAGGAGGGCGCGCTGCGCGAGTCGTTCGCGGCTGACTGGCAACAGCCCGAGGCCTACCGCGGCGCCAACAGCAACATGCACGCCACCGAGGCCTTCCTGGCCCTGGCCGATGTCACTGGCGACAGCCGCTGGCTGGAGCGCGCCCTGCGCATCGCCGAGCGGATCATCCAGTGCCACGCCGCCGACAACGATTACCGCGTCATCGAGCATTTCGACGCGCACTGGCAGCCCTTGCCCGACTACAACCGCGACCGCCCAGCCGACCCCTTCCGCCCCTATGGCACCACCCCAGGCCACGCCTTCGAATGGGCGCGCCTGCTGCTGCACCTGGAAGCGGCGCGGCGCCTGGCCGGGCTGCCTTCGCCGCAGTGGCTGCTGAGCAGTGCCCGCGGCCTGTTCGACAGCGCATGCCGGCTGGCGTGGAACGTCGATGGCGGGCAAGGCCTGGTCTACACCCTGGGCTGGGACAATCAGCCACGGGTGCGCGAGCGCCTGCACTGGGTGCATGCCGAAGCCTGCGCTGCGGCTGCAGCCCTGCTGCGGCGCACTGGCGAGCAACCCTACGCAGTCTGGTACCAGCGCTTCTGGCAGTTCATCGATCGCCACTTCATCGACCGCAGCGCCGGCAGTTGGCATCACCAGCTCGACCCTGCAAACCAGCCCGCCGCCACCCTCTGGGCTGGCAAACCGGACCTCTACCATGCCTACCAGGCCGTGCTGCTGCCCGGTGTGGCGCTGGCGCCCAGCCTGGCTTCGGCCTTGGCGCGCAATGTAACCAGACGATGACATTCACGCATCGCTTCGTTACCAGACGCTGCGAGCACCCTGTTTAGACTCCATGCCATGCAAGCGAAAGACTTGCCCGCATAACAACAAGAAAGGTACTCCGATGAATTCCACGCTCCGTCTCGCTGCCGCGATCTCCCTTGCCTCCGTCTTCCCGCTCAGTGCCCTGGCTGCCGACTCCAAAGGCAGTGTCGAGGTGGTGCACTGGTGGACCTCCGGCGGTGAAAAGGCCGCCGTCGATGTGCTGAAGAAGCAGGTCGAGGGCGATGGCTTCACCTGGAAGGACGGCGCGGTCGCCGGTGGCGGCGGCGCCACCGCGATGACCGTGCTCAAGAGCCGCGCAGTGGCCGGCAACCCGCCGGGCGTTGCGCAGATCAAGGGCCCGGACATTCAGGACTGGGCAGCCACTGGCCTGCTCGACAGCGATGTGCTCAAGGATGTGGCCAAGGAAGAAAAGTGGGACACGCTGCTCGACAAGAAGGTCGCCGACACCGTGAAGTACGAGGGTGACTACGTCGCCGTGCCGGTGAACATCCACCGCATCAACTGGCTGTGGATCAACCCTGAAGTGTTCAAGAAGGCCGGCATCGACAAGGCGCCGACCACCCTCGACGAATTCTATGCCGCCGCCGACAAGCTCAAGGCCGCCGGTTTCATCCCGCTCGCCCACGGTGGCCAGCCGTGGCAGGACAGCACCGTGTTCGAAAGCGTGGTGCTCTCGGTGATGGGCGTGGACGGCTACAAGAAAGCCCTGGTCGAGCTCGACGACGCGACGCTCAAAGGGCCGCAGATGGTCAAGTCGCTGACCGAGCTGAAGAAGGTCGCCACCTACATGGACCCGGACGGCAAGGGCCAGGATTGGAACCTGGAAGCGGCCAAGGTCATCAACGGCAAGGCCGGCATGCAGATCATGGGCGACTGGGCCAAAAGCGAGTGGACGCTGGCCAAGAAGGACGCCGGCAAGGACTACCAGTGCGTGGCCTTCCCCGGTACCGATCAGGCCTTCCTCTACAACATCGACTCGCTGGTGGTGTTCAAGCAGAACGACAAGGGCACTGCAGCGGGCCAGCAGGACATCGCGCGCAAGGTGCTGGGCCAGGACTTCCAGAAAGTCTTCAGCACCAACAAGGGCTCGATCCCGGTGCGCAACGACATGCTCGCCGACATGGGCAAGTACGGTTTCGACGCCTGCGCCCAGACCTCCGCCAAGGACTTCCTGGCCGATGCCAGGAATGGCGGCCTGCAGCCGAGCATGGCGCACAACATGGCCACCACCCTGGCCGTGCAGGGCGCGTTCTTCGATGTGGTGACCAACTACATCAACGACCCCAAGGCTGACCCGGCCGAGGCGGCCAAGCAGCTGGCGGCGGCGGTCAAGGCGGCCAAGTGAAGCGCTGACGGCCTCATCGCCGGCAAGCCGGCTCCCACAGCTACCCCATCGGCTTCCTTGTGGGAGCCGGCTTGCCGGCGATGAGGCCAGTACCGACAACCCAAAGGGTCGCCCAGGCCCCAGGTATTCACTCCATGACCACAGCTACCGCCCGCCTGCGGGCCTCCCCCCTGGACGCGCTGCAGCGCTGGCTACCGAAACTGGTGCTGGCGCCGAGCATGTTCATCGTCCTGGTGGGCTTCTACGGCTACATCCTGTGGACCTTCGTCCTCTCCTTCACCACCTCGACCTTCCTGCCCACCTACAAGTGGGCGGGCCTGGCGCAATACGCCCGGCTGTTCGACAACGACCGCTGGTGGGTGGCGAGCAAGAACCTGCTGCTGTTCGGCGGCCTGTTCATCGCCATCAGCCTGGCCATCGGCGTGCTGCTGGCGGTGCTGCTCGACCAGCGCATCCGCCGCGAAGGCTTCATCCGCACGATCTACCTCTACCCCATGGCGCTGTCGATGATCGTCACCGGTACCGCCTGGAAGTGGCTGCTCAACCCCGGCATGGGCCTGGACAAGCTGTTGCGCGACTGGGGCTGGGAGGGCTTTCGCCTGGACTGGCTGATCGACCCCGACCGGGTGGTGTACTGCCTGGTGATCGCGGCCGTGTGGCAGGCCTCGGGCTTCATCATGGCGATGTTCCTCGCCGGCCTGCGCGGGGTCGACCCTTCGATCATCCGCGCCGCACAGATCGACGGCGCAAGCCTGCCGCGCATCTACTGGAAGGTGGTGCTGCCCAGCCTGCGGCCGGTGTTCTTCAGCTCGCTGATGATCCTCTCGCACATTGCCATCAAGAGTTTCGACCTGGTGGCGGCAATGACCGCAGGGGGCCCGGGGTACTCCTCCGACCTGCCGGCGATGTTCATGTACTCGTTCACCTTCAGCCGCGGCCAGATGGGCATGGGCTCGGCCAGCGCCATCCTCATGCTCGGGGCGATCCTGGCGATCCTCGTGCCTTACCTGTACTCGGAGCTGCGGAGCAAACGCCATGCATAGCCCTGCTGCAAGAATCAGCCTGAGCCGCATCGCCATCTACGCCGTGCTGCTGGCGGCGGTGCTGCTGTACCTGGTGCCGCTGGTGGTGATGCTGCTGACCAGCTTCAAGACCCCGGAAGACATCAGCAGCGGCAACCTGTTGAGCTGGCCGGCGGTGTTCACCGGCATCGGCTGGGCCAAGGCCTGGGACACGGTCAGCGGCTACTTCTGGAACTCGATCATGATCACCGTGCCGGCGGTGCTGATTTCCACTGCCATCGGCGCGCTGAACGGCTACGTGCTGTCGATGTGGCGTTTTCGCGGTTCGCAGCTGTTCTTCGGGCTGCTGCTGTTCGGCTGCTTCCTGCCGTTCCAGACCGTGCTGCTGCCGGCCTCGTTCACCCTCGGCAAGCTGGGCCTGGCCAGCACCACCGAAGGCCTGGTGCTGGTGCACGTGGTCTACGGCCTGGCATTCACCACGCTGTTCTTTCGCAACTTCTACGTCAGCGTGCCTGAGGCGCTGGTCAAGGCGGCGCGCCTGGATGGCGCGGGGTTCTTCACCATCTTCCGGCGCATCATCCTGCCGATGTCGACCCCGATCATCATGGTCTGCCTGATCTGGCAGTTCACCCAGATCTGGAACGACTTCCTGTTCGGCGTGGTGTTTTCCAGTGGCGACTCGCAACCGATCACCGTGGCCCTGAACAACCTGGTCAACACCAGCACCGGGGCCAAGGAATACAACGTCGACATGGCGGCGGCGATGATCGCCGGCCTGCCAACCCTGCTGGTCTACGTGGTGGCAGGCAAGTATTTCGTGCGCGGCCTCACCGCCGGCGCCGTCAAGGGGTAAGACATGGCAACGCTTGAACTTCGCAATGTGAACAAGACTTACGGCAGCGGCCTGCCGGACACCCTCAAGGACATCCAGCTGTCGATCAAGGACGGCGAGTTCCTGATCCTGGTCGGCCCGTCGGGCTGCGGCAAATCGACCCTGATGAACTGCATCGCCGGGCTTGAGAACATCACCGGCGGCGCGATTTTGATCGACGAGCAGGACGTCAGCGGCATGAGCCCCAAGGATCGCGACATCGCCATGGTGTTCCAGTCCTACGCGCTGTACCCGACCATGAGCGTGCGCGAGAACATCGAGTTCGGCCTGAAGATCCGCAAACTGCCGCAGGCGGCGATCGACGAGGAAGTGGCGCGGGTGGCCAAGCTGCTGCAGATCGAGCACCTGCTGGCGCGCAAGCCGGCGCAGCTTTCCGGTGGCCAGCAGCAGCGGGTGGCCATGGGCCGGGCGCTGGCGCGGCGGCCGAAGATCTACCTGTTCGACGAACCGCTGTCGAACCTCGACGCCAAGCTGCGGGTCGAGATGCGCACCGAAATGAAGCTGATGCACCAGCGCCTGAAGACCACCACGGTGTACGTCACCCACGACCAGATCGAGGCGATGACCCTGGGCGACAAGGTGGCGGTGATGAAGGACGGCATCATCCAGCAGTTCGGCACCCCGCAGCAGATCTACAACGACCCGGCCAACCAGTTCGTCGCAAGCTTCATCGGCTCGCCGCCGATGAACTTCATTCCGGTGCGCCTGAGCAAGCAGGACGGGCGCCTGCTGGCGCTGCTCGACAGCGGCCAGGCCCGTTGCGAGCTGCCGCTGGGGGTGGCCGGCGAAGGGCTGGAGGGCCGGGAAATCATCCTCGGCATCCGCCCGGAGCAGATCACCCTGGGCACGGGGGAGGGCAATGGCCTGCCGGGCATTCGCGCCGAGGTGCAGGTTACCGAGCCCACCGGGCCGGACTTGCTGGTGTTCGTCACCCTCAACCAGACCAAGGTCTGCTGCCGCCTGGCGCCGGATGTGGCGTGCCGGGTCGGTGACAGCCTGCACCTGCAGTTCGACCCGGCGCGGGTGCTGCTGTTCGACGCCGCCAGCGGCGAACGCCTGGGCCTGGGCAATGGCAACGCGGCAGTGAAGGACAACGTGGCTCACTTCAAGAGCCGTTGAATCGTCTACACCATCAATAAGAAAAAAGAGGACGCAAAGGGATGGAACAGCGCAATCGCATCAGGACCTTGGGCTCGTTGGCGTTGCTCGCTGCGGTCGGCAGCAGCGGCGTGCAGGCGGCCGAGGCCTTTTCCAGCGAGTCGAAATGGATGACCGGCGACTGGGGCGGCACTCGCACCGAACTGCTGGAAAAGGGCTACGACTTCACCCTCGACTATGTAGGAGAAGTGGCCGGTAACCTCAATGGCGGCTACAACGACGACAAGACCGCCCGCTACAGCGACCAGTTCGCCCTTGGCGCGCACCTGGACCTGCAGAAGATCCTCGGGTGGCACGATGCCGAGTTCAAGCTGGCGATCACCGAGCGCAGCGGGCGCAACCTGTCCAACGACCGCATCAGCGACCCGCGTGCCGGGCAGTTCAGCTCGGTGCAGGAGGTGTGGGGCCGCGGCCAGACCTGGCGGCTGACGCAGATGTGGGTCAAGCAGAAGTACTTCGACGGCGCGCTGGACGTGAAATTCGGCCGCTTCGGCGAGGGCGAAGACTTCAACAGCTTCCCCTGCGACTTCCAGAACCTGGCCTTCTGCGGCTCGCAGGTGGGCAACTGGGTGGGCGGCATCTGGTACAACTGGCCGGTCAGCCAATGGGCGCTGCGGGTCAAGTACAACATCACGCCAGAGTTTTTCGTCCAGGTTGGCGCGTTCGAGCAGAACCCCTCGAACCTGGAAACCGGCAATGGCTTCAAGCTCAGCGGCAGCGGCACCAAGGGCGCGATCCTGCCGGTGGAAATGGTCTGGTCGCCCAAGGTCAACGACCTGCCGGGCGAATACCGCCTGGGTTACTACTACAGCACGGCCAAGGCCGATGACGTGTATGACGATGTCAACGGCAACCCACAGGCGCTGAGCGGCGCAGACTTCAAGTCGCATTCGAGCAAGCACGGCTGGTGGGTGGTGGCGCAGCAGCAGGTCACGGCCCATGGCGGCGACGTCAACCGCGGCCTGAGCCTGTTCGCCAACTTCACCGTGCACGACAAGGCCACCAACGTGGTCGACAACTACCAGCAGGTCGGCCTGGTGTACAAGGGCGCATTCGATGCCCGGCCCAAGGACGATATCGGCTTCGGCGTGGCGCGCATTCACGTCAACGACGACGTGAAGAAACGGGCCGAGCTGCTCAATGCCCAGAGCGGTATCGACGACTACGACAACCCAGGCTTCGTGCCGCTGCAACGCACCGAATACAACGCCGAGCTCTACTACGGCTTCCACGTCACCAACTGGCTCACCGTGCGGCCCAACCTGCAGTACATCAAGAGCCCGGGCGGGGTCGACGAGGTGGACAACGCGCTGGTCGCCGGGCTGAAGATTCAGTCGTCTTTCTAAGCCGATTTGTTGTAAATTTACGCCAATCCAATTCGGCTCCCGGCATCCACTGGCTTGCAGTGGTTGTCGGGGATAGGCCGAGACAGCGCTATCTCAAACAACAAGAGCTTGGAACCATGCCCGAACATCCGCTACATCGCTTCTTTGCCTCGCAACGGCCCAGGCCGACGTTCGAGTGGGAGCGTTACCAGCAGCGCGATGTGCTGATCATCGATCACCCCCGTTGCCAGGCGGTGTTCAGCCGCCAGGGCGCGCAACTGCTGCACTTTCAGCCTGCCGGAGAGCGGCCCTGGCTGTGGTGCGCCGAGCAGTGGCCGCAGGTGGGGGCGATCCGCGGGGGCGTGCCGGTGTGCTGGCCCTGGTATGGCCGCCACCCCAGCGAAGATTTGTGGCCGGCCCATGGCTGGGCCCGGCTGCTGGACTGGAAGCTGGTGGACAGCCGCGAGGGCGAGGAGGGCGTGACGCTGAAATGGCGCCTGGACCTGTGCGACTGGCAGGTCGACCTGCAGGCCCGGCTGGGCAGCCGCATGGAGCTGAGCCTGAGCACCGAGCACCAGGACAGCGAACCGTGCCAGCTGAGCCATGCGCTGCTGGCCTATTGGCGTATCAGTGACGTTGCCGAGATAGCGCTGTCTGGGCTGGAAGACATCGAAGGCTACGACCGCCTCAACCGCCAGGCCTGCCGCGAGGGTGGCGCCTTGAAGCTCAAGGGCGGCTGCCAGAAGGTCTACCCGGGCACGCCACGGGTGCAGCTGCAGGACCCGGCCTGGCAGCGCGAGCTGTGCATCGACACCGGCGACAGCGACGACACGGTGGTCTGGCACCCCGGTAACCGCCCGTTGATGGGCGTGAGCGGGCGCGAGAGCCAGGGCTTCGTCTGCGTCGAGGCGGCCAGCGGCAGCGGCGAGGGCCTGAGCCTGGCGCCGGGGCAGCGCGCCCATTTGCGGCTGCAGGCGCACCGGCTCAGTTGAGTTCGTCGTCCTCGATCGGGTAGCGGCTGGCGTTGAGGCTTTCCTTGATCTTGCGCAGGTGCGGCTGGAAGTCCACGCCACGGCGCAGGGTCATACCGGTGGCCAGCACGTCGAGCACGGTGAGCTGGATGATCCGCGAGGTCATCGGCATGTAGATGTCGGTGTCTTCGGGCAGCGGAATATGCAGGCTCAGGCTGCAGGCCTGGGCCAGCGGCGAGCCGGCGGCGGTGAGGCCGAGCACCGAGGCGCCGTTTTCCCGCGCCAGGCGCGCCACCTCGACCAGTTCGCGGGTGCGCCCGGTGTAGGAGATGATCACGAACAGGTCGCCGGTGTGGGCCACCGAGGCCAGCATGCGCTGCATCAGCACGTCGGCGTGGGCCGACACCGCCAGGTTGAAGCGGAAGAACTTGTGCTGGGCATCCAGGGCCACCGGCGCCGAAGCGCCGAGGCCGAAGAAGTGGATCTGCCGGGCCTGGATCATCATGTCCACGGCGCGGCTGACCTGCTGCGGGTCGAGTTGCTGGCAGGCGGCGTCGAGCGAGGCGATGGCGCTGCCGAAGATTTTCTGGGTGTAGGCCGCCGGGTCATCGTCGGCTTCCACCGCACGGCTGACGTAGGCCGCGCCGCTGGCCAGGCTCTGCGCCAGTTGCAGCTTGAGCTCCGGGTAGCCGTTGACGCCGAACGAGCGGCAGAAGCGGTTGACGGTCGGCTCGCTGACCTTGGCCGCCTGGGCCAGCGCGGCAATGCTGAAGCGGGTGGCTTGTTGCGGGTTGAGCAGGATGACTTCGGCGACTTTGCGTTCGGCCTTGTTCAGCTCGTCGAGGCGTCCCTGGATCTGCTCCAGGAGGTTTCGCACGCGGTCCATGGGGATGTCCTTGGGTCGGGAAGACAGCCGGCTGACGGAGCAGCAGGCTTTTTGCAGGGTCATGTATCGTACTGTTGGTGCGGGTGGCGCACCACTTGTCTGTAACCTTTGTGTGTAATGTTGTGGTTTTTACTACATTTTTCCTTGAAAACCGTATGTGAAAGCGGTATTCCTAGACCAACTTTAGGAAAGAACCAACATCATGGCTGCGATCAGTGTCGAACCTTGCACCTTTGCCCTGTTTGGCGCCCTGGGCGACCTGGCATTGCGCAAGCTGTTTCCTGCGCTCTACCAGCTCGACCGCGCCCACCTGCTGCACGCCGATACCCGCCTGCTGGCCCTGGCCCGCGAGGCCGGCAGTGCCCAGGAGCATCTGGCTACCATCGAAACCCACCTGCGCCGGCACGTCGCCGACGCCGACCTGGAGCCTGCGGCGCTGGAGCGTTTTCTCGCCCGCCTGCGTTACCAGCACCTGGACTTCCTGCAGCCAGAGGGCTACCAGGCCCTGGCCGAGCAGGCTCCCGGCGAGCAGCCGCTGATCGCCTACTTCGCCACTGCCGCCGCGGTGTATGGCGCGATCTGTGAAAACCTCGACAAGGCGGGCCTCGCCGCACGCACCCGGGTGGTGCTGGAAAAGCCCATCGGCCACGACCTGGAGTCGTCCCGCCGGGTCAACGATGCGGTGGCGCGCTTCTTCCCGGAAAGCCGGGTGTACCGCATCGACCACTACCTGGGCAAAGAGACGGTGCAGAACCTGATCGCCCTGCGCTTTGCCAACAGCCTGTTCGAAACCCAGTGGAACCAGAATTCGATTTCCCACGTGGAGATCACCGTGGCCGAAAAGGTCGGCATCGAAGGCCGCTGGGGTTACTTCGACAAGGCCGGGCAACTGCGCGACATGATCCAGAATCACCTGCTGCAGCTGCTGTGCCTGATCGCCATGGACCCGCCCAGCGACCTCTCGGCCGACAGCATCCGCGACGAGAAGGTCAAGGTGCTCAAGGCGCTGGCGCCGATCACCGGCGACGGCCTGAGCACCCGCGTGGTGCGCGGCCAGTACATCGCCGGCTACAGCGACGGCAAGGCGGTGCCCGGCTACCTCGAGGAAGACAACGCCAACGCCCAGAGCGACACCGAAACCTTCGTCGCCCTGCGCGCCGACATCCGCAACTGGCGCTGGTCGGGCGTGCCGTTCTACCTGCGCACCGGCAAGCGCATGCCGCAGAAACTCTCGCAGATCGTCATCCACTTCAAGGAAACGCCGCACTACATCTTCGCCCCCGAGCAGCGCCTGCAGATCGGCAACAAGCTGATCATCCGCCTGCAGCCGGACGAGGGCATTTCCTTGCGGGTGATGACCAAGGAGCAGGGCCTGGACAAGGGCATGCAGCTGCGCAGTGGGCCGCTGCAACTGAATTTTTCCGACACCTGGCGTACTGCGCGGATTCCGGATGCCTACGAGCGCTTGTTGCTCGAAGTGATGCGTGGCAACCAGAACCTGTTCGTGCGCAAGGATGAGATCGAGTACGCCTGGAAGTGGTGCGACCAGCTCATCGCCGGCTGGCGCAACGCGGGCGATGCCCCCAAGCCGTATGCGGCGGGGACCTGGGGGCCAATGAGTTCGATTGCATTGATCACACGTGATGGGAGGGCGTGGTATGGGGATATCTGAGCTGAAACTGCCGGCAAGCGTGAAGGCGCATGCACTGGCTGACGCCAAGGCGCTATCGACGACCCTGGCGCGTGATGTGGCCGAGCGCCTGCGCGCGGCGATCAGTGCCAAGGGCCAGGCGTGCCTGGTGCTGTCGGGCGGCCGTAGCCCGGTGCCGTTTCTCGAACAGCTGGCTACCGAGGTGCTGGACTGGCCGAAGGTGACCGTTAGCCTGGCCGACGAGCGCTGGGTGCCGGTGGAACACGCCGACAGCAACGCCGGCCTGCTGGCCCGCCACCTGTTCAAGGGGGCGGCGGCCAAGGCGCGTTTCCTTGGCCTTTACCGCCAGGCCGAGAGCCTCGATGCAGCCGCGCTGGGCGCCGACCAGGCGCTGGCCGCGCTGCCAGCCATCGATGTGCTGGTGTTGGGCATGGGCGACGATGGCCATACCGCGTCGCTGTTCCCCAACAGCCCCCACCTGGCCGAGGGCCTGGCGCGCGACAGCCAGCGCCGCTGCCTGGCGATGCTGGCGCCGAGCGTGCCGCACCAGCGCCTGTCGATGACCCGTTCGCTGCTGGCCAGCGCTGGCTTCATCGCGCTGTCCGTGCAAGGCCCGGGCAAACTCGCTACCCTGCGCGCCGCGCTGGCGGGCAACGACACTACCGAAATGCCGATTCGCGCCTTTCTTCACGACCCCCTGGACATCTACTGGTGCCCATGAGCCAAGGATCCACTGTCATGACCACCCTTGAACGCCCACAGCCCAAGCTCTCGATGGCCGAGAAAGCTGCCCGGATCGATGCGATCTGCGGCGCGGCGCGCATTCTGCCGGTAATCACCATCGCCCGTGAGCAAGACATCCTGCCGCTGGCCGACGCCCTGGCTGCCGGCGGCATCCGCACCCTGGAAGTGACCTTGCGCTCCCAGCATGGCCTGAAGGCCATCCAGGTGCTGCGCGAGCAGCGCCCGGAGTTGTGCGTAGGCGCCGGTACCGTGCTCGATCGCAGCATGTTCGCGGCGGTTGAAGCGGCTGGCGCGCAGTTCGTCGTCACCCCGGGCATCACCCCGGACATTCTCGAAGCGGGCGTGGACAGCGAGATCCCGCTGCTGCCTGGCATCAGCACGCCGTCGGAAATCATGATGGGGTATGCCCTGGGCTACCGCCGCTTCAAGCTGTTCCCCGCGGAAATCAGCGGTGGCGTGGCGGCGATCAAGGCCTTTGCCGGCCCGTTTGGGGATATCCGCTTCTGCCCGACGGGCGGGGTGAACCCTGCCAATGTGCGCAACTACATGGCCTTGCCCAATGTGATGTGCGTGGGCGGGACCTGGATGCTCGACAGCAGCTGGATCAAGAACGGCGAGTGGGCGCGGATCGAGGCGTGCAGCGCCGAGGCCATGGCGCTGCTGGACTGAAAGCGAATTCGTTGTGTGCTTTACGGCTTATGGGGCGCTTGGTCGGCGCCCCTTTTTTTTGCCTGCAGGTTTTGTGTGGGTTGCGCTGGCCCTATCGCCGGCAAGCCGGCTCCCACAGAAGCTGCGGGGGGACTTGTGGAAGCCGGCTTGCCGGCGATGGGGCCGGTACAGGCAATAAAAAAGCCCGCATCCAGGATGCGGGCTCTTGAGCACCAACCGGCAGCTTACGCCGCCTTGGCCTCTTGCTGGCTCAGCGAGCGGTTCAGCGCACTGAACAGTGCCTTGAAGCTGGCGGTGGTGATGTTCTCATCGATACCCACGCCGTGCACCGGACGGCCACCGGCCACGCGCAGTTCGATGTAGGCCGCCGCCTTGGCGTTGGTGCCGGCACCGATGGCGTGCTCGTTGTAGTCCATGATCTCCACGGCAACCGGCAGGCCGGCCACCAGGGCTTCCAGGGCGCCATTGCCCTTGCCGCGCCAGTGCAGGGTGGTTTCGCCTTCGCCGGCGACTTCCACTTCCACGGCGCTGTGGCCGTTTTCTTCCTGCAGGCGGTGGCTGACCAGGGCATACGGGCTGTTGGCCTGGAGGTATTCCTTGTGCAGCAGGCTGTAGATCTGCTGGGCGGTCATTTCCAGGCCCAGGCGGTCGGTTTCACCCTGCACCACCTGGCTGAACTCGATCTGCATGCGGCGCGGCAGGCTGATGCCGTATTCCTGTTCGAGCAGGTAGGTGATACCGCCCTTGCCGGACTGGCTGTTGACGCGGATCACCGCCTCGTAGCTGCGGCCGATGTCGGCCGGGTCGATCGGCAGGTACGGCACTTCCCACAGCTCGCCTTCCTGCTGCTTGGCGAAGCCCTTGCGGATGGCATCCTGGTGCGAGCCGGAGAAGGCGGTGTGGACCAGATCGCCGACATAAGGGTGACGCGGGTGCACCGGCAGCTGGTTGCACTCTTCGACCACCTTGCGCACGCCGTCGATGTCGGAGAAGTCCAGGCCAGGGTCGATGCCCTGGGTGTAGAGGTTCAGCGCCAGAGTCACCAGGTCGACGTTGCCGGTGCGCTCGCCGTTGCCGAACAGGCAGCCTTCGGCGCGGTCGGCGCCGGCCATCAGGCCCAGTTCGGTGGCGGCGATGCCGGTGCCACGGTCGTTGTGGCAGTGCAGGCTGATGATCACGCTGTCGCGGCGGCTGATGTTGCGGCAGAACCACTCGATCTGGTCGGCGTAGATGTTCGGCGTGGCGACTTCGACGGTGGCCGGCAGGTTGAGGATGAGCTTGTGCTCAGGGGTTGGGTTCCACACTTCGATGACGGCGTCGCAGACTTCCTTGGCGAACTCCAGCTCCGTGGCGCTGAAGGTCTCGGGCGAGTACTGGAAGGTCCACTGGGTTTCCGGCTGCTGGGCGGCGTATTTGACGAACAGCTTGGCCGCGTTCACCGCGATGTCCTTCACGCCTTGCTTGTCCTGGTTGAAGACGATGCGGCGGAACGACGGGCTGGTGGCGTTGTACAGGTGAACGATGGCCTTCTTGGCCCCGCGCAGCGATTCGAAGGTGCGCGCGATCAGGTCTTCACGGGCCTGGGTGAGCACCTGGATGGTGGTGTCGTCCGGGATGTGGCCGTCTTCGATCAGGGTGCGCACGAAGTCGAAGTCGGTTTGCGAAGCGGACGGGAACGAGGCTTCGATTTCCTTCACGCCAACCTGCACCAGGGTCTTCCAGAAGCGCAGCTTCTTCTCCGAGTCCATCGGCTCGATCAGCGACTGGTTGCCATCACGCAGGTCGGAGCTGCACCAGATCGGCGCTTCGGTGATGGTCTTCGACGGCCAGGTGCGGTCAGGCAGGTCGATGGTCGGGAAAGCGCGGTATTTCTTCGATGGGTCTTTGAGCATGGACATGGAAGCAATCCTTTTATGTGCGGCCGAGATCGGGCCTGCCGAGCGATAACGAGATGAGGAGGCGAGGCGACGCGATTCAGCCTGGTAGTCGGGCGCTGACCAGGCAGAGGCTGCGATGTTGTCGGAGCAGGATGAGGGTGCTGAAGGTTTTCATGCCTTCAACCCTAACCAGTGGGGTCAGGGATGGCAAGTGCTGGCAGAAAATTGAGAGAAATGCTTAAAAAAGGCCGGATGGCGAGATTTTATGGCTAAGAATCTTTTCGAGCTTTTAATGTGTTGCGCGGTATTTTTTGATCGCGCAAGCACCGTGTTGGCCTCATCGCCGGCAAGCCGGCTCCCACAAGGGCAGCGGCGCCGCGACCTCAGGGCTGGAACGCACCGATGAAGATCGCCGGGTCCACCCGCGCATCGTTCAGGCTGACGTTCCAGTGCATGTGCGGCCCGGTCGCGCGCCCGGTCGAGCCGACCCGGCCGACCACCTCGCCACGGCGCAACTGCTGGCCGACATTCACATCGATCTTCGACATGTGGCAGAACATGCTGATGAAGCCTTGCCCATGGTCGACGAACACCGTGCGGCCGTTGAAGAAGTAGTCACCCACCAGGATCACCTTGCCATTGGCCGGGGTCTTGATCGGCGTGCCCGCCGGCACCGCGAAGTCCAGCCCGGCATGCGGGTTGCGTTCCTCGCCATTGAAGAAGCGGCGCACGCCGAACTTGCTCGACAGCGGCCCGCTGACCGGCTTGTCCAGCACCAGGTTGCTCGGCAGGTTGGGGCTGAAGCTGCGGTAGGCCTTGATCTGCTCGGCCAGCTCGCGGTCGATGCGCTTGAGGTCGTCCGGGTTCGGGTTGACCTGGCGGGTGTTCTTCAAGGTGATGTGCTGCTCGGGGTACTTCTTGCTGCCAACCGTGAAGGGCAGGGTGCGCCCGCCCTGGGTCAGCACGGCGGTGCCGGGCTTCTGGGTCAGCGGAATGCCGACGATGGCCAGCCAGTTGTCCTGCTCCTTGACCACCAGCACCGGCTTGCCATCGAAGCGTGCGCCGGGCGCGGCGGCCGCCGGGCCGAGGTCGACCACGGCCACGCCACCGGGCACGGGCTTGTTCAGGGTGCGGGTGATGTAGCTGGCCTGGGCACCACTGGCCACCAGCAGGAGAGAAAGGGCGAGCAGGGGCGCGAACAGGCGAGGCATGTGTCAGTCCAGTAGAGAGAGGGTGACCGGGGTCAGGTGGTTGTCCTCGACCCGCACCTGCAGCTCGCCTTCGTTCAGGCGTGCGGTCAGGCGCTGGCCGTTGCGGGTCTGCTCGGCGCTGCGGATGGCCTGGCCGCGCTCGTCGAGCAGGATGCTGTAGCCGCGCGCCAGGGTGGCCAGCGGGCTGACCACCTGCAGCGTCTGCAGCTGCGCCTGGAAGCGCTGGCGGCGGTCCTTGAGCACCTCGCGCATGGCCCGTGGCAGGCGCTCGGCGAGGCTGTCCAGGCGCTGGCCGAGCAGCTTCAGGGTGCGCCCGGGGTGCTGCGCGGCCAGGCGCGTGTCGAGGCGCCCCAGGCGCTCGCGGCGCTGGTTGAGGTTGAGCAGGAAGGCCCGGCGCAGGCGCATGTCCAGGTCGTCCAGGCGCTGGGCCTGCTGGCGCAGGCGCTCGCCGGGGTGGCGCAGGCGCCGGGCCAGCGAATCCAGGCGCAGGCGGTCATGGGTCAGGCGGTTCTGCATGCGCAGCAGCAGGCGCCGTTGCAGGCCGTCCAGGCGCTGCTGCAGGCCACTGTTGTCGGGCGCCAGCAGCTCGGCGGCGGCCGACGGCGTGGGGGCGCGCACGTCGGCGACGAAGTCGCTGATCGACACGTCGGTTTCATGGCCCACGGCGCTGACGATCGGCGTCACGCAGGCGGCCACGGCGCGCGCCACGGCTTCTTCGTTGAAGCACCAGAGGTCTTCAAGCGAGCCGCCGCCGCGGGCCAGGATCAGCGCGTCGAAGCCCAGCCGGTCGGCCTGCTGCAACGCGCGCACGATCTGCTTGATCGCCTCGCGGCCCTGCACGGCGGTGGGGATCAGGTTCAGCTCGACCTGCGGTGCGCGGCGGGCGAACACGCTGATGATGTCGCGGATCACCGCGCCAGTGGGCGAGGTGATGATGCCGATGCGCCGTGGGTGGGCGGGCAGCGGCTGCTTGCGTTCGGCGCTGAACAGCCCCTCGGCTCCGAGCTTTTCCTTCAGTGCCTCGAAGGCCAGGCGCAGGGCGCCGTCACCGGCCGGTTCCACCGTGTCGAGGATCAGCTGGTAGTCGCCACGCCCTTCGAACAGCGAAACCTTGCCGCGCACCCGCACCGCCAGGCCATCGCGCAGGGCCTGGCGCACGCGCGTGGCGCTCTGGCGGAACAGCGCGCAGCGCACCTGGGCGCCGCTGTCCTTGAGGGTGAAGTACATGTGGCCGGAGGCCGGGCGGGCGAGGTTGGAAATCTCGCCTTCCACCCAGACGCTGCGGAACACGTCTTCCAGCAGCACGCGGGCGCGGCCGTTGAGCTGGCTGACGGTGAGGACCTCGCGGTCCAGGCCGAGTCGTTCGAAGGGGTCTTTGATCATGGCGGGCATCATAAAGGACATCAGGCCCGCTTGTCTGTCCCGGCCCTGTCGCCGGCAAGCCGGCTCCCACAAGGTCGGCGCTGATCCCTGTGGCGTCGGCTTGCCGGCAATCGGGCCAGGACGCGCTACCCTGTGCCTGCCTCTTCTGGAACTGACCCCATGCTTGCCCAACTCTCGCTGTCCGCATTCGACTGGCTGCCCATCCTCCTGGCCATCGCCGTGGCCTACATCGTCTTCGGCATCGCCGGCTTCGGCACCGCGCTGGTCGCCGGCCCCGTGCTGATCCATTTCATGCCCCTGTCGCGGATCATCCCGCTGCTGGTGTTGCTGGATTTCGTCGCCGCCTTCGGCAACCTGCTGCCTTCGCGCCGCGACGTGGTGCGCAGCGAACTACTGCGCCTGCTGCCATGCATGGCCATCGGCTGCACCTTGGGCGTGATATTCCTGCTGCACCTCAAGAGCGACCTGCTGCTGTTGCTGATGGGCCTTTTCGTGACGGCCTATGCGCTCTACATGCTGGTCGTGAAGGTGCGCCCGGCAAGGCTTGCGGGCTTCTGGGCGGTGCCGATGGGCACGGTGGGCGGGTTGTTCGGTGCCTTGTTCGGCAGCGGCGGCTTCCTTTATGCCATCTACCTCAGTGCCCGGCTTGAGGTGAAAGAGCAGGTGCGCGCGACCCAGAGCGCGCTCATCAGCTGCAGCACCGTGGTGCGCCTGTCGCTGTTCCTGATCGCTGGCGTGTATGCCGACACCGGCCTGCTGCTGCTCGCCGCCTGCCTGTTGCCGGTGATGTTCGCAGGCCTCTGGGCCGGCCGCCGGCTGAGCCTGAAACTGTCCCGCGAAGCCTTCGTGCGCCTGGTCACCTGGCTGGTGCTGGCCAGCGGCCTGGCGCTGATCGGTCGCTACCTGAGTGCCTGAGCGGTAGAATTGCGCCATTACCGCTATCCCCAGGCCCGTTTCGCCCATGAACACCCAGAGCATCATCGTCCCCAAACTCTCCACCGTGCCGGTGCACGAGGCCCGCGCCAGGGCCATCGTGCGCTGGCTAGTGCGCGAGAAAGTCGTCGAAGAGCAGTTGACCACCTGCGCTCGCACCGGCAACCGCATGGGCCACGCCCTGGCGGCCGGTGCGCGCAAGGTCGCGCTGCACCCCGAGAAGCTGCCGTTCGGCGAGCCGGTAAATGGCCTGGAAGTGATGCTCAAGCGCTGCATCTACACGCCTACCGAGGGCTTCCTGGAAGAAGCCGGCTGCCCGCAGTGCCGGCGCGAGGTGGGCGAGCCTCTGTTCGAAAGCCTGGAAGAGTGGATGCCGGGGGTGAGCGACAACTTCACCTGCCCGCTGTGCGGCTTCGAGGACGACATCAATGGCTTCCTTTACTTGCAGCCATGTGCCTTTTCCAACCTCGGGTTCATCTTCAACAACTGGGGCGAGGCCGGGTTTACCCAGGCCTTTCTCGACAGCTTTGCCGACTGGCTCGACCAGCCAGTGGCGGTGGTGCAGGTAAAACTGCCAGATCGCTGACCGAAGGCCCTTATTTTGCATTGAGCGGCGCGCCGTGGATGAGTATAATGGCGCGCTTCCATTTTTCCCGCCCGGGAGCCCCCGCGATGCTGCGTATCAGCCAAGAAGCCCTGACCTTCGACGATATCCTCCTTGTACCTGGCTATTCCGAGGTACTGCCTAATGAAGTCAGTCTCAAGACCCGTTTGACCCGTGGCATCGAGCTGAACATTCCGCTGGTATCCGCCGCCATGGACACCGTGACCGAAGCGCGCCTGGCCATTGCCATGGCCCAGGAAGGCGGTATCGGCATCATCCACAAGAACATGACCATCGAGCAGCAGGCCGGCGAAGTGCGCAAGGTCAAGAAGTTCGAGGCTGGCGTGGTCAAGGACCCGATCACCATCGAAGCCGACGCCACCGTGCGCGACCTGTTCGACCTGACCCGCCTGAACAACATTTCGGGTGTTCCGGTGCTGGAGAACGGCGACCTGGTCGGTATCGTCACCTCCCGTGACGTGCGTTTCGAAACCCGCCTGGATGCCAAGGTACGCGACGTGATGACGCCTAAAGAGCGCCTGGTCACCGTCCGCGAAGGCGCCGACAAGAACGAAGTCCGCGAGCTGCTGCACAAGCACCGCCTGGAAAAAGTCCTGATCGTCGACGAGAAGTTCAGCCTCAAGGGCATGATGACCGTCAAGGACATCGAAAAGGCCAAGGCCTACCCGCTGGCCAGCAAGGACGACCAGGGTCGCCTGCGCGTCGGCGCTGCGGTCGGCACCGGCAAGGACACCGGCGAGCGCGTTGCCGCCCTGGTTGCCGCCGGCGTTGACGTGGTGGTGGTCGACACCGCCCACGGCCACTCCAAAGGCGTGATCGACCGCGTTCGCTGGGTCAAGGAAACCTACCCGCAAGTGCAGGTGATCGGCGGCAACATCGCCACCGGCGCTGCGGCCAAGGCCCTGGCTGAAGCCGGCGCCGACGCCGTCAAGGTCGGTATCGGCCCAGGCTCGATCTGCACCACCCGCATCGTCGCCGGTGTCGGCGTGCCGCAGATCAGCGCCATCGCCAACGTCGCCGCCGCACTGGAAGGCACTGGCGTGCCGCTGATCGCCGATGGCGGCATCCGTTTCTCGGGTGACCTGTCCAAGGCCATCGTCGCCGGTGCGTCCTGCGTGATGATGGGTTCGATGTTCGCCGGTACCGAAGAAGCACCGGGCGAAGTCGAGCTGTTCCAGGGCCGTTCCTACAAGGCCTACCGCGGCATGGGCTCGCTGGGTGCCATGGCACAGGCGCAAGGCTCCTCCGACCGCTACTTCCAGGACTCCTCGGCCGGCGCCGAGAAGCTGGTACCGGAAGGCATCGAAGGCCGCGTGCCGTACAAGGGCGCCTTGGCTGCGATCATCCACCAGCTGATGGGCGGCCTGCGTTCGTCCATGGGTTACACCGGCAGCGCGACCATCGAAGAGATGCGTACCAAGCCGGAATTCGTGCGCATCACCGGTGCCGGCATGGCCGAGTCCCACGTGCATGACGTGCAGATCACCAAAGAAGCCCCTAACTACCGCGTAGGCTGAGGCTTCAAGCAATAACCGAACGGGGCTGTCACGAACAGCCCCGCGTCGTTTCCGATTTCCACTGACGAGATTGAGTCATGGCCCTCGACATTCACGCTCACCGTATCCTCATCCTCGATTTCGGTTCCCAGTACACCCAGCTGATCGCCCGCCGCGTGCGCGAAATCGGCGTGTACTGCGAGCTGCACCCGTTCGACATGGACGATGAAGCGATCCGCGAATTCAACCCGCGCGGCATCATCCTCGCCGGCGGCCCCGAGTCGGTCCACGAAGCCAACAGCCCGCGCGCGCCGCAGGCCGTGTTCGACCTGAACGTACCGCTGCTGGGCATCTGCTACGGCATGCAGACCATGGCCGAGCAACTGGGCGGCAAGGTCGAAGGTTCCGACCTGCGTGAGTTCGGTTATGCCCGCGTCGACGTGGTCGGCAAGAGCCGCCTGCTCGATGGCATCGAAGACCACGTCGACGACGACGGCGTACTGGGCCTGGACGTGTGGATGAGCCACGGCGACAAGGTCACCCAGATGCCGGGCGACTTCCACGTGCTGGCCAGCACCCCGAGCTGCCCGATCGCCGGCATGTTCGACGATGCGCGCGGCTACTACGGCGTGCAGTTCCACCCGGAAGTGACCCACACCAAGCAGGGCGGTCGCATCCTGTCCCGCTTCGTGCAGGACATCTGCGGCTGCGAAGCCCTGTGGACCCCCTCCAACATCGTCGAAGACGCCATCGCCCAGGTGCGTGAGCAAGTCGGTTCGGCCAACGTCCTGCTGGGCCTGTCCGGCGGCGTCGACAGCTCCGTGGTTGCCGCGCTGCTGCACCGCGCCATCGGCGACCAGCTGACCTGCGTATTCGTCGACAACGGCCTGCTGCGCCTGCACGAAGGCGACCAGGTGATGGCCATGTTCAAGGAGAACATGGGCGTCAAGGTGATCCGCGCCGACGCCGAGAAGCAGTTCCTCGACAACCTGGAAGGCGAAGCGGACCCGGAGAAGAAGCGCAAGATCATCGGCCGCACCTTCATCGACGTGTTCGATGCCGAAGCCAGCAAGCTGGACAACATCCAGTTCCTCGCCCAGGGCACCATCTACCCGGACGTGATCGAGTCGGCTGGCGCCAAGAGCGGCAAGGCCCACGTGATCAAGTCGCACCACAACGTCGGTGGCCTGCCGGAGGAAATGAACCTCAAGCTGGTCGAGCCGCTGCGTGAGCTGTTCAAGGACGAAGTGCGCAAGATCGGCCTGGAGCTGGGCCTGCCCTACGACATGGTCTACCGCCACCCGTTCCCGGGCCCGGGCCTGGGCGTGCGGATCCTCGGTGAAGTGAAGAAGGAATACGCCGACATCCTGCGTCGCGCTGACCACATCTTCATCGAAGAGCTGCGCAAGGCCGACTGGTACCACAAGACCAGCCAGGCCTTCGTGGTGTTCCAGCCGGTCAAGTCGGTGGGCGTCGTCGGCGACGGCCGCCGCTACGCCTGGGTCGTCGCACTGCGCGCCGTGGAAACCGTGGACTTCATGACCGCACGTTGGGCGCACCTGCCCTACGAGCTGCTGGAAACCGTCAGCGGCCGCATCATCAACGAAATCGACGGCATCTCCCGCGTCACCTACGACGTGTCGAGCAAGCCGCCGGCCACCATCGAGTGGGAGTGATCGCTAGCCGGTGCTGACCGGCAAGCGCTTGCTGAAAACGCCAAGGGCCCGCACTCGTGCGGGCCCTTGGCGTTTGTGCACGGCGCTGAGGTTAAATGGCTGATGCCGCCTCGGCGGCGGGCGCGTCTGGCGAACGCACAACCCAGTCGCCTGCGGCCGTCGTTTCCAGTTGCGGCACCTTGGATGGGGTTGCCGCCGTGGCTTGGGCGAAAGCGCTCAACTGCTCGATCAAGCGCTGAGGCAGGCCCACGATCTCGCTGACCTGTTCGTTGTCGATGCCGCCTCTGAGCGCACGCATCGCCGTTTGAACCTGCCTCTCGCGGATGGCAATGTCACGCATCCTCGATTGGCTCTGGTCGATGAGAACCGCCTTGGCCAGGCTCGCCTGCCTTAGCAGTTCAGGGAAAACCGCTTGCATGCGCTGGCGCTGCTCACTCACCGCTTGGGCGGTACTGCCACCATGGACCTGTTCGCCAAGGCATTCGGCCAGCCCAGCGATCTGGGCAAAATGCGTTTGCAGCACGAGCGTATTGCCCTGCGTATCGATCAACTGGTCTTGCCCGTCAGGGCCTTGCTGCGAGAGCGGCACATACAGGTCGCGCATTTGCGCGACCATCTGTTCGAATGTCTCGTGAACGCTTTGCAGGTACTTGTCGGCTTCGCGGGCATATTGCTCGAGCTGATCCTGCAGCGCTTGCATTTGCGCAATGGAGCGCGCGCTCATGAACAGCTCGAACGCGGTCATGAACATGCCGAAATAGCGCGCCGTGGCGGCAAGCCGGTTTACCCATTGCGCAGCGCTCGAGAGTTCGGCGGTGCCCGCCACGGTGGTTACCGGGCGATTGGCGGCGCCGATCACGGTCATCTCGATGCCAGGCTGTGCCAGTGGCGCAGATGACAGCATCTGGCTGAACGACAGCCGGCGAAGCTCGCCGATGAACAGGGTGGTGCGTAGCGCATTGAGGCTGAAGGACAGCGCTTTCTTGGTGCCGCCACCCGCCGAGTAGAGTGTGCGCCAGCTATCGACCGGGAGCTTGAGGCTCGGTTGGTCGGGCGGGGCGACGCGATTCATGGTCTTGATTTCCCGGCCTAGCTGCTCCGCTACGTCCTGCAGGTAGCTGCTGGCCGCCTGGCCGAACGCTTGGCAATCGCCAAGGCTCTGCTCGAGGCATTTGAGACGCAAGGACGCCAGTTTGAGTGCTTGGGTGCGCTGCCCGGAGGCCTTTTCGTGGAAGCTCTGGATGACGTAGCTCACGCCTTGGGTGATGTCGTTGAAGAGGGTCATGATGCTTGCTCCTTGTAGGGGCGGCAGAAAGCGAAGGCGCGCAACGCCTCGCGCTCGCAGCGAGCGCGAGGCGTACCTGGGATCAAGCGTCGATCAGCTCGAGGTTACCCTGTTTGTTCATGAACAGATTGGGGGCTGTTGCTGCTTGCGGATGTTGCTCCACATAGGCAGCCAACTGATCGAGCAGGCCAGGCTCCAGCTCGACCGTGTCAGCGACCTCCTCCAGCGGCCGTTTGCGGCGTAGCATCTTGAACGCCATGCGCACCTGGTCCTGAAGCGTTGCCAGCACTGTCATGCTCTGGGTGAGGGCAGGCACCAACACGGCCTTGAGTGTCGATTGGTTTTGCACCAGGCGAAGCCGCACATCCTGGAATGCCTTGTCATCGGTGGCATTTTGCTGGGTGATGAGTTCGGTGAGGCTTTCGATGTCGGCAAGGAAGTCTTCGAGCAGAAAATCCCGCTCGGGCGCGCCAGGCAGGCGCACGACATGCTTGCCGTTTTCCACCTTGGTGACGCCCTCGTAGGTGGCCCGCAATGCCCCGCACAGCGCCAGCAGCTCGACCTTGATCTGCTTGAGCAGCGTGTCCAGCTCCTGAATGTTGCTTTCCACCTCTTTCTGCGCGTTGCGGATGTTTGCCACTTCGATGCCTTGCAGCACCGTTTGCAGCGCCGCCGCCACCAATCCTGCATAGAAGGCGACCTTGCCGACCATGTTGGTGACCCGCAGTGCGGTGCTGGCAGTTTCGGTGACTTCGCTGGCTACCGTGGCCACGTTGGCCCCGGCGTTCAGCCGCGCGATGCCCTGAATCAGCACCATTTCGACCTCGGCCCCCGAGGCGACTGCGTTGACCGGTGTCGAGGACACCCGCCCCATTAGCGACCACAAACGGGAGGTGCCAATGGCGAGGTACGAGCCGGTGGCCACGACGCTGGTGATTCCCGAGGTGAACAGCGAGATGCGCTTGCCGATGTCCACGCCTTCCGCGAAGGCGCCGGTGGGTTCGACATGGAAAATGTTCTTGAACTGCTGCGCCTGCAGCAGCAGATGCTGGATGACTTCGTTGTAACCGGCGGTCAGAAGCCCATACAGAACCTGTACGTCGCGAATGTCCTGCTGCATGAACCTCAGCTGCTGGCATGTCTGCTCGAGGCGCTTTTTGCGCTCGCTGGTAAACAGCTCATGCCAGCCGGCCACTGCATCGTTCAAGCCGATCATGATGCTGTCGCCGATACCTGTCTCGACTGCTACTTCACTCATTGCGCGATCACTCCTGTTGAACGTTGAGGGTGGATGCGGTGTTGAAACACTCAGGCTGCAAGGATCTTGATGCTGCCGTCGCGGCCGCATTCGAATCGAGGTTGTTGCAACGGGTTGGCCTTGACGAAATCGATCACGTTTTCCAGCGCATCTGGCGAGAGATCGAAGATGTCCTGCAGCTGTTCGAGCGGCATGCCGCTTCGCAAGGCGTTGACCGCTTTGAGCAAATGGGTGGCGGCGACGCTTTGGTCAATGGTGTGCTGTTTGATGGCAACGATCAGGTGGGCATGGACGAATCGATTATCCTGCTCGACCTGTTCACGCATGGTGTTGAACGCGCTGCGGTTCTCCGAATCCTGCTCGCGCGCCAACAGCAGAAGCTTGCGTAAACGGTCGTAGAAGCTTTCGAGCTCCAGTCGTTTGAGCCCATCGAGAGAGTCAACCACGACATGCCGGCCAGCTTGGAGTGGCATGAGAGGATCGTAGGTCGACTGCAGGTCCTGGATGACGGCTTCCACCTCGATGGCCAGGTCCGACAGCAGCTGTTTGAGCTTGGCCGTTTCCTCATCCAGCATGCGGGCCTGCTCGCGCAGGTGTGCTACTTCCATGCCTTGCAGCACGGTCTGCAGCACGGTGGTGATGACGGCGGTGACCACGAACACCTTGCCGGCGATCATGGCCACGCTTGCCACCCGCAAGGCTGTCGACCCAAGCCATACCGTTGCGGCCAGTTGCCCGGCGCCGCTGCTGACCGATGACACGGTATGAATGACGTGCTCGGCGTTGCCTTGCGAAGCGCTTGGGTCGTAGCCCAGATGCAGGTTGAGGTTGCTGGCCTGTGCGGCGAGGGCGCCGATCGCGTCCTGGTGGGTGTCGCAAACGGTTTTGAGTACGGCTTCCAGCGACTTGATGTCTTCGATCAGAAAGCTGAAGCGACGATGGGCTGCCTCGACCTTTTCCTGACGGCTGTGGGTGAAGAGTTCAGCCCAGCCGCAGACGGCATCGTCGATCCCGGTCCAGATAGCGTTCAATAAGCCCATTTCACTCATCCTTGACTGCTGCGTCGGGAGGAAGGGGGATGATGTTATATTGATATTGTTTTCCAGTGATATACGGTTTTGTTCTTAAGCCGTGAGTGCTAAATGCCAACCCGTTAACACTTCACTTAAACTTTCCCATTTGCAGGTGTATCGTATTCGCCCTTCATCGCCAGCCATGCTGGCAGCTTGATTGCGCCGAAATGAGGTACCTGCACCGATGTCCTTTACCCGTCGACAAATGCTCAAGGGCCTGACCGGCCTTGCTGTGGTAGGCCTGGGCGCCGGGGGCGTTACGCGCTACTGGCTGGGCAAGGTGGAGGACGAGAACGCCGGGCACGACTACGAGCTGATCGCCGCGCCCCTGGACGTGGAGCTGGTGCCTGGCTTCAAGACCGAGGCCTGGGCCTTCGGCCCCACCGCGCCCGGCACCGAGCTGCGGGTACGCCAGGGCACCTGGCTGCGGGTGCGGTTCATCAACCACCTGCCGGTGGAAACCACCATTCACTGGCACGGCATCCGCCTGCCGCTGGAAATGGACGGCGTGCCCTATGTGTCGCAGCTGCCGGTCAAGCCGGGCGAGTACTTCGACTACAAGTTCCGCGTGCCGGATGCCGGCAGCTACTGGTATCACCCGCACGTCAGCAGCTCCGAGGAGCTGGGCCGTGGCCTGGTCGGCCCGCTGATCGTCGAGGAGCGCGAGCCCACCGGTTTTCTCCACGAGCGCACGCTGAGCCTGAAGAACTGGCACGTGGACGAGCAGGGTGCCTGGCTGCCGTTCAGCATCCCCCGCGAAGCGGCGCGCAACGGCACCGCCGGGCGCCTGATCACCATCAACGGCCAGGCCGATTCGGTGACCGAGCTGCCGGCCGGGCAGGTGGTGCGCCTGCGCCTGCTGAACCTGGACAACACCTGGACCTACCGGCTCAACCTCAAGGGCAACTGCGAAGCGAAGATCTACGCCCTGGACGGCAACCCGGTGACCCCGCGGCCCATGGACGACGAGTACTGGCTGGGCCCTGGCATGCGCATCTGCCTGGCGCTTCGCATCCCCGAGGCGGGCGAGGAAATTTCCCTGCGTGACGGTTTCGTGCGCCTGGGCACGCTGCGTTCGGTGGCCAGCAACGACGCGCCGAGTGACTGGCCGCCAGCACTGCCGGCCAACCCGGTGGCCGAGCCGGACCTGGCCAATGCCGAGAAGCTCAACTTCAATTTCGAATGGGTCGGCAAGGTGTCGGTGAACACCGAAAATGGCAAGCCGCCAAGCCTGTGGCAGATCAACGGCCAAGCCTGGGACATCACCGACAAGACCTGCGCCGACCGCCCGATCGCCACCCTGCAGAAGGGCAAGAGCTACATCTTCGAGCTGAAGAACATGACCCAGTACCAGCACCCGATCCACCTGCACGGCATGAGCTTCAAGGTGATCGCCTCCAACCGCCGCGACATCGTCGAGCCGTGGTTCACCGACACCTACCTGCTGGGCAAGAACGAACGCGCCCAGGTGGCGCTGGTGGCCGATAACCCTGGCACCTGGATGTTCCACTGCCATGTCATCGACCACATGGAAACCGGCCTGATGGCCGCGATCGCGGTGGTCTGATGCGCCCGCAGATCATCGATCGCAGCCGCGATCAGGAATTCATGCGCCTGGCCCTGGGCCTGGCGGCAGAAGGCGCCGCACTGGGCGAGGTGCCGGTGGGGGCGGTGCTGGTGCAGCATGGCCAGGTGATCGGGCAGGGCTTCAACCGGCCGATCCTCGACAGCGACCCCAGCGCCCATGCCGAGATGGTGGCCATCCGCGCGGCGGCCAAGGCCGCGAGCAATTATCGCCTGCCGGGCAGTACGTTGTACGTGACGCTGGAGCCTTGCAGCATGTGCGCAGGGTTGATCGTGCATTCGCGGGTGGCGCGGGTGGTGTACGGAGCGCTGGAGCCCAAGGCGGGGATCGTGCAGAGCCAGGGGCAGTTCTTCAGCCAAGGTTTTCTCAACCACCGGGTGATGTTCGAGGGTGGGGTGCTGGCCGAGGAGTGCGGGCAGATCTTGAGCGAGTTCTTCAAGGCCCGGCGGGCCAAGGGCTGATAGGTTCTGGCCCTGTCGCCGGCTTGCCGGCGACAGCGCGCTGAAGCCTTACATCGGCGGCGACTGATCCGCCGGCTTGTCCTTGTTCACCCCAGGCACATGCAAGTTGCCCTCGGCCATCTGGCCTTCGAGCTGCGGCTGGGTCACCCAGGTGAGGATGTCGTAGTAACGGCGGATGTTGGCCACGAAGTGCACGGGCTCGCCCCCGCGGGCATAACCGTACTTGGTCTGCCGGTACCACTGCTTCTGCGACAGGCGCGGCAGCATCTTCTTCACGTCCAGCCACTTGTTCGGGTTGAGCTTCTCGCGCTTGGCCAGCGTGCGGGCGTCTTCCAGGTGACCGGTGCCGACGTTGTAGGCGGCCAGGGCGAACCAGGTGCGGTCCGGCTCCTGGATGCTGTCGTCGAGCTCGGCCTTGATCTTCATGAAGTATTTGGCGCCGCCCTGGATGCTCTGGCGGGGGTCCAGGCGGTTGGACACGCCCATGGCCTGGGCAGTGCGCTGGGTCAGCATCATCAGGCCGCGCACGCCGGTCTTGGAGGTGACCTCGGGCTGCCACATCGATTCCTGGTAGCCGATCGCCGCCAGCAGGCGCCAGTCGACCTGCTCGACCTTGGCGTAGCTCTTGAAGTGCTTCTCGTACTTGGGCAGGCGCTGCTGCAGGTGCTGGGCGAAGGTATAGGCACCGACATAGCCCAATACATCGACATGGCCGTAGTAGCGGTCTTTCAGGCGCTGCAGGGTGCCGTTCTTCTGCGCCTTGTCGAGGTATTCGTTGACCTCGTTGAGCAGGCTGTTGTCATCGCCTGCCGCCACTGCCCAGCGCTGGTCGCGGGTGTCGCCCAGGTCGAAGGCGACCCGCACGTTGGGGAAGTACACCTGGTTCATCGCCAGTTCGTTGGAATCGACCAGGGTCAGGTCGATCTGGCCTTCATCGACCATGCGCAGCAGGTCGACCACCTCGACCGCATCGGATTCTTCGTATTCCAGGCCCGGGTACTGCTTTTTCAGCTCGGCCAGCTGGTCGGCGTGGCTGCTGCCCTTGAGCACCATGATCTTCTTGCCCACCAGGCCCTTGGCATCGGTGGGGCGCGGCCGGCCGTTGCGGTAGATGACCTGCGGGGTCACTTCGAGGTAAGGGTGGGAGAACTTGGCCTGGGCCTTGCGCCGCTCGCTGCTGACCAGGCCCGCTGCCGCCAGTACCGGGCCGGAGGGCTTGCCGAGGTCGTCGAACAGCTCGTCGAGGTTGTCGGCCGTCTCGATCTCCAGCTTGACGCCGAGATCGTCGGCAAAATGCTTGACCAATTCGTATTCGAAGCCGGTTTCGCCGTTGCGGTCCTGGAAGTAGGTGGCCGGGCTGTTGCGGGTAATTACACGCAGCACGCCATCCTCCTTCACGCGCTCGAGGGTGCTGGGTTTTTCAACACAGGCACCGAGCATCAGAAAGAGTCCGGTTGCGAAGAGCCATTTGGCGCAACGCTGGCGCAAAGCAGTGTGGGCGAACATAGGTTGCAGTATACGCAAAGGACTGGCCCAGCCATATCTCGACAACAGATAGCTTGTCTGCTAGCGCGTTATGTGGTGGCCCGCCCCTGTCGCCAGCGCAGGGCTTTGCAGGCCAATTTTTTTGACCCGAAAGTCCGGTTCCACCGCCCGGCAGGCTTGGCGTAGAGCGGGTGCCGAAAGCCATCGAATTAGGCTAGAATGCACGGCCTCTAAGCACACCCCTTCCTGAGGCTGTCCCGACGATGTTGATCCTGCGCGGCGCTCCTGCCCTTTCTGCCTTTCGCCACGGTAAATTACTCGAGCAACTGAGCCAGAAAGTCCCCGCTGTTACTGGTTTGTATGCCGAATTCGCCCACTTCGCCGACGTCGCCGGCGAGCTGACCGCCGACCAGCAGCAGGTGCTGGGCCGTCTGCTCAAGTACGGCCCGAGCGTGCCGGTACAGGAGCCCACCGGCCGCCTGTTCCTGGTGGTGCCGCGCCTGGGCACCATTTCGCCCTGGGCCAGCAAGGCCAGCGACATCGCCCACAACTGCGGCCTGCAGTCGATCCAGCGCCTGGAGCGCGGCATCGCCTACTACGTGGCCGGTGAACTGAGCGAGGCCGACGCCGCGCTGGTGGCCGCCGAGCTGCACGACCGCATGACCCAGCGCGTGCTGGCCCAGCTGGAGCAGGCATCGGACCTGTTCAGCCACGCCCAGCCCAAGCCGATGACCTCGGTCGACATCCTCGCAGGTGGCCGCGCCGCCCTGGCCCAGGCCAACATCGACCTGGGCCTGGCCCTGGCCGAAGACGAGATCGACTACCTGGTCAACGCCTTCCAGGGGCTCAAGCGCAACCCGAACGACATCGAACTGATGATGTTCGCCCAGGCCAACTCCGAGCACTGCCGCCACAAGATCTTCAACGCCAGTTGGGACATCGACGGCCAGGCTCAGGAAAAGAGCCTGTTCGGCATGATCAAGAACACCTACCAGATGCACAGCGACGGCGTGCTGTCTGCGTACAAGGACAACGCCTCGGTGATCGTCGGCAACGTCGCCGGCCGTTTCTTCCCGAACCCTGAAACCCGCCAGTACGGCGCGGTGCAGGAGCCGGTGCACATCCTGATGAAGGTCGAGACGCACAACCACCCGACCGCCATCGCCCCGTTCTCCGGCGCCTCCACCGGCTCCGGCGGCGAAATCCGCGACGAAGGCGCCACCGGCCGTGGCGCCAAGCCCAAGGCTGGCCTGACCGGCTTCACCGTATCCAACCTGCGCATCCCAGGCTTCGAACAGCCTTGGGAGCAGGCCTATGGCAAGCCCGAGCGCATCGTCGACGCCCTTGACATCATGATCGAAGGCCCGCTGGGTGGCGCTGCGTTCAACAACGAATTCGGCCGCCCGGCCCTGACCGGTTACTTCCGCACCTTCGAGCAGTCGATCAACACCCCGCACGGTGAAGAAGTGCGCGGCTACCACAAGCCGATCATGCTCGCCGGCGGCATGGGCAACATCCGTGAAGACCACGTGCAGAAGGGCGAGATCACCGTCGGCGCCAAGCTGATCGTGCTCGGCGGCCCGGCCATGCTCATCGGCCTGGGCGGCGGCGCCGCTTCGTCGGTGGCCACCGGTGCCAGCTCGGCTGACCTGGATTTTGCCTCGGTACAGCGCGAAAACCCGGAAATGGAGCGCCGTTGCCAGGAGGTCATCGACCGTTGCTGGCAGCTGGGCGATGAAAACCCGATCGCCTTCATCCATGACGTCGGCGCCGGTGGCATCTCCAACGCCTTCCCGGAGCTGGTCAACGACGGCGGCCGCGGTGGCCGTTTCGAACTGCGCAACGTGCCCAATGACGAGCCGGGCATGGCCCCGCACGAAATCTGGAGCAACGAATCGCAGGAACGCTACGTGCTGGCCGTCAGCGCCGCCGACTTCGAACGCTTCCAGGCCATCTGCGAACGCGAGCGCTGCCCGTTCGCCGTGGTCGGCGAAGCCACCGAAGAGCCGCACCTGACCGTGACCGACAGCCACTTCGACAACACGCCGGTGGACATGCCGCTCGACGTGCTGCTGGGCAAGCCGCCGCGCATGCACCGTTCGGTGACCCGCGAAGCGGAGCTGGGCGATGACTTCGACCCGAGCCAGGTGGACCTGGACAACGCCGTGCAGCGTGTCCTCAACCACCCGGCCGTGGCCAGCAAGAGCTTCCTGATCACCATCGGCGACCGCACCATCACCGGCCTGGTCGCTCGCGACCAGATGGTCGGCCCATGGCAGGTCCCGGTCGCCGACTGCGCCGTCACCGCCACCAGCTTCGACGTCTACACCGGTGAAGCCATGGCCATGGGCGAGCGTACCCCGCTGGCCCTGCTCGACGCCCCGGCGTCCGGGCGCATGGCGATCGGCGAGACCCTGACCAACCTGGCCGCCGCGCAAATCGACAAGCTGTCCGACATCAAGCTGTCGGCCAACTGGATGTCCGCTGCCGGCCACCCGGGCGAAGACGCCCGCCTGTACGACACCGTCAAGGCCGTCGGCATGGAGCTGTGCCCGGAGCTGGGGATCACCATCCCGGTCGGCAAGGACTCGATGTCGATGAAGACCAAGTGGAGCGAGGATGGCGTCGAGAAGAGCGTCACTTCGCCGCTGTCGCTGATCATCACCGGCTTCGCCCCGGTCACCGACATCCGCAACACCCTGACCCCGCAACTGCGCATGGACAAGGGCGAGACCGACCTGATCCTGATCGACCTGGGCCGCGGCAAGAACCGCATGGGCGCATCGATCCTGGCGCAGACCTACGGCAAGATCGCTGCCCAGGCACCGGACGTCGACGACGCCGAAGACCTCAAGGCCTTCTTCGCCGTGATCCAGGGCCTGAACGCCGACGGCCACCTGCTGGCCTACCACGACCGCTCCGACGGCGGCCTGCTGACCACCGTGGTGGAAATGGCCTTTGCCGGCCACTGCGGCCTCGACCTGCAGCTCGACCCACTGACCGACAACCGCAATGACGTGCCGGCCATCCTCTTCAACGAAGAGCTCGGTGCGGTCATCCAGGTACGCCAGGACGCCACCCCGGACGTGCTCGCGCAGTTCAGCGCAGCCGGCCTGGGCGAAGGTTGCGTGGCGGTGATCGGCAAGCCGGTCAACAACGCCGAAGTGTCCATCAGCCTCAATGGCGAAGTGCTGTTCGACGACGACCGCCGCATGCTGCAGCGCCAGTGGGCCGAAACCAGCTACCAGGTGCAGCGCCTGCGTGACAACGCCGACTGCGCCGACCAGGAATTCGACGCGCTGCTCGAAGAAGACAACCCGGGCCTGTCGGTCAAGCTTGGCTTCGACGTCAACGACGACATCGCCGCGCCGTACATCAAGAAAGGCGTGCGCCCGCAAGTGGCGATCCTGCGCGAGCAGGGCGTCAACGGCCAGGTCGAGATGGCAGCCGCCTTCGACCGCGCAGGGTTTGCCGCCATCGATGTGCACATGAGCGACATCCTCGCCGGGCGCGTGGACTTCGAAGCCTTCAAGGGCCTGGTCGCCTGCGGCGGCTTCTCCTACGGTGACGTGCTGGGCGCCGGTGAAGGCTGGGCCAAGTCGGCGCTGTTCAACACCCGTGCCCGCGATGCCTTCCAGGCCTTCTTCGAGCGTACCGACAGCTTCGCCCTGGGCGTGTGCAACGGTTGCCAGATGATGTCCAACCTGCACGAGCTGATTCCGGGCACCGAGTACTGGCCGCACTTCGTGCGCAACCGCTCGGAGCAGTTCGAGGCCCGCGTGGCCATGGTCGAGGTGCAGAAGTCCAACTCGATCTTCCTGCAGGGCATGGCCGGTTCGCGCATGCCGATCGCCATCGCCCACGGTGAAGGCCATGCCGAGTTCGCCAGCGAAGAGGCACTGCTGGAAGCCGACCTGTCCGGTTGCGTGGCCCTGCGCTACGTCGACAACCACGGCAAGGTCACCGAAGCCTACCCGGCCAACCCGAACGGCTCGCCGCGTGGCATCACCGGCCTGACCAGCCGCGACGGCCGCGTGACCATCATGATGCCGCACCCGGAGCGTGTGTTCCGCGCCGTGCAGAACTCCTGGCGCCCGGATGAGTGGCAGGAAGACGCCGCGCTGATGCGCATGTTCCGCAATGCGCGGGTGTGGGTGAACTAAGGCGTGTACAAGCTCGCCTTCTTCGTCCCGGCCAGCCATGTCGAAGTGGTCAAGGCCGCCGTGTTCGCCGCCGGTGGCGGGCGAATCGGTGACTACGACCACTGCGCCTGGCAGACCTTGGGCCAGGGCCAGTTCCGCCCGTTGGACGGCAGCCAGCCGTTCCTCGGGCAGGCCGGCCAGGTCGAGGTGGTCGAGGAGTGGAAGGTGGAGCTGGTGGTGGCTGACGACCTGATCGTTCAGGTCGTCGCTGCGCTCAAGCAGAGCCACCCCTACGAGACGCCGGCCTATGAGGCCTGGCGGCTCGCCGAGTTCTAGACTGCGCGGGCTCCTTCGCGGCGCAAGCCCGCACAGGCCAGCAACCCCACCTCGAACAACAGCCACATCGGCACCGCCAGCATCGTCTGCGAAAACACATCCGGCGGTGTAAGTATCATCCCCACCACAAAGCACCCGACGATCACGTAGGGCCTGCTACGTCGCAACGTGGCCACATCGGCCAACCCCACCCAGACCACGATGAACGTCGCCACCGGGATCTCGAACGCCAGGCCGAACGCCAGAAACAGCGCCAGGATGAAGTCCAGGTACTGGCTGATGTCGGTCATCATCGCCACGCCCTCGGGCGTCACGCTGGCGAAGAAGCCGAACATCATCGGGAACACCAGGTAAAAGGCGAACGCCATGCCGGCATAGAACAGCACGACGCTCGACATCAGCAGCCCCAGCGCAATGCGCCGTTCCTGGCGGTACAGCCCCGGCGCGATGAAGCCCCAGGCCTGGTGCAGCAGCAGCGGCATGGCGATGAACAGCGCGCACATGGCCGTCAGTTTGAATGGCGTGAGAAAGGGCGACGTGACGCTGGTGGCGATCATGCTCGCGCCTTCGGGCAGGAAGCGGCGCAGCGGTTGCGACAGCAACGTGTACAGCTGCTGGGCGAACGGAAACAGGCCAACGAACACCAGCGCCAGCAGCAGCAGGCAGCGCACCAGGCGTTTGCGCAGGTCGCGCAGGTGGTCGGTCAGCGGCATGCGCGCCGCAGTGTCCAGGGCCGTGCTCATGGCGTGTTCTCCCGGGGCAGGTTGATGGGCTTGGCGTCCAGCGCCGGCTCGGCCTGCAGGCGGATGCCCTGGCGGATTTCCTGCTCGAGGCGCTGCAAGGGTTGGCTGTCCAGGTCGGGCATGGCGATCTCGCGTTCCATCTGCGCGCGCAGGCCATGCATGGCCCGGCGTGCCTGGCCCAGGCCGCGCCCCAGGGTGCGAGCGGCGACCGGCAGGCGCTCCGGCCCGAGCACCAGCAGGGCGACGACGCCCACCAGCAGCAGCTCGCTGAAACCTACCTCGAACATCAGGCTCGGCGATCCGTTTGTGGCTGCGCGTCCGCCTGGCGAGTCACGGGTGTCTGCGGCTGCGAGGGGGCAGCGCCACCCGCGTCAGGCTCACCCCCCATCGATTTGCGAAAGCCCTGGATCGCTTCGCCGACATCACTGCCCAGGCCCTTGAGGCGCTTGGTGCCAAACAGCAGAAACACGATCAGCAGCACGATCACCAGTTGCCAGATTCCAATCCCACCCATTTCGAATACTCCTGTAAGGCCATGAAAAGAAAGGCCAATCCTGCCGCGTGCAGATGACGCGAACATGACTGCAAGGCCATTGCCATCTGCTTGCAACAGCCGCCGTGTTGACTGGCGCCTTCACGCAACCAGGAGGGGTAGGGATGACGCGCAAGCGACAGCAGGGCGCGGCGCTGCTGATGGTGATGGTGGTGCTGGCGATGCTCGCCGCGGGCATGGCCTGGCTGGTGGAGGATGGCCGGCGCCAGGTCGATGAGGTGCAGTTGCTGCGCCAGCGGGTGCAGGTGCGGGCCATGGAGCAGGCTGGCCTGGCCTACGCCGAACAGGCCCTGCGCGACCCTGCCTGGCGCCTCAGCCCGCTGTTCTGGCAGGCCTTGCGCGGGCAGCCGCTGACCTATGATTTTGGCGCCGGCCAGGCGCAATTGCGGGTGCGCGACCAACATGCCTGTTTCAACGTCAACGCGCTGCTCGGCGCTGACGGTGAACGGGCCGAGCGCCAGTTGCGCCACTTGCTGGGGGATGACATGGCCGCACAACGGCTGGTCGATGCCTTGGCCGACTGGCTCGACCACGACAGCGACACGCGCCTGCAAGGCGCCGAGAGTGCCCAGTACCTGCGCCAGCAACCGCCGCGCCTGGCGGCCAACCAGCCGATGCTCGATACCAGCGAATTGAACCTGTTGCTGGAGCCCGATGCCGGGCGCCAGCGGCGTTACCCGATGCTGTGCGCATTGCCGCAGACCACCGGCTGGCGCCTGAATGCCAACGCCTTGGGGCTTGAGCACTTGCCATTGCTCGAGGCGTTGTATGAAGGGCGCTACCCGCGCGCGTTGCTCAGCCGCATCGTCAGCGGCCGGCCGGCATCGGGGTACGAGGATGCCTCGGCGTTGCGCCAGGCGTTGGGGGCGGTGGATGACGAAACCTTCGAGCGGTTGAGCGAGGGGTTGCTGCTCAACAGTGGGCATTTCCTGTTGCAGCTGTCGTTCGAGGAGCAGGGGCGGACGATGCGCAGCGCGTTTCAGGTAGAAGCGCTGGGGGTGGTGCAGTGGCATGCGCGGGTGCCGGCGCAGCAGGTGCGGGTGAAGAGCCGCGAGCCGATTGCCTGGTGAGCAGGCCTAGGGGCTGCGTTGCAGCCCAATCGCCGGCAAGCCGGCTCCCACCCCTCTGTGGGAGGCCGCAGCCCATCTGTGGGAGCCGGCTTGCCGGCGATTGGGCCGCGCAGCGGCCCCTTGAAGATCCGAATCAGACCGTGCCGATCTCGCCACCATCATTGCGCTGGATCACCACCGTCGAAGCCCGCGGCCGCACCTTGCCACCCGCCGGGGTAGCATCGGTGGCCTTGTCGGTATAAGGCCAGTTGTCCGGGTGCTGGATGTTGACGAACATCGACTTGTTGTCCGGCGTGAAGGCAATCCCCGTCACCTCGCAGCCGTTCGGCCCGACGAAGAAGCGGCGCAGGTCCACCTGGTTGGTGGCATTGATCGGCACCTGCTTGCCCGTGGCATCCACCAGGTCGGTGGGGATCACCGCCAGCAGCTGGTCGTTGGTGTAGTCGGTGAGCGTGGTTTCACCGTTGTCGGTCTCGAACCACAGCACGCCGCGGCTATCGAAGCTCATGCCGTCGGGGCTGGCGAACTGGTTGAGTTCGGTCAGGCCCGAGCGGTTGATGTCGGCGGTGCCGGCGGCGTTGGCGCCGAACACGAAGATGTCCCAGGTGAAGCTCGCCTGGTCGTCGCTGTCGTGCCAGCGGATGATGTGGCCGTGGCGGTTCGGCCCGCGCGGGTTGGCGGCATCGACCTTTTCCGGGGTACGCGCGCTGTTGTTGGTCAGGGTCAGGTAGACATCGCCATTGAGCGGGTTGACCGCCGTCCACTCCGGGCGGTCCATCGGCGTTGCGCCCACGGCATCGCCGGCGCCGCGGGTGTTGAGGATGATGCCTGGCAGGTCGCCGTACAGCGCCCCCAGGGTGCGGCCATCCTTGGTCGGCGTGGCCACGTCCAGCAGCAGCCAGATACCCGTGCCATCGGCATTGAAGCGCGCCACGTAGAGTTTGCCCTGGTCCATGTACTTGGCGCCGGTGGCCAGGCGGTCGGCCGGGGTGGCGTCGGCGGCGTCCCACACCGCGGTGGAAACGAACTTGTACAGGTACTCGTTGTTGGAGTCGTCGCCCATGTACCAGACCAGTGGTTTACCCACCACCGGCAGGCCCGGGCAGCAGCCTTCGTGGCGGAAGCGGCCCAGGGCGGTGCGCTTGGTGGCCAGGGTGCTGCTGTTGTACGGGTCGATCTCGACGATGTAGCCATAGGTGCTGGCTTCGTTGCGGTAGTCGTCGCTGGCGCTGGCGCCCTTGACGGTCACGTCGAAGCGCGCGAACTCATCGGCCACCTCGCTGCTGTCGCCGGCGGCGCTCTCCCACTTGTACTGGCCGCTGGAGGTGCCGACGCCGATGCGGCGCTGGTCTTCCGGGCGGGTGCCCTTGTTGACGAAGATGCCTGGCCAGTTCTCTTCGCAGGTCAGGTAGGTGCCCCACGGGGTGTAGCCGTTGCCGCAGTTGTTGTTGGTGCCGCGGCAGTGGGTACCGGCCGTCGAGTACTTGGTCTTGACGTGCTCGGTGCCGCGCAGGGGGCCGGTGATTTCCATGCGCGAGGCGGTGGTGAAGCGGCGGTTGAGCGGGTCGTTGTCGACCACCTGCCAACGGCCGTTGAGCTTTTGCAGGCGCACCACGCCGGCGCCGTGGGCGTTGATTTCCTTGCGCACTTCCTCGACCGGGCGCTTGCCGTTGGCGTCGGTGGTCGAGCCGTTGGGGTGCAGCGCGGCGGTGTCGATGTATTCGAAGTTGATCGCCAGCAGGCCGTCTTCGGAGCTGCCATTGATCGGGAAGAAATGCATGCCGTCATGGTGCATGCCCATGGCGTTGGCCTGGTCGGTCGAGGTGTTGCTGCCGTCCGATTTCCACGGGTTGCCATTGCTGTTCAGCGGCGTGCCCCACGGCGCCAGCACATAGGCGCTGTAACCGGCGGCGACCACGCAGGCATCGGTGCGCGAGCCGGGGATGGACTGGAAGCCCAGGGCCATTTTCGGCTCCGGTTCAGGCACGGGTGGCTCGGTGACCGGTGGCTCGGTGACGGGGTCGTCATGGTCGGAGCCGCCGCTGTCGAAGCAGCCGCTCAGGCCGGTACCGGCGATCATGGCGATGGCCGCGCCCAGGCTGCCGCGCATCACGCTGCGCCGGCTCAGGTAAGCATCCATGACGTTGGCCATTGGCAGGTTGCCGCTGTGGTTGCGGTCCAGGTTGTCGCCGGATTCTCGACTCATCAGGTGTCCTTGATTTGGCTGAGTTGTAAGAAACCGCGACTTTAGAGCGCAAGTATGATGTTTCCTTGGCAAAAATATTAACGGGGTTTTAAAACTGTAAGTTCTTACTACTGCGCACGACAGAACGATTTGGAATGGCTGTCGGATTTCTGCCATCAAACTGTCATGCCAACGCCGCAACATCCGGGGCCCAAAGTGAACTCGGATAAGGACGGCGAGCCCGATGGCAAGCAGTGTGCACAGGCGCGAAGTAATCAGCTGGATGGGTGTCGGTGCGCTGGCGCCGTTGCTCGGCGCCTGTTCCGCGTTGCCGGGCCAGCGTGGCGGTGCTGCCAGCGTCGATTTGCTGTATGTCGCCGACACCCTCGATGCGCGCCAGCCCGGCCTGCCCGTGGTGCCCGCTACCCGCCTGGGCCCGGTCAGCCACCTGGGGCGTGCGCCGTGGATGACCGGCGCCAGTGCCAGCCTCGCGCAACCGCAACTGGCGCCCTTGCTCGATGCCAGCCAGGCCCAGAACGTGCGCCTGGGCGGTTACGCGGTACTGGCGGCGCTGTTGGAACAGTTGCGCGGCGAGGCGGGCCAGGGCAATAGCCTGACCCTGGAAAACGGCCAGGGCTGGAACGGCAGTGGCCTGGCCTACCTCACCCACGGCGAAAGCGGTGTGCAGGGCAGCCAGTTGCTGGGCAGCGACGTGCGGGTCAGCAGCGACGAGCGCGTGCTCTGGCCGCAACGCAGTGCCAGCCTGTATCGCCAAGCTTCGGCCATCACCCTCGGCGCCGGGCTTGCCGACGAACAACGCAAGGCCCTGGGCCTCGAGCCGCTGCACACCTTCGAACGGGGCGGTGCGCGGATCGCGGTGGTCGGCATCAGCGACCCTTACGCCCAGGACCAGAAAGCCTCCCTGAAACAGTGGTACCAGGCCTTGCTGCCGACCTTCGAGCGCGCGCGCCGCGAAGCGGACCTGGTGGTGGCGCTGGCCGACGTGGGCACCGGCCCGGGCCTGTGGCTGGCCGAGCGGGTGCCTGAAATCGATGTGCTGCTGTGCGCCCGTGGCCAGGACCTGTGGCCGGCGCCGGTGTACGCCAGCCAGGCCAGTGGCCGCCGCGTGCCGGTGCTGTTTGCCGGCTGCCGGGCCAGTGGGGCGTTCCGCCTGCGTTGCCAGCAGGTGGCCGGGCAGTGGCAGTTCGAGGGGCGCTTCTTCCCGGCCTTCGCCCAGCAACTCACGCCTGCCGCGCAGCTGCGTGCCAGCCAGTTGCATGGCGAGCTGCAGCAGCAGCGCGCAGGCCACGCGGCCTGGCTCGACCAACCCCTGGCCCGCGCACCGCAGGCGCTGTGGCGCCGCGATACCCGTGGTGGCAATTGGGACCGCCTGCTGCACCAGGCCCTGGCCGATGACAGCAGCATGCCCGTGCTGTTGCCGGGCCTGCGCTATGACTACCCGCTGGCGGCCGGCGAAACGATCACCCGCGAGCACCTGATCAGCCTCACCGGCGGCTACCCGGCCGCAGTGGTCGAAGCCCCGGCGCGGCAGGTCGAGCAAGTGCTGGAAAACGCCGCCGAGCAATTGTTCGGCGACCCGCTGCTGCTGGACAACAGCCAGGACCTGCCGCGTTGGCAAGGGCAGGCCTGGCGCGTCAGCTACAGCCCGCAAGGCAAGCGCATCACCGGCCTGGACCCGGTGCAGGGCCTGTGCCGCACCTTCGGCCTGCAGTTCCAGCCCGAGGCCGGCGAACCCCTGTGGCAGCGGGTCGAGGCCTGGCTGTCGCGCCAGCCTGCCGATTGGCAGCTGGCTCCCCTGGCGCTCCCCGAAGTGCGCTACGTACAGGGCCACCCCGGCTGGCACCCGCGCCAGGTGGCGTCGTGAGCCTGGGCGCCCGTGCCCTGACCTGCGGCCTGCTGACCCTGGCCGGCTGGCTGGCCGCGCAATGCGTGCTGCAACTGAGCCGCCAGCCGCAGCCGGCCAGCCCCGCCAGCACAGCCAGCAGTGCGCTGCCGGGGCTGATGGTCGGCCACTGGCAGGCGGCCGTCGATGACGGCGCCATCGCCCTCACGCGCTTGCCGCTGCACTACCTCGGCGGGCTCAAGGCCCAGCCGCTGTCGGCCAGCGTGGTGGTACTGCGCTACGGCCAACAGGTGCGCACCCTCGGCCGTGGCCAGCGCCTGGCACCGGGGATCGTGTTGCAGGACATCCACGCCGATGGCCTGATTTTCGACAACCAGGGGCGGCGCGAACGCCTGCCCTGGCCGCCACGCCCCGCCGTGACCGGCTTCAAGCGGCAAGGATGAACGATGCCTGTCAGATATTGCGTGGCCGCCGCCCTGAGCCTGGCGCTGTCATTGGCCTGGGCCCAGGAGCCGGAAGCATTCGACGACAACAGTACACCGCTGTACGAGGTGAACTTCGTCGACACCGAGCTGGGCGAGTTCATCGACAGCGTGTCGCGCATCACCGGCACCACCTTCATCGTCGACCCTCGGGTCAAGGGCAAGGTCACCGTGCGCACCGTCGACCGCCACGATGCCGATGCCATCTACGACATCTTCCTGGCCCAGTTGCGTGCCCAGGGCTTTGCGGCGGTCGACCTGCCCAACGGCAGCGTGAAGATCGTCCCCGACCAGGCCGCGCGCCTGGAGCCGGTGCCGGTCGAGGCCAAGGGCAAGCGCGGCGAGGGCAGCGATGGCGTGGCCACCCGCGTGTTCAACGTGCGCAATGCCGCCAGCGAGCAGATGCTCGGCATTCTCAAACCGCTGATCGACCCGCGCGTCGGAGTGATCACCCCGTACCCCGCTGCCAACCTGCTGGTGGTCACCGACTGGCGCAGCAACCTCGACCGCATCGACAGCCTGCTGCGCCAGCTCGACCAGGTCAGTGACGAGCCCATGCAGGTGATGCCCCTGCGTCATGCCAGTGCCGCCGACACCGCGCAGTTGCTGACCCGCCTGCTGGCCCGCGAGCAGGGCGCCGACGCCACCCAGGTGGTCGCCGACCCGCGCAGCAATGCCTTGCTGGTGCGCGGCAACAGCGACCGGGTGCGCGCGCTCATGGCCCAGCTCGACCGCCCCAGCGACAACCAGCGCTCCAGCAATACCCAAGTGATCTACCTGCGCCATGCCAACGCGGCCGAGGTGGTGAAGGTGCTGCGCGGGCTCAGCCAGGAGGGCGCGGCGCCCAGCGAAGGCCTGGCCGAAGGGGAGGGCAAGGACAAGCCGCCGATGGCCGCGGCCAGCGACTCGGGCATTCGCCTGGAGTACGAGGAAGGCACCAACGCCGTGGTCATGGTCGGCCCCGACAGCGAGCTGGCGGCCTATCGCTCGATCGTCGAGCAGCTCGATATCCGCCGCGCCCAGGTGGTGGTCGAGGCGATCATCGCCGAGGTCTCCGACACCCGCGCCCAGGAGCTTGGCGTGCAATGGCTGTTCGCCGACGAGAAGTTCGGCGCCGGCATCGTCAACTTCGGCAGCAACGGGGTGAACATCGCTAATATCGCAGGCGCCGCCGCCAGCGGCGACAACGAGGCGCTGGGCAACCTGCTGTCGGGCACCCAGGGGGCCACGGTGGGCATCGGCCACATCGGCGGTGGTTTCAACTTCGCCATGCTGATCAACGCGCTCAAGGGCAAGAGTGGCTTCAACCTGCTCTCCACACCCACCTTGCTGACCCTGGACAACGCCGAGGCGTCGATCCTGGTCGGCCAGGAAGTGCCCTTCGTCACCGGCTCCGTGACCCAGAACAACGCCAACCCCTACCAGACCATCGAGCGCAAGGAAGTCGGAGTCAAGCTGCGCATCAAGCCGCAGATCAACATCGACAACAGCGTGCGCCTGGACATCGTCCAGGAGGTGTCCTCGATCGCCGAGTCCCGCGCGGCCAGCGACGTGATCACCAACAAGCGCGAGATCAAGACCAAGGTCATGGTCGAGGACAACGGCCTGGTCATCCTGGGCGGCCTGATCAGCGACGAGCTGAGCACCAGCGACCAGCGCGTGCCGTTTCTCGGCGACATCCCGGGGCTGGGCCGGCTGTTCCGCTCCGACGCCAGCAAGAACACCAAGCAGAACCTGATGGTGTTCATCCGCCCGCGCATCCTGCGTGACGGCCCGAGCCTGGCCGGGCTGAGCGAAGACAAGTACCGCACCCTGCAGCAGACCACGCCGCTGAAGTTGCCGGATCTGGCAGAAGGCACGCCGCTGCTGCAGGTGTTCCCCGCCAGCCGTGCGCGCCTGGAAGGCGGTAGCTGGTGATGCTGCCCTATCGCCTGGCGCGCCAGGCCGGCCTGGCCATGGCGCCGATGGACGCCGGCTGGCAGCTGTGGCTGCGCCAGGATGCCGACAGCGACCAGCTGCAGGAACTGCTGCGCGTGCATGGCCAGCCGGCCGCGCTGGTGTACCTGGAGCCCGCCGCCTTCGATGAACGCCTCGGCCAGCTGTACCAGGCCGGCAGTGGCACCAACCAGGCGCTGATCGAAGGCATCGGCGCGCAGGTCGACCTGGACAGCTTGATGAGCGAGATGCCGCGCATCGAAGACCTGCTCGAAAGCGACGACGAGGCCCCGGTCATCCGCCTGATCAATGGCCTGTTCGGCCAGGCCCTGCGCCTGCGCGCCTCGGACATCCACATCGAAACCTTCGAGCAGAGCCTGGTGGTGCGCCTGCGCGTCGACGGCCACCTGCGCGAGGTGCTGCGCCCGCCACGGGCGCTGTCGGCGATGCTGGTGTCGCGGATCAAGGTGATGGCGCGCCTGGACATCGCCGAAAAGCGCCAGCCCCAGGATGGCCGTATCACCTTGCGCGCGGCGGGCCGTGAAGTGGACGTGCGGGTGTCGACGCTGCCCGGCATCCATGGCGAGCGCGTGGTGATGCGCGTGCTCGACAAGCAGGCCAGCCTGCTGGCGCTGGCCAACCTGGGCATGCCAGGCGCCGTGCTGCAGGGCCTGCGCAGTTGCCTGGCGCGCCCCAACGGCATCGTGCTGTCCACCGGCCCGACCGGCTCGGGCAAGACCACCACCCTGTACGCCAGCCTCAACAGCCTCAACGACGGCAGCCGCAACATCCTCACCGTCGAAGACCCGGTGGAGTACGCCATCGCCGGCATCGGCCAGACCGCCATCAACCCCCGCGCCGGCCTGACCTTCGCCAGCGGCCTGCGCGCCATCCTGCGCCAGGACCCGGACGTGATCATGCTCGGCGAAATCCGCGACCAGGAAACCGCGCAGATCGCCGTGCAGGCCAGCCTCACCGGCCACCTGGTGCTGTCGACCCTGCACACCAACAGCGCGGTGGGCGCGGTGACGCGCCTGCGCGACATGGGCATCGAGCCGTTCCTGATCGCCTCCTGCCTGCGCGGGGTGCTGGCCCAGCGCCTGGTGCGGCGGCTGTGCAGCTGCGCCCAGGCGCAACCGCTGCAAGCCGCCGAGCGTGCCCTGTGGCCGGAGCTGACGGCGCTGGGCAGCAGCCATCACGCCGTGGGCTGCGAGCTCTGCCAGGGCAGTGGCTATGTCGGGCGCCTGGGGCTGTACGAATTCATCGAACTGGACGCCGGGCTGATCGCCTTGCTGTACGACGGCGCCAGCGAACAGGCCATGCACGACTACCTGGCGCCGCACCGGCGCAGCCTGGTGGCGATGGCCAGCGACTGCCTGGCACGGGGTGAGACCAGCCTTGCCGAAGTGCTGCGCGTGGTGCAGGGCTGAGCCATGCCGACCTTCCGTTACCAGGCCGTCGACCTCGCCGGCAAACCGCACAAGGCCAGCCTGCAGGCCGACAGCGAACGCCATGCGCGCCAGCTGCTGCGCGAGCAGGGGTTGTTCGCGCGCCAGTTGCAGCGCGTCGAGGCCGGCAGCCGCCAGCCCCGTCGGCAACGCCTGAGCCGCGCCCAGCTGTGCGAGCTGACTCGCCAGCTCGCTACCCTTACCGCCGCCGGCATCCCCTTGGTCGATGCCCTGGCCACCCTCGAGCGCCAGTTGCGCCAGCCCGCCCTGCACGGGGTGCTGGTGGCCTTGCGCGGCTCGCTGGCCGAAGGCCTGGGCCTGGCCCGCAGCCTGGCCCGCCAGGGCGCGCCGTTCACCGGCCTGTACTGCGCACTGGTCGAGGCGGGCGAGCGCTCCGGGCGCCTGGCCCAGGTGCTGACGCGGCTGGCCGACCACCTTGAGCAGGTGCAGCGCCAGCAGCACAAGGCGCGCACGGCCTTGATCTACCCCAGCGTGCTGATGGGCGTGTCGCTGGCGGTGGTGATCGGCCTGATGACCTTCGTCGTGCCCAAGCTCACCGAACAGTTCGCCCATGCCGGGCAGAGCCTGCCCCTGGTCACCACGCTGCTGATCGGCCTGAGCCAGGGCCTGGTGCAGGCCGGGCCGTGGTTGCTGGGGCTGGCCATGCTGCTGACGCTGCTCGCCGGTTGGCTGCTGCGCAAGCCGCACTGGTGCCTGCGCCGCGACGACCTGCTGCTGCGCCTGCCGCGTATCGGCGCCCTGCTGCAGGTGCTGGAGAGTGCCCGCCTGGCGCGCAGCCTGGCGATCCTCAGTAGCAGCGGCGTGGCCCTGCTCGAAGCTTTGCAGGTGGCCAGCGAAACCGTTGGCAACCAGCGCATTCGCCTGGCCATGGCGCAGGTGCGCCAGCAGGTGCAGGGCGGCACCAGCCTGCACCGGGCGCTGAACGCCAGCCGGCAGTTTCCGCCGCTGCTGGTGAACATGGTCGCCAGCGGCGAGGCCAGCGGCACCCTGGCCGACATGCTCGAACGCGTGGCCGACGACCAGGAACGCGGCTTTGCCCGCCAGGTGGACACCGCCATGGCGCTTTTCGAACCCCTGATGATCCTGGTGATGGGCGCCGTGGTGCTGTTCATCGTGCTGGCGGTGCTGCTGCCGATCATGCAACTCAACCAGGGCCTGCAACTGTAGCCGACAAGGAGTTTTCACATGCAGCATCGACGCAACCGCCAGCGTGGTTTCACGCTCATGGAAATCATGGTGGTGATCTTCATCATCGGCCTGCTGATCGCAGTGGTCGCCCCCAGTGTGCTCGGCAACCAGGACAAGGCCATGCGGCAGAAGGTGATGGCCGACCTGGCCACCCTGGAGCAGGCCCTGGACATGTACCGCCTGGACAACCTGCGCTTTCCCAGCAACGAACAAGGCCTGGCGGCGCTGGTGAAAAAGCCCGCCCAGGAGCCGATCCCCCGCGCCTGGCGCAGCGACGGCTACATTCGTCGCCTGCCGGAGGACCCCTGGGGCACCCCGTACCAATACCGCATGCCGGGCGAGCACGGCCGGGTCGATGTGTATTCGCTGGGCGCCGACGGCGTGCCGGGCGGCGAAGGCCAGGATGCCGACCTGGGCAACTGGGCGCTGTGAGCGGTGCGCGGGCAGCGTGGCTTCAGCCTGATCGAACTGCTGGTGGTGCTGGCCATCGCCGGGCTCATGACCGGGCTTGCGGTGGCCTCGCTCGGGGGCGCGGCGGCCAGTGCCGACCAGGCGCTGCAGCGCCTGGCCGTGGAGGTGCGCGAGCAAGGTGCGCTGGCCCGCCATGCGGGGCAGTTGCGCGGCTTGCGCTGGAACGGCCAGCGCCCGGAATTCGTGCGCCGTGAGGGCGATGCCTGGGTGGCCGAGCCGGCCCGCCTGGGCGACTGGCCCAAGGGCTTGCGCCCGGACTGGCCGGCCAGCCCGCAGCCGCGGATGCTGTTCACCCCGCACGGCTGGGCGCAGCCGGGCGTGGTGCGCTGGTACTGGGCCGAGGGCAGCCAGCGCTGGGCCTGGGGCCGTGATGGGCAGTTGCAGGTGGCGATGTCGCCATGAAGCGCCGAGAGCAAGGCTTCACCCTGCTGGAAGTGACCGTGGCCCTGGCCATTGCCGCCGTGCTGGCGGTCATCACCAGCCAGGTGCTGCGCCAGCGCCTGGCCGTGCAGCACAGCGTGCAGCAGCACCGCCTGGGCGTGCTGTGTGCACGCGAGCTGCAGGCGCGCTTTGCCGTCGAGCAGTACTGGCCGGCCAGCAACCAGGTGGCCGGGGAGCTGAGCCAGGGCGGGCAGGCATGCCATTGGCAACTGCAGCTGCGCCGCACGGGCGTGCGCGACTTGCGTCGCGGCGATTTGCAACTGTTCGCCGACCGCGACCAGCGCCTGCCGTTGGGCCAGTACACCGTCTTCCTGGAGCGCCCATGAAGCCTGGCCAACGGCAAGCGGGGCTGACGCTGATCGAGCTGCTGGTGGCACTGGCCCTGACCGCCGTGCTCGGCGTCATGCTCGCCGCCCTGGTCAACGGCTGGCTCAAGGTGCGCGAACGGCTGCAGGCCAACCAGCACGAGGCCAGCGTGCTGGACTTCTGCCTGGCGCTGGAGCGCCGCTTCGACAGCCCGGTGCTCAGGCAGCTGTACGAGCAGCGCCTGCCCTTGGCCACCCGCTGGCTGGACTGGCAGGCCGACCGCCAGCAGCTGTTGTGGGTGGCCGCAGCGGCAGTGCCGGAGGCCGAAGGTGGCTCGCGCCTGCAACGCCAGCGCCTGCGCTTCGATGCCCGTGACCAGCGCCTGCTGCTGGAAAGCTCGGCAGACCTGTACGCCGCCGGCGAGCCGCAGTGGCTGCTGCGCGAGCAACTGCCACGGGTGAGTGCCATGACCGTGCTGTACCACCAGGGCGGCCGCTGGCTGCCCTGGCCTTCCGATCAACCCGCGCACCCTGGCCGTGGCGTGCGCCTTGAATTGCAGCGAGACGGAGCCGCGTATGTCTGCACCTTCGTGCTCCCCTGGGGGCGCTCATGAAGCTTGAGTGGCGCCGACGCCCGCCGGCCAAACCCTGGTTGCTGCTGCGCCCGGGGGCGACGTGGAGCTGGCTGCTGGTCGATGCCGATGGGCTGCAGCGCGAAGGGCAGGGCAGGCCCCCCGAGCACCCCGAGGCGCGGGTGGCGTTGATCTTGCCGGGCGATGCCTGCAGCCAGTTCCAGTTGCCGGCACCGCCAGGGCTCAAGCGTGATGAATGGCCGATGCTGCTGGAAGACCGCTTGCTGCAGGCGCCCGACGAGGTGCAGTGCGCCTGCCTTGCGCGCCAGGCGGGGCAATTGCATTTGTTGGCAGTGGCCCGCGAGCACCTGGAAAACTGGCGCGCCCAGTGCGCGCAATGGGGGCTGGCGATTGAGCGTTGCTGGGCCGAGTTTCAGCTGTTGCCCACCCCGGAGCCGGGCACGGCCTGGCACTGGCAGCGGGCGACGGGCGTGCACCTGTACAGCGGCGTGAGCGAGGCGGGGCAGGTGCATTGGCTGGCCTGGCCAGAGGTGCTTGGCGAAGTGCCGCGCCAGCCGTGGGCGAGCTTGAGCGCTGTGCCAATGATCGGTGCCTGGCCAGGCACGTTGGCGCGGTTGGAGCACCTGCCCAGCCTGTTCGAACGGCCCCGCCAGGTGCGCGCCATGCCGGCGTTGTCTCGGCCACAGCAACGGCTGATTGCGGCTTGCCTGCTGCTCGGCGTGGTCTGGGGTGGCCTGTGGGCCAGCCAGCAGTGGCGGCAGGTACAGGCCTGGCGTGCCCAGGTGCTGCAGGTGACGGGTGAACAGCCCAGCCCGCGTCACGCGGCGCAAGCGCTCAAGCGCCTGCGCGAAGGTGAATTGCAGCAGCAGTTGCGCACGCGCCAGCTCGAAGACCTGCAGGCCCGCCTGCACGCCTGGTTGCAGGATCACCCGGGCTGGCGCCTGCAGGCGGTGCGCTTCGATGGCCAGCGCTGGCAGCTGACAATGCAGGGTGAAGGCGATGCGCCGCCGTGGCAGGAAATGGCCAGTGCGGTGGGCGCCAGTGTGCACGTGCAAGGTGCTGGCCAGGTGGTCTTCGACTTGGGGGCGGCGGCATGAGCGGGCAATGGATTCAACGTCATCGTCTGCGCTTGGCCTGGGGGCTGATTGGCGTATTGCTGGCCGTACTCGCGCTGCGTGAGGGCTTGGCGCAATGGCAGGCATTGAGCCAGTGGCGCGCCCTGGCGCAGCAGGCCGGGGCATTGCAGGCGGGCCCTGCGCTGAGCCTGGAACGGCTGCGCCAGTCTGCCCAGGCGCGGCAAATCGAGCTTGCCGACGTCCAGGCGCAAGGCAAGCAGTGGCAACTGCGCGGCCAGGTGGCCGATGAGCGGGTGCTGCAGCACTGGTTGCAGGCCATTCAGGCCGAGGGCGCCCGGCCGTTGCAATGGGCGCTGGAGCGGGATGGCAAGGCCCTGCGGTTCGACCTGGTGGTACAACCGTGAGCCGCTGGGGGCTGCTTTGGGCCGGGCTGGTGTTCGGCGCGGCGTTGCTGGTGGAGTTGCCGGCCAGTTGGGTGGCGCGTGGCCTGGGGCTGCCCGGGCAAGCGGTCAGCGGCAGCCTGTGGCACGGCCAGGCAGCGCGGCTCGGGCCGGTCGGGCCGGTGCGCTGGGCGGTGCAACCCTGGCGCTTGCAGGCCAATGTGCAACTGGGGTTCCAGGGCCAGGGCTGGCAACTGCTGGCCGAGGGCTGGCCATGGCATTGGCGGATGGAGGTGGCAGCCCTGGGTGCACAGGCCACGGCGCCGTCCGAGTATCGAATGGCGGGGCAGTGGCAGGGCGTACTGCGAGCACAAGGGGCGTGGCGCCAGTGCCGTGCCGGCCAAGGCCGGCTGACGGTCACCGACCTTGCCTTGAGTGAGCCCTGGTCAATGGGCCTGGGCCAGGGTTGGTTGGACATGACCTGTGCCAGCGGCTGGCAGCTGCGGGGGCAGTTGGCCGAGCAGGGCCAGCATCGGTTGGCGCTGGAGGCCGACCTGCTGGCCCGCCGGGCGCGGGCGAGCTTCGAACTGCAAGCGGACGCCGCGCTGATCCCGCTGCTGCGCGGTGCCCAGTGGCTGGGGCCGCAGGCTCTGACAGGGCAACGGGACCTGCGCTGGTAAGGCGCTCAGGCTTCAGTCCGGCTTGCCTTGTACGCCCGAAACCCACTGCTCGTTGCGGCTGTGCCCGCTGGTGCGCAGCAAGCCGAGGTCCAGTGCGTTCTCGCCATCCGCCGCGCCTTTGCCTTTGCTGATCTGGGCAATGGCGGTGCCCAGGTCCACCGGCGAGTTGGAGGCATCGATCGACACGTCGCGGCGGTAGTCATTGCCGCTCAGGGTTTGCTGGGTGACTGCGTTGGCGTTGAGCGCGACGCTGCCTTTGGCCGACTGCAGCTTCGCGCCCACCAGTTGGGCGTTACCGCCCACATTCAGGTCAATGCCTTCGCTGCCTTTGAGCGCCGTTTGCTGGGCCACGGTGTCGCGCTGGACGTGCGACACCTCCAGGTTGAAGGTTGGCGAGAAGCCGGGGTCGGCCTTGCTCAAGGCGGAGCCTGCCTTTTCACTGACCTTGCCGCCCAGTGGCCCGGCCATGGAGCTGGCCGCGTTGACGTAGCCCTGGGGGTTTTTCTCCTGGCTCAGGCGGGCGTCCGCCTTGACGCTCAGGGTATCGACGCGGTCCTTGCGGCTGGCGAGCTGCAGGTCGCCGTCGATTGCGCCCTGGATGCGCCCGGCTTCCAGGCTGACGCCTTCGATGCGGGTATCGCCGCGGCTGTTCAGGCCGATGTGGTCGGCGCGCAGGGTGCCGGGGTTCCAGGTGAGGTTGTCGCGCTTGTCCAGGTTCACCTGCGCCCGGCCGTGCAGGCCGCGGGTGTCGGTGGCGCCCTTGGCCTGGTTGAAGCCGGCGCCGGCGGTGATGTCGAGGTTGTCGCGGCGTTCGAGGTTGGACGAGGCTTCGATCAGCACGCCGCCGTTGGCGGCATCGATGTCGATCTGCTGGGCCGAGGCTTGCAGGCCTTCGAGGTGCACGGCGATGTCCTCGCGGGCCTGGCTGGCGAGGGTCAGCTTGCCCGCGCTGTGGACCTGGGCATCGACCGCCTGGCGGGCGTCCTCGTTCTGCTTGCCGTGGTTGAAGTGGCCGCCGATGGCGCCGCCCTGGGTGCTGCCGGTCTTCACCGCCAGCTCCAGGCCGCCGCCCAGGTTGGTGCCGCTGGCTTGCTGGGTATCGCTGGCCGACTTGACCTGCACGCGGCCGCCACTTTGCACCAGGATATCGCCCACCTTGGCCTCGCGGCTGCCGATGCGCGTGCCTTCGAGCAGCAGGTCGCCGGCGCTGCTCAGGCGCACTTCACCCTTGCCATCGACCTGCGCCACCTGGGCCTTGGTCTGGGTGGCCTGGCGCTGGGCGTGGTCGAGGTAGCCGCGGGCGTCGACGCCGGTGCTGCCGGGCCGGTTGCCGAGCTTGGCCCAGGCGTTGCCGTCGAGCTGGCGCGAGATCTGCTGGGCGTGGTCGGTCGCCTGCAGCAGCGACAGCGTGCCGGCACTGTGGATGGCCACATCGCCGTCACCACCGTCCATGCGTGTGCCTTCGTAGCGGCCATCGCTGCCCAGCTGCACCTGGATGCCCTGCTGCCCATACAGGCTGCCGGGCACGGCGGTGCTGGCGATGTCCTTCTGGTCCAGGGAGCCGCCCTTGCCGGACGCCCGCACGTTGATGTCCTTGCCGGTGCTGGTGTCCACGCGCAGGTCGCCGCCATAGGCCAGGCGCTCCAGGGTGCTCTGCTCGGTGTTTGCGGCGGCGCGCTGGAGGTGTTGCTGGGCATCGATCTGCAGCGCGCCGGCGTTGGCGCGCCAGGCGGTGCCATGGTCATCGATGGTGTGCGCCTTCACCTCGACCTCGGCGCCCGCCAGCTCGCTGACCTGGGCAAAGCCGCGGCGCTGGTTTTCCAGGCGCTTGATGTGGTCGATGGTCATGTCGGCGCCGACGCTGGGGGCGACCATGGCATCCTCGGGCGAGGCCTGCTGAAAGCGCGCGGCTTCCTCGCCCAGCACCAGCCGCTCGATCGGGCGGGTCAGGTCGCGGTACTCCAGGCTGGCGCCGAGGCTGGCCGACCATTCGTTGCGGTGTTCTTCGCGTTCATGAATATCTTCCACGGCCCGGTTCTCGATGCGCTCGGCGTTTATCTTGAGGGTCTTGCCAGCGTTCACCCGGGCGCCTTCGGTGACCAGCTGCTCGGTGTCGAGTTTCAGGTCGCCGCTGGCCTGCAGTTCACTGCGTTGTACTTGGCTGTCGCGCTCGGTGATCGTCTCGACCTGGTGATGGCCCTCGAACAGGCTGCCCAGCCGATCGATGCCGGCGGTTACCGTCAGGCCGCCACCGCTGCGGCGGGTTTCTGTGCTCGACTCGCGCTCGTCGCGGGTTGCGCCGAGGGTCACCTTACTGGCCTTCACGTCCAGATCGCCCGCGGTGGCGTGCACTTTGGAGCCATTGACCTGCAGGTGCCCATCGCTGTTGAGGCCAACCGTTGCGCCTTTTAGCTCGCTGGCGACCTGCGACGTTTGGCGTTGCTTGCCGGTGCGGGTAACCACGTCGTAGCCCACGCCGGCGCTGTACTGGCGGGAGGCGGGCTTGCCATCCTCGGCGTTCTGGGTCTGTTTGGCGCTGGCAGTGAAGCCGCGCTGCTGGCTGCGGCTGTCGCTTTCACTGAACGACTGGGCGCTGTCGATCAGCACGTCGCCCTTGGCATCGACCTGCAGGTGCCCGCCAGCCTCGACCTTGGCCCCGCGGATGCGCATTTCTTCGGCGCTGGCCAGGCGCAGGTTGCTGGCCGAGCTTACGTCGCTGACCAGCACCTGCTGGTTGCGGTCGGTACGTTCATGGTCGTTGCCGATCAGGCCGAACAGCTTGCTGCTGCTGTCGCGTTGGCTGGAGGTGGTGCTGCCATGGTCGGCCTCGATCGCCAGGGCGCCTTTTTCGCTGTAGAGCACCGAGTCCTTTTTGCCATGCACGGTGCTGCCCTTGATGCTCACCTGGTCTGCGCTCATGGCCAGCTTGCCATCGGCGCTGACGCTGCTGCCGACCAGATGCTGGCCCTGGGTTTCATCCGCTTTGCGGTCGCCGAAGAACAGGCCCGAGACCAGGTCGCCCTGGTAGTTGCGGTGGGAGCTCTGTTCCTGCAGGGCGCTGGTGCCGATGTCGACGTGCTTGGCGTTGATGTCCAGGTCGCCGCGGCTGTGCAGCTTGCTGCCTTGCACGGTGAGGGTATCGCCGGCCTTGACCGTCATGCGCTCGGCCTGCAGCGAGCTGCCCTGCGGCGACTCCTTGTAGCGGGAGGTGTCCGTGTTGCCACGCCACAAGTCCTTGCGGTGGCGTATCTGCTCTTCGACTCGCTGGCTGCTCTTGCCGGCGATGATGTCCAGGTTGGCGCCGCTGTCGAGGCTCAGCTCGCCGCCCGCCTGCACGTCGGCAGCCACCAGGCGCATGTCGGCGCCGGACTGCAACGCAATGTCCTGGCTGGCTTGCAACTGCGTGCCGCGCAGGTGGTGGTCGGTGGTGGTGCGTTCGCGGGCGTAGGTTTCGCGGGTGATGAAGAGGAATTTCTTTTTCCAGTTTTCCTGCTCGCGGGCGATGCGCTGGCGGCTGTCGGCGTCCAGGGTGAGCTGCTTGCCGGCCTTGATCTCGATGCGTTCGGCCTTGCCGTCGACGGCGCGCAAGGTCAGGTCGTCGGCGGCGGTGAGGCGCAGGGTGCCGCGCTCGGTGGTCAGCTCGCCCGGTTGCTCGACCTTGCCGTGGACCTGCAGCGCGCCGGCCGATTGCACGGTGATGCCTTGCTCGGCCTTGATCTGCACCGGCCCCACGCGTACCCCGGCACCTTCAGCGGTGCTGACCACGCGAATGCGGCCGGCGCGCATGGCGCCGAACAGGTTGGCGTCGATGCTCCCCGGGGTGCCGGGCAGGTGCTCGATGACCTGCCCATCTTCACGGGCGATGCGGTTGCGACCCACGGTCACGTCGAGGTCACCCTTGGCCATCAGCAGGCCTTGGCTGTCGAGCTTGGGGGCGATCAGCTCCAGTGCGCCCTCGGCATTGCGCTGGCCGTTGGCGAGCACTTGCAGGGTGCCGCTGGCATTGAGGGTGTTGAAGTGCTTCAGCTGCTCCTCGTGCAGCTCCGGGGTGCCGACCACGAACCCGGCGCGGGTGGTGTTGATGAAGCTGCCGCCGTTGAGGGTGATGCCGTTGGGGTTGGCCAGGATGTAGTCGGCCGGGCGGCCGAAGATTTCCTGTGGGCCTTCGATCAGGGAGGTGTTGCGGCTGACCACCTCGTTGAGGATGGTCGAGGCGGCCTGGCCCTGGAACTGCGGGTTGGCAGCCAGTGCCCCGGCCAGTTGCGATTGCCCGGCCTGGGTGGCGTTGTTCAGCACCACGCCGGGGTGGCCGACGTTGTAGTCGAGAAACTGGTTGTGTGAGAGGCCGCTGGTGTTGGGCGCGACGATGTCGATCACCGGCACCCCGTGGTCATTGCTGATCACCGGCGTACCTCCAGGGCCGGCGGCGGCCTCCAGGCCACCTTGCGCCAGCGCAGGGGCCGAGCCGAGCACGGCGAGGAAGATGGCCCAACGCAAGGTGTCGGGGCGGATAGACGGTATTGGCGAGAGTGCCTGCATGGTCTCGTTCTCTTTTTGTTGTGGGTGAATCAGATGGACAGGGCCCACTCCAGCACCCAGAAGCCGGGCTCCAGGGACTGGCGAGGGCGGTTGCTGGCCTGCACGGCCCGTTGGTAGTCCAGGCGCAGGCGGTTGTGCGGGAAGCTCAGCTCGATGCCGGCCGCCATGCCGGTCAGGCGCTGCGCGGGCAGGTTGCGGTTCAGGCGTACCCAGCCGCGGTCCACGCCCAGGTAGGGGCGGACTTGCAAGGGGTGGGTCCAGGCTGGCGGCAGTGGCTGGCTGAAGGTGTTGCGCCAGACGCCGGCGCTGGCACCGCTGTAGGTGTGCTGGCGAAAGCCGCGCACGGCCGAGTCGTCGCTGATCAGCAGTTGTTCTACGGCGGGCAGGTCGTCGGCGCTGTACTGCACGGCCAGCTCGCTCTGCCAGCGCCACGGCCACTGCGCCGGGCCTTGGCGCAGGTGCAGGAGGTTGGCGCGGTACTTGCGAAAGTCTGGCCGCGGCGCGCTTGCGTATTGGCTTGGGCGGTCGGCGCCGAACCAGTCGGTGCCCTGGGCGACACCGAGGTAGCCATTCCACAGCCCGGCCTCGAGCCAGAGGAAGTTGAGGCCGGCCTCCACGGTGCTCAGGGTCGGGCTCTGGACGGCAACCACGGCGCCGTTGGTGCGGTTGATGAGCTGCTTGCGGTCGAGCCGGGCGCTGGCGCTGAGCATGCCGTGCTGGTTGCGCCACAGCAGGCGCTCGGCGCTCACGCCCTGGTAGCTGCTGTTGCCGCTGCTGTGGTGCCGGCCCTCGGGGATCGGCGCGTCGTAGCGCAGTTGGCTGGCATTGAGGGTGAAGTTCCAGGGGCCGTAGGGGATGTTGTAGTAGAGCGTGATGCCCTGGCTGCGGCCGGGGGCGTCGAGCACGGTCGAGGCCAGCGTCAGGCGCAGGTCGCCGTTGTCGCCGAACGGGCTGTCGATACCCAGGCCCAGGGCCATGCGGTGGCGGCCGGTCAGTGCGCTGCCGCGGTTGTCGAGGCGGCTGTCGAGGTGCCAGCGCGGGGCCAGCTGCTGGCCCTGCAGCAGCACGCGGGTGCCGCCTTGCAGCTCGCCGGGCAGCAGGTCGGCGCTCAGCTCGAAGGCGCGCAGGCGGTTCAGTTGGTCCAGCCCTTGTTCGAGCTGCGGCAGGTAGAGGGGTTGGCCAAGCAGGTCGGGGAATGCGCCTTGCAGCGAAAGAGGCAGGTCGGTGCCGAGCTCGATCGACTCCACGAAGCCTTCGAGGATGACGATATCCAGCGGTGCGCCTGCCTGGGGCGTGTGGCGCAGGTAGGGGCGGCTGGCCGGGTAGCCGGCTTGCACGTAGCGCTGGGTGATGGCTTTCAATAGGTGGTTGATGTCGCTGACGCCCATGCACGGGCGCACCAGGTCGGCGACGCTGGGTGCCAGCGCCTGGGTGGACAAGCGCTGGTTGCCCGCCAGGCGCACGCCGGTGATTGTCACGCAGGGGTTGTTTTCGGATGGGGTGGTGGCAGGGCCGCTGTCAGGGCGGGTCGGCGACGGGCGCTGCCAACGTTGCAGCCGCTGCTGCTGCTCGAGCTGGCGCTGCATCTGCTGCTGGTCGCGCAGTTGCTGGCTGGCAGGGTCGTCGGCCAGCGCCACTGGCAGGGCCAGGCAGCCGGCCAAGCAGCAGGCGGCGATGTGGCGCGATGGAAACAGCATGGAAGCACCCCGCAAATGGCGTACGGATCACGTACTTGTTTGCGTGGATGCTAAGAATTTGCGCATCCGCCTGGATGCAGTCTCGTGCCTAGGCGGGCGTAGGACGGGAGTGGAACTGAAGTGAGAAAGCTCCTACAGCTTCAGTTGCAACGACGGATTGTCAGGGCCGGATCTCGATCATCGTCCCATCCCGTACCAGTTCCCACACTTCCTGCATGTCGCGGTTGCGCATGGCGATGCAGCCGTCGGTCCAGTCGAGAGTGTGGAAGTACCACTCCGGGTAATTGTCGTTGATCGGGGTGCCGTGGATCATGATCATGCTGCCGGCGCTCACCCCTTCACGGCTGGCGCGTGCGGCGTCGGTGACGTTCGGGTAGGTGATGTGCATGGCCAGGTTGAAGCGGTCGCTTTCCTTGCGCCAGTCGAGCCAGTACAAGCCTTCGGGGGTTTTCTTGTCGCCCTCGCGCTCCTTGGCGCCCTTGGGTTGCTTGCCCAGCGAAATGCGGTAGGTCTTCAGCGGCTCGCCACGGCTGATCAGCTGCAGGCGCCGCTCGGACTTGATCACCAGCACCTTGTCGATCAGCGGCTGCATGGCCGCCTGCGATTGCGACTGCTGCGGCACGGGCGGTTGCGGCTTGCGGATGATGGTCTCGGTGAAGGCCGCCTGGGACACCGAGGTAACGCAAAGGCAGAAGAGGGCAAGCAACCAGCGCATGAAACGGTATCCCTGAAGGCATTAAGTGATGGGCGCGACGATCATCGGTGGCAGGTACTCATGGCCTACGGGGTAGTGCTGCCCGATGCGGTCGCGATAATAGCATTCTAGTGTGCGTGTGACGGTGCGGAAAGCCAGTTGGTCCCAGGGGATCTCGTGCTGTTCGAACAAGCGCACTTCCAGGCTTTCGACGCCGACGGCGAAGTCCAGGTCGGCCAGCTCCGCGCGGAAGAACACGTGCACCTGGTTGATGTGCGGCAGGTCGAACAGTTGATAGAGCACCATCGCACCCACGCGCGCGCAGGCTTCCTCGACGGTTTCGCGACGGGCGGCCTGGTCGAGGGTTTCGCCGTTTTCCATGAAGCCGCCGGGCAGGGTCCAGAACCCCCGGCGCGGCTCGATGGCGCGGCGGCACAGCAACACCTGGCTGCCCCAGGTCGGCAGCACGCCGGCGACGATATTGGGGTTCTGGTAGTGGATGGTCTGGCAATGCTCGCAGACGTACCGCAGGCGGCTGTCGCCCTCGGGGATCCGCTGAATGACTGGCTGGCCGCACGCGCTGCAAAATTTCATGCTGTCTCCCTTTGCTTGCGGTTATCTTGGCGCGCCAGGCAGCATTGCCGCAAGCGCGCGGGGCTTGGGTGCTGCGTGGCTTTGGTGCATCATGCTGGGCAGGCCTTGGAAACGAGAGTGCGCAATGCTGGACGAGCTACTTCGCCGAATGAGCAACCACCAACCGGCTTCGCTGGAAACCGACCGACGGTTCCCCGAGGCGGCGGTCCTTTTGCCCATTACCCGCAGCGAAGCGCCCGAACTGGTCCTCACCTTGCGCGCCAAGGGCCTCTCCACCCACGGCGGCGAAGTGGCCTTCCCCGGTGGCCGACGCGACCCGGAAGACCCTGACCTGGTGTTCACCGCCCTGCGCGAGGCCGAGGAAGAAATCGGCCTGCCCCCTGGCCTGGTGGAAGTGATCGGCCCATTGAGCCCGCTGATTTCCCTGCATGGCCTGAAGGTGACGCCATTCGTCGGGCTGATTCCCGATTTCGTCGAGTACCACGCCAATGATGCGGAGATCGCGGCAGTATTCACCGTGCCGCTGGAATTCTTCCGCCAGGACCCGCGTGACCACACCCACCGTATCGATTACCAGGGCCGCAGTTGGTACGTGCCCAGCTATCGCTATGGCGAATACAAGATCTGGGGGCTGTCGGCGATCATGATCGTCGAGCTGGTGAACCTGCTGTTCGATGCCGGCATCAGCCTGCACCAGCCTCCCGAACGCTATATAGAAATCTGAGCGGGGCGCACCCCGCCGCCGTTGCCACCCTGAGGAGCGAACATGAAATACCGCCTGGGCGACCTGCGTGTCGAAAGCCATCCCACCAGCTGGGCCGCACCCAACGCCACGCTGATCGGCCGCGTGCGCCTGCAGGCCCGCGCCAGCGTGTGGTTCGGCGCGGTGCTGCGCGGTGACAACGAGCTGATCGACATCGGCGAGGACAGCAACGTGCAAGATGGCAGCGTGATGCACACCGACATGGGCTCGCCGCTGACCCTGGGCAAGGGCGTGACCGTCGGCCACAACGCCATGCTGCATGGCTGCAGCGTCGGCGACTACAGCCTGGTCGGCATCAATGCGGTGATCCTCAATGGTGCGCGCATCGGCAAGCACTGCATCATCGGCGCCAACGCGCTGATCCCCGAAGGCAAGGAAATCCCTGACGGTTCGCTGGTGATGGGCTCGCCGGGCAAGGTGGTGCGCGAGCTGAACGAGCAGCAGAAACGCATGCTCGAGGCCAGCGCCGCGCACTACGTGCACAATGCCCAGCGCTATGCGCGGGACCTGGTGGCTGACGATGAGTGAGGCGGTTGCCGTCGAACGGCCGGTGGCGTCGCCTTGTGTGAGCATCTGTGCGCTGGATGAGCAGGATGTGTGCACCGGCTGCCAGCGCACCGTGGCCGAGATCGGCCGCTGGGGGCGGATGGACAACAACGAGCGCCGGGCGGTGCTGAAGCTGTGCCATGAGCGGGCGGTGGCGGCGGGGTTGGTCCTGTAGGAGCGGCCCTGTGTCGCGAAAGGGCTGCGAAGCGGCCCCAGGGTTGTGTGCAGCGATATAGAAACTTGGGGCTGCTTCGCAGCCCTTTCGCGACACAAGGCCGCTCCTACAACGAGGCGCTGCCATTGACTCGAAAATCAAGTAATCTGTGCGGCTTGCCCGACGGTCACATGCCCCATGTTCTATCTCATCGCCTATATCAGCAGCGTAGTGCTGATCAACTACGCCTTCTCCAGTGCCCCGCACCTGGACGTGATCTGGTCCGCCTGGGGCGGCCTGGTGTTCATCCTGCGCGACATGGTGCAGACCCGCTTCGGCCACGGCGCGCTGATCGCCATGCTGCTGGCCCTGGTGCTGTCCTACGTCACCTCCGAGCCTGCCATCGCCCTGGCCAGCGCCACGGCGTTCTTCATCTCCGAGCTGATCGACTGGCTGGTGTTCAGCATCACCCGCAGGCCTTTGCGCGACCGCCTGTGGCTGAGCTCGGCGCTGAGCATCCCGGTCGACACCTTCATCTTCTTCGGCATGATCGGCGCCCTGACCCCGGCCGTGATCGGCACCGCCATGGCCTCGAAATTCGCCGGCGTGACCGCGGTGTGGCTGGCCATGGCATTTCGCGCGCGGCGGGCCGCCGTCACTGGCTGATGGTGTAGAATACCGGTCCTTTTTCAGCGGGCTGCGCCAAGCCTGGTGCGGCCCCGGACGCCTTCGAGGACCTGAAATGACCCGTATCGGAACCCCATTGTCGCCTACCGCGACCCGAGTACTGCTCTGCGGCTGCGGCGAGCTGGGCAAGGAAGTGGTGATCGAGCTGCAGCGCCTGGGCGTCGAAGTGATCGCCGTGGACCGCTACGCCAATGCCCCGGCGATGCAGGTTGCGCACCGCAGCCACGTGGTCAACATGCTCGATGGCGTGGCCCTGCGCGCGGTGATCGAAGCTGAAAAACCCCATTACATCGTCCCCGAGATCGAAGCCATCGCCACCGCCACCCTGGTGGAGCTGGAGAACGAAGGCTTCAACGTGGTGCCGACCGCCCGCGCCACCCAGCTCACCATGAACCGCGAAGGCATCCGCCGCCTGGCTGCCGAAGAGCTCGACCTGCCGACCTCGCCCTACCACTTTGCCGACACCTTCGAGGACTACGCCAAGGCCGTGGCCGACGTCGGCTACCCGTGCGTGGTCAAGCCGGTGATGAGCTCGTCGGGCAAGGGCCAGAGCCTGCTGCGCAGCGATGCCGACCTGCACAAATCCTGGGACTACGCCCAGGAAGGCGGCCGTGCCGGCAAGGGCCGGGTGATCGTCGAGGGCTTCATCGACTTCGAATACGAAATCACCCTGCTGACCGTGCGCCACGTCGGCGGCACCACATTCCTGGAGCCGGTCGGCCATCGCCAGGAGAAGGGCGACTATCAGGAATCCTGGCAGCCCCAGGCCATGAGCGCGAAAGCGTTGGCCGAGTCGCAGCGAGTGGCCAAGGCGGTCACCGATGCGCTGGGCGGGCGTGGCCTGTTCGGCGTGGAGCTGTTCGTCAAGGGCGACCAGGTATGGTTCAGCGAAGTGTCGCCACGCCCGCATGACACCGGCCTGGTCACTTTGATTTCCCAGGACCTGTCGCAGTTCGCCCTGCATGCCCGCGCCATCCTTGGCCTGCCGATTCCGGTGGTGCGCCAGTTCGGCCCGTCGGCGTCGGCGGTGATCTTGCCAGAAGGGCAGTCGCAGCAGACCAGCTTTGCCAACCTGGGCGCGGCGCTGAGCGAGCCGGATACGGCGATTCGCTTGTTCGGCAAACCGGAAATCAATGGGCAGCGGCGGATGGGCGTGTGCCTGGCGCGTGATGAGTCGGTGGAAGCTGCGCGGGCCAAGGCGACCCGGGCTTCGCAGGCGGTCAAGGTCGAGTTCTGATCTGAAAGTGCCGGGGGCCGCTTTGCGGCCCATCGCCGGCAAGCCGGCTCCCACAAGGGTTGCGCTGATGCCTGTGGGAGCCGGCTTGCCGGCGATGGGCTGCAAGGCAGCCCCGTTCACTTACAGTTCGTTATTGCGCGTCTCTTTAAGGCACAGCACGGCAATCAAGCTGATCACCGCCGCCGCC
>NZ_BQIP01000009.1 GCF_021602585.1 Pseudomonas faucium
GTTGCGCGATGCGTGAGGGAACGTGGGGGCTCGGCTTGGTTTTTGTGGTGGGGCAGAAATCGAGCGCCGCCCGCGCGGCGCATCGCGGATAAATCCGCTCCCACATTTGTTGCAACGTGCCATGGTCTGTGAGGCCATGGTTGTCCGCCTTTGGCGCCCGCCGAGAAATCAAGGTGAGCCTCGCGCCCACAAAAAAATCGCGTCGTGCCACCAAGGCTGGCAACCATGGCCTACCAGACAGAGGTACGTTGCAACAAATGTGGGAGCGGATTTATCCGCGATGCGCCGCGCGGGCGGCGCTCGATTTCTGCCCCACCACAAAAACCAAGCCGAGCCCCCACGTTCCCTCACGCATCGCGCAACAGATCATGCGCATCCAACAACCGGAACGCCACCTGCGGATTACGCTCCAACCCCCGCCGAATCGCCGCCGGAATCGCCTGGCGCGTCTTGCGACATAGCCCAGGCTGGGCATCGAGCTCGATGACGATCCCGCGCATGGTCCGCACCTCGTTGAACCCCGGTGCAATGCGCACGCGAATGCCCAGGTTGTCGAACATCCGCACCTGCAGGCGCTGCAGGTCTTCAAGGTCCTTCACATGCTCCAGCCGTTCGATCAGGCGCTTTTCTTCCTGCCGGGTGAGCAGCAGGATGCGCTGGGCCGCTGGCGGCTGCTCGGCCAGCTTTTCGCGGCCGCAGTCGCAGGCGCCAGGGGGGCAAGGTTGGCGGAAATTGGGCGGTGTGCTCATGGGGCAAGCATAGCCGCAACCACAGGTCTGTGGGAGCGGGCTTGCCCCGCGAAGAGGCCGGCATTGCTCAGCTCAAGGCTCGAACCCTTCCACGATGATCACCTGCGCCTTGGCCACGCCCTGCCGATGGCCACAAGCCTCCTGATACAACGCAGACCGATAGCACGCCACCGCCTGCTCATACGAATCAAATTCGATCACCACGCTACGCTGCGGCGTCGGCCGCCCTTCCATCGCCTCGCTGCGCCCGCCCCTGGCCAGAAAGCGCCCGCCAAACGCTGCGAACGCCGCCGGCGCGCGCTGGGTGTACTGCTGGTACTGCTCAGGGTCGGTCACATCCACATGGGCGATCCAATAGGCTTTCATCCGCTGCTCTCCTGTTGCAAAACTATTTGTGTATGATGGTATACCATAAAAACCACCCCATCACCGTGAGCGTGCAGCAATGGCATTCAACCGCATCGAAGAACTCCTCGAGGACTACCGGCAAGGCAAGATGGTGCTGCTGGTGGACGACGAAGACCGCGAAAACGAAGGCGACCTGCTGATCGCCGCCGAGCGCTGTGACGCCCAGGCCATCAACTTCATGGCCCGCGAAGCGCGCGGCCTGATCTGCCTGACGCTGACCGACGAGCACTGCCAGCGCCTGGGCCTGGAGCAGATGGTGCCGGCCAACGGCAGCGTGTTCAGCACCGCGTTCACGGTATCCATCGAGGCCGCCACGGGCGTGACCACCGGCATTTCCGCCGCCGACCGGGCGCGCACCGTGGCCGCGGCGATGGCCGCCGATGCCCGCCCCGAAGACCTGGTGCAGCCGGGCCACATCTTCCCCCTGCGCGCCCGTGAAGGCGGCGTGCTGACCCGCGCCGGGCACACCGAGGCCGGTTGCGACCTGGCCCGGCTGGCCGGCTTCAGCCCAGCGTCGGTGATCGTCGAGGTGCTCAACGACGACGGCACCATGGCCCGCCGCCCGGACCTCGAAGTGTTCGCCGCCCGGCATGGCATCAAGATCGGCACCATCGCCGACCTCATCCACTACCGCCTGAGCACCGAGCAGACCATCAAGCGCATCGGCGAGCGCGAGCTGCCGACGGTGCATGGCACCTTCCGCCTGGTCACCTACGAGGACCGCATCGAAGGCGGTGTGCACATGGCCATGGTGATGGGCGATATCCGCCGCGAGCAGCCGACGCTGGTGCGGGTGCACGTGATCGACCCACTGCGCGATCTGGTCGGGGCCGAGTACGCGGGGCCGGCCAACTGGACGCTGTGGGCGGCGCTGCAGAAGGTGGCCGAGGAAGGTGCCGGGGTGGTGGTGATCCTGGCCAACCACGAGTCTTCCCAGGCGTTGCTGGAGCGCGTGCCGCAGCTGACCCAGCCGCTGCGGCCTTATCAGCGCGGGCAGTCGAAGGTGTATTCGGAGGTCGGCACCGGGGCGCAGATTCTGCAGGATCTGGGCGTGGGCAAGCTGCGCCACCTGGGGCCGCCGCTCAAGTATGCGGGGCTGGCGGGGTATGAGCTGGAAGTGGTGCAGAGCATTCCGTTCGAGCCGGGGATGGTTGGCTGAGGCACAGAAGGCTGTGCTGTTCCTACCCTGTGGGAGCCGGCTTGCCGGCGATAGGGCCCGAGCAAGCAATGCACATTTGCCTGCCCTGGCCTCATCGCCGGCAAGCCGGCTCCCACAGGAATTGCGCAATGTGAGGCAGCAAAACCACGGAGTGATGGCCGGTAGCCTCCCCCTCTTGCCAAAAGTTTGGAATACCATAATATGATATCCCGTAGACCTTGAATTAACAGGCCGCCGCCTAAACTGAAAAAACGGCCACCCCACACATTGTCGAAGCTGCTCCCCGAATACTGTTGGCGGGCGCACCACCAGCCCCGCCTCGAATAACAAAAGCAACGAGGGCGTAACCATGCTGTTGAGCAAACGTGTAACCGCAGTGCTGTCTGCCAGCCTGTTGACCCTGGCCTGCCAGGCCGTGCAGGCCGCTGACAGCCTCAACTTCGTCAGCTGGGGCGGGACCACCCAGGACGCCCAGAAAGAAGCCTGGGCCGTGCCCTTCAGCAAGGCCACCGACATCAAGGTGGTGCAGGACGGCCCGACCGACTACGGCAAGCTCAAGGCCATGGTCGAAAGCGGCAACGTGCAGTGGGACGTGGTGGACGTGGAGGCCGACTTTGCCCTGCGCGCCGCCAGCGAAGGCCTGCTCGAACCCCTCGACTTCAACACCATCCAGCGCGACAAGATCGACCCCCGCTTCGTCTCCGACCATGGCGTCGGTTCGTTCTTCTTCTCCTTCGTGCTCGGCTACAACGAAGGCAAGCTCGGCGCCAACAAGCCGGTGGACTGGACGGCGCTGTTCGACACCAAGACCTACCCCGGCAAGCGCGCGCTGTACAAGTGGCCAAGCCCCGGCGTGCTCGAACTGGCCCTGCTGGCCGACGGCGTAGCCCCCGACAAGCTCTACCCGCTGGACCTGGACCGCGCCTTCAAGAAGCTCGACACCATCAAGAAAGACATCGTCTGGTGGGGCGGTGGCGCCCAGTCCCAGCAACTGCTGGCCTCCGGTGAAGCCTCGCTCGGCCAGTTCTGGAACGGCCGCGTCTACGCCCTGCAGCAAGACGGCGCGCCGGTGGGCGTGAGCTGGAAGCAGAACCTGGTCATGGCCGACTTCCTGGTCATCCCCAAAGGCGCCAAGAACAAGGACGCGGCCATGAAGTTTCTGGCCAACGCCAGCAGCGCCGATGGCCAGGCCGCGTTCGCCAACAAGACCGCCTACGCCCCGGTAAACGTCGACAGCGTGGCCAAGCTGGACAAGGACCTGGCCCCCAACCTGCCGACCGCCTATGCCCAGGACCAGGTGACCCTGGACTTCGCCTACTGGGCGAAGAACGGCCAGGCCATCGCCGCACGCTGGAATGAGTGGCTGGTGAAATGAAAGTCGCCATCAACGCCCTGCACAACGCCCAAGGTGCCCCCACGGGCGCCGGCGCACCGGGCGCGGCCAGCCGCCGCGAACCCATGAGCCGGCGCTGGAAAGGCAGCCGCAACCTACTGCCGGCCTTGCTGTTCCTGGGCCTGTTCTTCTTCGCGCCATTGATCGGCCTGCTGCTGCGCGGCGTGCTGGAGCCAGTGCCGGGGCTGGGCAACTACGAGCAGCTGTTCGCCAACTCGGCCTATGCGCGAGTGCTGTTCAACACCTTCTCGGTGGCCGGCGTGGTCACCGTGATCAGCGTGCTGCTGGGCTTTCCGCTGGCCTGGGCGATCACCCTGGTGCCCAACGGCTGGGGCCGCTGGCTGCTGAACATCGTGCTGCTGTCGATGTGGACCAGCCTGCTGGCGCGCACCTACTCCTGGCTCGTGCTGCTGCAAAGCTCGGGGGTGATCAACAAGGTGCTGATGGCCCTGGGCATCATCGATGCGCCGCTGGAGATGGTGCACAACCTCACGGGCGTGGTGATCGGCATGAGCTACATCATGATCCCGTTCATCGTGCTACCGCTGCAGGCGACCATGCATGCCATCGACCCAATGGTGCTGCAGGCAGGCTCGATCTGCGGTGCCAGCCCCTGGACCAACTTCTGGAAGGTGTTCCTGCCGCTGTGCCGCTCGGGGCTGTTCTCCGGGGCGCTGATGGTGTTCGTGATGTCGCTCGGTTACTACGTGACCCCGGCGCTGCTGGGCGGCGCGCAGAACATGATGCTGCCCGAATTCATCATCCAGCAGGTGCAGTCGTTCCTCAACTGGGGCCTGGCCAGCGCCGCCGCCGCACTGCTGGTACTCATCACCCTGGTGCTCTTCTACCTGTACCTGAAGCTGCAGCCGGAATCCCCGGTCGGCAACGCGAGGTAAACCGCCATGCTGCTTTCACCCAATGCCATGGGCCGCCCGCTGCGCACCGGCCTGTACCTGACCACCGGGGTCATCGCCGCCCTCCTGCTGCTGCCGGTGGTGTTCATCGTGCTGCTGTCGTTCGGCTCGTCGCAATGGCTGGTGTTCCCGCCGCCTGGCTGGACCTTCAAATGGTACGCCCAGTTCTTCGCCAACCCTGAGTGGATGGACGCTGCCCTGGCCAGCCTGAAGGTGGCCGTGCTGACCACCGTGTGCGCCGTGCTGCTGGGCCTGCCCACCGCGTTCGCCCTGGTGCGTGGCCGCTTCCCCGGCCGCGAGATGCTCTACGGGCTGTTCACCATGCCGATGATCGTGCCGCTGGTGATCATCGCGGTGGCGGTGTACGCGCTGTTTCTCAAGCTCGGCTACACCGGCACGCTGTTCGCCTTCGTGGTCAGCCACGTGATCGTCGCCCTGCCCTTCACCATCATTTCGATCATCAACTCGCTGAAGCTGTTCGACCAGTCGATCGAGGACGCCGCGGTGATCTGCGGCGCCTCGCGCCTGCAGGCGATCTTCAAGGTGACCTTCCCGGCGATTCGCCCAGGGATGATCGCCGGCGGCCTGTTCGCCTTCCTGGTCTCCTGGGACGAGGTGGTGCTCAGCGTGATGATGGCCAGCCCCGACCTGCAGACCCTGCCGGTCAAGATGTGGACCACCCTGCGCCAGGACCTGAGCCCGGTGATCGCCGTCGCCTCGACGCTGCTGATCGGCCTGTCCTTGCTGGTGATGGTCATTGCCGCCGCCTTGCGCCGGCGTAGCGAAGTCAACGCCTGAGTGCCCGGAGACAACAACAATGAGTGCAGTGATCAAAGACAACGCGCACACCCAGACCCTGGTCAGCCTGCGCGGCCTGAACAAGCACTACGGCGACTTCACCGCCGTGGACAACCTGGACCTGGAAATCCAGGACGGCGAATTCCTCACCTTCCTCGGCTCCAGCGGCTCGGGCAAATCCACCACCCTGTCGATGCTGGCCGGCTTCGAAACCCCCAGCAGCGGCGAGATCCTGGTCGAGGGCCAGTCGCTGGTGAACGTGCCGCCGCACAAGCGTGACATCGGCATGGTGTTCCAGCGCTACTCGCTGTTCCCGCACCTGAACGTGCGCGACAACATCGCCTTCCCGCTGGCCATCCGCAAGCTCGGCGCCGCCGAGATCAACAAGCGTGTCGACGCCATGCTCAAGCTGGTGCAGCTGGAGAAGTTCGCCCACCGCAAGCCCTCGCAGATGTCCGGCGGCCAGCAGCAGCGCGTGGCGATCGCCCGCGCCCTGGTGTACGAGCCGCGCATCCTGCTGATGGACGAGCCGCTCGGCGCGCTGGACAAGAAGCTGCGCGAAGACCTGCAGGATGAACTGCGCCAGCTGCACCGGCGCCTAGGCATCACCATCGTCTACGTCACCCACGACCAGGAAGAAGCCATGCGCCTGTCCCAGCGCATCGCCATCTTCAGCCACGGCAAGATCGTTGGCCTGGGCAGCGGCTACGACCTCTACCAGAACCCGCCCAATGCCTTCGTCGCCTCGTTCCTGGGCAACTCCAACTTCCTGCGGGTCAAGGCCAGCGGCCATGGCGCCGGCAGCTTCGAAGGCCAGCCGCTGGCACTGCGCCTGACCCCGGGCCTGGCGGTCGGCCAGGAGGCGTTGGTCATGGTGCGCCCGGAAAAGGCCCTGGCCCTGACCGCCGAGCAGGCCGCGCGCGAACCGCTGCCGGCGGGCTGGAACGAAGTCATCGCCAAGGTCGGCGAGGTGTTGTTCCTGGGCGAAAGCCAGACCTGCCACGTGATGACCCCGGGCGGCACCGAGCTGACCGTGAAAGCGCTGTCTGCCGCCGGCATGCCGATGCAGCCGGGAGACACGGTGAAGGTGCGCTGGGCGGTGGCCGATGCCTGCATCTACACCGAGTGGGCGGAAAGTGACTTGAGCAAGGCGGCGGGGGCGCATTGAGCACTGGCAACCGGTAAATGATTGACGCGCGCGCCGACCAATGGTCAGATGCGCGCCAGTTTCAGGTGTCCTGCGCCGCCGTGCGCAGGGTGAAACGGGAAGCCGGTGAGTCGTGGTCCACGACGAGTCCGGCGCTGCCCCCGCAACGGTAAGCGAGCGATGCCTTCGACACACCACTGTGCACCTGCATGGGAAGGTGAAGGCCTCATGACCCTCGCAAGCCCGGAGACCGGCCTGAAGCGTTCACTTGGCAACCCGCGGTGGGCGGGCGCAGGCCGGTATCCGCGTGCGCGCCTGCGTATTCGGTGCACCGTTGCGTGTTTTCCACCGGGATCCATTCATTCCTGCAGCAGTGGAAAGACATGTCCCGTTCGTTCAAGCTTCACCCTCTGGCGGCCTGCCTGGCCGTGAGTTTCCCCGCCTTGGCCGACCAGCCGCAGCGCCCGGTGCTGGCACTGCCGTCCACCGCCATCACCGATACCCGCGATGACTCGCACATCGACCTGGCCACGCCGACCCCGGCAGGTTCGCGGCTGAACCTCAGCGCCCTGGAAACCCCGGCCAGCACCAGCAGCATCAGCGCCGCAGAGATCGACCAGCGCAACAACCTCACCGTGCAGGACGCCGTGACCCGCTCGCCCGGCATCACCTTCGTCGGCAGCCCGGGCGATGGCGGCACCGGCCTGTCGGCGCGCGGTTTCAGCGGGCATGGCTCGGTGATGACCCTGTTCGACGGCGCGCGCCTGTACACCGGTGCCGGCACCCAGACCTTCCCGGTCGACCCGTGGATGGTCGAGCGCATCGATGTGATCCGCGGCCCGGCCTCGGTGCTGTATGGCGAGGGCGCTACCGGTGCGGTGATCAACGTCATCCCGAAAAAGCCCTTCGCCGGCGAGATCCACAACCACCTGCGCCTGGGCTACGGCTCGTGGGACCGCCAGCAGCTGGGCCTGGACAGCGGCGGCAGCCTGAGCGAGCGCCTGAGCTACCGCCTGACCCTCAACCAGCAGGCCGGCAACGGCTGGGTCGACCGCACCGACTCGCGCAGCCTTGCACTGAGCGCGGCGCTGCGCTTCGACGCCAGCGACGACCTGAGCTTCACCCTCGCCCACGAGCGCGGCGATGCCCAGCCTGCCAACTACTACGGCACCCCGCTGATCGACGGCCACTACCGCAGCAGCCTGCGCAAGAAGAACTACAACATCCACAACGATGTGCAGCGCTACCACGACGAATGGACCCGCTTCACCACCGACTGGGCGCTGAGCGACCAGGTCAGCGCCAGCAACCAGCTCTACTACATCAAGAGCCGCCGCCACTGGCGCAACGCCGAGGACTATAGCTGGGACAGCGACCGCGAGCAGCTGCTGCGCCAGAGCTACCTGGAAATCAAGCACAACCAGGAGCAGATCGGCGATCGCCAGACCTTCACCTTCGACCACTCGCTGTTCGGCCTCGCCAGCAAGACGATGGTGGGCGCCGAGTACAACAAGGTACGCTTCAACGTCGACAGCAACGCGCCGTACAACGACGTCGGCGGCGACTACATCGACCCCTGGCAGCCGACCCCGGGCTGGTTCCACAGCGACTCGCCCACGCGCCCGCAAACCCTGTCCACCACCCACACCTTCGCCCTGTTCGCCGAAAACCGCCTGCAGCTGACCGAGCGCCTGTCGCTGGTGACCGGCGTGCGCCGCGACCAGAACCACATCGACCGCGACAACCTCACCAACGACACCCGCAGCGACCGCAGCCTGGATGGCGGCAACTGGCGGGCGGGATTGGTGTATGCGCTCAGTGACGACCTGTCGCTGTACGGCCAGTACTCCACCAGCGAGGATGGGGTGAACAACCTGATCAGCCTCAGCCCCACGCAGATGCACTACGACCTGACCGAGTCGAAGCAGACCGAGCTGGGCCTCAAGCAGCGCTTCTGGCAAGGGCGCGGCGAGTTGACCCTGGCCGCCTTCCACATCGTCAAGAAGAAGCTGCTGGTGGACGACCCGATCACCCACGAGAAACAGCAGGCCGGGCAGCAGACTTCCGATGGCCTGGAGGCGACCCTGGAGCTGGCCCTGCCGCAGCAGTGGCAGGTTTCGGCCAACGCTTCGGTTGTGCGCGCCAAGTATGACGATTTCGACGAGATGGTCGGCGGCGTGCCCCAGGAGCGCGCCGGCAATCGCCCGGCCAACGTGCCACGGCGCACGGCCAACCTGTGGCTGAGCAAGGGGTTTGGGCAGCAGGTGGAGGCTGGCATCGGGGCACGCTATGTGGATGAGCGCTATGCCAACACTGCCAATACCCAGAGCGCGCCGGGGTACACCGTGGTCGATGCCAACATTGGCTGGCAGGTGCTGCCGGATGTGCGCTTGGGGTTGCAGGTGAACAACCTGTTCGACCGCGAGTATGTGGCTTCGGCGTTCAGTGGCACGCAATGGATCATGGGGGTGCCGCGGTCGTATTTCGCCACGGTGGACTACAGCTTCTGATTTGAGTTGATTGCACTGGCCCCATCGCCGGCAAGCCGGCTCCCACAGGTCGCGTGCCCGACGCGGTCGGCGTGGGAGCCGGCTTGCCGGCGATAGGCCCAGTACTGCCAACACAAAAACAATTTTCACCTGTAAATCAAAAAGCTATAAGATAACGTTTCATTTGACATTCATTCCTGCCTGCGACCCTCTTCCATGACCAGCGCCGCCACCCCCACCCAGCTCACCCAGCGCCTGCAGAGCATCGACGCCCTGCGCGGCCTGGTGATCCTGTTCATGCTGCTCGACCACGTGCGCGAAACCTTCTTCCTGCACCGCCAGGTCAGCGACCCGATGGCCATCGACGCCACCGACCCCTCGCTGTTCGCCAGCCGCACCCTCGCTCACCTCTGCGCCCCAGTGTTCGTCCTGCTCACCGGCCTGTCGGCCTGGCTGTACGGCGAGAAGTACCCGGGCCGCAGCGCTGTCTCGGCGTTCCTGTTCAAGCGCGGCCTGTTCCTGGTGGTGCTGGAGTTCACCCTGGTGAACTTCGCCTGGACCTTCCAGCTGCCGCCCAGCGTCATCTACCTGCAAGTGATCTGGGCCATCGGCGTCAGCATGATCGCCCTGTCGCTGCTGGTGTGGCTGCCGCGCCCCGCCCTGCTCGCACTCGGCGCCCTGATCGTCGCCGGCCACAACCTGCTCGACGGCCTGCATTTCGGCGTGGAATCGGCGATGCATGTGCCGTGGGCGATCCTGCATGACCGCGGCTGGCTGGAAGCCTCGGAAAACCTGCGCCTGCGCACCTCCTACCCGGTGCTGCCGTGGATCGGCGTGATCGCCCTGGGCTATGGCCTCGGCCCCTGGTTCGCCCGTGGCAGCGATGCACAACAGCGCCAGCACCAGTTGCTGCTGGTCGGCATCATCGCCCTGCTCGGCTTCATGGTGCTGCGCATGCAGAACGGCTACGGCGAATCGCCGTGGAGCGGCTACCCGACTTTGACGCAAACCCTGATGAGCTTTTTCAACATCACCAAGTACCCGCCTTCGTTGCTGTTCCTGGCCCTGACCCTGGGCTGCGGCCTGCTGTTGCTGCGCGCCTTCGAACGCGCAGGCCAGGCGCGCTGGATCAGCGCCCTGGCAGTGTTTGGCGCGGCGCCGATGTTCTTCTACCTGCTGCACCTGTACGTGCTGAAGCTGCTGTACCTGGCCAGCGTGGCCCTGTTCGGTCGCAACCATGGCGACTACTTCGGTTTCGACGGCATCGGCGCAGTGTGGCTGACCACCGTGCTGCTGGCCGTGGCGCTGTACCTGCCGGTGCGCGGCTTCGCCCGGCTCAAGGCGCGCCGGCGTGACATCGCCTGGCTCAAGTACCTGTGAAGCGCAGTTCACCCGGCATGCAGCCCCGTGTTGCCCTGCTGCTCAGCGCCCTGGCGCTGCTGACCCTGCTGGCGGCCGTGCTGGCCGGCACCGCCATTGGCGAAACCGCGCTGTCGCCGCAGCGGGTCTGCCAGGTGCTGGCCAACCACCTGTGGCAGGCCGGCTACCCGCTCGACCCCATCGACGCCGGCATCGTCTGGAACTACCGCCTGCCGCGCACCCTGGTCGCCGCCGCCTGCGGCGCCGGGCTGGCGACCTGCGGGGTGATTCTGCAGGCGCTGCTGCGCAACCCGCTGGCCGAGCCCTACCTGCTCGGTTTGTCGGCAGGTGCCTCGACCGGTGCGGTGCTGGTGGGCCTGGTGGGGTTGGGAGGCGCGGCCCTGAGCCTGTCCGCCGGTGCCTTCATCGGCGCGCTGGCGGCCTTCGCCTTGGTGCTGTTGCTGGCCCGTGCGGCCGGCGCGGATAGCCACAATGCCCAGGTGATCCTCGCGGGCATCGCCGGCTCGCAACTGTTCAACGCCATTACCGCCCTGCTGATCACCCAATCGGCCACCGCCGAGCAGGCGCGCGGCATCCTGTTCTGGCTGCTGGGCAACCTCAGCGGCGTGCGCTGGCCGTCGGTGTGGCTGGCGCTGCCGGTGGCGCTGTGCGGTTTGCTGGTGTGCCTGTGGCAGCGCCGGGCCCTAGATGCTTTCACCTTTGGGGCAGACTCGGCCGCCTCGCTGGGCGTTGCCGTGCGCCCCACGCAGTTGCTGCTGGTGAGCTGCGCGGCACTGGTGACCGCGGTGATGGTGTCGATCGTCGGCGCCATCGGTTTCGTCGGGCTGGTGATTCCGCATGCCTTGCGCCTGCTGCTCGGCCCCGGCCACAGCCGCCTGTTGCCGGCCAGTGCACTGGGGGGCGCGTTGTTCCTGATTGCCGCCGACGTGCTTTCACGCACATTGATCGCCGGCCAGGTGATCCCGGTGGGCGTGGTCACGGCACTGATCGGTGCCCCGGTGTTCGCGCTGATCCTGGTCAGCCGCCGAGGGCGCCCATGACCGCTATGAACCTGCCGCACCTGGCCCCCCTCGCCTGCCAGGGCCTGAACTTTCAGCTGGCGGGCCAGCCGGTGCTGCGCGATATCGACCTCAGCCTGATAGCGGGCGAAACCCTCGGTATCGTCGGCCCCAATGGCTCGGGCAAGTCGTCGTTGCTCAAGCTGCTGGCCGGGCTGCGCACGCCGCACAGCGGCAGCGTGCAGTTGCTCGGCGAGCCCATCGCGCGCCTGCCCCGGCGGCGGATTGCCCAGGCCCTGGCGCTGGTCGAGCAGCAGGCCGACACCCTCGATGCCATCCGCGTGTTCGATGCCGTGGCCTTGGGGCGCACGCCGTGGCTGTCGGCGCTGGCGCCGTTTTCCAGCGACGATCACGCCATCGTCGAACAGGCCCTGGCCGACGTCGATGCCAGCCACTTGCGCACGCGCCTGTGGGGCGCGTTGTCCGGCGGCGAGCGCCAGCGCGTGCACATCGCCCGGGCCTTGGCCCAGCGCCCGCAAGTGCTGCTGCTGGACGAGCCGACCAATCACCTGGATATCCAGCATCAGCTGAGCCTGCTGCAGCAGGTGCAGGCCTTGCCGGTAACCAGCCTGGTGGCCCTGCACGACCTGAACCAGGCACTGACCTGCGACCGGGTGGCGGTGCTCGACCAAGGCCGCCTGGTGGCCCTGGGCAAACCGCTGGAGGTGCTCACGCCCGAGCGCCTGCTGAGCACCTTCGGCGTGCACGCCCACTACCTCACCGACCCCTTCGACGGCGCCCGCATCCTGCGTTTTCGTGCCCCCTGACCCTGGAATTACCGCCATGCCCCTGCGCCCCTGCGCCCTGCTGTTCGCCAGCGCCGTGTTGCCTGCTGCCGCGCTGGCCGACTCTGCGCAGTCGCAAAGCCGCGGGTTGCTCGAAGACAGTAGCTGGAGCCTGCTCAACCGCAGCGTGTACGACCAGCGTGACTACAAGCACGGTGCGCGCAACGGTGCCGCACGCAACGCCTACAAGCCGCGCAGCGAGCGCAACGGCCTGGCTGGAGAATGGGCCTACGGCTTGATGGGCACGTTCCAGTCCGGCTTTACCCAGGGCCTGATCGGGGTTGGCGTCGATGCCCACGCCTACCTGGGCGTGCAGCTCGACAGCGGCGGCGGCCGGGCCGGCAAGGCGCGCCTGCTAGGCCTGGACAATGACGGCCACCCAAAGCATGAATACAGCCGCGGGGGTGCGGCGGTGAAGTTACGTACGTCCAATACCGTACTGTCCTACGGCGAGCAGCGGGTGAAGACGCCGGTGTTCAGCTCTTCCGACAGCCGCCTGCTGCCCGAAACGGCGACCGGGTTGTTTCTCGCCAGCAACGAAATCGACACGCTGAAGCTGGTCGCGGGCCACTTCAACGAAAGCACCGACCGCAACGCCTCGAGCCACGACCAAGGCTTCGTGGTGAACTACTCCAACGGCCGCCAGGGCACTGCCTTCGACCTTGCCGGCCTGGTGTGGAACCCAGGCGCCGCATTCAGCGCCAGCCTGTATACCTCCCGCTATGAAGACACCTGGAACCAGCACTACCTCGGCAGCACCCTGGCCCACGCCCTGGGCGCGCACCGCAGCCTGAGCCTTGACCTCAACCTGTACCGCACCACCGACACCGGCAAGGCCCTGTCCGGGCGCATCGACAACACCACCTGGAGCCTGGTCTCGCGCTACAACCAGGGGCCGCACGGCTTCAGCCTGGGCTGGCAGCAGGTCGACGGCAACACACCGTTCGACTATGTGACCCGCGGGGCGATCTACCTGACCAACGCGGTGCAGATGTCCGACTTCAACGCACCCAACGAGAAGTCCTGGCAGGCGCGCTATGACCTGAACATGGGCGCCTACGGCGTGCCCGGCCTGAACCTGTCGGCGCTGTATGTGCGGGGTTTCGATATCGATGGCAGCCATGTCGACGCCAACGGCGGCTACGCCTACCTGGGCTATGGCCAGGGCGGCAAGCATTGGGAGCGGGACCTGGAAGCGCGCTATGTGGTGCAGAGCGGCAAGGCCAAGGGCACGACCTTTTCGCTGCGGCATAACGTGCATCGCGGCAATACGGCGCAGGCGGAGCTCGATGGCAACCAGCTCCGCCTGGCGGTGGAGTGGCCGTTGAGCGACGGGTTCTGAGAGCCCTGTGGGAGCCGGCTTGCCGGCGATGAGGCCGGGCCAGACAACGCCATTTTGATGCGGCTGTTCGGGCCCTATCGCCGGCAAGCCGGCTCCCACAGAGACAGCATTGCAACACACTCGTGTGTGGGTGGCTCAACCCTCGAAGTTGATCACCATGCGGCCCTTGATCTTGCCTTCGAGCATCTCGTCGAAAATGGCGTTGATGTCTTCGATCGGGCGCAGTGTCACCTTCGGCACTACCTTGCCTTGCGCAGCGAATTCGAAGGCTTCGACCAGGTCCTGACGGGTGCCGACCAGCGATCCCACCACTTCGATGCCATCGAGCACCAGGCGCGGGATGTCCAGGCTCATGGCCTCGGACGGCAGCCCCACGGCCACCAGCCGGCCACCGGCACGCAGCGCATCAACCGCCGAGTTGAAGGCGCTTTTCGACACCGCCGTGACCACGGCCGCATGCGCACCGCCGGTCTTTTCCTGAACGATCTTGGCCACATCCTCGCTGCGCGGGTTGAGCACCAGGTCAGCGCCCATCTCGCGGGCGAACTGCAGCTGCTCGTCATTCACATCGATGGCGATGACCCGGGCATTGAAGACGTTTTTCGCGTACTGCAGGGCCAGGTTGCCCAGGCCACCCAGGCCATAGATGGCAATCCACTGCCCCGGGCGGATATTCGAAGATTTAACCGCCTTGTAAGTGGTCACCCCGGCGCAGGTGATGCTGCTGGCTGCGGCAGAGTCGAGGCCGTCTGGCACTTTCACCGCGTAGTCGGCCACCACGATGCACGACTCAGCCATGCCGCCGTCTACGGTGTAGCCGGAGTTCTTCACTTCGCGGCACAGCGTCTCGTTACCGCTGTTGCAGTACTCGCAATGCCCGCAACCCTGGTAGAACCACGCCACGCTGGCCCGGTCGCCCGGCTTGAGCGACGTCACCCCCGGCCCGACCTCGACCACCACGCCAATCCCTTCATGGCCTAGCACCACGCCGGTCTTGTCGCCGAAATCACCATTTTTCACGTGCAGGTCGGTGTGGCAGACACCGCAGCACTGCATCTTCAGCAACGCTTCACCGTGCGCCAGCGGCCTCAGTGACTTTTCCACCACCTCGACGCGGCGCCCTTTGGCAACAACTGCAGCTTTCATGAATGCCTCCTTGTCTACCTGAGTGAGCTTGACTTGAAGGGTTCAGCATAGAGCCGATTTGCGCGAAGGGATTGCTTCAGGTCAAAAAGCGGCCGCTCAGTCAAGGCTCAGCCAGGGTTTGAGCGCTGGCCGGTTGGCCAGCACCAGCTGCTGCGCCTCGGGCCTGGCGTCGTGCATGCTCGGGTTCACGTGGAAGCGCCGCACCACATACTTGGCCAACGCCTGAGAGCTAGGCACCACCAGGTGGCCATCGAGCATGCCGAAGTCCACTTCGATGATCGCCTGCTGCGCATCCGTCAGCCGCTCGTCCGGCTTGAAGATCACATCGATCGGCGTGTTCCATTCCACATCGAGGTCCATGCCGTTTTCGGTCACTTCATCGCGTAACTCCGGCACACCACGGAAACGGCTGAGCACGAAGTCGCGGTACTTGCCGTTCTTCTCGCAGTACGCCCGCACATGCCAGCGCATGCCGGTGTAGACCAGCGTATGCGGCGCGATGGTGCGCCCTTCCAGCGCCGGGCTGTTGAAGGACACATAGTCGATGTCCAGGCGCCGCTTCTCGCGGCAGGCCTTGAGCAACGGGCGCAGCACCTCGGGCTTGACCGAGCGGTCCGGCACCTTGAGCACTTCGGTATGCCCGTAGGCCAGGGCCAGGCCTTCGATATGCGGCGCACGCTCGTTGTTCTGGTTGAGCAGGTCGAGGTAGGCGCTGGCGCTGTCATCGATGAACAGCGGCTTGAACTGCCGGGTGGGCACGTAGCCTTTGATCTGTTTGTCGTAGACCAGGTTCTTCGAGGCGTAGTCGCTGATGTAGGTGTTGATGTCCTTGGACGCCTGCTGGCGGCTGATGCCAAAGCTCTGCATCAGGTGGTTGGTGGTCAGCCGCCCTTCCCACCACACCACCGTTTCGATCAGGCGGTAGCGCAGGGCCAGGTCCCAGCGGGTCTGTTCCATTCGTTGCGTGCGTTTCATCCAGGAGCCTGCGTTGTCTGATAAGTGCCATGACGTGTCGTCAAATCCTACGTGTCAGGTATGACGCGAAGCAAGTGATAACGCATGTGTAAAGTAAACGGACACATCCACTGCAACCCCAGCATCGCGCGATATCAGCGCCTTGAGCATCCCTAGGCCACGGCACTCGGCGGTTGTACCCCATACCGCGATATCAAAATGCCTTCTCCCTTTGATCACGACGCGCCATCGGACCTGTACCATTCCTTTACCTGTACAAGTCACCATTATCGACATGTAATCTTAATGGACATATCTTCCTGCTTACCGGCACTAAGCCACTATTCAAGGAAGCCAAACCATGGAAGCGCTCGAAATCATTCTGCTGGGCGTCACCGGCACCACACTGCTGGTGCAGGGCCTGCAGCACGCTCGCCTGGGCGATATCTGGACCCTGCTAAAAAGCGATCGCGACCTGGAACGCAGCGCGCGCATCCATGAACAGGAGAACACCGAGCTGCGCAGCGCCCTGCGCGCCGAACGCGAGCATGTAAGCCAGCTGCAGCGCCAGGTCCACCTGCTGATGGGGCTTATCCCCGAAGCCTGAAGATGAGGGCGAGCCCGCCCTCATCGCTTTTGCCATGGCACTGTGTTTACCTATCCACCCCTTCACCCAGGGAAGCCCCCATGCCCTACCCCATCGAACAGAAACTCGTCGTCGGCGTCGCCTCCAGCGCCCTGTTCGACCTGACCGACTCCGACGCCATCTACCAATCCGAGGGCGTCGACGCCTACCGCCAGCACCACGAAGCGCACCTGGACGTACCCTTCCCCAAAGGCGTGGCCTTCCCCTTCATCCGCCGCTTCCTCAGCATCAACAAGGCCTTCCCCGAGCAGTTGCCGGTGGAAGTGGTGCTGCTCTCGCGCAACTCCCCGGAAACCGGCCTGCGCGTGTTCCGCTCGATCGACCATTACGGCCTGGACATCACCCGCGCCGCCTTCATGTCGGGCCGCTCGCCCTACGAATACATTCCCGCCTTCAACGCCTCGCTGTTCCTCAGCGCCCATGAAGGCGACGTGCAGCGCGCGATCGACGCCAACTACCCCGCCGGGCTGGTGCTGCCGACGCGCATCTACGATGACGAGATCGACACCGAGCTGCGCGTGGCCTTCGACTTCGATGGGGTGATTGCCGATGACGAGGCGGAGAGCGTGTACAAGCAGCGCCTGGACCTGACCGAATTCCAGGCCCACGAGCAGGCGCACAAGGCCGTTCCGCACCAGCCGGGGCCGTTGGCAGATCTGTATCGCAAGCTCTCGCTGATTCGCCAGCTCGAGGATCGCAAGCTGGCAGAGGATGCGCACTACAAGCGCATTCTGCGTATCGCCATCGTCACGGCGCGCAATGCACCATCGCATGAGCGGGTGGTGACGACGTTGAAGAACTGGGGGGTTTCGCCGGATGAGTCGTTCTTTCTGGGAGGGATGGAGAAAGAGCGGGTGTTGCGGATTCTCAAGCCGCATATGTTCTTTGATGACCAGCGCAGTCACTTGACCTCGGCGGCGGGGGATTTGCCGATGGTGCATGTGCCGTTTGGGGTGGCCAATAGAGTGTTGAGCGGACAAATAGACGAGAAGCCGGGAGCGCTTCAAGCACTCAATCGCTCCCCGGATTGATTCGACGAAGCCTGCCCACCCTTTAAGACAGCGCTTCCCTTCCACACATCGAAGACTCACAGTTCACGCACCCTAAGATGGCTATGTGCCATAATTCTGAGTCACCTAGGCCTGTTCGGGCTAAGTACCGAATGTGTCTTCACCAGAAGCAAGTACAACAAAGTCACGCCGCTCATTTCACCCAAGGGAAAAGAAGTAATGGATAACGTTGAAATCAATCGCATCAGGAACGAAGCGACTAAGCAGGTGCGAGCAATCCTCGATCAACTTGAGAACGACTACCCAGGCGTAACCGAAGGGCTAGCGGCTGCGTTGGGTTCGACTGCCGGCGCTGCGGGTTCGTTTGGGGCGTTGTACATGCTGGGCGTGACAGGGCTTTCAGCACCCGGCATCACCTCTGGTTTGGCTACAGCAGGCGCACTGGTAGGCGGTGGCATGGTTGCAGGCATTGGTGTATTGGCTGCGCCTATCGCACTTCTCGGCGTAGGCGGCTATGCATTGATGAAAAGCCGTAAGAATGCGAAGTTGGCCGCTGCCCTGGGCGAGGCGATCAGCAAGCTTTACAACATTCAAGAACGACTGATGAAAAATGCCGAGACGTTCAAAGCTGAAATTGCGGCCATCAAACAGACCATCGACATGCTCACGAGGAAGAAGCCATCGTGAGCCACGGGCCCTACAAGGATGAAGTCAGCGCACTGGCCCTGCTGAATGATCGCTCACAAGCTATTAGTGCTGCGCATGACCAAATTGCCTCGGATATTCACCATATCCGTGAGCAGTTGCTAGCGCTTGCGCAAGGGGTGGGCAAACCTGCAGAAGAAGTGCTCGTAGGCGTCGCGCGTGAAGTCGTCGAACCGCTGAGCATCGATGTTCCTCTCGCCGATATTTATGCTCAAGCGCGTGCGAAACATCCTGATGCCTGCCTTAGTCATGTGCTCAATAACGATGATTACAGCGCGATCGATCAGCGACTGAATGCTCGGTTGCAGGCATTCAATGCTCGCTACACGCTGGACGGATGGGACTATGCGATCGCTGGCTGCAGCGGATTGTTTTCCGGTGTGCTCGATCTTCTGTTCGTTCGCGGGCCCGCCAAACCAGGAACGAAATGGGACACGCCCGTAGAGGGAACTTTCAACGGCTGGGTCCAGCAATTACTGAATAAATGGCTACCTCCAGAGTTATCCAAAAAATTGGGGGATGCCTGCAAGATCGGTGCACCGGACAGTTCGGTATGGACTGACCTGATCGGGGCCCCCGACAAGGTCTTGAACCCGATCAATCATCGCCTTCGTTCCTTGGCGCATGACCCGATTCTGGGCTTTTTCTACGGCGTCTATGACATGATCCACGGCACATGCACGGTGGTGGTCAATGGGCAAGTCATGCAGATACCCAGCAAGAAAGGCCCAACGCAGGGCAATCTCTTCCAATTGCTCGGCAAGATGTTCGGCCACTTGTTGTCTGACCTGAATGCTCCGTCAGCAAAAGGAAACAGAGGCATGGGGCTCCCGGCACCCTTCATGGGTCTGCTGCGCATGTTTGAAAATTTGGAAGTCGGTGGGGTTTCATTCGGTAAGCAAATCGAATGGATGTACACCCAGGGCTATGACTTCAGACAGTTTCTGGTGACGAGCGTGCCAGCGGTCATCATGGAAGTCATCATGCGGGTGTTCTATGTGGTGAAGCAGGTCGCGATTAATGGAGCGACATTCTCCCAAGCCTTCATGGAAACACTGCCGGGTCGGATGAGTCCTCGCTTCAGGATCATGCTCGCCATCGCCTATGGTTCGAGCAGTGCCGTCAATGCCGGGAAAATGTACGTGAGCCGCAACCTGTTGGACCTTAACTACGCAGCCTGGATGGGCCTTGTGTGGAACGGCAGCTTCGCGTTGAAATGGTCACTCTACGATCGTCATGTGCAATTTTGGGAAGAAGTAGAGCTCAATGAGCTGGAGCGTTTAGAGCAGCACACCGAGAAGCTTGACGATTTATTGGAGCGTTCCAGAACACTCTGACAGATGGCGCACGCCACGCCTCGGCATGCGTTCTGGCCAGCGAACCGCTGGCCAGAACGTTCACTTAGCTGAAGCTGATCTCGGCGGCCTGTTTCGCGTAGAGATGTTTCTGTCGCAGTGCAGCAACCTGAATTACAGCTGGGATCGTTACGCGGTATGCACTGCCTGCGATATCCACAGCTGTCCACAGCCCCGTGATTGCCCAACCAATTGGCCCCGTCAGCACAGCCATGGTTCTTGCCAATGCAGCGTTCGCTGCCAGCGAAAGACCACGTCCGATAAGCTGCTTGAGCACAGCGTTCACAATGATCAACGTCAATTTGTAAGAGCTGAAACCGCCCGCCCGGAAAACCGCCTGGAATATACCCGTCATGGCCTCGGCCGTAAGGCCGCTGGTATTTTTCATTCCCGTTGCCGTTGCCAGCTCGCTGAGCTCCTCGGGGCTCATCCTTTCCAGCGCATCGGAAAGAATTTTCATTAACAGGCAAGACTCGATTTTTTCAACGCTGGCGTCTTTGTTGTAGTTGACCTTCAACTTGTCACACACATCCGTCAATACCTCTTTGTACTCCACACCTTTGCCGCCACGAAAGATCGTCGCAAAGGTGTTGGCGCCGAAACACTGGATTTCGGCCGCAATGAGGTCCCAATATTCATGATGGTCGGGATGATGAGCCTTGTAGCGGTCATTGACCGTCAGTTCTTCGGTAAAGCGAACGCTGCCGTCTTTATCGTGCGTGAGGCAGTACACCAGGTCATTCAGGTCGGAAGACTCCATGCGACCCAAGAATGCCAAATCCTTGTCTTCCCGATATGCCATTTAAAACGTCCTTTTCATCCAGTCTGCTTAGGTCAAGGCAGCAGCACGCTGCCATCATTCAGGAATACACCCAGCTGTTCGCCTCACGACCACTACTCGCAGGGTGGCGCGCACGCTATGCAGCACGTCGCCTCGTCGCCCGCAAGCGTTGCTCAAGGAGCAGGACTACGCCTGGGTAATGCCTACCCTTGTTGCAGTAGTCTGCATTTCCGATTTGCGGAAAAATAAATGCAAAATCGCGATCGTCGCTGTACTCGCCGATACAGCCAATAGATTCAAGCCAGGGTTCAAGGTAGGCTTTCACTTTCGTTTCGCAGACGTCCCCCAACTTGCCACCTTCAGGGCAAACTTCTTTAAGGGGAATGGTCGGAACGACAAAGGTCGCTGCGAACCTGCAATTGGCTTCATGTACTTGTAGATCACCCGCGTCATGCCAGGCTGCTCGCTTTGCCTGGGCAACATAGGAGTAGCCATCCGCGCGTGTTCCGATTGGCTGGTTGGCCTGCTTTGCCTCAAAAGCGAAGCTGATTTCTGGAGACCTTACATACAGGTCGCATCGACCATTGCGCAACTTGTCACCGTGATCGACACCCGGTGACAACGTTCTCATACGTTTCGACGTTGTAAACTCTTCCAGCGCAACCCAACCCTCGAGCGTCCATGCTGCCCCAGCCAGCGTACTGAGGATGGCGCGCTCGTTGTACCACCATGGATTGTCTTGAAAACTTGTGGTGTAGCGCTGAATAGTAGCGATCCAGGCTGTCAGTAACTTATGCAGTTCAGTATTAGGGCCTTGGGCAGACACCTTCTTCCATGTACTTTCCGCTACCACGATAGTCTCTTTACCGGCTGTAAAAAATCGAATGATATCATGCTGCCATCACTTCGCAAGAACACCTAAGACAGGAAGTCCCCCATGCAACGAATCGTCATCCTAGGCAACGGCGGCAGCGGCAAGTCCACCCTCGCCCGCGCCCTGGGCGAACGCCTGAACCTGTCCGTGGTGCACCTGGACAAACTCTTCTGGGAACCCAACTGGACCGAACCCGACGCCGAACAATTCCGTGAGCGTGTACGCGAGGCGGTTGCGGGCGACACCTGGGTGTGCGAAGGCAACTATGCGCGGCGCACGTTCGACCTGCGCCTGCCACGGGCGGATCTGATCATCTGGCTCGACACGCCTCGGCTCACCTGTTTCATGCGGGTGCTGCTGCGCCTGCTGCGTAACCAGCCGCGGCCTGATCGTGCGGCAGGTTGCGAGGAAAGGTTCGATTTGGCGTTTCTCAAGTTCGTGTGGACGTTCGACCAGGGCTACCGGCCAGGCATCGAAGCGGTTCGCGAGAAAGTCGGGCCGCAAGTGCCTACGCTGCATCTGCGTGGCAAGCGGCAAATCAGGGCGTTTCTCGAAGGGCTGGGCGCCCCTGCATCGATGGTGAACGGAGTTTAAGCTGCGCGACAGGGTCTACCCATTGAGGTGAGCTAGCCGCCATTGTGCGAGGTGGTGCATGACCCTGATTCCCGACCTGAATGGCAAGGCCAATGTGCTGGTATGCGGTGCGAGCCGCGGTATCGGCTTGGCGCTGTGTGCGGCTTTGCTGGCCCGCGATGATGTGGGCCAGGTTTGGGCTGTGTCACGCGATGCGACACGCAGTGACGGGCTCGCAGGCCTCGCCAAGGAGCACGCTGAGCGCGTTGCGCTGATGGATTGTGATGCGCGTGATGAGCCTGCGCTTGCAGCACTTGCGAGTGAGGTCGAGCGTACTTGCAACCATCTTCACCTGGTCATCAGCACGTTGGGCATTCTCCATCAGGAAGGAGCGCGGGCCGAGAAATCGTTGGCACAGCTGGACCTTGCCGGGCTACAGGCGAGCTTCGCGACCAATGCATTCGCGCCGATATTGTTGCTCAAGCATTTGCTGCCGCTGTTGCGCAAAGGGCCCGCCACGTTTGCCGCGCTGTCGGCCAGGGTCGGGTCTATTGGCGACAATCGCTTAGGTGGGTGGTACAGCTATCGGGCGAGCAAGGCGGCGCTGAACCAGTTGCTGCATACCGCGAGCATCGAGCTGAAACGCCTGAATCCGGCGGCCACGGTATTGGCACTGCACCCGGGAACGACCGACACAGCGTTATCGCGCCCTTTCCAAGGAAATGTGCCGGCAAAAAAACTGTTCGAGCCTGCGTTTGCAGCCCAACGCATTCTTGAGCAGATCGAACGGCTTGACCCATCCCGCAGCGGTGGGTTCTGGGCCTGGGACGCCCAACCGATCGAATGGTGACTCTGTGTAGGAGCGGCCTTGTGTCGCGATGGGCCGCGCAGAGGCCCCATCCCCTCAAGGCCGCATCAACGGCTCGATCCCGATCCATTGCTTGACCGGGTGATGACACAGCTCAAGCGGTGGAATCTGCACCTCGCGCCCCTGAACATCCAACGTGCCCAAGTGAATGGTCCACTTGGAGTCGGCATTGAACTTGTCCGTCGGGAAGATCACATAAGCGGAGCCATGCCGCTTGTTGTTGGTGACCCGGGCAATTTTCCTTTGCACTTCCTCGCTATTGATAGCGTATGGCGAAGGCCGTGCGTAGTTCGGGTGGAAAACCGGCGCGTCATAGTCCCCGCCCCCCAGGTATACCTCGGGCCTTGCCTTGAGCTGCAAGCCATCTTCAAAGGTGATGTACGCCTCGCGGCTGTCGTAGACAATCGGCAGCGGCGGCGCCCCTCGGCCCTCTTCGTTGTAGGCGACCAACTGCACATAGAACTCCGGCCTCAGATACTTCTCGCCCGGGTATTGAACATGCAGAAGTTGCTGGAACGGCTGGTCGCGCCAGCGGGACGGGTAATCGTACAGGTAAGTTTCCAGACGGACCGTTGTCTCTCCCTGCGGCCCGGGCACTTTGAATGCGTGCTCGGTTTCGCAGAGGTCGGCATAGGCAGCGCGTTCACGTTTCCAGGGGACGCAGGCGGTTAGCGAGGCCACTGCCAGCAATAGCAGGAAGGAGCTTGCGTGTTTCAGGTGAGTCATGACCTCAAGTTCGCATGCGCTTGGCGGCACCAATGACCATGAAAGCCGCACCCGGTATCCAGATTCCCGGATTCGAAGTGCCCAAACCCACCACAAGCAGCGCAATACCTATAGCCAACATCAGCGTTCTCCCTCACTGGAATATCCATCGCACAAGCGGCCCATTTAAGCATAAAGATGGCCACTGTCATCTAATGCCAAGTCGATGACGCCAAATGAAAAGCACCCTGGCGCTACATCTGGATACTGACTTCCGCAGCTCAAGCAATCGAAGGGAATTCAGGATGAAGTTCAGTTTCATAGAGGGCTCACGCCTTAGCCGTCGGCGCGTGCTGCGCGATGCTTTTGCCCTCGCAATCGCGACCAGCCCATTGGCCGGCTTGGCCAAGGCAGCCAACGAGCGCGCAGATGACGTCAGTGTTGCCGCAGGCCCACGGCCCCTGGTGCAGTACCCGCAAAAACGCCCGCTGACGCTGGTCACCACCCGCCCTCCCCATCTCGAAACCCCGTTCCGCGTTTTCAACGACGGGCCGATTACGCCGAATGACGCGTTCTTTGTCCGCTACCACTTGGCCAACTTTCCTACCAGCATTGACCCAGACAGCTACCGCCTGACGATCAAGGGCGCGGTCGATACGCCACTGTCACTCTCCCTGGCCGAACTCAAAGCGCTTGGCGAACCGGTGGAAGTGGTGGCCGTGAATCAATGCTCGGGCAACAGCCGCGCCTTCTCGATGCCGCGCGTGTTCGGCGCCCAGTTGGGCAATGGCTCCATGGGTAACGCCCGTTGGCTGGGCGTGCCGCTCAAGGCGGTGCTGGAAAAGGCCGGCGTGAAAGCCGAGGCGAAACAGGTGACGTTCGATGGCCTCGACAAACCGGTGCTTGCGACCACGCCAGACTTCATCAAGGCGCTGGATATCGACCACGCCATGAACGGCGAGCCCATGATTGCCTGGTCCATGAACGGCGAAGAAATACCCTTGCTCAATGGCTACCCCATACGCCTCGTGGTGCCGGGCTATTTCGGCACCTATTGGGTCAAGCACCTGAGCGAGATCGACGTGCTCGACCACACCTATGAAGGGTTCTTCATGGCCAAGGGTTACCGCGTGCCGGACAACGACTGTTTCTGCGTCCCCCCCGGTACCGCGCCGACGAATACGCGGCCAATTGCCAAGCTGCCTGTACGAAGCTTCATCACCAGCGTTAGTCACGGCGACGTGTTGCCGCTGAAACAATCCCTTGTGCTCAAGGGCATTGCCTTTGATGGCGGTGCCGGAATCGGCAAAGTGGAAGTGTCGGTCGACGGCGGCAAACAGTGGCGTGAAGCCGCATTGGGGCAGGACCTCGGCCGCTTCTCGTTCCGCGAGTGGACATTACTGATCAACTTCGCCCACCGAGGCGCGACGCAATTAATGGTGCGGGCCACCAGTAACGCCGGCGAAACCCAGCCACTGCGGGCTGGCTGGAACCCGGGTGGGTACCGGCGCAACGTCGTCGAAACAACTCACGTGACCATTGCCTGAAGGAGCTCGCATGAATCGCATGAAGTTCGTGGGCGCCTTGCTCGCCTGGTGGATTAGCGTGGCTCAGGCAGCACCGCTTTCAATTACCTTGCCGCCTGAAACCGCAGCGCTCAAGCCAAGTACGCTACCGGGTTATGCCTTGGCGCAACAGAAGTGCTCAACTTGCCACTCTGCCGATTACATCAACTTCCAACCGCCTGGCATGAGCCTGGAACAATGGACGGCAGAAGCGGGCAAGATGAAGAACACGTATGGCGCCCCAATCAGCGATGACGATGTGAGCATTATCGGTGCTTACCTGGCGGCCACCTATGGTTCTGCCCAGACGAGCGATGCGGCAGTGCAAACGGCTTCTTACCCAGCGAAGGCCGAAGCCACTTCGGATGCTAAAAACGATGCCATGGCGTTGCTGCAGAACAATGCCTGCCTGTCGTGCCATGCCCTGGATCACAAGGTTGTGGGGCCGTCTTATCACGAGGTGGCCGCCAAGTATGCCGGTGATGCGCAGGCGCTGGAGAAGGTAATTGCCAGTATTGAGCAAGGCGGCGCGGGCAAGTGGGGCAATGTGCCTATGCCGGCTTTTGCGCAGTTGAAAGCGGAAGATCGGGAAACGCTGGCTGCATTTATTCTCAAGCAATAGCACTGCGTGATTTAAGTGCTATATGGCGCGGTGCTACGCTGCTGGCGGACATGCCACACAAGGAAATGGACATGAACTTCGACTGGCACGCTGGGCCGATCACCCGCGCTACCCCGATAGATAGCGACTACCGCAATACGCAGAAAGTGCGGGAGTTTCTGCTGAGCGAGTGTGGCGATTCGTTCAAGTTCGATCGCGCCTTCATGGCCTGGATCAAGAGTGGTGCGCCAGCCAACATGGGCGACGTTGCGGATCAATGGCGGCGTATCCACACGCTTTAGCTAAAAATGGCGTTACATGCTGTAACGCCTAACGGCTAAAAAAATCAGATTTGGCTACTTTCTTGTAGGGCATTTCCCAAAGATACTGCCGACGCCTGTTTTCCGTTGCGGTCGTATTTCCTCAGTTTTAGTCTCGCTGGGTCGTTGCACATCAACGACTAGCTTTGACAGGCTGATGATGACCAAACATACGGTTTGCTTTATGGCGGCTGTGTGTGGGGCACCTCGTGTGCGCCGGTTTGGTCTTCACCGGTCTGTCAACCCATACACAGCTGCCACCTCTTGTTTGACAGCAAGCGATGGTCGCTCCGCTGAGGACCAAATAATGCTGAAGATCGTCCCCGATCCACCCCACGATATGCTCACCCTGGAAGACACCCTGATTCAGGCCACGGACTACGCGCTATGCGCGGCCACTGTGGTGCATCAGGCATTGCTGCTGCAGCCCAAATCCCCAGCCTCGATTCTGATGATGGCCTCGATGCATGAAATGGAGGCACTGCGAGCGCTGCTCGAGTCCGCACTCATCCAAGTCCAGATGCCCACCGGCCCACGGACTTTGAACTCGTAGGCAAAGCCCTGCCTGAGTTGGCCTGCATACGCACTTGTGGGAGCGGGCTTGCCCCGCGAAGCGGCCAGCCCAGGCAGCAAAAATTTCAGGGAGATTGATCGATGACCACAGACGGCACCCCATGCACAGTCGGCAAAACCACCTTCTACCAAGGTGAAAACCACACCCACCCCCTCTTTCGCATCGAGCCCGGCATCCCCTGCCAGAGCGCCCGCGAACAAGCCTCGGAACTGATGGGCTACGCCCGCGACCTGTCCATCGACGGCCTGATGGAAGACAAACCCCAACTCATCTGGGCCTCCCACTACCTCTGCGCCCTGGCCAAAGCCCTGCTCGACGATGCCGAGCTTGGCATGATGAAAAAACCTTGAATGCATCAAGGCGGAACACCTCGATAGCAGGTGCTCCGCCTGAAGAATGCCTGCGGCTTACTGACTGACACCTACCGTAGCGCGATAGCCGACGCCACGGCTTTTTGCCATTTGCACAAACAGCAGCACCAGCCCCAGCACCGAAATGACCGCGCCAGTAACTCCCATGTAAGCAACCCCAACTGTACTGAAGGTGACGCCACCCAACCACGACCCCAGTGCAATACCCGAGTTGAAGCCCGCAATATTAAGCCCCGCAGCCACGCCATGAGCGTGCGGCGCGTGCTGCTGTGCAACGCCGATCAAACGCGCCTGCAACGCGGGCACGGCACCGAAAGTGAACATGCCCAGCGAAGCGACGAGGATGCCCATCGCAACCACGGACTGCGCAAAGCACCACATACCCAGCGCGGAAACGGCAATACCGCCAACCATGATCGCACTGGCCCGATCGACGCCCAGGCGATCCGTCAACTTGCCGCCAAGGACATTACCGATCGCGGCAAGCACGCCGTAGATCAACATGAACACACCGACAGTCGCCACACTGACCTGGGTGACCTCGGCCAACAGCGGCGCAATGTAGGTATAGGCGGTGAACGAGCCGGCATAACCCAGCACCGTCACCAGCGCCGCAGCCAGCAATGCTGGATGCAAGATTGCCTTGAGCGCCTGCCCTACGGACTCATCACCCACCTGGCCTTGCGCTTTCGCAGGCTCTTTCATGCCCAGCAACAGCCCAAGCAAGCCCAGCGCTCCAAATACGGCAATCGCGCCCAGCACCGGCCGCCAGTAACTCATGCCACCCAGGTAGGTGCTGATCGGCACGCCAATGGCCATCGCAATGGTGAAACCACCAAACACAACTGCCACCGCGCTCCCCGCCTTCTTCGGCCCGACCAAACGTGCGGCCGTGCTCGAGGCAAGCGCAAGGAACAAACCATGCCCCATGCCCGCGATAAAACGGGCGATCAACAGCATCGCCAGGCTGGAGGCGAGCGCTGCAAGCAGGCTTCCGGTGCAGAACACCAGCACCGTCATCAGCATCGCTCGCTTGCGCGACCAGCCTGCGGTCAGGGCGGTCAACACCGGCGCAGCGACGGTGGCCCCCAGCGCATAAAGGGTAACGGCGCTGCCGGCCTGCTCGACATTGACGCCGAGGCTTTGGGCCATGACATCCGTGAGGCCGATAGGCACGAACTCCGCGAGGCCTAGCGCGAACGCTGTGAGGGTGAAGATGTACACGATGAAGGGCATGGGAACCTCTTTGAAAACAGGGACATCGGTTTTAACCGCGATTGCCCCGAATCGTAGAGAGCCTTGATCGATGCTAGAAATTATTGTTTATTGGGTTTTGCATAAATAATTTTATGCCTAGACACTGCTCTCCCCGCCGACACTCCACAAGGCGAGATCACTTTAATGAGCCATCTTGACCATTTACGGACCTTCATCGAAGCCTACCGACTGCAGTCCTTCTCCCGCGCCGCCCAGTCGCTGGGGATGACCCAACCCGGTGTGTCGCTGCATATTCAAGCGTTGGAAACCTTCGTCGCCAAACCCCTGTTTGTGAGGCGAGCGCGCGGCGTCACAGCGACAGAAGCTGCCGATGAACTGGCCCGTGCGGTCGGCCCGATGCTGGATGGCTTGGAGAATCGGCTGGCGTCCTACCGCCTCAGTGACGAAATCAGCGGCACCGTGCATATCGCCGGGCCTTCCGACTTCATCTATTCCAGAGTGGCATCGCGGCTAGCGCCACTGCTGGCCCAAGGTTTGAAGGTTCGCCTGCATACCGGCAACCGAGAACGGATTTACAGCTTGCTCAACAGCTCTGCCGCAGACTTGGCAATTACCGCCTCCATGCCGGATGAGCGCTCGCACGGCTATGCCAGGTTGTTGACTGAGCGATTCCTGCTGGTGCTCGCACCGCACCTGGCCAAAGCGCTTGGCAGCAAGCCTACGGCTGAGGGGTTGGCAAAGTTGCCGCTGATTGCCTTCGATGAAGACCTGCCGCTCGTTCGGCCTGTTTGGGCGGCGCTGTTCCAGCTTGCGCCGACTTTGCAAGCCGCGCTGACCATTGCGGATTTGCGCATCATTCAGGACCTGCTCGTGAAGGGACAGGGGTGGAGCGTGCTGCCGGATTATCAATGTGTCGAAGCGTTGGAGTCTGGGGCTTTGGTGTCACTCACAGCGCATGAGGATGCGCCTACCAATAATCTGTATCTGGTGTGGAACAAGACCTCGATGCGTAATCCACGGATTGCGCATGTGCGTGACTATATCCTGGGGTTATTTGCGCAGGCGTAGATCTGTCAAACGCAGCAATCTCGGTAGTAAGCCATCTCCAGTTCGGCCACAATCGATCACTCAGTCACGCTGGGACGCCTCGCATGCTCACCACCCTCGCCATTGGCAACTACCGCTCCATCAACCATCTTGTGTTGCCACTCGGGCAACTCAACCTGGTGACCGGTGCCAACGGCAGCGGTAAATCCAACCTGTACAAGGCCCTGCGCTTGCTTGCCGAAACTGCCCAGGGCGGCGTGATCGAAGCGCTTGCCCGCGAAGGTGGGCTGGATTCGACCTGGTGGGCGGGCCCGGAGATGAGTGCGCGCATGAAGCGTGGTGAAGTGCCCATTCAAGGACAGCATCCCAGCGAAGCCAAACGCCTGCGCCTTGGGTTCGCTACCGAGGATTTCGGCTTTGCCATTTCGCTTGGGCTGCCGATTCCGCTGCCCTATCCCACTGCATTTATGCTCGACCCAGAAATCAAATCCGAGGCTATCTGGGGCGCAGGCGCATATCGTCCGTCTTCTTTGCTGGTTGAACGCAAGAACGCCATGGTTCGGGCGCGGGAAGGGAACGGTTGGGCGGTGCTGGATCAACATGCCGATAGCTGTGAGAGCTTTTTCAATATCGTTGGCCGGCCACGGCAGGCGCCGGAGATTGGCGAGTTGCGGGCGTTCATCAACAGCTGGCGGTTCTATGATCACTTTCGCATTGACCGTGAGGCGCCCTGCCGCCAGCCGCAGTTGGGGACTCGGTCGCCGGTTCTGCATCATGATGGGCGCAATCTTGCTTCAGCGTTGCAAACCATCATTGAGATTGGTGAGGTTGAAGACCTTGTAGCGGCGCTGGATGACGCGTTTGCTGGGAGTCGTCTGGAGATCGATGCGCCGCCGGGTGGGTTGTTCAGCGTGCGGCTGCACCAGCATGGGCTTTTGCGGCCGTTGGGTGGGGCTGAGTTGTCGGATGGGACGCTGCGTTATCTGTTGTTGATGGCAGCACTGCTCACGCCACGGCCGCCGTCGCTGATGGTGTTGAACGAGCCGGAGACTAGTTTGCATGCGGACCTGTTGCCAGCCCTTGCGCGGCTGATCATTCGCGCTTCGCAACGTAGCCAGGTGTGGGTCGTTTCTCATAGCGCACCGCTGATTGAGGCGCTGACGGCGTGTGAAGGTTGCAATGTATTGGAGCTGGAGAAAATCCAGGGGCAGACTCAGCTTCGCGGGGTTGGGTTGCTAGATGAGCCGTTGTGGCGGTGGGTGGACTGATAGCTTCTCACGAGGTTGGCAGGGATAGTTTCAAGGTGCACAGCGCCAAACTCTGAGAGGACGGCGCTTTCGAATGGTATGAAACTTTCTATGAGCGCAAAAAAGGTTACTCTTATTCGAAAACCACAGAACCCCAGAAACAACAAAGCCACCCGAAGGTGGCTAAGTCGTTTAAATAATGGTCGGGACGGAGTGATTCGAACACTCGACCCCTTGCACCCCATGCATGCCAAGCCTACCTAACGGCATGATATTACAGGATTTCCGGCCCTGCTTTCGCTGCAACGAAGCTCAACGGTGACGGACCGATCCGAACGAAGTCACTTCAAAAGTCACTGGCCCTGGCCAGCCTGCCCGCGGCGTCCTGCCGACCGTTTCCCTTCCTTTATATAGACACCAACAGTCGCCGCCCCCCTACCTCACCTTTCGCAGTATCTCGTGCACGTAGTGGTCAGGCTGGGGCTCGAGGTATTTGAACAGGCCCATCTCATACATCTCCTCGTGGTCGTTCAGCCCGAACAGCCTTGCCGCGTCGGCCATCTCCAACATCTCGGATAGCTGCAGGTCGTCGACCTGACGCCGGCGGCGGCACTCGAGCGCCATACTCACTAGCTTGGCGGCGTGCTTCTCTGGATCCGTGGCCAGGTCGAATATGTTGTCGAGCGCAGCGACCCACTCGCGCGGCAGCGAGGTCATCATTCCAGTCTGCACCACCAAGACTGCGCGTAGACCACGCCGTCGATCTCCTCGAAGCCAGTGACATTCATCCCAAGCGTGCCCATGCCATTCACGCAGGCGTCGTGCAGCCGCGGGATGATGTCGCCGCTCGGGGTTGGATTGAAGACCCAGGCCTCGATGCACGGGCGGCCCAGCACTTTGCTGTCGCCGTACTCAATGTGCACGTCGGCGCGCAGAGGCTGGACCTTGCGCATCTTCTCTGCAGGAATGGCGACGCCGCGCTCTCGACGGCGCACGAGGAGGAAGTACATAGGACACCGAAACTGTATAAAAACACAGTATCGTATAGTGCGCGGCTTTCGTGGGCTTTTACCGATCGGCGGGTTCAGTGCAGCGGTGGCTGATCCTTGCTCCGAGCCTTGGCCACGACCCGCAACTGGTAGTCGGATACCGCCTGGAACAACGACTCCGCGAGCAGGCGAAGGCGCTCGACTTCTTCCCCGGGCAGGCCCGCAGCCTCGGCCTCGTGATACTGACGCATGGCGTCCACAGCCTGCTGAATGAGCGGCTCACCAGCCTCAATCATTCCGATGAAAGTTCGCTTCTCCACGACCATCCCCAGCACTTCGACCGGACCAGTATAGTCATCGGCACGCTGTAGCCGCCGCCTCCAACCCCTTCTCGTAGCCGATCCGCTGGCGACGTTCAGCCAGCAGCGCCCGCACTTTCACCTCCAGGCTGTCGGTCTTTCGCAGGCCGGCGGCCGCCCACGGCGGCACCGCGACTTCTGGCGCCCGGCATGGCACCTGCACCGGCACCTCGACGCGCACATACTGCACCTGCGGCTCAACGCGGCCGCTGCAGCCAGTCAGCGCCAGCGCGTACAAGATCAGCAGCATCCTCATAGGCCAAGCTCCTTGTCGATGATCGAGGTGGCAGCGGCGCAATGGTCGCCACCGGTGCGCTCCTGCTGAAGCCGGTTCGCCGCGGCGTAATCCAGATCTGCGCTGGTCTTGGCCTCACTCACCGCCTGCTCGGCCCTGGCCTGGCGCTCGTTCGCGGCCAGGGTAAGGTCGCCCAGGGACTTGCCCTGCTCTTGCGTCAGGCCGGCGAGGTTGTTGCGCGCGGCGGCGCACACGGAAGCCTGGTCCTGGGCCGCGTCCAGAACCGGGCGGAAGTGGCTGGTGGCGATCCAGCCGCCCACGAACATGCCCGCCAGGATCAGCAGGCCGGCGCATGCGGCACGCATTGCCCAGGACGTCATGCCAACACCTTCAGCGCCAAGTCATACAGCGCCAGGCGCTCGGCTGCGCCGAAAGGCACCTTGCCAGGCTGCCCGGTGTTGATGATGCTGCCGATGTCGCGGATGCGGCCGGCGTCGGCCATTTCGTTCAGTCCACGCTTCGCCCACCACCAGGCGGCGGACTGGGCGGCATGCTCAGGCTGCTCGAGCAGTTGCGGCTCAGCCTCCAGCGGCAGGCCCATGCCGGCGCCGGCCTCGCGGTAGTTGTTGCGCCCAGTGACCTGCAAGAGGCCGCGTCCGCGGTACTGCCACCCATCACCGGATGCCTCGGGGCCGTTACCCATGCGGCCGCCGTAGACCTTGTTGGCGATCTTCTCCGGCTGCCGGGCGTAGCCGGGAGCAGTCTGGTTAGTGAACCGAGAGGGCCAGGTCCGCACCAGCGCCTCGGCGCTGTAGTTCAGGTTCTCCACCAGATTGCGCAGCTGGCCGGACTCGTGGCCGACCTGGGCCAGGAAGGCAGCCTGCCGGATTCGGCTGTCGATCTTCCAGCGCGCCATAGCCCGGTTCAGTGCAGCCAAAAAAATGCCCGCGACTGGGCGGGCATTGGGGAGGATCTGCAGCAGCTGCTGCTCGGTGATCGGCATCAGGCCTCCTCCTCTACAGATGCCTCGGGCGCGATATCCGCCGCTTCCTGGGCAGTCACACGGACCTGGGCGGAGTAGCGCTTGATCACCTGGGCCGTTCGAACAATGGCCGTAGGTTGTGCCATTAGCAGTTCGCGGGCGGCAGCGTCGGCGTCTGCCTCTGTAGGGTGCTCGACCAGGTTGGCGGGGTCGTAGAAGTTGCTCGAGTTGATGACGATGTAAGGCATGGGGCTTTCTCCGGGCATAAAAAAACCCGCCGAAGCGGGTGGATTGGATGACATGTGGGTTATTTCCAGCGACCCGTCGCTCTGAACGACCAGCGGGTGGGGTTGGCGGTTGCACTTCGGTACGAGTAGGAGTTGAGCGTGAACTGGGTTGGAGTGACCGCGATGAATGTGCCGTTCATGTTCACCAGCCCCACGTCGTTTTGGGCACCGGTGCCCGACGCCCCATCACAGGAGTACACCACGGTAGGGATGCCCACGAAGGGCGCAGCGAACACACGGGTGGCCGACACGCCGATGCTGATCACCTGAGCCGGCAGAATCACGAAGCCGGTAACCTCCATGGTGCCGTCAGGGTACTTTACGAAATAGCCGTTGCTATTGGCCTGGCTCTGCAGCCCGTCCATGAATTGATAGATTTCGTCGAAGTTCGCAATAGCCTTCACCCATGCGCTGCGCCGATCATCTCCGCCGGCGCCGCTCGGCGCGGTACCCAGGTTGATTACTTGTTTGGTCATTTGGGCTCCTTAAATTGGCTTCATGGGGCGAGAAGCGAACAGCGTTCGCCCGTTGACGCTCACCGGGTTGACCCCGTCGAAGTTCTCGCAGTACATCTGCAGGACACCTCTATTCCCGGAGAGGAACCCGCCGAAGTTGGCTCGAATCGGCTGCGTCGTTTGCCCCACGTTGGTGTTTGAAAACAGAGCGTTCCCCAGCACGTAATCCTCGAAGCTGCCAGTCCACGGCATCTGCGCGGGCGAGGCGTAATACCCTGCTCCAGTGATCGGCGTGCCGGCGGTGACAAACTGCGTGGTCGCGGGCTGGCTGTTGAGCAGGGACAGGTTTGCCGTGGTGACGAAAATCCGGCTCCCCACAGCATCACGAACCGAGGCGCCGTATTCGCCCACAGGAGTACTTGGCGCCAGGTAGCTCGCGCAAAACCACTTGATTGCCATGGGGTAGAGGGCAATGTCCCCGTGGGCCGCCCGGGAGGGAAAGGACTTGATCCGGAATCCGGTCCAGTTTCCAGGCCCTCCCTTGACGGAAAAGTTGCCGATCATCATGTAGTCGGCGGCATTGAAGAAGATCAAAGGCCGCTCAAGCGTCGTTATTGGTGCGGGAAATGTGACATCTCCCCACTGAATGAGGCTCCCCGACCCCGGCCCCTGCTGGCCCAGGTTGAGAGCGCCGTTGTACCGGACGTTCAGCAGCTTGTTGACGGCGTCAATTTGTGTGCGCACGGAGTTGTTCTTCGCCCGAATCCCATAGCTCCCAGGGGCTGCGAATGGCTCACCGCCCTGCGAGAGAATCATCACCTGCCATTGCAAGCTCATGGGGCGGCGAAGTTGCAGCTGGCCCTGCGAGTACCAGGCCTGGGGGCTGTAGGTGTTTTCGCCAGAGTCGACGAGCGCGTCCACCACCACGAACGACGCCGCCTGAATCTCAGGTATGGCGATGTACTGGTCCAGCGCACCATTCCCCACCACCTGCATCATCTTCAGGGAGCGGATCGGGGTAATCGTGGTATCCAGGGTAACGGCCCCGACCGCATCCCGCGTGCGGAGCCCGTACAAGTCGGCCATCAGGTCAATCTCCCCACAGCGGCCCGCTCAATACCGTTGATGTCGTAGACGTACAGGCCGCCGTTGTTCAGCAGCGTTGAGCCGTTGGCATCCTGCCCGCGAATGCTCACTGCGCCCGTGACAAAGTTCATCTCCAGCAACGGCAGGCCTTGGGCATTCAAAGCAGCGGATCGAATAGTCATGCCTGCGACAATTTCCTGAATGAACGCCTTGTTGATCACCGCCTGGTTGATGAAAACCTGGCCGTTCTGCACTACGAACGGCAGGACCGTCTGACCATTCACTCCGTCAATGATCGCCACGCGCTGCGCCGAGAGCAGGATCTCTCCCTCGACTCCGTCACTGCCGATAGCGATGCCCGTGGCAACGTGCCTGCCCTGAGAGTTCGTCTCGACTTTCCACGTAGATTTTGCGGAGACCTCGCCATCCAGGCTGACCACCACCTCGCTCAATTGCTGAATCGATGCGTTGGTCTGCCCCATCTGTGCCTGAACGGTGTCCACGCGCCGGCCCTGGGCGATATCGCCCTCGACGCGAGCCGACTGCTCTGTCCACACCCCGACCAATCCACCCGTAGCGCCAGCCAGGCCGGAGGCATCACCCTCCAGCTCGGGGTTGACCTGGACATACAGGCCATCGAGTCGTGTTGCCTGCGCAGTGATCGTCGCCCCTTGCTGCGTGACCTGCGTGCTAAGTTGGCTGATGGCGGTGGCCTGCCCCGCCAAGGCTCGCGCCGACGGGCCGGCCACGAACGGCGACGGCGCATTGTTCTCACCAATGCGCTTCTCGACCATCACCGAGTCGATCACCACCGACAGGTTGGCGACCGAAGTCCGGTTGAAGTAGATCGTCAGCGCCACCCGAGCGCTGTCGGTGACCGTTACCGGGAACGTCAGGCGCTGACGGGTGGTAGTGAAGGCTACGTCAGGCGACACACGGGACGTGCCATTGAACAGCGATACCCGCGCAGTCCCAGCGGCGCTGCCCTGGACGTACATCGACACCAGGTAGGTGCCAGGCTCGATCCGCAGGTTGAACCCTGTGTCACCGTATACCGGGCATAGCATCAGGTACTCGACCGCAGAGCTTGCCGTCACCTGGTAGCCGAAGCCTGAGTCTGCGGCAGCCACTGCAACGCCGACACGCGTGGTGTTAGGCCCCAGAACGGTAGCCGGCAGCGTGGTCGAGGTCAGCCAGCTGTATTGGTCGCTCAGCAGGTTGGAGCCTGATCCGCCGATGTTGCCGACAGTCGATTGCAACTGCGTCAGCGCCTGCCCCTGGCTGGTAAGCTGGCCCCCTTGGTTCGTGACCTTGGTGTCCAGTGCCTGAAGAGCGGAGGCATCAGCCTTGGTCGCAACCTGGGCCAGCGCCTGCGCAGCTGCAGTAGCCGCGTCCGTCGCCGCTTTGTCCGTTACAGCCACCCAGGCCGAGCCGCTCCATCGCTTCGGTGTGTTGGCATTGCTGGTGGTGTCGATCCACAGGTTCTGCGCCAGGCGCTTGTCTGTGGCCGGCTCGGCGCTGCCGTAAATGACCTCACCCTTTGCGCCAGCTTTATCCGAAGCCGCCTGTGCCGCCTGCTGGGCCAGAGTGACATTGCCATTGGTGGTTTGTAGGCTGCTGGACAGGCCAGTGATGGCCTGAGCGTTCGCCTGGTCGCCGCTGATCCGCGCTGCCTGCTCCTCGACCACAGATGCAACCGAGGCTGAAGGCGCGATGTGCCCGATGGATATCCAGTCGATCTCAAACACGTCACCCGCAGCAGCGCTCAGGTAAATCACGATTCGGGTGACGGTGCTGCTGGTCCAGTCGTTACCACCCGCTGTCAGCTGGGACATGTCCCATTCGACCACCACCGACTGTCCCGTCGGTATGCCCGGGTCGGCAATGACCTTGCTGTACGACGGCGAGGAGGAATGCCCCGGCGTGAAGTAGAGGACCTGCCCCAGCCATCCCGAACCCGAGCGTCGCGTGATGCGGCACCGGATCCGGTCGTTGTCTCGGCCACTGAACGACACCAAAGGCGATGCGATGTAGGCGTCTGCAGCGGTGTTCGAGACGATCAGTCGGCCATTTTCAACGGCCAGTGTGCTGCGCACGCCGCTCCAGCCCTCAACCGTCGAGGCAAACCCATAGTTGAGAGCAGTGTCGAAGCCCCCCGATTCGGCGCGAATGGTCGCGATTTGTGAGGCCAGGGCCGCGTCCGCATTAGTTCGCGCCGTGACTTCGTTGCCAATCGCTGCCGAGTTCGATGCGCTACTGGCCGCCACGGTATCAATCCGCTGGCCCAGCGCCGTGTCGCCAGTAGTGCGAGCGGTGATCTCCGCCTGGATGGCCGCAGCGTTGTTCGCGGTTGAAGCGGTGACGGTGTCGATTCGCTGCCCCAGCGCAGAGTCGGCCGACTGCCGCGCCTGAGCCTCACTGGTGATTGCAGCACCACGCGCCTGAGCCTCGCTCAACAGGCCTTGAGCGCGGGCTGCGGCTTCCGCATCGATCGCCTGAATGCGCGCCGTAGCTTCAGCAGCAACCCGCTGCGCAACCGATCCGTCCAGCGTCGGCGGCCCCGAAATAAGCTCGATTTCCTTGCGCAACTCTGGCGCCAGGATGCCGCTATCGATCTTGTCCTTGAGCGCGCCAAGCATGTTGGTGACATCGTTAGACGTGGACGCCACCACCTTCAGGAAAGCACTCACCCCGTAGGCGTTCTTCGATCGCACGAAGTAGGCGTAGTTGGTGGCGAATGCCAGCCCGGTGTGGGTCAAGGTCAGACCCTGGCCCAGGTAATCGCCCTGCGTGGCCTGCGGGTTGGTCGAGAAAAAATACTCGTAAGTGCCGCCGTTCAGCCCATGCAGCGTGTTGCCTGGGATCAGCGTGATAGCGTCGATGGTCGACTGCACCACGCACGATTCAGGGATGGGCGGACCATCGATGCTCACGGTGATGCTGGCCTCGCCGGAGCGGGTCAGCGGCCCCAGAGCAGCAACACTCATCGTGTAGTTGCCCGAGGGTAGCCCGGCGATCGGCAGTTGCAGAGTGGTGGCCGGCACCTGCTGGGCCTGCACCGCGTTGGCACCTTGGCGCACGGTGACCGCGTATGCGGTCACAATACCGGCCGGCTGCACCCAGCTCAAAACGCCCTGCGTGACCTCTGCCGACTCGTCAACCGTCCAGGCAAGCCCAGTTGGACTGCCCAGGCCGCCAGCTGGCAGGTTGATGAAGCCGATCGGGTTGTACGGCTGGCCCACGGCGTCGTCAAACTGTGCCGCATCGTACTGCTGCAGTTGGGCGGTGCACCCCTGGTCCGCACCCATGCTCCAGTTGGTGACGATGAACTCGCCGAGCATGTTCAGTGACGGCAGGTTCACTCGAACCGCGCGGCCAGGCCGGCAGTTGTAGCCCAGGAAGTTCATTGGAATGCTGATAGTGCCGCCAGCGCGCCGGCGGCGCAGCTCGATGTTCGCCAGGCGCTGGGCCTGGTAGGCGTCAGTGACATAGGAGAATGACAGCGTTTCCGCAGCCTCGCCGCCGTCCTCGACCACCCATGCGGCGACGGAGACCTCGGGATAGTCAGTCTCTGTCCACGACTGCGAGGTGTCGATGAAGGTGCCGCGCACCGTGTTGATCGCCGCGTCATTGGTCGGCTCGGTGCTGCCGGTGATAGTGCCGATCACCATGTCCTCGGTGATCTCGAAGTCGTACGGGCCGTAGTAGGCCCCGGCCTGGAACATCCAGCGGCCACCGACACGGATGGTCCGTCCGCCGCAGGCAGCTTCAAGCTTCTGTAGAACGTTGGTGCGCTGCTCATCGGCGCCGATCACGCAGCTGCTTCGATAGCGCGGGCTGGTGGTGTTGTCAGGGTTGGCGACCGATTCGTCGCAGACGTTGGCGCCGCTGGCGAAGGTCTCGAACACGATCTCATCGTCGGGCACGCCGCAGCGGTTGCGCAGAAACCAGAGAATGTGCAGCGCGGTGTTCTCGGTGTAGATGGACATCCCAGTGCGCGGGTCGTAGATATCGTTGCGACCGCGCACGATGAAGCGCGCATCTGGGATGCCGGATGGGAACTTCTCGGCGCTGTACTTGAGCGACAGGCGTACGAACGACAGCCCGCGGCCGATTTGCTCGTCTTTCCAGTCAGGGCAGTTGGCCTTGAGGAAGGCATTCACCTGGGTCGGGTTGACCACCAGTTCATAGGAGGCATGCTCGCCATAGGTGGCGATCTCCTCCTCGCCCAGGTAGATATTTTCCAGGGCGTCCACCGGGCCTTCACAGAGAACGTACACCAGGTGCAGCCACTCGCCATCGGCTTGGTCACCGACCTGCTCCTGCGCCCAGACCAGCACGCCACCGGTGCTGACCCGACCAAGGATGAAGCGCGCGGGCGCCTTGGAGGAGCGGACGGTCTGGGCCGACGGCTCGTTGTCGCGCAAAGGCGACTTGGTGTTCAGCTTCTCCTGCTGCTCGGCCATGTAGAACGCCAGGCCGGCACCAATGGCGGCGCCCACCGGGCCACCTTGCACGAAGCCAATGACCGCGCCGACGGCGACCTGAGCAATCTTCCTGACGCCACCGGACATTATTCAACTCTCCAGACTGCAAGCGGGTCGCACACCACGCGGGCCACCCCGTCGTTGGTGGTCGCCCAGAATTCGTTTGCCCAGTACACGGCCATGGACCTGCCGCCGGGTGCTTCGTACATCGCAATGTCGCCGCGCTGGATGAATGCCGGCGCCACCCGGGTGAAGCAGGCATCCCAGGCCGCCTCGAGGCTTCCGTGACGCTTTTTCAGTGCCCGCTTCGCCCCAGCCTCGGTCTTGTAGGTGCCGCGATACGCCTCAGCCGGGTCGGTACCGCACACCGCCACAGCGCAGTCCGCCGCAAACAGGCAGCAGTCGAATTCGCCCCATGAAAAAGGCCGCTCTAAGGCGGCCTTGATCACTTCGCTGAGGCGTGTGGTCCAGTCTCGGTAGCGCATGGCTATTTCTCGTATGTAAACGTCGGGGCGTCCTTCTTGGAGCCCCAGTAGATGGGCCATTCGGACATCTGGGCGATGGCATAGAAGAACCGGTCGCCCTGGTGGCGGGCCCGGTGGTTCTCGTCGGTGAACCGCTCGGTGCCCGTTCGGCTCCACTCGGCCATCCGGTCAACGATCGGGACGGTGATCTTGTTGCCGTCCTCACCGTTGCCGGCGTAGGAAAAAGTGGCGGCGTCCATGCGGCCGGAGAACAGAATGTCGGCGGCATAGTTGCCCTGCTCGTCGAACACCACAAACATGAGTTTGCCTGAACGCCCGCGGCATCCCCGGATGCTGGTCTCGGTGATGATGTAGCTGTCCAAGCCGGTGAGGGCTAGGTCGATCGACATGGGCGAGTTCGAGTTGTCGCTCTCCTGCGACTGCCCGACCTCGCCGAACTGCCCTACCCCCAGATAAGTGATGCCGCCGATCACCAGGTCGCCGGTGCCCGTGTGGGCGTACACCGGGCCATCCTCGAAGTCGAGCTGGCAGGCGTACACGCTGAGGAATTTGCCGGTGGCGATGATATCGACCACGCTCTGGCTGAATGGGAACGTCGAGGGCATCAGAAGGCCTCCCTGAACTGGTAGCTGCCACTGGCCACCACCGGCCGCACCGTCATGTTCCACGTGTCCTGGGTCATGCGGCATTCGGCGTAGGGGTTGAGGTATTCGACCGGCGTCCCGGCGATCAGCGATTTGCGGATGCGCTTGTTGACCGACACGATGGCCTGGCCTTGGGCGTTGGAGGTAGCAGGTTCCACCACTTCGAACATCTCCCCGGCCACTGTGAGGTAATCCCCCACGGCGAAAACTGTGGTGTTCGCGGCGGCGCCGGCCACCGTGATGGCCCTGGCCTGGGCCACGCCTGACACGACGGTGAGGCTTCCCACGCTCACCTTCCGGGTACGGGTGAATGCCGGCAGGTTGAACGTGCCGAAAAGCCCGTCCAGGCGCCCGAGGAACGCCGACAGCTCGCGCTCCTGCTCCCGGGTAAGAAGACCGAACGTCAGGGTGCACTGCCAGTACGCGCCCGGCTGCCCGACGATCTGCTGGGCGTTCGAGAGCGTCGAGGTGAAGGCGCGGCTGTTGTTGACTAAGCCCCACGTCATTTCAGACGGGCGCAGCGATGCCGGCCATTGGATAGCCATGCAGTACTCCTTCTTGCTATCGGTTGCGGGCGATCAGCTGCCGCGCCGGCCCGTTCATCTTGAAGTCGCGCAGCACCAGGTTGTAGCCATCCTGTGCGCCCTTCTGGGCTGCCTGCTGAATGCGAGCCAGGGTCGCTTCGTCTGCGGTGCCTTGCACGATGATGTGCTGGATGATGGATGGCATGGCGCCAGCGGAAGATGCTGCCGGAACCGATGCAGCCGCAACCGCAGGGCTCACCCCGACGAAACCACCACTGGCGTAGCCTTTGGCGTTCAAGCGATCCAGATAGTCGCGAGCCCCGGGCTGACTTACCACCTCTTTGCGGATGACGTATTCACCGCCGTGGACAACACCCATCGGCTCGAACTTGCCACCGTCTCCGGTGTAGCCGCCAGTCGAGAATCCAGACCGCGAGATCGTCTCGCTGAACCCGGTCATGGTGCCGCTGCCGGATGCCGCCGCCCCGCCCCCACCCAGGAACCCAAGAGCAGATCCAAGGAAGCCTGCCGCTGCCTGCCGCACTTGAATACGGATGAGGTCGGCCACCACCTGGTCAGCGAAGTCCTTGAACGACAGCTTGCCGGTCTTCACGAAGTTGACCACGGCGTCTTCCATGTTGCCGAAGGCGTTGCTGAACAGGTTTCGCGTCTGGCCTGCGACGTCACTGGCGCTGTCCATGTAGTCCTGGAGCGCACCGCGAGCACCATTGCTCCAGTCTGCCTGGGCCTGGTCGATCTGAGCCCAGCCATCGCGCTGTGCAGCAACCCGTTTCTGCAGAAACTCACGCTCGATGTCGATCTGCGCCTGCAGGTCTTGGCGCTGCTTCTCGCCCTGGGCGTTGGCCAGTTCGGTCTGCAGCTGCAGGATTCGGTTGTTCGTCTCCTGCTCGATCCGCAGGCGCTCCTGCATGCGATACGCGTCCTTCTGGCCCATGCCCACGGCGTCCGCCTGGGCGGCGTACTCCATGCGCTGGGTGGCAAGCTGCCGCTCCATCTGCGCGCGGTACTGCTCGGCCTGGGTCAGGCCCTGCGCGCCCTTGATCGCGGCGGCATAGTTCGTGGAGGCCTGTGCCAGCGCCTTGCCGTACTCCTCCTGGCTGATCTTGCCCTTCTGGAAGGCCAGGTCAAGCTGCTGCTGCTCCTTGGTCAGAGTGCGTGCTGCCTGGGCTGCAGGATCGTACTGGTTGTACAGGCGGGCGAAGGTCGTTTCTGCCTCGGAGACACCCTTGTTGGCCCCCTTCGGCGTGTTCTTCTTCGCCTCACGCTCTTTGATGTCGGCGATTTCTTTCTCGATGTTCTTGCGGGACTGGGCGTACTTCGCTTCCTCCGATGCGGTGAACACCCCAGCAGCTACTGCCTTGGCCCGGGCCTTGTCGAGATCGGTCAGCTCCTTGTTCAGGCGCTGGGTCTGGGTCAGAGAGCTCTTGTAGGTGGTATCCAGAGCATCAAGGCCCTTTCGCCCCTCCTCCTGGATGCGGCGCCGCTTCTCTTCCTCCTCCAGAGTTTTTTGATTGAGGCTGAGTATTTCCTTTTTCTGAGAGATCTCTTTCTCGATCTCGGCTATGCGAGATCTGGTCGTGTCATCTTCAAAGCCGGTGTTGAGCAGGCTATTTCTGTATGCGAGCTCTTGCTGTAGCCGAGTAATAGCGGACTGCTCGCTCTCGGCGCTCTTCCGGCCGATGCTGGCAAAAGCATCGAGGACCTCGTTTGTGGCATCCTTGATGTTGAGCCAGCCGCGCTCGATCAGGCCAAGGTTCTCGCGGATCTTGGAGGTGCGCTGCCCCATCGCTTCGGCATAGGTGCGTTCCGCCAGGTCAGCAGCGGCCACGGCGTTACCTTGGTCCGACAGGGCCTTGATCTGGGCATACACCGACGCGGTCAGGAATCGGTATTTCTCGTCCAGCTCAACGATGCCGGCGACCGGGTCCTTGCCGAGCTTGATGAACTCGGCGACGGTGCCTTCCACTGCTTTGCCGGTGACGCGCTGCATCTCGACGGCGGTAGTGGTGATCAGCTTCAGATTGCCGGTGGTGTTCGTTCCTGCAGCGGTCAATTGCGCCAGGGCTCCGGCCGCCTGGCCGAAGGTGCCGGTCACCTGGTCGGCTGAATCGGCCAGGGCGATCAGCTGTGCTTCGGATGCCTTCGAGTAGTTTCCGGTCAGTATCAGGCTGTTGCGCAGAGCATCCGATTGCTCGGACCCCTTGTAATAGGCCACCGCCAGCGCGCCAGCAGCTGCTGCGGCGACAGTGAATGGGTTGACCAGGCCGAGGATGTAGCCGCCCAGGGCCTTTGCCGCAGGCGCAATCCCGCCGAACATGTCCTTGAGCTGGCCGCCCTGCTGCAGGAAGACGGTCAGCGGAGCCTGGCCGCCCTGCAGGCTGACCGCAATGTCGGTGAACTGCGCTGGAACGCCGCGCAGTGCGGCCTGATATGCCTTTGCAGACATCCCAGCCTTGTTCATCCCCTCCGCTGACTCACCAATCCCTTCGCGCAAAGTGTTGATACGCTGGTTGTACTCGGCGAAGGTGTCCGCATCGAGGAACTTGGTGCCTTTGAACTTGGCCAGCTTCTCCTGCATGTCATCCAGGCGGCCGAGCGCGGCAACCGTCGGGTTGATCTGGCCAAGTAGCTGCGAAAGCTCCTTGCGCTGATCGTCAAGGCTGGACGACAGGCCGTCCGTGCTCGATGTTGCCCCTTCACCGGCGCGTTCCATGCGCTCCAGGGATCCTGTCAGATCATCCGCATTGCGCTTGGCGCCCCGCGAGTCGATCGTTACCGCCAGGCGTGATTCCTGCGCCATACCTTTCTCCGGGGGTTAAAAAACCCGCCGAAGCGGGTTTTGTTATTTCACTGGCTCAATTAAGTTTTGGTAGCACTCTGCATATGCGGCGTTTCTGAATTCGGAAACATACTTTTCCTTTCCGGCAGAGCTTGTAGCTACTGGCAGTGTGTAGGCTTTAACAACCATCGCATTAGAGAACTTACTCTGGTCGCCTACGGATGCCATGGCGTCCTCAAGAAGATCACCATCCTGTCGCGTCTCCATTGCCTTTCCGGCCATGGCCGAGATTTTTTTGCAGGTTTCTTCGCCGCTAGCGGCGAGAGCCGGCAACGGCATGCAAGCAATAACGGCGATCAATAGCAGTCGATTCATGGCTTCCTCCGTAAAGATGGCCAGAATCTAACACACCCCTACTGAGCATTTCTCACCGCTTTTTCGGTCTGTTTTTCGAATCGGATTCAGCCTGCGCCTTTTCGTACTGCTCATCCCAGTTCTTCCGGTATTGGTCGTCCAGGGCGAAGATGGCGGCATCAAGCTCTTCGCGGCATATCGCCGAGGGGTAGCGGTCGAGGTATTCGGTGATGGCCGAAGGCGGGATGGGCGCCGGAGCGCCGACCATGCCGACGTACTGCCGGGACCGGCTGATGTAGGCGTAAGCCTCAAGGATCTCGGCGGTTACGCCGTCAATCTCAGGCGCCTCGGGAACCCCAGAGCCAAGGCGCTCATGCTTCCAGCGCTTCTTCTCGTTGGCCTCGCCGGCCCACTCTCGCCCCCACAGATATGCCGCTACTGCTTTTCCGCAGTGGCGGCAGCCTTCTCCTCGACACGGCGCGCGATGTCGTTGCCGGTGCGCAGGGCCAGGAAATACACGCTGTTCATCTGCTTGATCAGCTGGATGCACAGTTCGGGGCTGTATGGGGCCGGCTCGCCGGGCTTTTCCTCGACGTCTACGCCCTTCCAGTCCTTGATCAGGTGCTTGGCAGCCAGCTCGATGAACAGATCGTCATCGGTCTCCAGCTCTACATCGGGTATGTCGGCCAGGCTGAATTCGGCAGTGCCGACGCGGGCCTGCTGGTTGATCAGGGCCAGGTGGCGATTGATCAGCGCCTGATGCGACTTGTACAGCGGGTTTGCGATCGAGCCGACGAGGATCTCGGCGCCTGGGGCGAACTCGACCCAGCGCTCGCCGTTGATATCCAGCTCAGGCTTCTTTGCAATGGTGATGCCCATGGTATTCCTCTGCGGTAAAAGGCCAGGCGCGCACCGCAGGGCGCGCCTGGCAAAGGGTTAAGCGGTGACGGTCACAGCGCAGGTGTCGGTCTTGGTGCCGTCTGCTGCGCTGGTCGCGGTGATGGTCGCGGTGCCGACTGCCAGGCCCTTGACCAAGCCGGTCTCGCTCACGCTGGCGATGGCCGGGTCGGAGCTGGCCCAGGTGACTTGCTGGCTGGCACCGGCCGGGGTGACCACGACTTCGAGGTCGCCGGTATCGCCAACTGCCACGCTCAGGGTGGCCGGGGTGACATCCACGGCAGCCACAACGATCGGGGCCGGCAGCCGGGTGATGGTTGGGGCCACGCGGCGGGCCGTGTAGTTCAGCTCCACTTGGATGATGTCGGTCGACCCGCCATCAGGCCAATCAGCGGTCACCTCCATCTCGGGGATCAGGAACTTGTAACCACCGTCAGCGTTACCGATGGTGAATTCCAGGCTGATCGCGTCGTTGGTCTTCTGGGCCTTCCACAGCTCGTAGGCCATCTTCGACCAGCTGATGGTGATGGCGCCGGACGGGGTGAACGTGGTGGCAATGATGTTGCCAGGGTACGGATTGCCGTTGCCGATGCAGCGTTGGGTCTGGACTGCGTTGTCGAACTGCAGGTTGAAGCTGTCGACGCAGGCGTTGTCCTCGCCCACCTGGACCCCGTTGATCTTCAGGCCGCTGATGTCCTTGAAGCTGAAGCGGCGCTGACTGACCTCGGGCTGGGCGTTGATGATGAACGACGTGTTGTCGCCCTTGTCATCCCAGGACCGCGCCGCCATGGTCGTGGTGACCGTGACCTCGTTGTCGCCCGGGAAATCGAAGTTCATGGTGGCGACTTGCACGCCGCGGGCGATGGCCGACACACCGATGTCGGTCGCGCAGGAGGCGACAGAGAAGGTGATGCGGCCATCGCCCATGGTCAGCTGGTTGCTGGCCCAATTGCTGCCGAAGCAGGAGGCCATGAACTCGTCCAGCGCGCCATAGCGCCACTTGGTCTCGATGTCGCCGCCCACATCCACGGTGGTCTGGGCGGTGCCCTGCGACATGCGGGTGAAGCCGATCTCGTTGTTCTCTTCCGAGTTGAAGGTCGGCATCAGGCCGTTGCTGATTCGCGTCAGCACGTTCCAATCGCCGGCTGGCGTCACGCCAGGGGTTACTTCTTTGATCCAGGCCAGCTGGACCTTGGCTCCGCTCGACATGCGGTTTCTCCTATCGATAGGCGTAAAAAACCGCCATGTGGCGGTGGATTTTGAGGGCTCAGTAGGCCCGGTATGGGATCGACACGTTAACCTGGTACCAGCCGTGGCCGTCATCGCCGATTGTGCTTGCGGATGCCGCGTAGCACTCAAACGGACCGGTCGGGTCGCTGTAAAACTCGAAATGCTGCACCAGCGTGTCGGCTGCCTTGGTGATGGCCAGGGTGCCCTTGTAGCTGGGCACGAACAGCTGAATCATGATGATGCCGGTGCGGCGCACGCAGGGGCCGATGCCGACCTCTGGTGCGCTTGACAGGCCAGGCACATCCGCCAGCCTGGCCCAGATGGGCTTTCCGGCTGGGTTGAAAGGCCCTTGCGGTGGGTTCGGGTAATCGACTGCGTCAGCGGGAATGCCCGCCCACTGCGTCATGCGGCCAGTCACGATGGAGCGGATCTGTTCGAAGGTCATTTGTCGTAGGCCTGTGTCACGCCATAGAAGGCGATGCCGTAGATACCGGCAGGCGCCTGCCGGGAGTGGCCGTCCTCGAGCGCTCCGGCGTATGCCAGGTTGTTCTGGATGTAGGTGACGGTGTACGGCTCAAGCCCGGACAGCACGCTTTCGCCCCTTGCTACCGTCTCCCGACCGCTCTTGTCGTAGGCATCTAGGGAGTAGTAGACCGGCGAGCCAATGCTGACGATGTTGTTGGCCAGGAACCGCCCGGTGTCTACCGGAGCTCGCAGCACGATCTCGCCAAGCATTGCTTGGGTTATAGACCGGTGACGCTCAGCAAGGGCATCTTCCACAACTCCAATGAAAGCCGACGGCGGCACGCTCCAGGCGCGCCCACCTCTCTGCTTGGCCATCAAGCCTTCCTCAGCTGTAGGTCATGGTGCACGCCGGCAGGGTCGCCGCCCACACGCACGATGCGATAGCCCTTGGCGGGCATACCGAGAATGCCGACGCTATTGGTGGTTTCGACCAGGTGACCGATATCAGGCATGCCGGCCACTTCATTGGTCAGCGCGATGAGTTGGATGTCGCCGAACTTGATGTTCAGCCCGTCCACGCGCTTTTCATCGTACTCATGGAAGACGCCGCGACCTGCGTAGATCACGGGCTGCGCCGTGGTTTCCTCGGTAACCGGATCGACGACGCCTGGGCCCATGTACTCGCCAGTGAAGGCGGTCACCGACTCAGAAAACACGTCATCGAATAGCTCCCCGAAGATTTCCTGCATCTCGTCGCGCATAGTTCGCCCTTATGGTGTACCGGGTCTGGCACCGGCAGTTCGCGGTTTCGTCCCACCCGGCGCCGAGCCCGCGGTCGCCTGGGTAGCGCAGCAGCGCGCCAGAGTTCGTGCTGAACGGCTCACCCAGCGCCCGGGTCTGACCCTGCATGCCGGCGTGACTGTTACGCACCTTCTCGTCTCGCCTGGTCTCCCAGTCCTTGACGATGGCTTCCCGCGGCAGGCCGCGCTCGACCAGTTGCTCATACACCCGGTCCCGGCCAGCGCTGAACGATTCAAGCGCCTCTGTGCGAGCAATCATCTGTGCATGGGTCTGCAGCAGGCGGTCGGCGTAGCGACCGGCGATCCGGTCGGCATCAGCACTGGCCACCGGCGTGCCGGCCTTCAGCGCCCGCATAACCATCGCGTCGAAGCGCTTGTCGCGGCGCGTGCGGGTCAGATACTTGCGCAGTTGCTCTGGGTCGCCGCTACGCAGCTGGGTGCGGGCGTCTGCCACGTACCGGGAGAAATTTCCCGGGAGCCCAACAGTGCCGCCTGTGCGCCGACCGGTCTGTTTGCTCACGCGGCCGGCAAGGTCCAGGGCAATCTGCCTAGGGCTTCTGCCGGCCTGCAGGCCAGAGGAAACCGTAACGCTGATGCCATCGATCTGATCCATGGCCATCTGCGCTTTCAGGTTGGCGATGTGCTGCGCCAGCCATGACTGAGCGCCTTGGGCGTTCACATCAAGCTCCTGCCTTCCCAGACTGCGCGGTACGCTGCCAGCCTCTGCCTTGGCGCCGGCCATGTAGCCGGACCGGATCAACTCCATCAGCGCGGCGAACACACCAACTGCCAGGATATCCCTCAGGGCAGAGTCGTCGCTGGCTTCGATCAGGCGCTCGATCTCGGCGATGGTGGCCGCGTCCAGCGTTGCCCGGATCTGGTTCAGGTAGGCCTTGGCCATGGCCGGCTCCATGCCCTCAATCTGCCGGATGAGCTCTGCCTGGTTCACACGACCACCACTGTCGGGAGCGGGCACCGCAGCACCATGATTGGCGCCAGGATGTCGTTGATGATGCCGACCACTGGCTTGTTGGGCTGGCCGTCGACATCCTCTGGCCCGAAGAACTCGGTTTCCAGCGGTCCTACCTTGGCGCGTTTCACGGCCTTGGACGCCACATAGTCAGGGTTCAGGCTGCCCGGCTTCACCAGTTCGCGCAGAGCACCTTCGTAGGTGGCCTGTTCAACCTCGCGCGGCACCGAGCTGGCGTCGATTGGGTCGCCGTTTCGGTCCGTTGCGCCGGTGCGCGGCCATTGCAGCGCCTGGTCGCGCCCGCCGACTTTCCGGCCAGGGAACGACAGAACGCAGCCGGTGGTAGGCAGCTGGGTGCCCAGGCCGTCGATGTAGGCTGAGGCTCGCGCCAGTGCCGCTTCCTTGTCGGCCTGAGTGGCAGCCGCCCAGGCGGCATTGCCACGGGCCGAGTGGTAGGCATCTGCGCCCGCCACGGTACCGTAGTAGTCAGCCATCATCGTTCTCGAATGAGTGGGCGGCGAACCGCCCGGGGTTATTACGGATGCTTGGCCAGTTCGGCCTGCAGCTCTTCCAGGGTTACGTCGTCGCCGACTTCAACGCCCTTTTCCTTGAGCTTGGCGATGGCGTCTGCCTTGGCCTTGGCTTCAGCCTCGGCCAGGCGCTTCTGCAAGGTTTCAGGCTTGGCATTGGCGCCGACCTCGATGCCCAAAGCTTTCAGCTTGGCCATCAACTCTTCCTTGGTCAGCTCAGCCGGCTCGCCAGCTTCTACCACCAGCACGCCGGAATCGACGTAGAACGCCAGATTCTGGCGATTGCTATAGTCGACCCACTGCGGAACGTCGATGGTGCCGCCAGGAGGCACCACAGAGCCATCAGGCAGGCCGATTGGGGTCTTGCTATGGGTGTTGGTTACCTTAGCCATGGGACCCCCTTAGATGCCGTCGGTGTAGCGGACTTCGGCAGGACGGCGAACGTCCACGCCGCCCAGGCGGAAGATGCCCGGCACTTCCCAGCGGATCGGGCCGGCCTGATATACAGGCAGGAAGCGGTGAGGCATCGGGATGTGCATCTTCAGCACCGACGGGTCGCGGCGGTAGCTGACCATCCGCGCAGTGCTGCCGGCACCTGCGGTATCCAGGCCGTTCAGGCCTTTGATCATCAGCGGACGACCGGTCTGAGCGGTGTACACGTTGTTGCGCTGCAGGTAGGTCAGGATCGACTCCAGGCCATCCTGGTTCACCTTGCGGGTGGCCAGCAGCAGGAACTTGCTGTACGGCAGCAGCAGGGTGTCGGAGAACGCGGTGAACAGAGTGCCCTGTGCCTGCACGGTCAGCGCGGTGTTGACATCGGCCAGGATCTGGTCGGCGGTCGCGGTGGCCCAGTTGCCGGTCACGGCGGTGCCGGCGGTGACGCCCGGGAAGTTGAACAGGCCCGAGAAGCCTTTCGACGAGTCACCCAGCAGGGCAACGCGGTCGACCATTTCCTCGTACGCGCGGCGGGCAGCCATGGCGTCGTCGGCGGTCAGGTTGATGCCCAGCATCTGCGCCTGGCTGATCTCTTCCAGGCCGTAGCCGTAGCCGATACCGGCCATGTGGATCTGGGTCTCGAACTTCGAGCGCTCGGTGCTGGCCAGCGGGATGTCATCGGCATTGCCGTTGATCCAGTCGGCCTTACCGACCTTGTCGGCCGAGTAGTAGGTGACGGTCTTGATCCACTCGGGCGCCGAGGTGTCGACCGGGATCAGCTGCGGGTACTGGATGTCCGCATAGACGATCTCGTTCACCTGACGCTCGATGTACGAGGTCTGGGAGACCACGAAGCCCAGGGCGGCCTGAGCATCGAGGAGCTGAATGTGTCGCATGGTTTCTCCTTAGCCCAGGCGGACTTGAGCGAGTTGGTTGGCACCGGTGGTGCTGGTGTCGAAGCGGGCGTTCGCGACCAGCACGTTGCTGGTGGCCACGTTGGTCCAGACGCCGGTAGCCGGCACGAAGTAGACCGGGTCACCAGCGGCTACCTGCACGGAAGCGGTCACCCAGATGGCGCCCTTGGTCATCACGCGGGCCGATTCGTACTGGCTGTACTGGTTGGCCTCGGCCTTGACCGAGCGATCGCGGACGCTGATGCCGACGAACTTGGCAGCGGTGTCGCCGGTGGTGGCAGCACGGCCAGCCTTATCGGCAGTGCCCTGGATAACCGGGACGCCGAACGCCAGGCCGCCAGCAGCCTCAACGGTGCGGGAGATCAGGGTCTTCGGGATCATGTCCACGATCATGCCCGGAAGGCCGGCGCGAATGGTCGCGGTGTAGCTGGTTTGAACGGCCATTACTTGGCACCCCCTTTCCAGGCGTCATTCAGACGCTGCTCGTAGGCCTGCTGGCCGTTGTCATTGGGCTTCGGCGGCTTGCCGTCCTGATTGATCAGGTGCTGGCGGACCGGGTCCTTGGCGGCGTCCTCGACCAGCAGGTCGAACCGCGCATCGATGTAGGCATCGGTCTTTCCGGCGATGGCCGCATCACCGATCTTGGCGATGACCACGGCCTTGCGGATCTCCGCATCGCTCTTCCCGGCGTAATCGCCGTCATGGATAGCCTTGGCCTTGGCGATCAGGTCGCCACGAGCCTTCACGCGCTCGTCGATCTGCGCGTCGGTGATCTGCTTGGCCTTGAGGTCGTCGATTTCGGCGTCCTTCTTGGCCAGGTCAGCGTCCTTGGCTGCCATTGCGGTGGCGTGCGCAGCCTCGGTGGTGCTGAGCTTGGCGGCGGCGTCGGCCAGGCGGCCTTGCAGGGTGGCGATGACAACGGCGCCCTGGTCGGTTACTTCAACCGGGATGCCGTCGACGGTAACCGTCTTCAGGGTCATGGGTCTTTCCTCGGGGGTTGGGGTGTGTTGTGGCCAGGAGTCGCCAATGCTTGCCCGGCTGCCGGCCCGCCCGCGCTGAACGATGGCGATGTGGTCGGCGATGATGTTGGTTTGCTTGGCCTGGTACTTGGTGCCGTCCGGGGCTTCCCCGTCCTCCCAGACCAGTTCGCAGCTGTAGCCCACGCTCAGTTCGCGCTTGCCGGCCTGCACCGCGGCTACGGCGTCACCGTCGGTGATCTTCAGGCCGATCTTCAGGTACTCGCCGTCGCGCAGAACCTCGTCGCCAGTGGTTCCCACCGCAACCTGCTTCCAGTTGGCGGCTGTGACCGGCTGGCCCGGGTGATCATTGGTCATCGGGATCTTGGAGAACGACTCCAGCGAGCGCTTGGAGAAGACCTCCTTCTCGTCGCGGTAGACGTTCACGACCTTCAGGTCAGGCCGGCCTACCTCGGCTCCCAAGTACTGCTGAATACCGGTGCGCGCGGTGAGCGCAAAAGCTTCCAGGTAGCCGGAGTCATTCAGCTTGGTGTCGCCCAGGCTGACTGTGTCAGTGATGTGCATGGTTTACCTCAAGGCGTGATCAGAGCGCCGTCTGGCTCTTCTTCGTCAGGCAGCTCCGCACCGAACTGCGCGATGGCCGCCTCAAGGCCCGGCAGAACACTCTGCTCGACCAGCAACGTGGTGGCGGACTTGCTGAGCGCGTCTTCGTGCCAGAGCTTCGTTTCGCCAAGAATCTTGATCGTCTCGGCCGTCTGCTTACTGATTTCGGATCGCTCTTTCGCCGTCGGCTGCCACAGAGGGTTCCACACGTAATGGATCTGGTCAGGCCTGGAGCCAAGGGCCGAGCGGATCAGGCAGTCATCCAGCAGCTTCAGTGCCGGCGTGATGTCCAGTTCCTGCAGTGCCTGGATGCGGTCGTAATAGTTGCGCAGGTCGGCTTCACCGGTGGAGTTCAGGCCGGATGGCGACTGACCCAACAGGCGGGTGGCTGGAATGTCGGCCGCACCGGATACAGCCTGGAGGAAGCGGTCGATAATGTCAGGCAATGTGCCGAAGCTAGCCGACTTGGTCTCGTAGTCCTCTTCCTTGTCCAGCAGCAGCGTGCCGTTGAGGCCCTTGGCAGTGGCTGCCAGGGTGATGCGTTCGAGCACCTGCTTGCGGTATCCGTCATCCTGCAGGCTCTGCATGAAGTCAGGGATGCGGATGACGTCGACCTTGGCCTCAAAGACCAGGCTGGCCACGTTGGCCATGGTGCTGTCCGATTGTTTAATGGCCTCGAAGATCGCCTGCAGGACCGAGTCACCCCAGCCGAAGATGTTGGCCGGCGCCAGATCAGGGTCGGGATGCTCAGCGCCGGAGAAGATCACCAGGCGAGACGGGTGGATCTCCAGTTGGCTATCAGCCAGGCGGTACGCCTTTGGCTTGCCGAAGCGCTCAGACTGGGGGTCCTGCTCGATCTCGGTCGGTGACAGCTGCCGGCGATTCATGACCGCCAGGTACTTGAGGCCTCCAGCTTGGATACGGCCCGCATTGAGCGCCACCGCAGTGTTCATTTCGCCGGTGCCGATGAAAATTGCCGCCCCGCCGAACAGTCGAGCACGGATAATGGCCTGCTTCACCTTGGCGCGAAGGTCCAGGCGAACTTCCTCAGCCTCGATCTTCTCGATCTGTGCCTTGTCAGCCTGCCATGCCCGCCAGCGGCGCGTGGCGTCCAGGGCTGGGATGTCCACGATCTTTCGCGGCAACCAAGCGCCCCGGTAGGCATTGATCAGTTGCTCGTCGGTCAGGATCACCGGCGCATACGTCGAGCCCGATGCCTTGTCGCGCTCCGTGCCCAGGTTCGCCACCAGGTTCACCAGCTTGTCGCTGAGGTATCGGACTACGCCCATTAGGAAACACCTGCGAGGGAGTACTTGTTGATCGGGTACTCTTTGTGGATGAAGTAGCCGCCGGCGTCTGGCCGGTGGTCGTTGCCCTGCTTCTTGTCAGGCTCGCCGTTGTCGCCCCAGATCTGCTGCTCGAGGTCATCGGCATAGGTCGGGCACTTGTCGGCGTTGATGCGGTAGCGGCGCTGCCCTGCTGCGTTGCAGAACATGGCGTTCATGGAGTTGATGCGGTCCTTGACCGGCGGGTTTGCGCCGGGGGCGGAGACGATGAAGCCGGCCTGCTTGAGCAGGGAGATGTCGGTCTCGCTGGCCCGGACGGACTTGCGAGAATCGCCAGACGCGTCGGGGTAGACCCGGATCTGGCGGGTGTTGCGGTATTCGTTGCCGTCGTAGAGCCAGTAGCGCTCCTTGATCTGCTTGATCATGTCCGGCGTGTCGTAGCCGTTGATGATCTCGTCGACTGCGTGAGGCAGGCCCAGGCGCTTCACGTGCACCACCGCCGACATCTTGCCGACGTTGAAGTCCATGCCAATGAACAGGACCTCGCCAGGCTGGATGGTCTCCTGGCTGCCGTTCAGCTTGCGGTCGTAGGCGGTGTAGATCGTCCCGGACGTCAGGTTGACGAACTGGCCGTTCAGGTAGGCCATGATCAACTGCTCGGGGTACGAGTCCATCAGCGACGGGATGTAGTCCGGCGGCAGGTTCAGCTCGTTGTCGAACGTGCTGGCCTGCACCAGGCCGTACATGTCGTTCAGAGCCGGCTTCTCGCGCAGCTGCTTCACGAACTGCTGGAAGACGAACTTGAACCCCTCTGGGGTCGTGGTGACGTCTACACCGTTCTTGAGCCCGGGCACGCTGTAGCGCATCCGGGCAATGATCTTGCGCCAGGCGTGTTCGGCCTTGAGCTTGGGCAGTACGTCGAGTTCGTCGACCAGGCCGTGCCCGATCTTGAAGCCGACGATGGTCTGCGGCTTCTCCATCGAGCGGCAGATGGTCGTGCTGCGATACTGGCCACCGCTGTAGAACTCGACCTCTTTGTCGCTCTCCTTCGTCTTGACCTTCAGGCCCCAGTCGAAGGCGACCTCCTCGATGGTCGGGAAGAAGATGTCGCGGATCTGCGGGTAGGTCGGGGCGAAGTAGCCGGAGTTGATCCGGGGCCATTCCCACACATGCTTGCAGATGCCCGCGCAGCCTACCCAGGTCTTGCCAGAGCCGAACCCGGCCACGAAGCCGCGGAACTTGTGTTCCATCTGGAGGAAGCGCGCCTGCGGGACGTTAAGCGTCGGCATCTGGCTTCCTCGCATCTACTACTTCGACCCGGATGCGGGCCGGGATCACGTTGTCCTGCGGAACATCAGCCTTGGTCTGCCGGTTCACATAGACGTCACCGACTTCCTTGGCCGCCTGCTCAAGTAGCTGGGCAGTCAGGGCCATGTTCTTCATGGACTCGGCCTTCTCGGCCATCCTGCCCAGCGCACGGAGCCGGTACGCCCGGTTGGCGATAGGTATCTCGGCCGTCTCTTCGCGGAAGCGCTTGCGGGTGTCTTCGAACAGGGTCACCCAGCGTTTGGCCAGGCCCTTACTGCTTGCCTTGGTGGGGTCGTGACTTTCGACTTGCTGCCGGGTCACCACTTGGCCGAATTCACTCTTGACGGCCTCAACCACTTGAGTGGGTGTGTCGAAGCACGCCAGGGCCTGAACGATGAAGCCCTTCACCTCATTTGTCAGGGCTGCCATATGGTGTCATCCGTCTAGGGCCTGTCTGGAATCAGGCCGACCTCAGTAGACAGGTTCCGCAGGCCCTCGAAATGTTGATCTTGGCCACCTCAGGCGGCCGGCTTGCAGCGTCGATCAGCTGCTGTACGTCGTGGCTTGGGCCATACCGGCGAACCACCCCGACGAACTCTTCGACATCGTGACCGCGCATCTCAAGCTTTGGCATGCCGTCATCGCCGAACGCTGGGGCGCCGTACTTATCGATCTTGTGGCCGATGTGGTACAGCTCGTGTTCTACCAGGGCGCAGAACTCGGCTTCGCTGCACTGGGCGCAGTAGTCGCCAGCCAGCGTGATGAGGAACTCGGGCTCTTCGCCGAACCAGTCCCGCATCTGCTGTTCCTGGCGTGCCTTCTGCCACCCACCTGCGCGGATCATCAGCTGTTCGGTCTGCCCCAGTACTGAGCGCCCCTTCTTGCTGAAGGCAGACGAGGCCCACATCACGCCGACATTGGCGTCGATGAGGTGGGAGTGCTCAGGGTTGTGGATGCTGCCGGTTTCGGCCAGGACCTCTCGCTGTATCCACTCCCACAGTTCGGGAGCAGGCGTGAGGATCAGGAACGGCGATTCGAGCAGGTCGGCCGTCGGCATTGGCCGTGTCATGCCTGCTGCACCGTGACGACCCCGCGAAGCCTGCGGGTGTAGATCTCTTCACGCCCTGGGCGCTTTACCTTCACCGGCCGAGGCGCATACACACACACGCCAGCGGCGGTATCGCACCAGATCACGCAGTCGATCTCGTTGCCATTGACGAACACGAGACGCCGGCCACGGCCGTCACCGGCATGGTGGAAGCTTGATGGCGCAGGCATTTGAACTCCTCGCGCCACGAAACGGCGCATGTCGGTTTTGTGGCGCGGATCACTCGACCGGCTTGCAGCTGTCGCATTCCAGATGGCGGCAGATCCAGCGCTTCACGCGTGGCCAGTAGGTCAGCATGAACATGTGCCGCATACCCGCCAGGGCCAGCGATACCATCAGCGTGGCCCAGGCCGTGTTGGCGGTGATGAACATGCGCTCGGACCGGGCCAGGATGGCGTAGCCGCTGATGGCGATCACCGCGTACAGCACCTTGCCGATCACCCCGTCGCGCACCTTACCGCTCAGCACGCACCAGGTTGCCCAGATGGCGATGAGGCCGGCCGCGATGGCGTTGATGTATTCGTATGTCATGAGCTAGGCCCTCCGAACTTGGACCTGATGACAGACCATAGATCGGCGGCTTTGATCGCTCGGTTGATGGCGGCAATGAGAGAGCCGCCGAAGGTGCCGAGAAGAAAACCCACGCCCGCAACGCTGCGAGGCTCGGTAATACCGAAGTAATTGCTGACCATCCCGGTGAGGTAGTGGGCGCAAGCCATACCGGTGAACAGGAAGAGCAGCCAGGCCTTTCGGTCAGTCAGGTCGTCCTCGTGCCACCGGGTTGCGACCAGGGCCCCCAATAGGCCCGCAATCATCCAGTCGAACTTCTCGAGCAGCCGGTGGAAGAATTCCATGCTCGACCTCTCGCTGTGCATGAACAGAAAACCGACTCGCGGCCGGGACTCTTGAGGCCCTCTTGGGGCAATAAAAAACCCGGCTCATTGGCCGGGTTCAGAGAGATGTTTGCCAAAGGCAAAATTATCAGGATGGCGAAATAGTGCCACCAGCCGGACAATTCCGTCAAGCGGCAGATTTCATGATTTTTATAACCGATGAAACGGGTACAAGCGCAGCCTTGTCGAGATCGTTGCAGGCGTCGAAGCATGCCTGAATGAATCCCTCCCATTCTCTGGTCCATTGCTCCGATGACAGCTCAAGGCCCAGCACGTGCAGAAGCCATGCACGAAATCCTTCCGGCGTCGGGCAAGGGTCAATCCCTTCGCTCTGGCCGCCCTGGTGCATGCGGCGGTATCGGTGGAGCACGCCCTGGGCGACCATGCGGGCCTTGTCGAACTTCTTGGCGTACATCCGAGGGCCGGCGGCGTAGGCCACGCGGAACACCGCTTCGTGCGCCTCCTCGGCGTCGTCATCGGTGGCCAACGGGCTGTACATGTGGTTGCCGAATGCCTTGAGGTGCGCCGGCAGCGTGTCGATCGCCCGCTGGATGTGGGCGGCTACAGCCTGGTGGGCCTGGTGGCCGGCCTTCCGCTGCTGGTCGGTCTTCTGGATCATGCGGCCGAGCAGCCCCATTTCCTGCATCACGGCGCCCTGGCTGTCCCGTGGGGCGTAGAGGGCGTCGTGCCAGGCCTTCCTTGCGCTGCTCAGCTGCATGGGCCGCCCTCCTCGCGCTTGCGCTTGGCCTTGATGACCGCGCCGCGTGCAAGCGCATACCCGCCGAAGATGACCATGGCCAGGATGAGCAGCTGGCCGCTGTCGGTTGGTGTCCAGTTCATGCTGCTGTCTCCTGTGCCTGTATGCGGACGCGCACGGCGCCGCCCTTGATCGTTTCCTTGCTCACCCTGATCTGGGTGGCGAACACGTTGTCGTCGATGCCCAGGGCATCAGCCAGGCCGTCACGGCCGGCCTTGAACATCGCCAGCAGGTTGTCGTCGTCGCGCCGACGGCGATCTGGCGGCACGAACTCGAGCATGAGCAGCGCATCACCTTCCGGCGCCTGGATACCGGCCTGCTTCGCCAGCAGGTGGCAGGCTGCCCGGTAGGACTTGGCTGCCTTGCTCTTCCTGGTCCAATGCACCCGGGCGTTCGGGCTGCATGCGGCCGGTGGCCACGGTAGTGTAAGTTCCATCAAGCAGCCCCTTTCACGGTCAAGATGCCGGCCCGAATCAGGGCCTCATGAGTCTCAGCGATCGCCCGAGGCATGTCGGACCAGTCCACCTCGCCTTTCCCACGACCATCGAGGACGTCGTGGCAGGCGCTGCAGGCGTAGACCGCCACGGTGTCGAAGCCCTTCATGCCCATGCCCTTCTGCCCGCATGGCAGGTGGGCCAGTACGGTGGTCTCGGGGTTGAAATTGCAAACTCCAGGAATGCGGACGGTGCAGTCCTGGCCGCGGGCGCTTTCGCGCACTTTCTTGGATACGACGCGCATTAATACCGCCCTCCCCACCGATCCGGCTCAGTCCAGCGCACACCATGCTCGGCGCCGAAGGCGTGCATCACTTCGAACAGGTCGCTGAACCACTTCTGCGACTGCTTGCGGGTAGACACGCCCAAGACTACGAAGCCACCGTCGATCCCAGGCACCGCATCCTGCTTCTGCACCGCCGCGCTGAAGATGTGCTTCCAGTCCTCGTCGGTGAGCTTGCGGCCGTACCACTCCACCTGCTGGGATACGTCGCGGAGCATTGCCCACATCTTCCGGTTACATACGTCCGGGCGCTTCTCGTCGCGGATAACGATCAGCTTCGGCCTGGTGAAGTCCTGGGCCTGCAGGCGTCCCAGCAGCGCGTTGACGTCGCCCATGCTTCGCATCAGGAACTCAGTCATGGCCCACCTCACAGCGCGCCGCGCAGCTCTCGCCTTGGGCGTCACAGCAGACCTGGCAGCCGGACAGGGCCAGTAGCAGGATCAGGGTCATAGCGGTCTTCATGGCGCCACCTTCCAATAGGTGCCATCCGCAACAACCAGGCCTCGACGCTTAAGGCGCTGGAGTGACCGGCTGACTTCGGATCGCTCGACCTTCAGCGCGCTCGCGCAGTAATGAGCGCATGCGCCCACCCGGCCCTGGTAGTAGGCGAGTACTGCCTGATCGAACTGCTCGCGCATCTTGTTGGTGTCCATCAGTGCTTCTCCAGGTTCAGGCCGGTGCCGTCGCAGGTGTCGCATTTCTCGCTGTCGTAGCCGTCTGGCGTCAGGCCGCCTACTTGACCCTCGCCATGGCACTGCTCGCAGATCAGAGCTGTGCGGTCGTCGATTACGGCGATCCAGCCAGGAGAGATGAAGTCAGTGACCGCTGCGTCGCAGTCGCTGTAGAACTCCTTGAGGGAGTGGGCGATGTTGCGCATCGCGATTACTTGTCGAGTCGTCAAAGGCATCACACCCCCTCCCCGGCCGGCTGCCCGGCACGCTTGAACTCAACGTGATACCCGCGCTTCTGGCTGCCATCGGCCATCACGACGCGGCGGTCGGCGCCCTTGGTCATGCGGACGATTTCACGCCCTTCCACGACCTGCGCGAAGCCCTGGCTCTTGAGCTGGGCGACTGTGATTTCTTGTGCTGGGGTCATGGGCGGGCCTCCTGAATCAGGTAGTGATCGAAGGTGGTTTCACCCTCCTCCAGCCTGAAACCGAACTTCTTGCCAAAGGCTTCGGCATCGAAATCGCAGAGGCAGTCGTTTTCCTCCATGGCTGAACCGCTGATTGTCGGCAGGTCCGATACCTCGCACCCAGCGATGGCCGCCATCTGCGTGGCGTTGTCGACCTCTTCGGGATTCCCGTGGAGCGGTGTCACTTCAAACCAAATGCACATTCAGACGCCCTCCTTGCCGCGATGCGATTCCCATTCGAACGGGACCACGATCATCCCGCCCTCGCGCAGGCGGTCGACGCAGCGCTCGCCCATGGCCACCGGCAACTGCTCGGGCCCCAGGTTGGAGATCACCACCGTGGGCTTCACCTGCTCGTACCGGCCGTTGATGATCGCGAACAGGGTGGTCAGCTCGAAGTCGCTCGGCTGCTCCTTGCTCACGCCGACTTCGTCCAGCACCAGCAGGGAGGGTTCGATCAGGCTGGCCAGGATGCTCGCCTCGGTCGCCTCGCTGGAGCGGTCGTAGGTGGCGCGGATGGCTTGCAGGATCGACCCGACCGTCCGGTACACAGCCGAATGCGACGTGTTGCGCATCAGGTCGTTGGCCATGCCGGCGCCCAGGTGGGTCTTACCGGTGCCAGGCTTGCCCAGCAGCACCATGCAGCGCCCGTTCTCGGCGATCTGGTCGAAGGTCTTCACGTAGTGCCGGCAGAAGCGCAGGGCCTCGGCCTGGCCCTTGTGTTCGGCCTTGTAGTTCGCCAGTGATCGGTCCGCGAAGCGCTTCGGGATCAGCGAATCACCCAACTTGCGGGAGATCGCCAGACGCACGTTGAGGGCCTGCTCAGCCTCGGCGCGCGCCTTACGCTCCTCCTTGGCAATGCGGGCGCATTCAGGGCAGTGGCTGCGCAGTGCCTTGCCGAGCAGCATTGTGACCTTCTGCTCGAAGGGGCCGTGCTTCTCGCACTCGGCTGGCTGGATGCGATCAACAAGGGATGACTGGTTGATCGGGGTGACTTTCTCAGAGCGCATAGCTGCCATCCTCCCGGCGCTTGAGGCCGCTGGTGTAGTCTTTGTCGTTGAAGCCGTGGTGGCGGCTACTGCCGTTCGACTGGGCGCCTGGCAACACCTTCTCAGGGAACAGGCCGGTCCAGCCGTTGCTGATCGACTGGTTGATCACGGCGTCGGGGGCGTGGTGGCCGGCCAGGGTCTTGGCTTGGCGGTCACAGGTGGTCTTGGTCAGGCGCTTGCCGATCTCGCGACGGTGCTGGCACCAGTCCGCCCAAACGGAGGCGCTGACGTTGGCCGGCTTCGCAGTCAACGGGTCGAACTTGGGAGCCTTCTTCGAAGCCGCAGGAGCGTCAGCGACTGGCCCCTTCGGTTCTTTGATGGTTCCTTGATGGTTAATTGATGGATTGGGTGCAGCTCCTGCACCCCGTTCAGTCGTGGTTTGCACCCCGTTGTGTCGTGAGCTGCACCCCGTTGTGTCGTCATTTGCACCCCGTGACGAACCGGGTGCAGCTGGTGCACCCCGTTCTACGCAAAGGTCATAGACGGTCGGGCGACGGTCGTGACGGTCGATGTAGGCACCGGCAATGGCCTGATTCCCAAGGCGAATCACCCCGATCTCCAGCAGGTGGTCGAGCTTGTACTTCACCGTGCGGATGGACAGGCCGGTGTCATCACTGATGCTGGAGGAGGACGGAAAAGCCCCTCGGCCGTTCTTGTCGGCGTAGTTGGCCAGGACCAGCAGCACGTAGCGCGCAGTGGCGTCTACGATGTCGCGCTGCTCCAGGGCCCAGGACATGGATTGGACGCTCATCGCTCGAGCTCCTTGGCCATTCGCTCTAGACGCTCATCCACCTGACGAACCAGGTCGGCCTGATCGGCTTCGTTGAACACAGGCATCGGCACAAACAGAATTCCGTGCTCGGCATAGGTGCGCGCAGCTTCTAGAGCTCGGCGCATTGATACTGGGGTCGCGCGCATCATGGCTTCACCTTCGGCAAGACATGGCGACGACCTTCTGAGTCAATCGAGCTGACAACCCCATCAGCCGCCAGCCTGTCCATGAGGCGGCAGGCCGGGCCGTAGCCGATCTTAAAATTCCGCTGAAGGGCCGAGATCGAGGCGCGACCTGTCTCACGAACGAACGCCTCAGCGAGCAAGGCCTGGCCACGCTCCTCGTCATCAATTCGCTGCATCAGAGCTGCAACCTCTGGGTTGATGTCGGAGATCTGCGCCGAATTGAGGGCCGTTTGCCATGCCCACGCGGCTGCCTTTAGCATCACGGCAGCATCGTCGTTGGCGGTGGCCGTCATCTCGCCGAAGCCGAACTCTGCGCGGAAAGCAGCCAGGAACTCGGATTTCATGCCCTCTGGCATGTCGTGAATGCTCATGCTGTACCCCGCACGGCCTTGTCGTGGGTGTGCAGGCCATCCCAGTTCTTCTTCATGGGTAGCTGGCCGGCCAGGTACAGCTCGTACAGGCGCACAGCACCCTTGCGCAGCAGGATCGGCGTGTAGCTGATGAACGCCTCTTTCCCGTGCGGGGTGATCTCCTGCTGGTGTTCGGTCATGTACTTGTCGCGGGCGTAGGCGCCGACGCGGTACCGGGTGCCGGACTTGCTCTCGTTGTAGAGCCAGTTGCGGCCTTCGAGGAAGTGGCCGACCTGCATCACGTTGACCCCATTGAGCCCCTTGCAGAACTGGACGTGGCTCATGCCTTCCTTGAACAGGTTCTCCAGGTGATCGATCTTCTTGGCCTGGGCTTCGACTTGGACGGTGAGCAGGACGCGGGCCTTCTCCGACTCCAGGGCCATCTGGAGGATTTCCAGCTTGCTGAGGTCGGCGGGTGCGGCGGGCCCGGCCTGGGCTTCGAGTTCACGCCAGCGCTTGATGACGGCCATGCGCATAGCGGCGCTGTAGCCGGTCAGCAAGCAATCAGTGTGCTCACGGTCCAGCAGATACTCGGTCTGCTGGCGGTTCATGCTGTCCAGATAGATGCGCGCAAAACTGCTCACATCCTCCTGTAGGTCATCAGCCATCACATGGATGTCGCGCTTCACGTCCGGGTGACGCTTGCCGGTCAGTTCTGCGATCTCTCGAGAAGACATCGTGCGCGCCACAGAATCGTGGTTCGCATTTTGTGGCGCGGGCCGGATGAGGGCCTGTACACTTGGGGTCTGTGGATGCATAATTGGTCTCACTTTTATGCGTTGCAGAGAGCCGGGCCTTCACCCCCGGCTTTTTTGTGCCCGCAATTCGGGCTTATCAGGGCCTGTTCAGGCCTTGCGCTGGAACGGAAGAACCGCTCCCCTCGCGTTTCGAGGTTTCGTTCGGCTGGCCAGCTCTCGATCAATTAGCTCGGCTGCTAGCGCTTCAGGGGTGATCCCCCGCTTTCGCGCCTCTCGCTCAAGCAGCTCCATCGAGCCCGGGTCCAGACCGAATTGTTCGGTCGGCATAGGGCCTCCTCGCGGCCTTCAGGCTGCGGTTTGATCGCCGGTATTCTCCGAAGCCAGGGCAGCCAGCTGCGCTTCCAGCATTTCTCGGCAGAGCACGGCACGCTGGGTGCGGTGATACACGGCCATCGCCTGGATCAGGTTGAATGTGTCCTCATCGACCCGGACCTTGATCTCGCGGTCGTGCAGGTGCTTGGGGTTGGCGTACATACGGGCTACTGCTCCTTGCGTGGTGGTGAGTTTTTAGGCGGCTGACTTTTGCGACGGGAACGGACGCTGCTCTTGCGCGGTAACCGTTCCGTTGTCATCGACGGTCACGTAAACATCGCGACCGACACGGATTGCTTTGCTGAGGCCGCCTTGCGTGCAGCCGAGCATCTGAGCGGCCTTGGTGTGGCCGTGCTCTTTTGCGAATTCAGAGAGTGGGATTCGGCGCATCGCGGCGTCCTCGAAATTTGGTTCAACGCCACCAGTATGACCGGCGGTATTGTTGCTCGTCAATACCGGCGCTATTGGTGCCAAGAATACCGGTGGTCATAACATTCGCCGATGACGAAAAATTCCCGAAAGGTTCCGCTTGCTGAATGGCAGGTGGAGGACAGTCAGCGCCTGAAAGCGCTTTACAACCAGAAGCGTGCCGAGCTTGGACTGACGCAGGAAAAGATCGCCTCCGAATTGGGAGAAGGCGTTACGCAGGGCGCTGTCAGTCATTTCATGAACGGACGAACGGCCTTGAGCCTTCGCGCAGCAGTCGTATTCGCAAAGGCGCTCAAGGTTCCAGTCTCTGCATTCAGCCCGAGACTGGCGAAAGAGCTTGATTTGATGCGGGCGGTACCTGGTGTAGGCGGAGTGATAGGGGCCGTAATTGGCGCATCAGCAGGAGCTATGTCTGCCCAGCTAGACCAGAAACGTGAGCCAGTGTTAGCCGAAACTCCCTTGCCAGAAGGCTCAGATCACGACGCACTAGACGGCAGGTATGCTTACGTTCCTCAGTACGATGCCAAGGCAGCGGCGGGCCTTGGCAGCGAAAACCCGCATGTAGAGATCAGGTCAACACTGGCTTTTAAACGCGACTGGCTAAAGGTCAAGGGCGCCAGAGCAGAACAGCTAATCGTGATCTATGCAGAAGGCGAAAGCATGTGGCCGACGATCAATGACCGCGATGTGCTCTTAGTTGATCGATCGAAGGTCGATCCAATTGATCGGCAGGTTTTCGTGCTGGCTGGCAGTGACGGTACGATAGTGAAACGACTCATCCAGGGTCCGCTTGGTCAGTGGATTCTGCGGAGCGACAACGAAGACAAGGATAGCCACCCAGATCGGTACTACCTCCGCAGCAACGAGAATGAGCACCGGATCATTGGTCAGGTGATTTGGCGCGGGGGAGACCTGTAGCACCAGCCAGAAGTCCGCACCAACGGCCTCTTTCATGTTTGCGTGATGGCGCAAGGCCACGGTGATAGGATGGCGGTCTTCTTTGGGAGGGAAACCTATGCTTGCTCGGATTCATTATCTACTGATCGCTCTTGCTCTTGCCACCCTGGCCGGCTGCGCTGCCGGCCCAACGCCTCAGGATATCGCCAACGCTGATTATGGCAGCCCAATCTCGCAGGATCAGGCTGAAGAGCGCGTGAAGCAATACTTCAATGGCACGCTGAAAGACCCGTACTCAGCTCAATACCAGTTCTCCCAAGTGGAGAAAGGTTACGTGGTCGGCAGTGCCTTCGATGGGCGAAACCTATACGCCGGCTATCTCATATCGGTGGATGTGAACGCCAAGAATAGCTATGGCGGATACACCGGAAATAAGGGGTATCAGTTCCTATTTCAGAACGGTGCACTGGTCAAAGGCATGTCGCGTAGCCCTAACGGGATGCTAATGCCGCTGTTCTAACGTAAGCTAGCCAAGTGAGCCCGCTATAACAGCGGGCTTTTTTGTGGGCGGCTCAAAGAGATTCTGGATTGATCCCGATTGCCCGAAGGGACTCGGCAAGCGATGGGTCAATAGCCACCTCTCCAGTGGTAGATGCCGCCTGGTTGACGCCTACAGTCCGGTACTTCAAGTTCTGCCCTGAAAGCATCTGCTTCAGGATCTTCTTGGCCTTCTCGCCCCCGGTAACCGTATACGGGCTCATCATCTGAGTGATGTTGAGCATGGCCTGATCCTGCGTCTGTTTGACGAGAGCCGCCTGATCTGGCGGAAGGCTCAGGGCGTATTGCGGCGGCGCTGGCATCATAGCCACCGGGGTTTCTTGCGGCGTGATCGTCCATGCCTCGTTTTGATCGATGCGTATCTGGACTGTTCCTACTGGAATCTTGAAACGACCACCGGACATCAGGCCCACATATATCTCGCCCTCTTCCTTACGCACCACTGGGTAGAAGTGAAGCGACCTGGTGACGATAGAGCCTGAGGAAGGGAACTCACTCGTGGTCACCATCATCGTGGTCTTGTCCGTGAACTCGTCCGTAGTTCCGGTAGCTTGCCACGTAGGCCCTGCCGCACAACCACCCAGAGCCAATGCCGCTACCGCTGCCGCGATGATCCTTTTCATTCGAATCTCCAGAGATTTTGTCGGCGCATTCTAGCAGAGAGCCACCATCGGCCACCCAATCCAGCGTCAGCCGAATTTCATTACCGGGAGAAAAAATATGACCGGAGGTATTGACCATATAAAATACCGGCGGTATTGTTCATTCCATCGAGGCGCTACACAGTCCCTCGGGAGGCCCTCAAGCCTCACCGCTCTTTAACAGTCAGCGCCATGCCCGACTACCCGGCCCAGCCGGTTAGGTCACTCCCGGCTCCATCGGTGGGAGGTCAGTAAACCGATGAACAAAACCGCACTTGCCTCTACCGGCGACCGGCGATCCGACAGGCCCGAAAGCCTGCCCACGCGCAGCCCACTGCGACGGCGGACGAGGTGTTGACCGAACTGAGCGAATGACCTGGTAAGCAGGTGCGGAAGATTTCCTCGATGCCCTTCTCGCGAGGGGTATCAGGGAAATCAACCCAGAGAAAGGAGCTCTTCATGAGCGGATTTACCGAAGGCCAGGCCGTAATCCTCACCAACCCACGCGGCGTCGACAAGGCCGGCAAGTTTGTCGGCGTCAAGAACCTCGGCACCGGGCGCGGTGGCGGCGACTACCTGGTGGTCGACGTGGAAGGCAAGGAACTGAAGGCCCGCGCCAGTAAGGTGCGCGCCGCCTGACGATTCGCTGAAGCACCTGGGCGACCGGGTGCTTTGGGAATCCACTGGAGTATCAGAATGAGCGTTGTCCCAATCAGAGACGCCGACCTTCTTCATGCCTTGTACCGAGCCTATGCGGATCGAGACATGGACACCTATTGGGCGCTTCTCGCTGAGATGGAAAAGCGCGGACTGGCCAAGCCTACAAAAAGCGACGGCTGACGGTAATCAACCGCCCTGGAGGGCAAGACGATGGCCTGGATACTCAACAGTGCCAACAAGCCGGTGGAAGCCGCAATAGGAAGTCCTGAGCAGGTCGCCACCAAGGGTGATTGGTTCCTCACCTACGAACTGGCACTGCAAGCCCAGCGCCAGCGCTGCAAGCACGAAACGAAGCTGGGCCACAGCGGCACGGGCCGGGTGTTCTGTGCTGATTGCCGAAAGCCGTTCAACTGAACAACCAGCGCCACGTCAGACTGACGTTAGCTGCCCGATGCCCTGCTCCCCATCGCAGGCTGTATCGGTGTGCCATCTGCGTCACTGGGTAGGGTAGCGGTTAGCGCTGGCCGCCCTGTAATGGGCCGCACTTGCACTGCGGCACCGCCTAGAGATGGCACACCGATGCAGATGCACGGCCCTGATAGCCAGGGCACCACACCGAATCGGTCCTTACCTACCTCAGTAGGTGTTTCGCCAACGGCCATCTGCATCACCCCTTCCCTTCACATCGACCGCATTAGGCAGGCGCCAGGCCACCTTTCACGGTGGGTTTGGTCACCCGCGCCTGGCTCCTGGCCAATGCGGCCGCACAACCAACCTGGAGGACGCCATGGGCGCACTTCGAGCAGCACAATGGCACTACGACAACCAGTTGCCGCCGGCGGTGAGCGAAAGCTCAGTTGAGGAAGCTGAGGCGCGCTGGATCGACGACGGCATTGCCGAGCTGATGGCGCGCCGCGACTTCGTGTTCCAGCGCAACTTTCGGCAGCGGGGCGTTACCTACGATCGCTTCGCCCAGGCGGTGGATGAGTTCGTGATGGGTCAGCTTGGCCTGTCGGACATCAGCAAATCGGTGCTTGGCCGGCTGGTCCTTGCGGCGCGCTGCAAGATCACCGGTGACGCCGCTGCCGCGGCCGACGAGATCATGTGCGTTCCCAACCCTGACGCCATGCTGCAGGAAATCGCCCGCACGCTGCTCACTCCCTTCGCGAAAGAGGGAGCGCTGGCCCAGGCCGAGGACTCGCGATGAGAAGTCCTCACGTCCTGATCGATGAAGAGCTCGACGCCATGGCCGATCCAGTGACACCCCTATCCTGGCAATCCATGGTCCTCAAGCTCCTCACCGAAATGCTGGCCGACCAGCGCCTCACCATCGAAGAGTTCAACCACTACTGCGGGCGCCTCAACAAGGTTGTTGATGGGCGCAAGGAGGCGGCATGAGCACGGCACCGGTTAAATCCCTGATTGACGAGCAGCTGGAGCAGATCGAGCGCAGCCTGGCCATTATCGGCGCCGGGCTTCCCCGCGAGCTACCTGTCGCTCACCTGCCTCCGAAGCTGGTGGCGGCCATCAAGTCCGGACGCATCGCTGTGAGGCCCCGGCCATGACCGGCTACCAGCGTTCGCGACGCATCGCGACCTGGCGCGGCTCATTCATCACCCTCTTTCTCTGCACTGCCTGGATGCTTGCCAGCGCCTGGGCAGGCTGCATTACCTCCTGACGCAAGACCCCGAGTGCGGCGGGCCCTTCGGGGATAACCGTGCCCGCAAGGGAGCGTAAGCCGGCGAGAGCGCGCAACCATCCCCGGCAGCCAGGGCGCCTGGCCTACATCACGGGCGTGACCTGGCATTTCCCCTATTCCCAATGACGGCGCCGACCTGGCGCGAGGTGTTCACCAATGTCCGCAGAAAAGAAACTGATCGCGATCGAAGAGATCAGCGAAGAGAACGCCCCGGTCATCTACGTGGCCGGTGGCCTGCAGCGGTTCGTCGATCTGGTGAAAGGCCAGGTCCTTACCGAGGTTCCCGATCTCACCACCCGCAAGGGCCGCGAGCGTATCGCCAGCCTGGCAGCGACGGTCAGCAAGTCGAAGAAGGCTGTCGAGAATCCTGGCCGAGACTATCTGCGCCGGCTCAAAGAAATGCCGAAGGTGGTCGAAGAAGAACTGCGGGTTTTCGTGACCACCATGGATAGCCTCCGCGACCAGGTCCGCCAGCCGCTCAACGAGTGGCAGGCTGCCGAGGACGCACGCGTCGACCGCCACAACGACGCCATCGCCCACATGAAGGGGCTTGCCGCCGAGCTGGGCGCTCTGGACGCCGAGCAGCTGCAGGCACGCATCACCGAGCTATCCGCATTCGTCCTGGGCGATTCCTGGGAGGAGTTCGAGGCCGAGGCAGCCCGGGCCAAAGAGGCGTCGATGAATGCCGTGCAGGCCGCCCTGGTCGCCCGCCAGAAGTACGACGCCGAACAGGCCGAGCTGGCCCGCCTGCGCCGCGAGGCAGAAGAGCGCGCCGAGCAGGACCGCATCAGGCTGGCACAAGAGGCCGCCGTCGAGGCTGAGCGCCGGCGCGTGGCCCAGGAGCAGCAGGCCGAACGTGACGCGGCCGCCAAGCGCGAGCAGGACCTGAAAGATCAGGCCGCCGCACAAGAGCGCGCCGCCGAGAATGAACGACTGCAGCTGCAGCTTCAGGCCGAGCAGGCAGAACGCGCCCGGGTACAGGCCGAGGCCGACCGCGTCGCCGCCGAACAGCGTGCCGAGCAGGAGCGCCAGGCCGCCGCCCGCCGGGCGGAGGAAGCAGCTGAGCAGGCTCGCCAGGAAGAACGCCGCCGGGCAGATGCAGCCGCCGCCGAGATCCTTCGCCAGCAAGAGGCCCGCGAACGCGACCAGGCCCACAAGGCAAAAGTCATGGGCGAGGCCAAGACCGCTTTGATGTCACTGAACATCACCGAGGAGTTGGCCAGGGCCATCGTGCTCAAGATCGCCCGGCGCGAAGTCCCGAACATCACCATCAATTTCTGAGGTAGCCGCCATGAGCAGCACCATCATTGTGCCGGATCAGCGCCGCCAGACAGTGGCGGCAGCCGGCCCCGTCGACAACAGCATAATGGCGGTAATCAGTCGGGCAGCTGCTGATCCGACCTGCGACATCGAGAAGATGGAGCGCCTTCTGGCCATGCATGAGCGGATGCAGGCCAAGACCGCCGAGGCAGCGTTCAACGCCGGCATGGCCCAAATGCAGTGCGAGATCCCGACGGTGTTCGAAGCCGCGGTGAACCTCCACACCGGCAACGCCTACGCCACGCTGGACGACATCACCCGGATCATCAAGCCGATCATGCAGCGGCACGGCTTCGCGATCACCTTCAAAGTCGAGAACCTGGAGAAGGCGATCAGCGTCACCGGGATCTTGATGCACCGCGATGGTCACCGGGAGCAGACCACCATGACCCTGCCGGCCGACATCGGCAAGGGCCGGAATGAGGTCCAGGCCGTCGGCTCGTCAACCACCTACGGCAAGCGCTACGTTATGTGTGCGTTGCTGAACATCACCACCAGCGATACCCGGGACGATGACGCGCAGTCCTCGGATGGTTCCGACACGGCCGAAATGCGCGCCAAGGCTGTAGCCGACATCCTCGCCCAAGTAGAAGCCGCCGCATCCCCCGACGAGCTCAAGGATGTATGGCAGGCGTCGCTGAAGGTTATGCAGGCGAGCGGAGACCGGGCCGGGTACGACGCGGTGAAGATCGCCGTGACCAAGCGAAAAGCAATACTGGAGGGTATCCCATGATCATCGTCAATTGCACTCAGGGCTCGCCAGAGTGGCTTCAGGCCCGCGCCGGCGTTATCACCGCCAGCATGTTCAGCGCCGCGCGCTCCAAGGTGAACGGGTTGACCGCCCCGCAGCGAACCTACGTTGACGCCATCAACGCCGGGCATAGTGAAGCCAAGGCCCGCGACCTTGCCGGCTACAAGGCCGCCCCGAAGGCGGAAGTGGTTCAGAAGGCACTGGACGGGGAAAAGGTCGGCGAGCCATCAAGCGCCGCCCTCACCTATGCCTTCGAGCTGGCCGTCGAGCGAATCGGTGGTGCACCGCTAGATGGCGGTTTCGAGACCTGGCAGATGCGCCGGGGTCACGAGCTGGAGCCTGAGGCCAGGATGGAACATGAGATCCAGACCGGCCTCATCGTGACACAGGTCGGCCTGGTCAAGACGGACGACGGCGCGTTCGGCGCCAGCGCGGACGGCTTCATCGGTGAGGACGGCGGCAGCGAGTACAAGTGCTTCCTGGCCCCGGACAAGCTCCGGGCCTTCCACATCAACAACGATGCCAGCGAAGTCATCGACCAGGTGCAGGGCTGCATGTGGATCACCGGCCGCAAGTGGTGGCACATCGGGATGTACTGCCCCCTCCTCAAGCCAGTGGGCCGCCAGCTGTGGTGGCGCGAGTTCAAGCGCGACGATGACTACATCGAGCAGCTGGAGCAGGACCTGTGGGAGTTCAAGCTGCTGGTCGATGGATACGAGAAACAGCTTAGGAGTGAGGCAGCATGAGAGGCGTCAATAAAGTCATCCTGGTCGGCACCTGCGGTCAGGATCCCGAAGTCCGCTATCTGCCGAACGGAAACGCGGTCACCAATTTGAGCCTGGCCACCAGCGAGGCCTGGACAGACAAGCAGACCGGTCAGAAGGTCGAGAAAACCGAGTGGCATCGCGTGGTGCTGTTCGGCAAGGTCGCGGAGATTGCAGGCGAGTACCTGCGCAAGGGTTCGCAATGCTACATCGAGGGCAAGCTCAAGACCCGTGAATGGGAGAAGGACGGCATCAAGCGGTACAGCACCGAAGTGCACGTCGATATTAACGGCACCATGCAGCTGCTTGGCGGCCGACCGGATAGCCAGGGCGGCCAACAGCAACAGCAGCGCCAGCCACAGCAGCAACGACAGCAGCGCCATGCGCCCCAGCAGAACCAGCAGTCCGCGCCGCCGGACAACTTCGACGACGACATCCCGTTCGCCCCGCTCCACCCTCTCGCAGGTGCATAGCCATGCCACTCGCAACCATCCTCGACATGCTCCAGCGCCGGAAGGAACTGGAGCATCACCTGCAGCTGCTGTTCAACCGTAGCTGCCAGTGGAGCCGCGCTGAACGGGTGCGCGGCGCCGCCACCATCGAGAACCTGACCCAGCAGCTGTTCGAGATTACCGAGCAGCTCGAAGCGGCGCGCGCGGCATGAGGCGGGTCAACCACCTGGTCCGCCAGCGCCGGCGGCAAGAACAGTTCCACCTGCCGCCCAGCGGCATCACGGAGCACCGAAATGCAGAAAGCACCTTCTGGAGTGGTAACCCTGCCGGCCTGGATGAATCGGCCGGTGAAGAAGCTGTACAACACGCGCAGCGGCGGCCAATACCGTGCTGATGAGGTCGCCCTGGCCTTTGCGCTGAGCCTACGCTTTCACGACAGCGCCGACCACCTGCGCAGGCTGGCCCGGCGCCTGGTCGACAAGGTCTGCCTGGAGCATCAGCCGAACATGAAGCGGCTGTCCCGCGAGCCGGACGACGCCAAGGTGTTCGACGCCGCGCTCAAGATCATCAACCGGGTGTGCGACCTGCTGGAGTACGCCCCGGGCACCGCGTTCGTGCGCAATGGAGGCGATGATGGCTCTGACGCAGCAGCAGCGTAATGACAACGCTGAGAAGAAGCGGCTCAAGTTCGACGAAAAGGCACTGAGGCATCGGGTCAGGCCCGGTATCCATCAGGCGATGGAGCGTATCTGCCAGCGCGCCGATGACATGCCGATCAACGAAGTGCTGCAGATGGCGATCCTCAAGATGGACGCCATGGCCGATGACGAACTGGCCAAGTTCCTGATGATGCGCCACGAAATCTTACTTAGCGAAGATGTGGTGCAAGCCTTCTATGACGCCAGCGTGCGAAGCATCGTATCAGATCCGGACCAAGACGCTGACGACCAGATTCAACGCCCGGCAGCCTGACCCCACCTATTCCACCATGCCGCATCCGGCCACGGAGGGCGGCGCATGCATGGAGAAAGCCATGATCGAAGCCACCGAGAAGCAGCTCGGCCTGCTCTGGCACACCCTGGGGCTGTCGGCTGAGCGCTCTGACCGCCGAGGCATCACCCGCAACCACTTCCTCACCAGCCCCGGCTACGACGACTCGAACAACCTGGATGTTCTGGTGGCGGCCGGCTTGATGACGCGCGGTAAGGCACCGGCCTTCTGCTCCGAAGGTGAGGTGGTGTATCGCGCAACGGACGAGGGCAAGCAGTTCGCCTTGGACAAGCTGCCGCCGCCCCCTCCGCCGGCCAAGCGCACCAAATTCGATGCCTACCTCGACGAGTGTGAATGCTACGACGGCTTCGCTCACTTCCTCGGCATCAACATGCCGCAGTACCAGCAGCGCGGCGAGTTGGGTGCATGGGAGTACCGGATGGTGCGCTACCCCCGTGGAAGCTCGTATCGACAGTACCGACGCCACTATGACTTCGCCCGGTGGTCACCTTACGAAACGCTCGAAGTAGTCGGCGAGTGGGCTACGACCATGAAGGAAGCCAAGGCGAGCTACAAGTCAGCACTCAAGGAATTCCGCGCCCGGCCAAAGTTCCCGGCCAACGACTTCGATCGCCTCTACTCCGCCTGACCCTCCGGCACTGCCCACCAGACCGTCACTGCATCGACTTGTAGTTTTTCAGCATCGCCTTCGCGCGATTGATAACGCCGGGCGTTAGCACTTCGCCTTGCGGATCTACGAGGACGGGAGTGCATGAGCAGCGACAGCCGCTGCCGTTTCCATCTGCGGCCCACCACTGCAGCATTTGCTCCCCAGTGAACAACTCTCCATGTCGCGCGACATGGGATGGTCGACTGTCTGGCGCCAGCGCGGACATGTGCATGAATCGCACTGGGATGCCCGTTCTTCGAGAATCAGCAATATCCGCTTCGAGCTTTCTGATTCTCATGGCGTGAAGCTCGTCGTCTCGCATTTGCTTCGGCACTTAGCAGCTCCCTTTTCAATCGATTTAACCGCAGAACAGATTACCCCAGGCGCTGCCCGCCAGCGCCTTCCCCTATTCATAGTACTGTCGGCCTAACGAATCCTGCGCAGGTCGTTAAGGGTTCGCCCTGCGCCAGATCGATCATCGATCCCAAACACTGGCTCACCGCTGTCACCTTGAACCACTGTGAGATAGCCAGCAAGCGCTCCGCCAGAGCCCGCATTGATCAGCGTATCGAACTTCGCGCCGGCCAATACCTTTTCAGCGATCCATGATGCGAGCTCGAAACGGTTGCCGCCTTCTATTGGGCTAGAGCCATAGCCCGAATAGCTTGCTAGCTCGAAGTTTAACGGCCGGCCATTGTCATCGAACTGCACCGCCACTATCACGTCATTTGCCATAACGACCCCCTTCCCAATGAGCATTTCAGAATAGCTGACGATGCGAGGTACCTCCATGCCCACAGAAAACCGATCCAGCAACACCGAGATGGTCAGCGTGCCCGAAGGCTACATGCTGGTAGAGCGCAGTATTTGGACCGAGAAACAGGTCGAGGCCGCCACCGCGTGCATCACTCGCCTGAAAGGCGTGCACGGCATGCGCGACCGAGACTTAGCCATGGCGGCATTAGATGCCGCCCAGTGTGCGGCACCCGATATCGCCCTCTCCGATCTGCTGCCAGCCGAGCAGCACCAGGGCGAGCCGATCATGCTCACGGCCGTGGCCACACTGGTAGATGAAGGTGATGGGGGCCTTGAGCCGAGCTGGCTCCTTGAGGGAGGCACCGCCGAGTTGTTCGCCGGCATGACGTTGCTGGTTGCGGAGAATGCGCCCGAGCTGTGCCATGAAGACGGCAGCGCCGAGGTCTACACCCGCGCAGATCCTGGCGAGGTTGAACGGCTGCGTACCGCGCTGAAGTTCTACGCCGACCGCGAGCACTACCACTTCGAAAGCGGGAACTGGGACACGGTGAGCGGCGAGCCGCTGAACATCCTCTGGTGTGGCGATGAGCCTGACTTCATCGAGGACGGTTCAGTCGCTCGCGCTGCCCTGGAGCGCCAGCCATGAGCAGCCACGAGTTCCTGCCTGAGCAGAGTGAAGTCGCGCGCCTGGAGCAGTTGGTCGCCCAGCTTCAGGACGATTTGACCGCACGCGACCAGCGTATCGATCAGCTGGAGAAAGGCGAGCTCGACTGGATGGACCCGCGCCGCGCCAAGGTCTTCGCCGACGGTCGCAACGCAGGCCTGAACGAGGCGTCGGACCTATGCAACCGCATGGGCTGGAATGCGTACTTCCCTCCAGGCACCAGGTACCGGGCATTCGTACCAAAGGGCCGGACCGCCTTGGGCGATCTGCTGATTAAGGCGGCCAACGCAATCGCAGATTTGCCCGACGGCCCATACGAGCGCTTCAAGGCGCGGCAGGCAAAGCAGAAAACCTGATCGGAGCACATTTGTACTCCTCCCCGCGGAAACCCCCTGCCCCCTCTATTTTGAGGCGGCGATGAGATCGGCGGCAGGAGCACCTTCGGAAGCGATGCGACGAGCACGGCCCACACCCCAGGCCAATGCCCTGGTCATCGACTCCCCAGGTCGAGAGTCGAAGGCCTCCTCATGGATGGCCATGCCACTCGGCGCGTACACGCCAATGAACATTTGTGTGTTGCCTGTTCGCGACAGTCGTACCTGAACATCGATGTACATCCCGTCATCGAGCATTTCGTCGTGTGCTCGATGGTGAAGCGTCGGGTCAGCCCAGTCCCAGAAAACATCACCGCGAATTCTCATGCCGCCCTCCTACGACTTTAGTTTTATGTGTATCTGCCACCATAGCCAAAGCCAAACGGGTCGCAACCGCAATTAGTCGGCATGTGAGCTGAATCGGACAATTGGCCTCTAAACCTGTACCCACCCCTTTCCCATGTACAACTTTTTGCCGCGATATGGCGGCCAAGGACGAAGTCATGCCTGAAGAAAAGCAACTCATCCTGCCGCTGCAGGTCGTGCGCGACGAACACGGATTCTGGACACACCCGGCCTGGCCGGACGATGGCGAAGAATGCGCGCTGCCCATCAACTGGTTTTCCGATCAGGGGCTGGAGGTTGGCCTGGTCTCCATGGAGGACGACGGCCCTGAAGAGCTGAATGTGGAGTGGTTCGAAGCCGGAGGGGATTATGATTGCACTCCGTGGCAGCCGGGCAAGCCTGCCGGAGACGGCTGGTTCGCCTTCTCGATCCACGACACCGAGGACGGACCGGTCTGCGTTTGGGTTCGCCACAAGGTGGTTGTATGACCCGCCTCGCCCTCTGCCTCCTGCTGCTGGCCACCCTGGCCGGCTGCCAGAAAGAGGCCGAATCAACCACCCGCGCCGGCTCCGACTTCAACGTCGACCGACTTTTCACCCTGGACGGCTGCACCGTGTACCGGTTCCACGACGGCGGCCGAGCGCGGTACTTCACCAACTGCGCTGGCTCGACCCAATGGGAGGAGAGCTGCGGCAAGAACTGCTCGCAGCAAAGCGGTATTCCCGGCAGCAACCACCAGGCCAGCAACCAGCGCCAGCTCTCCCCGCACGAAACCCAACCCGAACCTGCACCCGCTCTGGCGCCTGGGCGCTGGATTGATGAGAGGTATGAGCTGTGAGTAAAGCCGCCCGCAAAGACGTGCTCGACGAAATGACCAAGGAAGACTTGGTGGACTGGATTAGGTCGCAGCACTTTTTCATGAAGCCCAAGAAGAGTGATGTTCTCTACCTGCGCTGGAATCGGCAATCGGCCGCCGTTATCGATGAGATGGAGAAGAACAACCGCGCACTTGACCACCTCGACTTCAGCGAGCGTGATCGCCTGGCCAAGCAGTTCAACGCCTCGAAAGACCCGAATGAGCGCCTTCGGCTGATCGAGAAGATCGAGCCATATGACAAGGCCTTGAGGGACCATCTCAGCCGGTCCGAGGCGATTAACCGCAAGCAGAAGCGAGTGGATGATCTTTACGAGCAGATCGATGTGGAGCGTCGAAAGGAGCAGCGTGCATGACCGACCTGATCGAAGTGAAGACGGCCAGGCTGATCGGCGCGCCGCTGGACTGGGCGGTGGCCATGGCCGAGGGCTTCAGCTCAGACCCAGGCCAGCGCACGACAATCTGGCGCGCCGAGGACGACCCGACCAGCGTCAGCATCCGTGGTGCCGCCGAAGGCTTCGGCTATCGCCCATCCGCCAACTGGGAGCAAGGCGGCCCGCTGATCGACAAGCACCGCGGCAGCACTCAGCACTCTCCGGGCCTTGCCGACGAGGCCTGCTACAGCGGCGGCCCAGCCGGTGCCGGGATCTGGCTCTACGGCCCCACCGCCCTGGTCGCCTTCTGCCGCGGCCTCGTCCACTACAAGTTAGGCGAAACCATCAAAGTGCCGAAGGAGCTCTGCCATGAGCAGTGACTGCGAAAAATTGAAGGCCTTAGCCGAGGCCACAGGTGGGGTGTCATGGACCTGGTGGACCAGCAACTCCACCCTGCGGCTTACAACGGCGAGGGACGGCAGGCACGGCGCAGACGGCGACGCGCTGAGCGCCCATGGGGACAGCATCAACTGCCCCGAGACCTACCGCGAGTTCATCGCCGCTGCACACCCGGCTGCAGTGCTTGCCCTGCTCGCCGAGAACGAGTCCCTACGCAAGGATGCCGAGCGCAGCAAGCGCATGCTGTTGGATGCCTGCGTCTCCATCGGCAGCATTGGCGAAGCACTCGGCCTGGACATGGATGCCGACGCCGACATGATGATCGGCACAGCACGCGATCTGATCGATGGCCTGAACCGGATCATCAAGGAATGCCCACTTGGGAGCCCTGGCTTTGCCATAGCCACCGAGGTGATGGGAGAGCTTGGGGTACAGCAGGAGGCCCAGTCATGATCCTGCCCCTGATGTACATGGCCTACCTGATCTACAGGGGGCCGCGATGAGTGACGCGCCCATCGAGCCGCAAGAGTGGTCGTTCGGCGTCAAGGTTGTCCAGATCGAAGACATACGCGTGGCGCGCGGCCTCACACGAAGGCCGAAAACGACCTGTCGCCACCGGAAGCTGGTCTATGACGACAAAGAGCGCCGCGTCTGGTGCAGCGACTGCGAGTCAGAGGTCGAACCTTTCGATGCATTCGCCGGCTTGGTCGAGATGTTCAGCGGCGCGCAGTCGCGGATCAACCGCCGTGCTGCGGAGCTGGCCGAAGCAGAGAGGTTTCAGATCCGCAGCCGGGCAGCCAAGGTGATGGATGAGGCCTGGCGCAGCACAAAAACCGCCCCGCTGTGCCCTCACTGCAATAACGCCCTGCTGCCAGATGACGTCGTAGGCGGCCTGGCCAGCGCCAGCAAAGCCCTGGTTGTCGCCGCTCGCAAGCGCAACGAAGCCAACAAGCCGAAGTAACCCCTCCCCCTACTACTCAAGCCCGCCGACATGCGCGGGCATGGAGAGCTATTGCCATGACGAAAGAAGAACTGGCCGCCCAACTGAACGGCCTTGAATACCCGACCCGCATCCCGGGCGCGCTGATCGTCGCAGCGCAGAGCGCCGGCCTGGTGATCCTATGCGGCGCCAGCGACGACCTGATGAAATTCTACGGTGCCCGTCGTGAGGAGATTGGCTGCTACGACGGCGGCACCGCATTCGTCGATGCAGACGGCGTCCTCCCTGATCGCGACTGCCTGGATGGCGACGAGGAGATCGCCGAGTACGTGCAACGCCAGAAGTCGGCCAAGCCGATCGAGGCGCTGTGGTGCAAGGAAGACGGCTACAGCTGGACCTACAAGACCGACATTCCGCACGCGACCTTCGAAGTCGTAGAGGACGAAGAGCCCTACTGCCGCGGGATCGTGTTCTCCCTGGCTGACCTGGCCTGACCACCAACCTGCCGCCACCGGCGGCGTGGAGACCAACATGGCAAATGCCACCGCTGCCGTGCAGCCGGCCCTGCAGCCGAGGTTCCTGCGCGCGAAGGACGCGCCCGGCTACCTCGGCATGTGCAAGGACGAATTCAAGAACACCGTCAGGCCGCATGTCCGTGAGTTCCCGATCGGGAAACAGGGTATCGGCTTCGACCGCCTGGAGCTGGATGCCTGGGCAGACGCCTACATCGAGGCCATGGCCGTTGAAAAGGCGAGCAATCAGGACAACAATCGACCCCGCAGCGTAAGCAAGGCCGGGGAATCCAAGGAGACTCCATGGCCAAAAAGGCAATCACAGGGCTCCAGAAAATGCCCAGCGGCATCTGGAAAATCGACAAGGTCTACAGGGGAGAACGAATTCAAGAAAGCACTGGCACTTGTGATCGGCAGGAAGCCGAGCAGTACCTGATCCACCTGCTGGAGAAGATGCGGCAGCGCAAGGTTTACGGCGTTCGCGAGATCAAGACATTTGCCACGGCCGCGGCGAAGTACCTGGTCGAGAACAAGGAGCAGCCATCCATCAGGCTCACCGCGCTCTATTTGGAGCAGGTGGTCGAGTACATCGGCCACCTTCCATTGACGCACATTGATGACGAGGCCCTGGCCGCCTACGTGCGAGATCGGAAGGCTGATTCGGTAATGCCGGACGGGAAGGTGAAGAAGGGAGTCAGCAACAGGACAGTCAACATCGCGATTGAGCGAGTGATTCGCGTCCTCCAGCTGGCTTGCCGGAAGTGGCGGGATGAAGAGCGCCGCCCCTGGCTCGACAGCGTTCCGCTGCTCACCAAACTGGACGAGAAGAAGTCGAGTCGACAGCCCTATCCCATGTCCTGGGAAGAGCAGTCGATTCTATTTGGGGAGCTGCCCGACCATCTGCAGCGAATGGCCCTGTTCAAGGTGAACACCGGCTGCCGCGAGCAGGAGGTGTGCAAGCTGAGGTGGGACTGGGAGATCTTCGTCCCGGAGCTGGATGCCAGCGTGTTTCTGATACCTGCCGAATTTGGCGGCAGGCATGAGAACTCCGGGGTCAAGAATCGGGAGGAACGCCTGGTAGTGCTGAACAGCGTGGCCAAGTCGATCATCGAGGCACAGCGCGGCATCAGCCGTGAGTGGGTTTTTCCATACAACGGCACCGCGATGCATCGGATGAACGACTCAGCCTGGAAGAAAGCGCGGGTGCGTGCGGCAAAGCTCTGGCAGGAGCAACACTTGCGGCCGGCACACCCTGGGTTCGCTTCCATCAGGGTTCACGACCTGAAGCATACATTCGGACGAAGACTGAAAGCAGCAGCTGTGAGTTTGGAAGATCGGAAGTCGCTACTTGGCCACAAGAGCGGAAGCGTGACCAGTCATTACTCCGGAGCGGAGATCGGTCAGATGATTGAGGCGGCAAACAAGGTATCGGCCACCGACTCGCGCGGGCCGGTACTGACGATCTTGAAGAGGAGAATCGGATGAGGAAAAAGGCGAAGTCACTCGAAAAGTCACTATGCCCAGAAACAACAAAGCCACCCGAAGGTGGCTAAGTCGCTGAAATATATGGTCGGGACGGAGTGATTCGAACACTCGACCCCTTGCACCCCATGCAAGTGCGCTACCGGGCTGCGCTACGCCCCGACTGGGCTTTGAAGCATGTTCTCAATCTTGCCGAGAACGTTGAAGAATGTACCCTAACCTCCTGATAAATGAAAGCTTTTTTTCAAAAATTTCCACTCATCATCAACAGGTCACTTCTTCAACACCACCAGTACATCTTCCAACTCGACAATCATCTGCCGAATCAGCTGCTTGTACTGGCTGGACTCATCCTTCACCTCATCACTGGAGAGCCGCAACCGCGCCCCGCCAATGGTGAACCCCTGATCATAAAGCAGCGCGCGAATCTGGCGGATCATCAGCACGTCTTGGCGCTGGTAATACCGCCGATTGCCCCGCCGCTTCACGGGGTTGAGCTGAGGGAACTCCTGCTCCCAATACCGCAGCACGTGTGGCTTTACGGCACACAATTCGCTCACTTCACCAATGGTGAAGTAGCGTTTGCCCGGTATGGGGGGCAGTTCGTCGTTATGGCTTGGTTCCAGCATAGGCCTCAACCCGGGCCTTCAACTTCTGCCCTGGACGAAAGGTGACGACGCGCCGTGCGGTAATCGGGATTTCTTCCCCTGTCTTGGGGTTGCGGCCCGGCCGCTGGCGTTTGTCGCGAAGGTCGAAGTTGCCGAAACCGGACAACTTGACCTGCTCGTTCTCTTCAAGTGCGTGCCGAATTTCTTCAAAAAACAGCTCGACCAGCTCCTTGGCCTCACGCTTGTTAAGCCCCAGCTCCTCGTACAGCCTTTCGGCCATCTCAGCTTTCGTCAGAGCACCCATGCCGTTATTTCCTTAACGTGGTGTTCAACCTTTGTTCGAGCGAGGTGAGGATGTTTTGCAGGGTAATATTCACCTCATCGTCGTTAAGAGTGCGCGATGGATGCTGCCAGGTCAAGCCGACGGCCAGGCTTTTTCTATCAGGATCAATGCCTTTACCCTGGTAGACGTCAAACAGCCTGAGGTCTGTAAGCCATTCGCCTGCATTGTCACGAATTACTTCAAGCACCGAACTCGAAGCCACATCACGTCCTGCGATCAAAGCCAGGTCGCGACGGGTTTCCGGGAACTTGGAGAGCTCGCTGAACTTCGGCAGGCGGCCTTCGACCACGTCACCCAATACCAACTCGAAGACGAACACCGGGCGGTCCAGGTCCAGGGCTTTGGCAAGCTCTGGATGCAGGGCGCCGATGTAGCCGACTTCCTTGCCATCGCGCTCGATGCGGGCGGTCTGGCCTGGGTGCAGGGCGTGGTGCTTGCCGGCGACGAAGGTGAAGTCGCTCAGGGCGCCGGAGTAACCCAGCAGGGCTTCCACGTCAGCCTTGACGTCGAAGAAGTCGATGCTGTCGCGGCCATTCGCCCAACCTTCCGGCAGGCGGCTGCCGGTGACGACGCCAGCGATCATCGGTTGCTGCTTGAGGTCACCCAGCTGGCCGACGAAGCGCAGGCCGCTTTCGAACAGGCGCACACGGTCTTGCTGGCGGTTGAGGTTGTGCTGCAGCGCCTTGACCAGGCCTGGCCACAGGGACGCACGCATGGCGGCCATGTCGCTGGAGATCGGGTTGGCCAGCAGCAGCGGCTCGACGCCTGGGGTGAACAGCTCGAACAGTTTCGGGTCGATGAAGCTGTAGGTAATGGCTTCCTGGTAGCCGCGGGCAACCAGCAGGCGGCGCAGGTTCGGCAGCTCGCCGCGGGTTTCCGGGCGGGCTTGCGGGGCCAGGCGGGCTTGCGGGTAACGAACCGGCAGGTTGTTGTAGCCGTACAGGCGCGCCAGCTCTTCGATCAGGTCGACTTCCAGGCTGATGTCGAAGCGGTGGCTCGGGACGTTGACGGTCCACTGCCCTGCCCCGTTGGCAGTGGTGGTCAGTTCCAGTGCGTTGAGCATCTGCTCGACCTGGGCGGCGTCCAGCTCCATGCCGAGCATCTGGGTGATGCGTTCGGCGCGCAGGGTTACCGGGGCGACTTGCGGCAGGTGCTGCTGGCTGACGGCTTCGACGATCGGGCCGGCTTCACCGCCGACGATCTCCAGCACCAGGGCGGTGGCGCGCTCCATGGCTTCGCGGGCCAGTTGCGAGTCGACGCCGCGCTCGTAGCGATGCGAGGCATCGGTGTGCAGGCCGTAGGAACGGGCCTTGCCAGCGACGGAAATCGGCTCGAAGAAGGCGCTTTCCAGGAACAGATCGCGGGTTTTCTCGGTGTTGACGCCGCTGTGCTCGCCCCCCATCACGCCGGCAATGGCCAGGGCGCGGGTGTGGTCGGCGATGACCAGGGTGTCGGCGCGCAGGGAGACTTCCTGGCCGTCGAGCAGGACGAGCTTCTCGCCCTCTTCGGCCATGCGCACGCGGATGCCGCCGTTGATTTCGGCGAGGTCGAAGGCGTGCATCGGCTGGCCGAGCTCGAGCATCACGTAGTTGGTGATGTCGACGGCGGCGTCGATGCTGCGCACGTCGCTGCGGCGCAGGCGCTCGACCATCCACAGCGGGGTCGGCTTGGACAGGTCGACGTTGCGGATCACACGGCCCAGGTAGCGTGGGCAGGCCGCCGGGGCAGTCACTTCGACCGGGCGCACTTCGTCGTGGGCAGCCGCTACGGCTGGCACCACGGGGCGGGTGACCGGGACGTTGTACAGGGCGCTGACATCACGGGCCAGGCCCGCCAGGGACAGGCAGTCACCGCGGTTCGGGGTGAGGCCGATCTCGATGCTGGCGTCGTCCAGGTTCAGGTACTGGCGAATGTCCTGGCCCACCGGGGCGTCGGCAGCCAGTTCCAGCAGGCCGTCGTTCTCTTCGCTGATCTGCAGCTCGGCGGCCGAGCACAGCATGCCGAAGGACTCGACGCCGCGCAGCTTGGCCTTCTTGATCTTGAAGTCGCCTGGCAGTTCGGCGCCGATCATGGCGAACGGGATCTTGATGCCGGGGCGTGCGTTTGGCGCGCCGCACACGACCTGGAAGGTTTCCTGGCCGTTGCTGACCTGGCACACGCGCAGTTTGTCGGCGTCGGGGTGTTGTTCGGTGGCGAGGATCTCGCCCACGACGATGCCGCTGAACTGGCCGGCAGCGGGGGTCACGCTGTCGACTTCAAGGCCGGCCATGGACAGGCGGGCGACCAGTTCATCACGGGAGACTTGCGGGTTTACCCAACCGCGCAGCCACTGTTCACTGAATTTCATGCTGTTCTCCTGAAAGTTGCGTCGGGCATTGACCTAGCGGAATTGCGCGAGGAAGCGCAGGTCGTTGTCGAAGAACAGACGCAAATCGTTGACGCCATAGCGCAGCATGGCCAAGCGCTCGGCGCCCATGCCGAAGGCGAAGCCCTGGAATTCTTCAGGGTCGATGCCGGACATGCGCAGCACGTTCGGGTGCACCATGCCGCAGCCCATCACTTCCAGCCAGCCGGTCTGCTTGCACACGCGGCAGCCTTTGCCGGAACACATCACGCACTGGATGTCGACTTCGGCGGACGGCTCGGTGAACGGGAAGAACGACGGGCGGAAGCGCACGGCCAGTTCTTTCTCGAAGAACACCCGCAGGAACTCTTCGATGGTGCCCTTGAGGTCGGCGAAGTTGATGTCGCGATCGATCAGCAGGCCTTCGACCTGGTGGAACATCGGCGAGTGGGTGATATCCGAGTCGCAGCGGTAGACGCGGCCCGGGCAGACAATGCGGATTGGCGGCTGGGTGGACTCCATGGTCCGCACCTGCACCGGCGAGGTGTGGGTGCGCAGCAGCATGTTGGCATTGAAATAGAAGGTGTCGTGCATCGCCCGGGCCGGGTGGTGGCCGGGGATGTTGAGCGCTTCGAAGTTGTGGTAGTCGTCTTCCACCTCTGGGCCTTCGGCGATGCCGTAGCCGATGTGGGTGAAGAACTGCTCGATGCGCTCGAGTGTACGGGTGATCGGGTGCAAGCCACCGGTGGCCTGGCCACGACCTGGCAGGGTCACATCAATGCATTCGGCGGCCAGGCGAGCGCTGAGCTCGGCCTCTTCGAAGCCTGCCTTGCGTGCGTTGAGCACCTCGGTAACGCGCTCTTTGGCGTCGTTGATCAGCGCGCCGACTTTCGGCCGCTCTTCGGCTGGCAGGTTGCCCAGGGTCTTCATCACCTGGGTCAGTTCGCCCTTCTTGCCGAGATACTGAACCCGGATCTGTTCCAGGGCATTGATGTCTTCAGCGCGCTCCACAGCTTCTAGGGCTTGGGAGACCAGCGCATCCAGGTTTTCCATGTACAGACTCCAGATACGAAAATAGGGGAAGAGCTTTGAAGGCTCTTCCCCTATCGATGACGTTTTACACCCGACGGCGCAACGCGCCGCCGGATGATTGTCGTGGGTACTTAAGCCAGAACGGCTTTAGCTTTCTCGACAATTGCAGCAAACGCCGCTTTTTCGTTCACTGCCAGGTCAGCCAGAACCTTACGGTCGATTTCGATCGACGCCTTTTTCAGGCCAGCAATCAGACGGCTGTACGACAGACCGTTGGTGCGGGCACCGGCGTTGATACGAGCGATCCACAGTGCGCGGAACTGACGCTTCTTCTGGCGACGGTCGCGGTAGGCGTATTGGCCTGCCTTGATGACTGCCTGCTTGGCTACGCGGAATACGCGCGAGCGTGCACCGTAGTAACCTTTAGCCAGTTTCAGAATTTTTTTGTGACGCTTACGAGCGATAACGCCGCGCTTTACACGAGCCATGAGTAACTTCCTCTATCTTTGACCAGAATTAACGAACGCGCAGCATGCGCGCGACTTTCGCGACGTCGGACGGGTGCAGCAGGCTGCTACCACGCAGTTGACGCTTACGCTTGGTCGACATTTTGGTCAGGATGTGGCTCTTGAAAGCGTGCTTGTGCTTGAAGCCCGAAGCTGTCTTCAGGAAGCGCTTCGCAGCACCGCTCTTGGTTTTCATTTTTGGCATGTTGGAACTCCGCATTCGATAAAATTACACATAATCATCAGGCCTGCCGTGCCCGGGAGATTACTTCTTTTTCTTGGGGGCGATGACCATCATAAGCTGGCGTCCTTCCATCTTCGGATGCTGCTCAACGGTGCCGTATTCGGCGAGGTCGGCTTCGACCCGCTTCAACAGCTCCATGCCCAGCTCCTGGTGGGCCATCTCACGGCCACGGAATCTCAGAGAGATCTTGGCCTTGTCCCCATCGGTAAGGAAACGTACCAGGTTGCGTAGTTTTACCTGGTAATCCCCATCCTCCGTCCCTGGACGAAACTTGATTTCTTTGATCTGGATCTGCTTCTGGTTTTTCTTGGCTTCGTTAGCCTGCTTCTTCTTCTCGAAGAGGTGCTTGCCGTAGTCCATGACCTTGCAGACCGGCGGTACCGCGTCTGCAGAGATTTCTACCAGATCCAGCTTCGCTTCATCAGCGATACGCAGCGCTTCATCAATCGAGACGATGCCAACCTGCTCGCCGTCTGCGCCAATTAACCGAACCTCGCGGGCCGAGATATTCTCGTTGATCGGGGCCTTCGGTACAGCACGCTTATCGTTTCTCATTTCACGCTTAATAGTCATTACTCCGATTCTTGGCGACCACGCCGGGAAACCGCTTGTGTCAGCAGCTCAGCGAATTGGGCGACGGGCATGGAGCCCAGGTCTGCGCCTTCGCGAGTACGCACAGCGACGGTTTGCGTTTCGACTTCGCGATCCCCTATAACCAAAAGGTACGGGACCTTGAGCAAAGTATGCTCGCGGATTTTAAAGCCGATCTTCTCATTTCTCAAGTCCGACTTGGCACGGAAACCGCTACCGTTCAGAGATTTCTCAACCTCGAGGGCGAAATCGGCCTGTTTGTCGGTGATGTTCATGATCACCGCCTGGGTCGGTGCCAGCCACGCCGGGAACACGCCGGCATAGTGCTCGATGAGCATGCCGATGAAGCGTTCGAACGAGCCGAGGATGGCGCGGTGCAGCATCACCGGGCGCTTGCGCGCGTTGTCTTCGGCGATGTAGCTGGCGTCCAGGCGCTCTGGCAGGTTCGGGTCGTACTGCAGGGTACCGCACTGCCAGTTACGGCCGAGGCAGTCGCGCAGGGTGAACTCGATCTTCGGGCCGTAGAAGGCACCCTCGCCCGGCTGGTATTCCCACTCCAGGCCCGATTCGTTCAGGGCGTCGGCCAGTGCACCTTCGGCACGGTCCCACAGCTCTTCGGAACCGACACGCTTGGCCGGACGGGTGGACAGCTTCATGGCCACGTCGGTGAAGCCGAAGTCGTTGTACACGTCCAGGGTCAGCTTGATGAAGTCGGCGGCTTCCTTCTTCACCTGATCTTCGGTGCAGAAGATGTGCGCGTCGTCCTGCACGAAGCCACGCACGCGCATGATGCCGTGCAGGGCGCCGGACGGCTCGTTACGGTGGCAGGCACCGAACTCGGCCAGGCGCAGCGGCAGGTCGCGGTAGCTCTTCAGGCCTTGGTTGAACACCTGCACGTGGCACGGGCAGTTCATCGGTTTAACCGCGAAATCACGGCTTTCCGACGAAGTGGTGAACATGTTTTCGGCGTAGTTGGACCAGTGGCCGGAGCGCTCCCAGAGGATGCGGTCGACAACTTGCGGGGTCTTGATTTCCTGGTAGCCGTTTTCGCGCTGGATCTTGCGCATGTACTGCTCGAGTACCTGGTAGACGGTCCAGCCGTTGGCGTGCCAGAACACCATGCCCGGGGCTTCTTCCTGCAGGTGGAAGAGGTCGAGCTGCTTGCCGATCTTGCGGTGGTCGCGTTTTTCGGCTTCTTCGATGCGCTGGATGTAGGCCGCCAGCTGCTTCTTGTCAGCCCAGGCGGTGCCGTACACACGTTGCAGCTGCTCGTTCTTGGCATCGCCGCGCCAGTAGGCGCCAGACAGCTTGGTCAGCTTGAATGCCTTGAGGAAGCGGGTGTTCGGCACGTGCGGGCCACGGCACATGTCGACGTATTCTTCGTGGTAGTACAGGCCCATGGCCTGCTCGTCGGGCATGTCCTCGACCAGGCGCAGCTTGTAGTCTTCGCCACGGGTCTTGAACACGTCGATGACTTCGGCGCGCGGGGTCATCTTCTTGACGACGTCGTAGTCCTTCTCGATCAGCTGCTGCATGCGCTTTTCGATGGCGGCCAGATCTTCAGGGGTGAAGGGGCGCTCGTAGGCGATGTCGTAGTAGAAGCCTTCGTCGATGACCGGGCCGATGACCATCTTGGCGGTCGGGTACAGCTGCTTCACCGCGTGGCCGATCAGGTGGGCGCACGAGTGACGGATGATCTCCAGTCCCTCTTCATCTTTAGGGGTGATGATCTGCAGCTTGGCATCGTGGGTGATCAGGTCGCAGGCATCGACCAGCTTGCCATCGACTTTGCCGGCCAGGGTGGCTTTAGCCAGGCCTGCGCCGATCGACGCGGCAACGTCGGCTACGGAAACGGCGTGATCGAACGCGCGTTGGCTGCCATCGGGAAGAGTAATAACGGGCATGGCGCCTCCTCTCCTAGTGGTGACCCCTACCAAAGGTCACGTGGGTTGGGATGAGCCAGTACAAGATCCGACCTGCCTTCCCTTGGGGGAAGCCTGCCTCACAGTGGCAGAAGCCTTTCGGCTTGCCAGGGGGACCTGAGTGACTGGAAGGTAAAAAGATAGCTGCAACTGGATAGCTGCAAGCCGAGCATGCTAGCACGCAGGTTGCGCAGCCGGCAGAAATATTTGGAAATTACACCGCCACGGTGAACTAACGCGGAAAATTTCCTATCAGACTTTGGGAAGCAACCTACTCTTGATGAGACCTTAACCCAAGGAGTGTGTGGTTATGCGAGTACCGTCTCTTCTAGCGCTAGCGGCTGCTGGCGCTCTGTTGATACCCCTGGCCGCGACTGCTGGCAACTTCCCTGCCGGCCAAGAGGCCGGTTACATGTCGCAATGCAAACAAGTTGCCCAGGGCCAAGGCCTTGACGCGGCATCCGCCGACAAACATTGCGCGTGCGGCGCACAAGCGATCAAGAAGAACTTCACTGACGCTGAAATCAAGGATTTGAACAGCACCGACGGCGTCGATGCCAAGCTGATGCAGAAGGCACAGACCGTGGTACAGGCCGCCTGCAAGCCGAAATGACCGGTTCGCAGGGTGTCAGGCACGCATCATTTGGCCTGGATCAATATCCTGCGAAGGTAAAAGGCGCCACATCCGCAGAATTAGACTATGATGTTGTCCGTGCTCCGTAGCCTCGGCCACATTGCACCATCGAAAAAATCAAATGCTCTGGAGATTCACCCCATGTCCAATCGCCAAAACGGCACCGTCAAATGGTTCAATGATGAGAAAGGCTACGGCTTCATCACCCCAGCAGGCGGCGGCGACGACCTGTTCGTACACTTCAAGGCCATCGAATCCGACGGCTTCAAGAGCCTGAAAGAAGGCCAGGCTGTTTCCTTCGTCGCCGAGCGCGGCCAGAAGGGCATGCAGGCTGCACAGGTTCGTCCGGAGTAATTCGGAAGCTGTAAAAAAACCCGCCTTCGTGGCGGGTTTTTTATGCCTGCTGAATAATCAGCCGCAGTTGACGCGGGTTACCACGCCCTGCTCGTTCACATTCAGGTTCAAACGCTCGGAGCGGTATTCCAGGGTCACGACATCATGCGGCTTGAGGATACGCGCCATCTGCGAGCCACTGGCCTTGCGCGCCTGATCGAGCAGCTCGGCACTGCCTTGCTTGCCGATGGCGAAGTCGGCACCACTGGCCTCGCAACGGCCGTCGTTGCCGGCGGGCGCAGCAGGCTCCTTGCCACCACCAGAGTTACCGCCAGTGCTGCAACCAGCCAGCACGGCAGCCACCAGCAAGGTTGCCAGGGAAGCGCGGGTTCGGAACATGAATCCTCCTAAATCAGATCTGGGAACTGCCTGATGGGACAGCGCCACCAGCCATTCGTTGCAAAACGCCCAAGTCTGCCTGAACTCGCCACGTTGGGCGAAAGGCAATCGTCACCGAATTTTGCGGCGTTGCTCACACGCTGCTTGGCTCAAGGCGCTAAGCTTTTTAAGCTGGGAAGCGCAAAGCCATTGACGCAATGTCATGATTTACTTTAAGAAGTGAAGGCACAATGCCTTCTTCGAACACCAGGGTCAGGTGTTCGCCCCTCCGCCCTGGGCCCCCAGTGAGAGCCTTTCATGAGCAGCCATAGCATCGACGCCGACATCAAGGTCAAATGGGCCGAGGGCCAGAGCGCCTACAGCCCCAGCACGCCCGAAGAGCTGCTGCTGATCGCCATCGACCTGCTGGTGCGCGACCGCGGTGGCGAGGCGGCGCGCAGCTTCATCGACCAGGTGTTCGAGCGCTACGCACCGCACACGGCTATTGCAATCGAGCCAGGCGCTCGCTGAGCAGGTCGAAGAAGCCCTGGGCATCACCTTCTGCTACCCACATCACGTTGGCCGGCTGCTTGAGCACGCCGTACCAGTCGGCGACGGTCTGGCCGAAGGTCGGGCCTTCGCGGCTGTCGACGCTCATGTGGATGCGCCGGCCGCTGAACAGCTCGGGCTTGAGCAGGTAGGCGATGACGCTGGCGTCATGCACCGGGCCGCCGGGCAGGCCGTAGAGGTCCATGTCGTGCTTGACGTAGGCATTGAGAATGTCCACCACCAACTGGCTGGCGTGGTTGTTCACCGCGCCAATCTGCTTCAGGCGTGCGTCGCTGGTCAGCATCTTGTGGGTGACATCCAGCGGCAGGTAGGTCAGCGGCACGCCACTGGCCAGCACCACCTCGGCGGCATGCGGGTCGGCGAACAGGTTGAATTCCGCCACCGGGGTGATGTTGCCGCCGTTGAAGTGGGCGCCGCCCATCACGATCACTTCCTTGATGCCTTTGGCGATTTCCGGCTTCTGGATGAGCGCCAGGGCCAGGTTGGTTTGCGGGCCGAGCATGGCCAAAGTGATGCTCTGGGGCTTGGCGGCGCCCAGGGTGTCGACCAGGTATTGCACGGCGCTGCCTTGGGCCAGCGGCTGCTTGGGCTCATGCACCTGGACGCCGGTCAGGCCTTCCTCACCGTGCACTTCGGCGGCATAAATGGGCGTGCGCACCAGCGGGCGCCCTGCCCCGGCGTAGATCGGGATGTCTTCGCGGCCTGCCCATTCACGGGCCAGGCGGGCGTTGCGCGAGGTCTTGTCGAGGCGCACATTGCCCGCCACGGTGGTGATGGCGCGGATGTCCAGCGCTTCAGGGGACGCCATGGCAAGGAACAGCGCGACCACGTCGTCGGCGCCAGGGTCGGTGTCGATGATCAGCTCGCGAGGGGCGGCCTGGAGAGTAGTGGTAGCGGCCGCGGCCATGAGGGTCAGTCCTTGTAGCAGGGGTTTGAGCATGGGGCACTCCTGTTGCCTTGAGGGTGAAGCAAGCCCCTGTGGGAGCCGGCTTGCCGGCGATCGAGGGCGCAGCCCTCGCTTCTAAAAGGTGACGCCAGAGACCAGCGCAATGTTGCTGTAGGGCTGACACTCCCCGGTACGCACCACCGCACGGGCACTGCGCGACAGCACCTTGAATTCGTCGTGGCTCAGCCACTCGCGCTTGCCGAGCTTACCTTTCAAGCGCTCGATCTCGACCAGCGCTGGCGGCACCACCTTCTGCATCTCTTCTGCCAGCACATGCCGCTCCACCTGCAGCTCGCTGAGCACCGCCCGCAACACGCTGGCAAAGTCCGGCACGCCCGCCGTCAACGCCAGGTCGATCAGCTCGACACCCGGCTGCACCGGCAGCCCGGCATCGCCGATCACCAGGATGTCGCCATGGCCCATGCCGGCAATGGTGCGCGACAAGGCCACGTTGAGCAGCGCGGTCTTTTTCATGGGGTCAGCTCCGCCAGATAAGGTATCGAAGGCTGCGCGCCAGCACGGGTCACAGACAGCGCAGCGGCGCGCTGGCCGAAGGCGATCGCCTCGCCCTCCTCCTTGCCCTGCACCAGCGCCGCGGCAAAACCGCCGACGAAGGTATCGCCGGCCGCCGTGGTATCCAGCGGCTTGACCTGCGGCGCCGGGAAATGCCGGCTGCCCTCGGGGCCGACGAACAGCGCCCCTTGTGCGCCCAGGGTGACAATCACCTTGCCCGCCCCCATCTGCAACAGCCGCTCGGCGGCGCGCCGGGCACTGTCCAGGTCGCGCACCGGCTCGCCGGTCAACGCCTCGGCCTCGTGCTCGTTGGGGATCAGGTAATCGATGTTGGCGAACCACTCGGCTGGCAACGGGCCGGTGACCGGCGCCGGGTTCAGAATCACCCGCTTGCCCAGCTCACGCCCCCTGACCAGCACCCAGGCCACGGTGGCGACAGGCACCTCAAGCTGGCAGACGACCACCTCGGCAGCCTGCAGCAGCCCCTCGAAGCGCTGCACCGCCTCGGGCGTCAGCAAGCCATTGCCACCGGGGATGATGACGATGCAGTTCTGGCTGGCGGCATCCACGGTAATCAGCGCCACGCCGCTGGACACACCCTGGCACACGCCCACCGCCTGGCAATCGATGCCCTCCACTTCCAGCGCCTGGCGCAGCTGCAACCCATAGGCGTCATCACCCACGTTGCCGACCATGGCCACACTGCCACCCAGGCGCGCCACCGCCACCGCCTGGTTGGCGCCCTTGCCACCGGGCACGGTAAAGAAGCTTTCGCCCGCCAATGTTTCACCTGGCCGAGGCAGCCGTTCGGCGCGCGCGACCAGGTCCATGTTGAGGCTACCGACCACCAGCACCTTGGCACTCATGACGATTCCTTAGCGGTAATCATTGAACAGATCCGGGCGCGGCCCGGTGGACTCGCGCAGCACAATGCGCGGGGCGACGATGCGCTGCTCGGCACCCTCGCGGCGCGGTGTGGCGATGCGCGACAGCAACAGAGCCGCTGCGTTTTCGCCCAGCTCGCGTATCGACTGGCCGACCGTGGTCAGCGGCGGGTACACGTAGCGGCTCAGCTCGATGTCGTCGAAGCCGATCACCGACAGCTCGCCCGGCACGCTGATATTGCGCTCGGCCGCCGCCCGCAGCACCCCGAAGCCGATCATGTCGTTGCCGGCAAAAATCGCCGTGGGGCGCCGGCCCTCGAGCAATTGCGCGGCAGCCGCGTGGCCGCCGGGGCTGGTGAAGTCGCAGTGCAGCACATTGGCGCTTGGCACCTCGACCTTCGCCTCGGCCAGCGCACGCCGAAAGCCCGCCAGGCGTAACTGGCTGACGCCGGTTTCGGCCGGGCCGCCGATATAGGCGATGTCGCGATGGCCCAGCTCCAGCAGGTGGCAAGTCGCAAGATAGGCGCCATGTTCATGGTCGATGCGCACAAGGTCCGCCTCCACCCCTTCCAGCTCACGGTCGACGATGACCATTGGCGTGCGCACGCAGGCCAGGCTTTGCAGCAGGTCGCTGTCTTCGCCCACCGACGCCACCACCAGCCCGTCGATGCGTTTTTCCAGCAGCACGCGCAGGTAGCTGCGCTGCTTTTGCGGGTTGTCGTCGGAGTTGCACAGGATCACGCAGTAGCCGTTGCGCTCGCAGGCATCCTCAATGCCCCGCGCCAGCTCGGCAAAATAGGGGTTGACGCTGTTGGGCACCAGCAGGCCAATGGTGGCCGTGCTGCGCGCCTTGAGCGAGCGCGCCACGGCGCTGGGTACGTAGTCGAGCTCGGCGATGGCCGCTTCGACCTTGAGCCGTACCTGCTCGCTGACAGGCCGGGTCTTGTTCAGCACATGTGACACGGTGGTGTAGGAAATACCCGCAAGTGCAGCGACGTCTTTGATGGTTGCCATGTTTTTTCAGTTCCGCCGGTTCGAACGCCGGCTGCGATAAGTGTCGAGCACCACGGCGATGACGATGACCGCCCCGGTGATGATGCGTTTGGTGGGTTCCGACGCGCCGATCTGCGCAAGGCCTGCGGCCAGCACGGAGATGATGAGCACGCCGAAGAAGGTGCTGATGACCGAGCCGCGCCCGCCCATCAGGCTGGTGCCGCCGATGACCACCGCGGCGATCACCTGCAATTCGAGGCCGGCGCCGGCATTGGGGTCGGCGGCCTCCAGCCGGGAAATCTGGAACAGCGCAGCCAGGCCGGCCAGCAGGCCCATCAGGGCGAACACCAGTACCTTGTAGGGGCGCGGGTCGATGCCGGCCAGCCGCACGGCTTCTTCGTTGGTGCCGATGCCGATCAGGTAGCGGCCGAACACGGTGCGGGTCAGCACCAGCTGGGCCAGGATGATCACCAGCAAGGCAATGATGAAGGCCGGCGAGATACCGAAGGCAATCGGGTTGGAGAACCAGGCATAGGCATCGCCGATGTAGGCGGTGCGCGAGTCGGTGAACTGGTAGGCCAGGCCCCGGGCCATCTCCAGCACGCCGAGGGAGACGATGAACGACGGGATGCGCCAGGCCACGGTGACCGCGCCGGTGACGCTGCCGGCCAGGGCTGCCGCAGCCATGCCGAGCAAAGCCGCCGGCAGCACGCCCCAGCCCCAGCCGAGGATCGCCACGCTCACCGTGGACGCTGCCAGGGCAAGTACCGAGCCGACCGAGAGGTCGATGCCGCCGATGATCAGCACGAAGGTCATGCCCACGGCCAGCACCATCAGGTCGGGGATCTGGTTGGCCAGGGTGCTGAAGGTGGCATAGGACCAGAAGTGGCTGCTGAGCAACGAGAACAGCACGATCATCGCCAGCAAGGCGCCGGCCAGGCCCAGGTAGGTGCCAAGGCCCAGGTACGTGCCGCTGCGGCGTGCGGGGGTGCTGCCGGAGGTATCGAGAGGTGTGGTTTTCATGCATCCATCCTGGGTGCTGCGTCGTGCAGCAGGGCGTCACGTTTCTGGTAGCCGGCGAAGGCGGCGGCAAGAATCTGGTCCTGGCTCCAATGGTCGCGCTCGAAGGTGTCGATCAGGCGCCCGGCAGAGAGCACGGCGATGCGGTCGCAGATCAGCATCAGCTCGCGCAGGTCGCTGGACACCACCACCAGCGCCTTGCCCTGGCGCGCCAGTTCCGCCAGCAGGCCATAGATGTCGAACTTGGCGCCCACGTCAATGCCGCGGGTCGGCTCGTCGAACAGCAGCACCTGGCAATCGCGCTCCAGCCAGCGGCCGATCACCACCTTTTGCTGGTTGCCGCCCGACAGCTCGCCAACGGCCTGCGCGGCGCCGGCACTGCGAATGCGCATGGCGGCGATCTGCCGATCGGCCAGCGCCCGTTCGGCATCGCCGTCGAGCACCCCGGCGCGGGACACGGCGCCAAGGTTGCCCAGGGCGATGTTGGCGCTGATCGACTGTGACAGCAGCAAGCCTTCGCCCTTGCGGTCCTCGGTGATCAGGGCGATGCCGGCCTTGACCGCGGCCTTGGGCGAGTCGATGGTCACCTCCCTGAGCGGCTGGCCCAGGGCAATGCTGCCGCTGTCGGCGCGGTCGGCGCCGAAGATCAGCCGCAGCAGTTCGGTGCGCCCGGCACCGATCAACCCGGAGATGCCGAAGATCTCCCCTGCCCTGACCTGCAGCGACACATCACGCACCTTGTCGCCACGGCACAGGTGCTCGACCTTGAGCAGCGGCGCGCCAAGGGTGCGCCGGCCCAGGTCGATGTGCTCGCCCAGCTCGCGGCCGACCATCAGGTTGACCAGCTCGCTGCTGCTGTAGCGCTGGATCGGCTCGTCGCACACCAGCTTGCCGTCGCGCAGCACCACGATGCGCTGGGCCACGCGCTGCAATTCTTCGAGGCGATGGGAGATGTAGACGATGGCCACGCCACGCTGGCGCAGGCGTTCGATCTGCACGAACAGCAGCTCCACCTCGCGGGCGGTGAGCATGGCCGTGGGCTCGTCGAAGATCAGCACATGGCAGTCGCCGATCAGGTTGCGGGCGATCTCGACCATCTGCTGGTGGCCGATGCCCAACTCGCCGACCGGGGTATCCGGGTCGATGGCGTCCAGGCCGACCTGGGCCATGGCGGCCTTGGCCAGCTGGCGCAGGCGCTTGTGGCTGATCCAGCCGAAGCGGCTGGGCAGGTTGTCGAGGAACAGGTTCTCGGCCACGGTCAGGGTCGGCAGCAGGTTCAGCTCCTGCATCACCATGCGCACCCCGAGGCGCTCGGCATCGCTGCGGCTGGCCGGGGCGTAAGCCTGGCCGCGGTAGCGCATGTGGCCGGTGGTGGGCGTCTCGAGGCCGCTGATGAGTTTGGACAGGGTGCTCTTGCCCGCGCCGTTCTCGCCGGTCAGGGCCAGTACCTCGCCCGCGCGCAGGGCCAGGCTGACGTCGCCGAGCACCGGCTGGGCATAGCTCTTGCCCAGGCCGGTGGCGATCAGCACCCCTTCATCGGCCGTTGCAGGCATGGCCATCTCTCCTGGGCGTCAAGGCTGGGTGATCAGCGTGACCGGGGTCTGGATGACGTTGTCGGCATCCACGTCCGGTTTTTCTCCCTTGAGCATTTTCAGCGCCGCCTGGATGCCGAACACCGCTTGCTGGCTGGCCGCCTGGTCGAGGGTGGCGAGCACGCGGCCATCCTTGAGCATCGGCTTGATGGCGTTGATGTTGTCGTAGCCCACCACTTGCACCTGGCCGGTCTTGCCAGCGGCGCGCACGGCCGACACAGCGCCCAGGGCCATGCTGTCGTTGCCGGCCAGCAGGGCCTTGAGGTCGGGGTATTCGTTGAGCATGGAGGCGGCAACCGCGTTGCCCTTGTCGATTTCCCAGTTGCCGGACTGGGTCGAGACGATCTTCATCCCTGCGGCGTCCATGGCGTCCTTGAAGCCCGCTGTGCGCTGCTGGGCGTTGGTGGTGGTCGACACGCCTTCGATGATGCCGACCTGGTCACCGGCCTTGAGCTTTTCCTTGGCCAGGTAGTCGCCGACCATGCGCGCGCCCTTGCGGTTGTCGGGGCCGACGAAGGGCACGCTGATCTGCTTGCTCTTGAGCACGTCGGGGTCGAGGCGGTTGTCGATGTTGACCACGGTGATGCCGGCGTCCATGGCTTTCTTCACCACCGGCACCAGCGCCTTGGAGTCGGCCGGGGCAAGGATGATGGCCTTGGCGCCGGTGGCGATCATCTGCTCGACGATGCGGATCTGGTTGCCGGTATCGGTTTCGTCCTTGATGCCGTTGGCCACCAGCTCGAAGTCATCGGCATGGGCTTTCTGGTAGTCCTTGGCGCCATCTTCCATGGTGCGGAAGAACTCGTTGGCCAGGGACTTCATCACCAGCGCGACCTTGGGCTTGTCTTCGGCGTGGGCAGCGGAAAACGGCATGGCCAGGGACAGGGAAGACATGACGGCGAGCGCCAGCAGACGACCAGGGAACGGCAGCTTCATGGGAAATGACTCCGGATCTTGTGATTTTTATCGGGTCGCAAACGTTTGCGTTAACTAACTATGGAAACAGGTTGCCCTTTTGTCAAATCCGTTTCGCTTTCGGGGTTTCGCCGCTCTGGCGCAGATTATCGGGGATTTTACGGAAAACCGAACAGGTTTTCCTATTCTTGTTCGGGGTTCCGAACGAACGGGCATCTGCCGGCCTCGCCGGAGCCTTGTTATGACGGCGCTTGCGGCCGATTACGCGCGGGTGGTACGAAAACTGCGTGGCAGGCGCTGCGTCACAACAAAAAATCTCATTAGGAAGAGAGAGAACAATAACCATGAACGCTGCACTTAAAACCTTTGCCCCCAGCGCCCTTGCGCTGCTGCTGATCCTGCCGTCCATGGCCTTGGCCAAGGAAGTCGAGAACCAGCAGAAGCTGGCCAACGTGGTGATCCTCGCCACCGGCGGCACCATCGCCGGCGCTGGCGCCAGCGCGGCCAACAGCGCCACCTACCAGGCTGCCAAGGTTGGCGTCGACAAGCTGATTGCCGGCGTGCCGGAACTGGCCGACCTGGCCAATGTGCGCGGCGAGCAGGTGATGCAGATCGCCTCCGAAAGCATCACCAACGACGACCTGCTCAAGCTGGGCAAGCGCGTGGCCGAGCTGGCCGACAGCAATGACGTCGATGGCATCGTCATCACCCACGGCACCGATACCCTGGAAGAAACCGCCTACTTCCTGAACCTCGTGGAAAAGACCGACAAGCCGATCGTCGTGGTCGGTTCCATGCGCCCCGGCACCGCCATGTCCGCCGACGGCATGCTGAACCTGTACAACGCCGTGGCCGTGGCCAGCAACAAGGACTCGCGCGGCAAGGGCGTGCTGGTGACCATGAACGACGAGATCCAGTCCGGGCGTGACGTGAGCAAGTCGATCAACATCAAGACCGAAGCCTTCAAGAGCGCCTGGGGCCCGCTGGGCATGGTGGTGGAAGGCAAGTCGTACTGGTTCCGCCTGCCGGCCAAGCGCCACACGGTCAACTCCGAGTTCGACATCAAGCAGATCAGCAGCCTGCCCCAGGTGGACATCGCCTACAGCTATGGCAACGTCACCGACACGGCCTACAAGGCCCTGGCACAGAACGGCGCCAAGGCGCTGATCCATGCCGGCACCGGCAATGGCTCGGTGTCGTCGCGGGTGGTGCCAGCCCTGCAGGAGCTGCGCAAGAACGGCGTGCAGATCATTCGTTCGTCCCACGTCAACCAGGGCGGTTTCGTGCTGCGTAACGCCGAGCAGCCCGACGACAAGAACGACTGGGTCGTGGCCCACGACCTGAACCCGCAGAAGGCCCGCATCCTGGCGATGGTGGCAATGACCAAGACCCAGGACAGCAAGGAGCTGCAGCGCATCTTCTGGGAATACTGATAACGCAAGCAGCACCCCAGTGCCGCGGGGCTTTTCACCTGACAGGCTGTTGCGAAAAAGACTACAGTGAAATACTGTATGCGCATACAGCAAAAACAAGGAAAAGCCCCGTGGCCAGTACCGCCTCCGCAACGCCGAGCAGCTATGAACAACTGGGTGTGCGCATCCAGAAGATCATCAACAGCCCCATCGCCCAACGCAGCCGCGCCGCCCTGATCTTCCGCCTGGACCACGAGTCGCCGGACGATTGGGAAACCTTGCTCGAGGAAATCGCCGAAAACGACAACGTCACCCTCGCCCACCGCGACGATGGCGGCGTGCAGATTTTCTGGACGGTGCCGAAGGAAGACTGATCGCGCATGAGAGTTTCGCTTTTCGCCGCGACCTGCCTGTTGCTTGCCACCCCGTTTGCCCATGCCGATGCACCGCGCACCTTCCAGGAGGCCAAGAAGGTCGCCTGGAAGCTGTACGCGCCGCAATCGACGGAGTTTTACTGCGGCTGCAAGTACAAGGGCAACAAGGTCGACCTGGCCTCCTGCGGCTATGCACCGCGCAAGAATGCCCAGCGCGCCTCGCGCATCGAATGGGAACACATCGTGCCGGCCTGGCAGATCGGCCATCAGCGCCAATGCTGGCAAGAAGGCGGGCGCAAGCTTTGCTCGCGCCGCGACGAAGTCTACAAGCGTGCCGAAGCCGACCTGCACAACCTGGTGCCGAGCATCGGCGAGGTCAACGGCGACCGTAGCAATTTCAGTTTCGGCTGGCTGCCTCAGCAGCAGGGCCAGTATGGCCTCTGCCTGACCCAGGTCGACTTCAAGGCCAAGAAGGTCATGCCGCGCCCCTCGATCCGCGGCATGATCGCGCGCACCTATTTCTACATGAGCAAGCAGTACAACCTGCGCTTGTCGAAACAGGACCGGCAACTGTTCGAGGCCTGGAACAAGACCTACCCGCCACAAGCCTGGGAACGCCAGCGCAACCAGCAGGTGGCCTGCGTGATGGGCCGCGGCAACGACTTTGTCGGGCCGGTGAACCTCAAGGCCTGCGGCTGAGGTTCAGGGCGATGAGTTCAGGGCAGTGTCTGCAGGTAGGCGCTGGCTTCGCGGTAGCGGGCCAGGCGCGCCAGGTCGGCAGGGCCGGGGCAGGCGATGCGCGAGAGGTCGCTGTTGTCTGCAAGGTCTGCCAGCTTCACGGTGCGGGCCAGCGGGTCGACGCCCAGGCGCACCACGAAATCCTCGTAGCTCTCGCCCTGGCGCCGGCTCAGGGCCAGCAAGGCAGCGAGAATCTTCAGCGCGAAGCCCTCGCGCGCAAGGTCGGACAGTGTAAGCGAAGTGTCTTCGATGACATCGTGCAGCACGGCGACGATGCGTTGCTCGGGCGTGGACACCCGCATCATCACCCGCAAGGGGTGGAGGATATACGCCGCCCCACCCTTGTCGTATTGCCCTTCATGCGCTCTGGCGGCCACAACGATGGCCCGCTCCAGTGTAGACATGAGCCCCTCCCCGTTCAGCCATCTCCCAAGGCAAGCATAGCCGGCCTGGAAGGCAGATGACAGGGCGCCTGCGCCGAGCTTTTGGCGTCAGCGTTGGGCGCCGTGCTGGATCACCACCGAGTCGGTGCCGAGCTTGGCCATGACCTCGGCCTTGCGCGCCTCGGCCTCTTCGCGGCTCGGGAACGGCCCCATCAGCACCACCGGCTTGCCTTCACGGTATTCGACCGAAGACGGGATGCCCTTCTCGATCAGGCGCGCGGTCATGTCGCTCAGTGCGCCCATGTTCGCGCCCTGGATCACTTCCACGTCCCAGCCTTCTGGTGCCGGCTGGTCGGCCAGGGCTTCGGCGCGGCGCTGCAGGTCGGCGCCGCCGCACATCTCGCGGATGCGCAGGTTGTTGCCGGTGTCGTCGACGATGATCTGGTACTGGCCATCGGCACCCTTGATGGCTACGTAGCTGCGGTAGGCTTCGTACTGCCCGGCATCGTCCTTGCCGCGCACCTGGCCGCAGATGGTGCCTTTGGTGTCGATTCGCACGTTGCCGAACTTGGCGGTCTTGGGGTTGTTCAGGTGCTCGGCGACCTGCTTGTGCACGCCTTCCACCTCGTTTTCACAGCCCGCCAGGGCCAGCACTGCCATTACCACTGCCAGTTTGCGCACGCGTGTACCTCCAGATTCGAAGGCGCGGATTCTAGCATGGCGACCCCTGACCCGGACCGCGACCATACGTTACACCTTGCAACAGAGCTTTTTTCGCGCGCATGCAAAAAGGGCGACCCTTGCGGATCGCCCCTTCTGATGTTTGGTAGGCACAATTGGACTCGAACCAACGACCCCCACCATGTCAAGGTGGTGCTCTAACCAACTGAGCTATGTGCCTGTCGTGTGGGGCGCATATTAGACACCAAGCCCTTACCTGTAAAGCGTTTTTTTCAAAAAAATCAAAAACTTTGCGGCCTCAACGGTTCCAGTTGGCCTCGCTGGCCTGCAAGGCCGAGGCAATGGTCTGCAGGTTGCGGTCTGGCAAGCTGTCCGGTAGCAGGTCGGTGCCGGCGCTCACATACAACTGCGCGTAAGCGTTGCGTACCTCGGCGTAGGACAGGTCGCGCTTGAGCTGCGTCTGCAGGTTGTTCAGCTCGCCCTGGATCAGCTCCAACTCGCCAATGTTCTGGGTCTGGTAGCGGTTGCGCAGCTGCTCGGCGATCTGCCCGTCGAGTTCGGCCAGCTCTTCACTGGTACGGAACTGGCGCACCGCCTCGTTGTAGTTGGCGTTGGCCACGTACAGCTGGGCCAGCACCGCCATCGACATCGCCTGGCGACGGGCCGCCGCCACTTCTTCGCCCGCCTCGGCCACCTTGATCGCCGCAGGCCCGGACAGCACGTTGAACAGGTTCCAGGTCACCTTCACGCCATAGTCGGCCCAGCTCTGGTTGACCAGGAACGAGTTGCTGTCGTAGTGCCCGCCAGCAGAAAACTCCAGCCCCGGCAACAGCCGCAGCATGGCCTTGCGGGTTTCTGCCGCGCTGATGCGCGCCTGGTAGTCCTGCTCGCGCAGTTCGGGCCGGCTGGCCAGGGCCTGCTGTTCGAGCTCGGCGAGGTTGCCCTTGAATTCGGGCACCACATAGCCCTCCTCCGGGGCCAGGTTGAAGTCGGTGTTCAGCGGCAGGTTGATCAACGCCGCCAGTTCGGTCTTGGCCAGCGACAGCGCGCGGCGCTGCTCTTCCAGCTGGCGCGTGGCCTCGATCAGCGCACGCTGGTAGCTCAGTGACTGCACCGGGTCGCCGACCCGCTCGGTGGCCATGCGCTGGCTGTTGTCGCGGGCCTGGTGGATGCGCACCATGAGGTTGTCGATGCGGGTCAGCAAGCGCTGCGCCGCCACCGCCCGCCAATAGGCAGAGCGCACATCCTGGGTGATGGTATGGATGACCTTGCGCTTGCGCTCTTCAAGAATCAGGCGTTGGTCGGCCTGCTGCTTGGCGCTGACATAGCTGACACCGAAGTCCAGCACGTTCCACACCATGGTCAGGTCGGCCACATCGCGGTCGCGGTCCTGGGAGGTCGACGGTTCCAGGGACTGGGTACCGGTGCGCACGCTCTGGCTGCTGGAGGCGCTGACGTTGTCACGCCCGGCATAGCCGGCTTCCACGGCCATGCGCGGCAGCATGTCGAACTGCGCCAGCTCCACCTGCCGCTTGGACAGGGCCTCCTCCATCACCTTCAGGCGCGCCTCGAGGTTGTACTTCACCGCACGGGCCATGGCCTGGTGCAGGGTCAATGGGCCGTTGAGCGGTTCCTGGTCCTTGAACATGCTGGCCAGGTCGGTGCGGGCGCGTTGCTCGCTGGCGCTGCGGTCGATGGGCTGGCTGGTGACAGCACAACCGCTGATGGCCAGCGCCAGCAAGCTGGCACCGAACAGTTTCTGGCTTTTCTTCATCCTTGCGCCGCCCCCTGCGGCCTGATCGCGTAAGTGTGTGCTGAGAGTCATGCCGAAGTACCGATCTGTGTCGGCTGAGCCAACGCCTGGGCCATTTCGCGCACCTGGCGCTGGTCGGCGTCGTTTATCCGTTGCAGTTGCTGGCCGAGCGTCGGCGCACCGAACACCCCGCGCAGCCCTTGGTTGAGTTCGCTCTGGCGCCACTGGCTGCCGTTGAACACGTTCATCTCGCTGACACCTGGCACCTCGCGGCTGAAGAGGGTGGCAAAGGTGCTGCTGGCGAACACACCGCCATCGCCGCCGCCAAAGCCGAGGAAGCCGCCCTGCCCGCCGATGCCGGCAGCGCTGCTGGCGAACACCTGGGCGATGAAGCTTGGCGCGCTGCCGGCCTGGCCAAGGAAGATGGTGCCCAGTGGCTGCAAATCGCCGCCCACCGTGCGCACTTCGAACAAGGCTGGCGCTGCCAATGGCGAAACGCTGTCGGCCGTTGGTACAACAGGCGACTGCAGGCCCAATGGCTGGATCTGCGCGATACCGCCAGTTGCCGGCGGGTCGAGCCGGTACTGCAGGTCGCCGACATCCTGGGTGGCGATGGCCTGGGCCTGCCCCAGCAGGGATGCCGCCAACAGGTTGCCGGCCTGGTCCTGAATACCGCTGCCCAGGGCGTTCAGGCTCAAGGCCAGGCTCCCCTGCCCGCGCAGGTCGCCGACCACCACGCGGTACGTCTGTGCATCGATCCGCTGCACCGACTGCACCACGGCGCTGGCACTGCCGGTGCCCAGCACCGAGAAATCGCCGGCGTCCACACCACTGACCGCCTCGTCGAAGCGGAGGGTGAAACTCAAGGTGCGATCGGTTGGCAGCACCGGGCCATCGACCACGATGCTGCTCGGCCGTGGCGCCTGGGCGTCGACCTGAATGGCGGCGGTGTCGCCGACCTGGTTGAGGCTGGTGTTGGCGTCGTTGCCGCGCGCATCGCGCAGGGTGCCGCCATTGAGGTCGATGGCCGCGCCCACGGCAAAGGTGCTGTTGCCGGACATGCCGCTGGTGACGGCGAGGCGGAACACCAGGGCAGTACTGCCCGAGCCGGACAGGTAGTCGGCATACACCACCCGGCCATTGTCCAGGGTGATGGCCAGCCGAGGGTTGCCATCGCCACTGTCCACCAGCACCGCTTCATCGGTGTTGACGGTGAAATCCAGCACCTGCCCGGCCACATAGGTGCCATTGGCCGGCACCGTGACGCTGGTGACCGCAGGCGCGGTGCGGTCGATGCTGTAGCTGCTGCCCTGCAGGCCGCCGGCAAGCGGGTTGCCCGCCACGTCGACGATGCCGGTGGCGCTGGCATTGAGGTCCAGGCGCACGTCGCCGGCGCCTGACAGGTTGTCGACGAGGACGCTGTAGGTGCACCCGTCAAGCTGCACCACCGAGGCAATACGGCCACTGGCCGACCCGCTGAACACCAGGCTGAAGTCCGCAGCATCGACGCCGCTGACGCCCTCGTCGAAGGTCACGGTGTAGCGCACGGCGCCAGCATTGGTCGGGGTCACGTCGACATTGGCGATCAGGCTGGCCCGGGGCGCTACGGTATCGATGACGATGCCGCTGTCGCCTGCGGGCAAACCCAGAGCCAACGCCATGTCGTTGCCTGCGGCATCGCGCAAGGTGCCGCCATTGAGCTCGAGGTTGGCGCCCAGGGTGACACCGTTGCTGTTGTTGCCGGGTTCGACGGTGTACTCGAACACCAGGGTGTCGCTGCCGCTGCCGGAGACAAAGGCGGCGTAGCGGGTAACGCCGCCGATGTTCAGGACCAGGCGCGGCGTACCGGTAGTGGTGTCGACGATGACCTTCTCGCTGGCTGCGACCGTGAAGCGCAGTACATCGCCCGCGTTGTAGGCGCCCGGCGCTGGGAGCTCGACGCTGGACACCTGCGGCACGATGGCATCGACCAGCACCTGGCGTGTGTCGCCCACCCCATTGAGTGCAATGAGAGCATCGTTGCCGACACTGTCACGCAAGGTGGCGCCGTTGAGCTGGAGACTGCTGGCGACGCTGATGCCATTGCTGTCCATCTGGCCGCTGGTGACGGTCAGGCGGAATACCAGGGCATTACTGCCGGCGCCGGACAGGTAGCTGGCATAGGCTTTGGCGCCATTATCCAGGGTGATTTCCAGGCGCGGGGTGCCGCCGCTGGTGTCCAATTGCACCGCTTCGTCGAAGTGCACGGTGAAGTCCAGGTTTTGCCCGGCCACGTAGCTGCCGTTGGCCGGCACATCGACGTGGGTGACGCTCGGCGCTACCCGGTCGATGCTGTAGCTGGCCCCGGCCAGGCCACCGGCAAGCAGGTTGCCCGCCGCATCGGCGATGCCGGTGCCGCTGGCGTTGAGGTCCAGGCGCAAGCTGCCGGTGCCGCTCAGGTTGCTGACCTTGACCACATAGGTGCGCCCGTCCACCGCCGTGACGCTTTCGATGCTGCCGGCGGCGTCACCGCCGAACACCAGGCTGAAGTCGCTGGCATCGACACCACTGACATCCTCGCTGAAGGTCACGTTGTAGCTGACCGAAGCACTGTTGCTTGGGGTCGCGTCGGCCCGGCTGATCTGCGCCGGGGTCGGCAACACGGTGTCGATCAGCACGTTGGCGGTGCTGCCCAGGCCGTTGAGTTGCAGGCCCAGCGGGTTGCCTGCAGGGTCGCGCACGCTGCCACCATTGAGGTCCAGGGTGTTGCCTACGCCCAGTCCGCTGGCCGTGTTGTCGCCGCCCTGCACGATGTACTGGAACACCAGCGCACCGCTGGCAGCACCTGAAACATAGGCGGCATACCGCTGCACGCCGCCGATATCGAGCAACAGGCGCGGCGTGCCGGTGGTGGTGTCAACCACCACGCCTTCGCTGGTGTGGACGGTGAAGCTCAGCACATCGCCTGCTTTATAGTTGCCGTCGGCCGGCACACTTACCGAACCAACCAGCGGCACTACGGCGTCGATCAATACGCCACTGGTGCTGCCGACGCCATTGAGGGCCAGGTTGCCCGAATTGCCGACCGCGTCGCGCAAGGTGGCGCCGTTGAGCTGGAGATTATTGGCGACGCTGATGCCATCGCTGTCCATCTGGCCGCTGGTGACGGTCAGGCGGAATACCAGGGCATTACTGCCGGCGCCGGACAGGTAGCTGGCATAGGCTTTGGCGCCATTATCCAGGGTGATTTCCAGGCGCGGGGTGCCGCCGCTGGTGTCCAATTGCACCGCTTCGTCGAAGTGCACGGTGAAGTCCAGGTTTTGCCCGGCCACGTAGCTGCCGTTGGCCGGCACATCGACGTGGGTGACGCTCGGCGCTACCCGGTCGATGCTGTAGCTAGCCCCGGCCAGGCCACCGGCAAGCAGGTTGCCCGCCGCATCGGCAATGCCGGTGCCGCTGGCGTTGAGGTCCAGGCGCAAGCTGCCGGTGCCGCTCAGGTTGCTGACCTTGACCACATAGGTGCGCCCGTCCACCGCCGTGACGCTTTCGATGCTGCCGGTGGCGTCACCGCCGAACACCAGGCTGAAGTCGCTGGCATCGACACCGCTGACATCCTCGCTGAAGGTCACGTTGTAGCTGACCGAAGCACTGTTGCTTGGGGTCGCGTCGGCCCGGCTGATCTGCGCCGGGGTCGGCAACACGGTGTCGATCAGCACGTTGGCGGTGCTGCCCAGGCCGTTGAGTTGCAGGCCCAGCGGGTTGCCTGCAGGGTCGCGCACGCTGCCGCCATTGAGGTCCAGGGTGTTGCCTACGCCCAGTCCGCTGGCCGTGTTGTCCCCGCCCTGCACGATGTACTGGAACACCAGCGCACCGCTGGCAGCACCTGAAACATAGGCGGCATAGCGCTGCACGCCGCCGATATCGAGCAACAGGCGCGGCGTGCCGGTGGTGCTGTCAACCACCACGCCTTCGCTGGTGTGGACGGTGAAGCTCAGCACATCGCCTGCTTTATAGTTGCCGTCGGCCGGCACACTTACCGAACCAACCAGCGGCACTACGGCGTCGATCAATACGCCACTGGTGCTGCCGACGCCATTGAGGGCCAGGTTGCCCGGGTTGCCGACCGCGTCGCGCAAGGTGGCGCCGTTGAGCTGCAGGTTGCTGGCGACGCTGATGCCATCGCTGTCCATCTGGCCGCTGGTGACGGTCAGGCGGAATACCAGGGCATTACTGCCGGCGCCGGACAGGTAGCTGGCATAGGCCTTGGCGCCATTGTCCAGGGTGATTTCCAGGCGCGGGGTGCCGCCGCTGGTGTCCAGTTGCACCGCTTCGTCGAAGTGCACGGTGAAGTCCAGGTTTTGCCCGGCCACATAGCTGCCGTTGGCCGGCACATCGACGTGGGTGACGCTCGGCGCTACCCGGTCGATGCTGTAGCTGGCCCCGGCCAGGCCACCGGCAAGCAGGTTGCCCGCCGCATCGGCGATGCCGGTGGCACTGCTGTTCAGGTCCAGGCGCAGGCTGCCAACACCGCTCAGCCCACTCACCAGCACCGTGTAGGTGTGGCCGTCCACGGCGGTGACGCTGCTGATGCTGCCTGTGGCGCTGCCACTCAATACCAGGCTGAAATCACTGGCATCGACGCCGCTGACGTCCTCGCTGAAGGTCACCGTGAAGCTGACCGAGCCGCTGTTGCTCGGCGAGGCGTCGACACGCACGATACTGCTGGCGGCCGGCACTGTGGTGTCGACCAGGATGCCCGCGGTGCTGCCCATGCCGTTGAGGGCCAGGTTCATGTCGTTGCCGGCCAGGTCGGTGAGCTGCTCACCGCGCAGGTCCAGGCTGCTGACCGCGATGCCGTCGGCGTCGTTGTCGCCGGCCTGCACGGTGTACTGGAACACCAGCGCCGCGCTGCCATTGCCGGAGACATACGTGGCATAGCGGGTCGCGCCACCCACGTTGAGCACCAGGCGCGGCGCCAGCGCGCCGGTCTGCAGGGCTTCGCTGGCATTGACGGTGAAGGTCAGGACGTCGCCCGCCTTGTAGCTGCCATCGCTCGGGATGGCCACGCTGACCACCGCTGGCACCACGCCGTCGATATTGACGTTGGCAGTGCTGGCAACACTGTTGAGGGTGACTTGGGTGTCATTGCCGGCCGCATCGCGGATGCTGCCGCCGTTGAGCTGCACCGAGCCGCCCAGGGTGACGCCGTTGCTGTCCAGCTGGCCGCTGGCCGCCGTCAGGCGGAACACCAGCGCGCTGCTGCCGGAGCCGGACACGTACTGGGCGTACACCGTGCCGCCGGTGTCCAGGGTGACGGCGATGCGCGGCACGCCGCCGCTGCTGTCGACCACCACGCGCTCACTGAAGTTGACGGTGAAGTCGAGGTTCTGGCCGGGGATGTAAGTGCCGTCTGCCGGCGCGCTGACGCTGGCCACCACCGGCACCACGCCATCGACCACGATATTGCTGCGCCCGCCCAGCGAGTCCGCGCCACCCACGGTCGGCAGCGTCAGGATCGCCAGGTCGTGGGTGGCGTTGGCCAGTGCCCCGCCGTTGAGCTGCAAGGCCGCCGTGCTCTGGAAGTCCAGGTCGGCGCTGAGGTCACCGGCCTGCACGGTGTACTTGAACACCAGGGTATTGCTGCCCGAACCGCTCAGGTAGACCGCGTTGCGGTCGACCAGGCCGGTTTCCAGCAGCAGGCTCGGCGTGCCGCCACTGGCGTCGACGAACACCGCCTGGTCGAATACAACGTTCACCAGCACCTCGTCACCGATCTTCACGGTGCGGTCCAGGCCCTGGGCGGAAACATCGGTCACTTTGGGGTTCACCGGCACCACATTGATCATGATGGTGCCGACGGTGTTCCACGCCCCACCGCTGCCGGTATTGCCCTGGTCGTTGGTTTGGATGATCAGCTGGGCGGGGCCCTGGTACCCGCTGGTAGGCGTGAAAACCAGGCTCTGCAGCGCGGCGTTGAGGTTGGCCTGTGAGCCCTGGATGCGAATGACGGCGTTGTTGAGGCCAGTGCCGATCAACAGGGTCACGCCGCTGGTATTGGCCAGGTTCATGGTGCCGTTCACCGTGCTCAGGGTCACGGTCATCAGGCTGCTGCCGGCATCCACATCGCTGATGGAAATGGCGTTGCCATTGCCATCGTTGAACGCCACAGAACCGTTCTGCGCGACAGTCTGGGCACTCGGCACGCTGTTGACCGGCGCATCGTTGACCGCATTGACGCTGATGGTCACGGTCTTGGTGTCGGTCAGCGGGCTGCCACCGGTGTTGCCGTTGTCGTTGATGGTCACCGTCAGGGTCACGCTGTTGGTAGCGTTCAGTGCGGTCCGGTAGCTCAGGTTGTTGCCAGCGATGAAGGCGTTGATATCGGCCAGGGTGCCGGTGAGCGTCAGGCGGTCGGTGCCGTCGCCGCCGACCACCACGCCCTGTCCACCCACCGCGCTCAGGGTGCCGCTGGGCACCGAGAAGGTCGCGGTCACGCTGCCACTGCCGGCGTCGACGTCGCTGAAGCTGACACCGGTGATGGCGCCGGGCACGTCCTCGGTCACGGTAATGCTCCCCGGCACAGTGACCACGGGCGTGTCGTTCACCGGGATGATCGTGAGGGTCATGGCCCTGCTGTCATTGCTGATGCTGCCAGTATTGGCCGTGATGGTCAGGGTGACGTCACCGTTGGCATTGGCCGCCGCGATATAGGTCACCCGGTTGCTGGCGATGAAGGCGTTGATGGCTGAAAGCGTGCCGGTCAAGGTCAGTGTCATGGTGTTACCGCCCACTGTCACACCGGCGCCGCTGGTGGCACCCAGGCTGCCCGACAGGACGCTCAGGGTCACCGTGCCGCTGGCGGAATCAGCATCACTGACACTGATCTGGTTGATCACCGAAGCGGTATCTTCGACCACCAGGATTGTCGTCGGCGCACTGATCACCGGCGCGTCATCCACGGCGGTGAGGGTAATGCTGCGGGTGACCGCGGAAGAGTCCAGGCCGCCGTCATTGACCTTGAACTCCACGGTGCGCGTCTGGGTAGCTGGGGCGTCCGACAGATTGCTGAAAGTGACCGCCCGCAAGGCCGCCTGGAACTGCGCCAGGGTCGCCTGGTTGCCGGCGGAGGTCAGCGTCAGGGTGCCGCTGGCGGCATCCCAGGAGGCACTGATATTGCCCATGGTCGCCGGGTTGTTGACCAGCGCCAGGTAGTCTTGGCCGGTGCTGTAATTGGCCGAGATGCGCACGGTGGCCGAGGCAATGCCTGGGCCATCCGGGTCGGTGATGGTGATGCCATTGTCGATGACCACGGGCACCGAGGTGGTGTTGTTGCCTTCCGTCCAGGCCACGCTGCCGCCGCTGCCAGCGAGCGTCGGCGCCTCGTTGACCGCGGTGACCACCACGCTGGCGGTGTCGGTCGAGGTGGAAAAGGCCGAAGTGCCGCCCGAGGTGCTGGTGTCGAGCTTGACGCCCTGCAGGCCGGCGGTGCCGTTGCTCTGGTCCCAGGCCTTGTAGGTGAGGGTGGCGGTTTCGCCATGGAAGCCGTCCGGGACGAAGCGCACCCGATCGGATGAACGCAGGATCAATGCGGCGCGGTCCGATACCACGCCGATGTCGAGCCACGTGGTACCGCTGTCGGTACTGAATTGCCACACGCCATGGGTGGTGGTCAGGCCGGTGATGGCAACCCCTTTCAGCGCGCCGCTATCGACATCGGTGACGCCACCGACCAGGGCACTGACCGGGTCACCCGCGTTGTTGGTGGCGGTATCGATCAAGCCCGTCAGGGCCGGCGATTGCGGGTTCAGCAAGGGTGCATCGTTGACCGAGGACACCACCAGGGTGGCCTGGGCGGTACCCGAGGAGAACGCCGTGCTGCCGCCATTGCTGGTGCTATCGGCCAGGCCGCGGCTGCCGGTGATCGAGGCCGTGCCGGTGGTACGGTCCCAGGCGCGGAAGGTGAAGCCGACGTTCTCGCCGTTGGCGCCGTCGGGGATGTAGCGCACCTGGGTGCTGGCGGTCAGCAACAGTGCGCTGCTCGACGAAACCGAGCCGAAGTTGCTCCAGCTGATGCCATCGGTGGAATACTGCCAGATGCCGCGGCCGCTGGTGGCGGTGATCGCGATACCGGCCAGGGCACCCGGGTCCACGTCGCTGTAGCCGACGCTGCCGAGGATGGCGCTCACCAGGTTGCCGCCGGTGACCGTATCTTCGTTGGTGCTGGCCATCACGAAGGGGCCGCCACTGAGCGTCGGCGCATCGTTGACCGCGACCACCGACACCGTGCTGGACACGTTGACCAAGCGCGTATCGAGGCCGCCGTTGGCAGTGCCGCCGCTGTCGCGCACGCTTTCCAGCGTTACCACCCGCGCCGAACCGGACGGCCCCTGGCTGTCGTTGCGATAGGCGATGCTGTTGACGATGCTCTGCGCCGTGGCCGCGGCAAGCCCGGTATGGGTCAGGGTGACGGTGGCGGTACTGCCGCTGACGGTGACGGTGACCGTCATGCCATTGCCGCTGGTGAACACGCTGTTGTTACCGACCAGGCTCACATCGGAGCCATCGATGACCAGCTTCTCGGCGGCGCCGTTGCCGAGGTTGCTGACTGTGAAGACCATCCCGACGATGGTCTGCCCGGCCTCGACGGTACTGATCGATGTGCCGCTGAACAGCTGCACGGCAGCGCCGTCTTCGGTGTAGGCCGGCGAAGTGCCGATGGTGTTCACGACAGGGGCATCGTTGACTGCGCTGACGTTCAACGTCACCGAAGCCACGTTGCTGGTGCTGCCTGTCCCGTCATTGACGGTGACCTGCACCGTGCGCGTAACGGTGCTGATGTCGCCGTTGCCGGCGTTGCGGTAGGCCAGGTTGTGCAGCAACGCGCTCACGGCGGCCGGGGTCGCGGCGCCGTTGAGGCTGATGACCAAGGGATTGCCCAGGCTACCGCCGGTGAACAGGCCGATCAGCACGCCGCCATAGCTGACGCTGTTGCCGCTGATGCCGATCTGCCCGACGCCGCTGCCGGTATGGGTGATCCACAACACGTCCTCGCTGGCGACATTGTTGCTGCTGATGCGCACGGTGACGTTGCCACCGTTGAAGTTGGCGCTGTCGGCATCGCTGACGATGGCATTGCCGCCCGCATCGATCAGCGTTACCGGGGCGCCTTCGATATGGGTGACGCTATCGCCATTGAGATTGCCGATCACCGGTGGCTGGGCGATGACCGTGGTGAAATTCAGTGCCGAGTTGTTGAGGATGCCGCCGAACGCCTTGCCGTCGGCATTGACGAACGCTTTGCCGTCGATGCGGATCGCGTACTCGGTGCCCTGGGCCAGGTCGGCCGGAGGGTCGATGATCCAGGTCGTGCCGGATCCGCTCAGCGCAGAACTGCCGGCGGCGATGCTCTGCACCACGGCACCGTCACGCAGCCGCACGATGTAGATGAAGCCGCTGCCAAGGGTCACGCTTTCGCTGAAGGTCAAGGTGATGTTGGCCGAGGTTGATACGTTCAAGCTGTCGTCGGCTGGCGTGGCACTGACCAGCTTGGGCAAGCCCCCGCTCTGGTAATAGACCATGGCGCTGCTGGCGGCCACGCTACCGATTACATCCTTGTCGCCGTCACCGTCGAAGTCGCCGACCCTCACGTTCTGAAAGCCCATGTTGGGCAGGCTGGCAACGCCGAAAGGCGAGTTGATCAGGTCGACCGCTGCAGTGAACGAGCCGTCGGCGTTCTGGCTGGCGTACTTCCAGGCACCGAGGTCGGCCATCTGGTAGAGGATGTCGGCATCGCCATCGCCATCGAAGTCGCCGATGACCGCCCTGGCGGCAAGCGGCACCGAGGGTAAGCCTACGGTGGGCGCGGAAGAGAACACGCCGGCATCGTTGCGGTACAAGAAACCGGTGCTGTTGTTGCTGAAGGCGAAGACGTCGAGGTCGCCATCACCATCGAAATCCACCACCCGGTAGTTGTAGGTGGTAATGGCGATCAGGCTAACGTTGGCAAAAGGGCTGAGCCCCTGGTCCAGGGTCGTGAAAGTGCCGTTGCCGTTGTTCTGCGCATAACGCCAGACGTTGGCCGTACCGGGTGTGTAAAGGATGTCGGCGGCGCCGTCGCCATTGAAGTCGCCGACCACCAGGCGCACGCCTAACTGCGCATCGGTAAAGCCGCTGGCGTTTTCGCGGGTGTACTTGCCGGTACTGGTGTCATAGCGGTACAGGTAAGCCGAGCCCCCGCTCACGGCCACCCCGAGCAGGTCGGTGTCGCCGTCATTGTCGAAGTCGGCGGCGTAGTAGTTGGTACCGTTGCCCGCAGCGTCGATCAGGCCGACATTGGAAAACGGTGAGTACTGCGCATCGCTGGCCGCGTAATAGGTGAACACCCCACTGTTGCTGCCCAGCGCGAGCTGCCAGGCCGTGCCGTTGGTGCCAGGCTGGAACAGGATGTCGTCGATGCCATCGTTGTTGAAATCGCCGATCACATAACGCGCCAGCGCGTTCGCGGGCAGGGTCTGGCCTGAGCCTGTGGTATAGCTGGCGGCCAACAGGTTTTCATAACCACCCAGCTCAGCGCCCAGCGGGGTGGTTTCAATCGAGCCGCTGACGCGCTCCAGCGTCCAGTTGCCACCCAGGGCGGCGGCGCCGGTATCGTCCGTGGACGCTGCGACATCGGCACCGGTGATGGCGGCCAGGCCATCGAGCAAAGCCTGGCCCTTGCTGTTCTCGCCCACCTTGCAGCCGTACAGCATCAAGTCGCCATCGGCTTTCAGTGCGGCGCCGACGCTCTCCAGCGCGGCGCTGTGCTCGGCAAGGTTGCCGCTGTTGAGCCAGACATTGCCCATCTGCACCGTGCCATCGGCGCCATGCGACAGCAGATGGATGGCATCGAGCCCTTCGCGGCCCTTGAGGTAGTCGGCCATCTGCTGCAGGCCGTCCTTGTTCGGGTCGAGGATGACCACTTCGGGCTTGCCGGACAGCCCCGACAGCAGCTGCTCGAGGTTGCTGACATTGCCGTCGATGAACACCACTTCCTGGCGCTGGGCATCGGGTTGGCCGGTGGCGTCGGCGGTCGCGGCCGGGGGCTGGCTGGCGTCCTGGCTGGGGGCGCTGTCCTTGGCCGCATCGGCGCCGGTCTGCGCCGCCGCATCCTGGGCAACCACGGCCACCGACGCATCGAACATGATCCGCGGTTCGAGCGCCATCAACAGCGGCGCGGCGCCGGGTGCGGGCACGGGCTGCTGTGGGGCTGGTTTGCGCGAAAAACGTTCGATGAGCTTCATGCAGCACCTCCTGGTATTGAACCCCTTCACATGGCCATGCGAAGCGGCCTTTAAAAAGGACGGCGCCCTCACGGGCACCGCCAGTCATGGCCATTCGGGGGCCCTGGCCCCCTCGCCCGGCACGTCAGCCGCGGCTTGGGTAGATCCCGGACACGGCGATGATGAAATTGACAGCCAGGTACGGGTTGCGCACCGAAAGCGGCACCGAACTACCACTGTTGCCGATCGCCTGGGGCGCCAGCGAAGTGTCCATGGGCGTCGCCGGATTACTGCGTTGCCCGTAGATGTTCAATGGCGTACCGGCACTGTCCTCGGCTGCAGCCAGATGAGCCACGTTGGTTGGCTGGCTGGCTACACCTTTCTGGTCGGTGGCCCCCATCTGGTGAGTGTGCTGCGGCAGGTTGTTGTTGGTCAGGGTGACGGCTTCGGCCCCCCCGCCCTTGCCGACGGTATAAATCGCTCCAGTGTTCGGGAACTGACCCTGGCCGATCGGTGTGACCCCGCCGAAGTGGGGCAAGGCGAAGGTGTCGGGCGCTGTTCCGCCATAGAGGTTGCCAAGCAGTGCGTACAGCGCCTGGTTCTGGCGTACCAGCATCAGCTGGCCTTGGCACAGGGCATAGCCCCGGGGTGCGAAGTTGCCAGCGAACATCTTGATTTCTGCGATAAAGGGCTCACTCATCGGACGCTTCCTTCCTTGCGTAATGGGGGGGGTGGCTCAGCCTTGCGTGAATGTGGATCACGGTTTGGTAGGCCATTCGCCAGTCAGGGCGATGATGAAAGAGATGGGCATGTAAGGGTTTCGCAAGGAAATGGGTTGCACTCCGCCGACCACGCTGACCGACTCCCCCTGCATGCTGACATTCATTGCCGTGGTGGCGTCGCCATAGAAGTTCAGCGGCGTCCCCGCAGCATCGGTGGCGGACGCCAGCACCGCGCGCGGCGAAGGCACGTTGGTAACGCCTGCGGACAACGACCCGTTTAGCGGGTGGTTATGCGAGGGCATGCTGTTGCTGGACAGTTGGACGGTCTCGGCGCCACCCGCATTGGCGAAGGCGAAGTTGGAGGTTGCGCCACTCTGTCCTTGACCTATCGGGCCGCGCCCTCTCAGGTCTGGCAGGCCGAACGTGGCGAGGCCATCGCCGCCGAACGTGCGGCCGAGAACGGCAGCCAGCGCCGGATTCTGGCTAACCTGCAAAATGTCCCCTTGGCAGAAGGCGTAGCCATAGGGTGCGTAGGTGCTGGCGAACATCTTGATTTCGCCGACGTAGGGCTCACTCATCGAACACTTCCTGTATATGCGCGTAGTTGAAGATGTGCGGGTCGGTCGAGTTCACTGATGAGGTGGGTAGTAGCCCTCGGCGCAAATGATGAATGAAAGAGCCAGATAGGGATTGCGCAACGCGATCGGCGTCGCACCGCCGGTGGCGGAAAGCGTCGTGGGGGCCAGGCTTGTGTTCAGCGGCGTGGCAGGGTTGTTGACCTCGCCGTAGATATTGACCGGCGAACCCGCCGAATCGGTAACCGCCGCCAGGTAGGTGTCCGGCCCAGGCACGTTGGTCGTGCCCGGCTTGCTGGTGGCACCGAGCGTGTGGGTATGCGCCGGCATGTTGCTGGCCAGTACCGAGACCGTTTCCTGGCCACCGAACTCACCCAGCTCGTAGAAACTGCCGACGCCCGGCGCCTGGCCTTGCCCGACCGGCATACGACCACCGAAATGCGGCAGTTGGAACGTGGAGACGCCGTTGCCACCGTAAGTGGTACCGATGATCGAGAACAGCAACTGGTATTGCGAGATCGACAGCGCTTGCCCCTGGCACATCAACCAGCCCACGGGCGCGTAGTTGCCAGCGAATATCCTGATTTCACCAACGTATGCGTCACTCATTCGAACACGTCCTTTGTTGCTGGGGTTGGAATCTTTCAGCCGGTGGCGGATCTGCAACAGCGCCTCAGGCAGCTTCGCGCTTGCGGTGAATCACCGCTTCCAGGGCTGGGCGACCATCTTCCTCAGGCATTACCGGGGTCATCAGCAGCAGCCAGTGCTGACCGCCCGGGCCGCCGAGCCGAAACACCGCCTGAGGCAGGTGCAACCCTTCGGGCAATGCGAAAATGACGGCGTAACACTCGTATTCATCGCTCATTGCCGCACTTGTGCGAATGGCCGTGCGGGTCACCTGAACCTGCTGTTGCGGGGAGACCTGCAGCGTGAAGGCGTCCGCCGGTGCCTGCTCCAGCAGTGCGAAAGTGGGCATCTGGAAATCGATTGGTTCGCTCATTGCGCCATCCTGCGAGGGTGATTCGGGGCTTCCCTGCGCATGCGCAGGTATACCCCGGCCTGGTTGATCACTTTGAAACCAAAGCGCTGATACAGCTGCAGCGCCGGGTTGTAGGGCTCAACGGAAAGTTCGATTGGCAATTCACGTTCATCGGCCTGGCGCTGCAAGTCTTCGAGCAACGCAGAGCCGATGCCGCGTTTCTGGAACGCTGGAATGAGGGCGATGTCGATCAACAGGGCGCAGGTTTCGCCGAAGTGGCGATAGAGGCGGCCGATACGCAGGCCTTGGTGCTCGATGATGAGAAACTCGGCGCGGGCGAAATGCGCCTGGTAATAGGTGTGCTGCGCGTTGAACTGCATGCTCAAGAAAGCAGCGACCTGCTCCGCCGGCCAGCCGCTATGGGCCATCTCCTGCGCACGGCTGGTGGCATACAGTTGCTCGATAAAGGGCATGTCGCCCGTTTGCAGGGCACGGAGGGTCACAGCGCAGTTCGACATCGGTGCAAACTTCCCTGTTTACAGCAGCCTGTGGGCAAACTTGTGGCGTGACGGACGTCAGCGCGTGAGGCATGGCAAATTGATAGCAGCCTAGTTCAATTGTCTGACACTCTCACTACTAAAATCCACTTTCCCGTACGCCTAAAGCGGCTATTCGTCGCCAGGCAGATCCTAAAAGCGACATCCCCTCGCCCTCCAGCACCACCACACCCCGCAGCGGGTGCGAAACCTGCTCGGGGGCGCCTTTTTCGAGGGCGAAGCGCGCGCCGTATTGCGCCTCCAGTGGCTGCGCCCGCTTTTCGTCATCACGGCGCACGGCGATCGGGCCTTTGTGCTCGGAAACCAGGGCTTCCTGGTCGATATAAGGGGCACCTGCGGTGTCGATGTCGGCCAGCGTCACGGCCAGCGAACCTCGCAGTACGTCATCCGCCACGAAGTGCCCGGCTGCCCCCGGCGCCACCCGCCACAAGTCCGCTTCGGCCAGGTAGCCACGCAGGCGCAAGCCTCGTTCGGCCACCTCGGCCAGCGGCAGATCGACCCCGACCCAGCGGCCAGGTGCGAGGTTGTGCGCAAGGTCGCGCACCGTGCCCGCATGCGGCGCGCGCAGGTTCAGGCGCTCGCGCTGGGCAGCCAGGCCGCGGTACTCGGCCACGGCTTCGGCCAGGCGCTGCTCGAGGATGCCGGTGTCTGCCGCGGTGGCGCTGCGCCCCGCCTGCCGGCGCAGCTGCAGTTGCAGGATGTCGATCTCGCGGCGGGTGATGCTCATCCGAGAGGCCAGGTCTGGCGACTCGAGCACCACCAGCACCTGGTTCTGCGCGACCTGCTCGCCATCTTTCACCCGCACTTCGCGCACCTGCGCCGCAGCCGGTGCATGCAGCGCGCTCACCCGCGCAGCCTCGAGCATCGCCGGCACTTCCACGCCACTGCGCCAGGGCACCACCAACAATGCCAGCAAACCCGCCAGCCCAGCGCCCAGCAGCCATACCTTGCGCGGCTGCGCCTTGCTGCGGTGCTGCCACCAGTGTTGCCATTCGCGCCACACCGGCAGGCCGATGAACCAGACCAGTTCGACCATCATCAGGAAGATGCCCAGCACCTTGAAGAACAGGTGATAGACCGCAAGGGCAATGCCAAAGAACAGAACCGCGCGCCACACCCACGAGGCGTAGCTCCAGCACAACAGGCGCCTGCGCATGGTTGGCGACCAATGCTCGGGCATCGGTTCGCCATAGCCGAACAGCAGCTCGCGCAGGTGCCAGCGCCCCAGGGCGAAGCCGCGGCCCTGCAGGTTATCGACGCCCCACAGGTCGCAGAGCAGGAAGTAGCCATCGAAACGCATCAACGGGTTGACGTTGATCGCCAGCGTGGTGATCCAGGTGGCACTGGCGAGCATGAAAGCCGCCGTGCGCCCGGCCCCGTCCGGCAGCAGCGACCAGGCCAGCAGCGCGATGCACGCCAGCACCAGCTCGGCCAGCACGCCGCCGGCGCCGATCAGCAGCCGTGTGCGCCGGTCCTGCACCCGCCAGGCATCGCTGACGTCGGTGTAGAGCATGGGCAGCAGCACCATGAATGCCACGCCCATGCTCGGCACCCGGCAACCGGCGCGCTTGGCCATGTAGGCATGGCCGAACTCGTGGCAGAGCTTGGCAAAGCCCAGGGCCACCGCGAACGCCAGCATGCCGCCGAGGCTGAGCAAATGGGGGAAGGTGGCAAGAAAGCGCTCCCAGTCGCGCATCACCAGGAACAAGCCCAGCAGCAGCACGCTGGGCAAACCCAAGCGCAGTAGGCCGGGGCCATGGCGCTGCAGCCAGGGCCAGGTGCGGTTGAGAAATGCATCGGGGCGCCACAGCGGGATGCGGAAGAACAGGTACTTGTGCAGCACCTGCGTCCACAGGCCCTGGCGCTGAGCGGCCGCCTTGGCTGCGTAGCTGGCGCGTTGCTCGGCATCCACGGCACTGACCAGGTCATGGCCGCGCAGAAAACGCAGCAGCTCATCCAACGCCTGCCCCGTCACCGGCATCCCGGGTTCGGCATTGGCTGCCTGCAGCACCTGCTGCGCATCGCCCAGCGCCCAGTGGCGCAACAGGCGCATGGCCGCCGCGCCAAGTTTGAAATAGCGCCCGCGCAGGGGGTCGGCGAGGGTCCATTGCGGCGCACCGTCGAGCCCGGGCGCGCCCGGCGAAAGCTGCAGATCAGGGCGCAGCGCCGGCAGCATCACAGGCCGACCGCCTGGCGCAGCGCCGCCAATGGCCTGCGCAGCAGGTACAACGCAAGCGGTGCTCGAGCGCCGAACACTTTGGCGGTGCCGCGCAGGCCGATGCGCGGCGGCGCCTGTTCGAAGCTGGCGTCGAGCCGGTAGGCCAGTTGCCCGGCGGGTGTGGCCTGGGCCTGATAAGCCATGCGCTCGAGCGTGGCGCCATGGCGGTTCAAGGGGTCGCTGTCGAGAAACAGCGCAACCTGCGCGCCCTGCTCCAGGCCGATGGCATCGGCCACCGGCAACTCGATGCGCAGTTCGGCCTGGGCCGGGTCGGCGATGTCCATCAGCCGCTCCCCGGTGCGCATCGGCTTGCCGATGAAGCGCTGCGCGTCAGCGAACACGGCAATGCCTTCGCGTTCGGCGCGAACCTCGCTGCGCGCCAGCAGGTCGCGGGCATAATCACGCTCGGCGCGCTTTTGCTCGACCCGCGCCGCCAGCAGATCCAGGCGGGCACTGGAGTCGGCATCGGAGAATGCCCGCTGGGTGTTGGCCTTGAGCTCTGCCTGGGCAACGCCGAGGGTCCGTTCGGCCACGTCGGCCTGGGCCTTCAAGGTGGTGGCATCGAAACGCGCCAGCAACTGGCCGGCCTGCACGGCCTGGTTCGGCTTGACCAGTATTTCGGCCACTACCCCGTCCAGCGGCGCGCTCACCACCTGGCCATTGCGTGGCACCACTTCGGCCGGCGCCAGCACCGACTGGCGCACCGGCACCAGCAGCACCAGCAACAGCGCCGCGGCTATTGCCCAGCGGGTGCGGGCCGGCCAACGCAGCCGCCATGGCTTGCCCGGCTGCAGTGCCTGCCAGGCGTGGCCATAACAGTCGCCCAGCTGCGCCAGCAAGGCCTGCTCGGCATCGTTCCAGGGCATGTCCCGCGCCAGCCACAGGCCACCAAACACCTCGCCCTTGCGGTCTTTGAGCGGCAGCCAGAACGCCTGGGGCGCCGACAGCGCCTGCCAATCGTCGCGGCAGGCTTGATCCAGGTCGGCCGCTGGGACCACCCCGGGCAAGGCGAAACGCTCACTGGCCGCCAGGTGCGATGCGGCGCGCTCGATGAACACCACGAATGGCGCATTCGGCTCGACCGCACTGATGCCGGTGAGCGCCCGCACCTTGCCGGCGATCAGCAGCGCGGCGTGGCGGTAGCCGAACAGCGGCTGGGCATCGTTGACCATGCTGAACGCCAGGGTTTGCACCGAGGTGGCGGCGCGGGCCTGGCGTTCGAGCTTGAGGTAGTGGGCCAGCAGTTGCTCCAGGGCGCCTGGCACCACGGCGTTCATGGCGACTCCGCAAAGTGCGCGGTGCCGCTCATGCCAGCCAGCAGCCCGGGGGTACTGGCCGGCACGCTGGCAATCAACAGGAGGGTCTGGCTGCCTTCGTCAATGCGCGCGCCGAGGCGCTTGACCACGGCAGCGATCGGCGTGCCGGTTTCATCGGGCACGAAGCTGAAGGCCTGCTCGGGCTTGAGCCTGCCCAGCCAGCGCGAAGGTACCAGCAGGTGAATTTCCAGGGAGCGGTTGTCGACGATTTCCAGCAGCGGCGCACCGCTGGCCACGCTTTCGTGGGCCTGGACGCGGCGTTCGACCACCTGGCCGTCATACGGCGCCTTCACCTGGCAGCGCTGTACCTGCACCTGATACACCTGCGCTTCGGCCTGGGCCTGCGCCTGGCGCGCCTCGGCCAGGGCCACTTCGAAGCGCCCCACGGAATTGAGCGCCGCCAGCTGCTGTTTGTTACGCAGCTCTTCGCGCGCCGCCCGCACCGACGCGGCCGAGGCATTGGCCTGGGCCTGGTAGGCGCTGCAGTCGAAGCGCACCAGCACATCACCCTTGGCGAATGCTTGCCCTTCGGCGTAGGGGATTTCCACGACGCGGCCGGGCAACTCGCTGGCCAGCACCGCCTGGGACCGTGCGCGCAGCACACCGCGGATGTCGCCGCTGGTGGCCGTACTGCCTTCCTGCAGCAGCGGGTCGCCGTCGTCAGCGGCTTGCGCCATGCCTGCAGCCAAAGCCAATGCCATGCACAACGCGAACTGCTTCATCTTGCCACGTCCCTGTAGAGGTGTGGCCGGATGCTATCAGTGTTTTCAGGGGCGCGGAAGGTAGCCCACGGGGGCTGGAATGCAAAAAGGGCGACCCTTGCGGATCGCCCCTTCTGATGTTTGGTAGGCACAATTGGACTCGAACCAACGACCCCCACCATGTCAAGGTGGTGCTCTAACCAACTGAGCTATGTGCCTGTCGTGTGGTGCGCATTCTACGCATTCCTAAAACTGTGTCAACACTTTTTTTCGCGCTAACTCACTGAATATTAAACTCTTTATAAGGAAGCGACGGCACGCACCAGTAAAGGATTTTTAACGGGACGACTAGCGGGTGTTTATTATTATTGATAGCATCGGTACATTCGTTAAAAATATAAAACACGAGGTTTCTCGAGCATGGCCAATACCCCCTACCCCCAGTCCTACTACGCCGCCTCGGCTAACCCGGTGCCGCCACGTCCGGCGCTGCAGGGTGAGGTGGAAACCGATGTGTGCATCATCGGCGCCGGCTACACCGGCCTGTCCAGCGCACTGTTCCTGCTGGAAAACGGCTTCAAGGTCAGCATCGTCGAAGCGGCCAAGGTCGGTTTCGGCGCGTCGGGCCGCAACGGCGGCCAGATCGTCAACAGCTACAGCCGCGACATCGACGTCATCGAACGTACCGTCGGCCCCAAGCAGGCTCAACTGCTGGGCCACATGGCCTTCGAAGGCGGCCGCATCATCCGTGAGCGCGTGGCCAAGTACAACATCCAGTGCGACCTGAAGGACGGCGGCGTGTTCGCGGCGCTGACCAGCAAGCAGATGGGCCACCTGGAATCGCAGAAACGCCTGTGGGAACGCTTCGGCCACAACCAGCTGGAGCTGATGGACCAGAAGCGCATCCGCGAAGTGGTTGCCTGCGACAGCTACATCGGCGGCATGCTCGACATGAGCGGCGGCCACATCCACCCACTGAACCTGGCCCTGGGCGAAGCTGCCGCGGTCGAGTCGCTGGGCGGCATCATCTATGAGCAGACCCCGGCCGTGCGCATCGAGCGTGGCGCCAACCCGGTCGTGCACACCCCGCAGGGCAAGGTGCGCGCCAAGTTCATCATCGTCGCCGGCAACGCCTACCTGGGCAACCTGGTGCCGGAACTGGCCGCCAAGTCGATGCCATGCGGCACCCAGGTGATCACCACCGAGCCACTGGGCGAGGAACTGGCCCGCACCCTGCTGCCGCAGGACTACTGCGTGGAAGACTGCAACTACCTGCTCGACTACTACCGTCTGACCAGCGACAAGCGCCTGATCTTCGGCGGCGGCGTGGTGTACGGTGCGCGTGACCCGGCCAACATCGAAGCGATCATTCGTCCGAAGATGCTCAAGGCCTTCCCGCAGCTGAAGAACGTCAAGATCGACTACGCCTGGACCGGCAACTTCCTGCTGACCCTGTCGCGCCTGCCGCAAGTAGGCCGTATCGGCGACAACATCTACTACTCGCAGGGTTGCTCGGGCCACGGCGTGACCTACACCCACCTGGCGGGCAAGGTGCTGGCCGAGGCACTGCGTGGCCAGGCCGAGCGTTTCGACGCCTTCGCCGGCCTGCCGCACTACCCGTTCCCGGGTGGCCAGATGCTGCGGGTACCGTTCAGCGCCATCGGTGCCTGGTACTACAGCCTGCGTGACCGTCTGGGCTTCTGATTCTGCAGGTTTGGCCTTATCGCGGATGAATCCGCTCCTACGGGGGCGGATTCATTTGCGAGGGGCCAACGCTATTTCCCCAGGCTGTTCACCGCCTGCTTCGCCGCGATTTCTTGGCCGGCCTTGGCCAGTTCGTCGGCAGCCTGCAGCCAGCGCTGGCGGTCCACCTGGGCCGGCAGTTGCCGCGGCGGCTGCACCAGCACTGCCCAACTCCCCTCCTTCGCCCAGGCCGAGGCGAAATCGTCGAAGGCCATCATCTGCCGTCGATTCATGCCTGAGCGCAGCAGCACCCGTTTCTTGTAGCGGTCATAGCCGATCAGCAGCGCATAGCGCGGCTCGCTCCACCACGCCGAACCTTCCTGATAACGCAGCAGCCCCGGGTTGCCTGCGGCCACCTGCTCAAGCAATGCATCGACGCGCTGATCGAGCGGATACACCACCATGCCGTATTCGCGCGCTACGCGAGGTATGCCGGTGCCCAGCGAATCGGCGCCCTGGGGCAAGTTCAAGGGCTTGTCCAGCAGCCCCGGGGTGATCGGCGCGCCCTGCTGCGAGAGCAATGCGGCCAGGGCCATGGCGCCGCTGTGGTTGGCGTTGCCGCGATAGAACGGCACGCTGCTGATCTCGACCCGTTGCGGCAAGCCTTTGAGGGCGGCCGGCGGGGTGCTGGCGCAACCGGCCAGGCTCGCGGCCACCAGGCATGCCAGCAACAGTCGACGTGGGCCATTGCCCCACGGCTTGAAGGAATCGTGCTCCATGAACGCTCGCTTGTTCCGATGCCAGGCAGGCAGCGCCCGGCTCTGGCCGACGATCATAGGGCTCCGCGCGGCGCGGGTATAGCCCGTTGCGGGCGGCAATGCCACAGGAGCAAAGCACCAGACGTAAGGTCAATGGAACGTCACGGTCGGCGAGCTAGACTAAAGCTGTGTCTGGAGGGCGAGCCATGCCTGGCCCGAGAGAAGGAGGCACACATGAGCCTGACAATGGCAATTCTCATGCTGGTGGGTATGTGGCTTAGCGTCGCTGCCGCCATGTTATGGGGTGTACTGCGCATCGTGCGACGTCATTCACAGCATCACCACCTGCCACCGCAGGTCGCAAGCAAACCACAACCTGTTCGCCGCGCTCGGCGCCATGCCGGCGTGCATTGATTTTCGAATTTTCTGCATGCCTATCGCCGGCAAGCCGGCTCCCACAGGGACTTCACTGCATTTGGGATCAGTGCGGTCGCTGTGGGAGCCGGCTTGCCGGCGATTAGGGGCGCAAAGCACCCCCGCGCTATCTATCAGCCTTCAGCCGCCTCGCGCTTGAGCCGTGCCCGTCGCGCCAGGATGTTGAGGATCTCGATCACCGTCGAGAAGGCCATCGCGGCATACACATAACCCTTCGGCACATGGGCACCGAAACCTTCGGCGATCAGGGTCATGCCGATCATGATCAGGAAGCCCAGGGCCAGCATCACCACGGTCGGGTTGTCGTTGATGAAGTTGGCCAGCGGGTCGGCGGCCACCATCATCACGATCACGGCGGTGATCACGGCGATGATCATGATCGGCAGGTGCTCGGTCATGCCCACGGCGGTGATGATGCTGTCGACCGAGAACACGATGTCCAGCAGCAGGATCTGGAAGATCGCTGCGGCAAAGCCCAGGGTGACCGTGGACGAGACCTTGGCCTCTTCCTTGGCGCCATGCGGGTCGACGTTCTCGTGGATTTCCTTGGTGGCTTTCCACAGCAGGAACAGGCCACCGGCGATCAGGATCACGTCCTTCCAGGAGAACGCGTTGCCGAACACCTCGAACACCGGGTCGGTCAACTGCACGATCCAGGCCACCGTGCTGAGCAGGGCCAGGCGCATCACCAGGGCCATGCTGATACCGATGCGCCGCGCCTTGGAGCGGTACTCCAGCGGCAGCTTGTTGGTCAGGATCGAGATGAAGATCAGGTTATCGATACCCAGTACCACTTCCATGGCCACCAGCGTGGCCAGGGCAACCCAGGCGGTGGGGCTTGCGGCGAGTTCCAGCAAATATTCCATGTTTCAATCCTGCTAACGGTTCTGGGTCAGATGTCCTGGGTCTTGCCTTGCTTGTCTTGCGGCTCGGCTTGCTCGGGCTTCTGCCCTTCGCTGCCGATGGCGTCGCTCAGGGCTTCCTGGGCCGCCTTGTTGGTGTCATCGATGGCCTGCTTGGCCGACTTGGCGGCCTGGTCGAGCATCTGCTGGGCGGATTTCTCGGCCTGGTCGCAGCCCGCCACGCTCAGTAGGGCCAAGGCTAGCACCAGTGGCGTGCCGATGGATTTGAGTTGCAACATGAAGCCCTCGCTTGTCGATATCCCTGCGGCGCGCGACGCGCCTGATGGGGTGGCATTCTAGTTTTCCTGACACATCCGGAAAATTCGTATTTTCAGCGTATATACTTCGGTTTTTACGAATCGGGACCGTCATGCTCAATTACCGTCAGCTCCATTACTTCTGGGCGGTGGCCAAGACCGGCAGCATCGCCCGGGCCAGCGAGCAGCTGAACCTGACCCCGCAGACCATCAGCGGGCAGATCAGCCTGTTCGAGCAGACCTACGGCCTGGAGCTGTTCCAGCGCGTCGGCCGGCAGCTGGAGCTGACCGAAACCGGCCGCCAGGCGCTGGTCTATGCCGAGCAGATGTTCCAGCTTGGCGGCGAGCTAGAGGCCATGCTGCGCGCCGGCCCACAGGAGCAGATACTGTTTCGCGTCGGGGTTGCCGACGTGGTGCCCAAGTCGATCGTCTACCGCTTGCTGGCGCCGACCATGGAGCTGGACGATGTGCTGCGCATCAACTGCCGCGAAGACAAGCTCGAACGCCTGCTGGCAGACCTGGCGATCCAGCGCCTGGACCTGGTGATTTCCGACAGCCCGATGCCCAGCCACCTGGATATCAAGGGGTACAGCCAGAAACTCGGCGAGTGCGGCCTGAGCTTCTTTGCCACCCCAGCGCTGGCCCGGCGCCATGCCGGCCCCTTCCCCGCCTGCCTGCAGGATGCCCCGCTGCTGATTCCGGGGCAGGAAACCGTGCTGCGCAGCCGCCTGCTGCGCTGGCTGGGCGAGCAGCAGGTGCAGCCGCGGATCATCGGCGAGTTCGACGACAGCGCCTTGATGCAGGCCTTCGGCCAGTCCGGCAGCGGCATCTTCGTGGCGCCGAGTGTGATTGCCGAGGAAGTGTGCCGGCAGTACGGGGTCGAGCTGGTGGGGCAGACCGATGCGGTGCTGGAGTCGTTCTATGCCATTTCGGTGGAGCGCAAGGTCAAGCACCCGGGGATCGTGGCCATCACCGAGGGGGCGCGGCGGGAACTCTTCCATTGGTGAGGGTCGTGCCCCTTTCGTAGACATTGCTTGCACATCGGTCAGAACTTGCCGACTAAGGTCTATGGTAAAGTCGCGCCCTTTCACGATATCGAGACAGCGCTGCACATGACCCCTGTTTTCCGCCTCCTCAACCGTACCAGCCTGGTGACCCAGATCGTCATCGGCCTGGTTGCCGGCATCGCCCTAGCCCTGCTGGCGCCGGCCATCGCCCGTGACCTGGGCTTTCTTGGCAAGGTGTTCGTCAGCGCCCTGAAGGCGGTCGCGCCGGTGCTGGTGTTCATCCTGGTGATGGCGTCGATCGCCAACCACCGCCACGGCCAGGAAACCCACATCCGCCCGATCCTCTGGCTGTACCTGCTGGGCACCTTCGCCGCAGCGGTGGTGGCCGTGGTCGCCAGCATGCTGTTCCCCTCGCACCTGGCCCTGAGCACCAGCGAAGCGGCCCTGAGCGCGCCGGGCGGCATCACCGAAGTGATGCAGAACCTGCTGCTGAGCGCCGTGGACAACCCGGTCAATGCCCTGCTCAACGCCAACTTCATCGGCGTGCTGACCTGGGCCATCGGCCTGGGCGTGGCGCTGCGCCATGCCGGCGACACCACCCGCACCGTGGTCGAGGACCTGTCCAACGGCGTGACCCTGATCGTGCGCGTGGTGATCCGCTTCGCGCCGCTGGGCATCTTCGGCCTGGTCAGCTCCACCCTCGCCCAGTCGGGCCTGAGCGCCCTGCTCGGCTACCTGCACCTGCTGGCCGTGCTGATCGGCTGCATGCTGTTCGTGGCGCTGGTGATGAACCCGCTGATCGTGTTCTGGAAGATTCGCCGCAACCCCTATCCGCTGACCCTGCTGTGCCTGCGCGAAAGCGGTATCACCGCCTTCTTCACCCGCAGCTCGGCTGCCAACATCCCGGTCAACCTGGCGCTGTCCGAGCGCCTGGGGCTGCATGAAGACACCTACTCGGTGTCCATCCCGCTGGGTGCGACCATCAACATGGCCGGCGCTGCGATCACCATTACCGTGCTGACCCTGGCGGCAGTTCACACCCTGGGCATTGCCGTCGACCTGCCGACTGCGGTGTTGCTGAGCGTGGTGGCGGCGGTTTGCGCGTGCGGGGCGTCGGGTGTGGCCGGGGGGTCGCTGTTGCTGATTCCGCTGGCGTGCAGCCTGTTCGGTATTCCCAGCGAGATCGCCATGCAGGTGGTGGCGGTGGGCTTCATCATCGGCGTGCTGCAGGATTCGGCGGAAACGGCGCTGAATTCTTCGACCGATGTACTGTTCACCGCAGCTGCTTGCCAGGCTGAGGAACGGCGCGGAGCCTGAAGCTGCCGGGGCCGCTTTGCGGCCCTTTCGCGGGGCAAGCCCGCTCCCACAGGTTCATCATTGCCCTGGGGTTGTGGCAGCGGGCTGGCCCCGCGAAAAGGTCGGTGATTGCTTAAGCCAGGCGCTTTACCTACGCTAGTGGCCTTTTCCTCGCAATGAGACAGGGCCATGTCAGAACACGAAACCGCCGGCGAAGGCCGTTTCAGCAGCACCGAGATCCGTATTCTCGGTGCACTGATCGAAAAACAGGCCACCAGCCCGGAAAGCTACCCGCTGACCCTCAACGCCCTGGTCCTGGCCTGCAACCAGAAAACCAGCCGTGAACCGGTCATGAACCTCAGCCAAGGCCAGGTCGGCCAAGCCTTGCGCACCCTCGAAGGCCAGCAGATGACCCGCCTGCAGATGGGCAGCCGCGCCGACCGCTGGGAGCAGCGGGTGGACAAGGCGCTGGAGCTGGTGCCGGCACAGCTGGTGCTGATGGGCCTGATGTTCCTGCGCGGCCCGCAAACCCTCAACGAGCTGCTGACCCGCAGCAACCGCCTGCACGACTTCGACGATACCGAGCAGATCCAGCACCAGCTGGAGCGCCTGATCTCGCGAAACCTGGCCCTGCACCTGCCGCGCCAGGCCGGCCAGCGCGAGGACCGCTACACCCATGCGCTGGGCGACCCGGCGGAAATCGAGGCGATTCTCGCCGCCCGCCAGCAGGAAGGTGGCGCGCGCAATAGCGGCAGTGGTGTGTCAGAAGAGCGAATCGAAGCGCTGGAAGCCCGCATTGCAGCGCTGGAGGCGCGCCTGGCCGAGCTCGAAGGCTGAGCCCTCAGAGCTCAGGTTCGGGGAAGTTGCGACAACTCTTGCGTTCGGCCAGCTCCCGGTCACTGGGGCGCTGGTCGACGAACACGGTACGGCCGTCGGCGTAGATTTCCAGGTAGCCCCAGTACAGGTCCTGCTCTTTCTGCCCGGGCTGGGGTGGCACTAGCCACCAGGGTTCGCGGCTGATCAGGGTCATGGGTGAGATTCCTGAAGGGGTCTGCAGTCATCATAGACACCCGCCGCCTGTCATGGCCCTATCGCCGGCAAGCCGGCTCCCACAGGTACCCCACTGATTGCAAATGCAGTGGTGTGCCTGTGGGAGCCGGCTTGCCGGCGATGGGGCCGGTGCAGGCTTACGCCGGCGCCGAAGTGCGAATCAGGTGATCGAACGCCGCCAGCGATGCCTTGGCACCCTCGCCCACAGCAATGACGATCTGCTTGTACGGCACCGTGGTCACGTCACCCGCGGCAAACACGCCGGGGATGTTGGTCGCGCCCTTGGCATCGACGATGATCTCGCCACGCGGCGACAGCTCGACCGTGCCCTTGAGCCAATCGGTGTTCGGCAGCAGGCCGATCTGCACGAAGATGCCTTCCAGCGCCAGGTCATGCACTTCATCTGTGCTGCGGTCCTTGTAGCGCAAGCCCGTCACCTTCTCGCCATCGCCCAGCACCTCGGTGGTCAGCGCGCGGGTGATGACCTTGACGTTGGGCAGGCTGTGCAGCTTGCGCTGCAACACCGCATCGGCGCGCAACTGGCTGTCGAACTCGATCAGCGTCACCTGGGCGACGATACCGGCCAGGTCGATGGCCGCTTCCACGCCGGAGTTGCCGCCGCCGATCACCGCCACGCGCTTGCCCTTGAACAACGGGCCGTCGCAGTGCGGGCAGTAGGCCACGCCACGGGCGCGGTACTCCTGCTCGCCGGGTACGTTCATTTCACGCCAGCGGGCGCCGGTAGCCAGGATCACGGTCTTGGCCTTGAGCGAGGCACCACTGGCCAGGCGCACTTCGTGCAGGCCGCCGTCGGTGGCCGGGATCAGCGCTTCGCCGCGCTGCAGGTTCATGATGTCGACGTCGTACTGCTTGACGTGCTCTTCCAGCGCCGTGGCCAGTTTCGGCCCTTCGGTTTCCTGCACCGAGATGAAGTTCTCGATGGCCAGGGTGTCGAGCACCTGGCCGCCGAAACGCTCGGCGGCAACGCCGGTGCGGATGCCTTTGCGCGCTGCGTAGATGGCGGCCGCAGCGCCTGCCGGGCCACCGCCGACCACCAGCACGTCGAAGGCGTCCTTGGCGCTGATCTTCTCGGCCTGGCGGCTACCGGCATTGGTGTCGATCTTGCCGAGAATCTCTTCCAGGCCCATGCGGCCCTGGCCGAACAGTTCGCCGTTCAGGTAGATGCTCGGCACCGCCATGATCTTGCGTGCGTCGACTTCGTCCTGGAACAGCGCGCCATCGATGGCCACGTGACGCACGTTGGGGTTGAGCACCGCCATCAGGTTCAGCGCCTGGACCACGTCCGGGCAGTTCTGGCACGACAGCGAGAAGTAGGTTTCGAAGGTGAGCTCGCCTTCCAGTGCCTGGATCTGCTCGATGACCTCGCGGCTGGCCTTGGAGGGGTGGCCGCCGACTTGCAGCAGCGCCAGCACCAGCGAAGTGAATTCGTGGCCCATGGGGATGCCGGCAAAACGCAGGGAAATGTCCGCACCCGGGCGATTGAGCGAGAACGATGGACGACGGGCGTCTTCACCATCCGCGCGCAGGGTAATGAGGTTCGACAGGCCGGCGATTTCCACCAGCAGGTCGTGCAATTCGCGGGACTTCGCGCCGTCGTCGAGGGAAGCAACGATCTCGATCGGCTGGGTGACCCGCTCCAGGTAGGTTTTCAGTTGCGATTTAAGCGTGGCGTCCAACATACGGGCGATTCCTTTTTTCAATCTTCACAAACAAAAACGCCCAGGCACTAGCGCCCGGGCGTTTGACGGGGCGATGAAAGCTTCAGCTTTGGCGGCTGCTCACCGCCCGCGACTGGCTCACGGTCTTAGATCTTGCCGACCAGGTCCAGCGATGGCGCCAGGGTGGCTTCGCCTTCTTTCCACTTGGCTGGGCACACTTCGCCTGGGTGGGCGGCCACGTACTGGGCAGCCTTGACCTTGCGCAGCAGCTCGCTGGCGTCACGGCCTACACCGCCGTCGTTGATTTCGACGATCTTGATCTGGCCTTCCGGGTTGATCACGAAGGTACCGCGATCGGCCAGGCCGGCTTCTTCGATCAGCACGTCGAAGTTGCGCGAGATGACGTGGGTCGGGTCACCGATCAGCGGGTACTTGATCTTGCCGATGGTGTCCGAGGTGTCGTGCCAGGCTTTGTGGGTGAAGTGGGTGTCGGTGGACACACCGTAGATTTCCACGCCCAGCTTCTGGAATTCGGCGTAGTTGTCGGCGAGGTCACCCAGTTCGGTCGGGCAGACGAAGGTGAAGTCGGCCGGGTAGAAGAACACGACGGACCACTTGCCCTTCAGGTCGGCTTCGCTTACCTGAACGAATTCGCCATTGTGGAAGGCGGTGGCGTTGAACGGTTTGACCTGGCTGTTGATGATAGGCATGAGAGACGCTCCTTCATGGGGTTGAAATCAGTTGACGGAGAGAATCCTAACCGCTGGTCCCGATAAAGGCTCATTGGTAAAGCTCATGCTTGCGATTGGTTTTGGCTATAAGCGAGGTTTATTAATAGAAGGGATTGCGCTGAGCAAAGGATTGCGGGCCAAGCTGCAGGCCCCATCGCTGGCAAGCCAGCGCCCACAGGCACAGCGCAGGCTTTGAGAACTGCGCTGTAGCTGTGATGGGGCCAGTGGGGCTTAGCGAGTGACGGTGCGCATGGTGACGAACTCTTCGGCGGCCGTTGGATGCACGCCAATGGTTTCGTCGAATTGCTGCTTGGTCGCGCCGGCCTTCAGGGCAATGCCCAGGCCCTGGATGATCTCGCCGGCATCCGGCCCGACCATGTGGCAGCCCAGGACCTTGTCGGTCTCGGCATCCACCACCAGCTTCATCAGGGTCTTTTCCTGGATGTCGGTGAGGGTCAGTTTCATGGCGCGGAAACGGCTCTCGAAGACCTGCACCTTGTGCCCGGCCTGCAGCGCCTGCTCTTCGGTCAAGCCCACGGTGCCGATCGGCGGCTGGCTGAACACCGCGGTCGGGATGTTCTGGTAGTCCACCGGGCGGTACTGCTCGGGCTTGAACAACCGGCGTGCCACGGCCATGCCTTCGGCCAGGGCCACCGGGGTGAGCTGCACGCGGCCGATCACATCGCCGATGGCCAGGATCGACGGGGCGGTGGTCTGGTACTGCTCATCCACACGGATGAAACCGCGCTCATCCAGCTCCACCCCGGTGTTTTCCAGGCCCAGGTTGTCGAGCATCGGGCGCCGGCCGGTGGCATAGAACACACAGTCGGCCAGCAACTCGCGGCCATCCTTGAGGGTGGCCTTGAGGCTGCCGTCCTCGAGCTTGTCGATACGCTGGATGTCGGCGTTGAACTGCAGGTCCAGGCCGCGCTTTTCCAGCTCTTCCTTCAGGTGGGTACGCACCGAGCCGTCGAAACCACGCAGGAACAGGTCACCGCGATAGAGCAAGGTGGTCGCCGCGCCCAGGCCCTGGAAGATGCCGGCGAACTCCACCGCGATGTAACCGCCGCCCACCACCAGTACGCGGCGCGGCAGCGCCTTGAGGTAGAAGGCCTCGTTGGAGGTGATGGCCAGCTCCTTGCCCGGGATGTCCGGCACCTGCGGCCAGCCGCCGGTGGCGATGAGGATGTGCCCGGCGCTGTAGCGCTGGCCATCCACTTCCACTTCGTTGGGCCCGGTGATACGCGCGTGACCTTGCAGCAGGGTCACGCCGCTGTTGACCAGCAGGTTGCGATAGATGCCATTGAGGCGCTCGATCTCGCGGTTCTTGTTGGCAATCAGCGTGCCCCAGTCGAAATGCCCTTCTTCCAGGGTCCAGCCGAAGCCTGCGGCCTGCTCCAGCTCATCGGCGACGTGGGCGCCATAGACCAGCAGCTTTTTCGGCACGCAGCCGACGTTGACGCAGGTACCGCCCAGGTAGCGGCTTTCAGCCACTGCCACCTTGGCACCGAAGCCCGCGGCGAAACGCGCCGCACGTACACCGCCGGAACCGGCACCAATCACGAACAGATCAAAATCGTAGGCCATGTATTCAGTCTCCTTGGCTGGCGCCCAGCATACCGCCGTTGGCAGCCGCAAACAAAAAAGCCACCCCGAAGGGTGGCTTTATCGACCAGGCGTGGCGAATCAGTATGCCTTGCCGGTCTTGTAGTAGTTCTCGAAGCAGAAGTTGGTGGCGTCGATGTAGCCCTCGGCACCGCCGCAGTCGAAACGCTGGCCCTTGAACTTGTAGGCGATCACGCAGCCGTTCTGCGCCTGCTGCATCAGCGCGTCGGTGATCTGGATCTCGCCGCCTTTGCCCGGCGGGGTGTTCTTGATGATGTCGAAGATATCCGGGGTCAGGATGTAGCGGCCGATGATCGCCAGGTTCGACGGGGCGTCTTCAGGGGCTGGCTTCTCGACCATGTTGGTCACGCGGAAGATGTCTTCGCGGATCATGTCGCCGGCGATGACGCCGTACTTGTTGGTTTCCTGCGGGTCGACCTCCTGGATGGCGATGATCGAGCAGCGGAACTGGTTGTACAGCTTGACCATCTGGGTCAGTACGCCGTCGCCTTCCGGGTTCACGCACAGGTCGTCAGCCAGCACCACGGCGAACGGTTCGTCGCCGATCAGCGGGCGGCCGGTCAGGATGGCGTGGCCCAGGCCTTTCATTTCGGTCTGGCGGGTGTAGGAGAACGAGCACTCGTTGAGCAGGCGACGGATACCGACCAGGTATTTTTCCTTGTCGGTGCCCTTGATCTGGTTTTCCAGCTCGTAGCTGATGTCGAAGTGGTCTTCCAGGGCGCGCTTGCCGCGGCCAGTGACGATGGAGATCTCGTTCAGGCCGGCGTCCAGCGCCTCTTCAACGCCATACTGGATCAGTGGCTTGTTGACCACCGGCAGCATTTCCTTGGGCATGGCTTTGGTAGCAGGCAGGAAGCGGGTGCCGTAACCGGCTGCCGGGAACAAGCATTTCTTGATCATAAACGTCCTTAAACAAAGGCTGGGCCTGTGGAATTCGGCGCAGTCTAATCAGGCGGCAGTCACCTTACAATGCCCCCGCCCGTGGCTGACTGGTGCCAACATAGAGATAACCCAGTGTAGATAGTTCCGGCGGATCGTGAATATTGCCTTTGGCGATGACGACCGGCAGGCGCAACCCCCGCCTTGCAAGGGGCTGCGCCACAATCCAGGCGGCTGGCGCGGCCGCTCAACTACCGCTGCCGCGCCCGATCAGCACGCCATCGACCTGCTGGCCGTAGAGGTTGACCCCGTCGTTGGCGTGGAACTTCAGCCGGGTCTTTTCGATCGAGCCTTCCATCAGGCGCGGGTCCTGCGGCCGCTCATGGCGGTTGACCCAGGCGGCTACGTCCCAGGCCTGCTGGTCGCTCAGGCTGCCGGGCTTGCCCAGGGGCATGTTGTACTTGATGAACGACGCCGCCGTGTTGATCCGGTGCATCCCGGCACCCCAGTTGTAGGAATCCTTGCCCCACAGCGGTGGCATCACATAGTCGCCGGCCACTTTCTGGCCTTCGCCATTGTCGCCGTGGCAGATCGCGCATTGCGCCTGGTAGACCGCCTCGCCGCGCTTGAAGTCGTAGCCACCCTTGGGCTGCGGCACATCGGGGTAGCCGCGCCCGGCGATTTCCACGCCGGTGGGCGCCTTGGTCGACAGCCAGTAGGCATACACCGACAACGCCGTCATCTGCGGGCTGTCGGCAGCCGGCGGCTTGCCGTTCATGCTGAACTGGAAGCAGCCCTGGATGCGCTCGGCGTAGGTGTTGACCTTGTCGTTTTTCTTGCGATACGCCGGGTACATCGGGTACGCACCCCACATCGGCGCGGAATGGGCCAGGCGGCCCTGATCGAGGTGGCAGTTGCTGCAATTGAGGCCGTTGCCGACCGCCTCGGGCATCAGCCGGCGGGTGTCGACGAACAGCGCATGGCCCTCGCGCACCATCTTGCCGAAGGCGTTGTCCGGCAGCTCGCTCTCGGCCGGCGGCGCGAACTGCGCCGAAGCCTCGGCACCGGGCACCTGCAGCTGGGACTGGTCTTCCATGGCGATGGGCGCGGCCACGGCATGGCCCATGGCGGCGAGCAACAGGGTGGGCATCAGTGCTCTCATGGCTTGGCCTCCGGGCTGACGGGGTTGGCAAAGTACTCGGCGATCGCCTTGACCTCGGCATCGGTCATGGCCTTGGCCACGCCGACCATGAGCTGGTTGGGGTCGTTGCTGCGGCTGCCATCGCGCCAGCCGTTGAGCTGCGCCATCAGGTAAGGCGCAGGTTGCCCGGCCAGGGGCGGAAAGTGCTCGCCGACGCCGCTGCCGCCTGGGCCGTGGCATTGCACGCAACCGGGTATCTGCCGGCTCCAGTCGCCGTAGAGGGCCAGGCGTGCTGTGGGGTTGTCGGCTATCTGCTGGCGGCGCCGGTCCGGCGCGGGGTCGCTGGGCAGGCTGGCGAGGTAGCTGCTGACGGCAGTGATTTCATCGTCGGTCAGGGCCTTGGCCAGCGGCTCCATCACCGGCTGCTTGCGCGTGCCGTTGCGCCAGTCATGCAATTGCTTGCTGAGGTAGCCTGCGGGCAGGCCGGCCAGGCGGGGGAAGCCGGCAGCGGCGATGCCTTTGCCGTCCGGGCCGTGGCAGCTTGAGCAAGCCATGGCGGCGGGGTTGGCCCCGCCCTGGGTGAAGATCTTCTGGCCATCGGCGGCATGCGCCGCAGGCCAGGCCAGGATCAGCAGGCTGCCGATCACGACGCGACTCATAGGGGTCATCACGAAACTCCATTTCTTTTGTTATAAGCTTAAGCTTAAAAAACATAAGCAAATGGATACTAGCCCCGTAAGCGAATGTGCAACAGCGCTCCCTCAGGCCAAGGCCTTGCTAAGCGCGCATTACTTGCGCCAGGTCAATTGCCTGAAATGCATTTTGTCGCAGCCGTGCGCACGTCACCCAGGCGCAGCGGGAAGTTGTTCAGCCGCTCGTGCAGCTTGATGCTGCTGCCGCTGCCGCGTTTTTCGATATCCACCAGCGCCGCCGGCCCGGTGCCGGCCGAAAGCTTCTGCGGCACGATCAGGCGCAAGCCGTCATCACGCTTTTCTTCGACCAAGGGGTCGCGGCTGTCTGCCAGGTGCTGCTTGACGCAGTCGGCATATTCACGCGGCGTCTTGCCAGACATCACATCGAGGGTTTCGTGGGATTGCTCCAGCTCCGAAACACTGACACACCCTCCCAACGTCAAGGCCAACGCCGCTACCATCCACTTCATTTGTCACACCTCTGCTGTCAAGAATTCGCTATGACAACGCCCAGGCGTTTTTGCTCCCCGCTTTGGCAGATTTATCCGCGCCCGTTTCAGCCGGTGCGCCAGCCTGTGGCGACATCGTGGTATCGTTCGCCTTTGCAGAACCAGACTTTGCGGAGCACCCCATGAAATTCGTACACCAGCGCGAGCACTTGAACGAGGACGACATCGTCGTCATCGAGTGTTCCCAGCGCTGCAACATCCGCCTGATGAACGACGCCAACTTCCGCAGCTTCAAGAATGGCGGCCGGCACACCTACCACGGTGGCCACTTCGAGCGTTTCCCGGCCAAGATCACCGTGCCCAGCACCGGCTTCTGGAACATCACCATCGACACCGTGACCACCCGCCCGATCTCGGTAACGCGCAAGCCAACCTTGACCCACAAGATCAAGATCATCCGTCGCTCGTCGTCGAAACTCAGATAAGACTGCCATGACCCAGAACATCAAGTACGTCATCAAATACAAGCTCGACGGCGAGCGCCGCTGGGATTTCGCCGTGATGCCCGACGCCTCGCACGAGCAGGCGCTCGATGCCCTGCGCAAGATCCACGGCGACGACGCCGAGAAGATCACCGACATCCAGGTCAGCAAGGCCCTGTAACCCACACACTGCGCGCAAGGAGACCCGCATGAGCAACTGGCCCGACCATCGTATTCTCGATCTTCTGGGCATCGAGTTGCCCATGCTCCAGGCGCCCATGGCCGGAGCCGGCGGCTCGGCCATGGCGATTGCCGTGGCCAACGCCGGCGGGCTCGGTGCCCTGCCCTGCGCCATGCTCAGCGGCGAGCAGGTGCGCGGCGAAATTGCCGCCTTTCGCGCCGCCTGCCCGGGGCGGCCGCTGAACCTCAACTTCTTCTGCCACCAGCCCCCGGCGCCAGATGCCGAGCGCGCCGCGCAGTGGAAGCAGGCGCTCAAGCCCTACTACGAGGAAGTCGGCGCCGATTTCGAGGCGCCCACCCCGGTCTCCAACCGCGCCCCCTTCGATGAACAGAGCTGCCAACTGGTCGAGCAACTGCGCCCGGAAGTGGTGAGTTTTCACTTCGGCCTGCCGGCGCCGGCGCTGCTGCAGCGGGTCAAGGCGACAGGTGCCAAGGTGCTGTCCAGCGCCACCACCGTGCAAGAGGCCGTCTGGCTCGAGGCCCACGGCTGTGATGCGATCATTGCCATGGGTTATGAAGCCGGCGGCCATCGCGGCATGTTCCTCAGCGACGACATCACCAGCCAGATCGGCACCTTCGCCCTGGTGCCGCAGATTGCCGACGCGGTGCGCCTGCCGGTGATCGCCGCAGGCGGCATCGGCGACCATCGCGGCCTGGTCGCGGCGCTGGCCCTGGGTGCCAGCGCCGTGCAGCTCGGCACTGCTTACCTGTTCTGCCCGGAAGCCAAGGTTTCTGCGGCCCATCGCCGCGCGCTGGACAGCGCGCCCGCCAGCGACACGGCGCTGACCAACCTGTTCACCGGGCGCCCGGCACGCGGCATCAACAACCGCATCATGCGCGAGCTGGGGCCGATGAGTGCGCTGGCGCCGCGCTTCCCACTGGCCGGTGGCGCGCTGATGCCGCTGCGGGCGATCACCGACCCGCAAGGCAACAGCGATTTCAGCAACCTGTGGGCAGGCCAGGCGTTGCGCCTGGGCAAGGCGATGCCGGCTGAGCAACTGACCCGAGAGATCGCCGAACGCGCACTGGCGCAGCTCAATCGGTAAAGCGCGCGCAAGGCCACTGCCACCTGCAAATCCGCATGATTCAGCCCCTTCCCGACAAATGGCCTATCGCTATATAGTTCACGCCATAACGATAACCACCCCAAGGAGCTGTTCATGCGTATCCGCTTGCCTTACCTGGCCGTCACCGCCCTCGCCAGCCTGATTTCCCTCAACAGCGCCTGGGCCGACGAGGTGCAGGTCGCGGTCGCCGCGAACTTCACAGCGCCGATCCAGGCCATCGCCAAAGACTTCGAGAAAGACACCGGCCACAAGCTGGTCGCCGCCTACGGCGCCACCGGGCAGTTCTACGCCCAGATCAAGAACGGCGCGCCGTTCGAGGTGTTCCTGGCCGCCGACGACAGCACCCCGAAAAAGCTCGAAGAAGAAAAGGAAATCGTCCCGGGTTCGCGCTTCACCTACGCCATCGGCACCCTGGCGCTGTGGTCGGCCAAGGAAGGCTACGTGGACGCCAAGGGTGACGTGCTGAAGAAGAACGAATTCAAGCACCTGTCCATCGCCAACCCGAAAGCCGCGCCTTACGGCCTGGCCGCCACCCAGGTGCTGGACAAGCTGAAGCTGACCGAAGCCACCAAGGGCAAGATCGTCGAAGGCCAGAACATTACCCAGGCCTTCCAGTTCGTCTCCACCGGCAACGCCGAACTGGGCTTCGTCGCCCTGTCGCAGATCTACAAGGACGGCAAGGTCACCAGCGGCTCGGCCTGGATCGTGCCGGCCAACCTGCACGACCCGATCCGCCAGGACGCCGTGATCCTCAACAAAGGCAAGGACAGCGCTGCGGCCAAGGCCCTGGTCGAATACCTCAAAGGCCCGAAAGCCGCTGCGGTGATCAAGTCCTACGGTTATGAACTCTGATGCCACTTGACGCCAGTGACCTGGGCGCGATCTGGCTGACCCTTAAACTGGCCAGCCTGACCACCCTGATCCTGCTGGTCGTCGGCACGCCCATCGCCTGGTGGCTGGCGCGCACGCGCTCCTGGCTACGCGGGCCGGTGGGCGCGGTGGTGGCCTTGCCGCTGGTGCTGCCACCGACGGTGATCGGCTTCTACCTGCTGCTGGCCTTGGGTCCGCACGGCTGGATTGGCCAGGCCACCCAGGCCCTGGGCCTGGGTAGCGTGGTGTTCAGCTTCGCCGGCCTGGTGATCGGCTCGACGGTGTATTCCATGCCGTTCGTGGTGCAACCGCTGCAAAATGCCTTCACCGCCATCGGCCAGCGCCCACTGGAAGTGGCCGCGACGCTGCGCGCCAGCCCCTGGGACACTTTCGTCCATGTGGTGCTGCCGCTGGCCCGCCCCGGTTTCGTCACCGCCAGCATCCTCGGCTTTGCCCACACCGTGGGCGAGTTCGGCGTGGTGCTGATGATCGGCGGCAATATCCCTGACAAGACCCGCGTGGTTTCGGTGCAGATCTTCGATCACGTCGAGGCCATGGAGTATTCACAAGCCCACTGGCTGGCCGGTGCCATGCTGGTGTTCTCGTTCCTGGTGCTGCTCCTGCTCTATGCCGGGCGCCGCGGCAAGACCGGCTGGAGCTGAAATGAGCGGATCGATAGTGGCGCGCCTGCAACTGGCGCGCGACGACTTCACCCTGGATGTCGACCTGCAGCTGCCCGGTCGCGGCATCAGTGCACTGTTCGGCCACTCAGGCTCGGGCAAGACCTCGGTGCTGCGCTGCCTGGCCGGGCTGGAGCGCGCGGCCAAGGCCTATATCGAAGTCAATGGCGAGGTCTGGGAAGACAGTGCCCGCGGCTACTTCCAGGCGCCGCACCTGCGCCCGGTGGGCTACGTGTTCCAGGAAGCCAGCCTGTTCCCGCACCTGTCGGTGCGCGGCAACCTGGAGTTCGGCTGGCGCCGCATCGCCGCCGGCGAGCGCAAGGTCGGCCTCGACCAGGCCTGCCAACTGCTGGGCATCGGCCACCTGCTCGAACGTAGGCCGGCCACCTTGTCCGGCGGCGAGGCGCAGCGCGTGGGGATCGCCCGGGCGCTGCTCAGCAGCCCGCGCCTGTTGCTGATGGACGAGCCACTGGCTGCCCTCGACGGGCCACGCAAACGCGAGATCCTGCCTTACCTTGAGCGCCTGCACGACGAGCTGGACATCCCGCTGGTGTACGTCAGCCATGCCCAGGACGAAGTGGCGCGGCTGGCCGACCACCTGGTGCTGCTCGAGCAAGGCCGGGCCATGGCCAGCGGGCCGATCGGCGAAACCCTTGCCCGCCTCGACCTGTCGCTGGCCCAGGGCGAGGACGCCGGCGTGGTGATCGAGGGCATGGTGGTCGGCCACGACCCGCACTACGACCTGCTCGACCTGCGCCTGCCCGGCAGCATCGGGCCGCTGCTGCGCATCGCCCACCCGGCGCACAGCATGGGCAGCACGCTGCGGGTCAAGGTGCAGGCCCGCGACGTCAGCCTGGCGCTGATGGCCGACGGCACCTCGAGCATTCTCAACCGGCTGCCGGTGCGGGTGCGCGAAGCCTGCCCGGCAGACAACCCCGCCCATGTGCTGGTGAGCCTGGACGCCGGTGGCAACGCCTTGCTGGCGCGCATCACCCGCTACTCGGCCGACCAGCTCGGCCTGCACCCCGGGCAGGCCTTGTATGCGCAGATCAAGTCGGTGGCACTGTTGGGCTGAGCATCGGCGGCGCGGCTGTTGTCCATTGCTCAGTGACCTGATCGAGGTGTGCCGACGATGCTCGACTGCAGCTTGCCGCCCAGCCTGCACTATGTTGACGACAGCCAGCCCGGCCTCAGCCGCAAGCTCTGGCGTGGGCGCTTCATCTACCTTGACGCGCAAGGCCAGCGCATCCGCGACAGCCAGACCCTGGCGCGCATCGCGGCGCTGGTGATCCCGCCGGCCTATACCGATGTGTGGATCTGCGCCGACCCGCAGGGCCATCTGCAGGCCACCGGCCGCGATGCCCGCGGGCGCAAGCAGTACCGCTACCACACCCAGTGGCGCGAACTGCGCGACGAGCACAAGTACGGGCGCATGCTGGCTTTCGCCCAGGTACTGCCCAAACTTCGTGCTCAGCTGGAACTGCACCTGGCCCGCCCAGGCCTGGACCGGGAAAAGGTCATGGCCCTGGTGGTCAGCCTGCTCGACCACACGCTGATCCGCATCGGCAACCAGCGCTACCTGCGCGACAACAAGTCCTACGGGCTGACCACCCTGCGCAACCGCCACGTCAAGGTCGAGGGCAGTACCATCCGTTTCCAGTTCCGCGGCAAGCGCGGCGTGGAACACGATGTAACCCTGCGTGACCGGCGCCTGGCGAACCTGCTCAAACGCTGCATGGAGCTGCCTGGGCAGGCGCTGTTCCAGTACCTGGACGAAGACGGCCAGCGCCACAGCGTGGGCTCCAGCGAGATCAACCAGTTCTTGCAGCAGCTGACCGGCGCCGACTTCACCGCCAAGGACTACCGCACCTGGGCCGGCAGCAGCCTGGCGTTGAGCCTGCTCAGGCCGCTGGCCTGGGAGCCGGAAAGCGAGGCCAAGCGCCAGGTCAGCAGCATCGTCAAGCAGGTGGCCGCGCGCCTGGGCAACACGCCGGCGGTATGCCGGCGCTGCTACATCCACCCGGCGGTGCTGGAGCATTACACCCTGGGCCGGCTGCCTAACTTGCCTGGCCGCCGAGTGCGCAAAGGGCTGGATCCGGAAGAAGTCGCGCTGCTGTTGTTTCTGCAGGCGCTGGAGGAATCGGCTGATGATTGAGCTGGGCTATCTGACCAATGATGCAGAGAAATTTCCCATACGCCTCGAACCCCCCTATCCTTGCCACCGAGCACCTTCGTCGACACACCAGTGGCGCACTGAATCGGCACCTGCGACTAAAGACACACGACAGTTTTTATATTTCGGGGAATTACTATCCGCCGAAAGCGTCTTTAATGAGAAGGAAGAGGGACAGGCTCCCACCGCCACGGCACTGGCCAGGCGGATTTCTATATCACCAAGGAGAACTACATGCTGATACTCACCCGTAAGGTTGGCGAAAGCATCGTCATCAACGATGACATCAAAGTCACCATTCTGGGCGTCAAAGGGATGCAGGTGAGGATTGGCATCGATGCACCAAAAGATGTCCAGGTGCACCGTGAGGAAATCTTCAAGCGCATCCAGGCCGGCAACCCGGCACCGGAGAAGCACGACGACCAGCACTGACCTGCCGGCTACCTGACAGTCGCACGGACGCGCCTGCTCGCAACGCACCAAGGACCGGCCCGCTGGCCGAGCCTCAGGTGCCCAGCAACTCGCGCACCTTGGCGATCATCCTGTCCATGTCGAAGGGCTTGTCGAACACCGCGGCGAACAGTTCCGGGCGTCCTTGGCTGGCCTGGGCGCCGCTCATGAGGATCACGGGCAGGTCCGGCAGCACCAGCTCCTCACGAATCGCCACCACCAATTCTTCTCCGTTGAGCACGGGCATCATGTAGTCGGTGATGACCAGCTCCACGCGCTTTTCCTTGAGCGCTTCCAGGGCTTTGCGTCCATTGCTCGCCTTCTCCACCAGAAAGCCTTCATCCTCCAGGGCGAAGCCCAGGATATCGGCAATCAGGTATTCGTCATCGACGATCAGGATGGTATTCATCTGCGGCCCCGTCACCCACCCCCTTGCGGCACCGGCGAACCCGAGAGCACCCCGCTGGCACCCTCGAATGCCTTGCGCAGGCTGATACCCTGCGGGCCGAAATGCAGCGCATGCAGCGCCGGGTCGTGGTGGCTGTCGCGCACCTTGAGGATCGACAACAGGCGCCGCAGCTGCGAGTCCAGCTCGACGAAGCGCATCAGCATGAGGTTGTCGACGATGCTCGACAGGTCCGGCGCGGGCGCGGTGATTTCCGAGCCGAAGATGTCGCGCATTTCCCAGGTGAGCATGACGCTGACATCCCGCGCCCGCAGCTCGCCGGTCAAGGCGCGGAAGAACGCGTTGAGCCGTGCCGGGTCGACTGCCAGGCGGCTGAAGGCGCCGAGGCTGTCGATCACCACGCGCTTGCTGCCTGCGGCTTCGACCTGCGCCAGCAGGCGCGCACCGAGCTGGTCGAGCAAGCCTTCGGTGGTTGGCTGCCAGCACAGCTGCAAGGCGCCTTGGCGCTCGAGGGCGGCGAAGTCGTAGCCCAGGGACGCCGCCTTCAGCCGCAGGCGGTCGGGGGTTTCGTAAAAGCCGAAATGCAGGCCCGGGGCTTCGGGAGTGGAGGCTCCCAGAAACGCCAGGCCCAATGAAGTCTTGCCGATCCCCGAGGGCCCCATCAACAAGCTGACCGAGCCTTTGGCCAGGCCGCCGCCGAGCATCTCATCGAGTGTCTCGATGCCCGTGGTCACCCGGCTCAAGCTGGCATTGCCCGGCTGGCTGGGGTGGCTGTACAAGGCCTCCAGGCGTGGGAACACGTGCATTCCCGCCTCGTCGATCAGGCATTCGTGGCGGCCGGACAACGCCCCGCTGCCGCGCGTCTTGCGCAGTTGCACGTGGCGCACGGCGCGGCTGCCGAGCAACTGCTCGCCCAGCTCGATCACCCCATCGACCATGGTGTGCTCGGGGCTGCCTTCGTCCAGCCGAGCGCTGGTCAGCAACAGCACGGTACAACCGGCGAAGGCCGCATGGCCCTGCAGCTCGGAGACGAATTTCTTGGTGTCCAGCGACGTTTCCGCGCGCACCCGGGCGTTGAGCACGCCGTCGACGATCAGCAAGCTGGCCTGCTGCCGGCTGATTTCCTGGCGCAGCAACTTGACCACCGCATCCAGCCCCTCCTGCTCGAGGGTGTCGAAGGCGCTGACGAACTGGATCTGGTCGCCGACCATCGCCGGGTCGAAGAAATCCAGGGTCGCCAGGTACTGGAACAGCCGCTCGTGGGATTCACTGAGCAAGGTCGCCACCAGCACTCGCCCGCCCTGGCGCACGTGGCTGCAGGCCAGCTGGTTGGCAAGAATGGTCTTGCCCGCCCCTGGCGGCCCTTGAATGATGTAGGACGCGCCAGCGACCAGGCCGCCCTTGAGCAGCGCATCGAGCCCCGCTATTCCCGTCACCAGCCGCTTGAGTGCTTGTGCCATGGTGGCTACCTTTGCGTTTGACTGTGCGCATCACGCCGGCAGGTCGGCAGGTACAGGCGCATGCAAGTACCCTCGCCCATCTCGCTGCGCACGGTGATTGCGCCATTGCTTTGCTTGGCAAAGCCGTAGGCCTGGCTGAGGCCCAGGCCGGTGCCCTTGCCGAAGGGTTTGGTGGTGAAGAACGGCTCGAAGATCCGCGGCAGTACGTGCGGGTCGATGCCTGGGCCGGTGTCGCTCACCTCGAAGCAGACGTAGCCTCCGCACAGCCCTTCCACTTCGCCCGCAAGCTCCACGGCTTCGATCGCCATGCGAATCGTGCCGTGGCCTTCGATGGCATCGCGGGCATTGAACATCAGGTTGAGCAAGACCATCTGCAATTGCCCGACGTCCACATCGATCATCGGCAAATCGGGCTGCAGCCGCTCTTCGAGCGTGATCTCGCGGGGCAAGGCGTGCTCCAGCAGGCCACGGGTTGCGGTGAGCAACTCGGCCGGCGCGATCAGGCTGACTTCGAGCTGGCGGTGGCGGGCGAAGGTCAGCAGCTGCTTGGTCAGCTCGGTGCCGCGCTGGCCGGCATCGAGCACGTGCTGCATCAGCCGCTGCTGGCGCGCCGGGTCGCGGCTTTCCTGGGCCATGCGCGCGGAATTGATGATGATGGTCAGCAGGTTGTTGAAGTCGTGGGCCAAACCGCCCGTCAGCTGGCCCAGCGCTTCGAGCTTCTGCGCCTGGAACAGCTGGGCACGCACCGCATCGAGCTGCATGGCCGACTCGCGCCGGTCGGTGATGTCACGGGTGACCTTGGCCAGTCCTATGACCCTCCCCTGCTCATCGTGGATAACGTCCAGCGCGGCCAACGCCCAGAACTGCGTGCCATCCTTGCGTACCCGCCAGCCCTCGTCCTGCGCCACGCCCTGTTCCAGGGCCTGCTTGAGCAGCCGTTCGGGGCGGCCATCGAGGCAATCCTGAGGGGTGAAGAACAACGAAAAATGCCGGCCGACGACTTCCTCGGCGCGGTAGCCCTTGATGCGCTCGGCGCCGGCGTTCCAGCTGACCACACGGCCGGAGGTGTCGAGCATATAGATGGCGTAGTCCACCACTGACTGCACCAAGCGCTCATAGCTGTTAGCGGGCATCACAGGGTGGTCGGTGCAGTCAGCTGAAACCATGCAAACTCCACAGGCACAGCAGGAGGGGAAATAGTGAGCTTAGCCAAAGTTGCCCGCCTCCGTCAGCGCGCTGCACTTCAGTTCAGCCAGGCTCACGCTCGACCAGCACCGGGCTGACCCGCCGCGGCAGCGCCACTTTCAGCAACCACAGGCACACCAGCACGATCACCCCGCCACCGCCCAGGGCCATCAGGCGCTGGGGTTGCGGGTGTTCGTCGGCGAACCCGATCATCAACAGGTAGCCGCCCAGTGAGGCCAGGCTGACATAGAGAAACGCCCCCAGCAACAGAACGTGGGCGAACAGCACACGCCAGTACCAGCGGGGGCGAACGAGGCGCCCGGAATCGGTGGAACGGGAAGCCCGAGACATGGCTACGCACTCATTGGATCCAATGGAAGGCGCCACAGTGGCCTAATGACACCTAGGTGTCAATTAACCTTCCGTTCGAGGCCATCACTCCTTTGATCATAGGTGCTGTAGTTGACTCAACTATAACAATGGGTTATAAAGCGCGCTTGATTGTCAGGCCCTTCTGCCTAGAAGCGCGCCGGTCGTCACGACCCTTTCAAGCGTGCGAGTGTGGTGGAATTGGTATACACAGCAGACTTAAAATCTGTCGGCGTGAGCCTTGCGGGTTCGAGTCCCGCCACTCGCACCATATTTTGATGAAGGCGCCCTGGTGGCGCCTTTTTCGTGCCCGCCGGAAATTCAGCGCATGCCTGCTAGAGTGGAACCTGTCTACGTCCACTGGAATGCCACCATGCGCTACTCCCTGTTCGATGGCCAACGCGACATCATCCTCCTCATCGCCCGCGTGCTGCTGATGATCCTGTTCATCCTCTCGGGCTGGGCCAAGCTCACCGGTTTCGAAGGCGCGGTCGGCTACATGACCTCGCTGGGCGCACCGGCCCCCATGGTGGCGGCAGCGGTTGCCGTGCTGATGGAGTTTTTCGTCGGCATCGCGCTGATCCTGGGTTTCTACACGCGCCCGCTGGCTTTCCTGTTCGCGTTGTTCGTGCTGGGCACGGCGCTGCTGGGGCACCCGTTCTGGAACATGGTCGACCCTGAGCGTGCCGCCAACATGACCCAGTTCCTGAAGAACCTGAGCATCGTCGGCGGGCTGCTGTTGCTGGCAGTGAGCGGGCCTGGGCGGTTCTCGCTGGACGGGCGCTGAGTCAGTCGTCCACGTCGTCGTGCCAGGCGGGATGGTCGTCCTCGTCGTCGAGGTCGTCGTCGAGGTCATCCAGTAGCTCTTCGTCTTCCTCGACTTCATCTTCGGCGCCCTGGGCATCGGCTTCGATGTCCAGGTCGTCGTAAAGGAATTCGTGATCGAGCAGGTGATCGTGCTCCGGCTCGTGCAGGTCGTCTTCGTCGCGCATGGTGGCTCCTGGAAATTGGCCACGCCTGTATAGGCGCATCGCTGGCCAGGGTCAATGGCTGACGGTTAATGCTGAGTTAACCGATAGCCCTCAGGCTGAAATCTCTCCCTTCAAACGTTCCTTGCCCGCCTTCCTGGCGGGCTTTTTTTTTGCGCAGACCCTTCGTCCGAATGCAGGCCGCTCCCCGAACCCAACCGGAATGTTGCGTTCGCACATGATGCAGGAACCGCTTTTTCAAGGAGAGAATGCATGGCCGTGAACATCGACAACCTCATCATCACCACACCCGTTCCGAAATCCGCCAGCAACCCCGTTGCCCTCGAAGTGACAGGCGCCCAGGCCCTGGCGAGCCTGACCAACGTGGTCGCACGCCTGAACGATGGCTCGATCCGCATGACCGCCCCCACCAAGGGCGCATCGAGCAAGAGCACCCACCGCACCCGCTGCGAATGGAAAGAAGCCGTGTACTGGGCCCTGGGCAGCGCTGCCCGCCACCGCAATCACCAGCGCATGACGCTGGAGAAGGTCAACCTGGCGCAAAAGGTGGTGATTTCCCAGATGCATGTGAAGGACGACGACAACCCGCCGATCAAGGTGTTCTGGAACAAGGGCAAGATCACCGTGGGCTTTCGCGCGGACTTCAACCAGACCGCAACCGTGAGCAGCACCGTGCTGGAGAATGTGCCGCTCGGCAGCCGTTTCGATATCACCATCGACGTCACCGAGAACGGCGCCTGCACGGTCAGCGCAACGTGCGCAGGCCGCACCGGCACCACCGCCACGCTGCAACTGGGGCCATCCTGGGCGGCGCGGACGCTGAATTTTCATGGCGGGGTGTACAACCAGGTGGACTACAACGATGACACGCCGGCCGAGGATGGGTCCGTCTGCGTGATCAGCGCACTGGAGCGGGTGCATGCTTGAGGCGGGTATTACAGGCGTGAAACATACCCTTCACGAATTTATGACACCCGCCTGGGCACACTGACCCTGCTCCGACGTTCTTTAGGCCCGCCACTTGTTGGCGGGCTTTTTCTTTGGCCGAATGTGCTGTGCAGCCCAGGCCACAGGATTGCAACGAGCCGCTCGCGCTGGGCAGCGCTCAGCCCATAATTACACCAACTTTGTGTGCACTCTGCTGGGCAGATGCCGACTCCGGCATTTTGTACAGCTACTTGGCTGTGCGCTCCTCCGCCTGCCGGCCACTGTAGACGCAGAACGCGGAGTTGTAGCCATTGAAGGCAACAGCATGGCTGAAGTCGCAGAAGTAGGCCGGATTCTTGGTTCCAATGATATCGCCCGCTTTGCACTGACCGGGCATCGATTCTACGAGCGTGTCGCCGTTGCTTCCGAGGCAGGCTTTCCCGCTTGAGGAGTCATTGCACCCTGCTAGGGCAATCGAGGCCAGGGCCAGACAGATAAAACGGTGTTTCATAAGAGACTCCTTTCAATAAGCCGCGGATGGTACTTTTTTGACCCGCAAAGAAAAACCCCGCAGACGTTAATCTGCGGGGCTTTCGAATGTGGAGGCCGAGGTCGGAATCGAACCGGCGTAGACGGATTTGCAATCCGGAGCATAACCACTTTGCTACTCGGCCTCAAAGTTCGGAGTTAGCGGCTTTCGCTTTGCTATCTCCTTGAAACACTGAACCTTTTTCAAAGTTCGCTGCGTTTCGATGGGCGCATTATGTCTGCATTCGGCACACCTTGCAACCCCCTGATCAAAAAAAATATTCAAGGGGTTCAAGGGTTTAGCGCAAGCGGCCGAGTTTACTCCACAAACCCACCAGGGTGTTCTCCACCGTGCCGCTGGCGGCCATGCCGATGCGCTCCTGCAAGCTCTTGCGTTCGGCGTAGTGCAGGTGGAACAGGTTGGCGTTGCGGGCACGCTCGCTGAGGTATTCGTCGCTGGTCTGCAGCTGGTCCACCAGTTTGCGGTTCAGCGCAGCGACGCCCAGCCAGACTTCACCGGTGGCCACCTCGTCGATGTGCAGCTGCGGGCGGTAGCGGGCGACGAAATCCTTGAACAGCTGGTGGGTGATGTCCAGGTCTTCCTGGAACTTCTCCCGGCCCTTCTCGGTGTTCTCGCCGAATACGGTCAGGGTGCGCTTGTACTCACCGGCGGTGAGCACCTCGAAGTCGATGTCATGCTTTTTCAGCAGGCGGTTGACGTTGGGCAACTGCGCCACCACGCCAATCGAACCCAGGACGGCGAACGGGGCACTGACGATCTTCTCGCCAATACAAGCCATCATGTAGCCGCCGCTGGCGGCCACCTTGTCGATGCACACGGTCAGCGGGATGCCGGCTTCGCGGATGCGCGCCAGCTGGGAAGCGGCAAGGCCATAGCTGTGCACCAGGCCACCGCCGCTCTCCAGGCGCAGCACCACTTCGTCACGCGAATTGGCGAGGGTCAGCAGTGCGGTGATTTCGTTGCGCAGGCTTTCGGTGGCGGAGGCTTTGATATCACCATCGAAGTCGAGCACGAATACCCGGCCCTTCTCCTCGGCCTTGGCCTTCTTCTGCTGCTTCTCCTTTTTCGCCTGCTGCTTGCGCAAAGCCTTGAGCTGGGCCTTGTCGAGCAACCCGGCCTCCAGGCGCTCGCGCAGCTCTTTATAGAACTCGTTGAGGCGGGTGACCTGCAGTTGCCCACCCGCCTTGCGCCGCCCTTTACTGCGCAGGCCGGCGATGGCCGACAGCACCACCAGGATGGCAATTACCAGGGTGGCTGTTTTAGCGAGAAAGCTTGCGTATTCGGCAAGAAACTCCACGTTGACTCCTTATGAACCAGCGCCATGACGGCGCGAAACTTTAGCTAGCATACCGGGGCTCTGAAGACGCTGCCAGCCGAGGCAAAGGGCGGCAACACAGTTCAAACAACCTTTTCAAACGCTTGTATGTTTTTTCGTTGACAGCCCGTGTGGCGCATCCTAACCTCGCAGCAATCTTCAAGCGGCCGGATACTTTCGTGGGCAACCTCTACCTGATCCGACATGGCCAAGCCTCCTTCGGTGCCGACGACTATGACGTCCTGTCGCCGCTGGGCATTCGCCAGAGCCAGGCGCTGGGCGACCACATGGCCGCGCTCGGCCTGCGCCTGGACCGCTGTGTGGCCGGCGACCTGCGCCGCCAGCAGGACACTGCCCGGCTCGCGCTGGAGACGATGCACGGCAACGGCTGCGCAGTACCGGCCATTGAGACCGACCCGGCATTCAATGAGTTCGATGCCGACGGTGTGATCCGCGCACTGCTGCCGGGCCTGCTGGCCGATGAGCCGAATGCGCGAGAAATCCTGCGCAACGGCGCGCAGAACCGCAGCGAGTTCCAGCGCCTGTTCGCCCTGATGGTGCAGCGCTGGCACGCCGGCGAGCATGCCGACGATGGCCTGGAGACCTGGCAGGCATTTACCGCTCGGGTGCAAGCCGGCCTGCAGCGTGTGCTGGACAACGCCGGCAGCGGCGACAACATCGCCGTGTTCACCTCCGGCGGTACCATTGCCGCCCTGCTCCACCTGGTTACCGGTATTACCCCCAGCCAAGCCTTCGCGCTGAACTGGCAAATCATCAACACGTCGCTCAGCCAGCTGAAGTTCCGCGGCCGCGACGTGGCACTGGCCTCCTTCAACAGCCAAGCCCATGTGCAGCTGTTGAAGGTGCCGGAGCTCATCACTTATCGCTGAGCCCGGCCTGTTGTTGTCCCTGCGTGGACGTGAATATCACTCTATAAGGAATGCACCATGACCTCCGTAGCTGATGCCGTTAAAGAGATGCAAAAGAAGTTCAACCCAGCCGCAGCCGCAGGCCTGGATCTGGTGTTCGGCTTCAACATCACCGATGAAGACAAGCACTATGCACTGATCGTCAAGGACGGCACCTGCGACCTGCAGGAAGGTGAGAACCCGGACGCCAACTGCACCCTGGTCATGGACAGCGAAACCCTCAAGGGCATCGTCAGCGGCGAAACCGACGGCATGCAGGCCTTCATGGGCGGCAAGCTGCGCGTCGAAGGCGACATGATGCTGTCGATGAAACTCAGCGAGCTGTTCCCTTCCTGAGTGACGGGCACACCGAGCGAGACGAAAACCGAAGCCTGACCGGCTTCGGTTTTTTTTTGCCCTGCCCGCGGCATTCGGTGCAGTGATCGGCCAGCAACACCCACACCTATATGGCACCTGGCACGCTTGTTCCAGCGCAGCAAGGCCATTAGATTAGCCAATAGTCCTTGCGCTAGAAAATAAGGAAAACGCATGACGCTCACCGACCAGTCCACCCAGGTACGCCCCGGCGAAGAACTCGACGCGGCCGTCATCGATCCTTACCTCAAGGCCCACATCCCGGGCCTTGCCGGCACCCCGAAGATCAGCCAGTTCCCAGGTGGCGCGTCCAACCTGACCTACCTGGTCGCCTACCCGGGCCACGAGTACGTGCTGCGCCGCCCGCCGTTCGGCCAGAAAGCCAAGTCGGCCCACGACATGGGCCGTGAATTTCGCATCCTCAACCAGCTCAACAGCGGTTTCCCCTACTGCCCCAAGGCCTACGCACACTGCACCGATGAATCCCTGATCGGCGGCGAGTTCTACGTGATGGAACGAGTCAAGGGCATCATCCTGCGCTCGGACATCCCGGCCGAACTGGGCCTGGATGCCTCGCGCACCGAAGCGCTGTGCAAAAGCTTCATCGACCGCCTGGTCGAGCTGCACCAGGTCGACTACAACGCCTGCGGCCTGGCCGACCTGGGCAAGCCCGAAGGCTACGTGCAGCGCCAGATCGAAGGCTGGACCAGCCGTTACGAAAAAGCCCTGACCCCCGACGCGCCACGCTGGGAGCAAGTCATCGCCTGGCTGCGCGAAAAGATGCCGGCCGACCACCCGCGCCCCGGCATCGTGCACAACGACTACCGCTTCGACAACGTGATCCTCGATGCCGACAACCCGATGCGCATCATCGGCGTGCTCGACTGGGAAATGGCCACGATCGGCGACCCACTGATGGACCTGGGCAACAGCCTGGCCTACTGGATCGAGGCCAGCGACCCGGCGCCGGTGCAACTGATGCGTCGCCAGCCAAGCAACGCTCCAGGCATGCTCAGCCGCCGCCAGTTCGTCGACTACTACGCCGAGCGCGCCGGCATCACCCTGGACAACTTCGATTACTACTATTGCTACGGCCTGTTCCGCCTGGCCGGCATCGTGCAGCAGATCTACTACCGCTTCTACCACGGCCAGACCCAGGACAAACGCTTCGCCCAGTTCATCCACATGAACCGGCTGCTGGAGCAGATGAGCCTGCAGGTCATCGGCAAGTCCACGCTCTGACGACAGACAACAAGGAAAACAGCATGTCCAAGACTCACCTGTTCGACCTCGACGGCAAGGTCGCTTTCGTCTCCGGTGCCAGCCGTGGCATCGGCGAGGCCATTGCCCACCTGCTGGCCCAGCAAGGTGCCCATGTGATCGTTTCCAGCCGCAAGCTCGAGGGCTGCCAGCAGGTGGCCGAGGCGATCATCGCCGCCGGCGGCAAGGCCACGGCGATTGCCTGCCACATCGGTGAGCTGGAGCAGATCCAGCAGGCCTTCGCCGCCATCCGCGAGCAATTCGGCCGCCTGGACGTGCTGGTCAACAACGCCGCCACCAACCCGCAGTTCTGCAACGTGCTGGACACCGACCCCGGCGCTTTCCAGAAGACCGTCGACGTGAACATCCGCGGCTACTTCTTCATGTCGGTGGAAGCCGGCAAGCTGATGCGCGAGAACGGCGGCGGCAGCATCATCAACGTGGCGTCGATCAACGGCGTATCACCCGGGCACTTCCAGGGCATCTATTCGGTGACCAAGGCGGCGGTGATCAACATGACCAAAGTCTTCGCCAAGGAGTGCGCGCAGTTCGGCATCCGCTGCAACGCCCTGCTGCCGGGCCTGACCGACACCAAGTTCGCCTCGGCGCTGGTGAAGAACGACGCCATCCTCAAGGGCGCGCTGCAGCAGATCCCGCTCAAGCGCGTGGCCGACCCCAAGGAAATGGCCGGCGCCGTGCTGTACCTGGCCAGCGAAGCGTCCAGCTACACCACCGGCACCGCGCTCAACGTCGACGGCGGCTACCTGTCCTGATCAGGCCTTGATCGCCTGCAGGGTGTAGCTCAGCGGCAGGCGCTGGGGCGCATGGCGCAATCGCCATTCGCCATCGGCGCCTTTGTCCATCTGCCCCGGCAGGGCCTCCCAGGGCAGGCTCTGGTGCTCCACCAGGCCGGTCAGTTGCAGGCCATGGGCGAGCAAGGCGCTGATCAGCTCACCCATGCCATGGTTCCATTCATGGGTTTCGGTGCGGGTCAGGCGCTGGTCGCTGTCGACGTAGGTCTGGTCGGTGTGCCATACCGTCGGCGCTTCGTGCTCGAAGTACGGATACTCCAGTTGCAGCCGGTCTTGATGGTCTTCGTTGATGGCCATCAGCATCGGGTGACCATCACGCAGGAACAGGCGCCCACCCGGCTTGAGCAAGGCCGCCACGGTGCGCGCCCAGGGCTCGATGCGGGGCAGCCAGCACAATGCACCGATGCCGGTGTAGACCAGGTCGAAACTGCCGGCGGGCAGCACCTGGTGCGCCTCGTAGACGTCGGCCTGCACGTAGTCGATGGCCGTGGCGCAGCGCTCGGCCAGGCGCCTGGCTTCGAGCAGCGATGCAGCGGAATAGTCCAGGCCGCACACCTGGGCACCCAGCCGCGCCAGCGACAGGGTATCGGTGCCGATGTGGCATTGCAGGTGGACCGCGCGCAGGCCACGGATGTCGCCTAGCCGCGGCAGGTCGAAACGCACGGTTTCGGACAGATGCTCCGGCTCGCCGACCAGGCGCTCGACTTCATAGTCCTGCGACGCCGCATGCAGCGGCGCACGTTCATCCCAGCTGTCACGGTTCAATTGCTGTGAGCGGTCCACGTCAGCCATCCTTGCTCTGCTCCTGGTCTCGACCAACAGCTCGGCGCACCTTACAGGCAGGTGGCCGCTGCGGCCCGGCGCTGCAGGGCAACGCCATCGTTTTTCTGTGCGTAGTAATCCACCCGGGTGCCGCCCGCCTGCGAATACACATCGACGAACGACTCGGCTTCGCGGGTATAAACAGTCAGGCCGCCCTGCTTGCGAGGCTCCAGGTAGCCACTGGCGTCATCGCCGAACACCTCTTCCTTCTGCCAGCTGAACTGGATGCACTGCGCCACCAGCTCCGGCGCCTTCTGCGAGGCCAGTTGCGCAGCCGGCTTGCCGCCACGGGCCGCGTCCATGGTCGCGCTAGCGCAACCGACCAACACCAGTGCCGCAGCCATCGGCAAAATTGCTCGCATGTTCCATCCTCGGGGCAAAAAAGAAAGCGACTCTAGCACTTCATCCGGCCCCGACCAACGCCGCCATGCGCACCGCGTTGCGCCCTGCTGCCTTGGCCTGGTACAGCGCCGCATCGGCCTGGGCCAAGAGGCTTGCAGTGCTGTCATGCGGGCCAGGTATGCCGCACCACAGGCCAACACTGAAACGCAGCGCAATCTCGTCGCCGGCAAAATGCGCCGGGCTCATCGCGATGGCCTCGCGCAACGCCTGCAGCGCCTGCAACGCGCCGTCGCGGTCGGCATGCGGCAACAGCAGCAGAAACTCCTCGCCACCGTAGCGGCCCATGCTGTCGCCCTGGCGCATGCGCTGCTGCAACTGGCGCACGCAATGGCACAGCACCTCGTCACCGGCCAGGTGGCCGTACAGGTCGTTGATACGCTTGAAATGGTCGATGTCGATCATGGCCACCGCCAGGTGGCTCTGCTCGCCGCGGGCGCGGTCCAGCGCCACGGCAAAGCGCTCCAGAATCGCCCGGCGGTTGAAGGCGCCGGTCAGCACATCGCGCAAGGCCAGGTGCTGCAGGCGCGCCTCGCTGCGCTCCTTGGCCATCAGCACCAGGCCGATCGAATACATCATCACCGTGACCGTGCCGATCGCCACGGAAATACTCTGCTTGAGGTTGCTGGTGTCGTAGCGCATCTCCACGGCGGTGCCGCCGAGCACCGCCACGGCACGCATGCCCAGGCCAACCAGGCTGATCAGCGCGCCGATTTCCAGCAACAGGTGCGCCCTGCCCGGGCGCTCGGCGTAACGCCGCGCCCAGTACAGGATCAGCGCGCACTGCAGCATCAGCACCAAAGTCGCCAGCAACATGCGCGGCTCCAGGGTGTCGAGCAGCAGCATCAGGCCCACCAGCATGCACGCCGGGATGATGAAGATCAGCGGCCACGGCATGGCCTGTTCGCGCACGCGGAACAGGCTCGCCGAATAGAACGCCAGCGCCAGCGACAGCAAGCTGTTGCCCACGCCATAGCTTAGCCACAGCGGCGCATGGCCATACACGGTGTAACAGACGTAGGCCAAGGCATGGGCAAGCAGCCCGCAGCCGGTCAGCCACACATCGTTACGCCGATTCGACGGGCCGACCAGCAGCAGGCAGAAAGCGAGGATGGTTGCCACCAGGGCAACGGCTGCGAACAGCGTGGGGGTGTGGGCGATCATCGTGATTCACCGTGTGGCAGCTAGCCGTCTTCAGTGCGGCCTGCCCAGCAGTCTATGGGCCAAGGCGCGCGGCGGCCATGACCGAACGGGACAGAACAGCAGCCGCAAGGCACGCCGTTCATCGTCCACGCAACAAAAAAACCACCCTCCCGGAAACAAAATGGATCGTTTCCAGTCTCAGGCAGTGCCCCGTAAACCTATGCGGATCAAGGACCTATATCGTGATGACCCGCCTTGCAAGCTGCTCGCTGATCGCCGCCTTCCTGTTGGTTGCCGGCTGCCACCACCACCGTTACCACGATGACGACGATGGCTGGCGCGATGGCGATCGTGACCATCGTCACCACCCGCGTTACGAGCGCGACGATGACAACCGCTACCGTGACCGCGACTACCGCTAAGACGTCTTTTCAATCCACTTACAACCTGATGATTTTTCCGAGGCTTCTATCATGCGTCTGACTTTGCCTTCCCTTGCCCTTGGCCTGCTCTTGTGCCAGGGCGCTTTCGCCGGTGACGGCAGTGCCGCCATTGGCGGTGGCCTGGGGGGTGCCCTGGGTAACGTGATCGGCCAGCAAATCGGTGGCAGCACCGGCGCGGCCATCGGCGCTGGCCTGGGCGGCGCCGCGGCCGGTGCGGTAGGCGCCAACAAAGGCAACCGTACCGAAGCGGCCATCGGCGGCGGCCTGGGTTCGGCCGGCGGTTCGGTGATTGGCCGCAAGGTCGGCGGCTCGTCCGGCTCGACCATCGGTGCCGGCCTGGGCGGCGCAGCCGGTAGCGCCCTGGGCAACCACATGGGCAGCAACAGCAAGAAGCACCACCGCCACCACTGATGGCGGCGCACTCAGGGCCGCCTCGCGGCCCTGATGTTCATCAATACCCCCTTCACCTGCACCTGCCACACTGGCTGCTACTGTCTACTGTGCCCCTTGTGTGAAGGAACATCCCCGCCCCATGAACCAGGAATTGCTCTGGGTCCTCGGCCTGCTGGCCGTCGTCGTCGTCCTCTTCGTCATCAACCGCCCGCGCATGGATGTGGTCGCCCTGCTGGTGATCCTCGCCCTGCCCTTGTCGGGCATTCTTACCGTGGAACAGGCCCTGGCCGGCTTCAGCGACCCCAACGTGGTGCTGATCGCCGCGCTGTTCGTGATCGGCGAGGGGCTGGTGCGCACAGGCATCGCCTACCGTATCGGCGAATGGATGAGTGAACGCGCCGGCAACAGCGAGGCGCGCCTGCTGGTGTTGCTGATGGTGTCGGTGGCCGGGCTGGGCTCGGTGATGAGCTCGACCGGCGTGGTGGCGATCTTCATCCCGGTGGTGCTGAGCATCGCCGCGCGCCTGAAGATTTCCCCCAGCCGGCTGATGATGCCGCTGAGCTTCGCCGGCCTGATCAGCGGCATGCTCAGCCTGGTGGCCACGCCGCCCAACGTGGTGGTGCACAGCGAGCTGGTGCGCCATGGCTTGCCCGGTTTCAGCTTCTTCAGCTTTACCCCGTTCGGCCTGGTGGTGCTGGTGCTGGGCGTCGGCTACATGCTGCTGACCCGCCACTGGCTCAATGGCGAAGTGCGCAAGGATGGCCGGGTGGAAACCCGCCGCACCCTGCTCGACCTGGTGCTCGACTACAAGCTCAATGGCCGCGAGCGGCGCCTGCGGATCCGCCCGCAGTCGCCGCTGATCGGCCATACCCTGGGCGAGCTGGAGCTGCGCACCCGGCATGGCGCCAACGTGATCGGCATCGAGCGCCAGCACAAGTTCACCACCCGGGTGATTGCCGCCGATTCCAGCACCGTGCTGCACCAGGGTGATGTGCTGCTGCTCGACCTGTTCGCCAACCGCGACGACCTGCGCAGCCTGTGCCAGACCATGCAGCTGGAGCCGTTGCACTTCAAGGCGGCCTATTTCATCGACCAGTCCCAGGAGCTGGGCATGGCCGAGGTTTCTCTGCCGCCAGGCTCCAAGCTGATCGGCAAGAGCATTCTCGAACTGGCCTTCCGCACCCGCTACGACCTCAACGTGGTCGGCCTGCGCCGTGACCAGGCGGCGATCGAGGAGCAGTTGGTGGAAGAAAAGCTGCGCCTGGGTGACACCCTGCTGGTGGTCGGCCCATGGAAGGCCGTGCGCCTGCTGCAGAGCCAGCCCAAGGACTTTCTGGTGCTGAGCCTGCCGGCCGAGATCGACCAGGTGGCCCCGGCCCGCACCCGCGCGCCCTATGCGTTGATCAGCCTGGCGGTGATGGTCGGGCTGATGGTCAGCGGCGCGGTGCCCAATGTGATTGCCGCGCTGATCGGCTGCCTGCTGATGGGCGCCGGGCGCTGCATCGACATGAACAGCGCCTACCGGGCCATCCACTGGCAAAGCCTGGTGCTGATCGTCGGCATGCTGCCGTTTGCCCAGGCCTTGCAGAAGACCGGCGGCATCGACCTGGCGGTCGGCGGGCTGGTCAGCCTGCTCGGCGGTGCCGGGCCGATCGCCATGCTGGCCTGCCTGTTCATGGTCACGGCGGTGATCGGCCTGTTCATCTCCAACACCGCCACCGCGGTGCTGATGGCGCCAGTGGCGATCAGCACGGCCACGCAACTGGGCCTGTCGCCCTACCCGTTCGCCATGACCGTGGCCCTGGCGGCTTCGGCGGCGTTCATGACGCCGGTGTCCTCGCCGGTGAACACCCTGGTGCTCGGCCCCGGCCAGTACCGCTTTGGCGACTTCGTCAAGGTGGGTGTACCGTTCACCTTGCTGGTGATGGTGGTCACGGTGTTGATGGTGCCTTGGTTCTTTGGTTTGTAGGACAATCCCGCGCACAATGGTGGCATTTGGATATTATCCCTACAGATCGCGGCAGATTGACATCAAGTACCCTGTACAAACACACTGAGATGTCATTGCCCCAGGTGCCTACAGCCGTTGTCCTGGATTTCGTTTCCGCTTGTCGGTCGAGCCTATGGTTTTTCCAGCACAATCGCGCCTGTTGCCCTACCTTGCACTGTTCGGCCTGACCTTCGCCCTCACCGTGGGCGGCATCCTGGCCCGGCCGATCGAATCCCTGTCGCTGTTCTGGCCGGTGAATGCGGTGCTGGCCGGCGTGCTGTTGCGCTATCCGCGCCAGGCCGGGGTGATCGGCTTCGCCCTGGTGTGGCTGGCGATGGTCGCGGCCGACTTCCTGTGCGGGAGTGCCTGGGCGCCCGCCTTGTGGCTGAACCTGGCCAACCTGGGCGTGGTGGTGACCGTGTGGTTGCTGCTGTCGCGCCTGCCCCGCCTGCACCGGCGCATGCGCAGCCCGTATGGCGTGCTGAGCGTGTTCGGCGCCTGCGCGGCGGGCGCCATGGTGGCGGCGAGCCTGGCCTGCGTGGTGGCCGCGCCGTGGTTCGAGCAGTCCCTGCGCACGACCTGGCTGGCCTGGTTCAGCGAACAGTTCTCGACCAGCGTGCTGGTGCTGCCGGTGTTGCTGACCGCGCCTTCGGCCCGCGCATTGCTGCGCAGCTACCAGGCGATCCGCCTGGCGCCGCTGCTGGTGCTGCTGGGCTCGCTGGCGTTTAGCATCGGCTTTGGCGGGCCTGGGGCCATCGCCTTCCCGATCGCCGCCCTGCTCTGGTGCGCCTGGACCTACTCACCCTTCCTGGTTTCGTTGCTGACGCTCACCGCCGGCAGCACGCTGATCGTTGCCGTGGCGCAGAACCTCATGCACTTCAGCGTGCCGCAGAGCGAGCCTGGGGTCACCACGCTGATGTCGGCGCGCCTGGGCATCGCCATGCTGGTGCTTGGGCCGCTGGTGGTCGCCTGCGTCAGCCAGGCCAACCGCAGCCTGCTCGCGCGCCTGGCGCACCAGGCCACCATCGATCACCTGACCGGCGTGCTCACCCGCAGCGCCTTCACCCGCCGCGCCAACGCCCTGCTCGAAAGCCGCCAGCAGCATGCCCAGGCCGTGCCGCTGACCTTGATGATGCTCGACATCGACCATTTCAAATCGATCAACGACCGCTACGGCCATGCCGTGGGCGACCAGGTACTGCGCCACTTCGCGCGCACCCTGCAAGACCAGCTGCACGAGGACGAACTGCTGGCGCGCATGGGCGGCGAAGAGTTCGTGGTGATCCTCCCAGGCCTGGCGCCAGACCGCGCGCAGTTCACCGCCGAACGCCTGCGCCGGGCGGTGCAGGACCTGCATGTGGTGCACGGCGATGCGCGCCTGCAGATTACCGTGAGCATCGGCCTTGACGGCTGCGCCGCCGACACCGAGGCGCCAAGCCTGGACGTGCTGATGGCGCGCGCCGACCACGCCCTCTACCGCGCCAAGGCCCACGGGCGCAACCGCGTCGAGCAGGCCGAGGCGCAGCGCCAGGTGGTGTGACTCAGCCGGCCAGCAAATCCCAGGACAGCTTGGCGATCAGCACGCACAACAGCACCAGGAACAAGCCGCGAACGAACCCGGCGCCCTTGCGCACCGCCAGCCAGGTGCCGGTCAGGGCGCCGAGGATGTTGCACGCGGCCATTGGCAAGGCGATGGCGTACAGCACGTTGCCGGACGGCACGAAGAACACCAGCGCCGCCAGGTTGGTGGCGATGTTGACCACCTTGGCCGACGCCGAGGCGTGCAGGAAGTCCAGGGCGAAGAAGCGGATGAACAGGAAGATCAGGAAGCTGCCGGTGCCTGGCCCGAACAGGCCATCGTAGAAGCCGATGGCGCCGCCGATCAGCACCGCCAGGCACTGCTCCTTGCGGCCGATCTTGGCCGGGGCGTGCAAGGTGCCGAAGTCCTTCTTGCAGAAGGTGTAGATGGCCATCAGCACGATCATCACCAGCACCGCCGGGCGCATCACGCTGGGCGGCACCAGCGACACCGTGGCGGCCCCTGCGAACGACATGACGAAGGCACTGAGGGCCGCCGGCACGATCAGGCCCCAGTCCAGGGTCACCTTGCGGATGAACGAACGCGCGGCAAAGGCCGTGCCGCACACCGACGCCAGCTTGTTGCTGCCCAGCAAGGCCGCCGGCTGCGCGCTAGGCAGCACGTTGAACAGCGCCGGGATCTGGATCAGCCCACCGCCTCCCACGGCGGCATCGATCAGGCCGGCGGCGAAGGCGAACAGGGAAAGTACGGCGATATCCATCATGGCGCGGTTCCAGGCAGTGAAGGCAGACTGCAAGGCTAATCAAAGCGCCGCGCTTGTGTTGAAATGCCATATTGCGAAAACTGCAACGAGGAACCCTCCATGGCATTGGACATGCTGCGCGAAATCCAGGCATTCGTCAGCGTTGCGCACAAGCGCAGCTTCGTCGCCGCGGCGCGCGCCCTGGGCCGCTCGCCCAGCGCCATCACCCGCGCGGTACAAACCCTGGAAGACCACACCGGGTGCAAGCTGCTGGTGCGCAACGCCAACGCCGTGACCCTCAGCGAAGCCGGCGAGCGCCTGCTGCCGCACGCCGAACGCTTGCTGGATGTGCAACGCGATGCTGCCGATGAGCTGGCCGCGCTCAGCGGCAGCGCCCAGGGCTGGATCCGCTTCGCCGTGCCGCAGCTGCTCGCCGAGCATGTGCTGCCCGGCATGCTGGCGGCCTTTTCCCAGCGCCACCCGCAGGTGACGCTGGACGTGCAGTACCGTGACGAGGCCATCGACCCGTTGCAGGGCAAGCTCGATTTCGTGGTGCGCGGCGCATTCCCGCAGTCGAGCGAGTTGATCGGCTACCCCTTGTGGCGCTACCGCCGGCATCTCTACGCCAGCCCCGGCTACCTAGGCCGCACCGGCATACCCCAGGAACCGGAGCAGCTGGCGGACCACGCGCTGATCCTGCACACCGCGCCGCGCATCCTCAAGGCCTGGCACTTCAGCCGTGACGGGCGCATCACCAGCTTGCGCCCGCACCCACGCCTGCGCCTGAACTCGGGTGATGCGGTCTACCACAGCGCCCTGGCCGGGGCCGGCATTGCGCGCCTGGCGGATTGGGTGGGCGAAGCCCAGGTAAAGGCCGGGCGCCTGGTACGGGTGTGCGCCGATTACCGGCTGACCTCCAGCACCGGGCAAGACCCACAGATGCACGCGGTGTACCCCGCCGGCGAGCTGCCGGCGCGCGTGCGTGAACTGTTGCTGGCCCTGCGCCAGGCCGGTGAGGCGGCCAGTGAACAGCCCGGATAATGGCTGTTCAAATTCTGTTCAATTTAACAGAGCCCGCCGCCCGCCTGGCCTACAGCGTTTTATCCACAGACCTACCCACGTTTTTTGTGGACAGATTTCCTCATGCAAAGAAGGACTTATCTCACCGCCAGCAACGCCGCATTCGCAGCCCGCACCAGCTCGATCCAATCACCTGCGCTGATCACCCCCGCATGCTCCAGCGCTTCGGCGCTGCGCAAGGCCTGATCGTACTCATCCTCGTCGAGAATGCCGTTGGCGAGAAAACGGCTACGCCACTCCAGCATGGCTGAAGTGGCCTTCTTGCATTCCATCTATGTATTGGCTCCCAGGCAAATGGCCGGCTCGCTGTCGCGACCCATTGTGACGCGGGAGACTACACGAGCCATTTGCACTTGAGAACGACTTGCAGCGACCACCGGTCCAGTGGTGCAACCGGGTAGCACTGCCCTCAGCTTGGCGGAATGGTGCCGAGCAAGCCAATCAGAATGGTCAGCAGCAGAAAGCCACCCAGAAACAGTGCGAGCTTGCCCATCGGAACCTCTTCAAAGTGATGTTGGGACAAGCACATTGTCGACTTCAGGCTGATACGGTTACAGATTCAGGTTCGACGAAAAAAAGCGGATCAGATGGGTTGGCGAGCCAACGGATCGGGGCCTGGGCATTGGCCGCACGGCGGGGGACACTCGGGCGGATGCCAGAGCAATTGCTACATAAGGTTTCCATCACCAATGAAACACCTGTTTGGCCAACGCCAGCGCGCCGGCCTGCCACTGCACGCCTGCAACCCCCGCCCTGCGCGGGCCGGGCCTGCAAGTACACGTTAACGATCAGAAACATCTGCCGTGCAGATTTGTAGGAAAGTTTTCTCGTGACTGTAGGAAAAAGGCAGGTAACTGCCTTCTCCTGTATGAACGCCCAGTTTGATCAGGGTTTTCGAGCTGCTACGGTCCTTTTTCCTACAACGGCAAGGACGCCTACCGCGCTTGAGAAACATATGGATACGTACACAGCCGCTGCCCTGAAACTGCAAAAGACCCTCCTCACCCTGCGCCAGACCCGTGACCGGCTGCGAGCCGCAGGCAACGACGAAGAAGCCGACGAGCTTGCACTGAAAATCGCCCGCGTCGAGGAAACCCTGGCGCAGCTCCCGGCCGCGCTGCAATCGCCCACCCTGCAGTGAAAGCCTGCAGGGGCTTGCGCAGCCAGCCCCTGCCCTGCTGTCGATGAAGGCCCTTCAGCTCACCCGACGCGCAGGCGCGTGGCTGCGCTGCTTCTGCTCCCAGTCACCCACCAGCCCTATCGCGACCTCGGCAGCTGCCAGTGGCGTGCGCCCGCGCACCAGGTCTGCGGCGCGTTCGGCGAGCATGATGGTCGGTGCGTTGAGGTTGCCGTTGGGCTCGCTGGGGAACACCGACGAATCGATCACCCGCAACCCTTGCAGCCCATGCACGCGCAACTGCGAATCGACCACCGCCATGTCGTCCTCGCCCATGCGGCAGGAGCCGCACGGGTGCATGGTGCTTTCCATGTTGGCGCGCACGAAGGCGTCGATCTGCTCGTCGGTCTGCACATGCGCCCCTGGCGCCAGCTCCTCGCCACGGAACCGGTCCATGGCCGGCTGGCCGATGATTTCGCGGGTCAGGTGCACGCAGCGGCGGAAGCCTTCGCGGTCTTCTTCGCGCTCCAGGTAGTTGAAGCGGATTTCCGGGTGCTGGTACGGGTCGCCCGACAGCGCCCGCACGTGGCCGCGGCTCTTGGGCTTGTTGGGCCCGGTGAGCACCATGAAGCCATGCCCCTTGAACGGTTTGTTGCCGTCATAGCGCATGGCCGCCGGCAGGAAGTGGAACTGGATATCAGGCCAGCGCAGGCCCTTGGCCGAGCGGATGAACCCCCCCGCCTCGAAATGGTTGCTGGCGCCCAGGCCGTCCTTGAACAACAGCCAGCGCAGGCCGATCAGCGCCTTGCCCAGCAGGCTCATCTTGCCATTGAGGGTGACCGGCTCCTTGCAGGCGTACTGGATGTAGATTTCCGAATGGTCCTGCAGGTTTTCACCCACCCCCGGCAGGTCGTGGCGCACCTCGATGCCGGCCTTGCGCAATACCGCCTCGGGGCCTATGCCTGAGCGCTGCAGCAGGTGCGGCGAGCCGATCGGGCCGGACGCCACCAGCACCTCGCGGTTGCAGTACACCTTGTGGGTCTGCCCGCCTTCGTCGTATTCCACCCCCACCGCACGCTTGCCCTCGAGCAGGATGCGCCGGGTCATGGCGTGGGTGACCACGGTCAGGTTGGGCCGGCTCATGGCCGGGCGCAGGTAGGCGTTGGCCGTGGACCAGCGCACGCCGTCCTTGACCGTCATGTGCATGGCGCCGAAGCCTTCCTGCATGTAGCCGTTGCAGTCGTCGGTCTTGATGTAGCCGGCCTCGGCGCCGGCCTCGATCCAGGCGCCATACAGCGGGTTCTGCATGTTGTTGCCGTTGTTGGTGGCCAGCGGGCCGTTGGCGCCGCGGTAGTCGTCGCCGCCGAACTTGTACTGCTCGGCACGCTTGAAATACGGCAGGCAGTTGCGATAGCCCCAGCCCTTGGCTCCCAGGCTTTCCCACTCGTCGAAGTCATGGGCATGGCCGCGGATGTACACCAGGCCATTGATCGACGACGAGCCACCCAGCACCTTGCCCCGCGGGCAATGCAGGCGGCGGCCGTCCAGGTGCTGCTCGGAGGCGGTCTCGTAGTGCCAGTTGTACTTCTTGGTGTTCATCGGCAAGGAGAAGGCGCTGGGCATCTGGATCAGCACGCTGCGGTCGCTGCCGCCGTATTCGAGCACCAGCACCGAGGTGCTGGCATCCTCGCTCAGCCGGCTGGCCAGGACACAACCGGCAGACCCGGCACCGATGATGATGTAGTCGTATTTTTTAGTCATTGCTGTAGCCCTTGGCACCCAGGCCCGCTGCCTCGACGGTGCGTTCATTGCGCGGTGGATAGCCGCCCCAGCCCAGGCGAGCGGCCAACGCACGGGTCAACCCGTAGTGGACCAACCCGGCCAGCAGGCAGGACGGCAAGGAAGCGGTGATGAAGCTGAAGGAGTGGGTGTGGGCCAGCGTCTGCGGGTTGAACACCACCACGTAGATGGCAAAGCCCGCCACCAGCGCGAGCAGCGCGATGGGATTAAAGCCCTTGCAGAAGCGCAGCGGCGAAGCGTGCTGCGCGGCGTACAAGTGGCGCAGGTTCAGGCGCTGACGGCGCAGGAAGAAGTAGTCGGCGATGCCGATGCCGGCCAAGGCGCTGTTGAGGGCGGAGGTCCACACCAAAAAGATGAAGAAGCCGTCGTAGATGCCCGGCAGCAACAGCACGATGCCCACCGGGATCACGCAGAACAGCGCGATCAGCAAACCCCAGCGCATCGCCCGCATCCGCTCACCGGCCAGTTGGCGCAAGCCGATCACTGCGGTGTAGAGGATATTGACCATGCCGGTGAGGTTGGCCAGCGCCAGGAAACTCAGCGCCACCACGCCAAAACCAAGGCCGCCGGCCAGGCGCATCCAGGTGGTGGGGTCGCTGCTGCCCAGGGTCGAGGCGGCGAACAGGCTGACCGTCTCGCCCAGCGAGGCTGCACCGAAGATGCCGACCATGTTGGGCCAGAAGGCGGTGCGCTGGTTGCGGCACAAGCGCGACAAATTGCCCAGGTAAGGCCACCAGGAAAAGCCCGCGGCGATGTTGATTTCCACCGCGATCATGAAGTTGACGTGGGGGTCTTCGAACGGCGGCTGCAAGGGCGGCATGGCCAGCAGTTCTGCGATGCTGAAGCGCTGGGCGATCAGGAACATCAGCGCCAGCATGATCAGGATCAGGCTGGGCGCGATCACCGCGCTCAGGCGCCGGATCATGTCCGGCCCGCGCATCGCCGCCGCCGCTGCCAGCACGATCGCCAGCAGGCCGCCAGCGGTGACGATCCAGCCATCGCCCGCTGCGGCCGGGCGCTGCTGCACCAGGGTGTCGAGGTTGTCCAGGGCACGCCCGCACATCAGGCCCAGCACCGCCAGCCAGCCCATGGTCAGCACCACCACCGACAGCACATACACCAGCCGGCTGCCATTGATGCCGAACATGCTGCGCAGGAAGGTGAACTGCTCCAGCCCATACTTGCCGCACGGCAGGCTGGTGGAACTGGCGGCGAGGATCACCCCGATGATGTTGCCGATGACCACCGCGCAGATGCCCTGGCGCGGCCCGACGAACAACGCGGTGGCGCCGCCGATGAGAAACACCCAGGTGGCCACGGCCAGCGCCGAGTTGGCGTAGGCGAACCCCCAAAAACCCCAGACCCGCTCGCTGGGCAGCAAGGGCGTGTCGCCACGCTCGGCGCCCAGGCGAAATTCCGCTTCACGGGAGCTGCTCATGGCCGGCCTCCCCACAGGTAGAAGCCGATGATCACGGCCAGTGCCAGCAAGGCCACCAGCAGGGCGTCGGTCGCGGTCAATGCCCCCGGCCAGCGCGGGCCGGCCTGCAGTTCTTCATAGGCGCGCAGGCGCCTGTCCAGGTCTTGCGCACGCTCCACATCGACTTCGCTGCTCAAGGGCATCACCTCGTAGGTTCTTGTTCTTGGAATATGATGCAAGCCGATTCGGCCGCGCCGCCGCCTCAAGGCAACGGCGCTGGCCGCCCTGTCGCTAGGGCAAGGTGATCCACACGGCTTTGGTTTCCAGCAGGAACTCCAGCTGCTCGGCGCCCATGTCCTTGCCGTAGCCCGATTGCTTGTAGCCACCGAACGGCATGGACGGGTCCAGGGTGCTGTGCGCGTTGACGTACACGGTGCCGGCGCGCAGTTGCGGGATCAGGCCATGGACGCGGCCCAGGTCATTGGAATACAGCGCCGCCGCCAGGCCGAACGCCGAGTCGTTGGCCAGGGCCAGCGCCTCTTCCTGGCTGTCGAACGCCTGGGTGACCAGCACCGGGCCGAAGATTTCTTCCTGCACCACGCGCATGTCGTTGCGGCAGTTGGCGAAGATGGTCGGCTGCACATAGAACCCCGGGCCCGCGACAGGCTCGCCGCCGTAGTACAGCTGCGCACCCTCGGCCTGGCCCAGCTAAATGTAGCCAAGCACGCTTTGCTGCTGCTTGCGCGACACCATCGGGCTGATGAAGCAGCCCGGATCGAGGCCGGGGGCGATTTTCAGGGTGGCGGTGTATTCGGCCAACGCCTGCAAAAATTGTGGGTAGATGCTGCGCTCGATGTAGGCCCGGGTGCCGGCATCGCAGACCTGCCCGGAATTGAAGAACACGCCGTTGGCCACCGCCTGCGCCGCCGCCGGGATATCGGCATCGGCGAACACGATCACCGGCGATTTGCCGCCCAGCTCCAGGGTCAGGCGCTTCATCTGGTCCATCGACGCCTTGCCCACCGAGCAGCCGACCGGGGTCGAGCCGGTGAAGCTCAGCTTGTCGATGCCCGGGTGGCTGGTCATCGCCGTGCCGACCACGCTGCCGCGCCCGGTGACGATGTTGATCACGCCGGCGGGGATGCCGGCCTCCTCCACCAGCTCGGCGAAGCGCAAGGCCGACAGGGAGGTCAGCTCGGCCGGCTTCACCACCACGGTGCAGCCGGTCGCCAGCGCGGCGCCGAGCTTCCAGGCCATGGTCTGCAGCGGGAAGTTCCAGGGCACGATCACGCCCACCACGCCGACCGGCTCCTTGCGGGTGTAGGTCAGGTAGTTGCCCGGCAGCGACGGCTCCACGGTGCGCCCGTGGATCTTGCTGGCCCAGCCGGCGAAGTAGCGGAAGGTGTCGAGGGTGCCCTGGATGTCCACGGCCCGCGCCTGCTCCACCGACTTGCCCATGTCGATCGATTCGATCTGCGCCAGCTCGTCGCCATTGCGTTCGATCAGGTCCGCCAGGCGATGCAGCAGGCGTTCGCGCTCCAGGGGCTTGAGCTGGCTCCAGGGGCCGCCGTCGAACTGTGCACGGGCGGCCTGCACTGCGCGGTCCAGGTCTTCGACGGTGCCCATGGGAATGTGGGTAAGTACCCCTTCGGTCGAGGGCTCGATCACCTCGCTGGTGGCGCCGTCGCTGGCCGCAAGCCAGGCGCCGCCGATGAACTGGCGTTGGGGTTTGGAAAGGAAGCGCTGGGTCGCCTCCAGCACACCGAATGCCTGCAGATAGTCTTTAACCTTGTTGTCCACGGTGTGTCCCCGGTCAGCGAGCGCGGGCGCGCTCATGGAAGATGAAGCCGATGCTGTTCATCAGCAGTTGCGCGGCGAGGATCGAGGTGACGCCGGCCGGGTCGTAGGCCGGGGCCACTTCCACCAGGTCCATGCCGACCACCCTGCCCTGGCTGCGGCGTGCCAGCGCCTGGATGATCTCCAGCACTTCGTAGTAGAGGAAACCGCCGTGGCTCGGGGTGCCGGTGCCGGGGGCGATGGAGGGGTCGAAGCCGTCGATGTCGATGGTGATGTAGTAATCGCGGCCTTGCGGGATCTTCGCCAGCACACCTTCCGGGCCGAGGCGGCGCACGTCGCGCACCGAGAGGATCTGCGAACCGGCGTCGCGGGCGGCGTCGTAGTCGTCGCGGTTGGACGAGGACACGTTGCGGATGCCCATCTGGGTCATGCCGACGATGTGGTCCAGCTCCGAGGCGCGGCGCAGCGGGCTGCCGTGGCCGTAGCGCACGCCGTGGCGCTCGTCGACGAAATCAAGGTGGGCGTCGAAGTGAATGATGTGGATCGGCCCGCGCCCTTCGAAGGCCTTGATCACCGGGGCGTGGATCGAGTGGTCACCGCCCAGCACCACCGGCATGGCGCCCGAGGCGAGGATCTGGCGCACGGCCGCTTCGATGTTGGCGTTGCTGCTGGCCATGTCGGTGTGGACGATGTCGGCATCGCCCACATCGACCATGCGCACCTGCTCCTGGGTCAGGTAGGTGACGTCATCTTCGTGGTCGTAGGCGCCACTGTGGCCGAAGGAGAACAGCGTGGATGCCTCGCGAATGCCCCGCGGCCCGAAGCGTGCGCCGGAGCGCCACTGGGTGCCCATGTCGTTGGGCGCGCCGAGGATCGCGACATCGGCGTCGATGGCGTCCCAGTCGGTGCAGATGGGCGATTTGGCGAAAGTGCAATGCCCCACGAAGGGCAGGTTCAGGCGGCCGGATTCATAACCGTGCTTTGCCATGTTCGGGCTTCTCCACTTCTTGTTCTGTTCAGGAGACGGCGCCCGCGCAGGGCCGCCGTTGCAGCCACTATGGGCGCAGCCCGGCAGTGGAAAAATGCGCAACTGCAGATGCATACATCGGCGAACCCGAAGTATTCGAAGCTTTTGAAAGCCGCAGGAACCCGGCGTTGCGGGAAAGCGCCCTGGCATGGTTACCTTGGCAAAAAACAATCGATCGGCTGCTCATATCAGCTTCACCGATGTGACGCACCGACAGGAGGCCAGGCGTGATCCAGCTCCACGATGTCGATCTCAAGCTGCTCAGGGTATTTGCCACCATCGTGCGCTGCGGCGGCTTTTCTGCGGCGCAGGCCGCGCTCAATGCCGGCCAGTCGACCATCAGCGAACAGATGACCCACCTGGAAACGCGGCTGGGCGTGAAGCTGTGCCAGCGCGGGCGCAGCGGCTTTCGCCTGACCGAGCAAGGGGTGGCGATCCATGAAGCGGCGCTGCGCCTGCTGGGCGCGGTGGAAAGCTTCTGCCTTGACGCCGACGTGCTCAAGCAGCACATCAGCGGCAAGCTCAACCTGGGCATCATCGACTCCACCCTCACCGACCCCGACTCGCCGGTGCCGCGCACCACCCAGCGCTTCGTTTCGCGCGGCCACGACGCCCACCTCAACGTCTACATCGGCACACCTGCCGAGCTTGAAGAACGCGTGCTCGACGGCCGCCTGCACCTGGCCATCGGGCACTTCCCCCTGCGGGTGCCGGGGCTGTCCTACCTGCCCCTGTACGACGAGGCGCTGGGCCTGTACTGCGGCCGCCGCCACCCCTTGTTCGCCAGCAAGGCCAGCAACGGCCGCCTGCTGGAGGAGGTGCGCGCCTGCCGCCTGGTCGCCCGCGGCTACATGCAGCAGTACGACCTCGACCAGCTGGGCATGAGCAAGGCCGCCGCCACGGTCGAGAACATCGAGGCGGCGGCGATCCTGATCATTTCCGGGGCGTATGTCGGTTTCTTGCCGGTGCACTTCACCGAGCAGTGGGTCAAGAGCGGCGAGATGTGCCGGTTGGGGGCGAACACGCTGGACCTGAGTTCGCCGTTTGATGTGATTACCCGCCGCGGGGTGGCGGCGCCGCCGATATTGCAGGCGTTTCTCGAGGATCTAGGGGCGTGCATGCAGCCGGTAGGGCTGCCTTGAGCCCCGGGAACAGGCTCAATTCGGTGCCGGCAACACGCTCATCGGATCCACCGGCTTGCCGTTCTGGCGGATCTCGAAGTACAGCTGCGTGCGGTCGGTATCCAGGTCGCCAGCCTCGGCGATCTTCTGGCCCTTGCTGACGGTCTGGCCTTCCTTGACCAGCAGCTTGCTGTTGTGGCCGTAGACGCTGGCGTGCGCAGGCCCGTGCTGGAGGATGATCAGGTTGCCGTAGCCGCGAATGTTGGTGGCGAAAGCCACCTTGCCGCCGAGGCTTGCGAACACCGGCTGGCCAGGGCTTGCGGCGATGCGGATGCCCTTGCTGAGCTTGTCGGCCGGTGCGTAGCGGCCGATGACCACGGGGTTCTTGATCGGCCAGTCCCAGCCACGCAGGGTCACCTTGGTGGTCGGCGCGGCGGCGCCTTTAGCCGTCGTGGCGGTGCCGTTGCCTGGGCCGAAGCGAATGCTCTGGCCCACGTTCACCGCGTAGGGGGCGCTGATGTTGTTGTAGCGCGCCAGCGCCTTGAAGTCCCAGCCGTGGCGCGTGGCGATCGAATAGAGGGTGTCGCCGCGCTTTACCTTGTAGACGCCACTGACGACCTTGTTGGCAGAAGCGCTGGAGCTTGGGGGTTGGGAACTGCACGCGGAGATCGACAGCAGGACAGCGATCAGAATGAACCTGAGAAACACACCACATCCTTTGAGCGGAGACGCGATTGATTGAGGCGGCCACTATAAAGCACTGCGCGCGGCGTGCATGCCTGGGCATGGCAAGAAATCAGCGCTATTTCTTTATCTGGCAGATGCCGTTGGCGCGGTTCTTACCGGTGTAGGACACGTCAGGGGAGCCATCGGGGTTGATCGACAACGAGATCGTCACGTTACTGCCTTTGGCTTCGAAGTAGTTGTCGTTGAATTTCTTCAGCTTCGCTTCCTTGCCGTTGATGTAGATCGGGCCGCCCTTGTCGGCGTGGACCTCGATGTTGCCGGGGCAGGTGGCGTTCAGGAGAGGGATCTGGGCTTGGGCCAGGCTGGAAAAGGCGACCAGAAGGCCTGATAGTAGTTTCTTCATCTCACGCGCCTTGATGGAGTTTGTTCAGGAAGGGAGCGCAATAGTTTAGGCCGGCTCGTCATTGAGCGCTCGTTGTGGGTTGTGCATTTCAAGGAGAGCAAGGAATGAGTATTCGCAGCTTGGCGAAAAACCTTCCGCCTGACCCTGATAACGAGGGCTGGGTGCTAGGGTGGGGCGTGCTGCGGGATCGACATCCGTGGCACTTTGTCGACGTGTATGCGGACCGTAATACCGCCAAGGTAGAGGCAGAGCGCCGTGGTGAAGGGTACGTGGTGGAGTACGGCTCGCATCGGCTGGGATCGGATGAATTCGTCAGCGGTGCAGCGCTGCCGGAAGGCTAGCAGCAGGTGGTATTCCCAAAATGTTCCCATTAGGCTTTTTTTGGGACCTCAGAAACGCAAAAAGCCCTGAATAATCAGGGCTTTGAATATGGCGGAAGCGTAGAGATTCGAACTCTAGGATAGTTGCCCATCGACGGTTTTCAAGACCGTTGCCTTAAACCACTCGGCCACGCTTCCAGCTCGTTTTGCGGCGGCCATAATACCGTAATGAAACACGCTGTCAAACTCTCTATGACGCCGGTTACAGAACCTCTGATAGACTCCTTTGAATCAGAACGTTTCAAAACCACAGGTTTACCAAGGAGTGTCGCCATGCGCGAACAGGATTATGCCGTACACAACGGCCAGCAGGTCGAGCAGCGCGAGGTCAGCAAGGTCCTGCGCAACACGTACAGCCTGCTGGCACTCACCCTCGCCTTCAGCGGTGTGATGGCCTACATCTCGCAACAGATGGGCGTGCGCTACCCCAACGTATTCGTGGTGCTGATCGGCTTCTACGGCCTGTTCTTCCTCACCGCCAAACTGCGTGATTCGGTTTGGGGCCTGGTGTCCACCTTCGCCCTCACCGGTTTCATGGGCTTCATTCTCGGCCCGATCCTCAACCGCTACCTGGGCATGAGCGGCGGCGCCGAGGTAGTCAGCTCGGCCTTTGCCATGACCGCGCTGGTGTTCGGTGGCCTGTCGGCCTATGTGCTGATCAGCCGCAAGGACATGAGCTTCCTCAGCGGCTTCATCACCGCAGGCTTCTTCGTGCTGCTGGGCGCGGTGGTGGCCAGCTTCTTCTTCCAGATCAGCGGGCTGCAACTGGCGATCAGCGCGGGCTTCGTGCTGTTCTCTTCGGTCTGCATCCTGTTCCAGACCAGCGCGATCATCCATGGCGGTGAGCGTAACTACATCATGGCTACCATCAGCCTGTATGTATCGATCTACAACCTGTTCATCAGCTTGCTGCAGCTGTTCGGCATCATGGGCCGCGACGACTGATTCGATCGGTAAGAAAAAACCCGCTTCGGCGGGTTTTTTCATGGGCGTAAATTGACTTAAAGGTCAGCTTATTCAGCGATTCACCGCCGATCGTGCAGGTATCGTGCTTGCCACTACCCCAATCCCGCTTCATTCCGTAGAATGCGCTCCTTTTTTCATCCGGGGCAGCAACCTGCAATGAGCACACACGAACACAGCCCAGACGCGGCAGCGCCTGCCAACGAACTGGTGCTTGGCCTCGAAGACAAGCCGCGGCTGCTGATCGGCCTGCTGGCAGCGCTGCAGCATTTGCTGGCGATCATCGTACCGATCGTCACCCCAGGCCTGCTGATCTGCCAGGCGCTGGGCGTGTCGGCGCGTGACACCAACCTGATCGTGTCCATGTCGCTGGTGATTTCCGGCATCGCCACCTTCGTCCAGTGCAAACGCTTCGGCCCGTTCGGCGCCGGGCTGCTGATCGTGCAGGGCACCAGCTTCAACTTCGTCGGGCCGCTGATTGCCGGTGGCGCTTTGATGGTCAAGCAGGGTACGCCGGTGGAAAGCGTGATGGCGGCGATCTTCGGCGTGGTCATCGCCGGCTCGTTCGTGGAGATGGGTGTGTCGCGCATCCTGCCGTTCGTCAAACGGCTGATCACCCCGCTGGTAACCGGCATCGTCGTGCTGATGATCGGCCTGACCTTGATCAAGGTCGGCCTGATCAGCATGGGCGGCGGCTTCGGCGCGATGGCCGATGGCACCTTCGCCAATGGCGAGAACCTGCTGCTGTCGGGCGTGGTGCTGGCGATCATCGTGATCCTCAACCGCATCCCGGTGGTGTGGATGCGCAGCTGCGCCATCGTCATCGCCCTGGCCGTGGGCTATGCCCTGGCCGGCTACCTGGGCCGCCTGGACTTCACCGGCATGCACCAGGCCGCATTGTTCCAGGTGCCGACGCCGCTGCACTTTGGCCTGAGCTTCTCCTGGGCGCTGTTCATTCCAATGCTGGTGATCTACCTGGTGACCTCGCTGGAAGCCATCGGTGATGTCACCGCCACCAGCAAGGTCTCGCGCCAGCCGGTCGAAGGCCCGGTGTGGATGCAAAGGATCAAGGGTGGCGTGCTGGTCAACGGCGCCAACTCGCTGCTGGCTGGCCTGTTCAACACCTTCCCCAGCTCGATCTTCGCCCAGAACAACGGCGTGATTCAGCTGACCGGCATCGCCAGCCGCCATATCGGCATCTGGATTGCCGTGATGCTGGTGCTGCTGGGCCTGTTCCCAAGCGTTGCCGGGGTGATTCAGGCGGTGCCGGAGCCGGTGCTGGGTGGTGCGGCGATGGTCATGTTCGGCGCCGTAGCGGCATCGGGCATCAACATCCTGGCCAGCACCCGCCTCGACCGCCGCGCCTTGCTGATCATCTCGGTGTCGCTGGCGCTGGGCCTGGGCGTGGCCCAGGTGCCCGAGTTCCTCGCACACATGCCCGCGGCGATTCGCCATGTGCTGGAGTCGGGCGTAGCCACCGGTGGCATCTGCGCCCTGCTGCTCAACTGGTTCCTGCCGGAGAGCAAGGAACACGCCTGACGCAGCCTGCTTCAGCCGACAAAGCCCGCGCCTGCCTGCGCGGGCTTTTTGCTTTATCATGGCCGCATTCCTTTGCATGAGTTGTCCATGAAATTCGCCATCGCGGTTTTTTCCCCGGCCCATGCGCCCTCCTCGCGCCGCGCCTTGCGCTTCGCCGAGGCGGTGCTGGCCGACGGGCATGAGATTGCCCGGCTGTTCTTCTACCAGGACGGGGTTCACAGCGCCTCGGCCAACATCGTCGCCCCCCAGGACGAGCTGGACGTGGCCGCGCAATGGCGCGCCTTCATCGAAACCCAGAAGCTCGACGCCGTGGTGTGCATTGCCGCCGCCTTGCGCCGTGGCGTGCTCGACCAGGCCGAAGCCGCGCGCTACCAGCGCCCGGCGGTGAACCTGCCCCAGCCCTGGGAGCTTTCGGGCCTCGGGCAGTTGCATGAGGCCGCGCAGGTTGCCGACCGCCTGGTCTGCTTTGGAGGCGATTGAAATGGCCAAGTCCTTGTTGATCATCAGCCGCCAGGCGCCGTGGAACGGCCCCGGCGCACGCGAAGCGCTGGACATCGCCCTTGCCGGCGGCGCCTTCGACCTGCCGCTGGGCATGCTGTTTCTCGATGACGGCGTCTTCCAGCTGGCGCCCGGCCAGCAACCTGCGGCCGTGCAACAGAAAAACCTCGGCGCCAACCTGCAGGCACTGCCGATGTTCGGCGTCGAAGCCCTGTACGCCTGCCAGCACAGCCTGGCCCGCCGCGGCTTGCCCGCCGACACCCTGGAACTGGCGGTGGAGGTGCTGGACGATTCGGCGCTCAAGGCGCTGATTGCCCGTTACGACCAAGTGGTGACGCTCTGATGCCGACCTTGCACGTGATTTCCCATTCCCCGTTCGGCGATGAGCGCCTGGGCAGCTGCCTGCGCCTGCTGGGCAACGACGATGCCTTGCTGCTGTGCGGCGATGCGGTGTACGCCCTGCGCGAGGACAGCGACAGCCTGCGCCAGCTGCAGGCCGCCGGCCTGGAGCAGCGCCTGTTCGCCCTCGACGAAGACCTGCAAGCCCGCGCCATCACCAGCGAGCTGGCCAAGGCGGTGGATTACCCGGCCTTCGTCGCGCTGTCGCTGCACCATGACAAGGTCAACAGCTGGCTATGAACACTCTGACCGTTGGCGATCAGGCGATCGCCCTGGACAAGGACGGCTTCCTGGTCGACCTGCAAGACTGGTCCCATGAAGCCGCCGAGGCACTGGCCGCGCGCGAAAGCATTGCGCTAACCGCCGAGCACTGGGAAATCCTCGAGCTGCTGCGCCAGTTCTACGCGGAGTATCAGCTCTCCCCGGCCACTCGCCCGCTGATCAAGTACACCGCGCTCAAGCTGGGCGTGGAAAAGGGCAACAGCCCGCACCTCAACCGCCTGTTCAATGGCACCCCCGCCAAGCTCGCTGCCAAGCTCGCGGGCCTGCCCAAGCCGACCAACTGCATATGACCGACGCCCGCCCGCTGACCCTGGAAACCCCGGCCGAACACCCCTTCGCCGCCTTCGTGCGCATCCTTGGCAAGGGCAAGCGCGGCGCGCGCGGCCTGACCCGCGAAGAGGCCCGCGCCGCCATGGCCCTGCTGCTCGAAGGCAAGGTCGAAGACACCCAGCTCGGGGCCTTCCTGATGCTGCTGCGGCACAAGGAAGAAAGCGCCGAGGAACTGGCCGGCTTCACCGAAGCCGTGCGTGCCCACCTGCAGGCGCCGCGTATCGCGGTCGACCTCGACTGGCCGAGCTATGCCGGCAAGAAGCGCCACCTGCCGTGGTACCTGCTGGCGGCCAAGTGCCTGGCCAACAACGGCGTGCGTATTCTCCTGCACGGCGGTGGCGCACACACGGCCGGGCGCCTGTACACCGAGCAGTTGCTGGCCCTGCTGGAGATTCCGCTGTGCCGTGACTGGCCGGCGGTCAGCCAGGCCCTGGACCAGCATCACCTGGCCTTTGCGCCGCTGCACGACTGGGCGCCGCAGCTGCAGCGGATGATCGACCTGCGCAACACCCTCGGCCTGCGCTCGCCCATCCACTCCCTGGCCCGGGTGCTCAACCCATTGGGCGCCCGCTGCGGCCTGCAGAGCATCTTCCACCCCGGCTACCAGGCCGTGCACCGCGAAGCCAGCCGCCTGCTCGGCGACCATGCCGTGGTGATCAAGGGCGACGGTGGCGAGATCGAGGTCAACCCTGACGTGATCAGCCACCTGTATGGCACCAGTGCAGGGCAAAGCTGGGACGAGGAATGGCCGGCGCTCAGCGAACGCCGCCATGTGAAGCCGCCAAGCCTGGAGCCGGAGCAGTTGCTGGCCGTCTGGCGCGGCGAGGCCGAGGACAGCTACGGTGAGATGGCCGTGGTCGCCACCATGGCGCTGGCCCTGCGCGGCCTGGGCCAGGACCGCGAACAGGCATTCGCCACCGCACGCGGCTACTGGAGCGCGCGCAACCGATCGAATAAGTAGATAGCTACCCCGCAGTCTTTGCGCTAGTTGTTCGAACGATATCCCCTAGACTGGGCTCCAACGACAAACGACTTTGTTCCGAGGAGCTCACCATGGGCCTTTTGATCGACGGCCGCTGGCATGACCAGTGGTACGAAAACGGCAAGGACGGCGCCTTCAAGCGCGAGAACGCCCAACGCCGCAATCAACTGCCCGCCGCCGAGGCTGGCCGCTATCACCTGTATGTGTCGCTGGCGTGCCCCTGGGCCCACCGCACCCTGATCGTGCGCGCGCTCAAAGGCCTGGAGCCGCTGATCGATGTGTCGGTGGTGAGCTGGCTGATGCAGGAGAACGGCTGGACCTTCGACCAGCAGCAAGGCTCCAGCGGCGATCACCTCGACGGCCTCACCTACCTGCACCAGCGCTACACCCAGGACGACCCGCACTACACCGGCCGCGTGACCGTGCCCGTGCTGTGGGACAAGCAGGAGAAGCGCATCGTCAACAACGAGTCGTCGGAGATCATCCGCATCTTCAACAGCGCCTTCAATGCGCTGACCGGCAACCACCTGGACCTGTATCCCGAGCCGCTGCGCCCGGCCATCGAGGCGCTTAACGCCCGCATCTACCCGGCAGTGAACAACGGCGTGTATCGCGCAGGCTTCGCCACCACGCAGGAGGCCTATGTGGCCGCCTTCGACGAAGTGTTCGATGAGCTGGATCATCTGGAAGGGCTGCTGGATCGCCAGCGCTACCTGGCAGGGGAATACCTGACCGAGGCTGATGTGCGGCTGTTTACCACGCTGGTGCGCTTCGATGCGGTGTACCACGGGCACTTCAAGTGCAACCTGCGCCGCCTGAGCGATTACCCGAACTTGTCGAACTGGCTGAGGGAGCTGTATCAGTGGCCGGGGGTGGCGCAGACGGTGGATATGGAGCACATCCAGAAGCACTATTACATGAGCCACAAGACTATCAACCCGAATGGCATTGTGCCCAAGGGGCCGCTTCAGGACTTCAACGAGCCGCATGATCGGGAGCGATTGGCGGGCAAGGGGATCTGGCGGGGTTGAGACAGCTGGGGCTGCTTTGCAGCCCTTTCGCGACACAAGGCCGCTCCTACAGGACACCATGGGGTCTTTGTAGGAGCGGCCTTGTGTCGCGAAAGGGCCGCAAAGCGGCCCCAGCCTATTGCTAGTCCTGCTGCGCCCCTTCGAACCAGGCCAGCTTCTCGCGCAACCGCACCACTTCCCCGACGATCACCAAGGTCGGCGCATGCACCTCATGCCGAGCCACCAGCGCCGGCAAGTCCGCCAGCGTACCGGTGAACACCCGCTGATTGCGCGTCGTCCCCTGCTGCACCAGCGCTGCCGGCGTGCTGGCCGCACGCCCATGGCGAATCAGCTCGGCACAAATGGTCGGCAACCCCACCAGGCCCATGTAGAACACCAGGGTCTGCGCCGGCGCCACCAGGTCATCCCAAGGCAGGTTGCTGGTGCCGTCCTTGAGGTGCCCGGTCACGAAGCGCACCGACTGGGCATAGTCACGGTGAGTCAGCGGAATTCCGCCATAGGCGGAACAACCACTGGCCGCCGTAATGCCCGGCACCACCTGGAACGGGATGCCCTGCTCGGCCAGCTCTTCGATCTCCTCGCCACCCCGGCCGAAGATGAACGGGTCACCGCCCTTGAGCCGCAGTACGCGCTTGCCTTGCTTGGCCAAATCGACCAGCAGGCGGTTGATCTGGTCCTGCGGCACGGCATGGTCGGCGCGGCGCTTGCCCACGTAGATGCGTTCGGCATCGCGCCGGCACATCTCGATGATCGCAGGCGCCACCAGGCGGTCGTACAGCACCACGTCGGCCTGCTGCATCAGGCGCAAGGCACGGAAGGTCAGCAAGTCCGGATCACCCGGGCCCGCCCCCACCAGATACACCTCGCCGCCCTGCTGCACCGGCGCGCCGTCGACCATTGCCTGCAACAGCTTCTCGGCCTCGGCGCCCTGCCCGGCCAGCTGGCGCTCGGCAATCGGGCCCTGGAAAACGGTTTCCCAGAAGCCGCGGCGCTGGTTGACGTCGGGGTACAACGCCTTGACCCGGTCGCGAAAACGCGCGGCCAGGCCGGCCAGTTCACCATAGGCAGACGGAATCCAGGCCTCCAGCTTGGCGCGAATCAAGCGCGCCAGCACCGGGGCGTCTCCGCCACTGGACACCGCCACCACCAGGGGTGAGCGGTCGACGATGGCCGGGAAGATCACCGTGCACAAGGCCGGCGCATCCACCACGTTGACCGGCAGGCTCAGCGCCTGCGCATCGGCCGACACCTGGGCATTGAGCCCAGGGTCGTCGGTGGCTGCGATCACCAGCCGGCAACCGGCCAGGTCGCCTGCCTGATAGCCACGCACCAGCACCTCGCCGCCACCTTCACGGGCCAGCGCAGCCAGCTGGCCGTCGACGTCGGGCGCTACCACCCGCAGCGCGGCGCCGGCATCGGCCAGCAGGCGCGCCTTGCGCAAGGCGATTTCACCGCCGCCGACGACCAGCACGCGGCCGCCCTGCAGCTTGTGGAACAGCGGCAGGTAATCCATTTAGCGGATGACCTCGACACCACCCATGTACGGCTTGAGCACGTCCGGCACGCGGATCGAGCCGTCGGCCTGCTGGTAGTTCTCCAGCACCGCAACCAGGGTGCGGCCTACCGCCAGGCCGGAGCCATTGAGGGTGTGCACCAGTTCCGGCTTGCCGGTTTCCGGGTTGCGCCAGCGCGCCTGCATGCGGCGGGCCTGGAAGTCGCCGCAGTTGGAGCAGGAGCTGATCTCGCGGTACTTGTCCTGGCTCGGCACCCACACTTCCAGGTCGTAGGTCTTCACCGCGCCAAAGCCCATGTCGCCGGTGCACAGGGCCAGCACGCGGTACGGCAGCTCCAGCAGCTGCAGCACGCGCTCGGCGTTGGCGGTCAGGCCTTCCAGGGCTTCCATCGACTTGGCCGGCTCGACCACCTGGACCATCTCGACCTTGTCGAACTGGTGCTGGCGGATCATGCCGCGGGTGTCGCGGCCCGACGCGCCGGCTTCACTGCGGAAGCACGGGGTATGGGCAACCAGCTTGAGCGGCAGCTGCTTGGCGTCGAGGATCTCGCCCGCCACCAGGTTGGTCAGCGACACTTCGGCGGTCGGGATCAGGTAGAAGTCGGCTTCGCCTTCGCGGCTGATCTTGAACAGGTCTTCCTCGAACTTCGGCAGCTGGCCAGTGCCCTGCAGGGCTGGAGCCTGTACCAGGTACGGGGTGTAGTGCTCCTCGTAGCCGTGCTCGCCGGTGTGCAGGTTGATCATGAACTGCGCCAGGGCGCGGTGCAGGCGGGCGATTGGCCCACGCAGCACGGCAAAGCGGGCGCCAGACAGCTTGGCTGCGGCTTCGAAGTCCAGGCCACCGCTGATCTCGCCCAGGGCGACGTGGTCCTTGATCTCGAAATCGAAGGTGGCCGGGGTGCCCCAGCGGCGCACTTCGACGTTGTCGTCTTCGCTGGCACCGACCGGCACGCTGGCGTCCGGCAGGTTCGGGATGGTCAGCAGAATGCCGTCCAGCTCGGCCTGGATGCCGTCCAGCTCGACCTTGCCAGCGGCCAGTTCATTGGCCATGCGCTCGACGTCGGCCATCAGCGGCGCGATGTCTTCGCCCTTGGCCTTGGCCTGGCCGATGGACTTGGAGCGGGCATTACGCTCGGCCTGCAACTGTTCGGTACGGGTCTGTACCGCCTTGCGGCGCTCTTCCAGTGATTCGATGCGCGCGACATCCAGGCTGAAGCCACGGGAGGCGAGGCGGTCAGCCACTTCCTGGAGTTGGCCGCGTAACAGTTTGGAATCGAGCATGTCGTTCTCTCGTTATGTATAGAGGTTGGTTCAGAGTCGGGTCAGGGACAGGCCGGCCCAGGTGGCCAGGAGCCCGCCCATCACGCTAATACCGGTATAGCCCACGGCCAGGGGCACTTGCCCACTTTCCATGAGGCGCACGGTATCGAGCGAAAAGGAGGAAAAGGTGGTCAGGCCGCCCAGGAAGCCGACGATCAGGCCGGCGCGCAGCTCCACCGGGGCCATCGGCTTGTGCAGGAACAGGCCGTAGAGCAGGCCGATCAGCAGGCAGCCGACCAGGTTGACCGCCAGGGTACCGAGGTAGAAGTGCCGCGGCCAGTTGGCCGCCACCCAGTTCGAGGTGGCGAAACGCAGCAAGGTACCGGCAATGCCACCTGCGCTGACGGCGGCGATGAGTGCGATCACGGTTTTCTCCGTTGGCGGGGGCTGTTGCGGTCGAGTTCGTGCAGGTGGCGCAACTTTTCGCCGATCTTCAGCTCCAGGCCGCGCGGCACCGGCTGGTAATAAGGGCGCGGTTCGAGCTGGTCGGGGAAGTAGTCTTCACCGGCGGCGTAGGCGTCGGGCTCGTCGTGGGCGTAGCGGTATTCATCGCCGTAGCCCAGTTGCTTCATCAGTTTGGTCGGTGCGTTGCGCAGGTGCAGCGGCACTTCCAGCGAGCCATGCTCGGCGGCCTCGCGCAGGGCGGTCTTGAAGCCCATGTACACGGCGTTGCTCTTCGGTGCGCAGGCGATGTAGGTGATGGCCTGGGCCACTGCCAGCTCGCCCTCGGGGCTGCCCAGGCGCTCCTGCACGTCCCAGGCCGCCAGGCACAGGCTCAGGGCGCGCGGGTCGGCGTTGCCGATGTCTTCGCTGGCCATGCGCACCACGCGGCGGGCGATGTACAGCGGGTCGCAGCCGCCGTCGAGCATGCGCGCGAACCAGTACAGCGCAGCATCCGGGTTGGAGCCGCGCACCGATTTGTGCAACGCGGAAATCTGGTCGTAGAAGGCCTCGCCGCCCTTGTCGAAGCGCCGACGGCTGTCGCCAAGCAGGCTCTGCAGCAGCTCGACGGCGATCTCGCCACCGTCCTCGGCAAGGTCGGAGGCGTTCTCGAGGAAGTTGAGCATGCGCCGGCCATCGCCGTCGGCGGCGGCCATGAGCATCTTGAAGGCGTCGTCACCGACCCGCAGGTTGCGCTTGCCCAGGCCCCGCTCTTCACTGAGGGCCCGGTCAACCAGCTTGCGCAGTGCAGGCTCGTCGAGGCTCTTGAGCACGTATACCCGGGCCCGCGAGAGCAAGGCGTTGTTCAGCTCAAAGGACGGGTTTTCAGTGGTGGCGCCGATGAAAATCAGCGTGCCGTCTTCCACGAACGGCAGAAAGGCATCCTGCTGCGACTTGTTGAAGCGGTGCACCTCGTCGACGAATAGGATGGTGCGCCGGCCGTACTGGGCGGCCTGCTGCTTGGCCACCTCCACCGCCTGGCGGATCTCCTTGACCCCGGCCAGCACCGCCGACACCGTTTCGAAGTGGGCATCGCAGAACTGTGCCAGCAGCCGCGCCAGGGTGGTCTTGCCCACCCCGGGCGGGCCCCAGAAGATCATCGAGTGCAGCGCACCCTGCTCCAGCGCCTCGCGCAGCGGTTTGCCACGCGCCAGCAGGTGCTCCTGGCCGACGTACTCGTCCAGGTTGGACGGGCGTAGTCGGGCAGCCAGGGGCTGGGCAACAGGTTCGCTTCGAAACAGGTCCATGACGAGCTCCGCTTACTCCTTGATCACGTCAGCGCCTTTGGGGATGTCGAACTTGAACTGGCTGTCCGGCACCGCCTGGTTGGCCTTGACCCCGTTGAACAGGATGTTGGTGCGCTGGCCGACGCTGTCGACCAGTTGCATGTCGTTGATCAGGCCCTTGCGGAATGACACGCGCAGCGAGTCGAACAAGGTGTCCTTGGTTTTCGGCTTGAGGGTGAAGTCCATCACTTCGCCCTGCTCCTTGGAGGTGATGTCGAAGCTCTGGCTGATTTTCGACACGTCGCCGGAGAGCAGCAGCGCCGGGGTCTGGTTCAGGCGCACGTCGAGCTTCTTGATGGTCGCCTGTTCAAGGTCCGGGTCCCACAGGGTGACGTTCTTGCCGTCGGAAACCACCACCTGCTCCTGCGGCGCATTGGTGTGCCAGTAGAACAGGCCCGGGCGCTTGACGGTCATCTTGCCGGACGTTTCCTGCAGGCTGGTGCCGCCGGCATCCAGGGTCAGCTGGGAGAAATTGGCTTCGATGGTCTGGGACTTTTCCAGCAACTGGGTCAGGCGCTGTACGTCTTGCTCGGCGGCATGGGCCGAGACAGACGCCAGGGTCAGGGCAGAAACCAACAGCATGCGAATCGCGCGCATGTTAATCCTCATTGAGCATTGAAGGAGCCCGGCGCCACCGTTGGCGCCGGGCAAGGTGTTCATCAGTCGCGTGGGCCGCCTGGGGCGATCACTTCTCGCGAGCCGTTGCTGTTCATTGGCGTGACCACGCCGGCCATCTCCATCGCCTCGATCATGCGGGCGGCGCGGTTGTAGCCGATCTTCAGCTTGCGCTGCACCGCCGAAATCGAGGCGCGGCGGCTTTCGAGCACGAACTGCACGGCCTCATCATACAGCGCGTCGCTTTCCGAATCTTCGCCATCGCCACCACCGCCGCCGCCTTCGAAGCCGCTGCCGGCCTCTTCCACGCCGTTGAGGATGTCGTCGTTGTAGTCCGGTGCGCCACGCAGCTTCCAGGCTTCCACCACGCGGTGCACTTCATCGTCGGAGACGAACGCGCCGTGCACGCGGATCGGCAGGCTGGTGCCCGGCGGCATGTAGAGCATGTCACCGTGGCCCAGCAACTGCTCGGCACCACCCTGGTCGATGATGGTCCGCGAGTCGATCTTGCTCGACACCTGGAACGCCATGCGGGTCGGGATGTTGGCCTTGATCAGGCCGGTGATCACGTCCACCGACGGGCGCTGGGTGGCGAGGATCAGGTGGATACCGGCTGCCCGCGCCTTCTGCGCGATACGCGCGATCAGCTCTTCGACCTTCTTGCCGACGATCATCATCATGTCGGCGAATTCGTCGACCACCACCACGATGGTCGGCAGGGTCTTCAGCGCCGGCGGCTCGTCGTCCATGCTTTCGCGGCGGTACAACGGGTCGTGGATGACCTCGCCCGCTTCCTGGGCGTCCTTGATCTTGCGGTTGAAGCCGGCCAGGTTGCGCACGCCCATCGCGGCCATCAGCTTGTAGCGCCGCTCCATCTCGGCCACGCTCCAGCGCAGGGCGTTGGCGGCGTCCTTCATGTCGGTGACCACCGGGCACAGCAGGTGCGGGATGCCTTCGTAAATCGACAGTTCGAGCATCTTCGGGTCGATCATGATCAGCCGCGCGTCTTCCGGGCTGGACTTGAACAGGATCGACAGGATCATCGCGTTCACGCCCACCGACTTACCGGAACCGGTGGTACCGGCCACCAGCAGGTGCGGCATCTTGGCAAGGTCGGTGATCACCGGCTTGCCGCCGATGTCGTGGCCCAGGGCCAGGGTGACAGGCGACTTTTGCTCATCGTACTGCGGGGTCGCCAGCACTTCGGAGAAGCGCACCATCTGGCGGTTCTCGTTGGGGATCTCGATACCCACGGTGGTCTTGCCGGGGATGACTTCGACCACACGCACGCTGGTCACTGCAATCGACCGCGCAAGGTCCTTGGCCAGGTTGGCGATACGGCTGACCTTGACCCCGGCCGCCGGCTGGATCTCGTAGCGGGTGATCACCGGGCCCGGGTGGATGGAGTCCACCGTGACTTCCACGCCGAATTCCTTGAGCTTGATTTCCAGCAACTGGCCGACGCCGGCCAGGGATTCTGGCGAGTACTCGATCTTCTTCTCTTCGGCCGGGTCGAGGATCGAGATCGACGGCAAGGTGCCTTCCACGGCGCTGTCGATGAACAACGGCGCCTGCTTCTCTTTCATCACGCGCTTGCTGGGCTCCGGCGCCTTCACCGCAGGCGGCATGATCACCGGGGCGGCCACGGGCTGCTCGCGCGGGATTACGGTTTCGCGGGGCACCACGGGCTCACGCTGCACGACCGGCCGGGCTGGGGCTGGCGGCTCTTCGCGCTCGACAACGCGCTCACGCGGCTGCGGCTTGATCGGTTCGCGCTTTTCGGCTGCCATGGGCGCTGCGTCGAAGTTCGGCTCGTCCACTTCACGCAGCTGCGCCACCAGGCGCTTGCGCTCGTTGCGCGCTTCCCACCAGCGGTTGGCCGCGCCTTGCACCAGTTCGAACAGGTCGAGGGTGATCTTGCCGGTCATGTCCATCACCTTGAACCAGGACAGGTCGGTGAACACGGTCAGGCCGAACAGGAACAGGGCAATGAACATCAGCGTGCTGCCCTGCACGTTGAGCAGGTTGCGCGCCAGGTCGCCCAGGCTTTCGCCCAGGGCGCCGCCGGCGGAGAACGGCAGGCTGGCTGCAGGGTGGAAATGGATATGCGCCAGGGCGGCGCCGGACAGCACCAGGAACACCAAACCGATCAGCCGCCAGGAGAACAGCCAGCCGCTCCACTGCCAGGGCTGGTGACGCTCGCGGAAGATCTGCCAGGTCTTGATCGCCAGCAGCAGCGGGAAAATGTAGGCGAAGTAGCCAAGCACCATGAACAGGATGTCGGCGAAATAGGCACCGGCGCGCCCGGCGGCGTTCTGCACCTGGTCGACGTTGCTGGTGTGGCTGAAGCCTGGGTCGGAGGTGTCGTAGGTCAGCAGTGCCATCCACAGGTACAGGCACAGTGCGCCGACAGCGATCAACGCACCTTCCTTGAGGCGGTAATGCAGCTGCTGCCGCCACTGGGGCACAGGCAAAGGAGCTGGAGTTGCGGTGGATTTCTTCAAAACGCGTCTATTCCTGCGCGGTGCTGCGCGTCCAGTAGTGATCGGCCGGTGTCTGGCCAATGAACCCCTACTTTTAACATTACTGCCCGCCGGCCGCCATGGCGGCACGCCGTATGGAGCTTGGCTGGGGGCGACTTTCGTATAGGTGCAATTTGAGCATGCATTTTCTTTTGTGACAAAGGCTTATGCTGTGTTTTTGCACAGGTGTGACAGCAAATGTGCCAGATGGTGCCTGCGGCTGCATGAATGTGTAGGAAATTGCCTATATGGCGGCCAGCCATGGGGCCAAAGAGATTGACCCTGCCTGGCACCCGCGCCATGCTGGCCTCTCCCCTCCCCCACCGCACGATAGACCATGCTCACCTGGCTGACCCGCGACTCGCTGACCTTCCCGCCCCTGGAAAAGGCCCTGCACGACCCCAACGGGCTGCTGGCGGCCGGTGGCGACCTGAGCCCCGATCGCTTGGTGCAGGCCTATCGCCATGGCTGCTTCCCCTGGTACCAGGACGGCCAGCCGATCCTCTGGTGGTCGCCTGACCCGCGCACGGTGCTGCTCCCGAACGAACTGCACGTTTCGCGCTCACTGGCCAAGCTGATGCGCCAAGGCCGCTACCAGGTCAGCTTCGACACCGACTTCCCTGCCGTGATCGCCGCCTGCGCCGCACCCCGCGACTATGCCGACGGCACCTGGATCACCGACACCATGCGCGATGCCTACTGCGAGCTGCACCGGCGCGGCATCGCCCACTCGGTGGAAGTGCGCCAGGACGGCGAGCTGGTCGGCGGGCTGTATGGCCTGGCCATGGGCCGGCTGTTTTTCGGCGAGTCGATGTTCAGCCGCGCCGACAACGCCTCCAAGGTCGGTTTCGTGACCCTGGTCGAGCACCTGCGCGAGGCCGGCTTCGTGCTGATCGACTGCCAGATGCCGACCAACCACCTGCACAGCCTCGGCGCCCGCGCCATCAGCCGGGCAGACTTTGCCGGGTACCTCGGGCAGTACCTCGACCAGCCCAACAGCGCCAGTTGGCGGACCTAGGCGAGTTTTGCCAGCTGGCTTACACTTAAAGCAAAGTCTCACCGAAGGGGTCGATCATGACAGAGTTGGCGCGTTTGAAGTTCTATGCCACTCAACCCCACTCCTGCAGCTACCTGCCGGACGAGCAGGCCACCACCCTGTTCCTCGACCCCAGCCAGCCGATGGACGTGCATGTGTATGCCGACCTGTCAGAGATGGGTTTTCGGCGCAGTGGCGACCACCTGTACCGCCCGCATTGCCAGAACTGCAATGCCTGCGTGCCGGCGCGCATCCCTGCGGCGCGCTTCATTCCCAACCGCCAGCAACGGCGCATCCTCAAGCGCAATGCCGACTTGACCGTGACTGCCGCGCGCCCGGCCTTCAAGGAAGAGTACTTCGACCTGTACCGGCGCTACATCGAGACCCGCCACGCCGATGGCGACATGTACCCGCCCAGCCGCGATCAGTTTTCCACCTTCCTGGTACGCGACCTGCCGTTCTGCTGGTTCTACGAGTTTCGCCTGGCCGGGCGCCTGCTGGCGGTGGCGGTGTGCGACCTGCTGCCCAACGGCCTGTCGGCGGTGTACACCTTCTACGAGCCGGACGAGGAACGGCGCAGCCTGGGGCGTTTTGCCATCCTCTGGCAGATCACCGAGGCCCTGCGCCAGGATCTGGAGGCGGTGTACCTCGGTTACTGGATCAAGAACTGCAAGAAGATGAACTACAAGACGCAGTACCGGCCCATCGAATTGCTGATCAACCAGCGCTGGGTCACCCTCAATTGAAAGCATTGGCTTGAAACACCTTTTTCCGGCATAATCCACGCCACTTTTTTGCCCGGTGCGGTTATGCGTCGGGCCAACACTGGATACCGAGGGCTCAACTGCATGTCGAAAGAAGACAGCTTCGAAATGGAAGGTACTGTCGTCGACACCCTGCCCAACACCATGTTCCGCGTGGAGTTGGAAAACGGGCACGTCGTAACCGCGCACATCTCCGGAAAGATGCGCAAGAACTACATCCGCATTCTCACTGGCGACAAGGTCCGCGTCGAGCTGACGCCTTATGACCTGAGCAAGGGCCGCATTACTTATCGTGCGCGCTAAGCTTAAGCCATGAAAAAGCCCGGCCAAGTGCCGGGCTTTTTTGTGCCTTCAACATTGTGAGGGCTGCCTTGCAGCCCATCGCCGGCAAGCCGGCTCCTACAGCCGTGGGAGCCGGCTTGCCGGCGATGGGCCGCAAAAGCGGCCCCTTGCATCACGCGACTTCTGCCGTGGTCTCGAAATCGAACACCAGTTCGCCATCGCGCAGGTCGATGTGCACCACACCGCCATGCTCGGCCAGCTCGCCAAACAGGATCTCCTCGGCCAATGGCCGCTTGATCTTGTCCTGGATGAGCCGCGCCATCGGCCGCGCCCCCATCTGCACATCGTAGCCCGACGCCGCCAGCCAGCCGCGAGCATCGTCGCTGACTTCCAGCAGCACGCGCTTGTCTTCCAGCTGGGCCTGCAGTTCGATGAGGAACTTGTCGACGATGCTCTTGATCGTCTCGTGGCTCAGGCGGCCGAACTGGATGATGGTGTCCAGGCGGTTGCGGAACTCCGGCGTGAAGCTCTTGCGAATGACTTCCATGGCATCGGACGCGTGGTCCTGATGGGTAAAGCCGATCGACGCCCGTGCCGCGGTTTCAGCCCCGGCGTTGGTGGTCATGATCAGGATCACGTTACGGAAGTCCGCCTTGCGCCCGTTGTTGTCGGTCAGGGTGCCGTGGTCCATCACCTGCAGCAGCAGGTTGAAGACTTCCGGGTGGGCCTTCTCGATTTCGTCGAGCAGCAACACGCAATGCGGCTGCTTGGTGATGGCCTCGGTCAGCAGGCCACCCTGGTCGAACCCGACATAGCCTGGAGGCGCACCGATCAGGCGCGACACGGTGTGCCGCTCCATGTACTCGGACATGTCGAAGCGCACCAGCTCAACCCCCAGGGCCTTGGCCAGCTGCCGCGCGGCCTCGGTCTTGCCGACGCCGGTTGGGCCGGCGAACAGGAACGAGCCGACCGGCTTGTCCGGCGCCTTGAGGCCGGCACGCGACAGCTTGATGGCCGTGGCCAGCGAGTCGATGGCAGCATCCTGGCCGAACACGGTCAGTTTCAGGTCGCGCTCCAGGTTACGCAGCAGCTCCTTGTCGGAACTGGTGACGTGCTTTGGCGGAATCCGCGCGATCTTGGCGACGATGTCCTCGACCTGCGGCACTTCGATACGCTTGACGCGGTTGGCCTCAGGCTGCAGGCGCTGGTAGGCACCCGCCTCGTCGATCACGTCGATGGCCTTGTCCGGCATGTGGCGATCGTTGATGTAGCGCGAGGCGAGCTCTGCCGCTGCACGCAGCGCTTCGTCGCTGTACTCGATGTTGTGGTGGCTTTCGAACCGCCCCTTCAGGCCGCGCAGGATGCCGACGGTGTCTTCCACCGATGGCTCGCTGACATCGACCTTCTGGAAACGCCGCGCCAGGGCCCGGTCTTTCTCGAAGATGCCGCGAAATTCCTGGAAGGTGGTCGAGCCGATGCAACGGATCTCACCGGACGACAGCAGCGGCTTGAGCAGGTTGGACGCATCCATCACGCCACCGGAGGCCGCACCGGCACCGATGATGGTGTGGATCTCGTCGATGAACAGAATCGCCTGCGGGCGCTTGCGCAGCTCACCGAGCAGCGCCTTGAAGCGCTTTTCGAAGTCGCCGCGGTACTTGGTGCCGGCCAGCAGTGCGCCAAGGTCCAGCGAGTACACCACGCTCTGCGCCAGCAGGTCGGGCACCTGGCCATCGACGATGCGCTTGGCCAGGCCTTCGGCGATGGCGGTCTTGCCGACACCGGCCTCGCCCACCAGCAGCGGGTTGTTCTTGCGCCGCCGGGCGAGGATCTGCGCAACGCGCTCGACCTCCTGCTCGCGGCCTACCAGCGGGTCGATCCGGCCGGCACGGGCCAGCTCGTTGAGATTGCTGGCATAGGCATCCAGGGGGTTGCTCGAAGAGGAGGTTTCAGCACCGTCCTCGTCCTGCATTTCCTGGTCGTTTTCACTGTGCGGGCCATGGCCCGGCACCTTGGAGATGCCATGGGCGATGTAGTTGACCACGTCGATACGGGCCACGCTCTGCTGCTTGAGCAGGAACACGGCCTGGCTTTCCTGTTCGCTGAAGATCGCCACCAGCACATTGGCGCCGGTCACTTCGCGCTTGCCGGAGCTTTGCACGTGGAACACGGCACGCTGCAGCACACGCTGGAAGCCCAGGGTCGGCTGGGTTTCGCGGTCTTCGTCATTGACGGGAATAAGGGGTGTGGTGGAATCGATGAACTCTTGCAGGTCGTGCTTGAGTTTGTCGAGATTGGCGCCACAGGCGCGCAGAACGGTCGCGGCAGCCTCATTGTCAAGGAGTGCCAGCAGCAGATGTTCGACGGTCATGAACTCATGACGCTTCGAACGAGCCTCCTTGAAGGCAAGATTGAGGGTGACTTCGAGCTCGCGGTTTAACATAGCTTCACCTCATACCCAAGTGGTCGGCGATTAACCGTCCTTCTCGATTTCACAGAGTAGCGGATGCTGGCTTTCCCTGGCGTATTGGTTGACCTGCATGGCCTTTGTTTCGGCGATGTCACGGGTAAACAATCCGCACACTGCCCGCCCTTCGGTATGGACGGTCAGCATGATCTTGGTCGCCAGCTCGCGGTTCAAACTAAAGAACGTTTCGAGCACTTCGACGACGAAATCCATCGGCGTGTAGTCATCGTTGAACAAAACCACCTTGTACATCGGTGGCGCCTGCAGGATCGGCTTGGCTTCCTGTACCGCAAGACCTGAGCCGTCGTCCTCGTTCGTTTGCGGGCGATCCTGATTGAATGTTAGTCGAATCTCGCTTGGTGCATGCATGGAAAGAATTTCATCATGATCGACAAGTTAAGGTTGTGGGTTGACCGCACAGGCCACTGCCGGCGCTGGCGCCGGGCGACCTTGACTATCGGCAAAACGGTGTTACAACCAATAAGAACCCACCGTGGTCGATAAAGATCCGCGCAGTCAACCAGATTTTTCGCATGGTTCGTATGCGGATGAAGTGGATGATACTCCAGTGATGGAGTCCTTTGCAGAGGGACATAGGGATGGCAAGCGGTAAAGTCAAGTGGTTCAACAATGCCAAGGGCTACGGATTCATCAACGAGGAAGGTAAATCCGATGACCTTTTCGCTCATTATTCGGCCATTCGCATGGACGGATACAAGACCCTCAAGGCTGGCCAGGCCGTAGTGTTCGACATCGTCCAGGGCCCCAAAGGCCTGCACGCCGTCGAAATCAAGGATGCCGCCGCGGCAGCTGCAGAGGTCGCCAATGCCCAGGGCGAACCCCAGAGCGAAACCGCCAAAGCCTGACCCCTGCTCTGTGCCGGTACACGAAAAACCGGCCGCCTCTTCACGAGACGGCCGGTTTTGCTTTGCCTCACATGTGCTTGATCATCTCGTCGCCGAAGCCTGAGCTGCCCACAAGCTTGGCCCCTTCCATCAGCCGCTCGAAGTCGTAGGTCACGGTCTTGGCCCCGATCGCGCCATTGGTGCCCTTGATGATCAGGTCGGCCGCCTCGGTCCAGCCCATGTGCCGCAGCATCATTTCCGCCGAGAGGATCACCGAGCCTGGGTTCACCTTGTCCTGCCCGGCATACTTGGGCGCAGTGCCGTGGGTCGCCTCGAACATGGCCACGGTGTCGGACAGGTTGGCCCCCGGCGCGATACCGATGCCGCCCACTTCCGCCGCCAGGGCGTCGGACAGGTAGTCACCGTTGAGGTTGAGCGTGGCGATCACATCGTACTCGGCCGGGCGCAGCAGGATCTGCTGGAGCATGGCGTCGGCAATGGCATCCTTGACGATGACCTCGCGCCCGGTCTTGGGGTTCTTGAACTTCATCCACGGGCCGCCATCGAGCAGCTCGGCGCCGAATTCATCGCGAGCCACCTCGTAGCCCCAGTCCTTGAAGGCACCTTCGGTGAACTTCATGATGTTGCCCTTGTGCACCAGGGTCAGCGATTCACGGTCGTTGTCCACCACGTATTGCAAGGCCTTGCGCACCAGGCGCTTGGTGCCCTCGCGCGAGACCGGCTTGACGCCGATGCCGCAGTCCTGGTCGAAGCGGATCTTGGTGACGCCCATTTCCTCCTTGAGGAACTTGATCACCTTGTTCGCCTCGGGCGAGCCGGCTTTCCACTCGATGCCGGCATAGATGTCTTCGGAGTTCTCGCGGAAGATCACCATGTCCACATCGCCTGGCTTCTTGACCGGGCTCGGCACGCCCTTGAACCACAGCACCGGGCGCAGGCACACATACAGGTCGAGTTGCTGGCGCAGGGCCACGTTGAGCGAACGGATGCCACCGCCCACCGGCGTGGTCAGCGGCCCCTTGATCGACACCACGTAGTCCTTCACCGCATCCAGGGTTTCCTGGGGCAGCCAGGTGTCCTGGTCGTACACCTGGGTGGCCTTCTCCCCGGCATACACCTCCATCCAGTGGATCTTGCGCTTGCCGCCGTAGGCCTTGTGCACGGCCGCATCGACCACCTTGATCATCACCGGCGACACATCGACGCCAATCCCATCGCCTTCGATATAAGGAATGATGGGGTTGTCGGGCACATTGAGCGAATGGTCTGCATTGACGGTGATCTTGGCGCCGTCGGTCGGAACCTTGATTTTCTGGTATCCCATGCTTGCACTACTCCGCTTTCGGGTGTGATTGGACATCATGCGATCCCACTGAGCCTAAACCACATCCGCCGACCTGCAAGCGGCGCACCTTGCATCGGCTGCGCCCACCCTTTGCCAGCGCCCGCCCTGCGGCAATCCACCACATTGCCCCTACGTCTTTGGTCTTATAAATGGCGCCGATGCCACTTCACCTTGCTGATTAGCCCGATTGGTTTGATATACTGCGCCGCGACCGAAGGGTCATCGGGGCGAATCCCAGGAAAATGCGGCTCGCCCTCGGCCAGGCACGACGCCTGGCCACGAAGCCTGGGCTGTTACCGCAGCTCAGCACTTGACGCTCGACTGATGCATCCACCATCACCGCTCGCAGCCTCTCGACTTTCCGCCTATGGCATCGCCTGGGCGAAGCGCCTACCCTGCGCACCACGAGACTCGAGTACGCTCAGCACATAGAGAGTTAACCCGCATGCCCACCCGTTCCAAGATCATCTATACCTTCACCGACGAAGCCCCCGCCCTCGCCACCTACTCGCTGCTGCCGATCATCGAAGCTTTCACCGCTTCGGCTGACATCGCCGTAGAAACCCGCGACATCTCCCTGGCTGGCCGCATCCTCGCGGCATTCCCGGAGCAACTGGGCGCCGAGAAGCAGGTAGGCGATCACCTGGCGGAACTGGGCCAGCTGGCTACCACCCCTGAAGCCAACATCATCAAGCTGCCGAACATCTCGGCCTCGGTCCCGCAATTGAAGGCGGCGATCAAGGAGCTGCAGGGCAAGGGCTACAACATCCCTGACTACGCCGACGAGCCGGCCAGCGCCGAAGAGAAAGAATCGCGCGCACGCTACGACCGCATCAAGGGCAGCGCCGTGAACCCGGTACTGCGCGAAGGCAACTCCGACCGCCGCGCCCCGCTGTCGGTCAAGAACTACGCACGCAAGCACCCGCACAAGATGGGCGCCTGGGCCGCCGACTCCAAGTCGCACGTTTCCCACATGAACAGCGGCGACTTCTACGGCAGCGAAAAAGCCGCCCTGATCGAAGCTGACGACAGCCTGCGCATCGAGCTGGTCGGCAAAGACGGCAGCACCACCGTCCTGAAGGAAAAGACCGCCGTCAAGGCCGCCGAGATCATCGACTGCGCGACCATGAGCCGCAAGGCCCTGAAAGCCTTCATCGCCGAGCAGATCGCCGACGCCAAGGCCTCCGGCGTACTGCTGTCGGTGCACCTGAAAGCCACCATGATGAAGGTGTCCGACCCGATCATGTTCGGCGTCATCGTTGAAGCCTTCTACGGTGAAGTACTGGCCAAGCACGCCGCCGCCCTGACCGAAGTCGGCTTCAACGCCAACAACGGCATCGGCGACCTGTACGCCCGCATCAAGGACCTGCCAGCCGACAAGCAGGCCGAAATCGAAGCCGACATCCAGGCCCTGTACGCCGAGCGTCCGGCCCTGGCCATGGTCAACTCCGACAAGGGCATCACCAACCTGCACGTGCCGAGCGACGTCATCGTCGACGCCTCGATGCCAGCGATGATCCGCGACTCGGGCAAGATGTGGAACACCGCCGGTGAACTGCAGGACGCCAAGGCGATCATCCCGGACCGCTGCTACGCCGGCATCTACCAGGCCACCATCGAAGACTGCAAGGCCAACGGCGCCTTCGACCCGACCACCATGGGCAGCGTGCCGAACGTTGGCCTGATGGCGCAGAAAGCCGAAGAGTACGGCTCCCACGACAAGACCTTCCAGGTCAAGGCCGACGGCGTCGTGCGCGTGGTCGATGGCAAGGGCAAGGTCGTTCTGGAGCAGAACGTCGAAGCCGGTGACATCTTCCGCATGTGCCAGACCAAGGACGCGCCGATCCAGGACTGGGTCAAGCTGGCCGTCAACCGTGCCCGCCTGAGCAACACCCCTGCGGTGTTCTGGCTGGACCCGGCCCGCGCCCACGACGGCGTGATGATCGAGAAGGTGCAGACCTACCTGAAGGATCACGACACCGCTGGCCTGGACATCCGTGTCCTGGCGCCGGTCGACGCCATCAAGTTCTCCCTGGCCCGCATCCGCGAAGGCAAGGACACCATCTCGGTTACCGGCAACGTGCTGCGCGACTACCTGACCGACCTGTTCCCGATCATGGAGCTGGGCACCAGCGCCAAGATGCTGTCGATCGTGCCGCTGATGAACGGCGGTGGCCTGTTCGAAACCGGCGCCGGCGGTTCGGCACCCAAGCACGTGCAGCAGCTGGTGGAAGAGAACTTCCTGCGTTGGGACTCGCTGGGTGAATTCCTGGCCCTGGCCGCTTCCCTGGAGCACCTGGGCAACACCTACGACAACCCACGCGCCAAGGTCCTGGCCAACACCCTGGACCAGGCGACCGGCAAGTTCCTCGACACCAACAAGTCGCCTTCGCGCAAAGTCGGTGGTATCGACAACCGCGGCAGCCACTTCTACCTGACCCTGTACTGGGCCCAGGCCCTGGCTGCCCAGAGCGACGACGCCGCCCTGCAGGCGCGCTTCGCACCGCTGGCCAAGACCCTGGCAGAGAACGAGGCGACCATCGTTGCCGAGCTCAACGCCGTCCAGGGCAAGCCAGCCGACATCGGCGGCTACTACGCCCCGGATGCCGAGCTGACCGCCAAGGTGATGCGCCCAAGCCAGACCCTGAACAGCGCCATTGCCGCCCTGTAAGGTTCGCTTGAAGTAACAGCACAAACCCCGGCCACGCACCGGGGTTTGTGCTTTCTGAAAGCGCCCCTTGTAGGAGCGGCCTTGCGTCGCGAAAGGGCCGCAAAGCGGCCCCGGGTTATCAGCTTCGCAGCAAAAACCGCCGGGGCCGCTTCGCAGCCCTTTCGCGACGCAAGGCCGCTCCTACAGGGGCCGCGCCAACCATAGGAAATGCTCATGACCTGGCAACCCCACATCACTGTCGCCACCATCGTCGAGCACGAAGGCAAGTTCCTCTTCGTCGAAGAATTCAAGGCCGGCCAGCACGTCTTCAACCAGCCCGCCGGCCACCTCGAACCCTTCGAAACCCTGCCCCAGGCCGCTCTGCGCGAAACCCTCGAGGAAACCGCCTGGGAAGTCGAGCTCACCGGCGTGGTCGGCATCTACCTGTACACCGCCCCAAGCAATGGCGTGACCTACCAGCGCATCTGCTTCGCCGCCCGCCCCGTGCGCCACCACGCCGACCTGGCACTGGACAGCGACATCGTCCGCGCCGTCTGGCTCAGCCGCGAAGAACTGCTGGCCGACCCCAGCCGCTGGCGCAGCGAGCTGGTGCCACGCTGCCTGGACGACTACCTGCAGGGGCCGCTGCACAGCCTTGCCCTGCTGCGCGACTGACGCGCCGCGCCGGGTTTGATAGAATCGACGTTTTTCCCCCTTGATACACATCGGTAGCCATGACCAGCCCAGCACTCAAAGACCCCGCCAAGACCCGCGTCATCGTCGGCATGTCCGGCGGCGTGGACTCTTCCGTCTCCGCCCTTCTGCTCATGGAGCAGGGCTACCAGGTGGAAGGGCTGTTCATGAAGAACTGGGAAGAGGACGACGGCACCGAATACTGCACCGCCCGTGAAGACCTGGCCGACGCCCAGGCCGTGTGCGACCGCATCGGCATCAAGCTGCACACCGCCAACTTCGCCGCCGAGTACTGGGACAACGTGTTCGAGCACTTCCTCGAGGAATACAAGGCCGGCCGCACGCCGAACCCGGACATCCTCTGCAACCGCGAAATCAAGTTCAAGGCGTTCCTCGACTACGCCCTGTCGCTGGGCGCCGACCTGATCGCCACCGGCCACTACGTGCGCCGCCGCGACACCGGCGAGCTCACCGAACTGCTCAAGGGCCTGGACCCGAACAAGGACCAGAGCTACTTCCTGCACGCCGTCGGCGGCAAGGAAATCGCCCGCACGCTGTTCCCCGTGGGCGAGCTGGAAAAGCCCGAAGTGCGTGCCATCGCCGAGAAACACGGCCTGGCCACCGCCAAGAAGAAAGACTCCACCGGCATCTGCTTCATTGGCGAGCGCCGCTTCAGCGACTTCCTCAAGCAGTACCTGCCCGCGCAACCGGGCAACATCGAAACCACCGAAGGTGAAGTGATCGGCCGCCACCACGGCCTGATGTACCACACCATCGGCCAGCGCCAGGGCTTGGGCATCGGCGGCCTGAAGGACGCCGGCGACGAGCCGTGGTACGTGCTGCACAAGGACCTGGTGCGCAATGTGCTGGTGGTCGGCCAGGGCAACGAACACCCGTGGCTGTTCTCCCGCGCCCTGCTCGCCTCGCAGATCTTCTGGGTCAACCCGATCGACCTGAGCAGCCCGCGCCGCCTCACCGCCAAGGTGCGCTACCGCCAGAGCGACCAGCAATGCACGCTGGAGCTGACCGAAAGCGGCTACCGCGCCGTGTTCGACGAGCCGCAGCGCGCGGTCACCCCCGGCCAGTCGGTGGTGTTCTACGACGGCGAGGTGTGCCTGGGCGGCGGGGTGATCGAAAGCGCCGAGCCGTGGAGCCCGCGCGCATGAGCGACCTGCGCGAGCAATTGGTAGCGTTGGGTGGTGTATTCCAGGCCGCCGTGCTGGTCGATCGCATCGCCCGCACCGGCCAGGCCAGCGAGGCCAATATCGGCTGCATGCTGGGCAGCCTTCTGGTGCGCGACCCCAAGGACACCCTGGAGGTGTTCGGTGGCGACGACCTCAACCTGCGCGACGGCTACCGGGCGCTGGTCGGTGCCCTGGAGCGCGACCCCAACAGCCTGCAGCGCGAGCCCCTGCGCTATGCCCTGTCGATGCTGGGCCTGGAGCGCCAGCTGAACAAGCGCGGCGACCTGCTCGAGACCATCGGCAACCGCCTGCCGCAGATCCAGTCGCAGGCCGAGCATTTCGGCCTGGTTCACGAAAACGTCATCGCTTCCAGTGGAGCCTTGTACCAGGACACCCTGAGCACCCTGCGCCAGCGCATCCAGGTGCATGGCGACATGCGCTTCCTGCAGCAGGCCAGCAACGCCTCGAAGATCCGCGCCCTGCTGCTCGCCGGCATCCGCGCCGCGCGCCTGTGGCGCCAGCTGGGCGGGCACCGCTGGCAGCTGGTATTCAGCCGGCGCAAGCTGCTCAACGAACTGTACGACATGATGCGCAACGCTTCCTGAGAAATGCGCACAACCTTTGTAGGAGCGGCCTTGTGTCGCGAAAGGGCCGCAACGCGGCCCCAGGGCCTTTGCATGCGCCCTCATGCCGGGGCCACTGCGCGGCCCTTTCGCGACGCAAGGCCGCTCCTACAGGCATTTTTCATGTATGATATGCGCCCTTCCAAAAGCCTGACTGTCCGAGAACACCCCATGCAGCTTTCTTCGCTCACTGCGGTTTCCCCTGTAGACGGCCGTTACGCCGGCAAAACCCAGGCCTTGCGCCCCATCTTCAGCGAATTCGGCCTGATCCGTTTCCGCGCCCTGGTCGAAGTGCGCTGGCTGCAGCGCCTGGCCGCTCACCCACAGATCGGCGAAGTGCCGGCGTTTTCCGCCGAAGCCAACGCCGTGCTGGACAGCCTGGCCACCGACTTCAAGCTCGAGCACGCCGAACGCGTGAAAGAAATCGAGCGCACTACCAACCACGACGTCAAGGCGATCGAATACCTCCTCAAGGAGCAGGCCGCCCAGCTGCCTGAGCTGGCCAAGGTCAGCGAATTCATCCACTTCGCCTGCACCAGCGAGGACATCAACAACCTGTCCCACGCCCTGATGCTGCGCGCTGGCCGCGACGACGTGCTGCTGCCGCTGATGCGCCAGATCGCCGAGGCCATCCGCGCCCTGGCCCACGCCCACGCCGACGTGCCGATGCTCTCGCGCACCCACGGCCAGCCGGCCTCGCCGACCACCCTGGGCAAAGAGCTGGCCAACGTCGTGTACCGCCTGGAGCGCCAGATCGCCCAGGTTGCCGCCGTGCCGCTGCTGGGCAAGATCAACGGCGCCGTGGGCAACTACAACGCCCACCTGTCGGCCTACTCGCAGATCGACTGGGAAGCCAACGCCCGCGCCTTCATCGAAGACGAGCTGGGCCTGGTGTTCAACCCCTACACCACCCAGATCGAGCCGCACGACTACATCGCCGAGCTGTTCGACGCGATCGCCCGCTTCAACACCATCCTCATCGACTTCGACCGCGACGTCTGGGGCTACATCTCGCTGGGCTACTTCAAGCAGAAGACCGTGGCCGGCGAAATCGGCTCCTCGACCATGCCGCACAAGGTCAACCCGATCGACTTCGAGAACTCCGAAGGCAACCTGGGTATCGCCAACGCGCTGTTCCAGCACCTGGCCAGCAAGCTGCCGATCTCGCGCTGGCAGCGTGACCTGACCGACTCCACCGTGCTGCGCAACCTGGGCGTGGGCTTCGCCCATAGCGTCATCGCCTACGAAGCCAGCCTCAAGGGCATCGGCAAGCTGGAAGTCAACGCCGCACGCATCGCCGCCGACCTGGACGCCTGCTGGGAAGTCCTCGCCGAGCCGATCCAGACCGTGATGCGCCGCTTCAACATCGAGAACCCCTACGAGAAGCTCAAGGAGCTGACCCGTGGCAAGGGCATCACCCCTGAAGCGCTGCTGACCTTCATCGACGGCCTGGACATGCCAGCCGACGCCAAGGCCGAACTGAAGCTGCTGACCCCCGCTACCTACATCGGTAACGCGGCAGCCCAGGCAAAACGCATCTAAGCTGACCGTCGCGTTCAACGCCCGGCCTAGCCGGGCGTTTTTATTCCCGGACGAAAATTACGTTTTTTCAATAGGTTGAACATGAATCCTGATACTCCACTGCAGCTGCTCGGCGGCATCTCGGCCCGCGAATTCATGCGCGACTACTGGCAGAAGAAGCCCCTGCTGGTGCGCCAGGCCTTCCCGGACTTCGAAAGCCCGATCGACCCCGACGAGCTGGCCGGCCTGGCCCTGGAAGAGGAAGTCGAGTCGCGCATCGTGCTCGAGCACGGCGCCCACCCGTGGGAATTGCGCCGCGGCCCGTTCAACGAAGAGACCTTCGCCGAGCTGCCGGAAAAGGACTGGACCCTGCTGGTGCAGGCCGTCGACCAGTTCGTGCCGGAAGTGGCCGAGCTGCTCGAGCAGTTCCGCTTCCTGCCAAGCTGGCGTATCGATGACGTGATGATCAGCTTCGCCGCCCCCGGTGGCAGCGTCGGCCCGCACTTCGACAACTACGACGTGTTCCTGCTGCAAGGCCACGGCCAACGCAACTGGAAAGTCGGCCAGATGTGCAACAGCGACAGCCCGCTGCTGCCCCACGCCGACCTGCGCATCCTCGCCGAATTCGAACAGAGCGGCGAATGGACCCTGGAGCCCGGCGACATGCTCTACCTGCCGCCGCGCCTGGCCCACTACGGCGTGGCCGTGGACGATTGCCTGACCTACTCGGTCGGCTTCCGCGCGCCAAGCGCCGCCGAAGTGCTGACCCACTTCACCGACTTCCTCGGCCAGTTCCTGCCCGACGAAGAGCGCTACAGCGATGCCGACGCGCAGCCGGTCAGCGACCCGCACCAGATCCAGCATGACGCCCTCGACCGCCTCAAGGCGCTGCTCGACAAGCACATGAACGACAAGGACCTGCTGCTGACCTGGTTCGGCCAGTTCATGACCGAGCCACGCTACCCGGAGCAGGTGGTCGGCGAAGAGCTGAGCGAGGAAGAGCTGGTCGAGGCCCTCGAAGATGGCGCGATCCTGATCCGCAACCCAAGCGCACGCATGGCCTGGTCCGAGCTCAACGACGACCTGATGCTGTTCGCCAGCGGCCGCAGCTGCCCGCTGCCTGCCAAGCTGCGCGAACTGCTGAAACTGGTGTGTGCCGCCGACGCCCTGCACATCGACAACCTCGGTGAATGGTTGCAGGATGAAGATGGCCTTATGCTGGTACAGCAACTGATCAAACAAGGAAGCCTGGGATTCGCCAATGAATAAGATTCGTGTGCGCCTCGCCGACTGGCAGAAAGACAACGCGGACATCCGCCGCATTCGCGAAGCCGTGTTCGTCGCCGAACAGCACATTCCGCCGGAGCTTGAGTTCGACTCCGAAGACCAGGACGCCCTGCACTTCCTGGCCCTGGAAGGTGACTACCCGATCGGCACCGCGCGCCTGCTGGCCGACGGCACCATCGGCCGCATCTCGGTGCTCAAGGATTGGCGCGGGTTGAAGGTCGGCGACACGCTGGTCAAGGCGGTGATCGTCGAGGCGCAGAACCGCGACCTCAAGCAGCAGATGCTCAGCGCCCAGGTGCATGCCACGCCGTTCTACGAGCGCCTGGGCTTTCGCGTAGTCAGCGAAGAGTTCCTCGAAGCCGGCATCCCGCATGTGGACATGGTCCGCGACTCCCGCGAGACCGCCTGATACACGCCCCCTGTAGGAGCGGCCTTGCGTCGCGAAAGGGCCGCAAAGCGGCCCCGGCGGTCTTTGCTGCGAAGCTCAAAACCTGGGGCTGCTTCGCAGCCCTTTCGCGACGCAAGGCCGCTCCTACATCCGGCACATGACCCAGCAACCTGTACATCCATCCAGATAAAACTTGCCTCTGCGCCCCCGCTTGCGCATCCTAGTGCCCATCATTCCCGATGAAGCGTCCCCGGCCATGCGCCTGTTCCTCTGCGAAAAACCTTCCCAGGCCAAAGACATCGCCAAGGTCCTCGGCGCCCAGCGCAAGGGCGACGGCTGCTGGCAAGGCACCGACGTGTGCGTGACCTGGTGCATCGGCCACCTGCTCGAAACCGCCCCGCCCGACAGCTACGACGAACGCTACAAGCGCTGGAACCTGGCCGACCTGCCGATCATCCCGCAACAGTGGAAGATGCAGGTCAAGCCCAAGACCGCCAGCCAGTTCAAGGCCGTCAAGCGCCTGCTCGGCGAGGCCCGCGAGCTGGTGATCGCCACCGACGCCGACCGCGAGGGCGAGATGATCGCCCGCGAGCTGGTCGAGCACTGCCGCTACCGCGGCCCGATCCAGCGCCTGTGGCTGTCGGCACTGGACGACGCCTCCATCCGCAAGGCCCTGGCCCGCCTGCTGCCGGGCCAGCAAACCTTCAACCTCTACCACTCGGCGCTCGGCCGTTCGCGCGCCGACTGGCTGATCGGCATGAACATGAGCCGGCTGTTCACCCTGCTGGGCCGCCAGTCCGGCTACCAGGGCGTGCTGCCGGTGGGCCGGGTGCAAACCCCGACCCTGCGCCTGGTGGTGGACCGCGACCGCAGCATCGCCGACTTCGTACCGGTGCCGTTCTGGGCCATCGAGGTACAGCTTGCGCAAGCCGGCCAAGCCTTCAACGCCCAGTGGCGCGCCCCGGAAGATGCCTGCGACGACCAGGGCCGCTGCCTGAACCCGGCGCTGGCGCAACAGGCCGCCAGCGATATCGGCAGCGCCGGCACGGCGCGGGTGCTCAAGGTTGCCACCGAGCGGGTGCGCGAGGCCGCGCCGCTGCCCTTCGACCTGGGCACGCTGCAGGAGCTGTGCTCGAAGAAGTTCGGCCTCGGCGCCCAGGAAACCCTCGACATCGCCCAGGCCCTGTACGAAACCCACAAGCTGATCACCTACCCGCGCAGCGACTGCGGCTACCTGCCCGTCAGCCAGCACAGCGAGGCGCCGGGCATTCTCGCCGCACTGCAGCGCGCCGACGCCAGCCTTGCGCCCTTGCAGGCGCACCTCGAGCCCCAGCGCCGCTCGCGGGCCTGGAACGATGCCAAGGTCAGCGCCCACCACGGCATCATCCCCACGGCGGCGGCCAGCGACCCGGCGCGCCTGCCGTCCAAGCACAAGGCCGTGTACACCCTGATCCGCGCCCGCTACCTGGCGCAGTTTCTGCCCAACCACGAATACGACCGCACCCAGGCCGATTTCGACTGCGCCGGCCACGCCCTGCGCGCCGTCGGCAAGCAGATCGTCGAGCCCGGCTGGCGCCGCGCCCTGCCTGAGGCGCTGGCCCCCGCCAAAGGCCGCGAGGCAGCGCCAGCCCAAGTGCTGCCCGCCTTGCGCGAGGGCCAGGATTGCAACGTGCAGGGCCTGCAACTCAAAGACCTGTGGACCCAGCCGCCCAAGCCGTTCACCGAAGGCGACCTGATCAAGGCCATGAAGAACGTGGCCAAGCTGGTGGACGACCCGCGGCTGAAACAGAAGCTCAAGGAAACCACCGGCATCGGCACCGAGGCGACCCGCGCCAGCATCATCCAGGGCCTGCTCGACCGCGGTTACCTGGTGAAGAACGGCAAGGCCCTCGCCGCCACTGCGGCGGCGTTCAGCTTGATCGACGCAGTGCCGCGTGCCATCGCCGACCCCGGCACCACCGCCATCTGGGAGCAGGCGCTGGACATGGTGCAGAGCGGGGAAATGAGCCTGGAAGAGTTCGTGGCGCGCCAGTCGGCGTGGATGGGCAAACTGGTGGAGCGCTGCCGGGGGATGCGCATGAGCATCACCGGGCCGGCGGTGGGCAAGGCGGCGCGTTGGAAGAAGAAGCGCAGGGGCAAGGCTGCCAGCGCGGGAAGCAAAACAGCCGGAAGCAAACCGAAGCAGGCTCGGCGCAAGACCTCCAGTTGAAGGTGCCAATACGGGCCCCATCGCCGGCAAGCCGGCCCCCACAAGTAGCCCCTCAATGACGCGATTTCTGTGGGAGCCGGCTTGCCGGCGATGGGGCCCTCACGGCCTAAGTCCCGCTCTTCAACCGGCTGAACGCCCGGGTAAGCTCCCGGTTGAAAGCCTTGCCATTGTCATTCTTACCATACAACCGCGCCTTCACGTCCTCCGGCGGATAAGTCCCCGGCGCATTGCGAATGCTCGCCTCCACCAACCCGTCCGCCGCCGTGATCGCATTGGCGTAATGAATGGTGTCGGTGATCGGCGCAATCACCTCCGGCCGCATCAGGTAGTCCATCAGCTGCCACGCCGCCTGCGGATGCGGCGCATCCTTGGGCACCACCAGCGCGTCGAGCCAGATCAGCGTGCCCTCCCGAGGGATGCGGTAGTCCAGCGCAAACGCCTTGCCCGCCTGCTGCGCCTGGCCCTGGGCAATCGCCACGTTGCCATTCCACGACATCGCCACGCAGGTCTCGCCATTGGCCAGGTCGTTGATGTTGCGGTCATTGTCGAAGTAGCGGATGTACGGGCGGATCTTGCGCAGCTGCACCTCGGCGGCCTTGAGGTCTTCGAGGCGTTGCTGGTTGATGTCCAGGCCCATGTAGCGCATCACCGCGGCGAACACCTCGTTGGGGTCGTTGAGCAGGCTCACCCCGCAGTCGGCAAATTTCGCCACCACCTGCGGGTCGAACAGCATCGCCCAGCTGTCCACCGGCGCATCGGCGATGCGCGCGGCCACCGCCTGCTGCTGGTAACCCACGCCGGTGGTGCCCCAGGCATAGGTGCCGGCATAGCGGTTGCCCGGGTCGAACAAGGCCATGTGCTGGCGAAACTCCTCGCCCACCCCCGCCAGGTGCGGCAGCTGGGCCTTGTCCAACGGCTGCAGGGCGCCGCTGGCGATGGCCCGGCTCAGGTGCTGGCCGGCGCTGAGCACCACGTCGTAGCCGCTGCCGCCGGTCAGCAGCTTGGTCTCGGCGGTTTCCAGCGAGTCGAAGTGGTCGGCGACCACGCGGATACCGGTTTCCTTCTCGAAGTTGCTCAAGGTGTCCGGGGCCAGGTACTCGCCCCAGATGTACAGGTTCACGGTCGGCTGTTGTGCGTCGGCTGCCAGGGCCCCCGCCGCCGCGCAGCCCAGGCCGAGCGCGGCGGCCAGCAAGGTGAGCTTCATCAGCGACGACCTCCGGCGTATTGCGGCATGGTGATGCAGGCGACGTTGCCGCCACCGAGCAGGATCTCGCGGGAGTTCTCGATGCCGATGATGCGGTGCTCGGGGAACAGTTCGGCCAGGGTCGCCTGGGCCACCTGGTCATTGCGGTCGCCGAACAGCGGCACGACGATGGCCGAGTTGCCGGCGTAATAGTTGATGTACGAGGCGCAGATGCGGGTACCGGCCTCGCGCAGGTGCGTACCCTCGACCTGGTCCAGCCCGGCGGCCTCCTCGGCGGTCCACTGCAGCACATCGGGCTGCGGCAGCTTGTGCACCTTCAGCTCGCGGCCCCGGGCATCGCGGGTGCTGCGCAGGATGTCGTAGGCCTCCTGGTAGATTTCCCACTGTGGGTCGTCGCGGTTGTCGGTCCACTGCAGCACCACTTCACCGGGGCGCACGAAGCAGGCCAGGTCATCGACATGGCCGTCGGTTTCATCGAACTTGCAACCCCGGGGCAGCCAGATCACCTGGTCGGCGCCCAGGTAGTCCTCCAGCCGGCGGGTGACCTCCTGCTTGCCCAGGTGCGCATTGCGGTTGCGGTTGAGCAGGCACTGCTCGGTGGTCAGCAGGCTGCCCTGGCCATCGCTCTGGATGCCGCCAAGCTCGGCGATCAGCGGCGCGCGGTAGCGGTCCAGGCCTTCGATTTCGAGGATCTTCTGCGCGATCTGGTCGTCCTTGTCCCAGGGATAGTAAAGGCCGCCGTCCAGCCCGCCGTAGGCGTTGAACTCGAAATCCACACCGCGCACTTCGCCGCTGGCGTCGTTGACCACAAAGCACGCGCCACTGTCGCGGAACCAGGTGTCGTTGCAGGTCATTTCCACCACCCGCACCTGCGCCGGCAGCAGGCGCCGGGCGTTGGCGTACTGGGCGGCGGAGGCGCACACGGTGACCGGCTCGCTGGAGGCGATGGCGGTGACGATCTCCACCCAGACCTTTTGCGCAGGCTTGGCGCCGTTGCGCCATACGTCCGGCCGCTCGGGCCAGCCGAGCCAGCAACCGGCCTTGCGCTCGAATTCGCCGGGCAGGCGGAAGCCATCGGCTTTTGGGGTGGTGGTCAGCGAACGTGCCATGGGTCAACCTCGTGTCAGTGAGTGATGACTGCACGCTACGCCGGCGCGTTGGCCGGTTCCAACGATGAAAACTCAGCGATAGGTGAATTTAATTCAGCTATCGCCCAGCTGTTCGATGAACCATTCGATGAATTGCGCCACCGCAGCGCGCTCCAGGCGCAGCCGCTCGCACACCAGCGCGTACTGCCCCTGGGCGGTGACGGTGGCCGCGAACGGGCGGATCAGCCGCCCGCTCTGCAGGTCGGCCTGGCAGGTCAGGTTGTCGCCCATGGCCACCCCCTGCCCCAGCAACGCCGCCTCCAGGGCCAGGGCCGCGTGGGGGAAGTACAGCTGGCGCGAGGGCAAGGCATCTTCGGCATGGGTGGCCAGCCAGGTGGTCCAGGTGCGGCCGTCCTGGTCGTCATGCAACAGGCAGTGGCGCACCAGGTCGCGCGGGCGCTTGAGGCTGCCCTGGTTGAACAGGCTGGGGCTGCACACCGGGAAGAACTGCAACAGCGGCAGCGGCCGCACGAAGTGGGTACTGGCATCCAGCGCACTGGTGCCATAGGTGATGGCCACGTCCACATCCAGCGCCGGGGCGCCGGCATCGATGGGCTGATCGTGCAGGTGCAGGGTGATGTGCGGGTAGCGGCTGCTGAAGTCGGCGAGCCTGGCCACCAGCCACTTCTGCGCCAGCTCCGCGGTCACGGCTACCCGCAGCACGGCCTGGGAAGAGGGGTCGCGCAGTTCGTCGCAGGCCTTGCCGATCAGCTCGAAGGCCTGCTGCAGGTGATGCAGCAGGCGCTCGGCCTCGACACTGGGGCGCACCTGGCGGCCGACGCGCTCGAACAGCGCCACCCCCAGTTGCTCTTCGAGCTGGCGGATCTGGTGGCTGACGGCGCTGTCGGTGACGCACAGCTCGGCGGCGGCGCGGCCGAAGTGGCCGTGGCGGGCGGCGCACTCGAAGGTGCGCAGGGCAGTCAGGGAAGGCAGGCGGCGCATAGGGTTTCCTGTCAGGTACATGAGCCGCACAGCGGCCCCAGGATCATACAGCCAACAAAACCCTGCTGGCAGCGTGAAAAATTCATGCTAAGTTTTCATGAAAATAATCAAAACAAATTTCACGAGGACCTTGCATGTTCAAGCAATCCGCCCAGCACGTCGCCAGCTACTACGCCCAGACCTACCCCGCCAGCATCCCCCTGCGCCCCACCCTGCAAGGCCCTGAGCATACCGACGTGCTGATCGTCGGCGCCGGCTTCAGCGGCCTGCACACCGCCTTGCGCCTGGCCCTGGCCGGCAAGCGCGTGACCCTGCTGGAAGCCAGCCGGGTGGCCTGGGCGGCGTCCGGGCGCAATGGCGGCCAGGCCCTGCTGGGTTGGTCGTGCGACATGCCGCCGCTGGAAAAGGCTCTGGGCGTGGAGCGCACCCGGCGCCTGTGGCAAAGCATGTGCTGGGCTGCCGATGAGCTGCGCGAACTGCCCCAGCGCCATGGCTTCGACATCGACTACCGGCTGGGCAGCCTGTGGACGGCGGTGCTGCCACGCCGGGTGAAGATGCTCGAAGAAGCCCTGCACGAGGCCGAACACAAATGGGGCTACGACGCGCTGCGCCTGATCGGCCGCGACGAGATGCGCCAGTGGATCGACAGCCCGCGCTACCAGGCAGCGCTGTATGACGCCAAGGGTGCGCACCTGAACCCGCTGAAACTGGCCCAGGGCCTGGCCGCCACGATCGAAGCCCATGGCGGGCGCATCTTCGAACAGAGCCAGGTGCTCGAACTGCACAAGACCGCCAACGGCCATGTCGCCCGCACCGCCCACGGCGAGGTGCACGGCGAGGTGCTGGTGCTGGCCTGCAACGCCTACATCGACCGCCTCGACCGCAGCCTCTCGCAGCGCCTGCTGCCGGTCGGCTCGTACCAGGTCGCCACCGCCCCGCTGGATGCCGAAGTCGCCCACTCGCTGCTGCCGCGCAACAGCTGCGTGATCGACAACCAGTTCGTGCCCGACTACTTCCGCCTCACCCCGGACCACCGCCTGCTGTTCGGTGGGGGTTGCACCTACCTGGGGGGTATCCCCAAGGATGTCGCCAGCGCCACCCGGCCGTTCCTGGAGCGGGTCTTCCCGCAACTGGCTGGGGTGGCCATCGACTACGCCTGGGGCGGGCACATCGACTGCAGCATGCAGCGCACCCCGGACGTTGGCCGCGAGGGGCAACGGTACTGGCTGCAGGGCTTTTCCGGCCATGGTGTGCTGCCGACCCTGGCCGCGGCGCGGGCGGTCAGCGATGCGATCCTGGGTGACGACGAACTGCTGAGCCTGTACCAGGGCATCGACAACGGGCGGTTCCCGGGCGGCGACCTGCTGGCTGCGCCGCTGGAGGCGGCGGCCAAGGCGTGGTACCGGATGCGTGATCGTGCCTGAAGGCGCTTAGGGGACTGTTTCGGCCCTATCGCCGGCAAGCCGGCTCCCACAGGTATGGAGTGCCCCACCAATCCAACCCTTGGGGTCAGTCCAGGTAATCCACTGACAGTGTGGGAGCCGGCTTGCCGGCGATAGGGCCGGAACTGACAACCCAGCAATCTCTCCTATTCTCAATAGCTCACTTGGTAATCCCCCTGCACAGAGGAGACGCGTCCATGAGCTACGTGACCACCAAAGATGGCGTTCAGATCTTCTACAAGGACTGGGGCCCGCGCGATGCGCCGGTCATCCACTTCCACCACGGCTGGCCGCTCAGCGCCGACGACTGGGACGCGCAGATGCTGTTCTTCCTCGGCCAGGGCTTTCGCGTAGTCGCCCACGACCGCCGCGGCCATGGCCGCTCCAGCCAGGTCTCGGACGGCCACGACATGGACCACTACGCCGACGATGTGGCCGCGGTGGTCGAGCACCTGGGCACCCAGGGTGCGGTGCATGTGGGCCACTCCACCGGCGGCGGCGAAGTGGTGCGCTACATGGCCCGCTACCCGAACGACAAGGTGGCCAAGGGCGTACTGATTGCCGCAGTGCCACCGCTGATGGTGCAAACCCCGGGCAACCCCGGCGGCCTGCCAAAGTCAGTGTTCGACGATTTCCAGGTGCAAGTGGCGACCAACCGCGCGCAGTTCTATCGCGATGTGCCGAGCGGGCCGTTCTACGGCTACAACCGCCCGGGCGCCAAAGCCTCGGAAGGCGTCATCGGCAACTGGTGGCGGCAGGGCATGATCGGCAGTGCCAAGGCCCATTACGACGGGGTGGTGGCGTTTTCCCAGACGGACTTCACCGAAGACCTGAAGAAGATCCAGCAGCCGGTGCTGGTGATGCATGGCGACGATGACCAGATCGTGCCGTATGAAAATTCCGGGCCGCTGTCGGCCAAGTTACTGCCCAATGGCACGTTGAAGACCTACAAGGGCTTCCCGCATGGCATGCCGACCACCCATGCCGATGTGATCAATGCGGATTTGCTGGCGTTCATTCGTAGCTGAGGGTTTTTCATACTGGCCCTATCGCCGGCAAGCCGGCTCCCACAACGCTCACCTGTGGGAGCCGGCTTGCCGGCGATAGGGCCAACACTGACAACACCCCCCTCCCGGCATTACCATGCCAACCTCTAGCGCGGCAGTTTGCCGCACCCCTGCCTTCCAGCCTGCCAGACGCCAATGCCCTTCGAACTCACCGTAGAACCCCTTACCCTGCTGATCCTCGCCCTGGTCGCCTTCGTCGCCGGTTTCATCGACGCCATCGCCGGTGGTGGCGGCCTGCTCACCACCCCAGCATTGCTCACCGCCGGCATGCCGCCGCACCTGGTCCTGGGCACCAACAAGCTCAGCTCCACCTTCGGCTCGGCCACCGCCGGCTTCACCTACTACCGGCGCAAGCTGTTCCACCCCGCGCAGTGGCGCCTGGCGGTGCTGGGCACGCTGATCGGCGCCCTGCTCGGTGCGACCATCGCCCACTACCTGCCAGCCGAGTGGCTGAACAAGATGCTGCCGGTGATCGTCTTCGCCTGCGGCGTCTACCTGCTGTTTGGCGGCACGCCCAAGGCGCCGCTGGATGCCGACGCGCCGATCAAGAAGAAATGGCAGTTCCCGCAGGGCTTCAGCCTGGGCTTCTACGACGGCGTGGCCGGCCCCGGCACCGGCGCGTTCTGGACCGTGAGCACGCTGCTGCTCTACCCCATCGACCTGGTGCGTGCCAGCGGCGTGGCGCGCAGCATGAACTTCGTCAGCAACATCGCGGCGCTGACGGTGTTCATCATTTCCGGGCAGGTGGATTACATCGTCGGCCTGTGCATGGGCCTGTCGGTGATGGTCGGCGCCTTCTTCGGCGCACGCACGGCGATCAGCGGCGGCAGCAAGTTCATCCGCCCGGTGTTCATCACCGTGGTGCTGGCGTTGACCGTGCGCCTAGCGTGGCAGCACTGGTTCGGGCAGGCCTAGGCGGCGAGCCACATACAAGTCGATCAGGTAACGGGCAATGGAACGCCCGGCCGGCAGCGGCGGCAGGTCGTGCACGCTGAACCACTTGGCGTCCTCGATCTCGTCCGGCTGCATGACGATATCGCCCCCGGCGTATTCGGCATGGAAGCCCAGCATCATCGAATGCGGGAACGGCCAGCACTGGCTGCCCACGTACTGGATGTTGCGCACCTCGATCGCCACCTCTTCGCGCACCTCGCGCACCAGGCAGTCCTCGGCCGATTCGCCCGGCTCGGCAAAGCCGGCCAGGGTGCTGTAGACACCGCTGACGAAGCGCGGCGAGCGCGCCAGCAGCACCTCGTCGCCGCAGGTCACCAGCACGATCATGCTCGGCGAGATGCGCGGGTAGCTGCGCAGCTCGCAGGGCTGGCAGTACATCGCCCGCTCCCAGCGGATCTGCGTCATCGGCTGGCCGCAGCTGCCGCAGAAGCGGTGCTCGCGGGCCCAGGTGCCGATCTGCGCGGCGTAGCCAAGCACCTTGTAGGTGTCGAAGTCGCCTTCGAGCATGAAGCTGCGCAGGCCGCGCCAGCTGCAGCCTGGCAGCGCGGAGGCGCTGCGCAGTTCGAGCAGGAACACTGGCTGGCCATCGAAGTGGCCGATGCCGTGCTCGCACAGCACGTCCAGGTCCTGGCGCTTGAGCCAGTCGCGAGCGAACAGCGCGCCGTTGGCGTCCACCAGAAACCCTTCCGAGCTGCGGGCGACGGCCCAGCCACCGGTGATCTGCGGGTCGAGTACTGCGGTAGTCCAGCGTGCTGACATGTCGGGGGTTCCTTGACTGCGCGTCCCCCGCCCGGTCAGTCGGCGAACGTCGGTTTCTGTTTGCTCATGTGCGCCGCCACGGCCACGCGCAGGTCTTCGGACTGCAGCATCGCGGCGTTCCAGGTGGCGATGTAGTCCAGGCCATCATCGATGCTGTGGTCACGCATGTAGCTGAGCATCTGCTTGGTGCCGGCCACGGCGATCGGCGATTTTGCGGCAATTTCCCGGGCGATGGCAAAGACCGCGTCGAGCAAGGCGGCCTGATCATCATAGACCCGGTTGACCAGGCCGATGCGCAGCGCTTCCGCCGCCTCGACATGGCGCCCGGTGTAGGCCAGCTCGCGCATGATGCCGTCGCCGATGATGCGTGGCAAACGTTGCAGGGTGCCGACATCGGCGGCCATGCCCATGTCGATTTCCTTGATCGAGAACTGCGCGTCGGCGCTGCAGTAACGCATGTCGCAGGCCGAGACCAGGTCGATGGCGCCGCCGATGCAGTAGCCCTGGATGGCGGCCAGCACCGGCTTGCGGCAGGTGTCCACAGCATTGAACGAGGACTGCATGCGCAGGATGGTGCGCCGCAGCAGGCGGGCGTTGCGGCCCACGTCCTTGCCCATCTGCCCGGCCAGCGAGGCCAGCATCATCAGGTCGATGCCCGACGAGAAATGCTTGCCCGCCCCGCTGATGACCACCGCGCGCACGGCATCGGTGTCGTCGATCCATTGGAAGATGGCGACGATCTCCTCCCAGAACGCGGCGTTCATCGCGTTGATCTTTTCCGGGCGGTTGATCTGGACGTGGGCGATGTTGTCGGTCAGTTCGACCTTGAATGCGCTGTACTCGGTCACGGGCGGCACTCCTGTGGGCAAATGGGTTGTCAGCGCAGGATGGTAACCCAGCCAGGTGCCCGCACTTGTGCCAAAAACGGGACTGCCGGCCTTGCCTCCTGCGCCTCGATGGGGCACCTTGCGCGCTCGCCGAATCATAAGGATACAAATTACATGTCACGCTCCCTGACCGGCGCCCTGGCCCAAGGCTTTCTCGGCCAGTCGCCGCTTTGGTACAAGGCGGTCATCTGCCTGTTTCTGATCCTCAACCCGTTGCTGCTGGTCAGCGTCGGCCCCGTAGCCGCGGGCTGGGCCCTGGTGATCGAGTTGATCTTCACCTTGGGCATGGCCCTGAAATGCTACCCGCTGATGCCGGGTGGCCTGCTGCTGGTCGAGGCCTTGCTGCTCAGGATGACCACGCCCCAGGCCCTGTACGACGAGCTGCTGCACAACTTCCCGGTGATCTTGCTGCTGATGTTCATGGTGGCCGGCATCCACTTCATGAAAGAGCTGCTGCTGTTCCTGTTCTCGCGAATTCTGCTGGGGGTGCGTTCCAAGGCGCTGCTGGCCTTGCTGTTCTGCGTGCTGTCGGCGTTTCTCTCGGCGTTTCTCGACGCCTTGACCGTGACGGCGGTGATCATCAGCGCGGCCGTGGGCTTCTACGCGGTCTACCACCGCGTCGCCTCCAACGCCAACCCGCGCGAGGACAGCGCGCTGGACAGCGACCAGCAGATCGAGCAACTGCACCGCGCAGACCTCGACCAGTTCCGCGCCTTCCTGCGCAGCCTGCTCATGCACGGCGCGGTGGGCACCGCCCTGGGCGGCGTGTGCACCCTGGTGGGCGAGCCGCAGAACCTGCTGATCGGCCACGAGATGGGTTGGCACTTCGCCGACTTCTTCCACAAGGTCGCGCCGGTGTCGCTGCCGGTGCTGGTCGCCGGCCTGGTGACCTGCGTGCTGCTGGAGAAGCTGCGCCTGTTCGGCTACGGCACGCTGATGCCCGAGCGCGTGCGCCAGGTGCTGGCCAGCTACGCCGCCGAGGATGATGCCGCACGCACCCAGGCGCAGCGGGTGGCGCTGTGGGTGCAAGGCATCGCCGCATTGATCCTGATCGTCTGCCTGGGCCTGCACATTGCCGAGGTCGGCCTGATCGGCCTGCTGGTGATCGTGCTGATCACCGCCTTCACCGGCATCACCGACGAGCACCGCCTGGGCCGGGCGTTCCAGGACGCCATGCCGTTCACCGCCCTGCTGGTGGTGTTTTTCGCGGTGGTCGCGGTCATCCACCAGCAGCAGCTGTTCAGCCCGCTGATCGCCTGGGTGCTGGCCCTGCCTGCCGAGCAGCAGCCGGGCATGCTGTACCTGGCCAACGGCCTGCTCTCGGCCATCAGCGACAACGTGTTCGTCGCCACCATCTACATCACCGAGGTCAAGCAGGCGTTCGTCAACGGCGGCATGAGCCGCGAGCACTTCGAGACCCTGGCGGTGGCGATCAACACCGGCACCAACCTGCCCAGCGTGGCAACGCCCAATGGCCAGGCAGCGTTCCTGTTCCTGCTGACCTCGGCGATCGCGCCGCTGATCCGCCTGTCGTATGGCCGCATGGTGTGGATGGCCCTGCCCTACACCGTGGTCATGGGTGGCCTGGGCTGGTGGGCGGTGACCTACTGGCTGTAAATGCGCCGGCGCTGTCGAAACGGCGCCGCGCCGTTCGACCAGGGACAAGGCCTGCGCACTGCAGGCCACCCCTGGAGCACCCACCATGCGCAAGCTCATCGTTGCCGCCTTCATCAGCCTCGACGGCGTCATGCAAGCCCCCGGCGGCCCGCAGGAGGACACCCGCGGCGGCTTCAGCCATGGCGGCTGGATCGTGCCCTACGCCGACGAAGTGTTCGGCCAGGCCATGCAGGCACTGTTCAGCCAGCCCTTCGCGCTGCTGCTGGGGCGGCGCACCTACGACATCTTCGCCGGCTACTGGCCGAAGGTGAAAGACGACGGCGAAGACTTCTCCATCGCCAACCTGTTCAACAGCGTGCCCAAGTACGTCGCCACCCACTCCCCCGACACCCTCGCCTGGCACAACAGCCACGCCCTGGGCAGCGATGTGACCGGCGCCGTGCGCGCGCTCAGGCAGCAGGACGGCCCTACGCTGCTGACCCAGGGCAGCGCCGAGCTGGTGCAGCAACTGCTGGCGGCAGGCCTGGTGGATGAACTGCAATTGCTGACCCACCCACTGCTGCTCGGCCACGGCAAACGCCTGTTCGGCAGCGATGCCGCCGCCGCGGCGTTCACCTTGCAACACGCCCAGGTTTCCCCCAAAGGCGTGCTGATCGCCCGTTACGTGCGTGCCGGCGAAGTGCAGACCGGGTCGTTCGAGCTGCCGCCCGAGCAGGCCTGATCCGATACAACTTTTGCAGCGGCCGCGCATCGAAACACAGGTAAGCCCACATCCGCTTCCAGGAGGTTTGCCATGGTGCTGCGCACAGCCCTGATCGTTTCCTGCATGACCCTGGCCATTGCCGGCTGCGCCGGGTCGGGCGATGAACACCGCTCGCCCCCCGCCACCGAGCAGGTCGACCTGCAACGCTACCAGGGCACCTGGTACGAGCTGGCGCGCCTGCCGATGTTCTTCCAGCGCAACTGCGTGCAGTCCGAAGCGCACTATGGCTTGCGCGAGGATGGCCGCATCGACGTGACCAACCGCTGCAAGGAAAAGGACGGCCAGTGGAACGAGGCCAAAGGCATCGCCGAAGCACAACAGCCGGGCAAGACCGACAAGCTCTGGGTGCGCTTCGACAACTGGTTCAGCCGCCTGGCGCCCGGGCTGACCAAGGGCGAGTACTGGGTGCTGTACCACGACAAGGATTACCGCGTGGCGCTGGTCGGCCACCCCAACCGCGAGTACCTGTGGCTGCTGTCGCGCACCCCGGCGATCACCGACCAGACACGCGAGCAGTTGCTGGCCATCGCCCACAAGCAAGGCTACGACACCAGCAAGCTGATCTGGCGCCAGGATGACCTCGCCAAGCCCTGACAACCGGGCTACTGTGTAGCCCCCAAAATCTCTGGAGCCCGGCTTTGGACCTGCAGTTTCTAGGCACCTCGGCCGGGGTGCCGACCAAGGCGCGCAACGTCAGCGCCACCGCCGTCATCGAAGCCAGCGGCAGCCACTGGTACCTGGTGGACTGCGGCGAAGGCACCCAGCACCGCTTGCTGCACACCTCGCTGTCGGTGCGCGATTTGCGCGCCATCTTCATCACCCACGTGCACGGCGACCACTGCTTCGGCCTGCCGGGGCTGCTGGCCAGCGCCGGCATGAGCGGGCGCCAGCAACCGCTCGAGCTGATCCTGCCGGCCGCGCTGCATGAGTGGGTGCGCCTGGGCCTGGCCGCCAGCGACACCTTCCTGCCGTTCGAGCTGCGCCTGCACGCTGTGGAAACCTTCCAGGGCTGGGCCAGCGACAGTGTCAGGGTCGACAGCGTAGCCCTGTCGCACCGGGTGCCGAGCGTGGGTTACGTGTTCAGCGAGATCAACCCCGAGCCGCGCCTGGACGTGCCGCGCCTGGAGGCCGAAGGCATCCCGCGCGGGCCACTGTGGGGCGCGCTGGCCAAGGGCGAGGCGGTGGAACATGGCGGCCAGCTGCTGCACGGGCGCGACTACCTGCGCGCCTCGCGGCCGGCGCGGCGGGTGATCGTCTGCGGCGACAACGACAGCCCCGAGCTGCTGGCCGAGGTGGCCAGGGACGTGGACGTGCTGGTGCATGAAGCGACCTTCACCCAGGCGCTCATCGAGCGCACCGGGGCCACGTTCGGCCACAGCAGCGCAGCGGCGGTGGCGCGCTTCGCCGAAACGGCAGGTGTGCGCAACCTGGTGCTGACCCACTTCAGCGCCCGCTACCAGCCCGATCCACGGCGCAGCCCGTGCATCGAGGACCTGCGCGTGGAAGCGCAGGCCCACTACAGCGGCCACCTGACCCTGGCCCAGGACCTGCAGCGTTACCACATCGGCCGTGACGGGTGCCTGCAGCCGGCCTGACCCGGCACCCGTCACCCCCTGGCGCTACGCCGCCAGGCGCCCGCTGGCGATCGCCTCGGAGGCCGCCAGCATCGCCCGCAGCAACACCGCGCAACCGGCCGCCAGGTCTTGCGGCGTGGCGTTCTCGATCTCGTTGTGGCTGATGCCGTTCTCGCACGGCACGAAGATCATCCCCGCCGGCCCGAGCTCGGCCAGGAAGATCGCGTCGTGCCCGGCCCCGCTGACGATGTCCATGTGCGCCAGGCCCAGCGTGCGCGCCGAGTCGCGCACGGCATCGACGCAGCCACGGTCGAAGTACAGCGCCGGGAAATCGGCCGTGGGCACCAGTTCATGGCTCAGGCCGTGCTTGGCGCAGGTGGCTTCGATCACCGCGCGCACGTCGGCGATCATCGAATCCAGCCGTTCGCCTTCCAGGTGGCGAAAATCCAGGGTCATGCGCACCTCGCCGGGGATGACGTTGCGCGAGCCCGGGTAGGCCTGCAGGCAACCGACGGTGCCACAGGCATGCGGCTGATGGCCGAGCGCGGCCTTGTTGACCGCCTCGACCACCGCGGCGGCGCCGACCAGGGCGTCCTTGCGCAGGTGCATCGGCGTCGGGCCGGCATGGGCTTCGACGCCGCGCAGGGTCAGGTCGAACCACTTCTGGCCCAGCGCCCCCAGCACCACGCCGATGGTCTTGGCCTGGTCTTCGAGGATCGGGCCCTGCTCGATGTGCGCTTCGAAATAGGCGCCCACCGGGTGGCCGAGCACCGCCCGCTGGCCGGCGTAGCCGATGGCATTGAGCGCCTCGCCCACGCTCACGCCCTGGGCGTCGCGCTTGGCCAGGGTCTGCTCCAGGGTGAACTTGCCGGCGAACACCCCCGAACCCATCATGCAGGGGGCAAAGCGCGAGCCTTCTTCGTTGGTCCACACCACCACTTCCAGCGGCGCTTCGGTTTCGATGCCCAGGTCGTTGAGGGTGCGGATGACTTCCAGGCCCGCCATCACGCCGAAGCAGCCATCGAACTTGCCGCCGGTGGGCTGGGTGTCGATGTGGCTGCCGGTCATCACCGGGGGCAGCTTGGGGTTGCGGCCCGGGCGGCGGGCGAAGATATTGCCGACGCCGTCGACGCTGACGGTGCAGCCGGCGGCCTCGCACCAGCCGACGAACAGGTCGCGGGCCTGGCGGTCGAGGTCGGTCAGGGCCAGGCGGCAGACCCCGCCCTTGGCCGTGGCGCCGAGGCGCGCCAGGTCCATCAGCGATTGCCACAGGCGGGCGCTGTCGACGTGCTGGTCGGTGGATTGCAGGACGTTCTGGGCGGGGGTCATTGGGGTTTCTCCTCAGGCGTTTTTGTTATCTGCATGCAGGTTGAATCTTGCGCTGTCGGGTCGGGCCTCATCGCCGGCAAGCCGGCTCCCACAGGCCTGTGTGTGTACCTGTGGGAGCCGGCTTGCCGGCGATGAGGCCAGCGCGGTATCAGGGCAACGGCTTGGCCAGCCGCGCCGCCCCACGCACCGCTACACCCCCGAGGGCGTAGTACAGCGCGCCACCGAGCAGCGAGCCGGTGAACCAGCCATAGTCGTAGAACCAGCTGAAACTGCTGTTGCCAATCGCCATGACGGTCAGCGCCACGGGCACCGCGAAGGCGCCAAAGCCGGCCCAGTTCCACGCCGGGTACACGTCGTCACGGTACAGCCCGGCCAGGTCGAGCTTCTGCCGGCGGATCAGGAAGTAGTCCACCACCATGATCCCGGCAATCGGCCCGAGCAGGCTCGAGTAACCCAGCAGCCAGTTGGAATAGACACTCTCAAGACTCAGGTCGGAGACGATCCAGCCAAGCTTCTTGAGCAGCTCGTGGCCCATCAGCGCCAACCCGATCAAACCGGTCAGCCACACCGCGCGGCTACGCCCGATCAGGCGCGGGGCGATGTTCTGGAAGTCGTTGGTCGGCGAGACGATGTTGGCCGCCGTGTTGGTCGACAGCGTGGCGATGATGATCAGCGCCATGGCCAGCGCCACCCAGCCCGGGCTGTGGATCTTGCCGATCAGGCTGACCGGGTCCGACACCGTTTCCCCCACCAGCGAGGCCGAGGCGGCGGTCATCACCACCCCCAGCGCTGCGAACAGGAACATGGTCAGCGGCAGGCCGAAGATCTGCCCGAGAATCTGGTCCTTCTGGCTCTTGGCGTAGCGGCTGAAGTCCGGGATGTTCAGCGACAGCGTGGCCCAGAAGCCGACCATCGCCGTGAGCCCGGCGCAGAAGTAGCTGACCACGCTCGCCCCTTCCGGGCGCTTGGGCGGCTGGGCCAGCAACTCGGTCATCGACATGTGCGGCAAGGCCCAGAACAGCAGGCCGAAGCCCACCGCCACCAGCAATGGCGCCGACAGGGTTTCGAGCCACTTGATCGACTCCGCACCGCGCAGCACCACCCACAGGTTGAGCGCCCAGAACACCATGAAACCGATCACCTCGCCGGTGCCGCCCAGGGCTTTCCAGTCAGGGAAGATCGAGCCCAGGAACAGGTGGATGGCCAGCCCGCCGAACATCGTCTGGATGCCGAACCAGCCGCAGGCGACCACCGCGCGGATCAGGCACGGCACGTTGGAGCCGATGATGCCGAACGAGGAGCGCAGCAGCACCGGGAACGGAATGCCGTACTTGGTGCCGGGGAAGGCATTGAGCGTCAGCGGGATCAGCACGATCAGGTTGGCCAGCAGGATCGCCAGCAGCGCCTCGCCCACGCTCAGGCCGAAGTAGGCGGTGAGCACACCGCCCAGGGTGTAGGTGGGCACGCAGATGGACATGCCCACCCACAGCGCGGTGATGTGCCACTTGTTCCAGGTGCGCTGGTGCACCTTGGTCGGCGCGATGTCGTGGTTGTAGCGCGGGCTGTCGAGCACGTCAGTGCCCGCCGACAGCTCGAACAGGCCAGCCTGCTCGATCACTTGCGATCTGCTCTGTTGCATGGGGCCTTCTCCAGATTTTTCTAATTGTTCGCTCATCGGGCTAATGCGATGGCCGGAGTGTCTACACCACCAGTACTGCACCTCCGGCCCGGCCTGGCGGTTGGGCCGTACTCAAATTGCGTGCCGGGTTGGCCGGAGCCTGCCCGCACGGCCGCCGCCGGCCGGAGGTAATCAACTGATCTGCAAGGCTTTCGATTGCGCCAGGCGCAGGCACACGGGTGCCTTCGCCGGGTATTCATGCCGCTGTGGGCCGGCCCTGGCCCGCGCACCGGGTTTCAACTTGGTGCAACCTGGTTTTTCAGTGGCGCGGCCAGCGCCTCGAAGCCAGGTTTCAAGCAGCTGATTTTGCATGGAAAATCTTGACCAATTTGGCATCTTGTCAAGTGCGTCAAAATGGTGAAGGGCCTCCCCATTTTGGTGATTTCCTACATAAATCGTTATAAATCAATTAGTTATAAAAGCTATAAGCTCATGAAATTTTTTCTTGAATAATCCAAAATCCCCAACTAGATTCCATTCTTGTCAGGCCTGACAGGATTGAGATCTGTCCTCCAGCCACTGGCACATAACAATTCCAAGAACCGGCCCAGACCGGTCAGCCTGCGAGGAAGACGGCATGTCCCTGTTGATCCGTGGCGCCACCGTGGTCACCCACGAAGAGAGCTATCCCGCTGATGTCCTGTGTGTCGATGGCCAGATCCGCGCCATTGGCAAAGACCTCGAACCCCCTACCGATTGCGAAATCCTCGACGGCACAGGCCAGTACCTGATGCCCGGCGGCATCGACCCGCACACCCATATGCAGCTGCCCTTCATGGGCACCGTGGCCAGCGAAGACTTCTTCAGCGGCACCGCCGCGGGGCTGGCCGGCGGCACCACCTCGATCATCGATTTCGTCATCCCCAACCCCCAGCAGTCGCTGCTCGAAGCCTTCCACACCTGGCGCGGCTGGGCGCAGAAAAGCGCCTCGGACTACGGCTTTCACGTCGCCATCACCTGGTGGAGCGAACAGGTGGCCGAAGAAATGGGCGAGCTGGTGAGCCAGCACGGGGTCAACAGCTTCAAGCACTTCATGGCCTACAAGAACGCCATCATGGCCGCCGACGACACCCTGGTGGCCAGCTTCGAGCGTTGCCTGCAGCTGGGCGCGGTGCCCACCGTGCATGCCGAGAACGGCGAGCTGGTCTATCACCTGCAGCGCAAACTGCTGGCCCAGGGCCTGACCGGCCCGGAAGCGCACCCGCTGTCACGCCCCTCGCAAGTCGAAGGCGAAGCCGCCAGCCGCGCCATCCGCATCGCCGAAACCATCGGCACGCCGCTGTACGTGGTGCACATCTCCAGCCGCGAAGCGCTGGACGAGATCAGCTACGCCCGGGCCAAGGGCCAGCCGGTGTACGGTGAGGTGCTGCCCGGCCACCTGCTGATCGACGACACCGTCTACCGCCACCCCGACTGGTCCACCGCCGCCGGTTACGTGATGAGCCCCCCGTTCCGCCCGCGCGAGCACCAGGAGGCGCTGTGGCGCGGCCTGCAGTCGGGCAACCTGCACACCACCGCCACCGACCACTGCTGCTTCTGCGCCGAACAGAAAGCCATGGGCCGCGACGACTTCAGCCGCATCCCCAACGGCACCGCCGGCATCGAGGACCGCATGGCGGTGCTGTGGGATGCCGGGGTCAACAGCGGGCGCCTGTCGATGCACGAATTCGTCGCGCTGACCTCCACCAACACCGCGAAGATCTTCAACCTGTTCCCGCGCAAGGGCGCCATCCGCGTGGGCGCCGATGCCGACCTGGTGCTGTGGGACCCACAGGGCACGCGCACGATCTCGGCGCAGACCCACCACCAGCGCGTGGACTTCAACATTTTCGAAGGCCGCACCGTGCGCGGCATTCCCAGCCACACCATCAGCCAGGGCCGCGTGGTCTGGGCCGATGGCGACCTGCGCGCCGAACCCGGCGCAGGCCGTTACGTGGAGCGCCCGGCCTACCCCTCGGTGTACGAGGTGCTGGGCCGCCGCGCCGAGCAGCAGCGCCCGACGCCCGTGCAGCGCTGAGGCCATCGCCGGCAAGCCGGCTCCCACAAGGGCAGCACCGCTCTCCAGGACACCTGCGTACCTGAGGGAGCCGGCTTGCCGGCGATTGGGCCCACACCAAGCCCCATAAAAAAAGAGAGGCTACAACCGTGATCGATGCCCTGAACCACCTGCCGCGCCCCCGCGCCGGCAACGATGCGTTGGCCGAGGCTTTCAGCGACCTCGCCCCGCCCCTCACCGCCCGCCAGGCTGCCGTGGAAAGCGCCCGTTGCCTGTACTGCTACGACGCCCCCTGCGTGAATGCCTGCCCGAGCGAAATCGACATCCCCTCGTTCATCCACCGCATCAGCGACGAGAACCTGCAAGGCGCCGCCGAACGCATTCTCTCGGCCAACATCCTCGGCGGCAGCTGTGCCCGCGTGTGCCCGACCGAAATCCTTTGCCAGCAAGCCTGCGTGCGCAACAACGCCCAGGAGTGCGCCCCGGTGCTGATCGGCCAGCTGCAGCGCTATGCGCTGGACAACGCAGGCTTCACCGAGCACCCGTTCCAGCGCTCCCCCGCCACCGGCAAACGCATTGCCGTGGTCGGCGCAGGCCCGGCCGGGTTGTCCTGCGCCCACCGTTTGGCCCTGCACGGGCATGACGTGGTGGTGTTCGAGGCCAGTGAAAAGGCCGGTGGCCTCAACGAATACGGCATCGCCCGCTACAAGCTGGTGGATGACTTCGCCCAGCGCGAAGTGGACTTCCTGCTGGGCATCGGCGGCATCGAAATCCGCCATGGCCAGCGCCTTGGCGCCAACCTGAGCCTTGCCGAGCTGCGTGAGCAGTACGATTCGGTGTTCCTCGGCCTGGGCCTGAATGCGGTGCGCCAACTGGGCCTTGCCGACGAAGAGGCTGCGGGCATGCTCGCGGCCACCGACTACATCCGCGAACTGCGCCAGGCCGATGACCTCACGCAACTGCCACTGGCCGAGCGCTGCCTGGTCATCGGTGCCGGCAACACCGCCATCGACATGGCCGTGCAGATGAGCCGCCTGGGCGCGCGCGACGTCAACCTGGTGTACCGCCGTGGCCACGCCGACATGGGCGCCACCGGCCACGAGCAGGACATCGCCAAGGCCAACCAGGTACGCCTGCACACCTGGGCGCGCCCCGATGCGGTGCTGCTGGACGACCACGGCAAGGTGCGCGGCATGCGCTTCGCCCGCACTGAACTGGCCGACGGCCGCCTGCGCGACACTGGCGAAACCTTCGAGCTGCCCGCCGACGCCATCTTTAAGGCCATCGGCCAACGCTTCGATGAACAGAGCCTGGGCGACCCCGTGGCCGCGCAGCTGGCCCGCGACGGCGAGCGCATCCGCGTCGACGCCAGCATGCGCACCAGCCTGCCCGGCGTATACGCCGGCGGCGACTGCACAGCCCTGGGCCAGGACCTCACCGTACAAGCCGTGCAACATGGCAAGTTGGCCGCCGAAGCCATCCATGCCCAACTCATGCTCAATGTGGAGGCAGCGTAATGGCCGACTTGTCCATCGTATTCGCCGGCATCAAGGCGCCGAACCCGTTCTGGCTGGCCTCCGCGCCGCCGACCGACAAAGCCTACAACGTGGTCCGCGCCTTCGAGGCCGGCTGGGGCGGGGTGGTCTGGAAAACCCTGGGCGAGGACCCGGCGGCGGTCAACGTGTCGTCGCGCTACTCGGCGCACTTTGGCGCCAACCGCCAGGTGCAAGGCATCAACAACATCGAGCTGATCACCGACCGCTCGCTGGAGATCAACCTGCGCGAAATCACCCAGGTGAAGAAGGACTGGCCCGACCGCGCGCTGATCGTGTCGCTGATGGTGCCGTGCGTGGAGGAGTCGTGGAAGTTCATCCTGCCGCTGGTGGAAGCCACCGGCGCCGATGGCATCGAGCTCAACTTCGGCTGCCCCCACGGCATGCCCGAGCGCGGCATGGGCGCAGCCGTGGGCCAGGTGCCGGAGTACGTGGAGATGGTCACTCGCTGGTGCAAGCAGCACTGCAGCCTGCCGGTGATCGTCAAGCTCACGCCCAACATCACCGACATCCGCCAATCGGCACGCGCCGCCCACCGCGGCGGGGCGGATGCGGTGTCGCTGATCAACACCATCAACTCGATCACCAGCGTCGACCTCGACCGCATGGTCGCCCACCCCATCGTCGGCGACCAGAGTACCCACGGTGGCTACTGCGGCTCGGCGGTCAAGCCCATCGCCCTGAACATGGTCGCCGAAATCGCCCGCGACCCTGAAACCCGTGGCCTGCCGATCTGCGGCATCGGCGGCATCGGCACCTGGCGCGACGCGGCCGAGTTCATCGCCCTGGGCAGTGGCGCGGTGCAGGTGTGCACGGCGGCGATGCTGCATGGTTTTCGTATCGTCGAGGACATGAAGGACGGCCTGGCGCGCTGGATGGACCAGCACGGGCACCGCAACCTGGAGGCCTTCCGCGGCCAGGCGGTGGCGCACACCACCGACTGGAAGTACCTGGACATCAACTACAAGTCGGTGGCGCACATCGACCAGGACGCGTGCATTGGCTGCGGGCGTTGCCACATTGCCTGCGAAGACACCTCGCACCAGGCGATTGCCAGCACCTTGAGGGCGGATGGGACCCATGCCTACAGCGTGATCGAGGATGAGTGCGTGGGGTGCAACCTGTGCCAGATCACCTGCCCGGTGGAGGGCTGCATCGAGATGGTCGCGCAGGAGACTGGCAAGCCTTATTTGAACTGGACGCAGGATCCGCGCAATCCTTACCGTGAGGCGAGCTGAGGATTGGCGATAGTTGGGGCTGCGTTGCAGCCCTTTCGCGACACAAGGCCGCTCCTACAAGGGTTTCGCGCTCCCCTGTAGGAGCGGCCTTGTGTCGCGAAAGGGCCGCAACGCGGCCCCAGCACTCTCAAGGCTCCAGCCCAATCCCCCGCAGGATCACACTGGTCACCGTCTGCACCGCCCGCTCGAACGCCGGGTCCGACAGCGGCTCGCCGCCATTGAGCACCGTCACCTGATAACCAAAGTCGGCATAGTGCTGGGTCGATGCCCAGATCATGTACAGCAGCGCCGAAGGCTCCACCGCCAGGATGCGCCCCTCGTCCACCCAACGCCGAATCTTGTCTTCCTTGAGCTTGGCCCAGGGCACCAGGCTCTCGCCCAGGTTCACGCCCAGCAGCGGCGCGCCATGCAGCATCTCTTCGGCCCAGATCTTCGAACCCAGCGGACGTGACCGGGAATGGCCCATCTTGGCGCGGATGTAGCTGGTCAGCACCACCCGCGGGTCGTCGAAGTTCTCGAAGCACAGGGCGTCCTGCTTCCATACATCCAGCAGGTCCTGCAGCACCGCACGGAACAGGTCGTCCTTGGTGTTGAAGTAGTAGTGCAGGTTGGAACGCGGCAGCTCGGCCTGTTCGGCGATATCGCCCATGGAAGTGGCACCGAAACCCTTCTCGGCGAACACCTTTTCGGCGGCCTGCAGAATCTTTTCTACATTGCGCCGACGAATCTCGATCTTGTGGTTGGCCATGGCCTGTCCAAAACGCCTGAAACCCGTCAAGGCTAACAGTTTTACAGCACCGCAGACCTGATATTTTTGCCAGTTGCGCGCCTTGTCGGGCAGCCCCGAAACTCGGTGTACCGCGCCCGCCTGCAAGCAGGCCGGCGCGGCCTTGAAGACCTCATTGACAGGATGACCCGATGAACAAGAAACAACTGATCGATGACATCGCCAAGCGGGCCGAGTTGAGCAAGGCTGACGCAGGGTTGGTGTTGAAAGCGTTCCTTGATGCAATCACCGCAACCATGATCAAAGGCCACGACGTCTCGTTGGTAGGCTTTGGCAATTTCGGCGTGACTGCCGTGCCCAAGCGGGTTGGGCGCAACCCTCGCACCCTTGCAGAAATCACCATCAACGCGCACAAGAAAATCACCTTCAAACCCGGCAAGAATCTGAAAGATGCCGTGAACTGAGCCTTCACCCACTGCTCGCCCGATCCCGCGCCGGGCACTGCGCCCGGTGCAGGTTCAGCGCCGTGTTGATGATGCCGATATGGCTGAACGCCTGGGGGTAGTTACCCAGCATGCGCCGCCCGGCCGGGTCGTACTGCTCGGCCAGCAGGCCCAGGTCGTTGCACAGCCCGGTCAGCTTCTCGTACAGCGCCTGCGCCTGCTGCTGGCGCCCGAGCAGCACATAGACATCGGCCAACCAGAACGAGCACACCAGGAACGTGCCCTCCCCTGGCGTCAGCCCATCGCTGCAACTGTCGCTGTCATAGCGCAGCAGCAGGCCATTTTTCAGCAACCGCTGTTCGATCTGCTCCAGGGTGCGCAGAAAGCGCGGGTCGGTTGCCGGCAGAAAACCGGTCAGGGCAATCTGCAGCAGGCTGGCATCCAGTTCGCTCGAGCCATAGGCCTGAACGAAGAACGCGCCGCTGGCATCGAGCCCCTGGGCGCAGACTTCGCGGTGGATTTGATCGGCCACCTGGCGGTAATGATGGCCGCGCTCGCGGTCTTCCTCGGTGGTATCGGCCAGCCCCGCCGCGCGGTCGAAGGCGACCCAGGCCATGACCTTGGAATGCACGAAGTGCTGGCGGCCGCCGCGCACTTCCCACACACCTTCGTCCGGCTCGCGCCAGATGCTTTCCACATAGGGCAGGATCAACCGGGCGATCGCGGCGCTGCGCGGCAGGCGAGGCAGGCCGCCCTTGATCGCCTGGGTCATGGCGTCGGCCAGCTCGCCGTAGATATCCAGCTGGCGCTGTTCGGAGGCGGCATTGCCGACCCGCACCGGTTGCGAGTGCTCGTAGCCGGCCAGCCACGGCAGGGTGTATTCCTGCAGGTCGCGTTCACCGGCCAGGCCGTACATGATCTGCATCTGCTCGGGGTTGCCGGCCACCGAGCGCAACAGCCATTCGCGCCATGCCTGGGCTTCGTCGAAGTAGCCAAGGTTCATGAAGGCCAGCAGGGTCATGGTGGCGTCGCGCAGCCAGCAGAAGCGGTAGTCCCAGTTGCGCTCGCCGCCCACGCGCTCGGGCAGCGAGGTGGTGACGGCGGCGACGATGCCGCCGGTGGGGGCGTAGGTCATGGCCTTGAGGGTCAGCAGCGAACGCCGCACCAGGGCGGTGTAAGGGCCGACATCCGGGCAACGGGCGGCGAACGCCTGCCAGTGCTCGAGGGTGTGCGCCAGGGCCTGGTCGATGTCGCAGTCCGGCTGCACCGGCAAATGCGAGGGCTGGTGGCGCAGGCTGAACACGTGGCGTTCGCCTGCACCGACGCGAAAGCGCGCAACCGTATGGTGGTCACGGGCGTGCGAGGGCACGCTGCTGCACAGGATCAGGCGGTCGGGGCCGGCCACGGCGCTGAGGGTCAGGGGGTCGAGTTTTTCTACCCAGGGCACGCTGCGCCCGTAATCGAAGCGCATCACCAGGTCCATTTCGAAGCTCGTTTCACCCGAAAGGCCTTCGACGATGCGTACCACCGAGTTGACCTCGTCCAGCGGCATGAAATCGAGCACGCGGGCGCGGCCACTGGCAGTGACCCAGGTGGTTTCCAGTACCAGGGTGTCGTTCAGGTAGGTGCGGCTGCTGTGTTCCACCGGGTCGGTCGGGGCCAGGCGCCAGCGGCCGTTTTCTTCGTTGCCCAGCAGCGCGGCGAACACCGCGGGGGCGTCGAAGCGCGGCAGGCACAGCCAGTCCAGGGAGCCGTCGCGGCTGACCAGGGCGGCGCTGCGGCAGTTGCCTAGCAGGGCGTAGTCTTCGATGTGGGCGGGCATTGCTACTCCTTATAGGTTTGCCTGTACCGGCCTCATCGCCGGCAAGCCGGCTCCCACAGGTACACACAGGCCTGTGGGAGCCGGCTTGCCGGCGATAGGGCCGGTACAGTCACCCCAGCTTGTGCCATTCACGCTTGTCACGGGTTAGCAACTCATCCCCAGCCTCAGGCCCATCCTCACCCGCCGGGTACTCATGCACCTCGCCATCCTGGGCCCAGGCATCGAGAAACGGCTGCACCGCACGCCAGCCGTTCTCGATGTTGTCGGCGCGCTGGAACAAGGTCTGGTCGCCGGTCAGGCAGTCGTAGATCAAGGTCTCGTAGCCGGTCGCCGGGGTCATCTTGAAGAAGTCCTTGTAGGCAAAGCCCAGCTCGACATTCTCCATCACCAGCTCCGGCCCCGGCCGCTTGGCCTGCAGGTCGAACCACATGCCCTCGTTGGGCTGGATCTGGATCTTCAGATAATTGGGCTTGGGCCGCTCCAGCTCCGACTCGCGAAACTGCGCGTAAGGCGCCGGCTTGAAGCAGATGGCGATCTCGGTGTCGCGCACGCTCATGCGCTTGCCGGTACGCAGGTAGAACGGCACGCCGGCCCAGCGCCAGTTGTCGATCATCACCTTCAGGGCCACGTAGGTTTCGGTCTGGCTATCTGGCGCCACCTTGTCTTCCTGGCGATAGCCCGGCAGGCGCTTGCGCCCCTGCTTGCCTTCGCTGTACTGGCCCCGCACCGAGTTGCGCAGGGCCATTTTCGCCGACCAGGGGCGGATGGCACCGATGACCTTGGCCTTCTCGCCACGCACGGCATCGGCGCCAAAGGCCGCCGGAGGCTCCATGGCGACCATCGCCAGCAGCTGGAACAGGTGGTTGGGCACCATGTCGCGCAGGGCACCGGTGTTGTCGTAGAACGCGCCGCGGGTTTCCACACCCACAGTTTCGGCGGCGGTGATCTGCACATGGTCGATGTAGTGGTTGTTCCAGAACGATTCGAACAAACCGTTGGAAAACCGGCTGACCAGGATGTTCTGTACGGTTTCCTTGCCCAGGTAATGGTCGATGCGGTAGATCTGCCGCTCGCTCATCACCTTCAACAGGCAGGCATTGAGCGCCTCGGCGCTGGCCAGGTCAGTGCCGAAGGGCTTCTCCACCACCACCCGGCGGAAACTGCCGCCAGGCTCGTCGAGCAAGCCGGCCGCACCCAGGCGCTGGGCCACTTCGGGGAAGAAGCGCGGCGAGGTGGCCAGGTAGAAAATGGCGTTGCCATGGCTGGTCTTGTCGATGCGCTTGGCCAGGGCCGTGTAGGTGGCCGGGTCGAGAAAGTCGCCGGTCTGGTAGTCCAGGTTCTTGGCCAGGCGCGCCCACAGCTTCTCGTCCAGGCACTTGCTGGCGCCCTCGCCGCCCTTGTCACGCTCGAGCATGAAGGCGTGCAGGCGCTCGGCGAATTCCGTGGCCGTGGCGGCGTTGTGGTCGACGCCGACGATGCGCAGGTTGCGGTCGAGCAAGCCGTCCCGGCTGAGGTTGTACAGCGCCGGCATCAGCAGGCGCTTGACCAGGTCGCCATTGGCGCCGAAGAGGAACAGGGTGCAGGGCGGAGCAGTCGGTATGGTCTGTTTGGTCATGCGTCTTTCTTCTCGACGTGGCCACCGAAGCCCAGGCGCATGGCGGAGAGGATCTTGTCGCCATAGGTGCCCTGCTGCTGGCGCGAGCGAAAGCGGGCGAACAGCGCGCTGGACAGCACCGGCACCGGCACCGCCTGCTCGACGGCGGCGTCGATGGTCCAGCGGCCTTCGCCACTGTCGGACACCGAACCGCTGAACTGGGCCAGCTGCGGGTCGGCCACCAGGGCATCGGCGGTCAGGTCGAGCAGCCAGGAGGTGACCACGCTGCCGCGGCGCCACACCTCGGCGATCTCGGCCACGTTCAGGTCGAAGCGTTGGTCTTCGGGCAGTTCCGTGCCGCCTTTGCTGCGCAGCAGGTCGAAGCCTTCGGCGTAGGCCTGCATCAGCCCGTACTCGATGCCGTTGTGCACCATCTTCACGTAGTGCCCGGCGCCTGGCGGGCCGGCATGGATGTAGCCATGCTCGGCGCGCTGGTGCTCACCCTCGCGGCCATGGGTGCGCGGTATATCGCCAACGCCTGGGGCCAGCGCCTTGAACAGCGGCTCCAGGCGTTCGAACACGTCCTGCTCACCGCCGATCATCATGCAGTAGCCGCGCTCCAGGCCCCAGACCCCGCCCGAGGTGCCAACGTCCAGGTAGTGCAGGCCGCGCTTGGCCAGCTCGCTGGCGCGGCGCATGTCGTCCTTGTAGAAGGTGTTGCCGCCATCGATGATCGCATCGCCCGGCTCCAGCAGCTCGGCCAGTTGCGCGATGGTCTGCTCGGTGGGCTCGCCCGCCGGCAGCATTACCCACACCGCCCGCGGCGCCTTGAGCTTTTGCACCAGCGCACCGAGATCGTGGGCACCCTGGGCGCCCTCGCCTTCCAGGGCGACGATAGCCTCACGGTTGCGGTCGTTGACCACCGTGCGGTGTCCGGCGCGCATCAGGCGCCTTGCGATATTGCCGCCCATGCGGCCCAGCCCGACGATTCCCAGTTGCATGAGCCGATGCTCCCCTTCGAAAATGAATGACAATGCAGTTCAGCTTCACAGATTAGTCCAGCACGCGCCCCAAGGGTTCAGCGACGAACGGCGCGACAACTTCAAACAAAAAAGTTCCCATCGGCTGCGAAAGAATTCAGAATGCGCGCCGCGTGAAGCGTCTACGCTTTAAATGTCACCAGCCAGAACCGCGAGGTGTACTCATGGGTACCTTGATGCCAGCCACTCCAACCCAGACCCTCTATGTCTCCGTGCGCCGCGATGAGCTGCGCAAGTTGAAGGACGAACGCGAGCAGCTGCGCCAGCAGGTCGCTCAATTGCACATGCTGCTGGAGCAGGCACGTTCCGGCGACAAATCCGTCAGCCTCTGACCCTCTCCTGGCGTGGGAGCTTCCCCGCTCCCACCCTGCGCTGCGCAAAAGCAGTGCTAGCCAAACGATTTTTCCGATAGTTGCGCCACGTCGCGCTTTCTACAGTAGCTGCCGTCGCGGGCCCAGCCAGGAGCCCCGCCAACGGAGCTAGCATGAACATCGCCAAACACTGCCTGTCGATAGCCCTCGCCTCCCTGCCCTTGCACGCTGCAGCCCAGAGCTGCGAAACCGTCACCGAACAGCAAGCCCTGGCCTTGTTCGAAACCTGGAACGACAGCCTCAAGAGCGGCGACCCCAAGCAGGTCGCGCAGCGCTACCAGCACGATGCGCTGTTGCTGCCCACGGTGTCCAAGCATCCACGCCTGAGCCAGCAGGAACGCCTCGACTACTTCGAGCACTTCCTCGCCGAACAGCCCAGCGGCAAGCTCGACAGCCACCACTTTCAAGCCGCCTGCAACACGGCAACCCTCGCCGGCCTCTATACCTTCGATTTCGCCGCCACGGGCAAGCAGGTGGCTGCACGCTACAGCTTCACGTACGCCTGGGATGGCCAGCAATGGCTGATCAGCCATCACCACTCTTCGCTGCTGCCTTCGACCTGAACATGGCGCGGGGCGCAATGCCCCGCTTCAGGGCAAACCTGGCCCTTGCTCGCTGCAAAATGAAGCACGCCCACCCCACTCACCTGCCCCTTTTCTACCCCGCCTCGGCACCCCCTGCGCACGCCAACGTTTGCGTCTAGCCCGCGTCATAACGAAAGTGACCAGTGGGTCACCTTTTTAGCTCCAGCTCTCCTACACTCAGTTTCCGGCCCGCCATTTGCTCAGGGAAGAAGCGACGGAAAAAAGTCGAACTTTTGCAAACGGTGGCGGGTCAGCAACATAAGTAGGCCATGGCAAAGGGGCACACCTCGCCCAAGACCACCCACCCCCACCCCAGCTCTTATACACATCTCCGCGCCCACGAGACATCTCA
>NZ_BQIP01000010.1 GCF_021602585.1 Pseudomonas faucium
ACCGGCACCACTGTGGTGTCGACCATCGAGGTCGCCAGTGCACCGGCGCCGCGCCCGGTGCACTGGCGACCTCGATGGTCGACACCACATTGGTGCCGGTGCCGCTGACCTTGAAGTGCAGGTAGTCATCCAGCGTGGCCGCCGTGGCATGCTCGCTTTGCAGCAGCTGCGACAGGTCCAGCTTGTCGCTGCCTGGGGTGAAGTCAGTGACCGTGTCGTGGCCGCTGTCACCTTTCTGCCAGACGAAGGTGTCGTTGCCGTTGCCGCCGGTCAGGGTGTCGTTGCCCGGCCCACCGATCAAGATGTCGTTGCCATCGCCGCCCTTGAGCACATCGTTGCCCTTGCCGCCATTGAGCACGTTGTCGCCGCTGTCACCGATCAAGGTGTCGCCATAGTCGGAACCGACCAGGTTGTGGATGCCATTGAAGGTCTGCAGGCCGGCACCGCCGGTGTCCTGGGCACCTTCATGGCTGAGGTCGATGGTGACCGCGCCCTTGGCCTGGACGAAATTGGCCGTGTCATGCTCAACCTGGCCAACAGCCCCATGAGTTTCCAGTGAGGCGACATCCATCAGGCTGGAAAGCCCCGCAGCCGCATGGCTGTCGGCTCCCATATCGTGAGCGGCCGGCTGCTGGGCATTGGCGTAGTCGAGCACCAGGCTCAGCTTGTAGCTCTCCCCTGCCTTGCCATCATTCACCGGGTTGCTCAGGTGAATGCTGTACACCCCGTCGTGGTTGGCCGTGATGCTGTCGCCGGCGGCGATGGCTTGGTAGCTGCCCCCGGCATCCTTCCATTCCATCACCAGGTTGCCATCCTGCGGCTGGTGGTTCAGCTGCAGGGTCTCACCCTTGTGCAGGCTGACGTTCAGCACCTCCTCGCTGCTGGCCTGGGCGCTGCCCATCGCGCCCAGGTAGCCCAGCACCACCAGCGCCGCCGTCATGCTGCCGGCATCGAAGCTGAACGCGCCGCGGTCCACCATCCGCGTCTCCAGGCCGCGGCCGTAGCCATCGCCACATTCGGCGATGGAGTTGTCATGCACGTTGATGGTGATGGTCGTGGTGCTCTCGTCGCCATCGCCATCGCGGATGGTGTAGACGAACTTGTCGACCGCATCGCGCGGCGCGGCGACATTGGGGTCGGAGTGGTAGACCGCATTGCCCCGAGCATCCAGGGTCAGGTAGCCGTATTGGCCGTACACGTGAGTACCCAGCTGGCCGATGGCCGAGGTGGAGGTATCGCCACCGGCGCGCACACCGACCACGTACCCACAGTCGCTTGGCACATCGGCGCCGATCACATCGTTGGCCAGCACATTGCCGCTGACCTCCTCGCCCTTGGCGACGCTCACGTAGTCGCAGTGGGCCTGGGGCACGTCGTCGACGATGGTGATGTTGACGGTGCTGGTGGTCCAGTTGCCGACCGTGTCCTCCACCCGGTAGGTGAAGGATTCCGTCACCGTATTCGCACCGTCGTTGGCATGCACCGGCGAATTGGCCGGCGACGTCAGCGTGTAGGTGTAGGAACCATCGGCATTCAGGTGAATCTGCCCATACTGGCCGACGGCATTGCCTACCAGGGTGTAGGTCAGCGCCCCGACACCACCGCCGACCTGCCCGACCAGGCTGCCGGAAGCGGTTTCCGCAGTCGAGCATGGCTGGCTGCCGGTGACGCTGCCGGGCGCCAGGTCGTGGCCATCCTGGTTCAGGTCCAGGGCTTTCTCGTACACCGCCACACCCCCGTCGCCACAAGGGTTCAGCGAGTGGTCGTGGACGTTGACGGTAACGGTTGCCGTGCTCTCGTCGCCGTCGGCGTCGCGGAGGGTGTAGACGAAGCTGTCGAGTGCATCGCGCGGCGCCACGGCATTGGGGTTGGAGTGGTACTCGGCGTTGCCCTGGGCATCGATGGTCAGGTAGCCGTACTGCCCGTACACCTGGGTGCCCAGCTGGCCGATGGCCGAGGTGGAGGTGTCATGGCCGGCACGCACGCCGACCACGTAGGCGCCATCGCTCAGGGTGTCGGCGCCGACCACGTCGTTGTACATCACGTTGCCGCGCACCACATCACCCTTGCCCACGCTGACGAAGTCGCAGTGGGCCTGCGGCACGTCGTCGACGATGGTGATGGTCACGGTGCTGGTGGTCCAGTTGCCTACGGTGTCTTCCACCCGGTAGGTGAAGGATTCCGTCACCGTATTCGCACCGTCGTTGGCATGCACCGGCGAATTGGCCGGCGACGTCAGGGTGTAGGTGTAGGAGCCGTCTGCGTTCAGGTGCATCTGGCCGTAATGGCCTACGGCATTGCCGACCAAGGTGTAGGTCAAGGCGCCCACGCCGCCGGCAACCTGCCCCACCAGGCTGCCATTGGCAGTCTCGCGCGTAGAGCTCGGATCGCTGCCGGTCACGGTGCCGGCAGCCAGGTCGTTGCCGTCCTTGTTCAGGTCCAGCGCGCTTTCGTACACCTTGACCCCACCGTCGGTGCAAGGCTGCAGCGAATGGGTGTGCACGTTGATGGTGACGGTGGTGGTGCTCTCGTCGCCATCGGCGTCGCGGATGGTGTAGACGAAGGTGTCGAGCGCGTCCCTGGGCGCCACGGCATCGGGGTTGGAGTGGTACTCGGCATTGCCCTGGGCGTCGATGGTCAGGTAGCCGTACTGGCCGTGCACCTGGGTGTTGAGCTGGCCGATGGCAGACGTCGAGGTATCGCTGCCGGCGCGCACGCCAACCACATACTGGCCGTCGCCGCGCACATCGGCGCCGACCACGTCGTTGAGCATCACGTTGCCGCGCACCACATCACCCTTGCCGACGCTGACGTAGTCGCTATTGGCCGTAGGCACGTCGTCGACGATGGTGATGACGATGCTGCTGGTGGTCGAGTTGCCCTGCGAGTCCTGCACCTGGTAGGTGAAGGTTTCGCTGACCGTGTTGGGCCCATCGTTGGCATGGGTCGGGGAATTGGCCGGCGAGGTCAGGGTGTAGGTGTAGGAGCCGTCGGCATTCAGGTGAATCTGCCCGTATTGCCCCACGGCATTGCCGACCAGGCTGTAGGTCAGTGCGCCGACGCCGCCACTGGTGGAGCCCACGAGGGTGCCGGAGGCGGTCTCCTGGGTGGAGTTCGGGTCGCTGCCGGTGACACTGCCGGCCGCGAGGTCGTTGCCATCCTTGTGCAGGTCCAGTGCCTTCTCGTAGACGGTGACGTCGTGGTCTTCGCAGGCCATCAGTGCCGTGTGCACGTTGATGGTGATGGTGGCGGTGCTCTCGTCGCCATCGGCATCGCGGATGGTGTAGACGAAGGTGTCGACGGCATCGCGCGGCGAATTGATGTTGGGGTTGGAGTGGTATTCGGCGTTGCCCTGGGCATCGATGGTCAGGTAGCCGTACTGGCCGTTGACCTGCATGTTGAGCTGGCCGATGGCCGAGGTGGAGGTGTCATGGCCGGCACGCACGCCGACCACATACTGGCCGTCGCTGCGCACATCGGCGCCGACCACGTCGTTGAGCATCACGTTGCCGCGCACCACATCGCCCTTGGCCACGCTGGCGTAGTCGCAGTGGGCCGTGGGCACGTCGTCGACGATGGTGATGACGATGCTGCTGGTGGTCGAATTGCCGAGCGAATCCTGCACCTGGTAGGTGAAGGTTTCGGTCACGGTGTTCGGGCCGTCGTTGGCATGGGTCGGGGAATTGGCCGGCGAGGTCAGGGTGTAGGTGTAGGAGCCGTCGGCATTCAGGTGAATCTGCCCATATTGGCCCACGGCATTGCCGACCAGGCTGTAGGTCAATGCGCCAACACCGCCACTGGTCGAGCCCACCAACGTGCCACTGGCCGTTTCGCGGGTTGAATCCGGGTTGCTGCCGGTGACGCTGCCGGCGGCCAGGTCGTTGCCATCCTTGTGCAGGTCCAGCGCGTTCTCGTAGACGGTGACGTCGCGATCCACGCAGGCCATCAGGCCGTTGTGCACGTTGATGGTGATGGTGGTGGTGCTCTCGTCGCCATCGGCATCGCGGATGGTGTAGACGAAGGTGTCGAGGGCATCGCGCGGCGAGGCGATGTTGGGGTTGGAGTGGTACTCGGCGTTGCCCTGTGCGTCGATGGTCAGGTAGCCGTACTGGCCATTGACCTGGGTGTTGAGCTGGCCGATGGCAGACGTCGAGGTGTCGCTGCCGGCACGCACGCCGACCACATACTGGCCGTCGCTGCGCACATCGGCGCCGACCACATCGTTGTACATCACGTTGCCGCGCACCACATCGCCCTTGGCCACGCTCACGTAGTCGCTGTTGGCCGTGGGCACATCGTCGACGATGGTGATGACGATGGTGCTGGTGGTCGAGTTGCCGAGCGAATCCTGCACCTGGTAGGTGAAGGTTTCGGTGACGGTATTGGGCCCATCGTTGGCATGGGTCGGCGAATTCGCCGGCGAGGTCAGGGTATAGGTGTAGGTGCCGTCGGCATTCAGGTGGATCTGCCCGTACTGGCCAGTCGCATTGCCGACCAGGCTGTAGGTCAGCGCGCCGACACCACCACTGGCCGAACCGACCAACGTGCCGGAAGCGGTTTCCTGGGTGGAGTTCGGGTCACTGCCGGTGACCGTGCCGGCGGCCAGGTCGTTGCCATCCTTGTGCAGGTCCAGCGCGTTCTCGTAGACGGTGACGTCGCGATCCACGCAAGCCATCAGGCCGTTGTGCACGTTGATGGTGATGGTGGTGGTGCTCTCGTCGCCATCGGCATCGCGGATGGTGTAGACGAAGGTGTCGAGGGCATCGCGTGGCGAGGCGATGTTGGGGTTGGAGTGGTACTCGGCGTTGCCCTGGGCGTCGATGGTCAGGTAGCCGTACTGGCCATTGACCTGGGTGTTGAGCTGGCCGATGGCAGACGTCGAGGTGTCGCTGCCGGCACGCACGCCGACCACATACTGGCCGTCGCTGCGCACATCGGCGCCGACCACATCGTTGTACATCACGTTGCCGCGCACCACATCGCCCTTGGCCACGCTCACGTAGTCGCTGTTGGCCGTCGGCACGTCGTCGACGATGCTCACGTGCAGGCTGCCATTGGCCATGCTGCCGTCGATGTCCTGGGCGACCACCTGGAACTGCTCGCTGATGCTGTTGCTGCCCTGGCCTGCAGGGTGCTGCTCGTTGCCCACCAGGGTGTAGCTGTAGCTCACCACGCCCGTGCCGGGGTCATAGCCGGTGATCGTCAGGGTGTTGCCTTCGGCGGTGACGATCGACTGCGGGAAGCCCGCCGCCACACCGCCACTGACCACGCTGATGCCACCCACGGTCAGGCTCTGCAGGCCATCCGCTGCGGTCACCTTGAACGTGCCGTGCTGGGTCAGGGCGCTGGCATCGGGGGCGCTGCCGTCGTGCAGGTTCTTTTCGTACACGGTGAGGCTGCCGCCCTGCGCATCGAGGCCATCGAGGTGCACGGGGTCGTCGAGGTTGCTGATGTTCAGGGTCAGGGTCGCGCTGCTGGTGTCGCCGTCGGCGTCCTTGATGGTGTAGGTGAAGGTTTCCACCCCATGGCCGCCACCGCCCAGGTTCTTGAAGTCCGGGTCGTTGACATCGAGGGTGTAGGTGTAGGAACCGTCCGCGGCCAGCACCAACGTGCCGTAGGTACCGGTAAAGGTGCCGGCGATCACCGGGCCGCCCGGCACTCGGTCGGCGCCCTGGATGTCGTTGCTCAGCACATTGCCGGTCAGCTCCACATGCTGCTCGGTGGCCGGCACCGGGTTGCTGTCATCCACTGCCCGGGGTACGTCGTCGCGGATGGTGATCACCAGTGTGCCCTGGGCGGCGTCGCCGTCGGGGTCGCTGACCATCACCGGCAAATTCTCGTTCAGCGCATTGGTACCTGCGCCATCGGGATGCTGCTCGGCGCCGGTGAGGGTGTAGCTGTAGGTCACCACCCCGGTCGCCGGGTCGAAGCCGAGGATGGTCAGGGTATTGCCAAGGCCGGTAGTGATCGATTGGCCGACACCGGTGACCACACCGCCAGTCACCACGTTGATGCCGCCCACACTCAGGTTGAACACGCCGTCGGGGGCCACCACGGTGAAGCTGCCGTGCTGGGTCAGGGCCGCCGGGTCGCTTGCCGAGCCCAGGGGCAGGTTGGCTTCGTCAAGGCCAGGGTCGCCGGGGTCGAGCGTCAGCCCGTGCAACTCGACCGGGTGGTTTTCATCGATCGGCGTTACCGGCGGGTTGGGGTCCACCGGCGGGTTGGGATCGACCGGCGGCTTGGTGTCCACCGGCGGCGTCGGCTGCTCAGGTTGCAGGCCGCTGTCCGGGCCGGTGATCTCGCCGCCGGCCCCGGGCAGCCCGCGGCTGTGGTCGCGCAGATCGCCAACTTCACGCTCGACCAGATCGGGGATGCCATTGAAGCCGGCCGTGGGGAAGCCCACCTGCGGGTCGACCCGCGCCGCCACCTCGGTGAGCAGGACAAAACTGTGCCCGCCGCCCAGCGCGCCCGGGGCGCTGCCCGCGTTGGGCCCGGCGGCGGGGGCTTCGCCGACGTCGCTGGGGTCGGCACCGGCGGCAATCGCCTGCTGGATCCGCGCCACGTCGCTCAGTTGCGCGTCGCTGGGGGCGCCGTCGTGGGTCTGGGTATGAGGGGCCTGGCCGGCCAGCAGGTCGGGGGTCATCTGCAGGCTGCTGTCGCGCCCCAGGGTCAGCTCTGCACCATTGTGCAAGTGCACCGCCACCGCACCGGCGGCACCGGTCTGCAACTGTTCGCCCGCGAACAGGCGGTCGCCTTCGATCAACAGGCGGCGAGTGCCGTCCTCGGCAACGGCAAACACCTGACCAACCACCTTGCTGACCACACCGATTAGCTTAGCCATGAGCGCACGCCTCCCCTTACCGATTGGCTTGTCAGCCAATGACGTCGCGGGTGGCGGCTCAGCGCCTGGAAAGCGAGTGTCTCAACACTGAGAATCGGGCTCTCCAGCTACTCCTTCGGCGATAGAGGTAATGTAATTGGGCCATCAGTCGATGCCAAATTATTGTCGCCAAATTACGCTTTTACCTGTTCATCCCGCGTCCTTAGCTGTAAAAAATCTGGAACTCTTGCGGACGCTTGAAAACCGCGTCCTCCAGCGGCTTCCAAATTTACCTGAATGAAACAATGTCTTGGTTTCGATAGACCGCATAAGTTTTTTTTCGCATATCTCTTATGAAAAAATCTTCTTAGCTCGCGCGTTAAATGTTCTTAGCTCTGTTGTTACAAACATGAAACGGTTTGAATGCCTTTTATCGTCACTTTTTTGACGAACAGCAGCACCTTTTAAAGACCAGGGAGAAGTACCCCATGCGCGTTTTCAACCCCATCACCAGTGCAATTCTGTTGGCCATGGCGTGCGCCAACGTTCAGGCGATGTCACTCAACGAAGCCGTCCAGAACGCCGTGGACCATCACCCGGAGATCAGCGCCAGCCGTAACAGCCGGCTGTCGGCCGACGAAGACGTGAAATTCGCGCGTGGCGGTTACTACCCCTCGGTGGACCTGGTTGCCGGCTATGGCCGCCAGCGCTCGGACAACCTCAACACCCGCACCGTGAACCCCGACGGCACCAGCAACCACGGCAAGGAAACCCTCAACTACACCCAGTCGGAACTGCGCCTGCGGCAGATGCTGTTCGACGGCTTCAACACCCCTAACGAAGTCGGCCGCACCGAAGCGGTGGTCAACTCGCGCGCCTACTACACCCAGGCCACTGCTGAAACCGTGGCCCTGCGCGCCATCGAGGTGTACCTGGAAGTACTCAAGCGCCGTGAGCTGGTGACCCTGGCCAAGAACAACCTGCAAGCGCACATGCGCGTCAACGACCAGATCGGCCTGCGCAGCGAGCGCGGCGTGGGCAGCACCGCCGACCTCGACCAGTCCCGCGCCCGTCGCGCCCTGGCAGAAAACAACCTGGACACCGCCGAAGTCGACCTGGCCGACGCCGAGGCCAACTTCTACAGCGTGGTCGGGCGCATGCCCGACGAGCTGGAAGCCCCGGTCACGATCAAGGGCGAAGTGCCCACCGGCCTCGACCTGGCGCGCCAGGGCATGCTGGAAAACAACCCCTACCTGAAATCGGCCCAGGCCGACGTCAACGCTGCCGAGCAGCAGTACGAAGTGGCCAAGTCGCCCTTCTACCCGCGCCTGGATGCGGTGCTGGCCACCGGCGCCAACAACAACCTGGGCGGCGAGAAAGGCCACAGCAACAACGACTGGCAAGCCGGCGTCGAGCTCAACTACAACCTGTTCCGCGGCGGCAGCGACAAGGCTCGCCTGCAGTCGGACGCGCACAAGATCAACCAGGCCATGGACGTGCGTAACAACGCCCTGCGCGAGCTGACCGAAAACCTCAGCCTGGCCTGGAACGCCATGAACAACGCGCGCAAGCAAACCCCGACTGCCCGCGAATATGCCGAAACCACCCAACGTGTACGCGCCGCCTACCAGGACCAGTTCGGCCTCGGCCAACGCACCCTGCTCGACGTGCTCGACAGCGAAAACGAGCTGTACAACGCCAACCGCCGCTACACCGAAGTGCGCTACACCGAGGAGTTCTCGATGTACCGGGTGCTGGCGACCATGGGCGAGCTGCTGAGCAAGCAGCGCGTTTCGCTGCCGCCCGAAGCCATTGCCCAGAGTGAAGTGCGCAACCAGGCCAAGCTGCCCGACATGCGCTGATCACCCGGCGCGGCAGGCGCGCGCACCCAGCGTCACACCCCATCCACCGAGGCGGGAGTAGTTCATCGTGACCAGTATGCAAAGTGCGCAGCCGCGCCCCGATGTCGATGACCCGCTGCTCGATGGTTTGCTGATCCTGTGCCGCCTGCATGGCTGCCCGGCCAGCCGCGCCAGCCTCAGCAGCGGCCTGCCCCTGGCCCAGCAACGCCTGGGCGCAGACCTGCTGCCCCGGGCGGCCGCCCGCGCCGGCCTGCAAGGGCGCGTGCTGGCCCGTGAGCTGGAGGCCATCTCGGCGCTCAACCTGCCGGTACTGCTGCTGCTCAACGATGGCCGCAGCGCCGTGCTGCAGCGCTGGGGCGAGGATGGCCGGGCGCTGGTGCTGCCGTGCGAGGCCGGCGGCGGCGAGCAGTGGCTCGAACGCGAGGCACTGGCCCAGGCCTACAGTGGGCACGCCCTGTTCGCACGGCCACGGCACACCCTGGAGAACCTGCGCGCACCGCTGCTGCCGCGGGTCGATGCCTGGTTCCGCGACACCCTGCGCCATTCCCGCTGGCTGTACGGCGATGCCCTGCTGGCCAGCCTGCTGATCAACCTGCTGGGCCTGATGGTGCCGCTGTTCGTCATGCAGACCTACGACCGCGTGGTGCCCAACCAGGCACTCTCGACCTTGTGGATGCTGGTCGCCGGCCTGTTCATCGGCACCGCCTTCGAACTGGTGCTGCGCATGGTCCGCGCGCACTTGCTGGACCAGGCCGGCAAGAAGACCGACCTGATCCTCTCCGCCACCCTGTTCGAGCGCATCACCGGCATGGCCATGAAGGCCAAGCCCGCCACCATCGGCGGCTTCGCCCAGAGCATCCACGACTTCCAGGGCCTGCGCGAATTCCTCACCGCCGTGACCCTGACCAGCATCATCGACCTGCCGTTCGTGGCCCTGATGCTGCTGGTGATCGGCCTGCTCGGCGGCTGGCTGGTGCTGATCCCGCTGATCGCCTTCCCCCTGGCGGTGGGCTTCGCCCTGCTGATCCAGGCGCGCCTGCGCGACACCGTGGAAAAAAGCCTGAGCCTCGGCGCCGTGCGCCAGGCGCTGCTGATCGAAACCCTCGGCGGCCTGGAAACCCTCAAGGCCTGCGGCGCCGAGAGCGAGCGCCAATACCAGTGGGAGCACACCAACGGCGCCATCGCCCGGCTCGACGCGCACGCCCGCAACCTGTCGTCGCTGGCCAGCAACGGCACCTTGTTCATCCAGCAGTTCTGCGGCATGGCCACCATCGTCGCCGGGGTGTACAGCATCATCGCCGGCAACCTCAGCGTCGGCGCCCTGGTCGCCAGCTACATGCTCGGCAGCCGCGTGCTGGCTCCACTTGGCCAGATCGCCGGGCTGATCACCCGCTACCAGCAAGCACAACTGACCATGCGCAGCACCGACGCGCTGATGGCCCTGCCCCAGGAGCGCCAGGCCGAACAGCAGGCACTGGAGCACACCGCGCTCAAGGGCGGCCTGGCCCTGAGCCATGTCAGCTTCCGCTACCCCGGGCAAACCAGCCCGGCGCTGCAGGACGTGACCCTGGCCATCAAGCCTGGCGAGCGCATCGGCATCATCGGCCGCAGCGGCTCGGGCAAGAGCACCCTGGGCAGGCTGCTGATGGGCTTTCATCACCCCGATGACGGCCAGGTCCTGCTCGACAACCTCGACCTGCGCCAACTGGACATCGCCGACCTGCGCAGCCAGCTCGGCTACGTCGCCCACGACCTGCCGCTGCTGGCCGGCAGCCTGCGCGACAACCTGACCCTGGGCGCCCGCCACATCAGCGATGCGCGCATGCTCGAAGTGGCCGAGCTGACCGGCGTCAGCGAGCTGGCCCGGCAGCACCCGCACGGCTTCGAGCGCCCGGTGGGCGAGCGCGGCCAGCTGCTATCCGGCGGCCAGCGCCAGGCGGTGCTGCTGGCCCGGGCGCTGCTGCTGGAGCCGCCGATCCTGATCCTCGACGAACCCACCAGCCACATGGACAACAGCAGCGAAGAACAACTGCGCCAGCGCCTGTCGGCCTGGGTGCCGGGCAAGACCCTGCTGCTGGTGACCCACCGCACCTCGATGCTCAGCCTGGTGGACCGGCTGCTGGTGCTGGACAACGGCAAGATCGTCGCCGACGGGCCGAAGGATTCGGTCATCGACGCCCTGCGCAAGGGCCGCATCGGCGCGGCGCTCTAGGAGGTTTGCATGTCCATCGGCCACAACGTGCGCAGTACCCACACAGGTTCCGACAAGCGCGCCGAGCGCGACTACATGCCGGAGCTGGCCGGCGCCACCCTGCAGGACTCGCCACGCCTGTCGCGCCTGACCGTGTGGCTGGCGGCGGCGCTGCTGCTGGTGGCGCTGGTCTGGGCGAGCCTGGCGAGGCTCGACGAGGTGACCGTCGGCGAAGGCAAGGCGATCCCTTCGAGCAAGGTCCAGGTGGTGCAGAACCTGGAAGGCGGCATCGTCACCGAAATCTTCGTGCGCGAAGGGCAGATGGTGGAAAAAGGCGCCACCCTGCTGCGCCTGGATGACACCCGCTTCAAGTCCAACAAGGGCGAAAGCGAAGCCGACCGCTATGCCTTGACCGCCCAGGTGGAGCGGCTGTCGGCCGAAGCCGAAGGCCGCCCGTTCGTGCTGTCTGACGAAGTGCGCGCCAAGGCGCCGCAGGTGGCCGAGGACGAAACCTCCCTGTACGACTCGCGCCAGCGCCGGCTGGCCAGCGAGAAGCAGACCCTCAACGAACAGCTGCGGCAAAAGACCCAGGAGCTGGCCGAATTCCGCTCCAAGGTCGATCAATACCGCTCGGCGGTGGGCCTGCTGCAGCAGGAGCTGGACATGTCCTCGCCGCTGGTGAGCAAGGGCGCCATCTCGCCGGTGGAGATACTGCGCCTCAAGCAGCGCACGGTCGAAGCCCGAGGCCAGCTCAACGCCACCAGCCTGGCCATCCCCCGGGCCGAGGCGGCGGTGGCGGAGATCCGCAGCAAGATCCAGGAGTCCGACGCGAGCTTCCGCTCCGACGCGGCCAAGGAACTCAACGACAAGCGCACCGAGCTTTCCAAGATCACCGCCACCAGCATCGCCATCGACGACCGGGTCAACCGCACCACGGTGGTGTCGCCGGTACGCGGCATCGTCAAGCTGCTCAAGGTCAACACCATCGGCGGCGTGGTGCAGCCGGGCAGTGACCTGGTGGAGATCGTGCCGATCGAGGACAACCTGCTGATCGAGGCCAAGGTGCGCCCGCAGGATGTGGCGTTCCTGCACCCAGGGCAGCCGGCGATGGTCAAGTTCAGTGCCTACGACTACACCATCTACGGCGGGCTCAAGGCCAAGCTTGAGCTGATCAGTGCCGATACCGTCACCGACGACAAGGGCAATGCGTTCTACCTGATCCAGGTGCGCACCGAGAAGAACCACCTGGGTGGGGACAACAAGCCGCTGCTGATCATCCCGGGGATGGTGGCCACGGTGGATATCATCACCGGGCAGAAGAGCGTGCTGGATTACCTGCTCAAGCCGGTGCTCAAGGCCCGGACCGAGGCACTGCGCGAGCGTTGAGTGGCCTGTACCGGCCCTATCGCCGGCAAGCCGGCTCCCACAGGTTTACCGCTGCTCGCGAGCGCGTGTGGGAGCCGGCTTGCCGTCGATGAGGCCTTATCAGGCCTAACCATCACCATGGTTACGCTCGAACGTTTCAAGCCCCATGGCCTTGATCTGCCCCTCGATCAATGCCTCGAACGGCCGCAGCAGCGCATCGAAACTGGCTGGCTGCTCCAGCACATTCAACGCCTGCACTACCGCTTCGAGGGTCGACACCGCCCCCGGCTCCGGCGCCTTGCGCAGTCGGTAGCGCGAGGGTGCCAGCTGGCCCAGCGTCACCCTGGGCAACGCCGCCAGCAGCGGGTTCAGATACAGCATCTTGCGCGCCTTGCGCCAGGTGCCATCGGGCACGATCAACAGCAGCGGGGTGTCATCCGCTTCGCCATAGGCGGTCAGTACCTGGGCTTGATCGCCTGGGAATAGCAGTACCGGCCGATATCCCGGGGTGCCCAGCAATTCGTCGAGGTCATCGAACACCTCGCCGATGCGCAATTGGGCATTGACCAGGCCAAGCGCGGCCAGGCGGGCGGTGTTCAGGGCGTGGGCGGTTTCACTGGGGTGCTGCAACAGGACCACGCGGGTGCGGCTGTCGAGGGTGGGGATTAGTGGGCAAAGGCAGTGATCGAGCGGGCGCTGGCAGCGTTCGCAGCGGGGTCTGGGCATGGGGCTCTCCTTACGGGGCGCAGTTTGCCACAGAGCGGTGGGGCTGCGGGGGCTCGGCTGGTGTGCGATGGCGTCCTGTCGATCGAGCGCCGCCCGCGCGGCGCATCGCGGATAAATCCGCTCCTACATTTGTTGCAACGTACCTATGCCTGATAGGCCATGGTTGTGAGCCTTGTTTGTACGACGCCATTTCTCGGCGGGCGCCGAAGGCGGGCAACCATGGCCTGGCAGACCGCGGCACGTTGCAACAAATGTGGGAGCGGATTTATCCGCGATGCGCCGCGCGGGCGGCGCTCGATCTCAACATCAACACCAAACTCCCGGCTAACCCCTCAGCGATTGAACCGCTCCGCCAGGCTGTGCAGGTACTCGGCCATGCGCTCGAGGTCCTGGCTGATTTGCGCCCCTTGCTTGGCCTGCCCCGCACTCTGATCGCACAGCTGGGCAATGCGCACGATCTGCTGGTTGATGTCTTCGGCCACGTGGCTCTGCTGCTCCGAGGCGGTCGCCATCTGCTGGCTCATGCCGGTGATGCGGCTCACCGCCTGGGCGATACCCGCCAGCGCCGATTGCACCGCCTCGACGCTCTGCACGCTGTCGCGGGAAATCTGCTCGCCGCGGTTGGCCGTGCTCACCGCATGCTCGGCACCGCTGCGCAGCGAGGCGATGATCTGGTGGATTTCTTCGGTGGAGGTGCGCGTGCGCTGGGCCAGCGAGCGCACCTCGTCGGCCACCACCGCAAAACCCCTGCCCTGCTCACCCGCCCGCGCCGCCTCGATCGCGGCATTGAGCGCCAGCAGGTTGGTCTGCTCGGCGATCGAGGTGATGGTATCGACCACGCTGCCGATCGACTGGGTCTGCTCGGCCAGGGCATTGACCGCCTGGCCGATGTCGTTCACCGCCTCGCTCATGCTGCCCATGGCCTTGAGGCTCTGCTGCGCCAGCTCGCTGCCGTGCTGGGCGAGCTGGTCGGCATCGCCTGCGGCATGCGCCGTGCTCTGCACGTTGTGCGTGACTTCCTGGATGGTCGCCGCCATTTGCGCGATGGCCGTGGCCGATTGGTCGGTCTCGCTGCGCTGGCGGTCGAGCATCTGGGCCTGGGCATCGGACAAGCCGGCCGACTGCGCAGCCCGCGATTTCACCCCGATACCCGCATCCACCAGGCGGGTCAGCGCCGTTTGCAGGCGGGCTTCCTCGCTGATGATCGCCAGGTCGAGCTGGCCGCGCAGGCCCGGGTTGTCGCTGTAGGTCAGGGCCACCAGCGGGCTGGTGAAGGCCTTGGGGTGTTCGGCGAGGGTGCGGCGGATGGCCTGGCTCTGGCGGTTCTCGACCAGGTACCAGGCCACCAGCAGGCTGGCCATCAGCACGCCCAGCGCCGCATAGGCCGGCAACCACAGGTAAGCCGCCGCAGACAGCAGCCCGGCGCCGATCAACGGCCAGCCCTGCCCCAGGCCATGCCCCGCGCGGGCCGCCCATGGCACTGCCGGGCGCCCGCCGCGCAACCGCGCATACAGCGCTTCGGCGCGGCGGATCTGCTCGCGGCTGGGCACCGACCGCACCGACTCGTAGCCGCTGATGCGGCCGTTCTCGTAGATGGCGGTGACGTAGGCGCTGACCCAGTAGAAGTCGCCGTTCTTGGCGCGGTTCTTGACCACGCCCATCCACGGCTTGCCCTGCTTGATGGTCTCCCACATATGGCCGAACACCGACGGCGGCATGTCGGGGTGGCGCACCAGGTTGTGGGTTTGGCCGACCAGCTCGTCGTAGGTGAACCCGCTGATGGCCACGAACGCGTCGTTGCAATAGGTGATGCGGCTGTTGAGGTCGGTGGTGGAAATCAGACGCTGGTCGCTGGAAAACGTTCTTTCGTGCTCCGTGACAGGCAAATTCATGCGCATCTGGGCTGTCCTTGCTTGTATAGATGAGGGGAAAAATCATCAAGGCAAGTAAAGGTTTAGCAGAACGCCAGTACGAATGAGGTCAGGTTTTGTCGCGCAGTGGGTTCTCCCGACGGAATGCCCACTACCGGCCAAAGTCAGCCGACGTTGAGCTGGCTCTTGAGCAGGTCGCGGAAGGTCTGGATCAACGGCTCACGGCTACGCCCGCGACGGATGATCAATGAAAATGGCGCCTGATAGCCGAAAGTCGCCGGAGAAAGCACGCGCAAGTCGCCCTTGTCGACCCAGGCCTGGGCGTAGTGTTCGGGCAGGTAGCCGATGTAGGCGCCGGACAGGATCAGGATCAACTGCGCCTCCATGCTCTCCACCGTCGCCGCGCTGTGCTTAAAGCCATGCCGGGCCAGCTCCGCCTGGCTCCAGTAACCGCGCCCGACCATGCGCTGCTGGGTGACCACAGGCTCCGGGATGCGCCGCTCGGCGTACAGCGGGTGGCGGCTGCTGCAGTACAGCCAGTGCTGCTCGCGGTACAGCGGCTGGTAGACCAGGCCGCTCATGCGCGAGGAGAACGCACCGATGGCCAGGTCGAGGCGGTTGTCCTGCACGCCAAGCTGCAGTTCGTAAGGGCTGGACACCGACAGGTGCAGGTGCACCGCCGGGTGTTCCTGGCTGTAGGCGCCGATGGCCTCGGCCAAGGGCAGCGCCCGGTCGCCGACCGTGGAGTCGATCACCCCGAGGTTGAGCGTGCCGCGCAACTCGCCCTTGAGCGCGGCGGCGTACTGCTCGAAACCATCCAGCTCGGCCAGCAGGCGCAAGGTCTCCTGGTGAAACAGCTCGCCCTTGCTGGTCAGGCTGAAACCGCCGCGCCCGCGGTGGCACAGGACAATGCCCAGCGCCCCTTCGAGCTGGCTCATGTAGGTGCTGATGGCCGAAGTCGACAGGTTGAGCTCGCGCTGGGCATTGGCGAAGCCCTGGTGGCGCACCACGCTGATGAAGATGCGCAGCAGTTTCAGGTCGGGCAGGGTCGAGGCCATGGTGCAACGGTTCCGCAGGGTGGATTGCGCGCAGTCTAACCGCATCGGCGGCGGTTAGTTTAGAAATTCATGAAGTAAGTATTTGCCTGTAGCGATTTGTCGCAGGCACTACCTTGCGCAGACTTGGCCGAAATGTCCCTGCCCGCCGGCTGAACCACACTCGAGGCGCGCGGCGGCACAGGTTCGAACAAACAAAACAATCGACCGACTGATGAGGCCCACCGTGGACAAAGTTCTCCACCAACCACTGGGCGGCAACGAAATGCCGCGTTTCGGCGGCATCGCCACCATGCTCCGTCTCCCCCACCTGCAAAGTGCCCAAGGCCTGGACGCCGCGTTCATCGGCGTGCCCCTGGACATCGGCACCTCGCTGCGCTCCGGCACCCGCTTCGGCCCACGCCAGATCCGCGCCGAATCGGTGATGATCCGCCCGTACAACATGGCCACCGGCGCCGCGCCGTTCGATTCGCTGTCGGTCGCCGACATCGGTGACGTGGCGATCAACACCTTCAACCTGCTCGACGCCGTGCGCATCATCGAAGAAGCCTACGACGAGATCGTCGAGCACAACGTCATCCCCATGACCCTGGGTGGCGACCACACCATCACCCTGCCGATCCTGCGGGCCCTGCACAAGAAGCACGGCAAGATCGGCCTGGTGCACATCGACGCCCACGCCGACGTCAACGACCACATGTTCGGCGAGAAGATCGCCCACGGCACCACCTTCCGCCGCGCCGTGGAAGAAGGCCTGCTCGATTGCGACCGCGTGGTGCAGATCGGCCTGCGCGCCCAGGGCTACACCGCCGACGACTTCAACTGGAGCCGCCGCCAAGGTTTCCGCGTGGTCCAGGCCGAAGAGTGCTGGCACAAGTCGCTGGAGCCGCTGATGGCCGAAGTGCGCGAAAAAGTCGGCGGCGGCCCTGTGTACCTGTCGTTCGACATCGACGGCATCGACCCGGCCTGGGCCCCTGGCACCGGCACCCCGGAAATCGGCGGCTTGACCACCATCCAGGCGATGGAGATCATTCGCGGCTGCCACGGCCTGGACCTGATCGGTTGTGACCTGGTCGAAGTCTCCCCGCCTTACGACACCACCGGCAACACCTCGCTGCTCGGTGCCAACCTGTTGTTCGAAATGCTCTGCGTGCTGCCGGGCGTCGTGCGCCGCTGACACTGCTACACCCGGGCAGGAGCCATCTGGGAGGGCCACTGAGGCCCGCCAACACAACACAAGACCGCCTGGCGCCGTGAACGCGCCCGGGCGGTCGATCTCGCCATAATAAAGATAATCGGGAGACCCCCAATGGCCTTGGACATCATCGTTGTAATGATCTATGCCGCCGGCATGCTCGGGCTGGGCTGGTATGGCATGCGTCGGGCAAAAACCCACGAAGACTACCTGGTAGCCGGGCGCAACCTCGGCCCGACCCTGTACATGGGCACCATGGCCACCACCGTACTGGGCGGTGCTTCCACCGTCGGCACCGTGCGCCTGGGCTATGTCCACGGCATCTCCGGCTTCTGGCTCTGCGCAGCCCTGGGCCTGGGCATCATCGCCCTGAACCTGTTCCTCGCCAAACCGCTGCTGCGCCTGAAGATCTTCACCGTGACCCAGGTACTGGAGCGCCGCTACAACCCGATGGCACGCCAGGCCAGTGCGGCGATCATGCTCGCCTATGCGCTGATGATCGGCGTGACCTCGACCCTGGCCATGGGCACCGTGCTGCAAGTGCTGCTCGACCTGCCGTTCTGGATGTCGCTGCTGCTTGGCGGCGGTGTGGTGGTGGTGTACTCGACCATCGGCGGCATGTGGTCGCTGACCCTGACCGACATCGTCCAATTCGTGATCAAGACCGTGGGCCTGATGTTCATCCTGCTGCCGGTGTGCCTGTACAAGGCCGGTGGCTGGGACACCCTGGTAGCCAAGCTGCCGGCGGCCAGCTTCGCCTGGACCAGCATCGGCTGGGACACCATCATCACCTACTTCCTGATCTACTTCTTCGGCATCCTGATCGGCCAGGACATCTGGCAGCGGGTGTTCACCGCCCGTGACGAGAAGGTCTGCCAGCGTGCCGGTACCACCGCCGGTGTGTACTGCGTGCTGTACGGCCTGGCCTGCGCCCTGATCGGCATGGCTGCGCACGTGATCATGCCGGACCTGGTCAACCCCAACAACGCCTTCGCCGAGATGATCAAGACCCAGCTGCCTGAAGGCATCCGTGGCCTGCTGATGGCTGCTGCCCTGGCCGCGATGATGTCGACCGCCAGTGCCGGCCTGCTGGCCGCATCGACCACCCTGACCGAAGACCTGCTGCCCAAGCTGCGTGGCGGCAAGCAGTCGAGCCTGGGCATCAACCGCCTGTTCACCCTGCTCACCGGCCTGGTGGTGCTGGGTATCGCCCTGGCGGTGAACGATGTGATCAGCGCCCTGACGCTGGCCTACAACCTGCTGGTGGGCGGCATGCTGATTCCGCTGATCGGCGCGATCTTCTGGAAGCGTGCGACCACCGCAGGGGCCATCTGCAGCATGTCGCTGGGCTTTGCCACCGCGCTGCTGTTCATGTTCAAGGATGGCCTGGATGCCAACACGCCGATCTACTACAGCCTGGCAATTGGCTTGGTGAGCTTCGTAGTGGTGAGCCTGCTGTCGCGCAAGGAAGTCGGTGCCGTGAAACTGGCCTGATAACCTGCACAAACGAAAAGGCCGCTGCATCGAAGCTGATGCGGCGGCCTTTTTGCTTTTTCAGCGGCGACGCGGCTGGCGCCGGCGCTGCTCTTCATCAGTCGGGATCGGCACCGGCTGCAGGGGTGGTGGTATCAGCCCCAGCGCGACAGCCAAGTCATGGAGCCAGTTGAACATTTGGTTTTTCATAGTGCCCCCTTGACGGGTCAGCCTCACGGTCAATCAATCCTGCGATGTTTCATACAGATCATAGCCCTATGTCCTGTATTACGCATGCCCTTGTTCCTACAGATGGGGTCGAGTTTGACGCGGATCAAGCCGAAACGGCGCATTCCGACGATTGGTTAATCGTTTCGCTTTGTTGCAAATCGATCCACCCCTGCAAATTCGCCCCGCACATGCCCTGGCGCCACATCAACCAGGTTTGCGCATGATCGAACGGCGCCTGCAGGCGATGGGCGCGTACCCGGTCGCGGCCAGGCAGGCTGTCGAGCATCGATTGCGCCATCAGCGCCACCCCTGCGCCAGCGATCACGCAGGCCAGCATGCTCTGGTACGACTCGATTTCCATCACCCGGCCCATGGGCGTGTGGGCATGGGCATACCAGGCCTCCAGGCGCATGCGATAGGAGCAGCCCTGGCGGAAGGTGAACACCGCCTTGCCGGCCACCTCGCGGGCACTGTGCACCGCCGGGTGCTCGGGGCTGGTGATCAGCACCAACACCTCGTCGCACAAGCGCACCCCATCCAGCCCGGCCAGGCTCGGCGGTCCATCCACCAGGGCGGCATCCAGGCGGTGGCTGAGCAGGCCTTCGAGCAGTTCGCCACTGGGCGCGGCCTGCACTTGCAGGTTCACCGCCGGGTACGCCTGGTGGTAGCGGGCCAGCAACGCCGGCAGGTGGATGGCCGCCGTGCTGTACATGGTGCCGAGCACGAAGTTGCCGGCCGGCTGGCCACCCTGCACCGCCGCCACCGCCTCATCATGCAGCGCTTGCAGGCGGTTGGCGTAATCCAGCAAAACCTTGCCCGCAGGCGACAACTGCAGGCGCTGGCGCTCACGCAGGAACAGCTCGACGCCCAGTTGCTCCTCGAGCTGGCGCAGGCGCGTGGACAGGTTCGACGGCACCCGGTGCAGCCGCTCGGCGGCGCGGGTCACCGAACCTTCTTCGGCAACCGCCTGGAAGATGCGCAGTTGGCTGAACTCCATAGCCTTCTCCTAAACTGAATAACTTCATCATCATTATTCAATTTTACTGAAAGTCAATCCGCCCTACCCTGCCATCCATCGCTCAACGTTTGCGCAGGAGTATTCCCATGTCGCCGCTCGTACAACTGCTGGCCAGCGCCGTGGCCTTGATGATGGCCATGGGCATCGGCCGCTTCGCCCTCACCCCGCAACTGCCGCAGCTGATTGCCGAGGGCCAGTTCGACCTGACGGCTGCCGGCCTGGTGGCGGCCGCCAACTACCTGGGCTACTTCATTGGCGCGGCCGATGCCATGTTCGCCCGCCGGCCCCATCAGGTCAGGCTGCGGCTGCAGGGCGGGCTTTGGCTGTGCGTGCTGCTGACCCTGGCCTCCTGGGCCGCCGACGGCTTCTGGAGCCACCTGCTGCTGCGCTTCGGCACCGGGGTTGCCAGCGCCTGGGTGCTGGTGATGATCACCAGCCTCAGCCAGCAGATCGCCAATGCCAGCCAGCGCCAACGCCTGGGTGCCCTGGTGTTCGCAGGGCCTGGTGTGGGCATCGCCGTCACCGGCCTGCTGGCACTGGCGGCGCACCTGCTGGGGCTGAGCTCGGCGGCGTTGTGGTTGGTGTACGCGGTGACGGCGCTGGCCATGCTGCTGGCCGTGCGCCCATGGCTGCCGCGTGCGCTGGAGCCCGCCGTAGTGCCCAGCAGCGGGCAACCGGGGGCGACACGCAGCGTCGGCATTGGCCGCCTGGCCCTGGTGTATGCGTTGTATGGCGTGGGTTACATCCTGCCGGCCACGTTCCTGTCGCAAATGGCCAACCAGCAGTTTCGCGGGCACTGGATGGCTGACCTGTTCTGGCCGGCATTCGGCGTGGCTGCGGCGCTCGGCGTGGTGCTGGTGAGTGCGCGGCGCTCGGGCCGCACGTCCACCTGGTTGACGGCCACCTTGTGGCTGCAGGGACTGGGCGTGCTGGCCTGCCTGATGGGAGGCGGGCTTGGCCTGGCGCTGGGTGTGGTGCTCTGCGGCACACCGTTTCTGGCCTGCATGCAGTTGGTGATGCAGCGCTCGCGGGAGCTGGCGCCGCATGCGACGCAGCGCAATGCCGGGCTACTGACGGCCTGCTTTGCACTGGGGCAGTTGAGTGGGCCGCTGCTGGCTGCCTTGAGCAACCATTACAGCGGGGGCTTGCAGCCGGCGCTGGTGTTGGCGGCTGCTGGGCTGGGACTGGCGGGGGTGCTGGTGCTTGTGGGGAGCCGCAACCCCAATGCTTCCCTGGTTACCGGTCGGGTAGCTTGATGAACCGGGGTGTCTGAACCGGCCCTATCGCCGGCAAGCCGGCTCCCACAGGCTGCCCACAATGCTCAAGCGTTGTGAGTGACCTGTGGGAGCCGGCTTGCCGGCGATAGGGCCAATACTGATCAACCGACAAACCTGCGCAATTGCTGCCGCACCCAGGGCTCGGCGCTGACCAGGATCACCCCCAGCAACACCATCACCGCCCCGAGCACAAAGTTGACGCTCAAGGGCTCATCCAACAGCAACACACCAAAGGTCACCCCGAACAACGGCGTGATGAACGAAAACACCGCCAGGTTCGAGGCCAGGTACTTGCGCAGCAACCAGAACCACGTCAGGTAGCTGACGAACGACACCATGATCCCCTGGAACAGCACGCTGCCAACCGCCAAGGGCGTCATCGCCACCTCGCCGATCTGCCCGCTGAGCAAGGCAATCAGCAACAGCCCGGCAAAGCCCACCGCCAACTGGTAGAACAACGTCAGCGTTACCGGCGCCTCCGACAATCGCGAGCCGCGCACCACCACGGTGGTCGCGCCCCACGCCAGGCCAGCCAGCACGCCCAGCGCATCGCCGAGCAGCATGCGCCCGTCCATCTGCTCGAACGACACGCCCCCGGCGAACGCGGTAGCAATGCCGCCGAACGCCAGCAGGATGCCCATCCACTGCAGCCAGCGCAGGCGCTCGCTGGGCAACATGAAGTGCAGCCCCAGGGCGGTGAATACCGGCGCGGTATAGAGGAATACCGACATATGCGCCGCCGAGGTCAGCTTCAGGCCCTCGGCGATGAACAGGAACTCCAGGCCAAACAACCCACCGGCCAGCAGCCCGGCGCGCCAGGTCGTGCCCACTTGCCCCCAGCCACCGCGCCAGCACAAGAGCAGGCCCACCAGCACGGCGGCCAGGCCATTGCGCAGGGCGGCCTGCATCACCGGGGCGATATCGACCGCCGCGGTCTTGATCAGGACTTGCTGGCAACCCCAGAGCAGGCACAGGCCCAGCATCACCTGGAAGGCAAAGGCGTCAGGGTTCTTGCGGGCCGCGCTCATGGGCGGCCCTCCAGGGTGATCGATGGCATGGGCAAAGGCTCGGCAGTGTTCAGGAAAGACCGATTATCGGTTTTCCTGGCCCACCCTTGCCAGTCTCAAAACGACTTCAAGCGATCTGCGCCTTGGCAGACACCCGGTCGAAGGTGGCTTCATCCAGGGCATCTTCCTGTTCGTCCAGCACCTGGCGCGGGTGTTCGAAGCCCGGAATGCTGCTGTCGAGCAGGCTCAGCAGCCGCGAACCGCGCTCGGTGAGCACGAAGTTCTCGCCATTGCCGCCGTCCTCCGGCGCCCGACTGTCGATGAAACCGCGCTCAAAAAGTAACTTTTCGTACTCGCAGGCGCGAGTTTTCAGGTGGTCGATGTCCCCCACCGGCTGCCCTTCGGCGGCCAGCGCCGCAGCGTGCTGCTCGGCATAGGGGCGAGGCGTGAAGTTGTGACCGGCACCGTTCTGCACCTCGTGCAGCAAGCGCTCGATCAGGTCCCAGTCGTAAGTGGTGCTCATGGCGATGGCCTCTTGCTGTGGACGAAGGGGTACACAGCTTGGGACCCATGGGGGATCGGCGGCGTTCCGAAAGAATCAGCGATCTCGCTGCTGGGCTTGCATGTACTGGCGCAGCAACTGGTTGATCCGTGTCTGATACCCCGCCCCTTGCGCTTTGAACCAGGCGAGCACATCGGCGTCGAGCCTGATCGTCACCGTTTGCTTGGCAGGTACGCGCAGTTCGGCCTGTCGGAAAAAGTCTTCACCCAGCTCGGGGATATCCGAGGTATCGATATCCTTGTCGTCCTGCCGGGCCAGCCGCGCCCAGTCAGTTTTCGATGTATTGGTCATAATGTTTGGCCTCCCATTTGGTGGCTTTGCGTGCGGAAATGATCCGAATGATTTCACCTTGCCGTTCCGTGTAAACGACCACGCCTATCAGTGACTTCAACCAGCCAAGGCTGACCCAGCGTTCCTCTCCATATTCCACGCAACTATCCCGGCGAATCAGCATGGGGTGGTTGAACATGTCCGGAACATCGCTGAAGTCGATGCCATGCTTGCGGATATTGATCTGGTTTTTCGCCTCGTCCCACTCAAAGAACATGGGACGCTCCGTATTTACACTTGTACATACGATACCTCCTGTTTGACAGCGAGGCTAGTGAAGGGCGGTCCAGGCATCAAGATCGCCACACGGCTTTTCAGTGCCGTTCAGAAAAGGACTACGACAACGCGCGATTTCTTCTCGGCCACCATCGGTCGCGAGCACTGAACTTGCTGGGCCACACACACCTCCACCGGGCATACCCACTGCCGGAGGTAGTTAAGGATGAAACCGCTGCTGCGCATCGCCTGTGCCACTGCCCTGTTCTGCGCCCTGCCCGCCTGGGCCTGCACGCCGGAAGAGGCGACACAGAAACGTGAGGAGCTGGCTGGGCTGGTCAGTCAGCTCACCGAGCAGAACCCGCAGAAGGCCAAGGAGATCAATGATGAGCTCCAGGGGATGGAGCTGGGGACGGCGAGCAAGGACTTGCCCGACAAGTGTCAGTTGATCGATCAACGGATCAAGGAATTGAAGACGGCGGAGAAGAAGGCTGACTGATGGGGTGAACCAAGGGCCCTATCGCCGGCAAGCCGGCTCCTACAAATAGCTGTGGGAGCCGGCTTGCCGGCGATAGGGCCTGCGCGGATTACTCAGCCGCAGGCTTGCGCTTCTTCAGCGGCGCCAGGCCGTCGGCGCTGGCCAGTGGTGCGTTGGCCTTGGGCTTGGCGGTTGGCTTGCGCTTGGCCGTGGCCTTCTTGTCGCCGCCCTTCTTCTCGACCTTCTTCTTCTTGGTGCCGGCAGCCTTGCCCGACGCCTTGACCTTCTTCGGCCCGTTGTAGGTGCCTTTGACTTCCTTGATCACCCGGCGCTCGAACTGCTGCTTGAGGTAGCGTTCGATGCTGGACATCAGGTTCCAGTCATTGTGGGTGATCAGCGAAATCGCCAGGCCTTCGCCGCCCGCACGGCCGGTACGGCCGATGCGGTGCACGTACTCGTCGCCGCTGCGTGGCATGTCGAAGTTGATCACCAGGTCCAGGCCGTCGATGTCCAGGCCGCGGGCGGCCACGTCGGTGGCCACCAGCACCTTGGAGCTGCCCTGCTTGAAGCGCTCGATGGCCAGCTTGCGGTCCTTCTGGTCCTTCTCGCCGTGCAGCACGAAGGCCTTCACGTCCTTGGCCACCAGGTGGCCGTAGATGCGGTCGGCCAGGGCGCGGGTGTTGGTGAAGATGATCGCCTTGTCGAAGGTCTCGTTCGCCAGCAGCCACTGCACGATCGCTTCTTTGTGCTGGTCGTGGTCGGCGGTGATGATCTGCTGGCGGGTGCCTTCGGCGAGCTGCGAGACGCTGTTGAGCATCAGGTGCTCAGGGTCTTTGAGCACCTTGCCGATGATGTCACGCAGGGCCGCGCCACCGGTGGTGGCAGAGAACAGCAGGGTCTGCTCGCGGTTCTCGCACTCCTTGCACAGGCGCTCCATGTCTTCGGCAAAGCCCATGTCGAGCATGCGGTCGGCTTCGTCGAGGATCAGCACCTGCACGTGGGACAGGTCGAGGTTGCCGGCGTTGAGCTGCTCGAGCAGGCGGCCCGGGGTGCCGATCAGCACGTCCGGCACCTTGCGCAGCATCGCGGCCTGTTCCTTGAAGTCTTCACCGCCGGTCACCAGGCCCGACTTGATGTAGGTGAACTGCGAGAACAGCTGCACTTGCTTGAGGGTCTGCTGGGCCAGCTCGCGGGTCGGCAGCAGGATCAGCGCGCGGATTTCGACCCGCGGGCCACTCAGGTCGACCAGGCGGTTGAGCAGCGGCAGGACGAAAGCGGCGGTCTTGCCGCTGCCGGTCTGCGCGGTCACACGCAGGTCACGCCCTTGCAGGGCCAGGGGGATGGCCGCGGCCTGCACCGGGGTTGGCTCGACAAATTTAAGCTCGGCCACGGCTTTAAGCAGGCGTTCATGCAGGGCGAATTGGGAGAACACGGAGGTAACCTCAGGCAAGTGCGGGGAAATTCAGTTGCATAGGGTAACGTTTTCTGCCGCAAGAGCCGAATTTCTTTTGGCAACTTTGTCGCCATCCGCGCTCTAATGCCACTTCGTTTCGCAAGCAAAGACCGTTTCAAGCCTATGGATATGCAAAAAATCTGGCGTGACAGCCTCGACCTGTGGGGCACCCTCGACCAACACCCGATGCTCCACGCCGCCATCGGCCTGGCCGTGCTGTTGTTGATTTCCCTGGTGATCGGCCGCCTGGCGCGCTTCCTGATTCTCCACGGCACGCGCCTGCTGGCCCGCCAACCGGCGCTCAAGTGGTTCGACGACCTGCGCCACAACAAGGTGTTCCACCGCCTGGCGCAAACCACGCCGTCGCTGGTCATCCAGTTCGGCCTGAAGCTGGTGCCGGAGCTGTCCGATACCGCCGCGCACTTCCTCGGCAACGTCGCCCTGGCCTTCACCCTGCTGTTCATGACCCTGGCGCTGTCGTGCCTGCTCGATGGCCTGCTGGACATCTACGCACGCACCGAGCATGCCCGTACCCGCTCGATCAAGGGCTATGTGCAGCTGGCCAAGATGATGTTGTGGATCTTCGCCGCGATCGTCATCGTCGCCACCCTGATCGACCGTTCGCCGCTGTTGCTGCTGTCGGGGCTGGGTGCGATGTCGGCGGTGCTGCTGTTGGTGTACAAGGACACGCTGCTGTCGTTCGTCGCCAGCGTGCAGCTGACCAGCAACGACATGCTGCACGTCGGTGACTGGATCGAGATGCCCCAGGTCGGCGCCGATGGCGATGTGGTGGACATCACCTTGCACACGGTGAAGGTGCAGAACTTCGACAAGACCATCGTCTCCATCCCCACCTGGCGCCTGATGAGCGAGTCGTTTCGCAACTACCGCGGCATGCAGCAGTCGGGTGGGCGGCGGATCAAGCGCAGCCTGTTTATCGACGCCGCCGGCGTGCGCTTTTTGACCCAGGAAGAGGAACAGCGCCTGGGCCAGGTACGCCTGCTGGGCGACTACCTGGCCACCAAGCGCCAGGAGCTGCAGGCCTGGAACGAGGCCCTGGGGCCGGTGCCGGAGCTGGCGGCCAACCGCCGCAAGCTGACCAACATCGGCACCTTCCGCGCCTTTGCCCTGGCCTACCTGAAGAATCACCCCAATGTGCATGCGGGCATGACCTGCATGGTGCGGCAGATGCAGACCACCGCCGAAGGGGTGCCGCTGGAGATCTACTGCTTCACCACAACAACGGTGTGGGCGGATTACGAGCGGATCCAGGGGGATATCTTCGATTACCTGCTGGCGGTGTTGCCGGAGTTTGGCTTGAGCTTGTATCAGCAGCCCAGTGGCAATGACATGCGGGTGGGGTTGGCGGGGCGGGTGCCGCGCCGGCTTGAGGAATTGAGCGAGGCTTGAGAGTGCCGGGGCCGCTTTGCGGCCCTTTCGCGACACAAGGCCGCTCCTACAGACACACGCGATCTCCTGTAGGAGCGGCCTTGTGTCGCGAAAGGGCTGCAAAGCAGCCCCCAATCACCCCGCATACCCCAGCAAATACAACAACCCAGTCAAGGTCACCAACGAAGCCACGGTCGACAACAGGATCGTGCGCGAAATCAACCCCGCCTCCCGGTTGTAATACTCCGCCAGCATGAACGGCCCGGTGCCGGTCGGCAGCGCCGCCAGCAGCACCGCCGACGCCGCCCACATGGTTGGCAAGCTGAACACCTTGAACGCCAGCACCCAGGTCAACGCCGGCTGCCCCACCAGCTTCATCGCCACCAACGGCCAGGGGCTGGCCTGCGCACCCGTACGCTTCTCGGCCAGAAACGCGCCCAGCGACACCAGCGCGCAAGGCGTGGTGGCCAGCGCCAGCATGTCGAGAAAATGCATCACCGGCTCCGCCAGCCCCAGCCCGGACACGGCCCAGGCCGCCCCCGCCAGCGGCGAGATCACCAGCGGGTTCTTCGCCAGCGCCTTGCCGACCACAAGCATCGCCCGGCCGACCTGCCGCTCCTCCTGCAGGCCGATCTCGATCAGCGTCAGCGAAATCGCAAACACCAGGCACACCACGATCAGCGACGAAATCAGCGCCGGCTGCAAACCCGCCTGGCCAAACAGCAGTAGGCACAGCGGAATGCCGATGTAACCGGTGTTGGCATAGCCCGCGCTCAAGCCATCGATGCTCGCCGCTACCAGGCCATGGCCGCTGTACAGGCGCCAGGCCAGGGTGGCGACGAACATGGCCAACGCCCCCGCGCCGAACGCGACGATGAAGCCTGGGTGCCAGATCTCGCTCCAGGTCGCGGTGGCCGTGACCTTGAACAGCAACGCCGGCAGGCACAGCCAGACCACCATCTTGTTGATCTCGGCAGCGGCCTTGTCGCCGAGCTTGTTGGCCCGGCGGCACAGGTAGCCGACCAGAATCAGGGCGAAGATCGGCGCGACGATGACGAAGATGGTGTGCATGTCAGGCCTTGCGGGCCAGCGGCGATTCAACGCGGCTGCCCAGGCGGCTCAGCCACACCGACGCGAGGATGATCGCGCCACCGATGAACAGCCGGCCCAGCGGTTCATGCTGGTTCCAGATCAGCAGGTTGAGCAACAGGCCCACCGGCACATGCAGGTTGTTCATCACCGCCAGGGTGCCGCCGGAAACCAGGCAGGCGCCCTTGTTCCACCAGTACAGCCCGAGTGCCGTCGGGCACAGGCCGAGGAACAGCAACACCAGCCACTGCACATCGGTGCTCGGCAAGTGCTGGGCGTTGCCGAACAGCAGGAAGGCCGGCAGCACGACGATCAAGGCGCCCAGGTAGAAGTAGCCGAAGCGCTTGTAGTGCGGCAGGTCGCTGGGGTGGCGGGCGACCAGGTGGCGGTACAGCACCTGGCCGGCGGCATAGGTGAAGTTGGCCAGCTGCAGCAGCAAAAAGCCGATGAAGAAGTCGCCACTGATGCTGTCGAAGCGGATCACCCCCGCGCCGGCCACCGCCACCAGCGCGGCCAACAGTGCCCAGGGGTTGAAGCGCCGGTTCAGGGCGTCTTCGATCAGCGTCACGTGCAAGGGGGTGAGGATGGTGAACAGCAGCACTTCCGGCACCGTCAGCACGCGGAAGCTCAGGTACAGGCAGACATAGGTGATGCCGTACTGCAGCGCGCCGATCAGTAGCATCGAGCGCAGGAAACGCGGCTCGACCTGGCGCCAGCGGGTCAGCGGCAGGAACACCAGGCCCGCCAGCACCACGCGCGCGAGCACGGCGAAATAGCTGTCGACGTGCCCGGCCAGGTACTCGCCGATCAGGCTGAAGGAAAACGCCTGGATCAGCGCGACGATTATCAGGTAGCCCATGGTTGCCTCTCGTGGATCAAGGCGGCGACCTTAGCGGGTTGCGGGCTGTGTGTTCAACCATGAGTAATGTGGGGGCTGTTCTGGCCCTATCGCCGGTAAGCCGGCTCCCACAGAGATAGCACAGCACTCAAGGCTTGCGAGGCCGGCGATAGGGTCGGCAGGGGCAAAAAAAAGCCCGGCCATCGAGGCCGGGCAGGTACACCCAAAGGAGCAAACAAGGTGTCAGGGTTGGGAATTCGCTGAAGCTCAGGCCACCGCCGCCAGCTTGGCCTTGGCCTGGTTGATGCCCTTCTCGTGGAAGTCACCGCTCATGTTCAGGCCTTCGGCATGGATGAAGTTCACATCGTGGATGCCAATGAATGCCATCACCTGGCGCAGGTAGGGTTCCTGGTGGTCGCTGGTGGCGCCGGCATGGATGCCGCCACGGGCGGTCAGGACGATGGCGCGCTTGCCGGTCAGCAGGCCTTGCGGGCCGGTCGGGGTGTACTTGAAGGTGATGCCGGCACGCAGCACGTGGTCGAGCCAGGCCTTCAGCGTGCTGGGGATGGTGAAGTTGTACATCGGCGCGGCCATTACCAGCACATCGGCGGCCAGCAGTTCATCGGTCAACGCGTTGGAACGGGCCAGGGCATCCAGTTCGGCGGCGTTGCGCTGCTCTTGCGGCTTCATCCAGCCACCGAGCAGGTTGGCATCCAGGTGCGGCACCGGCGTTACGGCCAGGTCGCGCACGCTGATCTCGTCAGCCGGGTGCGCCGCTTGCCACTGCTCGATGAAGTCGCGAGTCAGTTGACGAGAAACGGAATCCTGCTGGCGGGCGCTGCTTTCGATGATCAGTACGCGGGACATGGGTGCCTCCATCGGCAAAAAGGGTGCGATTCGATGGAGGTGAGATTAAGGCTTGACCTATCGATAAAAAAGCGTAAAAAGTGGGTGCAATCTATCGATTAATCCGTTTTATTGCGCTTTACAGTCCAGCGCGATGCGCAGCTTGATGATCTGCCGGTTGAACTTGGCCGTCACGTCCACGCTCTTGCCGGCCGGCACATTGACCCGGCGCACCCGTGGCGCTTCAGGGCCATTGCGGAACATCACCTTGCAGGCCGCCGGCACTTGCCCATAGTTGTTCAGGGTAATGGCACCGATGTCGTAGGCGGTGTCGTAGGCGGTGTAGTCCAGCTTGACCCCGGTCAGTTCCTTCTCCACGTCGATGGGGTAAGCCATGGCCCCCAGGGGCAGGCACATCAGTATTGCCGCACAACACTTCTTCATGGGCGCTCTCCTTGAAAGAGCGCAGCTTAGGACAACAGGAGCCAAAGATGAAAGCGCCGCGCGTAACCCTGGATCAGTGGCGAACCCTGCAGGCAGTGGTCGATCACGGAGGGTTTGCCCAGGCCGCCGATGCCTTGCACCGGTCGCAGTCGTCGGTCAGCTACACCGTGGCGCGCATGCAGGAGCAACTGGGCGTGCCGCTGCTGCGCATCGATGGGCGCAAGGCCGTGCTCACCGAAGCCGGCAACGTGCTGCTGCGCCGCTCGCGGCACCTGGTCAAGCAGGCCAGCCAGCTCGAAGACCTGGCCCACCACATGGAGCAAGGCTGGGAAGCCGAGGTGCGCGTGGTGGTCGATGCCGCCTACCCCAGCGCCCGCCTGGTGCGCGCCCTGGCCGCGTTCATGCCGCAGAGCCGCGGTTGCCGGGTGCGCCTGCGCGAAGAGGTGCTGTCCGGCGTCGAGGAGGTGATGCACGAAGGCATCGCCGACCTGGCCATCAGCAGCTACAGCATCGGTGGCTACCTGGGCGCCGAGCTCAGCGCCGTGGAGTTCGTCGCCGTCGCCCACCCCGAACACAGCCTGCACCGCCTGGGCCGCGAGCTGACCTTCCAGGACCTGGAGAGCCAGCTGCAGGTGGTGATCCGCGACTCCGGCCGTGCGCAGCCGCGCGATGTCGGCTGGCTCGGCGCCGAGCAGCGCTGGACGGTCGGCAGCCTGGGCACCGCCACCACCTTCGTCAGCAGCGGCCTGGGCTTTGCCTGGCTGCCGCGGCACATGATCGAGCGCGAGCTGCGCGAAGGCGTGCTCAAGCCATTGCCGCTGGATCAGGGTGGCAGCCGCCACCCACTGTTCTACCTTTATTCGAGCAAAGAGAAGACCCTGGGCCCGGCCACGCAGATTCTCATCGACCTGCTGCGCAATTTCGACACCGCGCCCCTGGACGTGCCCTTCGCAGCCCCCCCGCAAGCCTGAGAGGACCGCGCCCATGGCCTATTTCGAACATGAAGGATGCTCACTGCATTATCAGGAATACGGCCAGGGCGACCCCCTGGTACTGCTGCACGGCCTGGGCTCCAGCAGCCAGGACTGGGAACTGCAGGTGCCCGTGCTGAGCCAGCACTACCGGGTGATCCTCATGGACATCCGTGGCCACGGCCGCTCCGACAAGCCCCGCGACGGTTACCAGATCGCCACCTTCAGCGAAGACCTGCTGGCCCTGCTCGAACACCTGCAGACCGGCCCGGTGCACTTCGTCGGGCTGTCCATGGGCGGCATGGTCGGTTTTCAGTTCGCCGTCGACCACCCGCACTGGCTGCGCAGCCTGTGCATCGTCAACAGCGCCCCCGAGGTCAAGCGCCGCACCCGCAGCGACTGGCTGTGGTGGGCCAAGCGCTGGGGCCTGGCGCGCATCCTCAGCGTCGAGACGGTCGGCCAGGGCCTGGCCGAACGCCTGTTCCCCAAGCCCGAGCAGAGCGAGCTGCGCCGCAAGATGGCCCAGCGCTGGGCGCGCAACGACAAGCGCGCCTACCTCAAGAGCTTCGATGCCATCGTCGACTGGGGCGTGCAGGAACGCATCGGGCAGATCCACTGTCCCACGCTGGTGATCGCCGCCGACCACGATTACACGCCGATACCGTTGAAGGAACGCTACGTGGCGCTGATGCCCCACGCAAAGCTGGTAGTCATCGACGATTCCCGGCACGCTACGCCCCTTGACCAACCCGAGGTCTTCAACCAGACATTGCTGCAATTCCTCGCAGCCGCTTCCACCTCTCAAGGATCTTTGAGCCCATGCTGAAAAAACTCCTGCTCACCGCCTGCTCGGTGGCCTTCGCCACCAGCGTCATGGCCTCCGACAAGACCCCGCACGTATTGCTGGACACAAGCTTCGGCCAGGTCGAAATCGAGCTCAATGCCGAGAAGGCGCCGATCAGTACCAAGAACTTTCTCGAGTACGTCGACAGCGGGTTCTACAACAACACCATTTTCCACCGCGTGATCCCAGGCTTCATGGTCCAGGGTGGCGGCTTCACCGAGCAGATGGTGCAAAAGCCCACCCGCGACCCGATCCGCAACGAAGCCAGCAACGGCCTGCAGAACACCCGCGGCACGCTGTCGATGGCGCGCACCTCCGACCCGAACTCGGCCACCAGCCAGTTCTTCATCAACGTCGCCGACAACGACTTCCTCAACCCGGGCCGCGACCGTGGCTACGCCGTGTTCGGCAAGGTCACCAAGGGCATGGAAGTGGTCGACCAGATCGTCAACTCGCCAACCACCGTCAAGAAAGGCATGCGCGATGTGCCGGCCGACCCGGTGTTCATCAAGTCTGCCAAACGCATCGACTGATCGCAGGTTTCACAAGGACGTGAAACCACCTCAGGTCGGGTAGCACAGGAGTCTCGTCACCCATGCTGTACCGCCGCTTCGAGCAACTGATCGACATCTTCCGCGACGCCCCGAGCGAATCGCCGCCCACCCAGGTGTGGCCCTTCTACCTCTACTACCTGCGCCAGGTGTGGCCAAGCTTTCTCGCCCTGCTGGTGGTCGGCCTGTTCGCCTCGCTGATCGAGGTGGCGATGTTCAGCTACCTGAGCCGCATCATCGACCTGGCCCAGGGCACGCCCAATGCCAACTTCTTCAGCGAGCACAGTGGCGAGCTGATCTGGATGCTGGTGGTGATTTTGCTGTTGCGGCCGATCTTCTTCGGCCTGCACGACCTGCTGGTGCACCAGACCATCAACCCCGGCATGACCAGCCTGATCCGCTGGCAGAACCACACCTATGTGCTCAAGCAGAGCCTGAACTTCTTCCAGAGCGACTTCGCCGGGCGCATCGCCCAACGCATCATGCAGACCGGCAACTCGCTGCGCGATTCGGCGGTGCAGGCGGTCGATGCCCTGTGGCATGTACTGATCTACGCCGTCACCTCGCTGGTGCTGTTCGCCGAGGCCGACTGGCGCCTGATGCTGCCGCTGCTGGCCTGGATCGCCGCGTACATCGCCTCGCTGTTCTACTTCGTGCCCAGGGTCAAGGAGCGCTCGGTGGTGTCCTCCGACGCGCGCTCCAAGCTGATGGGCCGCATCGTCGATGGCTACACCAACATCGCCACCCTCAAGCTGTTCGCCCACACCGACTACGAGCAGCAGTACGCCCGCGAAGCGATCCGCGAGCAGACCGAGAAAACCCAGCTGGCCTCACGCGTGGTCACCAGCATGGACGTGGTCATCACCACCCTCAACGGCCTGCTGGTGGTCGCCACCACCGGCCTTGCCCTGTGGCTGTGGAGCCAGTCGCTGATCACCGTGGGCGCCATTGCCCTGGCCACCGGCCTGGTGATCCGCATCGTCAACATGTCGGGCTGGATCATGTGGGTGGTCAACGGCATCTTCGAGAACATCGGCATGGTCCAGGACGGCCTGCAGACCATCGCCCAGCCGGTCACCGTCACCGACAAGCCCCAGGCCCCGGCGCTGAAGGTCAGCCGCGGCGCGGTGCGCTTCGACGATGTGGACTTCCACTACGGCAAGGGCGGCAACGTGATCGAAGGGCTGAACCTGGACATCCGCCCCGGCGAGAAGATCGGCCTGATCGGCCCGTCCGGGGCCGGCAAGTCGACCCTGGTCAACCTGCTGCTCAGGCTCTACGACGTGCAGGGCGGGCGCATCCTGATCGACGGGCAGAACATCGCCGAGGTCAGCCAGGCCAGCCTGCGCGCGCAGATTGGCATGATCACCCAGGACACCTCGCTGCTGCACCGCTCGATCCGCGACAACCTGCTGTATGGCCGCCCCGACGCCAGCGAGGCGGCGCTGCACGAAGCCGTACGCCGTGCGCGGGCTGATGATTTCATCCCGCTGCTCTCCGATGCCCAGGGGCGTACTGGCTTCGATGCCCATGTGGGCGAGCGCGGGGTGAAGTTGTCGGGTGGCCAGCGCCAGCGCATCGCCATTGCCCGGGTGCTGCTGAAGAATGCGCCGATCCTGATCATGGACGAGGCCACCTCGGCGCTGGACTCGGAAGTGGAAGCGGCGATCCAGGAAAGCCTGGAGACCCTGATGCAGGGCAAGACGGTGATCGCCATTGCCCACCGGCTGTCGACCATTGCCCGGATGGACCGGCTGGTGGTGCTGGACAAGGGGCACATCGTCGAGAGTGGCAGCCACAGCGAGTTGCTGGAGCAGCAGGGGTTGTATGCGCGGTTGTGGCATCACCAGACTGGCGGGTTCGTCGGGGTGGATTGAGCCCCTATCGCCGGCAAGCCGGCTCCCACAGGTCGCCACAAGTTCCAACACTGTGCAGCCCCTGTGGGAGCCGGCTTGCCGGCGATAGGGCCCGCGCAGGCAACAAACCATTCAATCCCGGCGATAAGGCAACATCCCCCAAGCCTCCTCGGCATACCCCCTCACCCCTTCCCGCTCCTGGCGCAGAAAATCCTCCACCGCCCGCCGCAACCCCGGATGCAGCAGGTAATGCCACGACCGCGTCAGCACCGGCTCGAACCCGCGAATCAGCTTGTGCTCCCCCTGCGCCCCGGCATCGAAGCGTTGCAGCCCTTCGGCAATCGCAAAGTCCATGCCCTGGTAGAAACAGGTTTCGAAGTGCAGCCGGTCGAATTCATCCAGGCACCCCCAGTAGCGACCAAACAGGCTGTCACCCCCGACCAGGCTCAAGGCCATGGCCACGTCGCGCCCGCCCTGCCTGGCCAGCACCACCCGGATCGCTTCGGGCATGCGCTCGGCCAGCAGGCTGAAGAATTCACGCGTCAGATACGGCGAACGCCGGCGCACCGCGTAGGTGTTGGCATAGCACAGGTAGATGAAATCCCATTGGGCCTCATCCAGCTCATCGCCACGGTACCAGCGAAAATCGATGCCCTGCCCCGCCACCTGCTCGCGCTCCTTGCGCATCTGCTTGCGCTTGCGTGAACTCAAGCTGTCGAGAAAATCCTGGAAATCGCGGTAGCCGCGGTTGCGCCAATGGAACTGGCAACCCAGCCGCTCCATCCAGCCCGGCAAGCTGGCCATGCGCTCATCGAGGCTGGTGTCGGTGAAGTTGATGTGCGCCCCCGACAGCCCGCCCTTGTTCAGGTACTCCGGCAACGCCTGCAGCAGCAACAGGCCATCGGCGGGGTCGGCAGCCAGCAAGCGCGGGCCGCTGACCGGGCTGAACGGCACCGCACCCAGCAGCTTGGGGTAGTAGGCAATGCCGGCGCGCTCGCAGGCATCGGCCCAGCCCTGGTCGAACACATACTCGCCAAACGAGTGCCACTTGCGGTACGCCGGCAGCAACGCGCGCACCTGCCCGTCACGCTCCAGCACCAGGTGTTCGGCGGCCCAACCGCTTGAAGGGGCCACGCTGGCGCTGTCTTCCATGGCACTGAGGAAGGCATGGCGCAGGAAGGGTTGGCCGGCGGGCACCAGGGCGTCCCAGGTGGCTGCCGGCAGGTCACGCAGATGGGCGAGGCTGTAAAGGCTGGTCACGGTATCGACTCGTTGCTGAACGCCCCCAGTATTGCGGAATGACCCTTTGACACTCAATTACTTAACCGCAGTGCCACTAATTAGACATTATTCTGTCATTCGCCCTCGCAATACTTGCGCCTGTTTTCCGGAACCCCAGAACCTGTCTATTCAGGCCTTTTCCGAAGACATGCCAACATGGGGGCGGGCGCTGAGCCTCCCCAATATTTTTCAGTAGGGAGAACCTTATGCGTCTTGTTTCTACACTTACCGGAGTGAGCCTCACCGGCATGATGCTGGCTCTGAGTACTCCGGCCAGTGCTGCTGTCGACGCCAAGCTGCTCGAAATGCTCCGCGCCAATGGCTCAATCAACCAGGCGCAGTACAACGAACTGCAAGGCGACCTGGCAAAAGAAACCAAGGAAAAGGCCGACCAGAAAGCTCAGTCCGAACGTATGAGCTCCTTCGAACAGAAAGTGGCATGGGCCGCCAAGACCCAGATCAAGGGTGATGTGCGCCTGCGTTACGAAGACGTCAACGTCGACAACCCGATCTCCCGCAGTGGCAACCAGGACCGTGAGCGCGTGCGTGCCCGTGTCGGTTTCTACAGCGAGATCAACCCGCAGGTCGACGCCGGCGTGCGTGTGGCCACCGGCAGCAGCGCCGATGCCCGCTCGACCAACCAGAGCCTGGACAACTACTTCGAGAAGAAATCGCTGTGGGTCGACCTGGCCTACCTCGACTGGCACCCCACTGCCGTGCCGAACCTGCACCTGATCGGCGGCAAGATGATGCAGCCATGGGTGAGCATGGGCGACATCATCTGGGACAGCGACATCAACCCGGAAGGCGTGGCAGCCACCTACAAGACCAACCTCGGCCCTGCCGAAGTGTTCGGCAGCATCGGCCACTACAACCTGAAGGACAACGTCGATGGCGACGGCGTGCAGTTCAAGCACGACGCGCAACTGTACGCGGCCCAGCTGGGTACCAAGTTCAACGCGGCTGACACCGTCAAGGTCACCGTGGGCGGCAGCATCTACGGCTACGACAACGACAAGGCCTCGGCTGCCCTGCGCTCGCTGGGCAACACCACCGACGAGTTCAACCTGGTGGAAGGCTTTGGCCAGGTCGACTTCACCGGCTTCGCCATCCCGCTGTCGGCTTACGGCCAGTTCGTCAAGAACACCGAGAGCACCGATGGCAAGGACAAGGCCTGGCTGGCTGGCCTGAAGAGCAAGATCGGCGCCTGGAGCCTGGACTACAACTACCGCGACGTACAGCGTAACGGTGTAGTCAGCCTGTTCACCGATTCGGACTTCGGCAACGGCTTCACAGGTTCGCGTGGCCACAAGTTCAAGGTCGGCTACGAGATCGACAAGAACTTCGCCCTGGGCGCGGCCTACATGATGGCCAAGACCGACTACTCCAACCTGCCGAACAGCGATGCTGACGTAGATACCCTGCAGGTGGACCTGGAAGCCAAGTTCTAAGCTGTAGCTCCCTTGCGTTACTCAGGCAGGAAGCACCGACCCCATCCGGTGCTTCCTGCCTTTTTTTGTCTGCACAAAGGATGGGGCCGCTTTGCGGCCCTTTCGCGACACAAGGCCGCTCCTACAAAATCTGTAGGAGCGGCCTTGTGTCGCGAAAGGGCTGCAAAGCAGCCCCACCAATCTCAGCGCTTGCGCAGAATCACACTACCAATCGAATACCCCGCACCAAACGAGCTCAACACCCCCAGCGAGCCCTTGGCCAGGTCATCCTGGTACAAGTGGAAGGCAATCACCGACCCCGCCGAACTGGTGTTGGCATAGCGGTCGAGAATCACCGGTGCGTCTTCCTCGGCCACCTCGCGCCCCAGCAGTTTCTTCACGATCAGGTGGTTCATGCTCAGGTTGGCCTGGTGCAGCCAGAAGCGCTTGACGTCGGACGGCTGCAGGCCGTTCTCGCCCAGGTGCTTGCCGATCAGCTCGGCGACCATCGGGCACACTTCGCGGAACACCTTGCGGCCTTCCTGCACGAACAGTTTGTCTGGCGCGCCGACGCCCTCTTCCGCGGTGCGGTTGAGGAAGCCGAAGTTGTTGCGGATGTTGTTGGAGAACGCGGTCAGCAGCTTGGTGCCGACAATGTCGAACTGATGCGCCGAGGTGGCCTGGTCGGCGCGCTCGACCAGCACCGCAGTGGCCGCGTCACCGAAGATGAAGTGGCTGTCGCGGTCGCGGAAGTTCAGGTGCCCGGTGCAGATTTCCGGGCTCACCACCAGCAGTGCGCGGGCCTGGCCCAGCTGCACGCTGTTGGCGGCGGTCTGGATACCGAAGGTGGCCGACGAGCAGGCCACGTTCATGTCGAAGGCAAAGCCCTCGATGCCCAGGGCCTGCTGCACCTCGATGGCGATGGCCGGGTACGGGCGCTGCAGGTTGGAGCAGGCGACGATCACCCCGTCGACATCGGCCGGGGTGCGGCCGGCGCGTTCCAGTGCCTGGCGGGCTGCGGCCACGCCCATTTCGCAGAGGATCGACTGCTCGTCGTTGGAGCGCTCGGGCAGGCGCGGCTTCATGCGCTGCGGGTCGAGGATGCCGGCCTTGTCCATCACGAAGCGGCTCTTGATGCCCGAGGCCTTCTCGATGAAAGCCGCATCGGACAGCGGCGCGGCTTCGATCTCGCCGCGCTCGATGGCATCGGCGTTGTCGCGGTTGAACTGCTGCGACCAGGTGTTGAAGGACTCCACCAGTTCTTCGTTGGAGATGCTCTGGGCCGGGGTATACAGGCCGGTGCCGCTGATCACGACGTTATGCACGGTCGTTCCTCTGGTCAAAGGCCATCGCCGCGGGGCGCTGGCTGGAAAATGCATAATGGCACTTTAGTGCCAGATTGAAGACGAGAGCGTTGCCCTCGATCGCAAGCAAGCTCGCGCCTGCAGGAGCGCGAGCTTGCTTGCGAAGGGCTGCGTTGCAGCCGCAAATTGCATCAATATTGCCACAACTTCGGGTGTTTAGGCTTCCACCTGCGACCACTGTTTACTGAGGCGCTTGTCGGAAATCGGCACTTTTGTACCCAACTGTTGCGCGAACAGCGACACCCGATATTCCTCCAGCAACCAGCGGTACAAGGCCAGCTGCTCATCACGCTTGCCTTCCTGAGCATGCTTGTCGGCTCGGGCCTTGTACTGCGCCCACAGGTTGCTCAGCTCAGCGCTCCACACCCGGTCCTTCTGCACCTGGGCGCCGAGTTTTTCCAGGCGCAGTTCCACCGCCTTGAGGTAGCGCGGCAGCTCCTTGAACCAGGCGCTCGGGGTTTCGCGCACGAAGCCTGGGTACACCAGGTTGGCCAGCTGCTGCTTGATGTCGTTGAGGGCCACGGCCTGGCTCAGGTCGATCTTGCCCTTGAAGCGCTTCTGCAGGCCATGCCACAGCTTGAGCACCTCCAGGGTCTGGCGCGCCAGGCGCTCGGCGTGCTCGGCCCAGCTGCCGCGCTTGCGCTCGGCCAGCCCGGCCAGCGCCGCGCCATCGCGTGGCAGGCTGGCTTCGCCTTCGAGGATGCAGCTGTCCAGGCTGGCCAGCAGGATGTCCTCGACCAGCGCCTCGACCCGGCCCAGTTCGCGGTACAACAGGCCCAGCTCGGTCAGCCCCGGCAGCTTGCCGCGCAGGAACTTGGCCGGCTCCGCCAACTGCTGCAGCAACAGGCGCTGCAAGGCGCGGCGGTGCTGGAACTCGGCCTCGGCCTGGGTCGAGAAACGCCCTTCGCGCACGCTGCCGCTTTCTTCCACCAGCGCCGGGTAAACCGTCATCGACAGCCCGGCGATCTTCTGCTGGGCAGTCTGCTTCACTTCGCTGAAGGCCTTGGCCTGCACCGGCTGTTCGCTCTTCTCGCTGCGCGGCACTGCCAACGCTGCCTGGCTGGCGGCGGCAAAGCGGGCGGTCAGCTCGGCCAGGTCACGGCCCTCGCCGAGGAACTTGCCCTGGCCGTCGACCACTTCGATGTTCATCCGCAAGTGGCCTTCGACCAGGCTGATGGACTCCTCCCAGGCCTCGTCGGACACCCGCGCACCGGTCATGCGCAGCAGCTCCTGGCCCAGCGCCTGGGGCAGCGCGCCCTGGGCGAAGGCCATGCGCGACAGCGCCGCCTTGACGAAGTCCGGCACCGGCACGAAGTTCTTGCGCAGGGCCTTGGGCAGGTTGCGCACCAGGGCGATGCACTTGGCTTCCAGCAGGCCCGGCACCAGCCACTCCAGGCGCTCGCCCGGCAGGCTCGGCAACAACGGCGCCGGTACCCGCACGGTCACGCCGTCACGCGGGTGGCCGGGTTCGAAGTGGTAGGTCAGCGGCAGGCGCAGCTCGCCCACCTGCAGGCTGTCGGGGTACTGCGCCGCGGTCACTTCACTGGCCTCGCGGGCCAGCACGTCTTCCTCGCGCATGATCAGCAGGTTGGCGTCCTTCTGGCTGCCCATGCGGTACCAGCTGTCGAAGGTCGCGGTCTGGTGGATTTCGGCCGGCAGGCGCGCCTCGTAGAAGCCGTACAGGGTTTCTTCATCGGCCAGGATGTCGCGCCGGCGGGCCTTGGCCTCCAGCTCGTCGAGTTCTTCGAGCAGGCGCTTGTTGGCCGCCAGGCACTTGGCCCGCGACTGGATCTCGCCGCCCACCAGGCCCTCGCGGATGAACAGCTCGCGGGACGTGACCGGGTCGATCGGGCCGAAGTGCACCGGGCGCCGGCCCACCAGGATCAAGCCGTACAAGGTGATCTGCTCGTAGGCCACCACTTGCCCGCGCTTCTTCTCCCAGTGCGGCTCGAAGTGGTTCTTCTTCACCAGGTGGGTGGCCAGCGGCTCGATCCAGTCGGGCTCGATCTTGGCGACCATGCGCGCATACAGCTTGGTGGTCTCGACCAGCTCGGCCGCCATCAGCCACTGCGGGCGCTTGCGGCCGATGCCCGAGGATGGGTGAACCCAGAAGCGGCGCTGGCGCGCGCCCTGGTAATCGCCCTCTTCGGCCTTGTGGCCGATCTGGCTGAGCAGGCCGCTGAGGATGGCCTTGTGCACTTTCTGGTAGTCGGACGGTTCCTTGTTCACCGTCAGCTGCAGCTCACGGCAGATCAGCGCCAGTTGGCGATGGGCATCGCGCCATTCGCGCAGGCGCAGGTAGTTGAGGAAGTTCTTGCGGCACCAGTTGCGCAGCGGGTTGGCGGTCAGCGCCTGGCGCTGCTCTTCGAAGCCACGCCACAGGTTGATAAGCGCCGCGAAGTCCGAATCCACGTCCTTCCACTGCGCGTGCGCCTGATCGGCGGCCTGCTGGCGCTCTGGCGGGCGCTCGCGCGGGTCTTGCACCGACAGCGCACTGGCGACGATCAACACTTCCTGCAGGCTGCCCTGGCGGGCGCCTTCGAGCAGCATGCGGCCCAGCCGGGGGTCGATCGGCAGGCGCGCCAGCTGGCGGCCGAGTGGGGTCAGCTGGTTCTCGCGGTTGACCGCCGAGAGCTCCTGCAACAGGTTGAAGCCGTCGCTGATGGCTTTGCCATCCGGCGGCTCGATGAACGGGAAGGCATCGATCGCGCCCAAGCGCAGGTGCAGCATCTGCAGGATCACCGCGGCCAGGTTGGTGCGCAGGATCTCGGGGTCGGTGAAGGCCGGCCGGCCATTGAAGTCTTCTTCGCTGTACAGGCGGATGCAGATGCCCGGCTCGACCCGGCCGCAGCGGCCTTTACGCTGGTTGGCGCTGGCCTGGGACACCGCTTCGATCGGCAGGCGCTGGACCTTGGCGCGGTAGCTGTAGCGGCTGATGCGCGCGGTGCCGGTGTCGATCACGTAGCGGATGCCGGGCACGGTCAGCGAGGTTTCGGCGACGTTGGTCGCCAGCACCACCCGCCGCCCGCTGTGCGACTGGAAGATGCGCTGCTGTTCGGCCGGCGACAGGCGGGCATACAGCGGCAGGATCTCGGTATGGCGCAATTGCGCCTTGCGCAGGATCTCGGCGGCGTCGCGGATTTCCCGCTCGCCCGGCAGGAACACCAGCACATCGCCGGGGCCCTTGCCCTCGCTGCGCTCGTGGTGGGCGATCTCGTCGAGGGTGGCGAGGATCGCCTGGTCGACGGTGAGGTCGTCCTCGATCTGGTTGCCCTCTTCGTCCTGCTCGCTGGTCAGCGGCCGGTACCAGGTGTCGACCGGGTAGGTGCGGCCGGACACCTCGATGATCGGTGCGCCATCGAAATGCTTGGAGAAGCGCTCCAGGTCGATGGTCGCCGAGGTGATGATCAGCTTCAGGTCCGGCCGGCGGTGCAGCAGGGTCTTCAGGTAGCCGAGCAGAAAATCGATGTTCAGGCTGCGCTCGTGGGCTTCGTCGACGATGATCGTGTCGTAGCGCTCGAGGAAGCGGTCGTGCTGGGTCTCGGCCAGGAGGATGCCGTCGGTCATCAGCTTGACCAGGGTGTTGGCGTCGCTCTGGTCCTCGAAACGCACCTGGTAACCAACCAGCCCGCCCAGCGGCGTTGCCAGCTCTTCGGCAACCCGGGCCGCCACGCTGCGCGCGGCGATGCGCCGTGGCTGGGTGTGGGCGATCAGGCCATGGCTGCCGCGGCCCAGTTCCAGGCAGATCTTGGGCAGCTGGGTGGTCTTGCCAGAGCCGGTCTCGCCGGCGATCACCAGCACCTGGTGTTCTGCCAGGGCCTTCTTGATCTCGTCGCGCTTGGCGGCGATCGGCAGGCTGTCGTCGTAGCGGATGACCGGCACGCTGTTCTGGCGCGCGGTGACCTGGGCGCAGGACGCCTGGACCTTTTCCACCCACTGGGCAAGCTTGGCCTCGTCGGGGCGCTTGCGCAGCTCATGCAGTTGCCGGCGCAGGCGATGGCGGTCGGCGATCATGGCGTGGTCGAGGTTTTGCAGCAGTTTGTCGATGGCGTGGTCAGTCATGGGGCTTTTTAGTGATGCAGGTGGGCCTGCTTTTTCATGATCGGCATTCGATGGATGCGCGATTGTCGCAGATTTGCCGGTTGATTGCTGGCTGTACGGGCCCTATCGCCGGCAAGCCGGCTCCCACAGGTGCAGCGCAGGTTCTAGATTCTGTGCTGTACCTGTGGGAGCCAGCTTGCTGGCGATAGGGCCAGCGCAGGCTGCCTGTATGTTTAGTGAACCCCGATGTGAAGGTTGCCATTCACTGCTTTAATCAACATTACGCCGCATGTGAGTATCAAAGGCATGACCCCCGCACCGACCATCGCCCCGCCGCTGTCCCGCCCTTCGCTACCGAAGGCCAGGACCTGCGCCGGCGAAAATCCGCTGGTCCATGTGATCCTCGCCTTCTGGGCCCTGTGGCACTGCCGTCACGCCCGCCCACCGGACACTTCGCTCTCGCCTCTCTGAACATACCCGGCCACCCTTCGGCCGATTGACTCAGCTGGACCGCAGCCAAGCGGCGGTCCTGTGTGCCCACGAGCGAATCCATCATGCACTTTGCACCTGTAGAGCAAGCCCGCCGTTTTCTCGCCGACAACCCGGATATCGAGCTGTTCGAACTGTTCATCCTCGACGCCAACGGCGTACCCCGCGGCAAGCTGCTGCACCGCGAGGAACTGCTGGCCGTGTATCAGAGCGGCCGCCCGTTGCCCAGCACCATCCTGGGCCTGACCCTCAATGGCGATGACGTGGAAAACTCAGGCCTGGTCTGGGACGTGGGCGATATCGATTGCCGCGCCTACCCGCTGGACGGCAGCCTGGTACGCCTGCCCTGGCGCCGGGTGCCCACCGCCGCGGTGCAGGTCAGCATGCACCCCACCGAGGGCATGCCGGCCAGCGTCGCCGACCCGCGCCACGTCTTGCTGCGCACCGTCCAAGCCCTGAAGGCCGACGGCTACCACCCGGTGATGGCCTGCGAGCTGGAGTTCTACCTGCTCGACCAGAAACGCGATGCCCAGGGCCGCCCGCAACCGGCGCTGGACAACGACGGCGGGCGCCCGCGCAGCACCCAGGTCTATGGCCTGCGCGAGCTGGAGCAGATCGAGCCGTTCCTCGCCGACCTCTACGCCGCCTGCAAAGCCCAAGGCATCCCGGCGCGCACGGCGATTTCCGAATACGCCCCGGGCCAGGTGGAAATCACCCTGGAACATGGCGATGCCCTGGAGGCCATGGACCAGGCCGTGCGCTACAAACGCCTGGTCAAGGGCGTGGCCCATGCCCATGGCATGCAAGCCTGCTTCATGGCCAAGCCCTTCGCCCAACTGGCCGGCACCGGCATGCACATGCACCTGAGCCTGGCCGACAGTGAAGGCAACAACCTGTTCGCCAGCGACGACAAGGCCGGCACCCCGCTGCTGCGCCAGGCGGTGGCCGGCATGCTGCGCCACCTGCGCGATTCGTTGCTGCTGTTCTGCCCCAACGCCAACTCGTTCCGCCGCTTCCAGGCCAACAGCTACGCGCCGCTGGCGCCGACCTGGGGCGTCGACAACCGCACCGTGAGCCTGCGCGTGCCCGGCGGGCCGGCCAACAGCCGCCACGTGGAGCACCGCATCTGCGGCGCCGACGCCAACCCTTACCTGGCGGCGGCAGCCATTCTCGCCGCCAGCCACCGCGGCATCCGCGAGCAGCTCGACCCGGGTGCCCCGGTGGAAGGCAACGGCTACGCCCAGGCCACCGAGCACCTGCCCACCGACTGGCTGACCGCCCTCGACGCGCTGGAGCGTTCCGAGTGGGCGCGCGAAGCGCTCGGCGAGGCCTTCCTCGGCGTGTACCTGAAGGTCAAGCGTGCCGAGTACCGCCAGTTCATGGCCGAAGTCAGCGAACAGGACTGGCGCTGGTACCTGCACCAGGCCTGAGCCCTACCCTATTCAGAACAAGGAATACCCATGAACGCAGCACTCAACAACGGCCCGGCCCAGCGCGCGCCGTCCTATTACAGCGCCTCGCTCAACGACCACACCGAGTACCCCCAGCTCAAGGGAACGGTGCAGGTCGACGTGGCCATCATCGGCGGCGGCTTCACCGGCGTGGCCACTGCCGTGGAGCTGGCCGAGCGTGGCCTGAAGGTCGCCGTGGTGGAAACCAACCGCATCGGCTGGGGCGCCAGCGGGCGCAATGGCGGGCAGGTCACGGGCAGCCTGTCGGGCGACGAGGCCATGCGCACGCAGATGCGCCAGCGCCTGGGCAACGATGTCGATGACTTCATCTGGCACCTGCGCTGGCGCGGGCATCAGCTGATCGAGCAGCGGGTCGAGCGCTATGGCATCGACTGCGACCTCAAGCGCGGCCACCTGCACGCGGCCATGAAGCCCGCCCACATGGATGAGCTGCGCGGTTTCCAGGCCGAGGCCGAGCGCCGCGGCATGGGCGACCAGGTGCAACTGCTCGACCGCAATGCCGTGGCCCAGCACCTGCAGAGCCCGCTGTACCTGGGCGCGCTGAAGAACATGCGCAACCTGCACCTGCACCCGCTCAACCTGTGCCTGGGCGAAGCGCGCGCGGCCCACAGCCTGGGGGCGCTGATCTTCGAGAACTCCGAGGTGCTGGACATCGTCCATGGCCCACGCCCAGCCGTCGTCACCGCCCATGGGCGGGTCGAGGCGCGCCAGGTGATGCTGGCCGGCGACGTCTACCACAAGCTGGAAAAGCGCCAGCTCAAGGGCAAGATCTTCCCGGCCATGGGCGGCATCGTCACCACGGCGCCGCTGGGTGAGCTGGCCGAGCAGATCAACCCGCAGGACCTGGCGGTGTACGACTGCCGCTTCGTGCTCGACTACTACCGCCTGACAGCGGACAAGCGCCTGCTGTTCGGCGGCGGCGCCAACTACTCGGGCAAGGATTCACGGGATATCGAAGGCGAGCTGCGCCCGTGCATCGAGCGCACCTTCCCGGCGCTCAAGGGCGTGCCGATCGAGTTCCAGTGGAGTTGCGCGATGGGCATCGTGGTCAACCGCATTCCGCAACTGGGCAAGCTGTCGGACAACGTCTGGTACTGCCAGGGCTACTCGGGGCATGGCATCGCCACCAGCCACATCATGGGCGAGATCATGGCCGAGGCGCTGACCGGGACGCTGGAGAAGTTCGATACCTTTGCCGAGTGCAAGCACATCAAGGTGCCGATGGGGGATCTGCTGGGCAATCCGCTGTTGGCGGCGGGGATGTGGTACTACCAGATGCTTGAGAAATTGCGCTGATCTTACCGGCCTCATCGCCGGCAAGCCGGCTCCCGCGGAGAACCACCAGATTCAAGCACTGTGGTCTACCTGTGGGAGCCGGCTTGCCGGCGATGAGGCCAGTCAAGCCAGCCGAGGCCGGGAAGATCAGGCGATCTTCTTCAACCCTTGCTTTTTCAGCTCTTCATCACGCAGTTCGCGACGCAGGATCTTGCCCACGTTGGTGGTTGGCAAGGCATCGCGGAACTCGATGTATCGCGGCACCTTGTAGCCTGTGACGTTGGCACGCATGTGCTCCATCACCTGCTCCTTGGTCAGGGTCATGCCCGGCTTGACCACGATGAACACCTTGATCACCTCACCCGACTTCTCGTCCGGCACGCCGATCGCCGCGCATTGCAGCACGCCCGGCAGGCCCGCGAGCACGTCTTCGAGCTCGTTGGGGTACACGTTGAAGCCCGAGACCAGGATCATGTCCTTCTTGCGATCGACAATGCGCATGTAGCCGTCGGGCTGGATCAGGGCGATGTCACCGGTCTTCAGCCAACCCTCGGCGTCGAGGATTTCGGCGGTGGCGTCTTCACGCTGCCAGTAACCCTTCATCACCTGCGGGCCCTTGACGCACAGCTCACCGGTTTCGCCCAACGGCAGTTCGTTTCCGTTGTCGTCGATGACCTTGCACAGGGTCGATGGTACCGGGATGCCGATGGTGCCGACCTGGTTGGCCTCGGCCGGGTTGACCGCCGCCACCGGGCTGGTCTCGGTCATGCCGTAGCCTTCGCAGATGGCGCAACCGGTGACCGTCTTCCAGCGCTCGGCCACGCTCAACTGCAGGGCCATGCCACCGGACAGGGTGATTTTCAGCGCCGAGAAGTCCAGCGCACGGAATGCCTCGTTGTTGCACAGGGCAACGAACAGGGTGTTGAGGCCGACGAAACCGCTGAACTTCCACTTGCCCAGCTCCTTCACCATCGCTGGCAGGTCGCGCGGGTTGCTGATCAGCACGTTGTGGTTGCCGATCAGCATCATGGCCATGCAATGGAAGGTAAAGGCATAGATGTGGTACAGCGGCAGCGGGGTGATGAGGATCTCGCAGCCTTCTTGCAGGTTCGAGCCCATCAGCGCCCGGCACTGCAGCATGTTGGCGACCAGGTTGCGGTGGGTCAGCATCGCGCCCTTGGCCACGCCGGTGGTACCGCCGGTGTATTGCAACACCGCCACGTCGTTGGGCTGCGGGTTGGCTTCACTGACCGGCTGGCCCTTGCCCAGCGCCAGGGTGTCGTTGAAACGCACGGCACGCGGCAGGTTATAGGCCGGTACCATCTTCTTCACGTACTTGATGACGCTGTTGATCAGCAGGCGCTTGATCGGCGGCAACAGGTCGGCCACTTCGGTGACGATGACGTGCTTGACCTGGGTCTTGGGCACCACTTTTTCGGCCAGGTGGGCCATGTTGGCCAGGCACACCAGGGCCTTGGCGCCGGAGTCGTTGAACTGGTGCTCCATCTCCCGCGTGGTGTACAGCGGGTTGGTGTTGACCACGATCAAGCCGGCGCGCATGGCGCCGAAGACCGCTACCGGGTACTGCAGGACATTGGGCAGTTGCACGGCAATGCGATCACCCGGCTTGAGGTCGGTGTGCTGCTGCAGCCAGGCCGCGAAGGCGCCGGACAGCGCATACAACTCGCCGTAGGTGATGGTCTTGCCCAGGTTGCTAAAGGCCGGTTTGTCGGCAAAGCGTTGGCAGGATTGCTTGAGTACCGCCTGGATATTGGGGAATTCGTCAGGATTGATTTCCGCCGTAATCCCGGCTGGGTATTTATCCTTCCAAAAATGTTCGATCATGGAAGCCCACTCCTTCAGCAACAGCGAAGTTCGATTCACGCGTCGATGCGTTTATTATTGATATGTGATGGCGGTTCATTGCAAACCGAAACATCTGAAAGCGGGCCGAGAGTAACAGCTTTGTTTGGGGTCGCCTAGGGGCCAAACAGGGCCTAACGGTCACAAAAATGACTCAATGAACGATACAAGTCATTTTTAGAGTATTTAGCCAAAATGTCGCAAATCTAAGAGAATTTCAGACGGCAAGCGGCATTCTAGAGCGGCTTTGGCCCCATCGCCGGCAAGCCGGCTCCCACAAGGGGCCTGCGCAAAACTCAAGGTTGCGCCTTACTTGTGGGAGCCGGCTTGCCGGCGATGGGGCCACGGATCAATCAAGCGATGTCACGCAACTCGCGCCGCAGAATCTTGCCCACCGGCGTCATCGGCAACGACTCGCGCAGCACAATGTGCTTGGGCACCTTGTAGCCGGTGAAGTTGGCCTTGCAATAGGCCTTGAGCTCGTCCACGTCGAGCCCTCCCTCCCGCGCCACCACGAACAGCTTCACCGCCTCGCCGGAACGCTCGTCGGGCACACCGATGGCCGCGCAGTTGGCTACCTGCGGGTGGCCCATGATCACGTCCTCGATCTCGTTGGGGTACACGTTGAAGCCCGACACGATGATCATGTCCTTCTTGCGGTCGACGATGCGGGTGAAGCCGTCCGGGTCGATCACCGCGATGTCGCCAGTCTTGAACCAGCCTTCGGCATCGAGCGACTGGGCCGTGGCCTCGGGCTGCTTCCAGTACCCCTTCATCACCTGCGGGCCCTGGATGCACAACTCGCCGCGCTCGCCCAACGCCAACTCGTTGCCCTCGTCATCGATGACCTTGAATGCGGTGCCCGCCACCGGAATACCGACCGTGCCCAGGCGAGCCAGCTTGCCATAGGGGTTGGTGCTGGCCACCGGCGAAGTCTCGGTCAGGCCGTAGCCTTCGACGATGCGGCAACCGGTGAGGCTTTCCCAGCGTTCGGCGGTGGCCTTGACCAGCGCGGTGCCACCGGAGTTGGTGACCTTGAGCGCGGAGAAGTCCAGCTGGCGGAACCCTGGGTGGTCCATCAGGGCAACGAAAAGGGTGTTCAACCCAAGCAAGGCCGAGAAGCGCCATTTGCCCAGCTCCTTGATGAAGCCTGGGATATCGCGCGGGTTGGTGATCAGCACGTTGTGGTTGCCGGTGACCATCATGCACATGCAGTTCGCGGTAAAGGCATAGATGTGGTACAGCGGCAGCGGCGCGATCATCACCTCCTGGCCGTCCTTGATCAGCTTCTGCCCGTCCGGGCCGTGCTGGGAGAAGCAGGCCAGCACCTGGAGCATGTTCGCCACCAGGTTGCCGTGGCTGAGCATGGCCCCCTTGGCCAGGCCGGTGGTGCCGCCGGTGTATTGCAGCACGGCGATGTCGTCGAGGTTCAGCGGCACCGGCTTGTGCGCCTGGCTGCGGCCCTGGCGCAACACCTGCTTGAAGGACACCGCCTGCGGCAAGGCGTAGGCCGGGACCATCTTCTTCACCTTGTCGACCACGGTATTGACCAGCCAACCCTTGGCCGCCGGCAGCAGGTCGCCCATCTTGGCCTCGATCAGGTACTCGATGCCGGTATCGGGCAGCACCTCCTGCACGCGCTTGCCGAACATGTTCAGATACACCAGCGCGCGGGCGCCGGCATCCTTGAACTGGTGACGCATCTCGCGCTCGGTGTACAGCGGGTTGGTGTTGACCACGACCAGCCCGGCACGCAAGGCGCCGAACACCGCGATCGGGTACTGCAGGACGTTGGGCATCTGCACCGCGATGCGGTCGCCCGGCACCAGGTCGGTGTGCTGCTGCAGCCAGGCGGCGAAGGCCGCGGAGTAGCGCTCGAGTTCGGCGTAGGTCAGGGTCACGCCCAGGTTGCTGAATGCCGGGCGATCGGCGAAGCGCTTGCAGGAGCGCTCGAACACCTCGACCACCGAGGTGTACGCATGGATGTCGATGGTGGAAGGTACGCCCGCCGGGCGCTTGTCATTCCAGAAGTCGGCTTGCATTTATTGTTGTTCCTCTGCCTTGACCTGCATGTTCCCTTTTCCTGTTTGCCTGAAGGCAAAAGGCGTTCAACCGACGTTAGCAGGTAAGCCCAAGGTGGCATATACGCCAAGTGCCGCCATTAACATTGTGAATCTTATTTGTGCCCTTCCTGCAATCGGTGGGGTTGCGCATACACTGTGCGGGTACCCCTGCGCAAAGGAATCGCCATGCCCCATGACGCCTTCTGGCTGCCTGCCAGCGAGCACTGCAGCCTGTACGTGCACCAATGGCTGCCGGCCACGCCGGTGAAAGCCGTGGTGCTGCTGGCGCACGGCATGGCCGAGCACGCCGGGCGCTACCAGCGCCTGGGGCACGCCTTGAGCGACGCCGGCTACGCGCTGGTGGCCGCCGACCTGCGCGGCCACGGGCGCACCGCCGAGCTGGGCAGCCTCGGCCTGTTCGCCCGGCATCATGGCTGGAATGCCGTGGTCAACGACCTCGGCCTGCTGGCCCAGCACATCGGCCAGCAGTTTCCCTGCACCCCGCTGATCCTGTTCGGCCACAGCATGGGCAGCTACATCGCCCAGGCCTACCTGATGCACCACAGTGGCAGCGTGCACGGGGCCATCCTCAGCGGCTCGAACCTGCAGCCGCCGGCGCTGTACCGCGCGGCGCGCCTGATCGCCCGCCTGGAGGCCTGGCGCCAGGGCCCGACGGGCAAGAGCGCGCTGATCGACTGGCTGTCGTTCGGCTCCTTCAACAAAGCCTTCAAGCCCAACCGCACGGCGTTCGACTGGCTCAGCCGCGACCCGGCCGAGGTCGACCTGTACGTTGCCGACCCCTTGTGCGGCTTTCGCTGCAGCAACCAGCTGTGGCTGGACCTGCTCCAGGGCCTGGCGCAGATCAGCCAGCCTCGCAACCTGGCGCAGATCGACCCGAACCTGCCGTTGCTGGTGATGGGCGGTGAATGTGATCCGGTGAGTGCCGGCAAGCGTCTCACCCATCTGGCCGACGCCCTGCGCGCGACGGGCAATCGACATGTACAGCTGCGCGTCTATCCTCAGGCGCGGCACGAAGTGCTCAATGAACTCAACCGAGACGAGGTCACCGCCGATATCCTCGCCTGGCTGGAGCAGGCGCTGGCCCTTGGCCGCCCTGCCCGCAGTGAATGATAGCGGCCTCGTCCGTCCACCAAGGAAACGCCAATGACCCAGGTCACCAACACGCCTTACGAAGCTCTTGAAGTGGGCCAGACGGCCAGTTACGAAAAGTCCGTGCAAGAGCGCGACATCCAGCTGTTCGCCGCCATGTCCGGTGACCACAACCCGGTGCACCTGGACGCCGAGTTCGCGGCCAAGAGCATGTTCCGCGAGCGCATCGCCCATGGCATGTTCAGCGGCGCGCTGATCAGCGCCGCAGTGGCCTGCACCCTGCCTGGCCCTGGCACCATCTACCTGGGCCAGAAGATGAGCTTCCAGAAGCCGGTGAAAATCGGTGACACCCTGACCGTGCGCCTGGAAATCCTCGAGAAGCTGCCCAAGTTCAAGGTGCGCATCGCCACCAACGTGTACAACCAGAATGATGAGCTGGTAGTCGAGGGCGAGGCCGAGATCCTGGCGCCGCGCAAGCAGCAGACCGTCGAGCTGGTGTCGCCGCCGAACTTCGTCGCTAGCTGATTGCTTCAGTCTGCCCGCCCCCACAGAGAGACCACAGTTGCCACTTTCAGTGGTGTACCTGTGGGAGCCGGCTTGCCGGCGCTAGGGCGGTGACTGCCACCTCACTCCAGCGCCTGCAAGCGCTGCTCGATATGCCGCCGCTCGGGCCCCTGCCGGGTCAACGCCAGCGCCCGCCGCCAGGCCGCCCGCGCCTGCTCGACATTACCCAGCTGCTGATGCAGCTCGGCCCGCGCCGCATGCGCCAGGTGATAGTCGCTCAGCTCCCCAGCCTGCAGAATCGCCTCCACTTCCCGCAGCCCCGCCCGTGGCCCATCCCGCTTGGCCAGCGCCACCGCCCGGTTGAGCGCCACCACCGGTGAAGGCCAGTGCCGCTGCAGTACATCGTACAGCCCGACGATCTCGGCCCAGTCCGTCGCCTCTGCGCTCTGGGCTTCGGCATGCACTGCAGCGATCGCCGCCTGCACGGTGTAGGCACCGAACGCCCGACTGCCCAGCGCCAGGCGCACCAGCTCGCAACCTTCGCTGATCTGCTCGTGGTTCCACAGGCTGCGGTCCTGCTGGTCGAGCAGCACCAGGTTGCCTTCGGCATCGCTGCGCGCCCGCTGTCGCGATGCCTGCAGCAGCATCAGCGCCAGCAGGCCGACGGCTTCCGGGTCGGGCAACAGTTGCACCAGCAAACGCCCCAGGCGAATCGCCTCGTCGCTCAGCGCCTGCTGCAGCACCTGTTCGCCGGACGACGCCGAATAGCCCTCGTTGAACACCAGGTAGATCACCCGCAGCACGCTCTCCAGGCGTGGCGCCAGCTCGTGCATTTCCGGCACCTGGTAAGGAATGCGCGCATCGCGGATCTTGGCCTTGGCGCGCACGATGCGCTGGGCGATGGTCGCCGGGCTCTGCAGGAACGCCCGGGCGATCTGCTCGGTGGTCAGGTCGCACACCTCGCGCAGGGTCAGAGGCACCTGGGCATCGGCGGCCAGGGCCGGGTGGCAGCAGGTGAAGATCAGCCGCAGGCGGTCGTCGGCGAGCAGTTCTTCCTCGCTGGGGTCGGGTTGCTGGCCTTCGATGAGCATGATCAGGTCTGCCTGGGAGCGGTCGAAACGGGCGCGCCGGCGCAGGGCGTCGATGGCCTTGAAGCGGCCGGTCGACACCAGCCAGGCACGCGGGTTGGCCGGGATACCGTCGCGCTGCCAGCGCTCCACCGCGATGAAAAAGGCATCGTGCATCGCCTCCTCGGCCAGGTCGAAATCGCCCAGCAAGCGGATCAGCGTCGCCAGGATGCGCCGCGAGTCGCGCCGGTACACCGCCTCGACCTCGGCGCGCACGGCGCGTTCCTGCACCATCAGTCCGGCATCCGCTGGGTCACCACCTCCACCAGGCGGTCCAGGCTTTCTCCCCAGCCCTGGTGGAAGCCCATTTCCTCGTGGGCACGGCTGTCGGCGGCGTTCCAGTGCCAGGCACGGGCGGTGTAGCGGGTTTTGCCGTGCTCCTCGTCAAAGGTGATGACCGCCGTCATGAAGGCTTTGTCCGAGGGCACCCAACCTGGGCCGAAGGCGTCGGTGAACACCAGCCGGCGCGGCGCCGCAATTTCCAGGAACACGCCCTGGGTCGGGTACTCGGTGCCATCCGGCGCGCGCATCAAGGTCCGCAGCAGGCCACCGACCCACAGCTGCATCTCGCATTGCGGCGTGGTCATGCCGTGCGGCCCCCACCACTGCATCAGCCATTCGGGCTCGGTCCAGGCGCGGAACACCTTGGCGGGCGGGGCATCGATCAGGCGGCTGATGGACAATTCGTGCTGCGCTTGCGCAGGTTGGGCGAGGCTCATGCTGGTGGTTCTCCGTGGCTGTCAGGGTTGCAGGTCGCGCACTGGCCTCACTTCAACGCTGCCGACCCGTGCGGCGGGGATGCCCTTGGCGATGTTGATGGCCTCGTTGAGGTCGCGGGCATCGACCAGGTAAAAGCCGGCCAGTTGTTCCTTGGTTTCGGCGAACGGGCCGTCGGTCAGGCTCATGTGCCCGGCGCGCAGGCGCACCGTGGTGGCGGTCTGCACAGGCTTGAGCGCCTCGGCTGCGAGCATGCGCCCGGAGCCCTGCAGGCTTTCGGCGTAGGCCATGCATTCGGCGTCTTCCGGGCTGTCGGGCAGGCTGTGCAGCAGCCCTTCGTCACAATAGACCAGGCACAGGTATTTCATGGTCGTCTCCAGGGCATTGGCAAAGTGCGTTTGGCGATAGCGGATCAGGGCTTGAGATCGAACAGTGCTTTCTGTGTTTGCATGTCGAACGGTGCCGACCAGTGTTCGTGGATCACCTGCCACTGCCCGCCTGATTTGCGATAGCCCACGGTGGCGCGCATGAAGCCGCACTGGCTTTCGTCGTCCGACGGGCCGCAACGGTTGAGCCAGTGGGCCAGGGCCAGGTCGCCTTCGGCGTGAACAGTGAGCTCGGCCTGTTCGAACACCATGGGGCCGGTGCACAGGTTCATGCACATTTCCCAATGCGCCTGGTACACGGCCTTGCCCTTGAATTGCAGCGCCTGGATGGCATCGAAGGCGACGATGTCGTCGGCATAGGGGGCGACGATGGCCGGGATGTCGCGATCGCGCACGGCCTGCATCCAGCGCTCGATCAGTTGGCGAATTTCGCTTTCGGCTTGGGCGTTCATCGGGTTCTCTCCGAAATGGTGAGTGGCAGTGGCGTTCGCGCCGCCTTCACCACTGGTCGAACGCAGGGTCGGGAAATCGACAGGGGAGCATCGCCGGTCGATGGGCGGTGATCAGCGCACCGCCACCTGCCTGCCTACACCACCGGGCTGGCGAGGATGAATTCACGGTAGCCCGAAACGATCACGTACACCGCGAAGTAGCAGAAAATGGCCGCTGACAAGAGGTACGACCAGGTCAGCAAGCGCTCGCCCAGCAAACGCCCGCCGTGGCTGGCAATGCCGCACAAGCTCATGCACCAGACCAGCCCGGCGGCGAAGAAGCCGCCCAGAAACAACCCCGCATCCAGCAAGCTGCCGCCGCCAGAGCGGGATATCAAAACCCCACCCACCGCAGCGAACCACAAGATGGCGCTGGGCGATGACATCGCCAGGAAGATGCCCCGCAAGAACTCGCGCCAACCCGACTCCACCACCACCTCGGCACGTGCCTGCATGTGCCCACCCCGCCAGGCCGCCAGCAGCATCTTGATCGCGAACCAGACCAGCAACGCCGAGCCACCCAGCCACAAGGTCCAGCGCACGCTCTCGAACTGCAACAGCACGGTCATGCCGGCCAGCGCCGCGATGGCGTAGACCAGGTCACCGACGCAGGTGCCCAGGCCGAGCCAGAAGCCCTGGAGGAAGCCGCGCTGCATGGCCAGGGTAATCATGGCGATGTTGGCGATACCAATATCGAGGCACAACGACAGGCTGAGGAGAAAACCGTTGGAGAAAGGCATTGAGTACTCGTGGCTGGCCAATGACGCGCGGTAGAGCCTGCCACGAGTGAACATTGCATGGGAAGCGAGGTGTTCGGTCAGGCGAAGGCGGCCTGCTCGAACACCTCGTCCGCCCACTGATTCAGGCTTTTGCCAGCAGCACGCGCGGCGATGCTGGCGGCCGCATGCACTTCCGGACGGATACGCAGCATGACCTTGCCTGATGCAGGCTTTTCAGGGGTGATGCCCTGCTCGGCGCAGTCGGCCAGGTAGTCCTCCAGCGCCTGGTGGAAAGCCTCATGCAACTGGGGAACAGAGCTTGCGTGAAAACTGATGATGTCGCGCATGCCGAGCACCCGGCCGACAAAAATGTCGTCACGGTCATCGTATTCGATACGGGCGGCATAGCCCTTGTAGCGCATGCAACTCATAAGCTGACTCCTGCCCGCAGCAAGAATTCGCGGGCCTCTTCGATCTGATACCGCTTGGCTTCCTTGCCTGGATGAGGGCGATGGCATCTCCAGCACTGCCCGCCAAGCGTCAGCTTGACCCTTGAGCCTTGCCGCTCGTGCACTTGCCCTCCGAGATGAACAATGAGCGCTTCAACCTCGGAAAAGGCCAGTGACGTCGTGGTGGGCGTCCGGTGGATCGCATCGAGGATCTTTCGGTATCGAGTGTTCATGGAAAGATGCTATCAAAATAAGATAGCACTCTTTCCATAATATCCATTCAGGATTTTTCATCTGCCGCCAGCACCTGCGCATAACGCGCACGGTCCACATTGGCCCCGCTCAGCACCACCGCCACCCGCTTGCCCTGTTGCCGCTCGCGCTCCTGCATCAACGCCGCCAGCGCTGCAGCCCCCGCCCCTTCGGCGGTGTTATGGGTCGCCTCGTGGTACTGGCGCATGGCCTCGGCGACCTCGCCGTCGGTAACCCGCACGATCCGCGCCGCATGCTGGCGAACCAGGGCGAAGGCATCGGGGTGCGGCACCCGGCAGGCCATGCCATCGGCGAAGGTCTCGGCGGTGCGGGTGGTGACGATGCGCCCTTGCTCGAAACTCTGCGCGTAGGCATCGGCTGCGCTGGAGACAACACCCACGATCTCGGTGTTCAGCCCCAGCAGGTTGCGCGCCTGGATCAGCCCGCAGATGCCCGAGCCCATGCCAATCGGCACGTAGACGCAATCAAGGTCTTGCACGGCTTCGAACAGCTCCAGGGCATAGGTGGCCACACCCCGCACCAGTTCCGGGTGGAACGAGGGCACCATGGCATAGCCGCGCTCCTCCGCCAACCGCGCAGCTTCCTCGCGGGCCACATCGAAATCCACCCCGTACTCCACCAATTCGGCCCCAAGTGCGCGCATGGCGGCGTTCTTCTCTTTCGAGTTGCCTTCGGGCACCACGATCACCAGCGGCACACCCGCCTGGCGCGCGGCCAGGGCCATGCTCTGGCCGTGGTTGCCACGGGTGGCGGTGACCAGCCCGCGGGGCGGCTTGCCCGCGGCCAGCAGCGAGCGCACGTAGACCAGGCCGCCACGCACCTTGAACGCGCCGGTGGGCGCATGGTTCTCGTGCTTGACCCACACCTCGCAGCCCAGCCGATCGGCCAGCAGGGGCCAGCGGTATTGGGGCGTAGCAGGCACGTGCTGGTGAACGAATGCAGCGGCTTCACGCAGGGCGGCAAGGTCGAACATGGCGGTCATCCTTTATCGGTACGGGGTTGAACCGATCCTAGGCGCCGGGCATTGTATGGGTAAATCCTTATATTGCATGGGTAGCAATTTCATGTGGATGCCAGAACTGGCCGACGACGGCCAGCCGCGCTACCTGGCGCTGGTCGATGCCATCGCCAGCGCCATCGAAACGGGCGCTTTGAAGGTCGGTGAGCGCCTGCCGCCCCAACGCCGCCTGGCCTGGAAGCTTGGGCTCAACCCCAGCACCACCCAGCAGGCCTATCGCGAGGCAGCGGCCCGGCACCTGGTGGCGGGCGAGGTCGGGCGCGGCACCTATGTGCTGGCCGGCAGCCGCGAAGCCACGCTGTTTCGCCTGAAGCGGCACGACAGCCTGGGCGCGCTGATCGACCTGTCGACCAACGTGCCGGTGGCCGACCCAGCCAACCAGGACCTCGAGGCAAGCCTGCAGGCCTTGCTCGCCCAGGGCCAGACGCACCTGCTCGACCATTACCTGGGCCCGCAGCAACTGCTGCTCGGCCGCCTGCAGGGCGCGCGCTGGCTGAGCAACCGCGGGCTGGCGCTGTCGGCGGAACAGCTGCTGCTCTGCGGCGGCGCCCAGCACGCCCTGACCCTGCTGCTGCAGTCGTTTTGCCAGGCCGGCGAGCCGGTGCTGCTCGAAGCCTTGACCGCGCCCGGCATCAAGGCCGCCTGCCGGCAACTGCGCCTGCCGGTACATGGTGTGGCGCTGGATGCCCAGGGCCTGCTGCCGCAGGAGCTGGACCGGGTAGCGCGGGCCAGCGGCGCGCGGGTATTGGTGACCACCCCTGCCCTGCACAACCCTACCGGCGCCTGCATGGGCGAGGCACGCCGCCAGGCCATCGCCGAGGTGGCACGGCGCCTGGGGCTGCTGGTGATCGAGGACGATGTGTACGGCGCGCTCAGCGAGCACGCGCCGCTGTATCCGCTGCTGGGCGAGCGCGGCATGCTGATCAGCAGCCTGTCCAAGACAGTGGCTGCGGGGTTGCGCCTGGGCTGGATCGTGGCAAGCCCTGGCCTGCTGGAGCAGGTCGACCCGCATGCCGGGGCCAGCCATTGGCCGGTGTCGCCGTTGAACCTGCAGGTCGCTTGCCAGTGGATCGAGGACGGCACTGCGGCGCGGCGCCTGGCCTGGCAGCGCGAGGAAGTCGGCGTGCGCTGGCGCCTGGCGCGCAGCCTGTTGGGCGAGGCGCTGCAGAACGCCAGCGAACCTTCGCCGCATGTGTGGGTGGCGGCTGCGCGGGGGGCTGACAGGGTCGTGGCGCAGTGCCGGGCGCAGGGGGTGGAGGTAGTGCCGGCGAGTGTGTTCGCCATTGGTGCCAGCGAGGTGCAGGCGGTGCGCATCAGCCTGTCGGCGGCGCAGAGTCGGGCGGAGTTGAAGCGGGGGTTGGAAGTGGTGCGGCAGGTATTGGCAGGCCCCCCACATTGAAAGCTGTGGGAGCCGGCTTGCCGGCTCCCACAAGGGGATTGGGTCAGCTTTTACAGATCGAATCAATCAACCCTGCTGGCAACCTTCGCCCATGGCGCGGTACTGGATGGTGTGCACTTGGCCTTGATGGTCTTCATAGGTCATGGTCGCAGGCACCACTTCGCAGACATTGGGGATGGTCGACAGGTTGATCACCCGTTTGATGTCCAGGTTCATGGAATAGTCATACTGCTGGGCCACAGGCTCGCTGGAGACGGGCTTGGCCTCATCCGCCAGGGCGAGCGAGGACATACCGACCAGTGCAAGAATCAGTAATGGTTTCATGGTGTTGGGCCTTCAAAGCAATCAAGCTGATCGATTGACTTCATATGCCGTCATTGGCGCGGAGAAGTTGTCATCGACTGCGAAGATGACACGAAGTACCGATCCCGCTTCGTCGTACTGCCAGGGGGGATGGTTGAAATTCTACTCCCCGATCGGAATAGTTGAACCCCGACGTCGGACATTCACCCTTGTAGAATTTGCAACAATCTGCAACAAAAAACGCCTGAAAACACCGCCACAGAGCTTCTGCCACGAGTTTCCGGAATGTCCATGACTGCGCTGCACTGCACCCAATTGATCGGCCCCGAGCGCCGCCTGCTCGATCATTTCTACCGCCAGCATGGTTCACGCATGCGTGCAGACAATGAAGGGCAGCTGTGGGTGGCACGGGCCACGGCCATCGTCGCTGGCCTGAGCCTCAGGCCCGTGGAGAGCGGCCATTGGCTCAGCGGCCTGTTCGTCGCCCCGACACAACGGGGCCAGGGCGTGGCCGGGCAGTTGGTCAACGCTGCATTGGCAGAGGCCTGTGGCAGTACGTGGCTGTTCTGCCACCCCGACCTTGCCGGGCTGTATGAGCGCCTGGGTTTCGAACCCGCCACAAGCCTGCCGCAAAGCCTGGCAAGCCGCCTGCTGCGCTACCAGCGCAGCAAGCCACTCATTGCCCTGGTGCGGGCTCAGTCGTCGCTGGCATCGAGCCCTGGGAACAGCACCTCGGTGTAGCCGAACTTGGCGAAGTCCTGAATGCGCGAAGGGTACAGCCGACCGATCAGGTGGTCGCACTCGTGCTGCACCACGCGCGCATGGAAGCCGTCGGCAAAGCGGTTGACCGGGTTGCCCTGCGGGTCGATGCCGGTATAGCTGATGTGCTTGTAGCGCGGCACCACACCGCGCAGGCCGGGGACGGACAGGCAGCCCTCCCAGCCATCCTCGACTTCGCTGGTCAGCGGGGTGATCACCGGGTTGATCAGGATGGTCTGCGGCACGGCCTCGGCATCCGGGTAACGCTCGCTGCGCTCGAAGCCGAAGATCACCAACTGCAGGTCGATGCCGATCTGCGGCGCCGCCAGCCCTACCCCGCCGACATGGCGCATGGTCTCGAACATGTCGTCGATCAGCTGTTGCAGCTCGGCACTGCCGATCAGGTGGTCGGGTACCGCTGGGGCGATGCGCAGCAAGCGCTCGTCGCCCATCTTGAGGATGTCACGGATCATCGCGGGTTCGGCTCGGACGGTTGGGGCTCGGCAGGATGCTCATGGCCGAGCACGGTCAGGTTTTCCTTGGCCTGGGTGCCCTCGAAATCCTTCTCGCCGGGGTTCTTGCCCTCGGCCGACATGTGCTCGATCACGGCGTTCATTTCAGCGCCCAGTAGCAACACGGCCGCGGAGATGTAGAAATACAGCAAAAGCACGATGATTGCACCGATGCTGCCGTACATCGCGTTGTAGTCGGCAAAGGTCTTCACGTAATAGGCAAAGCCGAGCGAGGCGATGATCCAGACCACCACCGCCAGCACCGAACCTGGGGTGATAAAGCGAAACTTCTGTTTCACATCGGGCATCACGTAGTAGATCAACGCCACCGCCACCATCATCAGGATGATGATCGCCGGCCAGCGCAGGATGGTCCACACGGTGACCACCACCTCCTGCATGCCGACTTGTGCGGCGATCCACTCCATCACCTGCGGCCCCAGCACCATCAGTGCCGCGGTCGACAGCAGCATACCGGCGATGCCGATGGTGTAGAAGATCGACAGCGGGATGCGCTTCCATACCGGGCGCCCCTCGGGCACGTCGTAGGCGGCGTTCATGGCGCTCATCATCAGGCGCACGCCGGCCGAGGCGGTCCACAGCGCGATCACGATACCCACTGAAAGCAGGCCGCCCTTGGACTGCTGCAACTGGTCGATGACGGGGTTGACCTGTTCCAGCGCCTGGGGCGGCAGCACCAGCTCCGATTGCAGGCGCAACCAGGAGAAGAAGTCCGGCAGGTGCAAAAAGCCGATCAAGGCGATCAGAAACAGCAGGAACGGGAACAGCGAAAACAGCATCTGGTAGGCCAGCGCTGAGGCATAGGTGGACATCTCGTCGTCGAGAAATTCCTGGACGGTGCGTACCAGCACGCGGTGCAAGGGCAGGCCGCGCAGGTCGGGGAAAATCATAGCGTCTCCTTTCGCCGCTTGATCAATACAACAGGCAAGTCTAATAGACCACGCGACTGATGTACCGCTCCCTACCATAGTTGAAGAATTTGCCTGCCTGAAACTGTGCCGGCCTCCACACAGGGAGGCCGGCCAGTCAGTTCACCATCAAGGCTTTTTCACGGCGTCCTTGACGTTGCCCTTGATCTGCTGCGCCTCGCCCTTGAGTTCCTGGGCCTTGCCTTCGGCGCGCAGCTTGTCGTTGTCGGTCACCTTGCCGACACCCTGCTTGATGTTGCCGACAGCTTCATTGGCCAAGCCTTTTGCTTTGTCTTTAGTGCCGCTCATGGCAAATCTCCTGCAAATGGAGACACGGGGTCCGTGTCGACATTGGGTGGACCGGGGCACCTGCCCAGGAGTTTCAAACAATTTGCAGCGCTCAAGCCGAGCGGTAATTCTGCGGGCGAATACCGCACCGAATCAGCCCCAGGCCGCTGCATAAGCTCAGGCAGCTGCCTAGAATCGCGGCAAACGGCAGCCCCAAGCAGGTTGCCCTCGATAAAAACAACAGTTTTCGGAAACCCCGCACCCATGCGCCTCATGCCTTTGCTCGCGGCCCTGCTGCCGCTGTTGCCCCTGCCTGCACTCGCCGCCGCACCGGCCAGTGACACCTTGCGGGTGGACCGCTATGAAGACGATGGCCAACCCGGCACCCTGCGCTGGGCAATCGAAACCAGCAACCTGCACCCCGGCCAGTACCGCATCGAAATCGCCGCCGTCGGCAAGGCCCCGTATGTCATCCGCCCGACGCACGCCCTGCCGGAAATCAAGGGCCCGGTGCGCATCACCGGCCTGCCCTGGGCGCGAGAGGGGCAGTACGTCGCCATCGACGGCTCCGGCTACATCAAGGACCAGGGTGTGCGCACCTGCCCCGGCGCCCTGCCCGGCCAGTTCGGCACCAACGTGCGCACCACCACCCATCCCGGGCTGGTGCTGCGTGATACCCAGGGCGTGCAGTTGAGCGGCCTTGAGGTGCGCAATTTCTGCATCGGCATCCTGGTCAACCGGGCCAGTGGCAACGTCATCGAAGACAACCGCATCGTCGCCAACAAGGGCGGTGCCGGCATCATGCTCACCGGCGACGACGGCGCCGGCAACCCCACCGCCACCACCACGGTCAACAACAAGGTGCTGCGCAACCAGCTCATCGACAACGGCGATGGCCTGGAGCTGACCCGCGGCGCGGCGTTCAACCTGGTGGCCGACAACCTGTTCCGCTCCACCGCCGCCAACCCCGAGCCCTCCCAGGGCATCGAGATCCTGCTGGGCAACGACAACACGGTGGTGCGCAACCGCTTCGAGAATTACTCCGATGGCCTGCAGATCAACTGGGGCAAGCGCAACTACCTGGGTGCCAACACCTTCAGTGGCAACTCGATCGGCGTCAGCGTGACCGGCGAAGGCAACATCCTCGACGGCAACCAGATCCACGGCAATCGCATCGGTGTGGCCCTGCGCCCGGAACCGGAGGTCACCGCCACGCGCCTGACGGGCAACCGCATCTGGGGCAACAGCCAGGACATTCGCCGCTGCGAGGCAGGCGGCTCGTGCGTGGCCAAACAGCGTACCGGCGCCATCGTCTTTGGCGTGCCGGCCCAGGCGCATGCCCTGTATGTCGGCTCGCGCGGGGTCGGGGCAGAGTTGCCGGAGAAAGACCAGGCGGCCATCTGCGATGCCCAGGGCGAGCCCAAGCCGTGCCAGCCGCTGCCTAACCAAAATCAGCAGCCGCCACGGTTGCTGGCGCTGGACGGCGAGGTGCTGCGCGGCGAGGTGAACGGGCCGGCGTCGAGCCTGTTGCGGGTCGAGGTGTTTGGCAATGCCCAGGCCCAGGGCAGCGAGGCCGAGCAGTATCTGGGGGAAGTGCTGGTGAACAGCGATGAGCAAGGGCGGGCGCGGTTTGCCCAGCCTTTGCAGGGGGCTGCAGGGTTGCACAGTTTTACCGCGACCGTGACCACGGCCGATGGCGCGACTTCCGAGTTGAGCCTGCCGGTTCGTCGCTGAGGCTGCCGGCCCAATCGCCGGCAAGCCGGCTCCTACAGGCGATTGGGCCAGCAAAGGTTGCCCCGCTACCCGCCACCCCTCACAATGCAGCCCTTATCAAGCGTCAACCCGCAGGAACCTGCATGAAACTCGACAAACCCGCCGCCATCGCCCGGCGCAACCAGGCGCTGGCCAACCCGGTGCTCAGCAGCGCCAACACCTTGTTCGCCATCCTCGACCGCAAACGCAACCTGTGGTGGTTCGATGTACCGGTGGCACTGCTGCGCAAAGGCCAGCCAGACTGGGTCAACCTGCTGCTGCACACCCCCGAGACCGACCAGTTGCAGCACCTCAAGGTGCCCACCAACTTCCTCAAGGCTCACCAGGAGCAGATGGAAGTGCGCAACCCCGGCAAGCGCCGCTCGACCATCAGCCTGGCGCTGAGCGCCGACCGCGACTCGCTGCTGCGCGACACCCGCCCGGGTGGCGAGCAGCTCGACTTCAAGCCGTTCGTGCAGGCCTGATTTCAGGCCCGCTCGATGCGATCGTCATGGATGACGATGCGGCCTTGCTTGAACAACGCACCAATCGCCTTCTTGAAGTTGCCCTTGCTGACATTGAACATGCGGCTGATCACTTCCGGGTCGCTCTTGTCGCACACCGGCAACACCCCACCCTCAGCTTCCAGGCGCGCCATGATCTGCTCATGCAGGCCTTCGGACAGTGCCTGGCCGACCGGCTGCAGGCTCAGGGCAATCTTGCCGTCATGGCGCACTTCCTTGATGTAGCCCTTCTCGTGCATGCCCGAGCGCAGGAACTTGAACACTTCGTTCTTGTGGATCAGGCCCCAGTGGCGGTTGTTGATGATCGCCTTGAAGCCCATGGGCGTCTGCCCGGCCACCAGCAGTTCGACCGGCTGGCCGATCGGGTAGTCGGCCGGGGTGCGGTCCAGGTAGCGGTCCAGGCGTGAAGTGGCGGTGATGCGCCGGGTGCGTTTGTCGAGGTAGACGTGCACCACGCAGTAATCGCCGACCTTCAGCGGCCGCGCCTCTTCCGAATACGGCATCAGCAGGTCCTTGGACAGGCCCCAGTCGAGGAAGATGCCGGCACCGTTGATGTCCTTGACCTTGAGGCTGGCGAATTCGCCGACCTGCACCTTGGGCTTCTCGGTGGTGGCGATCAGCTGGTCTTCGCTGTCCAGGTAGATGAACACGTTCAGCCAGTCGTCGATCTCGGTTTCGGCGTCCTTCGGGATGTAGCGCCCGGGCAGCAGGATCTCGCCGTCGGCGCCGCCATCCAGGTACAGGCCGAAGTCCACGTGTTTCACGATTTGCAAACTGTTGTAACGCCCAAGCAGAGCCATTTCCGATGTTCCTCAAGACAAGGCGGCTATTCTACACCTGAAGCCCGCACGCTGCCCCACCGCTGATTTGGCGGAACCGTCCGCGCGGCCCTTGCGTCTACCGAGTGGCCAGCCACTGCAAGGATCAGCACATGCCTCTACGCCTGTCCAAAGCCCTGCTCATCGCCTTCGGCTTCGCCCTGGCCCTGGCGGCCTGCAGCCGCATCGACCTGGCCTACCGCAACCTCGACCGGCTGGTGCCCTGGTCGCTGGACGACTACCTGGCGATGAACCGCGAGCAGAAGGCACTGCTCGACGAACGGCTCAAGCAGCACCTGGCCTGGCACTGCCAGACGCAACTGCCCGGCTACCTCGACTGGCTGGACCGGGTACGCGACATGCTGGCCGAGGACCAGGTCACCGACCAGGCCCTGCAGCAGCGCACGGCCGAAGCCCGCCAGGCGATTGGCCGGGTCGCCGAGCAGATCACCCCCTCGGCCACCGAGCTGCTGCGGGGCATGAGCGATGCCCAGGTGGCGAAAATGCGCGAAGCCTTCCGCGAAGACATCAGCGAGCGCCAGAAGCAATACGCCGATACCCCGCTGCCCAAGCAGATCACCCGCCGCGCCGAACGCATGGAAAAACGCCTGGCGCCCTGGTTCGGCGAGCTCTCCGCCGCCCAGCGCCTGCGGGTGCTGAGCTGGTCACAGGCGCTGGGCGACCAGAACCGCGAGTCGATCGCCAACCGCGCCCATTGGCAGCAGCAGTTGCTGTTGGCCATGAACCAGCGCGGCGAGCAAAGCTTCGAGCCACGCCTGGCGCAACTGCTGCAGCGCAAGGAAAGCCTGTGGACGCCGGAGTACCGCATCGCCTTCCAGAACAGCGAACAGCAAGCGCGCAGCCTGCTCATCGACCTGGTGCACCAGAGCACGCCGGCCCAGCGCCAGTTCCTGCAGGGCCAGCTGGCCAAGGTGCGCACCGATTTCAGCGAGCTCAAGTGCTTGAAGGGATGAGCAGTTGTATCACCGCCCCTTGCGTCGATAAGGGAACACATCGATCACCTTGCCCTGGCGAATCGTCTCCTGCAGCCCCTTCCAGTAATCGGCGTCATACAACTCGCCGTGCAAGCGGCTGAACAACCGCCGCTGGCCGATATCGGCAAACAGGAACGGCGGAAACTCCTCGGGAAACACATCATGCGGCCCGATCGAATACCACGGCTCGCCCGACATCTCGTCCTCCGGGTAGCGCGGCGGCGGGATATGGCGGAAGTTCACCTCGGTCAGGTAGCTGATCTCGTCATAGTCGTAGAACACCACCCGGCCATGCCGGGTAACGCCAAAGTTCTTCAGCAGCATGTCGCCCGGGAAGATGTTCGCCGCCGCCAGCTGCTTGATGGCCAGGCCGTAGTCTTCCAGTGCTTCGAGCACCTGGGCTTCGCTGGCCTGCTCCAGGTACAGGTTGAGCGGCACCATGCGCCGCTCCGTCCAGCAGTGGCGGATCAGCACCGTGTCGCCTTCCAGGGCCACGGTGGACGGTGCCACTTCCAGCAATTCGGCCAGGCACTCGGCCTCGAACTTGCCACGCGGGAAGCGAAAGTCGGCGAACTCCTGGGTATCGGCCATGCGCCCTACCCGGTCGACACTCTTCACCAGGCGGTACTTGTCGATCACCGTGGCGCGGTCGACGGTCTTGGACGGTGAAAAGCGGTCTTTGATGATCTTGAACACGGTGTTGAAGCCCGGCAGGGTGAACACGCTCATGACCATGCCACGCACCCCGGGGGCCATGACGAAGCGGTCGTCGCTGCTGGCCAGGTGGTTGATCAGCGCCCGGTAGAACTCCGACTTGCCATGCTTGTAGAAGCCGATCGAGGTGTACAGTTCGGCGATGTGCTTGCCCGGCAGGATGCGCTTGAGGAAGTTGACGAACTCCGCCGGCACCGGCACATCGACCATGAAATACGAGCGGGTGAAGGAGAAGATGATCGACACCTCGGCCTCGTCGGTGATCAACGCGTCGGCCTCGATGCCATGGCCCTCGCGGTGCAGCAGGGGGATCACCAGCGGCCACTGCTCGTCGGCGTTGTACAGCCGCCCGACCAGGTAGGCGCCCTTGTTGCGGTACAGCACCGGCACGAACAGTTCCACGGCCAGCGCCGGGTCCTTGCACACCCAGTCCGGCAGGCACTCGCGCAATTGCTCTTCGAGGCGCGACAGGTCGCCTTCAAGGTCACCGTAGGCGAACGCATGGTCGGCGAAAATCGCCCGCAGCAGGCCCTTGAGGCTGCCATCGAGGCGGTAGGTGCGGGTTTGCGCAGCCCGCTCGCGCCCGCGCATCGAGGGCCGCGTGGTGTGGATGAACATGCAGCCGTCGCTGATCTGGTCGTGGCTGAACAGGCTGCAGAACAGCGAGTTGTACCAGGTTTCCGCCAGTTCATCGTCCAGGCGCGGGTCGATCAGGCCGATGTAGGCGCTTTTCACCAACGGCCATTGCGCCACCTGCAGCAGCACCTCGTCCTCGAAGCCATCGCGCAGCCAACTGTTGACCTCGCCGACCTTGCGTTCATAGAGGTTGATCCGCGCAGCCGCCGCGCGCTGGCTCTCCTGCCAGCGCGCCTGCGCGAAGCGCTCGCGGGCGCCGAGGGTGATGCGGCGAAAGTGTTCGCGGTAGTCGTCGAAGCCATCGAGGATCATCCGGGCGATTTCGCCGGCAGGCCAGTGCTCGGTCATGCAAGGCATCTCGGTGCAGGTTGAGATAGACAGCTTAGCCGGCCCCGGCATTTCGCGATGCCCCATCGCCGGCAAGCCGGCTCCCACAGGCCCGCGCAGATTCACACAGCAAGAAAGCACAAGAACCCATCCCGCCACGTCGCGTACACTCGCGCCCTGCCTTGTACCTGGAGACCGCCGTGAGCCCCATCGCCCTGACCCGCCTGCTGACCCTTGCCGCCGTGTGGGGCGCGAGTTTCCTGTTCATGCGCATCATCGCCCCCGAGCTGGGCACCATCCCCACCGCCTTCTTCCGCGTGTCCATCGCCTGCCTGGGCCTGATCGTCATCCTCGCCGCCGCCGGCGTGCGCTGGAACTTCCAGGGCAAGCTCGGCGCCTGCCTGGTACTGGGCATGATCAACTCAGGGATCCCGGCCACCTTCTATTCGGTGGCGGCGCAGCTGCTGCCAGCCGGCTATTCGGCAATCTTCAACGCCACCACGCCGCTGATGGGCGTGCTGATCGGCGCGCTGTTCTTCCGCGAGGCGATGACCTTGCCCAAGCTGTGCGGCATCTTCCTTGGCCTGTTCGGCGTCGGCATCCTCAGCGGCGCTGGCCCTGTGGCCCTGGACATGGCCTTGCTGCAGGGCGCGCTGGCCTGCCTGGCCGCCACCACCTGCTACGGCTTCGCCGGGTTCCTCGCACGGCGCTGGGTCAGTGACCTGGACAGCCGCCTCTCGGCCTTGGGCAGCATGCTCGGCGCCACCTTGATGATGACCCCGCTGTTCGCCTGGAGCGCACTGACCCAGCCCCCGGCAAGCTGGGGCGGCTGGCAGGTGTGGTTGTCGCTGCTGGGCCTGGGGCTGCTGTGCACGGCCTTCGCCTACATCCTCTACTTCCGCCTGCTGGCCGAGATTGGGCCGGTCAAGGCCAGCACCGTGACCTTCCTGATTCCGGTGTTCGGCGTGCTGTGGGGCGCATGGCTGCTGGATGAGTCGCTGTCGATGGGGCACCTGTACGGCGGCGTGCTGATTGGCGTGGCGCTGTGGCTGGTGCTCAAGCCGGGCAGGCGCGTTGCCTGAAGACAGAGGGGGCAAAGCGCATTACGATACGCAGCCCTCCTGACCTGTAAAGCCCCATGCCCCCTGAGCAAACCTCAGCCTACAAGATCGTGCTCTGGCGCCTGGAGCAGGATGCGCAAGGCTACCCACCCGCCTCGGTCGAAGGCCTGTGGGCCAAGCGCACCGACGCTGGCTACCAGGTCGACAGCATCCCCTTCTATGCCTATGGCATCGCCCCCGGCGACACCATCAGCATCAGCGAGGACGGCGAGCAGTCCTGGTTTGCAGCCCTGCAATGCAGTGGCGGCGCCTCGGTATTTCGCATTCTGGTAAAAGCCGCTGGCGACCTGGAACAGGTACGCGCCGCGCTCGAAGACTTCGGCTGCCCGAGCCAGGTGGAAAAGGCCGTGAGAATGCTGGCTGTCGAGGTGCCGCCTTCGCGTTCACTCGACACCCTGCTCTACTACCTGCTGACCCAGCGCGAAGCCGGCACCCTCGACTTCGAGGAGGGCGTGCTGCGCCACGCCATCCCCGAAGAGTTTCGCTAGAACGCCCTACGCTTCGGCCAGCCGCGCCGCAGGCTTGCGGAACACGAACAGCAGGCCGACCACGATCAGGCCCATGCCCAGCAGGCTGAGCGGGGCCAGGCGGTTACCGAAGATCAGGTAGTCCATCACCGCGGTCACTGCCGGCACCAGGTAGAACAGGCTGGTGACGTTGACCAGGTTGCCCTTGGCGATCAGCCGGTACAGCAGCAGGGTCGCCAGCAGCGAGACCACCAGGCCCATCCACAGCAGCGCACCGATGAAACGGGTGCTCCACTCGACGTGCAGCGGCTGCAGCGGTGCGAACACCGCGCACAGGGCAAAGCCTGCCAGGTACTGCAGCCCCAGGGTGCCCATGGGGTTGTCGGTGATGCGCTTTTGCAGGATCGAGCCAAAGGTCATGCTGGCCAGGGCCAGAAGGGCGAACAGCATGCCGAGCAGCGACACTCCGCCCAGGTTGATGCCCTGGTAGACCACCATCACCAGCCCAGCAAGCCCCAGGCCCAGGCCGAACAGCCGGCTCCAGGAGCGCTGGCGCTCCATCAGCACCACGGTGAGGATCGGTTGCACGCCCATCACCGTGGCCATGACGCCGGGGGTGACATGGGTGTTGAGCGCCAGCAAGTAGAAGATCTGGTAGGCGCCGAGCAGCACGCAGCCGGTGCCCAGGGCGCGCAGGATGGCCCCGCGGGTACGCGGCCAGCGCAGGCCCAGCAACGGGCTGATCAGCAACAGGCCGGTGAGCGCCAGCGCCGAGCGCAGCAGCAGGAAGGCAAACGGGCTGGCCTGCGCCAGGCCGAGCTTGGAAACGATGGCGCCGCTGCTCCAGAGCAGGACGAACAGGCTGGTGGTGGCCGCCGAGGCCACGGAGGTTTTGCTTAAGGCAGACATGAATGCACCTGTATTCGGGCAAATAAGCCGAACGGTGGGCGTGAACTTCAGTAAGGGAAGTAGCCGACCGTGTTCAGTAGGTTGCGCGTGTGAAGGGATGCGGCCAGAGGCCGATCAGCCCAGCACGACCACGCAGCGAGGCGGAGCTACGCCGCCTACGACGCCACTGACAGGTGGTGGGTAATGACTGATCATGGCCGGCTGCTGGCTGCCACGCACGACCATGCCCGCGACTGGCGCGATGGCAAAGCGTGTGGTGGAAGGGGTGGCTGGCATGAACAGGTCTTCGAGGAAGTGAATGCACCGGACTATAGCGAGGGATTGTGCCTACGACAAGCGTCTCTAAATAACGCGCGGTGTGTAGGAGCGGCCTTGTGTCGCGAAAGGGCCGCAGAGCGGCCCCTACAATTTCTGCAGTGTTATCGATCATCTGGGGCCGCGTTGCGGCCCTTTCGCGACACGAGGCCGCTCCTACAACAACAGTTCAGCGGCGACGTCAGAACAACCAGCGATACAACAGGTAAGCCACCACCACCGCCAGCACCGGCCGCAGGATGCGGTAGGCCTTGGGGTTGGCGCGCTTGAACTGCTTCATGCGGGTGCTGATCTTGTTGCTGAAGCGCTTGCTCCAGGCATACGCCTGGTTGATGCCGCCCACGCGCTCGTCATCGGTGTTCTGCGGCGCGGTGGCGCGGCCGAGGAAGGCACTGACCTTGCGGTTGATGCGGGTCATCAGCGGGCTACTCAGCGGGCGCTCGATGTCGCAGAACAGGATCACCCGGGTCACGTCGGTTTCGTTCTTCACCCAGTGCACGTAGGTTTCGTCGAACATCACGTCTTCGCCATCGCGCCAGGCATAGACCTGGCCATCGACGTAGATGCGGCAGTCGTCGGAGTTGGGCGTCGACAGCCCCAGGTGGTAGCGCAGGGAGCCGGCGAACGGGTCGCGGTGCGGGTTGAGGTGGCTGCCGCCGGGCAGCAGGGCGAACATCGCGCCCTTGACGTTGGGGATGCTGCTGACCAGCTCGACGGTCTTGGGGCACAGCGCTTCGGCCGACGGCAGCGGCTTGTCGTACCACTTCAGGTAGAAGCGCTTCCAGCCCTTCTTGAAGAACGAACCGAAACCGGCGTCGTTGTCCTTTTCGGCGGCGCGGATGTAGCCCTCGTCGAACAGGCGCATGGCCTCCTCGCGGATCACCTGCCAGTTGTCCTTGAGCACATCCAGCTCAGGGAAGCGCTGGCGGTCCAGGTACGGCTTGGACGGCACACCGGAAAACAGGTACATCAGGCTGTTGTACGGGGCGAACAGCGCCGAATGGTTGACGAACTGGCGCAGCACCGGCAGGCGCGCCTTGCCGCGCAGGTGCACGAACAGCACGCTGCCGAAGAACACCAGCAGGACACCCGCCTTGGCGAGGAAGGAAAAGGTCATGCAACACTCCTTGGAATGGAAACAGGCCAGCGCTGCCTGCCCCAAAAAAATCATCCGGCCATCATAAACCCATCCTGCCCAGGTAAAAACAACCTGGGCAGGATCTCAGTCATGAAGATTTTGCAACGAACCAGGCCGGCAAATGTTGCGCCGGATCAGCGGCCGGGCTGATTACTGCTGGTTTTCCTGCTCGCTGAACAGGTCGCTGAACAGCATGCTCGACAGGTAGCGCTCGCCGGAGTCGGGCAGGATTACGACGATGGTCTTACCTTGCATCTCCGGTTTTTCCGCCAGGCGCACTGCCGCTGCCATGGCAGCGCCACAGGAAATGCCGCAGAGGATGCCCTCCTCCTGCATCAGGCGAATGGCCATGGCCTTGGACTCTTCGTCGGTCACGGTTTCGACCTGATCGACGATCGACAGGTCGAGGTTCTTCGGCACGAAGCCGGCGCCGATGCCCTGGATCTTGTGCGGGCTGGGCTTGAGCTCCTCACCGGCCAGGGTCTGGCTGATCAGCGGCGAAGACACGGGTTCCACCGCCACCGACAGGATCGACTTGCCCTGGGTGTGCTTGATGTAGCGCGACACGCCGGTGATGGTGCCGCCGGTGCCCACCCCCGCCACCAGCACGTCGACCGCGCCGTCGGTGTCGTTCCAGATTTCCGGGCCGGTGGTCTTCTCGTGGATGGCCGGGTTGGCCGGGTTGTCGAACTGGCCCGGGAGGAAGTACTGGGCGGGGTCGGAGGCGACGATCTCGTTGGCCTTCTCGATCGCGCCCTTCATGCCCTTGGCAGGCTCGGTCAGCACCAGCTCGGCACCGAGGGCCTTGAGCACCTTGCGCCGCTCCAGGCTCATCGACGCCGGCATGGTCAGGATCAGCTTGTAGCCGCGGGCAGCGGCGACGAAGGCAAGGCCGATGCCGGTGTTGCCCGAGGTCGGCTCGACGATGGTCATGCCCGGCTTGAGCTTGCCGCTGCTCTCGGCGTCCCAGACCATGTTCGCGCCGATCCGGCACTTCACCGAGTAGCCCGGGTTGCGCCCCTCGATCTTGGCCAGGATGGTCACACCGCGCGGGGCGATGCGGTTGATCTGCACCAGCGGCGTGTTGCCGATGGAATGGGCGTTGTCTGCGTAGATACGGCTCATGGCAGGATCCTTGACATGAATTGAGCAGGGAAAGACTTAAAGGGTAAGCCTGCCCCGGAAGCCAGTAAAGCCTGTTCGAACTCCCCGCCAGCACGCGCGGTCAACCGAGCATCCTGCCTTGGAGAGCCCGCGATGAACGCTCGCTACCGCTGGCCGCTGGTCGCCCTCGCCGGCCTGGTCGTGCTGCTGGTTGCCCTGCACCTGGCGCTGCCCTACCTGGTGCGCGACTACCTCAACGACAAGCTGGCCGACATGGGCGAGTACCGCGGCCAGGTCGCTGACGTGGACCTGGCCTGGTGGCGCGGCGCCTACAAGATCAATGGCCTGAAGATCGTCAAGACCAGCGGCAAGGTGCCGGTGCCGCTGCTCGATGCGCCGTTGATCGACCTGTCGGTGAGCTGGCATTCGCTGTGGTTCGACCATGCCGTGGTGGCCAAGGTGACCTTCGTCCACCCCGAGATCAACTTCGTCGACGGCGGCAGCCATCAAGCCTCGCAGACCGGCCAAGGCACCGACTGGCGCCAGCAGCTGGAAAAACTGCTGCCCATCACCCTCGACCAGGTGCACATCGACCACGGCACCCTGACCTTTCGCAACTTCAGCTCCAAGCCGCCCGTCAACCTCAAGGCCACCCAGCTGGACGCCGACATCCGCAACCTGACCAACGTGCGCGACAAGAAGGGCCGGCGCGACGCCAGCTTCGACGCCAACGCCCTGCTGCTGGGCGATGCCAAGGTGGAAAGCCGCGCCACCTTCGACCCCTTCAGCGACTTCGACGACTTCCAGTTCCGCCTGCGCGCCACCGGCATCGAGCTGCGCAAGCTCAACGACTTCGCCAGCGCCTACGGCAAGTTCGACTTCAATGCCGGGCATGGCGACGTTGTGATCGAAGCCCAGGCCCAGGATGGGCGCCTGAACGGCTATATCAAGCCGCTGCTGCGCGATGTCGAGGTGTTCAACTGGCAGCAGGACGTGGAAAACAAGAACAAGAGCTTCCTGCGCTCGGTGTGGGAGGCGCTGGTGGGGGCCAGCGAGACGGCGCTGAAGAACCAGCGCAAGAACCAGTTCGCCACCCGCGTGGAGCTCAGCGGCAGCGTGCACCAGCAGGACATCAGCGCCTTCGAGGCGTTTCTGCAGATTTTGCGCAACGGCTTCATCCAGGCATTCAACGCACGCTACGAGCAGTCGCCGCCGAAAGCCGACTGAGCGGCCGTGACGGGCCATTCAGGGACTGAATACCCGGTCTGCGTTTGCACGCGTCTGGGGCCGGGGTATAGTCGCTGACAAACGACAAACATGTATTGCCCGTTGTGGCCCTATCGCCGGCAAGCCGGCTGCCACAGGCAAACCACAAGCCTTGAAAGCTGTGGCGTACCTGTGGGAGCCGGCTTGCCGGCGATAGGGCCAGTAAAGGCCCCCGCAGAGGACACCCCCGATGAAGTTCGAAGGCACCCGCGACTACGTCGCCACAGACGACCTGAAACTGGCAGTAAACGCGGCCATCACCCTCGAACGCCCGCTGCTGGTCAAGGGCGAGCCGGGCACCGGCAAGACCATGCTCGCCGAGCAGCTGGCCGCCTCCTTCGGCGCCCGCCTGATCACCTGGCACATCAAGTCCACCACCAAGGCTCACCAGGGCCTCTACGAGTACGACGCGGTCAGCCGCCTGCGTGACTCGCAGCTGGGCGTGGACAAGGTCCACGACGTGCGCAACTACCTGAAGAAGGGCAAGCTCTGGGAAGCCTTCGAGGCCGAAGAGCGGGTAATCCTGCTGATCGACGAAATCGACAAGGCCGATATCGAGTTCCCCAACGACCTGCTGCAGGAACTCGACAAGATGGAGTTCTACGTCTACGAAATCGACGAGACCATCAAGGCCAAGCAGCGCCCGATCATCATCATCACCTCGAACAACGAAAAAGAGCTGCCCGACGCCTTCCTGCGCCGCTGCTTCTTCCACTACATCGCCTTCCCCGACCGCACCACCCTGCAGCAGATCGTCGATGTGCACTACCCCAACATCAAGCAGTCGCTGGTCAGCGAAGCGCTGGATGTGTTCTTCGATGTGCGCAAGGTCCCGGGCCTGAAGAAAAAGCCCTCCACTTCCGAGCTGGTCGACTGGCTCAAGCTGCTGATGGCCGACAACATCGGCGAAGCGGTGCTGCGCGAGCGCGACCCGACCAAGGCCATCCCCCCGCTGGCCGGCGCCCTGGTGAAGAACGAGCAGGACGTGCAGCTGCTCGAGCGCCTGGCCTTCATGAGCCGGCGCGGCAACCGCTGACAGGAGCCGGCCATGCTGCTCAACCTGTTCAATGAAATGCGCGCGGCCAAGGTGCCGGTGTCGGTGCGCGAGCTGCTCGACCTGCTGAACGCCCTGCAAAAGCGCGTGGTGTTCGCCGACATGGACGAGTTCTACTACCTGGCCCGGGCCATCCTGGTGAAGGACGAACGCCATTTCGACAAGTTCGACCGGGCCTTCTCGGCCTACTTCAAGGGCCTGGAAAACCTCGACCAGCACCTTGAGGCGTTGATCCCCGAAGACTGGCTGCGCAAGGAATTCGAGCGTTCCCTGACCGATGAAGAGCGCGCGCAGATCCAGTCACTGGGCGGCCTTGACAAGCTGATCGAGGAGTTCAAGAAACGCCTCGAAGAGCAGAAGGAACGCCACGCCGGCGGCAACAAATGGATCGGCACCGGCGGCACCAGCCCGTTCGGCTCCGGCGGCTTCAACCCCGAAGGCATCCGCGTCGGCGAAGCCGGCAAGCGCCAGGGCAAGGCCGTGAAGGTGTGGGACCAGCGCGAGTACAAGAACCTCGACGACCAGGTCGAACTGGGCACGCGCAACATCAAGCTGGCCCTGCGCCGGCTGCGCAAGTTCGCCCGCGAAGGCGCCGCCGAAGAGCTGGACATCGACGGCACCATCGACCACACCGCGCGTGACGCCGGGCTGCTGAACATCCAGATGCGCCCGGAGCGGCGCAACACCGTGAAGCTGTTGCTGCTGTTCGATATCGGCGGTTCGATGGACGCCCACGTCAAGGTTTGCGAAGAGTTGTTCTCGGCGTGCAAGACCGAGTTCAAGCACCTGGAGTACTACTACTTTCACAACTGCGTGTATGAATCGGTGTGGAAGAACAACCTGCGCCGCACCTCGGAACGCTTCTCCACCTTCGACCTGCTGCACAAGTACGGCGATGACTACAAGGTCGTGTTCGTCGGTGACGCGGCCATGGCGCCTTACGAAATCACCCAGCCCGGTGGCAGCGTCGAGCACTGGAACGAAGAAGCCGGTTATGTGTGGATCCAGCGTTTCATGGAGAAATTCAAGAAGGTCATCTGGATCAACCCTTATCCGAAGCAGGCTTGGGAATACACCGCATCGACGCACCTGGTGCGGGACCTGATCGAGGACAAGATGTACCCGCTGACCTTGCAGGGGTTGGAGGAAGGGATGCGTTACCTGTCCAAGTAGTTGCCGACTGTACCGGCCCTATCGCCGGCAAGCCGGCTCCCACAGGTACCGAGCACACCCCAATCCCTGTGGGAGCCGGCTTGCCGGCGATAGGGCCAGCAGCCTCACCGCCAACGATGCAGATACGCCTGCTGCTCCCGCCACGCCTGCTCCTGCACCACCGCCCTGAACCGCACCAGCGCCCCCGGCATGCACTGCGCCAGCTGCGCCAACGCCAACGGCGTCAACGCCCCCAGCCGCGGATAGCCGCCAATGGTCTGCCGATCATTGAGCAACACGATTGGCTGCCCATCCGGCGGCACCTGCACCGCCCCCAGCGGAATGCCTTCGGAGATCATCGGCGCGCCCTGGTAGACCAACTGCGGCCCCAACAGGCGGATACCCATGCGGTCGGCGCGGCTATCCAGGGTCCAGTCGCGGTTGAAGGCCTCGAACAGGCTGGTGCCACTGAAGTCACCGATCTGCGCGCCCATCACCAGGTCGAGCACGGGCTTGGCCACATAGCTCGGGCACAGGGCCACCGGCACTTCGCGCAAGGCCGGCGAACCACCGGCAAAGGAGATCATCTGCCCTTTGGCTAGCGCGGCCCCTCGCCCATCGATACCCCCCAGTTCTTCGCGCACGACCGTAGCGCAGCTACCCAGCACAGCCTCACCAACGAATCCGCCCGGGGCAGCCAGATACGCCCGCACACCTTGCCTTGGCTGCTTCAGGGTCAAGCGCTGCCCTTTGCCCAGGCTGAAGCTGCGCCATGGCAGCAGTGGCTGATCATCCACCCGCGCATCCAGGTCTGCCCCGGCCAGCGCCAGCACGCAATCCTGCTCGGCTACCAGCGCAAAACCACCCAGCGCCACCTCGACCACGGGAGCCCCCAGCGGGTTGCCCAGCAGCCAGTTGGCCCAATGCATCGCCACCCAGTCCAGCGCCCCACCTTGGGTCACCCCCAGGTGGCGCACGCCAAAGCGGCCGGCGTCCTGCAGCTGGCACAAGGCGGTGCTGGCCTCGATCTGCAATTGCTTCATGCCTGCACCTCCACATCACCGCCCAAGGCCACGAATTCGGCCCGCGACACCGCCACGAAACGTACCCGGTCGCCCGGCTGCAGCAGGCTGTAGCCCTCACGTTCGCGGTCGAACAGGCGCACCGGCGTGCGCCCGATCAGGTTCCAGCCACCCGGCGATACCGCCGGATACGCCGCCGTCTGGCGTTCGGCGATACCCACGCTGCCGGCCGCCACGCGCTTGCGTGGCGTGCTCAGGCGCGGGCTGGCCAGGCGCTCGTCGACCAGCCCCATGAAGCCGAAGCCGGGGGCGAAGCCCAGGGCGAACACCGGGTATTCGCGCTCGCTGTGCAAGCGAATCACTTCGGCTTCGCTCAGCCCGCTGCGTGCGGCCAGCACCGGCAGTTCCGGGCCGACGCTGGCGTCGTACCACACCGGGATTTCATGGCGCCGGCCACCTTTGCCGGTGTCGGCCTGCAGGCCGTCCAGCGCCTGGCCGATCAGCGCCCGCGCCTCGCCTGGCGGCAGGTCGAACTGCAGCATCAGCGTGGTGTACGACAGCACCAGGTCCAGCAGATGCACGCCGAACGCCGCGCTCAGGCGCTGGCTGGCGGCGAGCATCCAGGGCATGTTGGCTTCGTCGATACGGTCGAACAGGCGCACCATCAGGCTGTCGATGGCCACCACCTCGATACGCAGCTTCATCGCGCCTCCAGCGCATCGAGGGCCTGGCGGATCTGGCGCACGGCCGCCACCGAACTGTCGTTGTCGCCATGCACGCAGAGGGTGCTGGCGGCAAGCTTCAACGCGCTGCCATCATCGGCCACCAGTGTTTCACCGCGGGCCAGGCGCACGGCCTGCTCGACCACCAATGCCGGGTCGTGATGCACCGCACCCGGCAGGCGCCGCGAGACCAAGTGGCCGCTGGCGGTGTAGGCGCGGTCGGCGAAGGCCTCGAACCACAGCGGCACGCCGACTTCATCGCCCAGGGCCTGGGCCGCGCAGTTGTCGGCGGTGGCCATGAGCATCAGCGGCAGGCCGCTGTCATAGGCCGCCACGGCTTCCAGCACGGTGCGCAGCTTGAGCGGGTCGGCCATCATGTCGTTGTACAGCGCGCCATGGGGCTTCACATAGGCTACGCGGCCGCCGAGCACCTTGCAGATGCCGTCCAGGGCACCGATCTGGTAATGCAGCAGGTCGCGGATTTCTTCAGGGCTGCAGGCCATGGAGCGGCGGCCGAAGCCGACCAGGTCCGGGTAGGCCGGGTGCGCGCCGATGGTCACGCCGTGCTCCAGCGCCAGGGCCACCGTGCGGCGCATGATGCTCGGGTCGCCGGCATGGTAGCCGCAGGCGATGTTGGCGCAGTCGATGTAGGGCATTACCTCGGCATCCAGGCCCATGCGCCAGCTGCCGAAACTTTCGCCCATGTCGCAATTGAGTAGCAGGCGTTTCACCTGGCGTGCTCCCGTGTCGATGTTCATGTGCCTACCTTAGCTCGCCTTGAGTTGCTTGCCGCGGGTTTCCGGCAGGCTCAGGGCCGCCAGGATCACCACACCGTAAGACACCGCGGCAAAGCCGCCAATCCCCAGGCCCAGCGATACCTTCTGGCTGAGCAGGCCGATCAGCAGCGGGAACAGCGCCGCGATCACCTTGCCGATGTTGTAGCAAAAGCCCTGCCCCGAACCGCGGATGCGGGTGGGGAACAGCTCGGTGAGAAACGCGCCCATGCCGCTGAAGATGCCCGAGGCGAAGAAGCCCAGGGGGAAGCCCAGCCACAGCATCAGGTCGTCGCTGACGCGCATCTGCGTGTACAGCAGCACGATGACGAACGACCCCACGGCAAACAGGATGAAGTTCTTCTTGCGCCCCAGCAGGTCGGATAGATACGCGCTGATCACGTAGCCCACGTAGGAGCCGACGATCACCATCGCCAGGTAGCCGCCGGTGCCCAGCACGCTCAGGCCGCGCTCGTTCTTGAGGAAGGTCGGCAGCCACGAGGTGATGGCGTAGTAGCCGCCCAGCGCGCCGGTGGTCAGCAACGACGCACGCACGGTGGTCCAGAGCATGCCGGGGGCGAAGATCTCGTAGAAGTGCGCAGGTGCCTGGGCCTGTTCCACTGCCTTGGCCTGGCGATACACCTCGGGGTCCTTGACCAGGCGGCGCACGAAGATCACGAAGATCGCCGGCACCAGCCCGAGCAGGAACAGCGCGCGCCAGGCCTGCTCTGCGGGCAACCAGGAAAACAGCAGCGCATAGAGGATCGCCGTCAGCCCCCAGCCCAGCGCCCAGCCGGCCTGCACCATGCCCACCGCCTTGCCCCGGTCCTGGGCGCGGATCACCTCGCCGATCAACACCGCCCCGGCGGTCCACTCGCCGCCGAAGCCAAAGCCCATCAGGGTGCGGGCGATCAGCAGTTGCTCGTAGTTCTGGGCAAAGCCGCAGAGGAAGGTGAAGAAGGCGAACCACAGCACCGTCAGCTGCAAGGTGCGCACGCGGCCGATGCGGTCGGAGAGGATGCCGGCGACCCAGCCGCCGATGGCCGAGGCAATGAGGGTGCTGGTATGGATCAGCCCGGCTTCGGTGGTGCTGATGCCCCACAGCATGATCAGCGTGGGGATGACGAAGCTGAGCATCTGCGTGTCCATGCCGTCCAGGCCATAGCCGATCTTGCAGCTCCAGAAGGTGCGTCGTTGCTGGGAGTCGATGTCGCGGTACCAGGCGAAAGGCCCGCTGGAAGATGAGGGCGAAACCTGCTGCTGCACGCCGGTCGGGTTCATGCTTGCCTCGGCTTGTTGGTATTGTTTTATGGGCGACGTCTGGCGTCGCGGCCTGGGCATCATTGTTCAGAGCCCGCGCAAGATGCGTCCAACGAGAAAAACCGCCGGTCTGGAACAAGAAAAACTGATCATGAACCTTCGCTTCCTCGAAACCTTCGTCTGGGTCGCCCGGCTGAAAAGCTTTCGCCTCACCGCCGAGAAACTGTTCACCACCCAGGCCTCGGTCTCCAGCCGCATCGCAGCGCTGGAGGCCGACCTTGGGGTGAAGCTGCTGCTGCGCGATTCACGTGGCGTCAGCCTGACCCCGGAAGGCGCCAAGGTGCTGGAGTACGCCGAACGCATGCTCGATACCGCCAAGGCCATGAAGCAGTCGCTGGACAGCGACCGGGCCAAGGTCGGGCGCATTCGCCTGGGGGTGATGGACACCGTCATTCATACCTGGATGAGCGCGCTGGTGGCCGAGCTGAGCGAGCGTTACCCGCAGGTGGAGATCGAATTGGTGGCCGATACCGCGCTCAACTTGCGCGAACAGCTGCAAAAAGGCTTTCTCGATGTGATCCTGCAGACCGACCTTTTGCGCGAGCAGTCGATTCGCAGCCTGGACCTGGCGCGCTACCCCATGGGCTGGGTGGTGGCCGCAGGCTCTGCCCAGCACCGCGACTACGCCTCGCTGGCGGAACTTGGCCGCGAGCGGATCGTGACCTTTTCGAAGAACTCGCGGCCGCATCAGGAAGTGCTCAGCCTGCTGCAGGGCGCGGGTGCCGAAAGCCCGCGCTTGAACTGTGTGAACTCGGTGGCGGCGATCACCCGCCTGCTGCGCGATGGCTTTGGCATTGGCGCACTGCCGCCGGCGTTGGTGGATGCGGAACTGGGCCGCGGGGAGCTGGTGCTGCTGGAGGGGTTGCAACCGCCGCCGAGCCTGGAGCTGGTGGTGGCCTGGCAGACCGGGGTGGCGCTGGTGGATGAGGTGGTCGGGGTGTGCCGGCAGGTGCTGGAGCGCTATGCGCGGGATGTGGGCGGGCAGCGGATTGTGCTGGTCTGAGATGTTTTCGGTGGCTGTACTGGCCCTATCGCCGGCAAGCCGGCTCCCACAGGTAAATCACTGCACTTGAGAACAGTGGTGTTCCTGTGGGAGCCGGCTTGCCGGCGATAGGGCCGCTACTGGCACAGCGATAAGTCAGCGCCAGCTCTCTTTCACCGCCTTGCGCCGCCCACCCAGGATCACCCAGCCAATCCCCAGCAACAGGCTCTCGACCACCAACGCCAGCACGAACCCCGCACCCACGCCCCAGCCAATCGCCTCCGGCACCAGCAGGATCTGGTAGCTGTAGCCCTTGAGCGTCTCCTCGCGCAGTTGCGGGTCCGGCTGCACCAGCACATGCCAGGTGGTGGTCAGCCACGACCCCTGCAGCGCCTGCCACTCGTTCTCCAGCAACTGGTTGCGGATCATCAGGCTTTCGATGCTGTTGGCATCGCTGTTGAACACTGGGTCGTCACTGCTGCGGTAGTGACGCAGCAACGCCTGCAGGTCGCCATTGAAGAAGCGCTCGGCGGTCTGCTTGAAACCATCGAGCGCCTGGCGCGATTCGAACAGGTGCGCCTCCACCCGCTGGCTGTAGTCCTTGACCAGCCCCGGCACCTGGATGCCGGCCAGCAGGCCGACGGTGAACAGCAGCAACCGCAGGTAACTTCTGAACATGCAGCGTCCTTAGCTCTGGCCTTGCGAAACGCATTCTCCGTGCCGCCACAAGCCCCATTGGCCGGGCTCGTAGCGCCGCCAGGTCTCGTTTTCGGTCAAGGCCTCGGTGGCGATCACCGTGACCACGTCGTTGGGCGTGGTCTGGGTGTGAAAATCGACGATCAGGTCGACATCCTTCAACCGCGCAGCACCGAACGGCGCACGACGGGTGATGTGGACCAGCTTGGTCGAGCAGAAGCAGAACAACCAGTCGCCGTCGCTGAGCAGGCAGTTGAACACGCCTTTGCCGCGATACTCGGCACAGGCTTCGACCAGCACCGGCAGCAGCTGTTCCACCTCGACCGGCTCGGGGAAGGCGGCGCGGATGCGGTTGAGCAGGTCGCAGAAGGCGGCCTCGCTGTCGGTGTCGCCAACCGGCCGGTAGAACGTGGCCTCGCCCTTGAAGTCGCCAAGCTGGCCATTGTGCGCGAAACACCAGTTGCGGCCCCACATTTCGCGCACGAACGGGTGGGTGTTGGACAGGCACACCCGGCCGACGTTGGCCTGGCGGATGTGGCCGATCACCACCTCGCTCTTGATCGGGTAGCGCTGCACCAGGTTGGCCACTTCCGACTCGCTGCTCGCGGCCGGGTCCTGGAACAGGCGCAGGCCGCGGCCTTCGTAGAAGCCGATGCCCCAGCCGTCACGGTGCGGGCCGGTGCGGCCACCGCGCTGCATCAGGCCGGTGAAGCTGAAGACGATGTCGGTGGGGACGTTGGCGCTCATGCCCAGCAGTTCGCACATGTTCGCTGCCTCCGCCTACAACCGCGGCTCGACCCGGCCACGCCCGCCAGACGGCGCAGCGGGTGGCGGGTCATCGCGGTAGCGGTCGTGGCGCTCGGCGGCCAGTGGCGCGCCGGCTTCGAGGCGGGCGTCCTCGGCGGCCTGGCGCTGGGCATTGGCCTCGGCCTGCGCGCGGCGCTCGCGGGCGCGTTTTTCCAGCGGCCAGCGCAGCAGCACGAACAGCAGGTACAGGGCAAAGGCGATCATGCCGTACATGGCGAAGTCGGAAATCGCCCGCCAGGCGTTGTTGCCGACCTTGAAGGCCAGGTCCAGGGCGGTGATGGCGATGGCCGGGGCAACGGCATCCTTGGCCGGGTCGACCACGGTCGGGGTCAGCAGCAGCACCGCCAGGATCACCCGCAGCGGCTCACGCAGCCAACGCCACATCCAGCCGGTGATTTTGAAACCCACCCACAGGCAGCCCAGGGCGGCCACGGCATAGAGGCCCCAGGCGAGGGTATAGTCGTTCTCGGTCATGGTGATCGTGCAAGCCAGGCAAAGAGATGCCTATGATAAACACTTTTCCGGGCGCAGGCGCCCCCCAGCCAAGAGATCCCCGATGCCCAACGCGCTCCAGCCCCCCATCGCCCGCCAGGACCAGGGCGCCGATCCCTACGCCTGGCTGCAACAGCGCGACACCCCTGATGTGCTCGGCTACCTGCAGGCGGAAAACGCCTACCAGGAGGCCTGCCTGGCCGGCCAGGCGCCACTGCGCGAGCAGTTGTTCGAAGAGATCAAGGGCCGCATCCTGGAAACCGACCTGTCGCTGCCCTCGCCCTGGGGCCCGTACCTGTACTACACCCGCACCACGGCAGGCGACGAGTACCCGCGCCATTACCGCTGCCCGCGCCCGGCCGACGATTCCAACACCGTGGACGAAAGCCAGGAGCAGCTGCTGCTCGACCCCAACGCCCTGGCCGCTGGCGGCTTCCTGTCGCTGGGCGCCTTCAGCATCAGCCCCGACCACCGCCTGCTGGCCTACAGCCTGGATACCAGCGGCGACGAAATCTTCACCCTGTACGTCAAGGACCTGACCAGCGGCGCGCTGACCACCCTGCCCTTCGACGACTGCGACGGCAGCCTGACCTGGGCCAACGACAACCAGACGCTGTTCTTCGCCGAACTGGACGACACCCACCGGCCCTGGCGCCTGCGCCGCCACACCCTGGGCGAGGCCGACGCGCAAACCGTGTTCGAAGAGCCCGACGGCCGCTTCTTCCTGCACTGCTACCGCGCAAGCTCGGAGCAACAGCTGGTGCTGCTGCTCAACAGCAAGACCACCAGCGAAGCCTGGGTGCTCGATGCGCACACGCCCCAGGCCACCTTCACCTGCCTGGCGCCGCGAGAGGAAGGCCACGAGTACTTCCCCGACCACGGCCGGCTCGACGGCCAGTGGCGCTGGTTCATCCGCACCAACCAGGACGGCATCAACTTCGCGCTGTACCACGCCCCGGCCGAGCAGGTGCCGGCCCGCGCGCAGTGGCAATTGCTGGTGACGCACAACCCCCAGGTGATGCTCGAAGGCCTGAGCCTGAATGCCGGCGCCCTCACCCTGAGCCTGCGCGAAGGCGGCCTGCCGATCATCGAAGTGCGCCCCCAGGGCCTTGCCAGCTACCGCGTCGAGCTGCCCGATGCGGCCTACAGCCTGTACGTGCAGGACAGCCTGGAGTTCGCCAGCGGCCGTGTGCGCCTGCGCTACGAGGCGCTCAACCGCCCGGCGCAGGTGCGCCAGCTGACCCTGGCCACGGGTGAGCAGGTGGTGCTAAAGCAGACCCCGGTGCTGGGCGATTTCGATGCCGACGACTACGTCAGCGAGCGCCTCTGGGCCAGTGCCACCGATGGCACCCAGGTGCCGATCAGCCTGGTACGCCGCAAGCAGGACCTGGGCAAGACGGTGCCGCTGTATCTGTATGGCTACGGCGCCTATGGCGAAAGCCTCGACCCCTGGTTCTCCCATGCCCGCCTGAGCCTGCTGCAACGCGGCGTGGGCTTTGCCATCGCCCATGTGCGCGGTGGCGGCGAGCTGGGCGAGGCCTGGTACCGCGCCGGCAAGCAGGAGAACAAGCACAACAGCTTCAGCGACTTCATCGCCTGCGCCGAGCACCTGATCGCCCAGGGCGTGACCTCGCCGGCGCGGCTGGCCATCAGTGGCGGCAGTGCCGGCGGCCTGCTGATGGGCGCGGTGCTCAACCAGCGCCCGGAGCTGTTCCGCTGCGCCATCGCCGAAGTGCCGTTCGTCGATGTGCTCAACACCATGCTCGACCCCGAACTGCCGCTGACCGTCACCGAGTATGACGAATGGGGCAACCCCGAGGAGCCCGAGGTGTATGAGCGGATCAAGGCTTATGCCCCTTACGAGAACGTCCGCGCCCAGGCCTACCCGGCCATGCTGGTGGTCGCCGGCTACAACGACAGCCGCGTGCAGTACTGGGAAGCGGCCAAGTGGGTGGCGCGCCTGCGCACGCTCAAGACCGACAGCAACCTGCTGCTGCTCAAGACCGAGATGGGCGCCGGCCACGGCGGCATGAGCGGGCGCTACCAGGGGCTGCGGGATGTGGCGCTGGAATATGCGTTCGTCTTCAATGAGCTGGGCGTGGCGTAAAACGCGTTTTTTGTTGTCATACGAGGCGGCGAGGGCTTTGCCCTCGTTTCGCCACACAACGCCGCCTGTAGGAGCGGCCTTGCGTCGCGAAAGGGCCGCAAAGCGGCCCCAAACCCTCTGGTCACCCCGCCAAGAAGAACACCCCATGCCCGACCCAACCCACCTCAGCACCGAAATCCGCGACATGCTCATGGACTGCGGCCTGTTCGACACCCTCCAGCTCGCCGACTTCCACACCGCCGCCGGCTACTTCAGCCTGGCCGCCATGAGCGAAGGCGAAGTCATCTTCAACGAAGGCGACGCCGGCACCTTCATGTGCATCCTGCACCGCGGCCGGGTCAGCGTGCGCAAGGCCGATGGCAACGGCCAGCCGGTGGAAATCGCCACCTTGCGCAGTGGCCGGGCGTTCGGCGAAATGGCCGTGCTCGACGGCGAGCGCCGCTCGGCCAGCTGTGTGGCCGCCAGCGACTGCCAGCTGCTGACCCTGGGCAAGGACTCGCTGGAAAAGATGCTCAACGAAGCACCGCGCATCGCCGCGCGGATCATCCGCGCCCTGGCGGTGGCGCTGTCCAAACGCCTGCGCATGCAGGATGGCCAGCGGCTGTCGCTCTAATCGTCCTCGGCCGGCGGTTTTGCCGGCTCCTGGCGCAACCCCGGCAAGGGCTGGTCCCTGGGCGGCCCCGGCACCGGCATGGGCGGCAGCAGCGGGGCGCCGGGCTGGTTGCCATAGGCCTTGGGCGGCGTGCTCGGGGTGATTTGCGGGTAAGGCGTGGGCGTTGGCGTGCCCGGCGCACCGGGCACCGGTGTGTTCAAGCGCGGTGGCGTGCTCGCCGCCTCGGCCAGAGGCACGGCGGCGGCAAGCAGCGCGGCGAGGATCGCATGCAACATCAGCAACCTCCTGTCGGGAACCTTCCTACAGGCTACGCCGTTTATGCTGATTTTGCCTGTCCGCCTGCACGGCAAGCGCGCTAGACTCATCGGCATAACCGTCACATGCCTGATCAGAACAAAGGAAACACCATGAGCTCGGCTTCCACTTCCGCCGCCACCGCCCGCCTCGACCGCATCCTCGCCGACGCCAAGCGCGACAAGGAGATGGGCTACCGCGACAAGGCCCTGAGAATGTACCCGCACGTGTGCGGCCGCTGCGCCCGCGAATTCGCCGGCAAGCGCCTGAGCGAGCTGACCGTGCACCACCGTGACCACAACCACGACAACAACCCCCAGGACGGCTCCAACTGGGAGCTGCTGTGCCTGTACTGCCACGACAACGAGCACTCGCGCTACACCGACCAGCAGTACTTCAGCGAAGGCTCCACCAGCACCCCGAGCATCGCCAAGGCCACCCACAACCCGTTCGCCGCGCTGGCCGGCATGCTCAAGAAAGACTGACCGTCGATACTTCCCGCCCCCCGCTGCTGCCGGCTAGCCCGTATAATCGCGCTTTTTTTGCGAAAGGCCCCGGCACGTGGCAAACAAACGGTACAGCTGCATCGGCCTGTTCAACCCCAAGTCTGCAGAGAACGTCGGTTCGGTGATGCGCGCAGCGGGTTGCTACGGCGTCAACTCGGTGTTCTACACCGGCAAGCGCTATGAGCGCGCACGCGACTTCGTCACCGACACCAAGCGGGTGCACTACGACATCCCGCTGATCGGCATCGACGACCTGCAACGCATCATTCCCCTGGGCTGCACGCCGGTGGCCGTGGAACTGGTCGAAGGCGCCCGGCCGCTGCCCGAGTACACTCACCCGGACCGCGCCATCTACATCTTCGGGCCCGAAGACGGCAGCTTGAGTGCCGAGGTGCGGGCGTGGTGCGAAGAAACGATCTACATCCCCACCGAAGGCTGCATGAACCTGGCCGCGACGGTGAATGTGGTGCTGTATGACCGCCTGGCCAAGGGGCTCAATACCCGTTCGGGGCCGAAGTTCAAGTAAGCGCGGGCGCCCATTGATGCAGGCAGAGTGAACGGCGGCCGTCGGCCGGGGGTCAGCTGCTTACACATCACAGGGAGGCCTTGCCATGCTTGATATCCATTCCGCTCCGGGGGCTTCGGAGCACAATGTCCACGGGCTGGAACGGCTCGGTTCGCTGGCCGGCGGTGCGCTGATGGTTACCAAGGGGCTGCGCCATGGCGGCCTGGTGGGCATGCTGCAGGTGGTGGTCGGCGGCCTGGCGCTGGCGCGTGGGGTCAGCGGGCATTGCTCGACCAAGGCCTGGTGGCAAAGCCATCGCCAGGAGTACCACCGCCTGCGCTCGGACATCGAGCGCAGTGCGGCGGAGCTGGAGGCGCTCAAGCGCAGTGCCCGGGCGGCTACTCGCGGGATAAGCGTAACCGGCGAGTGAGGGGGTTGCCTGTACTGGCCCTATCGCCGGCAAGCCGGCTCCCACAGGTACCGAGCACACCCCAATCCCTGTGGGAGCCGGCTTGCCGGCGATAGGGGCCACCTATTGCAGCGCCTTGCTCTGCAACACCTCCGAGCGCCGCCCCAGCACATTCTCGCTGATCTGCACGAACTCCTCGGTGCTGACACTCGGCAGGCGCATCAGCGCCTGGGTCACATCATCCAGCGAACGCTTGGCCTGGGTGTGGATGCGGATTTCCTTGTCCAGCGCCTGCAGCAGCAGCACGCCCCGCGCCACCTGCGCCGGGCTGGCCCGGCCGCCGCGCAGCTGGGTGACCTTGGCGCCCTGCTTCTGCAAGCGCGCCTGCCACACCTGGTAGCGGTCATCGCTGATGCCACCGGCGCGGCGCAACAGCTCATTGGCGTAGTAGTCGGTCAGGCTCTGGCCCAGCCAGTCGCTGTTGTCGCGCACACGAATCTGCGCAAACAACTGCACCAGCTCGCGCAACAACGGGCTGCTGCCGTTCTCGCTGACCATCGGCCGGCCACTGTGCAGGTACAGCGAACCGTTGGCCGCCATCGCCCCGCGCCACATGCCGTCACGGGCACCGACCAGCAGCAGCTTCGGCGGGTTGCGCGGGAACACCGCCTGCAACTGCGGCCAGATGAAGGTCAGCAGCGTCAGGTTGTCCATCCGCCGCATGCCCTGCCCCACTGGCGCGGCCACGGTCACGTCGGTTTCGCCCAGGCGCGCGCGGCGGCTACCCAGGTTGCCGGCGAGCATCCAGCCGGTCGGGCGGTCGAACAGGCGCGATACGTCATCGATGCGAAACTTGTCCTTGCCGATGCGCGGCCAGGCCGTTTCGATGCTTTTCCAGCCTTCGGGCAGGTCCACCGACAGGCGCGCCACCAGCTCGGTGCCGTCCTGCTGGTCGAGGCGTGCCGGGGGCACCAGTTGCTCGCCCTGGAACAGCGCCCAATGGGGCGTCATGTGCGAGGTGTAGGCGCCGCTGCGCAGCTTCTGGTCCAGCTTGACCCGGTAGCTCAGGCTGGTCTTGCCTGCGGCCGGGTGCCAGACACCCCGCTCGCCCTGCTGCTGCCACTGGCCGTCAGCCTGAAAACCGCTGTAGGCATTGGCCTTGCCCAGGTCGAAATCCAGGCTGCGCACCGCGCTGCCCTCAGCCAGGGTCAGGCGTACTTCGGCCTGGCCGCTGGCGGGCAACAGGCGCACCTGGTAATCGAGGTCGACTTTTTTCGCCCAGGCCGGCGTGCAGGCAAGAAGGCCCAGGAACAGCAACAGCTGGCAACGCATACTGAAACTCCTTGTTCCCCAGAGGCGACGGGCCAGCGCGATCAGCTGGCGCGGAAGATCAGGTGGTCTTCCCAGTCGTCTTCATCCACTTCATGTTCACTGAGCATACGCCCCGACTGGGATATGCGCTGTTCGTGCACCTGCTTGCGGTCACCGCAGACCAGGTGGTGCCAGGCCGGCAGGTCCTTGCCCTCGCTGACCAGGCGGTAGCCGCAGGTGCTCGGCAACCACTTGAACTGGTCGGCCTTGCCCGGGGTGAGCTGGATGCAATCGGGCACCTGGGCGAAGCGGTTGGGGTAGTCGCTGCACTGGCAGGTGTCGCGGTCGAGCAACTTGCAGGCGATGCGCGTGTAATAGACGCTGTTGTCGTCTTCATCCTCGAGCTTCTGCAGGCAGCACAGGCCACAGCCGTCGCACAGCGACTCCCATTCCTGCGGGTCGAGTTGTTCGAGGGTCTTGCGCCGCCAGAACGGCGCGCTTTCAGCGATCATCACACGGGTTTCCTGGGTTCATCCGGGGGCCGCGGCGCGCGGCGGCGCCAGTCTAGAGCCTGGCATTGGGCAACGCCAGACCGCTTGTCAGTAACGGGAGGACGCAGTAGCGTGCAGCGTTTCCCATCCATTTGCAGGAGCCGCCATGAGCGCCACCCCACGCATCGCCGATTACGCCATCAACGAGCAGTTCATCAACCGTTGGTCACCACGGGCCTTCACCGCCGAGCCGATCAGCGAAGAGACCCTGCTGAGCTTCCTGGAAGCCGCGCGCTGGGCGCCTTCGGCCTACAACTCGCAGCCTTGGCGCTTCCTCTATGCGCGCCGCGACACGCCAAACTGGGCACGCTACCTGGACCTGCTGGTGCCGTTCAACCGCAGCTGGGCGCAACAGGCCTCGGCGTTGGTGCTGGTGATTTCCAAGACCACCTTCGCCGCTCCTGGCGCCAGCGAGGAAAAGCCTGCGCTGTGGCACACCTTCGACACTGGCTCCGCCTGGGGCCACCTGGCACTGCAGGCGAGCATCAGCGGCTGGCACACCCACGGCATGGCCGGCTTTGACCAGGACCTGGCGCGCCGCGAGCTGAAGGTGCCCGAGGGCTATGAGCTGCATGCCATGGTGGCCATTGGCAAGCTGGGTGACAAGGCAAGCCTGGACGAAGCCCTGCAGGCGCGCGAAGTGCCGAGCCCGCGCAAGCCGCTGAGCGAGCTGGCGGCCGAGGGTGATTTCAGCCTGTGATTTGATGCTGCCTGTACTGGCCCTATCGCCGGCAAGCCGGCTGCCACAGATGCTCCACTGATTACCTGTGGGGTTTTCTGTGGGAGCCGGCTTGCCGGCGATAGGGCCAGTACAACCACTACAAGTCAGTAACCCTTGGCAAAATCCACTTCCCCACGCAATGGCTGCCCCGCCGCATAAGCCTGCACATTCTCGACGAACAACCGCACCATCGCCGAAGGCGAGGTCGGCGCCGAGCTGTGCCCGGTCAGCAACAAGCCCCAGGCGGTCCAGAACGGGTGGCGCTGCGGCAGCGGTTCCTGCCGGCACACGTCGATCACCGCACCCGCCAGGTGCCCCTCCTTCAACGCCTCGACCAGGTCGGCATCGACCACCGCCGCGCCGCGCCCGGCATTGATGAACAGGGCCGTGGGCTGGAAGCGCTTGAACATGGCCGCATCGTACAGGTCATGGGTGGCCGGGGTATCCGGCAGCAGGTTGAGCACATAGTCCACCTCGCCAACCAGGCGCGGCAGCTCGCACAGCCCGGCCACCTCGACGAACGGCGCCTGGCTGCGGGCACTGCTGGCGATGCCGTACACACTCACGCCGAAGGGCACGAGGAATTCGGCCACGCGCTGGCCGATGTCGCCGGTGCCGACGATCAGCACCTTGCGCCCTTCCAGGGTACGCCCGGGGCGGTCGTCCCAGCGCCGCTCGACCTGGCTGACCAGGCGCGACAGCACTTCGCGCTCGTGGCCGAGCATGTAGGTGAGCATGTACTCGGCCATGACCTGGCCAAAGATGCCCACCGCGCGGCTCAGCCGGTAGTCACGCGGCAGGCCTTCGGCCAGCAACGGCGTGATGCCCGCCCAGGTCGACTGCACCCAGGCCGGCTTGTGGCCCTGGCGCAGCAGGCTGGCCAGCAAGTCTGGCTGGCCCAGCCAGATCTGGCACTGCGGGGCCTGGCTGGCCAGTTCGGCCGAGTCGCCGCTGGTGAGGATTTGCAGCTCAGGGGCGGCTTCGGCGAGCAACTGGGCGTAGTGGTCGTGGCTGTGTTCAGCGATCAGAACGCGCATGGTCAGGCAGGGTCGTTGCGGCGCAGCAGCTCTTCGGGCAGGTGCTCGATGTAGTCATCGTCCTGCGGCGGCATCTGCAGGTGGTAGCCCTGGTTGTCGAGGTTCTCCAGCACCTTGGCGATGTCCTCGCGGGCCAGCTTGCGCTCGGGCGTGAGCACCAGGTCGAAGGCGTGCACCGGGGTGCCGAAGAACGGCAGCAGCGCTTCGGGCACGCGCTCCAGGCCCTCGGCCTTGAGCACGTAGAGGTACATTTCGTTCTTGCGCGGGCTCTTGTAGATCGAGCAGATACGTTTCATCGGGTTTCTCCAGCGCCTGCCAGGTCGTCCAGCAGGGCCTGGCCCATCCGCTCACGGCGCCAGCCGCGCAGCGAATCGGGCAGTTGATAGGGGCCATGGGGGTAGCCGCTCTTGAGCAGCGCTTCCAGGGTTTTCTTGCGCAGCATCAGCTCCGGGGCAATCCCTAAGCGCTCGCCTTCGGCCTGGCCGATGGCGCGCAGGCGCTTGAGGATGCCGGAGGCTTCGATCGGCAGCGGCTCGGGCAGCGCCGGCGGCCACTGCTCAGGCGGCAGGCTGGCGGCGCGCTTGATCAGCTCGAGCAGCTGGGCGCCGTCCTGGCGGATGGTGCGCGGGTGCATTTCTTCGATCTTGGCCAGCGCCGAGAGGTTGTCCGGCTGGGTCTTGGCCATGGGCCACAGCGAGTGTTCCTTGAGGATGCGGTTGCGCGGCACATCGCGGCTGCGGGCCTCGCGCTCGCGCCAAGCGCACAGTTCGCGCAGCACGGCCAGTTGCTGACGGCTCAGCTTCCAGGCCAGCTTGACGTCGCGGTAGAGGGTCTGCGGCTCGACTTCACGGCGCAGCGCGGCAACCAGTTCGGCGCCGTCGTCCAGCACCCAGGCGTACTTGTCGTCGGACAGCCGCGGGCGCAGGGCGGCGAACAGCTCGGCCAAGTGCACGGCATCCTCGGCGGCGTAGCTCACCTGGGTTTCCGACAGCGGGCGCTGCAGCCAGTCGGAGCGGGTTTCACCCTTGGGCAGCTCGATGCCGAGCACGTCCTGGACCAGGCGCGAGTAGCCCATGGAGAAGCCCAGGTTCAGGTAACCGGCTGCCAGCTGCGTGTCGAACAGCGGCTGTGGCAGCTTGCCGGTCAGGCGCAGCAATACCTCGAGGTCTTCGCTGCAGGCATGCAGCACCTTGACCACGCCACTGTCGTCGAGCAGGTCGGCCAGCGGCTGCCAGTCGCTGATCAGCAGCGGGTCGATGAGGAAAGCGCACTGGCCGTCGCCGACCTGGATCAGGCCGGCTTTGGGGTAAAAGGTGTCGACCCGCATGAATTCGGTGTCGACGGCCACGAAGGGCAGTTGACGCCACTTGCGGCAGCCTTCGGCCAGGGTCTGGTCGTCACGGATCCAGTGTATTTCGATGGCCACGAGGCTCTCCCACTAACATTGGCGCGCAGTATATACGGCGCGGGCACTGTGGGTGAAACCTGGCGACCGCCGCGCCGTCCATGGGCTGCGCGAAGGATTGAATCAGCGCTTGGCCGCCAGCCACGGCCGGCAGCTGGCGAACATGTCCAGCGACTGCTGGTAGACCTCGGTGCGCACCTGCAAGAGGCCGAGCATCGAGTGGAACAGGTTGTCCTGCGACAGCGGCGCATCGCTGAGCTTGGCCAGGCAGTCGGTGTCCAGGCCGAAGTCTTCCTTGTAGCTGTCGGAGAACCAGGTCAGCAGCGGCACGTGCTTTTGCTGCTCCGGGGCGATGGCGTAAGGGGTGCCGTGCAGGAACAGGTTGTACTCGCCCAGCGACTCGCCATGGTCGGACAGGTAGATCATCGCCGTGTCGACCTTGTCCTGCTTGCTGCGCAGGGTGTCGATCAGCGACGACAGCACCTTGTCGGTGTAGGCCAGGGTGTTGTCGTAGCCGTTGATGATCTCCTGCTCGCTGCACTGGTTCAGGGCGTTGCTCTGGCACACCGGGGTGAAGCGCTCGCCAGCGGTGGGGTAGCGCTTGAAGTATTCGGGGCCGTGGCTGCCCATCTGGTGCAGCACCAGCACGGTGTCCTTGTCGAGGTTGTCGATCAGCTCGCCCAGGCCCTGCAGCAGGATCTCGTCATGGCATTCGCCGTTGGCGCACAGGCCCGGGTCCTTGAGGTTGCTGACATCGATGAACTGCACCCGGTCGCAGGTGCCCTTGCAACCGGACTGGTTATCCCGCCATTGCACCGCCAGGCCTGCGCGCTGGAGGATGTCCAGCAGGCCTTCGCGGTTCTTCGCAACGCGGGCGTCGTAATCCTTGCGCCCCATGCCGGAGAACATGCACGGCACCGACACGGCCGTTTCGGTGCCGCACGAATGCACATCGGAAAACGCCAGCAGGCCTTGCTCCTTGGCCAGGTTCGGGGTGGTGTCGCGGTCGTAGCCGAGCACGCCGAAATGGTCTGCCCGCGCACTTTCACCCACGACCAGCACGGTCAGCGACTTGCGCTCATGGTGCTGCCAGGCGGTATCGCGCTTGGCATCTTCGCCATAGTTCTGGAACGGCCGCGCTGCCGTGCCGACGCGCTCGCTGACATAACCGATGGAGGCACCGACGATGTTGCTCGGGGTGAGCATCAGGCGCAGTTCATGGTGATTGCGAAACAGCGACGACAGGCCTTGATAGTTGATCAGCGCCACCGCCCCCAGGGCCACCACGCAAGCACCGCTGACCACCAGCTTGCCCAGCACTTCGCGGTGCCAGGCGCGGTAGGCGATCGGTGCCTTCCACAGCAGCACCGACGGCAGTACGCCAAGCAACAGGATATAAGCGGCAAACTTGAACGACATCAGGTCGCGTACTTCCGCCACATTGGTTTCGGCCATGTTTCGGAACATGCCCGAATCAATAAGCACACCATATTGGTTCATGAAGTAAGCGACACCGGCGCCACTCATGAACAAGATGATCAATAGCGGTTTCAATACATAACGGAAGGCGAACAGGGTCAATATCAGGTTGAACGCGAACAGCATCAGCGCGGCGAACGCCAAGCTCAGCCACAGGCCCGGCAACCCCGCGGGCACCACCTGCTGCAGGTGCTCCCAGAGAAACATGTTGAAGCCGATCAGCAGGTACAGGCTGGCCAGCAGCGTGACCCATTCAGTCCGCAGGGATTTGAAGTTGAGCATTGGTGTTCGCAATCAAGAGTGATTATCAACCCCCCGGGCAGACGGCACCGTGGGAAAGTTGCGGCACTCTAGAAAGCACGCCATCAATTTTTTGTGAAAAAGACGCCAACAAATCCGTGAAACGGCGCTTTTCACCCAATGACTGAAGTTTGTTCAGCGTTCATTCAGCCGGCACACGGAGTTTGGCGCAGGCAGGCGTGAGGGGGGATGCGACAGCCCACCCCAGTCCCCCAGCGGCGCAAAGGCGGCTATCCTCAATGCTCAGGACCTTAACGACAACCCTGACAGAGGTGAAGAAATGCCAGTTCCGCACGATCTGCTCGCTGACTTGCACGTTACCGCTGATGCATTCCAGGCATTGATGGACAAGGACCACGCGCTGCATGCGCTGCACAAGGAATACAACGCCAAGGACAAGGAGGTGGTGGCCGCCGAAGGCAATGGCACCAACGACGACGCCGTCAATCGCCTGCGCAAGGAGCGCTTGCTGATCAAGGACAAGATCGAACGGATCATTCATCCGCCCAAGTCCTGATGGATTTCTGCTGAATCAACCGGCCCTGTCGCCGGCAAGCCAGCTCTGTGGGAGCCGGCTTGCCGGCGATGGGGCCCGCGCCCCTCACACCCCAGCCGAAGCCTTCAGCGCGCCATCCAGGTCCTCGATCAAGTCGCGATAGTCCTCGATCCCCACCGACAGCCGCAGCAGGTTCTCGCTGATCCCCATGCCGCCCTTCTGCTCCGGGCTCAGGGAGTTGTGCGACATGCTCCAGGAGTGGTTGATCATGCTTTCCACGCCCCCCAGCGAGTCGGCCAGCACGAAGATGCCCAAGGCCTCCACCAGGCGATTGAGCGCGGCCCGGTCAGCCCCCTTGACCTTCATCGCCACCACCGCGCCGCCTGCGCGCATCTGGCGCTTGCACAGTTCATGCTGCGGATGGCTCTCCAGCCCCGGGTAGAACACCTGCTCGACCTGCGGATGGCTCTCTAGAAAACGCGCGACCTGCAGCGCATTGGCGCACTGGCGCTCCATGCGCACGTCGAGGGTCTTCAGGCCGCGCAGCGCCAGGTAGCAGTCGAACGGGCCCTGGATGGCGCCCACCGCCATGCTGATCTTGCGCAGGCGCGCCAGCAGCGCGTCGTTTGCCGCCACCACCACGCCGCCGGTCAGGTCGGAGTGGCCGCCGATGTACTTGCTCGCCGAGTGCATCACCAGGTCCACGCCGAGGGTGATCGGGCGCTGGTTCCAGGGCGAACAGAAGGTGTTGTCGATGCAGGTGAGGATGCCCCGCGCCCGCGCCAGGTCGCACACGGCCTTGATGTCGACCAGGTGCAGCAAGGGGTTGGTTGGCGACTCGATCCAGATCAGCTGGGTTTCCGGCCTGATGGCGCCAGCCACCGCCTCCAGGTCGTTGAGGTCGACGTAGGTGGTGGTCAGGCCCGAGGTGCGGCTGCGATAGTCTTCGAGGATGCGGAAAGTGCCGCCGTAGACGCCGTTCATCACCACCACGTGGGCATCCTTGGGCAGCAGCTCCAGCACCGTGGCCGTGGCGTTGACCCCGGAGGCGCAGGCCACCGCGCCCACCCCTTGCTCCAGCGCCGCCACGCAGCTTTCGTAGGCATGCCGGGTGGGGTTGCCGACGCGGCTGTAGGCGTACTCGGGGTTATCGTCGAGGCTGCGCTTGATGTAGGAGCTGGCGGTGTAGATCGGTGGAAAGATCGCGTTGTCGGCGACGCTGGACTGCTCGCCGGCGTGGATGGCAAGGGTGGCGAAATTGCGCGGCTTGTCGGACATGGTCAGGCCCATTAGGCAGTGGTGATGAGGCTGCAACTATCGCACAACCACAGGCTGCGGCAACGCCCGCCGGCGCAGGAAAATTTTCTGCCGCTGGGGTAGTCTCTGGAATAATTTTCTTACCGGTTCCCGATCGATATGGACAGCTTCGACCAGCACATCCTCACCCTGCTCCAGCGCGATGCCTCGATCTCGCTCAAGGACCTGGCCGAAGCGGTGAACCTCTCGACCACGCCGTGCTGGAAGCGGGTCAAGCGCCTGGAGGAAGACGGCTACATCCTTGGCCGCGTCGCCCTGCTCGACCCCGAGCGCCTGGGGCTGGGGTTGACCGTGTTCGTCCAGCTCAAGACCCAGCGCCACGACAGCGCCTGGCTGGAGCAGTTTGCCGCGACGGTGACGGGCTTCGAGGAGGTGATGGAGGTGTATCGGATGTCCGGGGACTGGGACTACATGCTGCGGGTGGTGGTGGGGGACATTGCGGCGTATGACCGGTTCTACAAGAAGCTGATTACCAGTACCGATGGGCTTTCCAACATTACTTCGAGTTTTGCCATGGAACAGATGAAGTACACCACCGCCTTTCCGGTGCATCGCGCCTGACCAGAGGCCTTATCGCCGGCAAGCCGGCTCCCACAGGTAAAGTGCACACCTTGATCCCTGTGGGAGCCGGCTTGCCGGCGATAGGGCCCGTACAGGCAACCAATCAGTCAGCCGCCAGCACCGCCTCGATCCGATTCCCCGGCTTGGCCTTCTCCAACCGAATCGCCACGAACTTGGAAGTCGGGGTGTAGGTCCCTTCGCCATAACTGTCCAACGGCACCAGCGGGTTGGTCTCGGGGTAATACGCCGCCGCCTGCCCATCCGGAATGTCATAGGGCACCAGCCGGAACCCCGACACCCGCCGCTCCACGCCGTCTTCCCACAGCGACACCAAATCCACCTGCTCGCCCGGCTCGAAGCCCAGCCGGCGAATGTCCGCCTCGCTGACGAACACCACCTCACGCAGCCCGAACACCCCGCGATAGCGGTCGTCCAGCCCGTACAACGTGGTGTTGTACTGGTCGTGCGAGCGCATGGTCTGCAGGATCAGGTCGGGCTTGTCACCGCGCGCCAGCACCTTGGCGTTGACCAGCTGCTCCGGCAGCGCGCTGGGGCTGAAACGCGCCTTGCCAGTGGCGGTGCGCCAGTTGCGCTCGGCCGCGCTGTTACCCAGGTGGAACCCGCCGGGGTGCTGCAAGCGCTCGTTGAAATCGGCAAAGCCTGGGATGACATCGGCGATCATGGCGCGAATCCGGCCGTAATCGGCCACCGCATACTCCCAGTCGATCGGCGCGTTGCCCAAGGTGGCCTTGGCCATGCCGGCAACGATCCACGGCTCCGAGCGCAGGTGCGGCGAACGTGGGCGTAGCTGGCCATGGGAAATGTGCACCATGCTGAAGGTGTCTTCCACCGTGACGCCCTGCGGGCCATCTTCCTGCAGGTCGATTTCGGTGCGGCCCAAGCACGGCAGGATCAGCGCATCGGCGCCGGTAACCAGGTGCGAGCGGTTGAGCTTGGTGGAAATCTGCACGGTCAGCGCGCAGTTGCGCAGGGCCGCGTGGGTGCGGGGGGTATCGGGCGTGGCCTGGGCGAAGTTGCCACCCAGGCCGATGAACACCTTGGCCCGCCCCTCTTCCATGGCCTTGATCGCCAGCACCGCGTTGTGCCCGTGGGCGCGGGGTACGCGGAACTGGAAGCGTTTTTCCAGGGCATCGAGCAGCGCCGCCTTGGGCTTCTCGTCGATGCCCATGGTGCGGTCGCCCTGCACGTTGCTGTGGCCGCGCACCGGCGACAGCCCGGCGCCCGGCTTGCCGACGTTGCCCCGCAGCAGCTGCAGGTTGACCAGCTCCTGCACGGTCGGCACCGAATGGCGGTGCTGGGTCACGCCCATGGCCCAGCACATGATCACCCGCTCGGCCTTGCGGTACATGCGCGCGGCCAGCTCGATCTCGGCCAGGGTGAGCCCCGATTGCTCGACGATGTGCACCCACGAGGTGGCATCCACCGCCGCCAGGTAGGCATCCACGCCGCTGGTGTGCTCGGCGATGAAGGCATGGTCGAACACCGCGGGCTCGCCCTTGGCCTGGGCCTCGCGCTCCCACTGCAGCAGGTACTTGGCGATGCCGCGCATGGCGGCCATGTCGCCGCCCAGGGCCGGGCGGAAGTAGGCGGTATTGGTCGGCTCGGAGCCGTTGCTGAGCATTTCGAACGGGTGCTGCGGGTGCTGGAACCGCTCCAGGCCCCGCTCCTTGAGCGGGTTGAAGCACACCACCTGGGCACCGCGCTTGACCGCTTCGCGCAGCGGTTCGAGCATGCGCGGGTGGTTGGTGCCGGGGTTCTGGCCGATGACGAAGATCGCATCGGCCAGCTCCAGGTCATGGAACACCACGGTGCCCTTGCCGACCCCAAGGGTTTCCGACATGCCCACGCCACTGGCTTCGTGGCACATGTTCGAGCAGTCGGGGAAGTTGTTGGTGCCGTAGGCGCGCACGAACAGCTGGTAGAGGAACGCCGCCTCGTTGCTGGCCCGGCCCGAGGTGTAGAACTCGGCCTGGTCGGGCGAGTCGAGCGAGCGCAGGTGCTTGGCGACCAGGGCGAATGCCTCTTGCCAGCTGGTTTCGACGTAATGGTCGGTGGCGGCGTCGTAGCGCATGGGGTGGGTCAGGCGGCCCTGGTACTCGAGCCAGTAGTCGGTCTGCTCGGCCAAGGCGCTGACGCTGTACTTGGCGAAGAAGGCCGGGTCCACGGAACGCCCGGTGGCCTCCCAGTTCACTGCCTTGGCGCCGTTCTCGCAGAACTTGACCATGTCGCTTTCCGGCGACTCGCCCCAGGCGCAGCCCGGGCAGTCGAAGCCGCCGTTCTGGTTGGTCTTGAGCATCGCCCGCAGGTTCTTGAAGGCGTTCTCGCTGCCCAGCCAGCTCTTGGTCACGCTCTTGAGCGCGCCCCAGCCGGCGGCGGGGCCTTTGTAGTCCCGGATGTGTTGGTCCTGGCTCATGCGGTAAATCCTCACGCTGGCATGGAAAAGTGCAGCGGGTCGTGTAGCCCGGTGCTTTTTTCCAGCCTATGGAGGCCGGCACAAGCGCGTCCAATCGATATGGCTTACAGCCTGATAGGCCGTTTCGATGATGGCCCAGGGGCGCGCTGCAGGCCTCGGATTTCGGCGCCTGCAGCCGTGATAGAGGAGACTGATCGAATAGTCGGGCAAAGCAATTTGACGGGGGCGCCCACAGGTAATAGCTTGGACCTTACACCTCAACCCTTTCGAGCCCCCACGTGGAACAGACCCTCCGGCCCCTGATCGACGGTTTCAACCGCAAAATCGACTACCTGCGGATGTCGGTGACGGACCGTTGCGACTTCCGTTGTGTCTATTGCATGGCCGAAGACATGCAGTTTCTGCCGCGCCAGCAGATCCTCAGCCTCGAAGAGCTGTTCCAGGTGGCCGAGCGCTTCGTCGCCCTGGGCACCCGCAAGATACGCCTCACCGGTGGCGAGCCGCTGGTACGCCAGGGCATCGTCGACTTGTGCGGGCGCATTGCCGCCCTGCCCGGCCTGCGCGAACTGTGCATGACCAGCAACGGCTCGCAACTCGGGCGCCTGGCCCAGCCGCTGTTCGATGCCGGGCTGTCGCGCCTGAACATCAGCCTCGACAGCCTCGATACCGAGCGTTTCAAGCAACTGACCCGCACGGGCCACCTGCAGCAGGTGATCGCCGGCATCGACGCTGCCCGCCGCGCGGGCTTCCAGCGCATCAAGCTCAACTGCGTGGTGCTCAAGGGCCGCAACGACCACGAGCTGGTCGACCTGGTGCGCTTTGCCATCGACCGCGAGCTGGACATCACCTTCATCGAAGAGATGCCCCTTGGCGTAATCAGCGAGCACGAACGTGGCGAGTCGTTCTGTTCCAGCGATGAAGTGCGCGAGCGCCTGGCCGAGCAGTTCACCCTGATCGAGTCGACCGAATCGTCACAAGGCCCGGCGCGCTACTGGCGCCTGGCCGAAGCGGCGAACACCCGGGTCGGCTTCATCTCGCCGCACAGCCACAACTTCTGCGCCACCTGCAACCGCGTGCGGCTGACCGTCGAGGGCCGCCTGCTGCTGTGCCTGGGCAACGAGCATTCGGTGGACCTCAAGCAAGTGCTGCGCGCTCACCCGGGCAACCCCGAGCGGCTGGAAAAAGCCATCCGCGACTCGCTGCACCTCAAACCCTACCGGCACCATTTCGAGGTAGGTGGCGATGTGCAAATCCTGCGCTTCATGAACATGACTGGCGGCTGACCCGCTGCCTCTGGATTTCCATGATCGTCCACCCCAATCCCGATGTGCTGCGCGTGCTGTTCACCCTCAAAGGGTCGATCGTCAAGCGCATTGCCCTGCGCTGCCTGATGGTCACCTTGCTGGCCGCGCTGATCGTGCTGGTCGAGCGCCACTTCCCGGCGTTCTTCTACCCGGTCAGCGCCACGCCCTTCACCTTGCTCGGCCTGTCGCTGTCGATCTTCATGAGCTTTCGCAACAACGCCTGCTACGACCGCTGGTGGGAAGGGCGCAAGGCGTGGGGCAAGCTGATCATCGAGACGCGCTCGTTCGTGCGCGAAAGCACGGTGATCGCCGATGCGCCGCTGCGCGCCGAGCTGTTGCGCAGCCTGTGCGGCTTTGCCCACGCACTGAGTGCGCGCCTGCGCAACGAGGACGAAAGCCGCGCCGCGCGGCCCTGGCTGAAGGGCAACGCGCCGGTGGCCGAGCACAACGTCTGCGACGGCATCCTGCGCGAGATTGGCGAGCAGTGCTCGCGCCTGGCCGAGCAGCAGCACATCAGCGAATGGCGCTATACCCTGCTGGAGCAACGCCTGGCCGGCCTGACCGAGGTGCAGGCCACCTGCGAACGGATCAAGGGCACGCCGCTGCCCTTCCCCTATACCCTGCTGCTGCACCGCACCATCTACATCTTCTGCCTGCTGCTGCCATTTGCCCTGGCCGAGCCGCTGGGGTGGCTGGCGCCGCTGTTCACCACCATCGTCGGCTATACGTTCTTCGGGCTGGATGCGATCGGCAATGAGCTGGAGGACCCGTTCGGGCGCGACGAAAACGACTTGCCACTCGATGCCATGGTGCGCACGGTCGAGCGGGATGTGCTGGGGGCACTGGAGGTGCAGCCGCTGCCACCGGCGTTGCTGCCAGTGGATTATGTGTTGAGCTGAAGGCCCTATCGCCGGCAAGCCGGCTCCCACAGCTCAAGGCGAGTGATTTCCTGTGGGAGCCGGCTTGCCGGCGATAGGGCCGCTACAGTCAACCACGGCTCTGGCAAGCTTGAATCGGCTTCAAATGCTTCACGAAGTTGCACGGCATGTGCCGTGCATCCAGCTGCTCGGCCAGAATCCCCTCCCAGGCCGTGCGACAGGCGCCGGTCGAGCCCGGCAGGCAGCACACCAGCGTGCCATTGGCCATACCCGCCAGGGCGCGGCTTTGCACGGTCGAAGAGCCTATGTCGAGAATCGAAAGGGCGCGGAACAACTCGCCAAAACCGTCGATATGCCGGTCGAACAGGCACTGCACCGCTTCCGGCGTGCTGTCACGCCCGGTAAAGCCGGTGCCGCCGGTGATCAGCACCACCTGCACCTCGTCATCGGCGATCCAGGTGGCGACCTGGGCGCGTATCTTGTACAGGTCGTCCTTGAGCAGCACCCGCGCCACCAGGCGATGGCCGATCTGCACCGAGCGGTTGGCCAGCAGTTCGCCGGAGGTGTCGTTGTCGAAGCTGCGGGTATCGCTGACAGTCAGCACGGCGATGTTGAGCGGTACGAAGACCGCGTCGGGTTTGACGCGCACGGGATGGCTCCTTGAATGGGCTGTGCCGCAACGCTAGAGGCACGGCGCCAGGGCGTCCAATCGATATGGCGAACTGGCCGATCAATGACATCTATCGCAGACTTGGTTAAGGTCTGTACACCCCACCCCAGGCAGCCCCATGGACATCAAGCAGCTCAAGTTCCTCATCGCCCTCGACCAGACCCGCCACTTCGGCCAGGCCGCGGCGCTGTGCCACATCACCCAGCCGACCCTGTCCATGCGCCTGCGCAACCTGGAGGACGAGCTGGACCTGATGCTGGTCAAGCGCGGCCAGCGCTTCGAGGGTTTCACCGAAGCTGGCGAGCGCATCCTGGCCTGGGCCCGCACCCTGCTCGCCGCCCATGACGGCCTGCAAGCCGAGGCCGCCAGTTGCCGCGGCCAGGTGGTCGGCAGCCTGCGCCTGGGCAGCGTGCCCCTGGCCAGCTTCAACACCATGAACCTGCTGATGCCGCTGCGCGAAAAATACCCCGAGCTGCATTTCCAGCTCAGCACCCACAGCACCGAGCAGATCATGGACGGCCTGAGCCGCAACCAGCTGGACCTTGGCATCTGCTACCTGGACCAGGTCAACGCCGGCTTCTTCGAAGTGATCGAACTGGGCACCACCACCATGGGCCTGCTGTACGACACCCGGCACTTCCAGCTCGATGCCGCCGAACTGCAATGGAGCGAACTGGCCAATCTGCCGCTGGGGCTGCTGAGCAAGGGCATGCACTACCGCCAGTCGCTGGACCTGAGCTTGCGCAGCCGGGGGCTGGAGCCTATGGCAGTGCTGGAAAGCGACTCCAGCTTCCAGCTGGTCCAGGCCATCACCGCCGGCGTGTGCTGCGCGGTGATGCCGCTGAACTTCGGCCTGGAAGACCTGAGCGAACACCTGCGCATCATCCCCATCGCCGACGCCAGCATCCACAGCCCGGTCGGCCTGCTGCTGCGCCGCAGCGAGCCGCGTTCGGCGATTGCTGAGCAGTGCTTTGACGAGGCGCGTGCGCTGTTTCAAACCCTCTGAGTCGCCGTCGCCTGGCGGTACTGCCGCGGGGTAAACCCCGTCAATTGCTTGAACTGCCGGCTGAAGGCGCTGTGGTCGGTGTAGCCGCACTGCAGTGCCACCTCGGTGATCGGCAGCTCGCTGTGCAGCAGGCGGTGGGCGTTTTCCAGGCGGGCCTTGTGGATCATCTGCCGCGGCGTGAGGTGGAACACCCGCTTGCAGTAGCGCTCCAGTTGCGCCACGGAAATCCCGGCGATGCGGGTGAGTTCACCCATGCTGATCGGCTGGTGAAAGTGCTGGCGGATGTGTTCGTCCACTGCGGCCAGGCGCTGGTAGGCGGGGTGGGTGTCGGCGGCTGACTGCAGGTCGACGGAGATGCCGACCAGGCCGATGATCTCGCCCGCGGGGTTGTGCAGCGGGCGCTTGTGGGTCAGGCACCAGCCGGGTTCGCGGCTGCCATAAAGGTGAAGCTCCAGCTGGTCTTCGAGCACCAGGCCCTGTTGCAGCACCCGGCGATCCTGTTCGGTGTAGCCGGGGCCCAGTTGCGCCGGGAAGACTTCGGCGCTGGTCTTGCCCAGCAGCGGCTGCAGGCGCTTGAGGCCGCAGCGCTGCACCAGCGTGGTGTTGGCCAGCACGTAGCGGGCGTGCGGGTCCTTGATGAATATCGCGGCGTTGGGGATGGCGTCGAGAATCGGCAGCAGCAGGGAGACGCTGGCCAGCAGGGCCTCGAGTGTCGCGGGGCGGTGTTCGGCGAGGTTGTGGTAGAGGGTTGCCAGGGGCTCGGTTGTCATCTGTCGGTTCTCTGTTGTCTTTACCGCCGCCATCGCCGGCAAGCCGGCTCCCACAGGGTCACAGGGTCACAAGACCCAAGGTCCAAGGTCCAAGGTCCAAGGTCCAAGGTCCAAGGTCCAAGGTCCAAGATCACAGGATCACAGGATCACAGGTGGGAGCCGGCTTGCCGGCGATGGCGCCAGCACGCCCAACACATCTCTCCAGCCCTTCCCCTACAGGCCCTCCAGCCTATCCAGCGGGCCCACCCGGCCACCAGCCTTTTCTGCAACTGTGCCGATTTCGTCATCCTCCCTGCAGAAAACCATCAAGAACCCCCACCCCCGCCAGGTTCACTCTATGCCCCACGCAAGCCGCCCCATGCCTACAAGAGCGCGGCGGTAACGCCGCATCACGTGACATCAGACCTGCCTATCCAAAACCTACAAAAAGGCGCACCCATGTCAGGCAAATTCAAGAAACAGCTGTCATTGCTCGACCTCACCTTCATCGGCCTCGGCGCCATCTTCGGCTCCGGCTGGCTGTTCGCCGCCAGCCACGTGTCGGCCATCGCCGGCCCGGCCGGGATCCTTTCCTGGTTCCTCGGCGGCTTTGCCGTGCTGCTGCTGGGCATCGTCTACTGCGAGCTCGGCGCGGCCCTGCCGCGTGCCGGCGGCGTGGTGCGCTACCCGGTGTATTCCCACGGCCCGCTGCTCGGCTACCTGATGGGCTTCATCACGCTGATCGCCTTCTCCAGCCTGATCGCCATCGAAGTGGTCGCCTCCCGCCAGTACGCCGCGGCGTGGTTTCCCGGGCTGACCAAGGCCGGCTCCAGCGACCCCACCGTGCTCGGCTGGCTGGTGCAGTTCGCCTTGCTGGGGCTGTTCTTCTTCCTCAACTACCGCAGCGTGAAAACCTTCGCCAAGGCCAACAACCTGATCAGCGTGTTCAAGTTCATCGTGCCGCTGCTGGTGATCGGCGTGCTGTTCACCTTCTTCAAGCCGGAAAACTTCGAGGTCCAGGGGTTTGCCCCGTTCGGCCTGTCCGGTGTGGAAATGGCAGTGTCGGCCGGCGGCATCATCTTCGCCTACCTGGGCCTGACGCCGATCATCTCGGTGGCCAGCGAAGTGAAGAACCCGCAGCGCACCATCCCGATCGCGCTGATCCTCTCGGTGCTGCTGTCCACCGCGATCTACGCCCTGCTGCAACTGGCTTTCCTCGGCAGCGTGCCGACCGAGATGCTGAGCAACGGCTGGGCCGCCGTGACCAAGGAACTGGCCCTGCCCTACCGTGACATCGCCCTGGCCCTGGGCGTGGGCTGGCTGGCCTACCTGGTGGTGGCCGATGCGGTGATCTCGCCCAGCGGCTGCGGCAACATCTACATGAACGCCACCCCGCGGGTGATCTATGGCTGGGCGCAAACCGGCACCTTCTTCCGCTACTTCACCCGCATCGACGCGCAATCCGGCATCCCGCGCCCTGCCCTGTGGCTGACCTTCGGCCTGTCGGTGTTCTGGACCCTGCCGTTCCCGTCCTGGGAAGCGCTGATCAACGTGGTGTCCGCCGCCCTGGTGCTGAGCTACGCCGTGGCCCCGGTCACCGTTGCCGCCCTGCGCCGCAATGCACCGGACATGCCGCGCCCGTTCCGGGTCATGGGCATGGGCGTGCTCGGCCCGCTGTCGTTCATCATCGCTGCGCTGATCGTCTACTGGTCTGGCTGGAACACCGTGTCGTGGCTGCTGGCGCTGCAGATCGTGATGTTCGTGCTGTACCTGCTGTGCGCCCGTTTCGTGCCCACCCAGCACCTGTCGCTGGCCCAGCAAGTGCGCTCCTCGGCCTGGCTGATCGGCTTCTACGCCGTGACCATCCTGCTGTCCTGGCTGGGCAGCTTCGGCGGCCTGGGCGTGCTTGCCCACCCGTTCGACACCCTCGCCGTGGCCGCCTGTGCCCTGGGCATCTACTACTGGGGCGCCGCCACCGGCGTGCCGGCTCACCTGGTGCGCCTGGAAGGCGAAGACGAAAGCGAAGCCAGCGGCGAAAGCTACGCCGGCCAGCGCCCTGCCGCCGTCGCCTCCTGACCTTCTCTGAAATGGACATGCCCATGAAACACGTTCATGTGATCGACTCCCACACCGGCGGCGAACCTACCCGCCTGGTGCTCAAAGGCTTCCCCACCCTCACCGGCCGCAGCATGGCCGAGCAGCGCGACGAGCTGCGCGAACTGCACGACCACTGGCGCCGCGCCTGCCTGCTGGAGCCCCGCGGCAACGACGTGCTGGTTGGCGCGCTGTACTGCCCGGCGGTGTCGGCCGATGCCACCTGCGGGGTGATCTTCTTCAACAACGCCGGCTACCTGAACATGTGCGGCCACGGCACCATCGGCCTGGTCGCCTCGCTGCAGCACCTGGGCCTGATCCAGCCGGGCGAGCACAAGATCGACACCCCGGTCGGCCAGGTCACCGCCACCCTGCATGAAGACGGCGCGGTCACGGTCGGCAACGTGCCGGCCTACCGCTACCGCCAGCAGGTAGCGGTCGAAGTGCCAGGCCACGGCGTGGTCCACGGCGACATCGCCTGGGGCGGCAACTGGTTCTTCCTGGTGTCCGAGCACGGCCAGCGCATCGAACTGGCCAACCGCGAAGCCCTCACCGAGTACACCTGGGCCATGCTCAAGGCGCTCGAAGCCCAGGGCATCACCGGCGAACACGGCGCATTGATCGACCATGTCGAGCTGTTCGCCGATGACCCCAACGCAAACAGCCGCAACTTCGTCATGTGCCCCGGCAAGGCCTACGACCGCTCCCCCTGCGGCACCGGCACCAGCGCCAAGCTGGCCTGCCTGGCCGCCGACGGCAAGCTCGCCGAGGGCCAGACCTGGGTCCAGGCGAGCATCACCGGCAGCCAGTTCCACGGCCGCTACCAGCGCGAAGGCGCGCACATTCGCCCGTTCATCACCGGCCGCGCCTACATGACCGCCGACAGCACCCTGCTGATCGACGAACAGGATCCGTTTGCCTGGGGCATCTGAGCGCCCGAGGCCTTTTCTTCGCCACCTGACTGAATACTGCAAGGAGTGACACCCATGAGCGACAACATCTTCACCGGCTGCATGCCCGCCCTGATGACCCCGTGCACCGCCGCCCGCACCCCGGACTTCGACGCCCTGGTACGCAAGGGCCGCGAGCTGATCGAAGCGGGCATGAGCGCGGTGGTGTACTGCGGCTCGATGGGCGACTGGCCGCTGCTGACCGAGGCCGAACGCCAGGAAGGCGTGGCGCGCCTGGTGGCCGCCGGCATCCCGACCATCGTCGGCACCGGTGCGGTGAACACCCGCGAAGCCGTGGCCCACGCTGCCCACGCGGCCAAGGTCGGCGCCGCCGGCTTGATGGTCATCCCCCGCGTGCTGTCGCGCGGCGCCTCGCTGATCGCCCAGAAGCACCACTTCTCGGCCATTCTCGCGGCCGCGCCGAAATTGCCGGCGGTGATCTACAACAGCCCCTACTACGGCTTCGCCACCCGCGCCGACCTGTTCTTCGAACTGCGCCGCGAATACCCGAACCTGATCGGCTTCAAGGAGTTCGGCGGTGGCGCCGACCTGCGCTACGCCGCCGAGCACATCACCTCCAAGGATGACGACGTGACCCTGATGGTCGGCGTCGACACCCAGGTGGTGCACGGCTTCGTCAACTGCAACGCCACCGGCGCCATCACCGGCATCGGCAACGCCCTGCCGCGCGAAGTGCTGCAGCTGGTGAGCCTGAGCAAGCAGGCGGCCAAGGGCGATGCCCGCGCCCGCCGCCAGGCCCGCGAGCTGGAGTCGGCGCTGGCGGTGCTTTCTTCGTTCGATGAAGGTTGCGACCTGGTGCTGTACTACAAGCACCTGATGGTGCTCAACGGCGACAGCGAGTACAGCCTGCATTTCAATGAGACCGACGTGCTCACCGATGCCCAGCGCAACTACGCCGAGCAGCAGTACGCGCTGTTCCGCAGCTGGTACGCCAACTGGTCGGCCGAGCAGAACCTGGCCTGATTCGAGGGCCGCAGTACACCCCCATCGCCGGCAAGCCGGCTCCCACATGAAACCTGCAATGACCTTGTGGGAGCCGGCTTGCCGGCGATGGGCCGCTCAGCGGCCCGCTTTCTCGAACCCCCGCATTAAGGACGCCCCATGACCCTGACAGGCAACCTGCTGATCGGCCAGCGCGCCGTGCCCGGCAGCCAAGCAGCCATCCACGCCATCGACCCGGCCACCAACCAGAAGCTCGAACCCGCTTACGCCGGCGGCACCGGCGAACACGTGGCCCAGGCCTGCGCCCTGGCCTGGGCAGCGTTCGACCCCTATCGCGAAACGTCGCTGGAGCAGCGTGCGGCATTTCTTGAAACCATCGCCGAACAGATCGAAGCGCTCGGCGATGCCCTGATCGACCGCGCCGTGGCCGAAAGCGGCCTGCCCAAGGCACGCATCCAGGGCGAGCGCGGCCGTACCTGCACGCAACTGCGCACCTTCGCCCGCGTGGTGCGCGACGGTGAATGGCTGGATGTGCGCATCGACAATCGCCAGCCAGAGCGCCAGCCCCTGCCCCGCGCCGACCTGCGCCAGCGCCAGGTGGCCCTGGGCCCGGTCGCCGTGTTCGGCGCCAGCAACTTCCCCCTGGCCTTCTCGGTGGCCGGTGGCGACACCGCCTCGGCACTGGCGGCCGGCTGCCCGGTGGTGGTCAAGGCCCACGGCGCCCACCCCGGCACCAGCGAACTGGTCGGCCAGGCCGTGGCGCGCGCCGTGCAGCTGTGCGGCTTGCCTGAAGGCGTGTTCTCGCTGCTGTATGGCGCGGGGCGTGAAGTCGGCATTGCCCTGGTCAGCGACCCACGCATCAAGGCGGTCGGCTTCACCGGCTCGCGCAGCGGCGGCATCGCCTTGTGCCAGGCCGCCCAGGCGCGGCCGGAGCCGATTCCGGTGTATGCCGAGATGAGCTCGATCAACCCGGTGTTCCTCTTCGACGCGGCGCTGCAAGCCCGTGGCCAAGCACTGGCGCAAGGCTTCGTCGCCTCGCTCACCCAGGGCGCGGGCCAGTTCTGCACCAACCCCGGCCTGGTCATCGCCCGCCAAGGGCCGGCGCTGCAACGCTTCATTGCCGCCGCCAGCGAGCACGTTGCCCAGGCTGCGGCGCAAACCATGCTCACGCCAGGCATCTACAGTGCCTATGCCGCCGGCACCGCCGCCCTGGCCGACAACGCCAACGCCCAGGTCGCGGCCAGCGGCCAGCCGCCGCACGGCCCCAACCAGTGCCAGGCGCAGCTGTTCGTCACCCAGGCCAGTGCGTTTCTCGCCGACCCGGCGCTGCAGGCCGAAGTGTTCGGCGCCGCCTCGCTGGTGGTGGCGTGTGCCAGCGACGAGCAGGTGCGCCAGGTTGCCGAGCACCTGGAGGGCCAGCTGACCGCCACCCTGCAACTGGACGACGGCGACCTGGACAGCGCCCGCGCCCTGCTGCCGACCCTGGAGCGCAAGGCCGGGCGCATCCTGGTCAATGGTTGGCCAACCGGTGTGGAAGTGTGCGATGCGATGGTCCACGGCGGGCCGTTCCCGGCCACCTCCGATGCCCGCAGCACCTCGGTGGGCACGGCGGCGATCCTGCGTTTCCTGCGCCCGGTGTGCTACCAGGACTTCCCGGACGCCTTGCTGCCGCAGGCGTTGAAGCACGGCAACCCGCTGCAGCTGCAGCGCTTGCTCGACGGCAAGCGGGAACGCTGAACCATGCGCGATGCCTCCTTTGAAACCGATATTGCCGTGGTCGGCGCCGGCATCGTCGGCGTCGCCTGCGCCCTGCAACTGGCCCGCCAGGGCCGCCGGGTGCTGCTGATCGACCGCCAGGCGCCGGGCCACGGCGCGTCCTACGGCAATGCCGGGCACCTGGCCACCGAGCAGGTGTTCCCCATCGCCGACCTGTCGATCCTCAAGCGCCTGCCGCGCATGCTGCTGGACCCGATGGGCCCGCTGCGGCTGGACTGGAAGTACCTGCCCAAGGCCCTGCCCTGGTTCACCCGGCTGCTGCTCAACCTGCGCCCGGCGCCGTTCCAGCGCAGCGTGGCCGGCATCCGCACGCTGAACGAAGGCAGCCTTGGCGCCTGGCAGCGTTTGCTCGGGTCGATCGGGCGCAGTGACCTGTTCAAGGAGGATGGCTCGCTGCTGGTGTTCGAGCGGCCCGAGTCGCGCCAGGCGCTGAACGCCTTGCGCGCGCGCATGCAGCAGCAGGGCGTGGCGGTGGACATGTGGTCGGGCGATGCCGTGCATGGCGCGGCGCCGCAGTTGAGTGCATCGATCCTGGGTGGCTTGTTCTTCCCGCGTACCGGGCATTTTCTCGACCCCTACCGGGTGGTTTGCGAACTGTTCGAGGCGGCCAAGGCCAGTGGCGTGCGGTTCGTGCAGGCGCAGGTCGATGGCGGGCACCTGGACGCCAACGGCGTCAAGCTCAGCAGTGACCAGGGCACATTCAGTGCGCGCCAGGTGCTGGTCAGTTGTGGTGCCCACTCCGCGCAACTGACGGCGGCGCTGACCGGCAAGCGTGTGCCGCTGGACACCGAACGTGGCTACCACCTGATGTTGCCAGGTGAGCATCAGCGCCTGCCGTTTGCGGTCACCTCGCTGGAGCGCAAGTTCATCATGACGCCGATGACGGGCGGGCTGCGGCTGGCGGGCACGGTGGAGTTCGCAGGGTTGGACGCGCCGCCGAGCATGCAGCGGGCGTGGCAGTTGCACCGGCTGAGCAAGGGGCTGTTCACGCGGGAGCTGGGGATGGAGGGGGCGACGCCGTGGATGGGGTTCAGGCCTTCGCTGCCGGATTCGCTGCCGGTGATCGACCGGGTGTGTGATGGGCGGGTGCTGCTGGCGTTCGGGCATCAGCACCTGGGCCTGACCCAGGCGGCGGTGACGGCGCAGTGGGTGGGGCGGTTGGCTGAGCAGGAACAGGTGGCGGGGGTGGCGGCTTACCGGATCGATCGGTTTTGAGGGGCCGCTGCGCGACCCCATCGCCGGCAAGCCGGCTCCCATAGGTACAGCGCCGTGATTGCTCTGTGGGAGCCGGCTTGCCGGCGATGGGGCTGCGCAGCAGCCCCTACGGTCACTCAGCGATAACGCTCAAGCCAATGCGCATACGGCGCTGGCAAGGTCCAGGAAGCCTTGTCCACACCCAGCTCCTTGGCCGCCGCATACGGCCAATGCGGGTCGGCCAGATGCGCACGCCCCACCGACACCAGGTCAAGCTGGCTGGCCTGCAGCGCCGCCTCGGCCAACTGCGGCGTACCAAAGCCCCACGCCGAGGTCACCGGCAACCCCGCCTCGCGCCGCACGCGCTCGGCAATCGGCCCCATGAACGCCGGGCCCCACGGGATGTTGGTATCCGGGATGGTGAAGCCCACGCTGACACTCAGCAGGTCCAGGCCACCGGCCTTGAACAGGCGCGCCAGTTCGATGGACTCCTCCAGCGTCTGCTCATCCCGCCCGTCATATTCCAGCACGCCGAAACGCGCGGTCAGCGGCAGGTTTTCCGGCCACACCTCACGCACCGCCGCCAGGGTTTCCAGCAGGAAGCGGCTACGGTTCTCGAAGCTGCCGCCATAGGCATCGGTGCGCTGGTTGGAGTGCTCGGAGAAGAAGCTCTGGCCCAGGTAGCCGTGGGCAAAGTGCAGCTCGATCCACTCGAAACCGGCGTCACGCGCACGGCGGGCGGCATCGACGAAGTCCTGCTTGACCCGGGCGATGTCGGCCAGGGTCATTTCCCGCGGCACTTTCGGCAGGTGCGCGCCGAAGGCGATGGCCGACGGGGCGAGGGTTTCCCAGCCACGGGCATCGTCGGCGGCGATGTGGTCGTCACCTTCCCACGGGCGGTTGGCGCTGGCCTTGCGCCCGGCGTGGGCGATCTGGATGCCCGGCACCGAACCTGCGGCCTTGATCGCCTGCACCACCGGCACGAAGGCCTGGGCATGGGCGTCGCTCCAGATACCGGCGCAGCCGGGGGTGATGCGCCCTTCCGGCGCCACCGCGGTGGCCTCGACCACCACCAGCCCCGCGCCACCGCGGGCCAGGCCCGCCAGGTGCACGTGGTGCCAGTCGTTGATCATGCCGTCCTCGGCCATGTACTGGCACATCGGCGGAATGGCGATGCGGTTGCGCAGGGTAACGTCCTTGAGGGTATAGGGTTGGAACAATGCAGACATGGGCAGACTCCGTAGGGTCATCTGAATACGATTGTTCGATCATATTCGAACTATGGCAATTTGTGAAACCCCCGTTATCATGGCGACCATGCGAGCCTACACACACCCCAACCCCGAAGACCTGATCCTGGAGCGCGTGCTCTATGCGCTGAGCGACCCCGTGCGCCTGGAAATCGTGCGCCACCTGGCGGGCGTGGCCGAGGCCAGTTGCGGCGAGCTGGATGGCGGCCGGCCGAAGTCGAGCATGTCGCACCACTTTCGCGTGTTGCGCGATGCCGGGCTGGTGCACACCCGCAATGTCGGCACCACCCACATGAATTCGCTGCGCAGCGAAATGCTCGACGAGCGCTTTCCCGGCTTGCTGGAGTGCCTCCTGCGCCAGCAGTGATCCCACCGATTCACCTCAGCTTGCCTGCCATATGCAATGCCTGTGGGAGCCGGCTTGCCGGCGATAGGGCCGCCACAGGCAAAAAAAAACCACGAGGTCACCCCCGTGGTTTTTTTCGATCACAACAAGGCCGCAGCTTACAGCGCCATGTCGTTCTCAGGCTTGCTTTCAACCGGCTGGGTCACGCCAGTGCTGGTGCCGACGCTCTGGTCGATCACCGGCGGCTTTTCCAGCTGCAGGACTTCAGCGGTGTAGTTCCACTCTTTCTGGGTAGCCGCTGCCGAATCATTCAGCTTGGTGCCGTAGCTCGGCACGATCTCTTTGATCTTGGCTTGCCACTCAGGCGTCGCGACCTTTTCCTTGAACACGGTTTCCAGCACGTTCAGCATGATCGGCGCCGCAGTCGAGGCACCTGGCGATGCACCCAGCAGGCCTGCGATGGTGCGGTCTTGCGAGGCTACCACTTCGGTGCCCAGCTTGAGCACGCCGCCCTTCTCTTCGTCACGCTTGATGATCTGCACGCGCTGGCCGGCCTGCCACAGTTTCCAGTCTTCCTTCTTGGCGTTCGGGAAGTAGGTGCGCAGGGCTTCGAAGCGGTCGTCGTCCGACAGCATCAGCTGGCCGGCGAGGTACTCGACCAGCGGGTACTGCTCGATACCGACCTTGGTCATCGGCCACACGTTGTGCGGGGTGGTGGTGCTCAGCAGGTCCAGGTACGAGCCGTTCTTCAGGAACTTGGTCGAGAAGGTGGCGAATGGCCCGAACAGGATCACGCGCTTGCCGTCCAGCACGCGGGTGTCCAGGTGCGGAACCGACATGGGCGGGGCACCGGTCGAGGCGATGCCATAGGCCTTGGCCATGTGCTGCATGGCGATGGTCGGGTTCTCGGTCACCAGGAACGAGCCGCCTACCGGGAAGCCTGCGTATTCCTTGGCTTCCGGAATGCCCGACTTCTGCAGCAGCTTCAGCGCACCGCCACCGGCACCGATGAACAGGAACTTGGCGTCGGTGGCCGATTCGGTACCGTCCTTCAGGTTCTTGTACTCGACGTGCCAGGAGCCGTCCTTGTTGCGGGTGATGTCCTGGACTTCGCTGGACAGTTGCAGGGTGAACTTGTCCTGGGTCTTCAGGTGGCCGACGAACTGGCGGGTGATCTCGCCGAAGTTGACGTCGGTGCCGATTGGCGTCCAGGTCACGGCCAGCTTCTGGTTAGGGTCGCGGCCTTCCATCATCAGCGGGACCCACTTGGCGATCTGCGCGTGGTCCTCGGAGTACTGCATCGGGCGGAACAGCGGGCTGGCCTGCAGTGCGTCGTAACGCTTCTTGAGGAACTTGATGTTGTCATCGCCCCAGACGAAGCTCATGTGCGGGGTGGTGTTGATGAACGAGTGCGGGTTCTTCAGCACGCCCTGACGGACCTGCCACGACCAGAACTGGCGGGAGATCTGGAAGGCTTCGTTGATTTCGATGGCCTTGGCGATGTTGACGTTGCCGTCTTTGTCTTCCGGGGTGTAGTTCAGCTCGGCCAGCGCGGAGTGGCCGGTACCGGCGTTGTTCCAGCCGTTGGAGCTTTCTTCGGCCACGCCATCGAGGCGCTCGACCATCTCCATCGACCAGCTTGGCTCCAGCTCGTGCAGCCACACGGCCAGGGTGGAGCTCATGATGCCGCCGCCGACCAGCAGCACATCGACTTTCTTGGTTTCTGCGGCGTGCGCTTGCATGAAGCTCGCAGCGACAGCCAGACCCAGCAAGGTCTTGCCAGCTTTCTTGAACATTGATCAATTCCAGTCTGTAGAACGGAGGACGGGCCTGTGGCTGGCCCAGGTGTTTCATGTTCTTCCGCGCAGGCTTGTTATGGTCATTGTTCAGCGGCCAGAGAACCAGAAAACGACCCAGGCTATTGTCGAATTGACCGACAGGGCTGAATCGTTTCGCTGATTGTATTCTGAAATGCCAGCACAAACAAATTGCCGGCCGCGGCGTCAAGACGGCAGGTTGCCTCAGCGGCAGGTTGTCACGCTTGATTGCGCCGAATGACCGATCGAGCAGTTGAAATGCCGGTGGCGGCAGACGATAGTCAAGGCTTCGGCCACCGCACTGCCCTACAGGAGTTCTCCCATGCTCGGCGTCACCGACTACGGCGCGTTCGTCATTGCCTTCATCATCATGCTGGCCATTCCCGGGCCCGGTAACTTCGCCCTGATCACCGCCACCGGCAAGGGCGGCATCAAGGCCGGCCTGGCGGCAACCTGCGGGGTGATTGTCGGTGACCAGGTGCTGCTGTGGCTGGCGGTAGCGGGCGTTGCCGCCCTGCTCGTGGCCTACCCCGCCGCGTTCCACCTGGTGCAGTGGGCGGGTGCGGCGTACCTGGCCTACCTCGGGCTGCGCATGCTGCTGAGCAAACCCGGCGGCGCACCGCGCGTCAGCCGCATGGACAGCGGCCACTACCTGCGCCAGACCCTGCTGATCACCCTGCTCAACCCCAAGGCGATCATGTTCTACATGGCGTTCTTCCCGCTGTTCGTCGACCCGGTGCGGCACCAGGGGCTGGTGACCTTTGGCTTCATGGCCGCGACCGTGGCGGTGGTGACCTTCCTGTACGGGTTGATTGCGGTGGTGCTGACCCACCACCTGGCCGAGCGCATGCGCGCCAACCCGCGCATTGCCAACCTGTTCGAGCGCTTGGCGGGGGCTTGCCTGGTGGGGTTCGGGATCAAGCTCGCGGCGATGCGCTGAGGGTTCCTCAACGAAACAGCCATCCTAGCCTCGGGAGCCCAAGCCTGACAGGAAGTAGCTAGTAGGCTACACTCGACAATGACAAACGAGATTCGCAGCACACCCCACTTCGATGACTGGCTCGCTGGTATCAAGGACCCTATCGGAAAAGCCGCGATTACCGCCCGTATCAGCCGAGCAGAATGCGGAAACTTCGGCGACACAGAGCCGGTGGGTGATGGCGTCAGCGAAATGCGTGTATTCATCGGGCCCGGCTATCGCGCGTACTACGTACGAACCGGCCAAACCCGCTATCTGATGCTTTATGGCAGCGGCAAACGTGAGCAAAGTAAAGGCATCAAGCGAGCAAAGGAAATCCTGGACGATCTGCGAGGCAGGAAATGATGAGTAATAACTACAGCCCCGAAGAGATGCCGATCCTCAATCTGGATCTGAGCAACACAAAGCGATTTGAAGCGTCCCGGTTTCTCGATAGCCCTGAAACCATTGCGGCATACTTGGCAGAAGCCTTGAAAAGCAATGACACGCACGTCTTGATGCATGCCATGGGCGAAGTGGCAAAGGCGAGAGGCGTGAACAAGCTCGCACAGGATGCTGGCGTCAATCGCGAATCTCTTTACAAGACCTTCAAGGGAGGCAGCAAGACGCGCTTCGAGACCATCCAGAAGCTTATGCAGGCATTGGGTGTGGAGTTGACCGTGAGACCACTGCCTGAGCCGGCTATACGTGCCGCCGAGTAACGGACGCGTCTGCACAACTTGAGCCCGGAAAACGCCAGGGGTGAGCAATCACCCGAGTAGATTGCCAAAACGAAAAAGCCCCTGGAAACTTTAGTTTCCAGGGGCTTCATCTTGTATGGCGGAGAGATAGGGATTTGAACCCTAGGTACTGTTGCCAGTACAACGGATTTCGAATCCGTCCCGTTCGACCACTCCGGCATCTCTCCAATGCCGCGCATCATACCAGCGAATTCTGAAAACGCAAACCTTTATTTTCAAAAAAATCGCGTGGTATCAGGCGCTTGCGTGAACGCGCCGGTTACAGCGGCACGCCCAGGCGCTTGGCAACTTCTTCGTAGGCTTCGATCACGTCGCCCAGGCCCTGGCGGAAGCGGTCCTTGTCCATCTTCTTGCGGGTTTCCTTGTCCCACAGGCGGCAGCCGTCGGGGCTGAACTCGTCACCCAGGACGATCTGGCCGTGGAACACGCCGAACTCCAGCTTGAAGTCGACCAGCAGCAGGCCAGCATCGTCGAACAGCTTGCTCAGCACTTCGTTGACCTTCAGCGACAGCTTCTTCATCTCCACCAGCTGCTCGGCGGTGCCCCAGCCGAACGCGACAACGTGGGATTCGTTGATGAAGGGGTCGCCCTTCTCGTCGTTCTTCAGGAACAGCTCGAAGGTGGACGGCTCCAGCTTGATGCCCTCCTCCACGCCCAGGCGCTTGACCAGGCTGCCGGCGGCATAGTTACGCACCACGCACTCGACCGGGATCATGTCCAGCTTCTTCACCAGGCACTCGTTGTCGCCCAGCAGCTTGTCGAACTGGGTCGGCACGCCGGCTTCTTCGAGCTTCTGCATGATGAAGGCGTTGAACTTGTTGTTCACCATGCCCTTGCGGTCGAGTTGTTCGATGCGCTTGCCGTCGAACGCCGAGGTGTCGTTACGGAACAGCAGGATCAAGCGGTCGGCGTCGTCGGTCTGGTAAACCGATTTGGCTTTGCCGCGGTAGAGTTCGTCGCGTTTTTCCATGGTGGAGGGCTCCGCTTGCTTGAGTGTTGGGCTAGGCGATTTCGCGCCAGTCGAGCCCATGTTCCTGATTCGCCACCTGGAGCCAGTCCGGGTCGCACCCAAGGGTGTCGACAAAGCACTGGCGGGCCAGTTGTGGCAGGTTGTTCTTGCTGCTGAGGTGGGCCAGCACCAGGTGTTGCAGGTTGCTCCAGCCCAACTCTTGCACCAGGCTCGCGGCCTGGTGGTTGTTCAAATGGCCTTGCATGCCGCCCACGCGCTGCTTGAGGAAGTACGGGTAGTGCCCGCGCGCCAGCAGGTCGCGGCAGTGGTTGGCTTCGATCAGCAGGGCGTCCAGGCCTTGGTAGCGCTCCAGCAACCGGGTGTCGTAAGAACCCAGGTCGGTGAGCATGCCAAAGCGCCGGCGGCCGTCGCTGAGCACATACTGCAGCGGCTCGTAGGCATCGTGCTCGACCCGCGCCGCGCTCACGTCCAGGCAGCCGATGCGCAAGGTGTCGCCACAGGCGAGAAAACCGGCCACCTCCACCGGCTTGCGCAGGCCGCGCAAGGTCCCTTGGCTGAGGTAGACCGGTACATTGTAGCGCCGTGACAGCAAGCCCACCCCATGCACATGGTCGGCATGTTCGTGGGTGACCAGCACCGCGCTCAACTGCGCCGCCGACACCCCGAGCAGCGCCAGGCGCCGCTCGGTTTCGCGCAGGGAAAAGCCGCAATCGACCAGGATGAACGTGTCACCACTGGCGATCAGCGTGCCATTTCCCTGGCTGCCGCTTCCAAGTACCGCGAAGCGCACTTAACCCAGGTGGTCCTGAATGGCGCTCAGCACGCGGCGGGCGACATCGGCCGGGGCCACGGTGTTGATGTTCTTCTCGACGGTAACCTGCACGCTCTCGCCCACCTTGCTCAGGCGAACCTGGTAGCGCTCGGCACGGGCTTCACGCTCTTCCTTGGTCGGCTCGCTGCCGAACATGCGGCTGAAGAAGCCCGGCTGGTTCTGCTTGTCGTCCGGCTTTTCCGACAGGTTGATGTAGTACAGGCCCAGGCTGCGGTTGATGTCCTCGACACGCCATTCGCCACCCTGCTCCAGGGCACGGCCCACGCCGGACCAGGCGCGGTCCAGGTCGGCGCCCAGGTACAGCACCGGGTTGCCGCTGCCGTCTTCGCTCAGGCTGACGCGGCTTGGCGCGTCGAAGTCGCGCGCGGCCAGCAGTGAAACCGAACCGCCCTTCTCGGCGCTGCGGTTCATGCTGGCGAGCATTTCGTCGACCAGCAGCGCATCGGCGCCGGTGTTGCTGGAGCTGGACGGGAATGCGGTGTCGGCCGTGCTGCCCGCCGGGCGCTCGACGCTGACGATGTACACCTCAGAGGTGTTGCGCTGCACGCCAGGCTCCATGCGAACACGCACGCGCACTTCGCTGTCACCGCTGCTGGCGGTGCTGGCCAGGCGCTGGCCGAGCGATGCCGACAGTTCGTCGAAACGCTGCCAGGTGGTGTTGAATTCGCCGGTTTGCGGGCGCTCTTCAGCGATGCGGAAACCGTTGTCCTCGAAGAACTGACGGGCCACCGGCCAGACTTCGGCCGGCGAGCGCTGGGCCAGCACCCAACGGCTGCTGCCGCTGCGCTGCAGGGTGAAATCGCTGACTTCGGCACCGCCAACCAACGGCTGCGGGCGCGGCACTTCGAACTCGCCGGTGGCGCGGTCGTCGGCCACGTTGCGCGGGATCGGCAGCAGCGGGTCGAGGCGCTTGACGCTGCTGGCGTCTGGCGGCAGCTGCATCGGCGCGGTGGGGTGGGCCTGCAGGTAATCGCTGCCGCGGTCGCGGAAATAGCCATCCTCGCCCCACAGCCAGCCACACCCACTGGTGCTGGAGATAATCAGGGCGAGCGCGGAAAGACCAGCCAGTCGCTTCATGCGGTGTACTTCCTCTTAAACCAGTACGCCGGACTGGCGCAAGGCAGTACGGACTTTTTCGTGACAACCTTCGCTCAGCCAGGTCAGCGGCAGGCGAATGCCTTTGTGCATCAGGCCCATTTCCACCAGCGCCCATTTCACCGGGATCGGGTTGGCTTCGCAGAACAGGTCCTTGTGCAGCGGCATGAGTTTTTCGTTGATCGCGCGGGCCTTCTCGGCATTGCCCTCAAGGGCGGCCTCGCACAGATCGGCCATTTCGCGCGGGGCGACGTTGGCGGTGACGGAGATGTTGCCCTTGCCGCCCATCAGGATCAGCTCGACGGCGGTCGGGTCATCGCCGGACAGGACGATGAAGTCTTCGCTCACGCCTTCGATGATGGCCTTGGCGCGCACCAGGTCGCCGGTGGCTTCCTTGATGCCGATGATGTTCGGCACGCTCGACAGGCGGATCACGGTCTCGGCCTGCATGTCGCAGGAGGTGCGGCCGGGTACGTTGTAGAGGATCTGCGGGATGTCGACGGCTTCGGCGATGTGCTTGAAGTGCTGGTACAGGCCTTCCTGGGTCGGCTTGTTGTAGTACGGCACCACCAGCAGGCAGGCGTCGGCGCCGGCGTTCTTGGCGTTCTGCGTCAGGTGCACGGCTTCGGCGGTGGAGTTGGCGCCGGTGCCGGCGATCACCGGGATCGGCTTCTTGCTGTGCTTGACGCGCTCGACCACATGCTTGATGACCAGGATGTGTTCTTCGACATCCAGCGTGGCGGACTCACCGGTGGTGCCGACAGCGACGATCGCGTGGGTGCCATTTTCCAGGTGGAAGTCTACAAGTTTGTCGAGGCTGCCCCAGTCAAGACGCCCTTGTGCATCCATGGGTGTGACCAATGCCACCATACTGCCCGCAATCATGTAACTGCTCCTGCCGGAAAAAGAGAGCGGTAATGGTACTGGGGGCATCGGCCTTGCACAAGCGAAGCAGGCGGGCGGAGCATTCCCCTCGGCGCCTTATTTCGCTACCCTTGGCCCTTTGATCGGTGCAGCGCGGCCCGCCGGGCCGTCGACCCTGCTCCCCGGCCTGCGTCCACGTCCTCGCTTGCGAGCCCCGGGCCCTGCCGACAGGAGGCTTTTGCCCGTCCTGCATCGACCGCTCATCGCTTTAGGAATGCTGCATGTCCACCCCCACCGTCCGCGAACAATTCCTCGTCATCAGCGCCTTGGGCCCCAACCCGATGGAGCTGGCCAACGTCCTCAGCCGCGCCGCCTTCGAAAACCGCTGCGCGGTGGTCACCTCGCGCCTGAGCCGGCATGGCGAGACCAGCGCCCTGGTCCTGCAGGTGGGCGGTAGCTGGGACGCCCTGGCGCGCCTCGAATCCACCCTGCCGGGCCTGGGCAAGAAGCACGGCCTGACCCTCGACGTGGTGCGCAGCGCCGACCAGGAGGTACGCCCACAGGCCCTGCCTTACGTGGCCTACGTCAGCGCCGCCTACCGCCCGGACATCATCAACGAGCTGTGCCAGTTCTTCCTCGACCACCGCGTCGAGCTCGAAGCCATGACCTGCGACACCTACCTGGCGCCGCAGACCGGCAGCAGCATGCTCAATGCCCAGTTCACCGTGATCCTGCCGGCCGGCACCCAGATCAGCTGGCTGCGCGACCAGTTCCTGGACTTTGCCGACGCCCTGAACCTGGACGCGCTGATCGAACCTTGGCGCCCACAGAACCCCGTGTAAGGAAACCTGCCATGGCTGTAGCAATCGACCAACCCGTTGCCGACTTCCAGGCCCAGGCCACCAGTGGCCAGGCCGTGAGCCTGAGCGGGCTCAAGGGCCAGCAGGTGGTGCTGTATTTCTACCCCAAGGACAGCACCCCGGGCTGCACCACCGAAGGCCAGGGTTTCCGTGACCAGCATGCAGCCTTTGCCGCGGCCAACACCGTGGTGTTCGGCGTGTCGCGCGATGGCATCAAGTCGCACGAGAACTTCAAGGCCAAGCAGGGCTTCCCCTTCGAGCTGATCAGCGACAAGGACGAGGCGCTGTGCCAGCTGTTCGACGTGATCAAGCTGAAGAAGCTGTATGGCAAGGAATACATGGGCGTGGACCGCAGCACCTTCCTGATCGACAAGCACGGTGTGCTGCGCCAGGCGTGGCGTGGGGTGAAGGTGCCCGGGCATGTGGATGCCGTGTTGGCGGCGGCCCAGGCGCTGGACAAGGCCTGAGAACGAACGGGGCCGCTTCGCGCCCCATCGCCGGCAAGCCGGCTCCCACAGGTACAGCGTGCATCGCACCTGTGGGAGCCGGCTTGCCGGCGATGGGGGCGCGAAGCGGCCCCGATTGCATTCAGAGTATCGGTGACACACTCGGCTCCTGCCGCGGCCAGGCATCCAGCACGGCCTTGATCAGCGTCGCCAGCGGGATGGCGAAGAAGATCCCCCAGAACCCCCACAACCCGCCAAACAGCAGCACCGCGCAGATGATCGCCACCGGGTGCAGGCTCACCGCCTCGGAGAACAGCAGCGGCACCAGCACGTTGCCATCGAGCCCCTGGATGATCGCATACACCGTCATCAGGTAGATGAACTGGTCGCCCCAGCCCCACTGGAACAGCGCAATCAGCGTCACCGGCACGGTCACCACCACCGCCCCCACATATGGCACCACCACCGACAAGCCCACCAGCAGCGCCAGCAAGGCGGCATAGTTGAGCCCCAGGCTGATGAAGGCGATATAGGTGGCGACCCCGCAAATCAGGATCTCGATGCCCTTGCCGCGGATGTAGTTGGCGATCTGCCGGTTCATCTCGCTGCCCACCCGGTTGAGCAGGCTGCGCTGGCGCGGCAGGTAGCCGCTGACCCAACGCCCGATCAGCTCGCGGTCCTTGAGGAAGAAGAACACCAGGATCGGCACCAGCACCAGGTAGATCATGGCGCTGACCAACAACGGCAGGCTCGACAAGGAGAAGGTCAGCGCCCACTGGCCGAACTTGCCGATCTCGCCACGCACCGACTCGATGGCGCGCAGCACCTGCTCGTCCGACACCAGGTGCGGGTAGCGCTCCGGCAACAGCAACAGCAGCGATTGCCACTTGCTGAGCATGCCCGGCAATTCGTTGAACAGGGTGATCAGCTGGTGCCACAGCAGCGGCACCAGCACCAATAGGAACACCGCCAGCGCCCCCATGAACAGGGCGAACACCAGCATCACCGCGAGCCGGGTCGGCACCCGGATGCGCTCCAGGGCATTGACCAGGCCCTGCATCAGAAACGCCAGCACCATCCCCGCCAGCACCGGCGCGAGCATGCCGCCAAGGGTCAGGACCGCGGTGAAGGCCAGGAACAGCAGCACCGCCAGCACCACCGCCTCTTCATCGGAGAAGTAGCGATGCAGCCAGTCGCGAAGCACTTTGAACATTGACGATCCTTGATTGAGACTCAGGCCTTGCGCAGCCAGTAGGTATAGGTGCCGGCCTCGGCCGTTTCACGCAGCAGCGTATGACCGGCCAACTGGGCAAAAGTGCGGAAGTCGCGCTGGGAACCGGCGTCGGTGGCGATCACCTTGAGCACCGCACCACTGCCCAGGCGATTGAGCTCCATCTTCGCCTTGAGCAGGGGCAGCGGGCAGTTCAGCCCGCTGGCGTCGAGTTCGGCGTCGCAGGTCAGGGTGTCACTCATCGGGGCATTCTCCACAGGCGGGGCAGACAGGCTGGCTAGGATACCGCCACTGGTCGCCAACGTGTGAGCCGGCTACAGTAGGTGCTTTATCCGACGCGAGCTTCGTGCATGAACCTACTGCGCCCCACCCTGCTGACGCTGGCCTGCCTGATGGCCCTCCCCGGCCATGCTGACGACCTGCCATCGCTGGGCGACGCCAGTTCCGCGATCGTCTCGCCACAGCAGGAGCACCAGCTCGGCCGCGCCTGGCTGAGCCTGCTGCGCGGCCAGGTCAACCAGCTGAACGACCCGCAGCTCAAGGACTACGTCGAGACCACCGTGTACCGCCTGGCCGAAACCAGCCAGCTGCAGGACCGGCGCCTGGAATTCATCCTCATCGACAGCAAGGAACTCAACGCCTTCGCCGCCCCTGGCGGCATCGTCGGGGTCAACGGCGGCCTGTTCCTCAACGCCCAGACCGAAGGCGAATACGCCTCGGTGCTGGCGCACGAACTGGCGCACTTGTCGCAACGCCACTTCGCCCGCGGCGTCGAAGCCCAGCAACGCATGCAGCTGCCGATGATGGCCGCGCTGCTGGCCGGTATCGTGCTGGCAGCAGGCGGCGCGGGCGACGCCGGTATCGGCATGATTGCCGGCACCCAGGCCGCGGCGATCCAGGAACAGCGGCGCTTCTCCCGGCAGAACGAGCAGGAAGCCGACCGGGTCGGCATCCAGAACCTGGAAAAGGCCGGTTACGACCCGCGCAACATGCCGACCATGTTCGAACGCTTGGCGCGCCAGTACCGTTACGATGCCAAGCCGCCCGAATTCCTGCTGACTCACCCGGTGACCGAATCGCGTATCGCCGACACCCGCAACCGCGCCGAGCAGGCGCCCAAGGGCGGCGTCGAAGACAGCCAGCGCTACCAGCTGATTCGCGCACGCGTGGCGCTCACCTATGAAGGCACGCCCGGCCTTGCCGCCAAGCGCTTCCGCGCCCAGCTCGACGAAGACCCGAAGCTCGATGCAGCCCGCTATGGCCTGGCCCTGGCGCAGATCAAAGGCGGCCAGCTCAACGAAGCACGCGAGAACCTAAAGCCCCTGCTGGCCAAGGCGCCCAACGACATCACCTACAACCTGGCGCAGATCGACCTGGACATCACCAACAACCGCCTGGCCGATGCCCAGCAGCGCGCCGAGCGCATGCAAGGCCTGTATCCAGGCAATTACCCGCTGAAACAGGTGCGCGCCGACCTGCTGGTCAAGCAGAACAAGCCGGCCGAGGCGGAGCAGGTATTGAACGATCTGCTCAAGAGCCGCCCGGACGATCCGGACGTGTGGTACGACATGGCCGAAGTGCGCGGGCTGTCGGGCAACACCATTGGCCTGCATCGGGCGCGGGCCGAGTACTTCACCTTGGTGGGGGATTTCGACCAGGCGATCCAGCAGCTCGATTACGCCAAGCGCCGTGCCGGGGGTAATTTCCCGCTGGCATCGCAGATCGACCAGCGCCAGCGCGAGATCATGGAGCAGCGGCGTATGGTGCAGGAGATGATGGGGCGGTGAGATTCCGGGGGGCGCTTTGCGCCCCTTTCGCGACACAAGGCCGCTCCTACAGGCGCGCCGCCGCCCTTGTAGGAGCGGCCTTGTGTCGCGAAAGGGCCGCATAGCGGCCCCGACAATGTCAAGCGTTACCCGAAAGCTTCAAACGCGCCGCCTGGGTAAAGTCCAGCATCCGGTTCAACGGTTTGATCGCCTTGGGCACCAACGCCGGGTCAACGAAAATCTCGTTGCTCCCGTTACGCAGGCAATCCAGCAACCGCTCCAGGGTATTCATCGCCATCCACGGGCAGTGCGCGCAGCTGCGGCAGGCCGCGCCGTTGCCGGCGGTCGGCGCCTCGACGAACTCCTTGTCCGGGCACAGCTGCTGCATCTTGTAGAAGATGCCGCGGTCGGTGGCGACGATGAAGGTCTTGTTCGGCAGCGTCTGCGCAGCCTTGATCAGCTGGCTGGTGGAGCCCACTGCGTCGGCCAGTTCGATCACCGCTTCCGGCGACTCGGGGTGCACCAGGATCGCGGCGTCCGGGTACAGCGCCTTCATGTCGGCCAGCTGGCGCGACTTGAACTCCTCGTGGACGATGCACGCACCGTCCCACAGCAGCATGTCGGCACCGGTCTGCTTCTGGATGTAGCGGCCCAGGTGCTGGTCCGGCCCCCAGATGATGGTTTCGCCGTTGTCCATCAGGCTTTCGACGATCTCCAGCGCACAGCTCGAGGTCACCACCCAGTCGGCCCGGGCTTTGACTGCCGCCGAGGTATTGGCGTAGACCACCACGGTGCGTTCCGGATGCTGGTCGCAGAAGGCCGAGAACTCTTCGACCGGGCAGCCCAGGTCGAGCGAGCAGGTGGCCTCCAGGGTCGGCATCAGCACGCGTTTTTCCGGGGTGAGGATCTTGGCCGTTTCGCCCATGAAGCGCACGCCGGCGACGATCACCGTTTCGGCGGGGTGGTTCTTGCCGAAGCGGGCCATTTCCAGCGAGTCGGAAACGCAGCCGCCGGTTTCTTCGGCCAGCGCCTGGATCACCGGGTCACAGTAATAGTGGGCGACCAGCACGGCGTTCTGCGCCTTCAGCTCGGCAGCGATGGCCGCACGGTATTCGGCCTCCTGCTCGGCGGTCAGCGGGTTGGGCTGCTTGGCATCGAGGTGGGCCTGAACCAACAGGCGTTCGGAAATCTGGGTCATGATCGCGGGACCTGCAGGCGCGCATGCGCGTCGAATCGAGTGTACCACCCGGCCCTGGCAGATCGGCTAAGGGTGCCGGACGGCAGGCATGCCGCCACGGCCCTCTGCGGGCGCGGATTATTATCGGACGCCGAAGGCTACAGACAATCAAGGGATTTCTAAAGCGGTTTTTGTGTTGCCTGAAGGGCCCTATCGCCGGCAAGCCGGCTCCCGCAGGTGTTGCTGTGGGAGCCGGCTTGCCGGCGATAGGGCCTTTGCAGATCAACCCTGCGGCTGCATCGCCGCAAAGTGCGCCGCCAGGATCATGGCGAACTCCTCGACGGTCATCTTCTTGCCATTGAATTCGACCATGCCATCGGCATAGTGCAGGCTCGATACCACGTCGTTGCCCTGCACGGTGGCCATGCCGCTCTGCAGTGCCATCATGCCGACCATCTCACCGGCCTGGCTGGACTGCATGGCAATCGCCTGGGCGTCGGTCTGCCCTTCGAGCAAGGCCTGCAGGGTCGCCAGGTCGCCGATCATCGGCTTGGACAGCGAGAGCTTGCTCTTGACCTGGGTGATCAGCTGCTTGCCAAGCTGGTCGGGCGGCAGGTCGAAGGACGTCGGGCTGGCGAAATCCATCGACAGGTTGAAGCGGCTTTCGCCATTGGCCGTCTTGAACGACAGGTTCTCCACCGCCACCTGCGGCTTGGATGCCAGCAACTGCTGCAGGTCGCCCTGGAACTTGGCCTTCTCGGCCTCGTCCATCTGGATTTGCGGCACGGGCTCGCCAGCGGCGGCAGCCGCCTCGAACTCCGGCAAGTGCGCCTGGTACCACTGCGACAACGCCTGCAGGGCCGGGGCATTGATCGACTTGATGCTCACCGCCAGCTGGCCACTGCCGACCGCGCGGCCGTCCCAGGTAATGTCCGCCACCTTGTAGTCCACGCGGCCACCCACGGTGCCCGGGCCATCGAGGGTCTGCAGGGCATTCTGCTCGATGCCCTTGAGCAACAGCACCTGTTGCTTGGGCCCCAGCGTGGCCTTGGCCTCGGCCAGCAGCAGGTCGACATTGCCGACATAGACCATGTCGTGCTCGGTAGCCGCCAGGTTGCCGCCAATCTTCAGGCCTTGCAGCTCGAAGGTTGCAGGCGGGTGGTCAGCGCCTACCAGCTTGATGTCCAAGCGCTCGGCAGCGCCATGGAATTTCGAGGCCTTGCCGTCCCGGTCGCCCGCAGCTTCCAGGTGCATGCCCGAAAAATCGACGCTGCTGCCGTTGCCGTCCTTGAAGTTGAACGGGGCCACCTGGACGACGCTGTCGACGCTGCCGCCGTAGCCCAGGCTGACCTGCGCAGCCACCGGTGGTTTGTCGCCCGTGGCGGCGAACCAGGGCGCGGTGAAGTCGTCTTTTTGCAGCACGCTGTTGCTGGTGGCCATCACCGGCATCAGCTTCAGGGCCTTGACCCGCGACCAGGGGAACGGGCCGTGTTCGATCTGGTCGGTGAGGCCGACCTCGAAGTTGACCGCTTCGCCATGGCCGACGTTGATGTCCTTGGCCTTGACGCGATACTGCGCGGTGCTGGTGAAGAAGTGCTGCTCGAGCCCGACCAGCTCGATGGTCACGCTGCCGCCGGTGCCGACCAGGGCCTTTTTCAGCTCGGCATTGCCCAGGCTCACGGAGTGTTCCAGCTCGGCAGGAAGCTGCTTGCCGGTGTACCAGGCGCCAGCGGTGGTTGCGACGGCAATGGCGATGGCCAGGCCGGAAAGGATGCCTACTGATTTCTTCATGAATTGAACCGATCGATGTCCATATGGGGTGGGCTTGCAGCCGGGCGGCCGCGCAGGTTGCAAAGGATATCACCGCACCCCTGGCGAAAGGGTGGCCACTGCGACGAAATGGGTCGTTTCGGCGGCATCCTGCAGCCGTGTTCAGCACCGCCCTATTCGTTCAATTTTACGAACATTCGCATCGATCGAAATCGCAAAAAACCGCGCAAAAACCGAACATATCGGCCTTTTAACCGATAAATGTTTCAGTTTGGCAACATCTTGTCATGTTTAACTTGACACCCACCCGGCCATCGTTTTTTATTTTCACCACCTTGCCCAGCGCCACTCCACGAAGAAGAAAAGCCGCGCCGTCATGATGCCTCATCGCCCCTGCCCGCACGCTCCACCTTCCTAGCCCAGGCTCTGCCAGCTCGACAACGGCGCCTCGCCCGCGCCTACCTCTGCTCCAACAATAAAAGGTGAACAACATGGAGCCCACCCGCTCGCCCGCGCTGCACGCGCAATCCACTGCACCCGTCGTTCACGCCCAGCAGCAGGAGCCATGCCAGCATGCAGCCTGACCACAGCGCCACCGGCAACGGCCAACTCCGTAAAACCCTGCGCCTCTGGCACGTGATCATCATCGGCCTGGCCTACCTGACGCCGATGACCGTGTTCGACACCTTCGGCATCGTCTCCGGCATCACCTCCGGGCATGTGCCCAGCGCCTACATCCTGGCGCTGGCCGGCATCCTGTTCACCGCCGTGAGCTACGGCACCCTGGTGCGCCGCTTCCCGCAATCGGGGTCGGCCTATACCTACACCCAACGCGCGATCAACCCGCACGTGGGCTTCCTGGTCGGCTGGTCGTCGCTGCTCGACTACCTGCTGCTGCCGATGGTCAACGCCCTGCTGGCCAAGCTCTACCTGTCGGCCATGTTCCCTGAAGTGCCGGAGTGGATCTGGGTGGCCGGCTTCGTCACCCTGATCAGCCTGATCAACATGCGCAGCGTCAACCTGGTGGCGCATTTCAACCTGCTGTTCGTGGCGGTGCAGGTGGCGATCATCGCCGTGTTCATCTACCTCTGCGTGCGCGGCCTGGACCAGGGCGAAGGCCTGGGTACCACCTGGAGCCTGATCCCGTTCGCCGACGGCCAGACCCAGCTCAGCGCACTGGCCGCCGGGGCCACCATCCTGTGCTTCTCGTTCCTGGGCTTCGACGCCGTGACCTGCCTGTCGGAAGAAACCCAGAACCCTAGCAAGACCATTCCGCGGGCGATCTTCCTCACCGCCCTGATCGGCGGCTGCGTGTTCATCACCGTGTCGTACTTCATCCAGGCCTACTTCCCGACCATGACGCGCTTCCACGACCAGGAGGCCGCCCTGCCGGAAATCGCGCTGTATGTCGGCGGCAAGCTGTTCCAGTCGATCTTCATCGCCTGCACCGTGATCAACACCATCGCCTCGGGCCTGGCCTCGCAGACCAGCGTTTCGCGCCTCCTGTACGTGATGGGCCGCGACAACGTGATCCCGGCCAGCATCTTTGCCCGCCTGCACTCGCGCTACAAGACGCCGGTGCTGAACATCGCGGTGGTCGGGCTGATCTCGCTGTCGGCGATCTTCTTCGACCTGGTGACCGCCACCTCGATCATCAACTTCGGCGCGCTGGTGGCCTTCAGCTTCGTCAACCTGTCGGTGATCAACCACTGCTACCTGCGTGAAGGCCAGCGCCAAGGCTGGGCCAACAAGCTCAAGTACCTGGTGTTGCCGACCATCGGCTTCTGCATCATCGTGTCGCTGTGGCTCGACCTGAACGCTCACTCGCTGTTGTTCGGCGGGGTCTGGGCGCTGGTTGGCGTGCTGTACCTGGCCTGGCTGACCAAAGCCTTCACCGCCGCGCCACCGAACTACGTTGCCGAATGACTTACGCCGCCCACAACGCCCGCTGACATGCGGGCGTTGTTCTTGATCGAAAAGGACTGCCCTCATGCCGCTGCGTCGCCTCTCCATCCAATGGAAGATCACTCTGCTCGCGGGCCTGTGCCTGCTGGCCATCGTCGCCTTGCTGGTTGCCACCTCGCTGACCCAGGCGCGCAGCAGCGCGGCGCTGGTCAGCCAGGCCAACAGCGAGATGCTCGATCACAGCGCCCGCCTGCGCCTGCAGGCCCACGCCGAAACCCAGGCGCTGCGCATCCAGCGCTACTTCATGGATGCCTACCAGTACGCCAACGGCTTCGCCCGCCTGGCACAGGTGCTGAAGGCGCGTGGCGGCAATGACCTGCGCGCCGAACTGACCCGCCAGGCCCACGCCAGCCTTGCCGGCAACCCGGACGTGATCGGCCTGTACCTGGTGTTCCAGCCCAACGCCCTGGACCACCAGGACAGCCAGTTCGTCGGCCAGGACAGCGCCGGCAGCAACGAAAGCGGGCGTTTCTCGCTGTACTGGTCGCAACCCAGCCCCGGCACCCTGGAGCTGGAAGCCATGCCAGAATCGATGCTCAACGATGCGAGCCTAGGCACCAATGGCGCGCCCAAGAACCGCTGGCTGACCTGCCCCCTGGAAACGGCCAGGGCCTGCGTGCTCGAGCCCTACCTGGATGAGGTCAATGGCCACCAGGTGCTGATGACCAGCATTGCCCTGCCGCTTTTGGAGAACGGCAAGGTGGTCGGCGTGGTCGGCCTGGACATCGGCCTGGACAACCTGCAGCAGCTGAGCCTGCAAGGCCGCCAGGACCTGTTCGACGGCCAGGGCCAGGTCAGCATCGTCAGCGCCAGCGGCCTGCTCGCCGGCAACAGCCGCGACAGCGCCAAGCTCGGCGCGCCGCTGGACCAGGCCGTGGCCAACGGCGTGCTGCGCGTGGCCCGGCCGTTCTCGCCAATCCCCGACGCCGCCCCTTGGCAAGTGCTGCTGGAACTGCCAGAGGCCGTGCTGCAGGCCCCTGCGGTGGCCCTCAACCAACGCCTGGACGCGCACAACCAGAGCGCCAACCTGACCGGCCTGCTGATCGGCCTGGGCGCGGCGGTAGTCGGCCTGCTGCTGGTCTGGCTGACTGCCCGTGGCGTGACCCGGCCGATCCTCGCCGTGGCCGCACGGCTCAAGGACATCGCCAGCGGCGAAGGCGACCTCACCCGTCGCCTGGACTACGCCCGCGACGACGAACTGGGCCAGCTCAGCGGCTGGTTCAACCGCTTCCTCGACAAGCTGCAGCCGGTGATTGCCCAGGTCAAAGGCTCGCTGCACGAAGCCCGCGGCACCGCCGACCAGTCCGCCGCCATCGCCAGCCAGACCAGCAGCGGCATGCAGCAGCAGCAACGCGAGATCGAGCAGGTGGCCACCGCCGCCAACGAGATGAGCGCCACCGCCCAGGACGTCGCCCACAATGCCGCGCAAGCGGCCCAGGCAGCGCGGGGCGCCGACCAGGCCAGCCGCGAAGGCCTGCAACTGATCGCCAGCACCCGCCAGGCCATCGACCAGCTGGCGGCCGGCATGAACACCGCCATGGACGAAGCCCGCGCTCTGGAAAACCGCAGCGAGCAGATCGGCTCGGTCCTGGAGGTGATTCGCGCCATTGCCGAGCAGACCAACCTGCTGGCGCTCAACGCCGCGATCGAAGCCGCCCGCGCTGGCGAAGCCGGGCGTGGCTTTGCCGTGGTCGCCGACGAAGTGCGCAGCCTGGCCCAGCGCACCCAGGTGTCGGTGGAAGAGATTCGCCAAGTGATCGAAGGCCTGCAGCAAGGCACCCAGGATGTGGTCGGCGCCATGCATGATGGCCAGCGCCAGGCCCAGGCCAGTGCAACGCGCATGGAGCAGGCGCTGCCGGCGCTGCAGCGCATTGGCGAGGCGGTGACGGTGATCAGTGACATGAACCTGCAGATTGCTTCGGCGGCCGAAGAACAGAGCGCGGCGGCCGAGGAAGTGAACCGCAACGTGGCCGGCATCCGCGATGTGACAGAATCGCTGTCGGGCCAGGCTGATGAATCCGCGCGGATCAGCCAGGCCTTGAACCGCTTGGCCAATCAGCAGCAAGCTTTGATGGAACAGTTCCGCGTCTAGTCTGTACTGGCCCTATCGCCGGCAAGCCGGCTCCCACAGGCACCCCCACGGGATTCGATAGGGCCTGCACAGGCAACCCACTTTCGAAAATGAGTTCTACCCATGCAATCCCCCAACAAACCACCCTTCTTCGACATCACCAGCGAACAGGGCCTGTTACGCACCTCGATCGCCGTCACCCTGTTCATCGCCACCATCGGCATCGCCTTCGGCCTGGCCTCGGGTTCGTTCTCGATCGTCTTCGACGGCGTCTACTCGCTGGTCGACGCCAGCATGAGCGGCCTGTCGCTGGTGGTGGTCAAGCTGATCACCTCGCACGCCACCAGCCTGCAGCTGTCGCGCAAGCTGCGCGAGCGCTTCACCATGGGCTTCTGGCACCTGGAGCCGATGGTGCTGGCGCTCAACGGCATCCTGCTCAGCGGCGTGGCCATCTACGCGCTGATCAACGCCGTCAGCAGCCTGCTCGAAGGCGGCCGCCACCTGGAGTTCGGCATCGCGATGATCTACGCGGTGCTGACGGTGATCGCCTGCGCCACCATCGCCGTGGTGGAAAACCGCGCCAACCGCAAGCTCAAATCCGACTTCGTGCGCATGGACGTCAAGGGCTGGATCATGTCGGCCAGCATTACCGCGGCCTTGCTGATCGCCTTCTGCTTTGGCTATGCGGTGCAGGGCACCTCGCTGGAATGGGTGTCGCCGTACATCGACCCGGCGGTACTGGCGCTGGTGTGCCTGGTGATCATCCCGCTGCCACTGTCGGTGGTGCGCCAGGCCATGTCGGAAATCTTCCTGGTGACCCCTGGCGACCTCAAGCAGCACGTCGACGAAGTGTCGCGCGCGTTCGTCAGCAAGCACGGGTTGCAGTCGTACCGGGCCTATGTGGCCAAGGTCGGGCGCTCGCGGGAGATCGAGCTGTATTTCATCGTGCCCAAGAGCATGGGCGCCAAGTCCATCGACGAGTGGGACGCGCTGCGCAACGAGATTGGCGACGCCGTGGGTGGCGAAGGGCCGGATCGCTGGATCACCGTGGTGTTCACCGGTGATCCTGAGTGGGCCGAGTAACCGCAAGGCCGGCCACCTCGCTTGAAAACAACTGCGCCTTGACCTCGTAGCGCTTGCCCAGGATTTCGCCCATGCCGAGCCAGTTCATGCCTTCGTAGGTCAGGCGCACGCTGCCGCCGTCCAGGGTGAACGCGTAGCCGCCATCAGAAATGAACCGGTAGCCCTGGGCGTTCACCGCGAGCAGCCGGTAGCCATTGGCCGAAGGCGAGTAAAGCGCCTGGACCCGCTTCAGGTAATGCGGGGCCATTGCGTCGAACATCGATTTCACCGACCGCGCGTAGTCATCCATGGGCAGGCCGTCATAGCGCTCCAGGGCACCTGCGATCAGCGCGAAATATTCGGCATTGGCACGTGCGATGGACATCTTCACCGCCAGCAGCGTCATCAGCTTCTGGTTGTCCACGGCCTCGCCGTCGGGGGTTGCCCCCGCCTTCGCCTTGCCAACCGTGCCTGGCACCCGGACGGTGTAATCGGCCGGATCAAGCGGCGTGAAGACGCTGGCGGCGACATAACTGGCGCACGCCAGCTGGCGGCCAGGCTGGTCATCATTGACCAGCATCGAAAGCGGATGGCCATTGGCAGGGATTGCCCCTGGCTTGAGCCCATCCTGCTCCAGGCTTCGCCAGATCTGCTCCTGGCTCACCTCGCCGCGGGCCAGCAGGCACACGCGCTGGATGACCGACTCATCGAACGTCGCATCCAGCTTCGGCGCCATCGACTTGACCGCACTCTGCACGATGGGCAGAGCGGGCACCGACGTGGTGTGCTGCGTGAGCAGCGCGGGCTTGGCGGAACCAAGCGGGCCAACAAGCTGATCGCAACCGGGCAGTGCCGCCAGGGCGATCAGGGCCAGCGCAAAGCGTGCAGGTAGTTTCACATTCATGCTCCTCATGAACCTGGCGGCGCTTGGCCGCCAGGTATCCATCGCCGTATGCTGTCGCTTCAGAACTGGTAGCCAACACCAATGCCCACGCCCATGTCGTTGCGCGAGTTGGTATTGAGCTGCGCCTTGGTGACCCAGCGGCCATTGCCCGACAGGTACGAGACCCCCAGCGCGACAGCCGATTGCCCGCGATAGCCAGCCCCGCCCAGCGCCACCATGCTCGCACCCGGGGAGTACGATTGCGGCAGGCTGGCCATGGCCATGGCCCCGGCGATACCTGCGCTGAGTACATCGTCCTGGCGCTTGAGGTCGTGCTTGAGCTCGCTGAAGCGGCTATCGGTGTAGGCATTGGCATCCTGGGTGATGTTGGCCAGGCTGCTGGTGAGCTGCCCCAGGTTGACCGCATCGGTATCGCTGGTAGCCGCCGCGACGTTGGTCACCTGCCGCTCGTTGCCGACGCTGCCGACCGACACGCTGTTCGCGCGGTTGGTGCTGGAGTTGGCGCCGAGCGCCAGCGAGTTGTCATGGCTGGCAGTGGCGCCATTGCCAACCGCCGTGGCATTGCTGGCGGTGGCAGCAGCACCATTGCCCATGGCGCTGGCGTTGTCGCCCGAAGCGCTGGCGCCCGCGCCAGCGGCGAAGCTGTCGCCCCCCGTGGCTTTGGGCACCGGTCGCGCCTTGCTGTTGTTGACCTGGAGCATCCCGGCCTTGCCCTGCTCGAGGTCGTTCAAACGGTTATCGGCCACCGCCACCGAGTTGTTGATCGAGCTGATCGAGTTGTCGGTGTACTGCTTCGACTGCGCCACAGCGCCGTCGAGTTGCCGCAGGTTGACCGCATCATTGGCCTCCTTGCCGTCGGCCAGGTTGCTCAAGGTACGGGTCTCACCGGTGGCTGCATTGCCGATCGAAACCGTCCCCACCGGGTTGTTGCTGGCGTCGGAATATTTCCCGGTATAACTCTGCGCACCGCGCCCACCATCGCTGGCACCGGCCCCCAGGGCTACGCTGCCTGCGGCCTGGGCTTGCGCGCCATCGCCCATGGCGATGGCTTTGGCGCCACTTGCGACAGCGTCATGACCGGCTGCCAGCGCCTGGTCGCCAGCGGCAACTGCACCACCGCCCATGGCCGTGGCGTCGGCCCCGTTCGCCTGTGCCGCGGCCGCGGTAGAGTTGCTTTTGAAGTACGGCGAAGCCGCCCCTGGGCCACCGCTGTTCACGGTGTTTTCCAGGATGTTCAGGCGCGAGGTGACATTGCGCACCGAGTTGCCCATGCCATCGACACTGGTGTTGGTTGCGAACAACTGGCTGCCGTTGACGGCATCGGTGCTGTCGGCGCTGATACGCCCTGCCGCGACATGGGTGAGCTGCCGATACTGAACACCCCCACCGGCGCCCCACCCGCATAGGTGTACTGCAGGGTATCCAGCGTGCCGCCCAGCACGGGCACGGCGGCTTCGGTGGTCGAGCCACTGCCGATCGCGATCGAGTTGGCCTCGCTGGCGTTGGCGCCATTGCCGATGGCCACCGCGTTGGTTGCCGAGGCAACGGCTGCCGGGCCGGCGGCCAGGCTGTCGGTGCCAGTGGCCGCACTGTCCACCTGGGTCGAGTTGCTGTGGAAGTACTTGATGCCCGCGCCGTTGTTGACCACGTTGTCGAAGCTGTTGCCCAGGTTGGTGACGGTATTGCCCAGGTTGGTCACCGTGCTGCCAATCCCCCCCACGGTAGTGTCCAGGCCGGACATCGTCAGGCCCAGGTCATCGACGGCCTGGTTGGTGGCAAACAGCTGGCTGCCGTTGACCGCATCGGTGCTGGCCGCGCTCAGCTGGCCAGCCGCGACATTGGTCACCTGCCGCTCGGCGCCCACGCTGCCGACGCTGAGCACACCGGTCGGTGCCGCGCCGGCAAAGGTGTAGGCCGTGCCGTTCAGCGAGCCACCCGCTACTGCGACCGCCGCAGCCGTGGTAGCGCCACTGCCGATGGCCACGGAGTTGGCATCGCTGGCCGTGGCACCATTGCCCAAAGCGACGCTATTGGCCGCCGTGGCGCTTGCAACCGGCCCCATGGCTACGCTGTCGGCGCCGGTGGCGCTGCTGTCGGCCAGGGTCGAGTTGCTGTGGAAGTATTTGATACCGGCGCCGTTGTTGACCACGTCGTCGAAGCTGTTGCCCAGGTTGGTGACCGTGGTTCCAAGGTTGGTCACGGTGGTACCCAGGTTGGTCACCGTATTGCCAAGGTTAGTCACCGTCGAACCGATCCCACCCAAAGTGGTGTCCATGCCGGAGACCGCCAAGCCCAGATCGTCGACTGCCCGATTGGTGGCAAACAGCTGGCTACCGTTGACCCCATCGGTGCTGGTAGCGCTCAGCTGGCCAGCCGCGACATTGGTCAACTGCCGCTCGGCTCCCACGCTGCCGACACTGAGCACACCGGTCGGCGCTGCGCCGGCAAAAGTGTAAGCCGTGCCATTGACCAGGCCACCCGCCACCGCGACTGCCGCGGACGTGGTGGCACCGCTGCCGAGGGCCACGGAGTTGGCATCACTGGCCGTGGCACCATTGCCCAAGGCGACGCTATTGACCGCCGTGGCGCTGGCAACCGGCCCCATGGCAACGCTGTCGGTGCCTGTGGCACTGCTGTCGGCCAGGGTCGAGTTGCTGTGGAAGTATTTGATACCGGCGCCGTTGTTGACCACGTCGTCGAAGCTGTTGCCCAGGTTGGTGACCGTGGTGCCCAGGTTGGTCACTGTCGAACCCAGATTGGTCACCGTCGTACCGAGGCCACTTACCGTGGTGTCCAGACCCGTGACTGTCGCCCCCAGGTCATCGACAGCCTGGTTGGTGGCGAACAGCTGGCTGCCGTTGATGGCATCGGTGCTGGCTGCGCTCAACTGGCCGGCCGCGACATTGGTCACCTGCCGCTCGGCGCCCACGTTGCCGACGCTGAGCACACCGGTCGGTGCGGCGCCGGCAAAGGTGTAGGCCGTGCCATTGACCGAGCCTCCCGCCACTGCGACTGCCGCAGACGTGGTGGCGCCGCTGCCGAGGGCCACGGAGTTGGCATCACCGGCCGTGGCGCCGTTGCCCAACGCAACGCTATTGGCCGCCGTGGCGCTGGCAACCGGCCCAATGGCTACACTGTCGGCGCCGGTGGCATCGCTGTCGGCCAAGGTCGAGTTGCTGTGGAAGTACTTGATACCAGCGCCGTTGTTGACCACGTTGTTGAAGCTGGTGCCCAGGTTGGTGACCGTGGTCCCGAGGTTGGTAACTGTCGTGCCCAGGTTGGTCACCGTCGAGCCAATGCCGGTGACCGTTGCACCCAGGGTATTGACAGCCTGGTTGGTGGCAAACAGCTGGCTGCCGTTGATGGCATCGGTACTGGCAGCACTCAACTGGCCGGCCGCGACGTTGATCACCTGCCGCTCGGCGCCTGCAATCCCCATGCTCACCACACCCGTTGGGGTGGCACCGGCGAACGTGAATGGGGTGCCATTGACGGTGCCGCCAGCGACGGCGACCGCCGCTCTGGTCGTTGCACCGTTGCCCAGAGCAACAGAGTTGACAGTACTTGCAGTGGCCCCATCGCCCAGGGCAAGACCAAAGTTGGCAGTGCCCCTGGCGCCCCGGCCGAGGGCGATGGCAGAAGTGGCGCTGACGTTGCTCTGCCCACCGATAGCGATACCATCGACGCCGCTGGCGCTCGCTGCTGCTACGCCGTTGCGGCCGATTGACAGCGCGCCCGCTGCCGCTGCACTCGCACCATCCCCCAATGCGGTGGCATTGGCCGCAGTCACGCGGCTGTTCTGCCCGAGCGCTACCGAAGCCACCGAGTTGATGTCGGCGCTTGCGTTCTGCCCGAGCGCAGTTGACCCATCGGCGAGCGCCTTGCTTTGCCGGCCTATCGCGACCGAGTTCACCCCTGTCGAGTTGGCCGCATCACCAATGGCGACACCGAAGTTGGAAGCCGTCGCCCCGCTGCCAGCACCAATTGCAATTGAAAATGCCCCGCAGGTAGTAGTACCGGCAGATCCATCGCCGATCTGACCCAATTCCATACATGTACCGGCCAATGCCGATTGCGTAGTACCCGCCAAGGCAACCAACACAGGAAGCATTATTAATCTAGATAAACTCACGCGTTTACGCGCCACTAACTCCGACACCGCCACCCAGGTTTGGGAAGCCACGTTCCAAATAACTGCATATGTCTTGTTCATCAATAGCACTCCTGTGAAGTTTTATACCTGCGCACAGCACGTCCGTGGCTTGAATACCTTCTAACTATTTGATCCGGCCCAGCGGGCCGGCCGGGCGGGCGTGCCGTAGGCGGCTACGCGGCGGCTAGAAGGCTGAAACAGGCCTTTGATGAGTCGAGCAATTGAAGTGTCGGGCGAGGTTCATGTCACCGATGGAAAACGCGCTTTAACGAAACGTAAACTTAACGACATATTTCTTGTAATTAATTAAAAGCTTGGCTGATTTCGATTATTTTTAATAAGTAGACTTTAAAGTCGCTCAGGCCAAAAAAGGCCCGCTGCAGAGAAGGGAGGCATTCATGGATGACTGTGCAGCGTCTGCACGGGTGACGATCGGCAAAACGAAAAAGCCCGCCACCGTTTCCGGTAGCGGGCTTTGACTTACTGCGTATGGTGGGTCGTGTAGGATTCGAACCTACGACCAATTGGTTAAAAGCCAACTGCTCTACCAACTGAGCTAACGACCCGTTGTATGGCGCGTATAATACTGATTTCTAACGGGAAATCAACACCCCATCGTAAAATTTTTCAAAAATATCGGGTTGGGTCTGCTACACCGGCGGCCTTGAAGCCGTCGGCGCGCAGGCGGCAGCTGTCGCACTTGCCACAGGCACGGCCTTCATCGTCGGCCTGGTAGCAGGAAACGGTCAGGCTGTAGTCGACACCCCGGGCCATGCCCGCCTGCACGATCTGCGCCTTGCTCAGGTTCTGCAGCGGCGCCTGGATGCTAAAGCCCTGCCCTTCGACGCCGGCCTTGGTGGCCAGGTTGGCCATGCGCTCGAACGCTTCGACGAACTCCGGGCGGCAATCCGGGTAGCCGGAGTAGTCCACGGCGTTGACACCGATGAAGATGTCGCGCGCTTGCAGCACTTCAGCCCAGCCCAAGGCCAGGGACAGGAACACGGTATTGCGAGCCGGCACGTAAGTGACCGGAATACCCTCGCCGGGAGCTTCCGGCACGTCGATGCTGGTGTCGGTCAGGGCCGAGCCACCGATACCATCGAGGTTCAGGCCAATCACCTTGTGCTCGACCACGCCCAGGTCGCGGGCGACACGGGCGGCGGCGTTGAGCTCGGCCCGGTGGCGCTGGCCGTAGTCGAAGCTCATGGTGTAGCAGCTGTAGCCTTCGGCCTTGGCCATGGCTACCACGGTGGCCGAGTCGAGGCCGCCAGACAGCAGGATTACCGCGCGTTTTTCAGTCATGTGCTCTTACTCTCAATCAGCGTCCGGGTTCGTCGTTCCACAGCAGCTTGTGCAGCTGCAGCTGGAAGCGTACGGGGAGGTTGTCGGCTACGATCCAGTCGGCCAGGTCGCTGGCCTTCACCTGGTGATGGCTGGGCGAGAACAGCACCTCGCCCGCACGCTCGGCGAGGTTGTACTGGATCAGCTTGGACACTGCCCAGTCATAGTCCTCGCGCGAACAGATGACGAACTTGACCTGGTCGTTGCGGGTCAGGTGCTCGATGTTCTCGTACAGATTGCGATGGGATTCTTCGGAGCCTGGGGTCTTGAGGTCGACCACGCGGCTGACGCGCACGTCGGTTGCCGAGATATCCAGGGCGCCGCTGGTTTCCAGCGAAACCTCGTAGCCGGCATCGCACAGGCGCTGCAGCAGCGGCAAGGCATTCGGCTGGGCCAAAGGCTCGCCACCGGTGACGCAGACATAGCGCGGCTTGAAGCCCGCCACCTGCTCCAGGATCGAGTCGAGGGTGCGCACGGTGCCGCCACTGAAGGCGTAGGCACTGTCGCAGTACTGGCAGCGCAGGGGGCAACCGGTCAGGCGCACGAATACCGTGGGCAGCCCAGCCGTTCGTGTTTCACCCTGCAACGAGTAAAAGACTTCGGTGATGCGTAATGTGTCTTGCATGATCGCCACGGGCGTGACAGCTAAACAGGCTGTCCGCCTCCGTCAGGCACTGCAGCGGACTCGACAAGGCGTTATCCGCAGCAGCGTGTTTAGGAAAAAAGGGCACTGATTCTAACGAAAAAACCCGCGGCGAGCGCGGGTTTCTTTCCAACGGTACAGCTCAGAGCTTCTGCAGGTCGCGTTGCGCCAGTTGCGCGGCAGAGGTGCCGGGGTACTGGGTGATGACTTGCTGCAGGATACCCTTGACCTTGTCGGTGTGGCCCATGCGGCGCTCGACGTCGGCCAGCTTGTACAGGGAGTCCGGTACCTTGCTGTGCTTGGGGTACTTCTGGCTGACCTGGGCGAACGCCTGGCTGGCACCTTGCAGGTCACCCTTGGCCAGGTTCACCTCACCCAGCCAGTACTGGGCATTGCCGGCGTACTGGCTGTTCGGGTACTTGCGCAGGAAGGCATTGAACGCCTGGCTGGCCTTGTCGAAGTCCTTCTGCTTGATCAGGTCGAAAGCCGCGTCGTAGTAGAGCTTCTCTTTCGCCGGATCGCCCGGCTCGCTGTTGGCGGCCGGTTGTTGTGCAGCAGCGCCTGCGGCGCCGGCTGCGGCACCGGCGGCAGCATCGGGAGCTGCACCGGTGGAGGAATTATCGGGGGTCGCGGCAGGCGCGCCACCACTGTTGATGCGACGGTCCAGATCCTGGTAACGCTCCAGGTTCTCCTGCTTCATGCGGGCGACATCGTTCTGCAACTCTTCGATGATGCCTTGCTGGCGGGAAATCTGATCCTGCATCTGTTGCAGCTGCATGAACAGCTGGCCCTGTGCCGAGGCAGGGGTCGAAGCCCCTGCCCCGGCATAGGCGCCGCTCGTGCCATAACCCGAAGGTGGGTAAGCACCTCCGTTGTCATCTACTACAGGAACCGCAGCCCACGCTGAAAGCGGAAGGCTGAGTGCGAGGACGGTTACAGCACGACGGCACATACGCATGAGAACTTACTTACGCAGTTCTACGCGACGGTTTTGAGCCCAGGACTGCTCGTCGTTGCCGGTAGCAACTGGACGCTCTTCGCCGTAGGAAACCAGTTCCAGCTGAGCAGGGGAAACGCCCTGCAGAACCAGGTAGCGCTGAACGGCCTTGGCACGACGCTCACCCAGAGCCATGTTGTACTCGCGGGTGCCGCGCTCGTCGGTGTTGCCTTCCAGAACAACGCGGTTGCCGTTGGCTTTCAGGTCCTTGGCGTGAACGTCCAGAGCGCGCATGGCTTCTGGCTTCAGGTCCGAGCTGTCGTATTCGAAGTAGAAGGTGGTGATTGCGCGCAGAGCTGCTTCTTCGCTCAGGGAGCCGTCAACAGCACCGGTGTTGGCGCCGTAACCAGCGTTCGGATCAACAGCGCCTTCACCAGCGTTGTCACCGCCTTTCGAGGAGCAACCTACAGCTACGGCCATGGCCAGAGCCAGCGCAGCAAATTTACCAAACTTCAGCATTTCCATCGTGAAACTCCTAATGAAACCCCAGTGTGTTAAGCAAAAGTATTACGCCGCAATCAGTTCAGGTAAGGGGACCAGGACGGTTCTCTGACTTCGCCTTGAGCGGTAGGAAGTGGGAGCCTCACGCGGCCATTAAGCGACACGAGCATCAAGACTCCCCGGCCCTGCTGGCGGGTGGCGTAGATTAGCATGGTGCCGTTTGGCGCAACAGTGGGAGACTCATCAAGACTTGTTTCAGACAGAATCTTTACACTTCCGCGCTGCAAGTCTTGTGCCGCCACTTTGAAGTTGGTGAAACCCTGCTGGCGATGGATCATCACCAGGGTCTTTTCATCCGCCGAAAGTTTCGGGTTGGCGTTGTAGTTGCCCACGAACGTCACGCGCTCGGCGCCACCACCGCTGACCGACTGTTTGTAGATCTGCGGCTTGCCGCCACGGTCGGAGGTGAAGTACAGGGTGTTGCCATCCTTGCCCCAGAACGGCTCGGTATTGATACCGGGGCCGGCGGTGACACGGCTGATCTGGCGCGAAGCCACGTTCATCACGTAGATGTCCGGGTTGCCGTCCTTGGACAGCACGAACGCCAGGCGCGAACCATCAGGCGACCAGGCCGGCGCACCGTTCAGGCCCTCGAAGTTGGTGACCTGCTCGCGGCGACCGGTATCGATGTGCTGGATGAAGATGCGTGGGCGCTTCTGCTCGAACGAGACGTAGGCGATACGCTTGCCATCCGGGGCGAAACGCGGCGACAGGATCGGCTCGCGCGACTGCAGCAGGGTCACTGCACGGGCACCGTCGTAGTCCGAACGCTGCAGGGTGTAGCGGGTGTTGTTGGTCGAGAAGCGCTCGGCGGTCACGTACAGCATGCGGGTGGAGAACGCACCCTTGATGCCGGTGAGCTTCTCGAACGACTGGTCGGCGATGTAGTGCGACATGTCGCGCAGCTGGTCAGCGGTGCCCGCGACGCTACCGGTCAGCACTTGCTGCTCGGTGGCGACGTTGAACAGCGCGTACTGCACCTGCAGGCGGCCGCCCGACGGCACGATGCTGCCGACCATCACGTACTGGGCACCGAGGGCTTTCCAGTCACGGAAGATGACTTCGCTGGCCTGGGTCGGCTGGCTGATCATGTTCTGGCGCGGAATCGGCGAATAGTAGCCCGAGTTGCGCAGGTCGTTGCCGATGATGTCGGCCATGTCTTCCGGCAGTACGCTGCCACCCTGCAGACCGAACGGCACTACCGCGATGGGCGTGGCCCGATCGCTGCCGCTGGTGACCAGGATGTTCTTTTCCTCTGCCATGGCCATGCCAGCCACGCAGCAGAGCATGACCAGCATTCCTCGAAGGAGTTTAATCACAACGCTAGATCCTCAGGTGTAAATGTCATCTTGAACGAACGATAACGATTGAAATCGCTCGGTTTCATACCCTGCATTTCAGTCAGGCGACCAATGTTCTTGACCGCAGCCACCGCCGAACTATCAAACGGACCGTCACCACTGGAACGGGTCACGCTGACACCGGTGATGGTGCCGTCCGGCAACATGCTTACCTGCAGGGTCACCGTCATGCCCTTGCGCGCGGAAGGCGGTCGTGCCCAGCCCTCGGCCGCGCGCATGCGGATCAGGTCGTCGAAGTCGCCGGCCACCTGGTCACCTTGCTCGTCAGCCAGGGCCTGCTGCCGTTCGGTGGTGTCGGACAAGAGCTCGGCCAGGGCCTGGGCTTTCTTGTCTTCCGCCGCCTTGCGGGCCGCTTCCTGTGCCTTTTTCTTCTGGGCGTCTGCAGCGGCCTTTTTCTTGGCCTCTTCAGCTGCCTTCTTCTTCGCTTCCTCGGCCGCCGCGGCTTTCTTCTTGGCGTCCTCGGCTGCTTTCTTCTTCGCGTCCTCGGCGGCCTTTTTCTTGGCTTCCTCGGCAGCTTGTTTCTTGGCTTCTTCCTCGGCCTGCTTCTTGGCCTCTTCTTCAGCCTTCTTCTTGGCGATGTCGGCCTGCTGCTTCTCGGCGGCCTTCTTCGCCTCCTCGGCCTTCTTGGACTCCGCGGCTTTCTTGGCTTCGGCGGCCTTGGCGGCCTCTTCGGCCTTTTTCGCCTCGGCGGCTTCGCGGGCTTCCTCGGCCTTTTGAGCGGCGTCGGCTTTCTTTTGTTCCGCGGCCTTGACGGCCTCCTGCTCTACCTTCTTCTGCTCCAGCTGCTCGACTTCGGTCTGGCGCGAGGCGGTTTTCTTCGCCTCCCCGGCAATCTTCTGATTGGTCTGGGTGGTCGCCTGGCTCTTGGACTTGAGCTGGTACAGAGTAGCCTGAACGATCGGCTTGGAAGGCGGCAGCTCTGGCGTCATGGCAAAACTGACGAACAGCAGCGCGAACACCAGCACATGCAGGCCGATGGCCCAGACACTGGGCCAGAAGTAGCTTTCCGAGGCGGATGGCTCTCGCTGTTGCATCAGGGCGCCTCGGTAATCAGGCCAACGTTACCGACACCGGCCTTCTGCAACCCGCCCATGGCACCCATGACCGCGCCGTAGTCGACAGCCTTGTCGCCACGAATGAAGACCTGGGTCTGCTTGCCCTGGTCGCGACCGGCAGCGATGATCTTGGTCACCGCGCTGGTCATATCGGGCAAGGTCATGGCCTTGTCCATCTGTTTGTCGGTATCGACTTCGCTGCCAAGGTTCCAGTAGTAGGTCTTGTCGGCCTTGATCGAAATGGTGAGGATCTGGACGTTGTTGTCCTGCGGCAAGGCTTCGCTGGAAACCTTGGGCAGGTCGACCTTCACGCCCTGGTTGAGCATGGGGGCCGTCACCATGAAGATGACCAGCAGCACCAGCATCACGTCGATGTAGGGCACCACGTTCATCTCGGCGACCGGCTTGCGTTTGTGGCGAACTCGGGCCATGGGCTTCTACCTGATTACTCTTCGCTGGTGTGCACTTTGCGGTGCAGGATCGCCTGGAACTCGTCGGCGAAGGTGTAGTAACGGCCGATCAGCACTTCGCTGCGGGCAGCGAAACGGTTGTAGGCGATGACCGCAGGGATGGCCGCGAACAGGCCGATGGCGGTGGCGATCAGCGCTTCGGCGATACCCGGTGCAACGGTGGCCAGGGTGGCCTGCTGGGCGCTGGCCAGGCCGCGGAAGGAGTTCATGATGCCCCAGACGGTACCGAACAGGCCGATGTACGGGCTGGTGGAACCGACGGTGGCCAGGAACGGCAGGCTTTGCTCGAGTTTTTCTTCCTCGCGCGAGATGGCCACGCGCATGGCACGGCCAACACCTTCCATGACGGCATCAGGGTCGACGCCCGGCTGCTGGCGCAGGCGCGAGAATTCCTTGAAGCCGGCACGGAAGACCTGCTCCACACCCGAATCCGGGTCCGGGTTGCTGCCTGCCTGACGGTACAGCTTGGACAGGTCGATGCCCGACCAGAAGCGTTCCTCGAAGGCATCCAGCGCACGACGACCGGCGCGCAGCATGGTGCTGCGCTGAAAGATCATGATCCATGAAGTGACCGAGGCGGCCACCAGGGTCAGCATTACCAGCTGTACCACCACGCTGGCATTGCTGACCAGACTCCACATGGAGGTATGGTCGACGACGTTAGCTTCCACGCTTATTCTCCTGCGTTCGATTGAGTACCCGAGCCGTCTGCCACAAAGGCGTCGCGCAGCTCCGGGGGTATGGCTCGGGGTTTGAAAGTGTCGGCGCGTACGGCGGCCACCAGGAACTGCCCTTCGCAGAGCAGCGTTTCATCCTTTTCTCGCCAGACCTGCTGCACGAAACGCAGGCTGGCGCGATTGAGTTCAAGTACTTGCGCGGTCACCCGGAGTTCATCGTCCAGGCGCGCCGGCGCGTGATAGCGCGCTTCGCTGGAGTGGACCACGAACAACAGGTTCTCCCCGGCCAGTTGCTGCTGGGAAAAGCCCAGGTGCCGCAGCCGCTCGGTACGCGCGCGCTCCATGAATTTCAGGTAGTTGACGTAATACACCACGCCACCGGCATCGGTATCTTCGTAATAGACGCGACAACGGTGTGCGAAAGGTTCAAGGCCATTTTGCGCGCGCATACTCTAGTGCTTACTCCTCAGCTTGCCAATCCGCTGCGGCAACTGTTTTTCAATCATTAATGTCGTATTGCCAGTGCACCCGTGGCATGCCAGCGGTAGGACCACGAAAAGCGGGTTTCGATCTGTCATTCATCGCCTGCTTCGGAAAAACCTGCGCCATCGCCCAGGCGCCCCGGAACATTCAGGCCAAAGTGCAGGTAGGCATGCCGGGTGACCACACGGCCACGCGGCGTGCGCATGATATAGCCTTGCTGGATCAGGTACGGCTCGAGCACATCCTCGATGGTGTGACGCTCTTCGCTGATCGCCGCCGCCAGGTTGTCGACCCCCACCGGGCCGCCGTCGAACTTCTCGATCATGGTCAACAGCAGGCGCCGGTCGGAATGATCGAAACCGCGCTCGTCGACATCCAGCAGGTTCAGCGCCATGTCGGCCACCGCCTTGGTGATCTGCCCCTTGCCGCGCACTTCGGCATAGTCGCGCACACGGCGCAGCAGGCGGTTGGCGATACGCGGCGTGCCCCGGGCGCGGCGGGCGATCTCGTAGGCGCCCTGGTCCTCGATGGCCAGGCCGAGAATGCCGGCCGAACGGCTGACGATGGTCGCCAGGTCCTTGTCGCTGTAGAACTCCAGGCGCTGGACGATGCCGAAGCGGTCGCGCAAAGGGTTGGTGAGCATGCCGGCGCGGGTGGTGGCACCGACCAGGGTGAACGGTGGCAGGTCGAGCTTGATCGAGCGCGCCGCCGGCCCTTCGCCGATCATGATGTCGAGCTGGAAGTCTTCCATGGCCGGGTACAGCACCTCTTCGACCACCGGCGAAAGCCGGTGGATCTCATCGATGAACAGCACATCGTGGGGTTCGAGGTTGGTCAGCATGGCGGCCAGGTCGCCCGGGCGCTCCAGGATCGGCCCGGAGGTGCTCTTGACCGACACACCCATCTCCTGGGCGATGATGTTGGCCAGGGTGGTCTTGCCCAACCCGGGCGGGCCGAAGATCAGGGTGTGGTCGAGCGACTCGTGGCGACCGCGCGCGGCCTGGATGAACAGCGCCATCTGCTCGCGCACCACCGGCTGGCCGATGTAATCATCCAGGCGCAGCGGGCGGATCGCACGGTCCTGGACTTCTTCACGGTCGCGGCCACTGGCGGCGATCAGGCGGTCGGCTTCGATCACTTGGCGATCATCCCTTTGAGGCTGCTGCGGATCAGGTCTTCACTGCTCATGCCGGCCTTGTCCTTGATGGCAGCCACCGCCTTGCTCGCTTCCTGGGGCTTGTAGCCCAGGGATACCAGGGCGCTGACGGCGTCGGCCTCGGCCGTGGAGGCGCTGCTGACCGGCACCGGGCCATCGGACACCAGGGTGAACATGGCCGGGGAGGTTTCCCAGGCCTTGAAACGGTCCTTGAGCTCGACCAGCAGGCGCTCGGCGGTCTTCTTGCCCACGCCAGGCACACGCACCAGCGCCGAAGTGTCCTGGGCCTGCACGCAACGCACCAGTTCGTCGGCCTCGAGGCCCGACATCAGCGCCAGCGCCAGCTTCGGGCCGACGCCATTGAGCCGGATCAGCTCACGGAACAGTTCGCGCTCGCGCTTTTCATGGAAGCCGTACAGCAGGTGGGCATCCTCGCGCACCACCAGATGGGTGTGCACGGTCACGGTTTCGCCGACCTTGGGCAGGCGATACAGGGTGGTCATGGGCACTTCGAGCTCGTAGCCAACGCCGTTGACGTCGATAACCAGGTGTGGCGGCTGCTTTTCCGCCAGGGTGCCGCGCAAACGTCCAATCACGTTCCGATCCTTCCTCTCGGGGCCGGTCAAAGACCGGTCAACCCTATCAGCAAATGCAACGGGTGAACGCGCCACCCGGACAAAAAATGTATCAGCGCATGAAGTGCGCTACAGACGCAAGCGCCCGCCGCGTCGCCGCGCCGTGGCCAGGCCGTGGGGCACCAGGCTGGAGCGGGTATGGGCATGGCACAGGGCGATGGCCAGGGCGTCGGAGGCGTCGATCTGTGGTTTCTGGGTGAGCTTGAGCAGGTGCATGACCATCAGCATCACCTGCTCCTTGTTGGCGCCACCGCTGCCGGCGACGGCCTGCTTGACCTGGCTTGCGCTGTACTCGGCGATTTCCAGGCCAGCCTCGGCGGCGGCGACGATGGCCGCACCGCGCGCCTGGCCGAGCTTGAGCGCGGAGTCGGCGTTGCGGGCCATGAACACCCGTTCGATGCCCATGGTGACCGGCTCATGGGTGCGTATGATTTCGCTGACACCGCGAAAAACGATCTGCAAGCGCTCGTGCAACTCGCCGGCACCGGTGCGGATACAACCCGACGCCACGTACTCGCAACCACGCGCGGTCTGGCGCACCACGCCATAACCGGTGATGCGCGAGCCGGGGTCGATACCAAGAATCAGAGTCATAACGCCTGTCGTATAGGGAGATGCTTTAAAGCCGGAGCTCGATTCAAGGCCATTGGGGCCGCTGCACGCCCCATCGCCGGCAAGCCGGCTCCCACAAGTCATTGTGGGAGCCGGCTTGCCGGCGATGGGCTGCACAGCAGCCCCAATTACAATCGTGCTGGCGACACCTTAGCCGAGTTTTTCCATGATCTCGTCGGAAATCTGCGCATTGGAGTAGACGTTTTGCACGTCGTCCAAGTCTTCGAGCATGTCGATCAGCTTGAGCACCTTCTCGGCACCTTCCTGGTCCAGCTCGGCGCTGGTGGTCGGCTGCATGACGATCTCGGCGTCGGCGGCCTTGAAGCCCGCCTCTTCCAGCGCATTGCGCACGGCATAGAAGCTGTTGAACGAGGTGAACACCTCGAACGAACCGTCTTCGTTGGCGACCACGTCGTCGGCATCGGCTTCCATCGCCGCTTCCATCAACGCATCTTCGTCAACGCCCGGTGCAAAGCTGATCTGCCCCTTGCGCTCGAACAGGTAAGCCACCGAACCATCGGTACCGAGGTTACCGCCACATTTGGTGAAGGCATGGCGCACGGCAGCGGCGGTACGGTTGCGGTTGTCGGTCATGGCCTCGACCATGATCGCCACGCCGCCCGGGCCGTAGCCTTCGTAGCTCAGCTCTTCGACGTTGTCGCTTTCGTTGGTGCCAGCACCCCGGGCCACGGCGCGATCGATGATGTCGCGGCTCATATTGGCGCCCAGGGCCTTGTCCAGCGCCAGGCGCAGGCGCGGGTTGGAGGTCGGATCGCCACCGCCCTGCTTGGCGGCAACGGTCAGCTCACGGATCCACTTGGTGAAGATCTTGCCTCTCTTGGCATCCTGGCGCTCTTTGCGGTGCTTGATGTTCGCCCACTTGGAATGACCAGCCATAACAACTCCAAATCCTTGAAACACAAACAGTTACGCCCCAAACGGGGCGCAACGACAAATTCCTGCGCCGTAACGCAAAGGCGCATCCATGTGGATGCGCCCGGGGTCCGCTTACTCGACCTTGGTCTGTTCGCGCAGGCGGATGTGCAGCTCACGCAGGGCCTTGGCGTCGACCATGCCTGGGGCCTGGGTCATGACGCACGCAGCGCTCTGGGTTTTCGGGAAGGCGATCACTTCACGGATCGACTGGGCGCCGGTCATCAGCATGACCAGGCGGTCCAGGCCAAAGGCCAGGCCACCGTGGGGCGGTGCACCGAACTTCAGCGCATCGAGCAGGAAGCCGAACTTCTCTTCCTGTTCCGCCGCCTCGATGCCCAGCAGGCGGAATACTGCCTGCTGCATCTCTTTACGGTGGATACGGATCGAACCGCCGCCCAGCTCGGTGCCGTTGAGCACCATGTCGTAGGCACGGGACAGGGCGGTGGCCGGGTTGGCCTCGAGCTCTTGCGGGCTGCACTTGGGTGCGGTGAACGGGTGGTGCAGGGCAGTGAAGCTGCCGTCTTCGTTCTCTTCGAACATCGGGAAGTCGACGACCCACATCGGCGCCCACTCGCAGGTCAGCAGCTCGAAGTCGTGGCCCAGGCGGATACGCAGCGCGCCCAGCGCTTCGCTGACCACCTTGAACTTGTCGGCACCGAAGAACACGATGTCGCCGTCTACGGCGCCAACGCGGTCGAGGATGTTGTTGAGGTTGGCCTCAGGGATGTTCTTGACGATCGGCGACTGCAGGCCTTCGACACCCTTGGCGCGCTCGTTGACCTTGATGTAGGCCAGGCCCTTGGCACCGTAGATGCCGACGAACTTGGTGTACTCGTCGATCTTGCTGCGCGGCATGCTGGCGCCGCCCGGCAGGCGCAGCGCGGTGACGCGGCACTTCGGATCGTTGGCAGGGCCTGCGAACACCTTGAAGTCGACGTCCTTGAGCTGATCGGCAACGTCCACCAGCTCCAGCGGAATGCGCAGGTCCGGCTTGTCGGAGCCGTAGCGGCGCATGGCTTCTTCGAAAGTCATGTGCGGGAATTCGCCGAACTCCAGGTCCAACACTTCCTTGAACAGCTTGCGGATCATGCTTTCGGTCAGGCCCATGATCTCGCTTTCATCGAGGAAGCTGGTCTCGATGTCGATCTGGGTGAATTCCGGCTGGCGATCGGCACGCAGGTCTTCGTCACGGAAGCACTTGGCGATCTGGTAGTAGCGGTCGAAGCCGGCGACCATCAGCAGTTGCTTGAACAGCTGTGGCGACTGCGGCAGGGCGAAGAAGCTGCCCGCGTGGGTACGGCTCGGCACCAGGTAGTCGCGCGCGCCTTCCGGCGTTGCACGGGTCAGGATCGGCGTTTCGACGTCGAGGAAGCCGTTTTCGTCGAGGAAGCGGCGGATGCTGCTGGTGATGCGCGAGCGCAGGCGCAGCTTGTCGGCCATTTCCGGGCGACGCAGGTCGATGAAGCGGTAGCGCAGGCGAGTTTCCTCACCGACGTCGGAGTATTCGTTGAGCGGGAACGGCGGGGTTTCCGCTTCGTTGAGCACGTTCAGCTGGTAGCCGAGAATCTCGATGGCACCGGAGGCCATGTTGGCGTTGACAGCACCATCGGGGCGCTTGCGCACCTTGCCGGTGATCTGCACGACGTACTCGCTGCGCACGCGGTCGGCGGCGGCGAAGGTTTCGGCGCGGTCCGGGTCGAACACGACCTGGGCCATGCCCTCGCGGTCACGGATGTCGAGGAAGATCACCCCGCCGTGGTCGCGGCGACGATGGACCCAGCCGCAAAGGGTGACTTCCTGGCCGTCCAGGCTCTCGTTCAGTTGGCCGCAATAATGGCTGCGCATCATGATGGTGGTTTCGCTTCTCGTGATTCGTGTATTCGGTGGAGGCCTTGCCCAGAGGGTTAATACTGCAAGACCCAGCTACTGCAATTCAACTCAGTCGGCCTTGTCGCCGCCTGCCAGATTCTTTTTTGCCCCGGTCTTGAAGTCGGTTTCGTACCAGCCGTTGCCGCTCAGGCGAAAACCTGGGACCGACAGCAGCTTCTTCAATGCCGGCGCTTCACAGGCCGGGCAATCGGTCAGCGGGGCGGCGCTGATCTTCTGCAGCACCTCCATCTGGTGATTGCAGGAAGCACATTGATAGTCATAAAGGGGCATGGATGTCTCTCGTCAACCACAACGCGGGCTGCCTGGGCAGCAAAAAGCGAGATTATATATGGTTAACAGGCACTGCGCAGCCCGCCCGGCGATCAGCGTGCACTTGGCGGGTCGAGCAGCCAGGCGACACAGATCACCCGGATCAGCCCGCTGAAGTTGCGCACCCCGCCCTGGCGCAGGTGCACCTCACGGTCCACGTAGGAGAGCACGGCGCTGACCGAGCACTGATTGGCCTCGGCAATGCGTTCGAGGATGCCCCAGTAGACGCCTTCCAGCCGCAGGCAGGTGGAAAACCCGTTGAGCCGCACCGAACGCGATACCGGCTGAACCTGCACCATGTCGAAATCTGCCTTGAACGGATCGATGCACTGCTTGCCTGGCCAGCATCCCAGGCCTATCCGTCGCTTGTTCGCTTGCATACTACGCCCCACTCACTGACTACCACCAACTTCCCTGCAGCGCATGCAGGGACCCTGGGGCGAATCAAGCGCGCACGGGCGCATTCAAAGCAGCGGCAAAGCCTTCCTGTACAAACGAAAAAGCCCGGCCGAAGAGCATTCGGCCGGGCTTTTGGGGGCTACCTACAACAGCTTCGGACTATTGCCCCTTGAGCAGCACTCGCAGCATCCAGGCGGTTTTCTCGTGCACCTGCATGCGCTGGGTCAGCAGGTCGGCGGTAGGCTCATCGCTGACCTTGTCCACCACCGGGAAAATGCTGCGCGCCGTGCGCACCACGGCTTCCTGCCCATCCACCAGCTGGCGAATCATCTCTTCGGCAGCCGGCACCCCCTCTTCTTCCTTGATGGAAGAGTGGCGCGCATAAAAGGCATAAGACCCCGGCGCCGGGAAGCCCAGGGTGCGAATGCGCTCGGCGATCGAGTCGACGGCCAGCGCCAGTTCGTTGTACTGCTCCTCGAACATCAGGTGCAGGGTGCGGAACGACGGACCTTCGACGTTCCAGTGGAAGTTGTGGGTTTTCAGATACAGCACATAGGTATCCGACAACAGGCGGGAAAGCCCTTCGGCGATGGACTTGCGATCTTCTTCACTGATACCGATATCGATTGCCATGAAGTTCCCCTTTGCATTGGGCTTGATGATCAAGCAGGCCTGACACACTGTATCAACACTTTGCCCAACCCGCCCATGACCCAGCGCAAGCGAACGCCATCGGCCCCCTCGGTTTGAGAAGGGCCCGGCTTTGCTGTTAAATAGGCACGGTGCCACCCGTGCGGACTGTTATTGCCGGGTGCATAGGCTGGCGTACCGCGTGATCGCGTTCTACACCTCATGCGCACCGCGTTGCCAGCTCTTCCTGTGATCGGCCTTATCAACTGCGAGCCAACCCATGTTCAAGATCGTCCACCTGGTGACGGGCGTTGCGGCTTTGCTGCTCTCGCTCATACCCAGCCTGAAAACCGATGCGACACCCTTCCTGCAGCAACCCGACGCGGTCTACCTGGCCCTGCTCGGCCTGCTCAACCTGCTGCTGGCCCCGGTCGTGCCCCTGTATTACCGCGGTGCACGCCAGCAGCTGCAGCACCTGGCCTGCGCCCTTTTGGTGGTGGCCGTGGTACTGCAGACACTGACCCTGCTCGCCCGCCCGGAAATGGGCAACCTGGCCGCCCTGGTGTGTGCCACCCTGGCCGTGGCCCTGCACCTGGCGGCCGGCTTTGCCCGCGCCAGCCGTAAGGTGCGCAGCAGCTCGAACGCCTCCCAGGACGCCGGCCAGCGGGATACCGGCACCGTGAAGTGGTTCAACACCTCCAAGGGCTTCGGCTTCATTTCGCGCGATTCGGGTGACGATATCTTCGTTCACTTTCGCGCCATTCGCGGCGAAGGCCACCGCATCCTGGTCGAAGGCCAGCGCGTGGAGTTTTCGGTCATGCACCGTGACAAGGGCCTTCAGGCCGAAGACGTGGTCGCGGTGAATCGCCGCTGACCACAGCCAGCCCTGGGGCTCCCCAGGGCTACCCTCCCCCCCTCAGTAATGCGGCGGCGGCGCCTCTTCCCCTTCACTGCCGTACTGGCCGACCATCTCCTCATAACGCTTGATCAGCTCGGCCATCTGCAATTGCAGGCGATCGATCACCTGCCCCTGCTCGGCCACCACATCATTGAGCGCTTGAATGGTGTCGTCCTGAAACGCCTGGCGGGTTTCCAGTTCGATGATGCGCGATTCCAGCGACATGTCAGGCCTCCTGGTAATCGTTTTCAAGCAGCGCACGCAGGCGCGCGCGAATCGCCTCCACCTGCTCCGGCGCATAGGCCAGCGCAGGCACCTTGCCCCACACCGGTGCAGGCCAGGCAGCGTCATGCTGGTGACGAACGATCACGTGCATGTGCATCTGGCTGACCACGTTGCCCAGGGTGGCAACGTTCATCTTGTCGGCGGCGAACTCGCGCTTGAGTGCTTCGGCCAGATAAGTGGTTTCTTTCCACAACTGCGCCTGGTCTTCCTGGCTCAAGTCGAACAACTCACTTGCACCTGGGCGCTTGGGCACCAGGATGAACCAGGGATAGTTGGCATCCTTGCTCAGCAGCAGCCGGCACAACGGAAAATCACCCAGTACCAGGGAATCCTGCTGCAAACGAGAATCCATCAAAAACACGGTAAACCTCCATCAAGCAAAACCGCCCGTGACTACGGGAGCATGGCCGCAAGGATACCCTGCTGCGCGGTTTCAGTTCAGCAATCGATGAAGGCTGCACAGTGGCGGTAACACAACGCTACTTTTCGCACCAAAATGAGGCCGCGCTACGACACACCAATACGGTTTTACCCAGCGCATCTACTCAACATGAACAGTCGCCGGTAACACATTGACTTTTATGACAGGTTTTTGCTTTTCCGGTGACATTTGTTTTGGCACACCATCATACAAGCCACACCCCGTATTTCCGGCACTTTTCCACCTGCGGCCCAGGGTGTTGTGAAAATTTCATCAAGCGTTGTTAATTTTGAGCACGCTTGTTGCATTCCTTTCACGCCAAGTCGGCACGACACCTGCATGATGCGGTGGACGCGACAAATAACAACAGCGGCATTGGATTCACCAGGGAGTTTCTTCAACCGCAGCCGACACTTACGGCTTGCATGGGGTGACAGGAACAGCGCTGGGGTTGTACGCCCGGTTAAACCGGCGCGTGATTTGCGACACGGAAATACCTATAAGCGACATGGCTATAAAGTTCCCGAAAGGTTTTATATACCCATATCGCCAACAACAGTCAGCGTGCTATACATTTCCGCCGACATAACAAGAAAGAGCTGCCCCATATAACTAAAAAACTTGGGCGCAGCGGTACTCTTCCTAAAAACCAAAGGAGCAAATCACGATGCGCGTGATGAAGTGGAGCATGATCGCCCTGGCCGTTTCGGCAGGGACCTCGCAAATGGCCCTGGCATCTTCCCAGGACGAGTCCAAGGGTTTCCTCGAAGACAGCAAGCTGAACGTCAAGACTCGCATGCTGTACTTCAGCCGCGACTACCGTAACAACCCGGCTGGCAGCCAGAGCCGCGTAGAAGAAACCGGCCTGGGCTTCCTGGGCACCTACGAGTCGGGCTTCACCCAAGGCACCGTCGGCTTTGGTGTCGACGCCATCGGCATGCTGGGCCTGAAACTGGACAGCGGCAAAGGCCGCCACTCCACCGGCCAGTTCCCGACAGACGGCGACGGCCGTGCGCAGGATGAGTTCTCCGAAGGCGGCGGCGCGGTAAAAATGCGCATCTCCGATACCGTGCTGAAGTATGGTACCCAGTTCACCGCACTGCCAGTGCTGGCCACCGACGACAGCCGACTGCTGCCGGAAACCGTCGAAGGCGCGCTGATCACCAGCAGCGAAATCAAGGGCCTGACCCTGAACGCTGGTCACTTCACCGCCCTGAACGCCCAGTCTGAAAGCGACCACGACAGCCTGCACCTGAAGAAAGCCGATGTCGTCGGCGGCACCTACGCCTTCACCGACAACCTCAGCACCAGCCTGTACTACTCCAAGGTCGAAGACTACTGGCGCAAGTACTACGCCAACGTCAACTGGGCGCTGCCAATCTCCGACAAGCAAGGCCTGGTGTTCGACTTCAACATCTATGACACCAAGAGCGATGGCCAGGGCCTGCAACGTGCCGAGAACGATGGCACCACCAAGCTCGACAACCGTGCCTTCAGCCTGTCGGGCGCGTACAACATCGGCGCCCACACCTTCACCCTGGCTTACCAGAAAGTCACCGGTGACGGCGACTACGGTTACGGCGTGGACGGCGGCGGCACCATCTTCCTGGCCAACTCCGTGGCCCGTTCCGACTTCAACGCCGAAGACGAGAAGTCCTGGCAGGCTCGCTACGACCTGAACTTCGCCGAGTTCGGCGTGCCAGGCCTGACCTTCATGACCCGTTACGTGCGCGGTTCCGATGCCAACACCGGCACCACCAGCAACGGCAAGGAATGGGAACGCGACATCGACATCAAGTACGTGCTGCAAGAAGGCCCTGCCAAGGACCTGAGCTTCCGCGTGCGTCAGGCCACCTACCGTTCTTCCGATGGCGTCTACTACGGCTCCCCATCGCTGGACGAACTGCGCCTGATCGTCGAGTACCCGCTGAGCATCCTGTAAGCCTGGCTTATAGCGTGCCCCGCACATGAAAAAGCCCGGCCAACCCGCCGGGCTTTTTCTTGGCTGACAACGGCCCCCGCCTGGGGCATTCTGTACGCCTTCGTTTCGCCCCCGTACAATGCGGGGTCATTTCAATGTCTTAGGCAATCGACACGGCTAACCATGCGCACCAGTCAATATTTGCTCGCCACCCAGAAAGAAACCCCTGCCGACGCAGTGGTCATCAGCCATCAGCTCATGCTGCGTGCCGGCATGATCCGCAAACTGGCCTCCGGCCTGTACACCTGGCTGCCGATGGGCCTGCGAGTCATGCGCAAGGTCGAAGCCGTGGTACGCGAGGAAATGAACGCCGCCGGCGCCCTGGAAGTGCTGATGCCGAGCATCCAGCCAGCCGAACTGTGGCAGGAATCCGGCCGCTGGGAGCAGTACGGCCCTGAGCTGCTGCGCCTCAAAGACCGCCACAACCGTGATTTCTGCGTCGGCCCGACCCACGAAGAAGTCATCACCGACCTGGCCCGCAACGAGCTGTCCAGCTATAAACAGCTGCCGCTCAACATGTACCAGATCCAGACCAAGTTCCGTGACGAGATCCGCCCGCGCTTCGGCCTGATGCGCGGCCGCGAGTTCATCATGAAGGACGCCTACTCCTTCCATGCCGACCAGGCTTCCCTGCAGGAAACCTACGACCGCATGCACCAGGCGTACTCCAACGTCTTCACCCGCCTGGGCCTGGACTTCCGCCCAGTGCAGGCCGACACCGGCTCCATCGGTGGCAGCTACTCCCATGAATTCCACGTGCTGGCCGAGTCCGGCGAAGACGACGTGATCTTCAGCGACAGCTCCGACTACGCCGCCAACATCGAGAAGGCCGAGGCCATCCCGCGCGAAACCGTGCGCCCGGCCCCAACCGAGGAGCTGCGCCTGGTCGATACCCCGGATGCCAAGACCATCGCCCAGCTGGTCGAGAACTTCGGCCTGCCGATCGAAAAGACCGTCAAGACCCTGATCGTGCACGGCGCCGAAGAAGGCAAGCTGGTGGCCCTGGTGGTGCGTGGCGACCACGAGCTCAACGAAATCAAGGCCGCCAAGCTGGAACAGGTCGCCGACCCTGTGGTCATGGCCACCGACGCCGAACTGCGTGAGGCCATTGGTGCCGGCGCCGGCTCCCTCGGCCCGCTGAACCTGCCGCTGGAATGCGTGATCGACCGCTCTGTCGCCCTGATGAGCGACTTCGGCATCGGCGCCAACATCGACGACAAGCACTACTTTGGCGTCAACTGGGAGCGTGACCTGCCTGTCCCGGAAGTCGCCGACCTGCGCAACGTCGTCGAGGGCGACCCAAGCCCGGACGGCCAGGGCACCCTGGTGATCAAGCGCGGCATCGAAGTGGGCCACATCTTCCAGCTCGGCACCAAGTACAGCGAGGCGCTCAAGTGCCAGGTACTGGGCGAGAACGGCAAGCCGGTCACCCTGGCCATGGGCTGCTACGGCATCGGCGTGTCCCGCGTGGTCGCCGCTGCCATCGAGCAGAGCTATGACGACAAGGGCATCATCTGGAACGACGCCCTGGCTCCGTTCCAGATCGCCCTGGTACCGCTGCGTTACGAAACCGAAGTGGTGCGCGAGGCGACCGACAAGCTGTACGCCGAACTGACCGCTGCCGGCTTCGAAGTGCTGCTGGACGACCGCGACAAGAAGACCAGCCCCGGCATCAAGTTTGCCGACATGGAGCTGATCGGCATCCCACACCGTATCGTCGTCAGCGACCGCGGCCTGGCCGATGGCAATCTGGAATACAAGCACCGCACCGAGCAGGACGCCCAACCGCTGCCGCTCAATGAAGTGCTGAGCTTCCTGCAGGCCCGCGTTCGCCGCTGATAATCAATGCACGAGTGATCATGTCCAAGCGAAGTACCTTTACCCTGGGGGGTGCCGCACTGTGCGGCACCCTGCTCGTCAGCGGCTGCGCCAACCAGATGTCCCAGCGCAGCGAGCATGAGGAGCGCGTCGAGCGCAAACTGCTCGAGCACACCCTGCAGATCGATGTCGGCGAGCCCAAGGTGATGGAGCTTCCGCAACGGCGCGTGCGCATCCATGAACAGAAGCGCTTCGAAGTCACCGAGTTCGAAGTGACCCGGCGCTACGACCGCTATACGCCGTACCAGCCTTGGCGGGAGATCTACGAGATCCCGCTGGGCGCAGTGGCCGTGGTGGCCGGTGTCGGCGCCAACGTGGTCAACGTGTTCGCCCTGGGCAATCTGCCCGACAGCGTTACCCACGACTGGCTCAGCTATGGCGTGGCCGGGCTCAACCCGTTCATGAACGTGCAGTCCAATGGCCGCGCCCAGCAGAACCTGGCCGGGATCAGCGAAGTGCAGAAGGACAAGCGCGAGGAATTCACCAGCCTGCCGTGGAGCGAGCGCCTGGTCGAAGTGAAGGCAGGCAAGCTGACCCACGAGCTGACCACCGACAGGAACGGCGTGCTGCGCCTGAACCTGCTGGACAGCCCATTCTCCGAGCAGCACCTGAACCACGTCGGCACCCTGCACCTGCAGGTGGTCGATGAGGAAAATGCGGTGCGCGGCGATGCCAGCCTGCTGGTCAGCACGACCTTGCGCAATAAACTGCAGGAAGCCCACGAGCTGATTTTCGATGACCTCGAAGACGACGATGTGGGCCAGTGGGTGCACCGGGTCAAGCGCCTGTCGGAGCTGGGCCTGGAAGAGGAAGCCAGCGAGATGGAGCAGAGCCTGGTCGAGCTGACCCGCAACGACCCGGAGCTGCAGAAGGAGTTTCTGCAGGCACTGACCAAAGCTACCGGGCGACTGGTAGCCGACCCCGGCGTGCAATAGATGATTGAACAAGGGCTGCTTCATGCAGCCCTTTTCATTTATCCGCGAACAACTCCAGTTGCTCGTGCGCACCGCGCAAGTCCCGCAACCTGACCCCCACCCCCAGCAACCGCACCGGCTTGCCACCCCGCGCGAAGGCCTGGCGCAGCAATTGCCGATAGCTTTCCAGGTCGCGCCCTGCCCCCGCTTGCTCCAGGGTGGTCTGGCTGAAGTCATGGAACTTCACTTTCACGAAGGGTTTTTCTGGCCGGTAGCTGCTGTCCATGCGCGCAATTCGCTCGTTCAGGCTGTCGAGCAGCTCTGGCAGGCGCTCAAGGCAACTGGCCAGGTCCGGCAGGTCGGTGTCGTAGGTGTTCTCCACGCTCACCGATTGGCGCCGGCTGTCATTGTGCACCGCGCGCTCGTCGATGCCTCGCGCCAGCCCCCACAGCCGCTCGCCGAAACTGCCGAACTCGCGCACCAGGTTCAGCCGGGGCCATTCGCGCAAATCCTGGCAGGTAACGATCCCCAGGCGCGCCAGCTTGTCTGCCGTGACCTTGCCCACCCCATGCAGCCTGGCGACCGGCAAAGCAGCGACAAAGGCCTCGACCTGGTCGGGGGTAATCACGAAAAGCCCATTGGGCTTGCGCCAGTCACTGGCGACCTTGGCCAGAAACTTGTTCGGCGCCACGCCCGCCGACACGGTGATATGCAGGGTGCGGGCAACGCGCCGGCGGATGTCTTCGGCGATGCGCGTGGCGCTCCCGGCGAACCATTGGCTGTCACTGACATCCAGGTAGGCTTCATCCAGCGACAACGGCTCGATCAGTTCGGTGTAGTCACGGAAAATCGCGTGGATCTCGCGTGAGGCTTCGCGGTAGGCCTCGAAACGCGGTTTGACGATCAGCAGGTCAGGGCACAGCTTGAGCGCATGGCGCGACGACATGGCCGAACGCACGCCATAGGCTCGGGCTTCATAGTTGCACGTGGCAATCACCCCACGGTGGTCGGGCGAACCGCCCACCGCCATCGGCCGCCCTGCCAGGCGCGGGTCGTCACGCATCTCGATGGCGGCGTAGAAGCAATCGCAGTCGATATGGATGATCTTGCGCAAAGACATGGACGACCGTCAGCACTGTAAATTCATACAGATAGTAGCGCATGCAACCCCACGGCTCCCAGCCCGGCTCGATAATCGGCCTGAAAGGCCCGCCACAGCTGCGCTGCGGGCCCTATTCAAGCGCTAAGGGTTTGAACGAAAAAGGTTTTTTTGAAGTAAAAGCTTGACATAGGGAAGTAATTCCGTAGAATTCGATCTCACAGGCGCGGGATGGAGCAGCCTGGTAGCTCGTCGGGCTCATAACCCGAAGGTCGTCGGTTCAAATCCGGCTCCCGCAACCAGATTCGAGAAAAGGCCACTGTTAACGCAGTGGCCTTTTTCTTTTGCCCGAAAATAAGTCGCTGGTGTTAATTTCAAGTAAATCAACAACTAACGCTTGACGGCAGGCTGAGAAGCTGTAGAATTCGATTCCACAGGCGCGGGATGGAGCAGCCTGGTAGCTCGTCGGGCTCATAACCCGAAGGTCGTCGGTTCAAATCCGGCTCCCGCAACCAGATTCGAGAAAAGGCCACTGTTAACGCAGTGGCCTTTTTCTTTGCCTTGAATAAGCTGCAGTGAATAAAAACCCGGACAGGCAACGATAATGCTTGACCACAACTGTTGAAGCTGTAGAATGCGCCCCTCTGACGCGGGATGGAGCAGCCTGGTAGCTCGTCGGGCTCATAACCCGAAGGTCGTCGGTTCAAATCCGGCTCCCGCAACCATATTCGTCAGAACAAACCCCGCCTGTGTAACAGCAGCGCGGGGTTTGTTGCATTTCATCGGCTAAAAAACCCTTCCCCTCCCCTTTGCCGACCGCCAACCCGCAGGGTTGAGATATCTCCTACAGGATGAACTATCTTTAACCGTGCCGGACGACTGAAAGTAACGTTGCCCGGAGTACTATCTGGACACGTTTTCCAAAGGGACTTTCACTTGGCCGCACCTTTCCCGAACCTCGCGCTGCATGCACGGGGTAATCAATGACTTCCCACAACCCCGAACCCCAGGTTCCACTTGCTGCCGCATTGCCTACCGCCGCGCAACGCCTGCCCTGGCTCGAACGTTTGAGTCGCTATCGCCAGCCGATCGGGCTGGGCGTGACCCTGTTGCTGTTCGGCATGGCGCTGATCGCCTGTCGCCACCTGTTGAGCGAGCTGGACATCTATGCGCTGCACGATGCCATGCTCAGCGTGCCGGCCCAGTCCCTGCTCGGCGCCTTCATGGCAACGGTGGTCGGCTTCGTGATCCTGCTGGGTTATGAATGGTCGGCAAGCCGCTATGCCGCCGTGAAGCTGCCGGCGCGCACGCTGCTGCTGGGCGGTTTCAGCGCATTCGCCATTGGCAATGCCATCGGCCTGTCGATGTTGTCGGGTGGCTCGGTGCGCTATCGCCTGTATGCCCGCCAAGGCCTGGGCGCCGCTGAAGTCGCACGCATGACGGTGTTTGCCAGCCTGTCGCTGGGCTGTGCCCTGCCGCCGCTGGCGGCACTCGCCACCTTGAGCAACCTGCCGGCCGCCTCGACCGCCTTGCGCCTGCCCGCCAGCGTGCTGGCCGCGATTGCCATCGCGGTGCTGGCACTGACCCTGGTGCTGGTCATCGGTTTGTACCGGCGCCGCCTGGCGGAACAGCCGCTGGCAGACAGCCTGTTGGTGCAACTTGGCCGGCGTACCCTGCGCCTGCCTGGCGCCCGCCTGGCTGCATTGCAACTGCTGATTACCGCCCTGGACGTCGCGGCCGCCGCCACCGTGCTCTACCTGCTGCTGCCAGAAGCGCCGCCATTCGGCGCCTTCGTACTCGTTTATCTGCTGGCCCTGGCGGCCGGCGTGCTGAGCCATGTGCCCGGCGGCGTCGGCGTATTCGAGGCCATCTTGCTGGCGGCCTTCGCCGACCAGCTCGGCGCCGCGCCCCTGGCGGCGGCCCTGCTGCTGTACCGCCTGATCTACGTGGTGCTGCCGCTGCTGGTAGCGTGCGTGCTGTTGCTGGCCAACGAGGCGCGCCGCCTGCTGTTCGCCCAGCAGGCAATCAAGGCTGCGTCCGGGCTGGCGGCGCCGATCCTGGCCATTCTGGTGTTCCTCTCCGGGGTGGTCCTGCTGTTCTCCGGCGCCACCCCGGAGATCGATACCCGCCTTGAGCACATGGGCTTTTTGGTGCCGCACCGGTTGATCGACGCCTCGCACTTCGGCGCCAGCCTGATCGGCGTGCTCTGCCTGCTGCTGGCCCAGGGCCTGCGCCGGCGCCTGTCGGCAGCCTGGCTGCTGACCACGGTGCTGCTGCTGATGGGCGCAGTGCTGTCGCTGCTCAAGGGCTTCGACTGGGAAGAAGCCACGCTGCTGACCGCCACCGCCGCCCTGCTGGCGCTGTTCCGCCGGTCGTTCTATCGCCCGAGCCGCCTGTTGGAGCTGCCCTTCTCGCCCATCTACCTGGTGGCCAGCGCCTGCGTGGTCGGCGCCTCGGTGTGGCTGCTGCTGTTCGCCTACCAGGACGTGCCCTACAGCCATCAATTGTGGTGGCAGTTCACCCTGGATGCCGATGCCCCGCGCGGCCTGCGAGCAGCCATGGGCAGCGCCGTCCTGCTGGTGATCGTCGCGCTGACCTGGCTGTTGCGCACCGCCCGCCCAACCATCCACCTGCCCGACGCAGAGGAACTGCAGCGTGCCAACCGCATCGTGCTGGCCTCCGACCAACCGGACGGTGGCCTGGCATTGACCGGCGACAAGGCCCTGCTGTTCCACCCCAGCGACAATGCCTTCCTGATGTACGCCCGCCGTGGCCGTAGCCTGGTGGCGTTGTACGACCCGATCGGCCCCGCCCAGGAGCGTGCCGAGATGATCTGGCAGTTCCGCGACCTGTGCGACCTGCACCACGCCCGCCCGGTGTTCTACCAGGTGCGCGCGGAGAACCTGCCGTTCTACATGGACATCGGCCTGACCGCGCTGAAGCTGGGCGAGGAAGCCCGCGTCGACCTGCGCCGCTTCGACATCGAAGCCAAGGGCAAGGAGATGAAAGACCTGCGCTACACCTGGAACCGCGGCGGGCGTGACGGCCTGAGCCTGGAAATCCACGAACCCGGGCATGCGCCGCTGGCCGAGCTTAAGGAAATTTCCGACGCCTGGCTCGGTGGCAAGAACGTACGCGAGAAGGGCTTCTCGCTGGGGCGCTTCAGCCCCGAGTACCTGCAGCACTTCCGGATCGCCCTGATTCGTTTCCAGGGCCGCCCAGTGGCGTTTGCCAACCTGCTGGAAACCCATGGCAACGAACTGGCCAGCCTCGACCTGATGCGCGCGCATCCCGAGGCGCCCAAGCTGACCATGGAATTCATGATGGTTGGCCTGATCCTGCATTACAAAAGCCATGACTATGGCCGCTTCAGCCTGGGCATGGTCCCGCTTTCCGGGCTGCAACCTCGGCGTGGCGCGCCTTTGACCCAACGCTTGGGCTCGATGGTGTTCCGCCGTGGCGAGCAGCTTTACAACTTCCAGGGCCTGCGGCGCTTCAAGGACAAGTTCCAGCCGGACTGGGAACCCCGTTACATGGCCGTGCCGGCCGGGCTCGACCCGCTGGTAGCACTGGCTGACACTGCCGCCCTGATCGCTGGCGGCTTGACTGGATTGGTGAAACGTTGATGATCCGACGCTATTGGCTGTACGTACTGATACCCCTGTTGCTGGCTGCCCTGGCCGGTGCCGCGGCGTTCTGGGTGTGGACCCGCCCAGCTCCGGAAGCACGCCTGGAGCAACTGACCCTCAATGACACCAGCATGACCCGCGTCACCCCCGGCGTGCATGCCAAGGCCCGGGTCGCCATCGGCGTGCCCCAGGACCAGGCCTTGACCGACAAGCAGCTGCTGGACCTGAGCCAGGCCGGTGAAGCCCAGCTGGTGCAGGTGATCCTGCCGCCTGGCGACTGCAGCAAGCAGCAACAGGCGATGGACCAGGCACTGACCCAGCTGTCCGACAAGCCGACCCTGGTAGCCGGTATCGGCCCAGGTGCATCCCAGGCCTGGCGCTGGCTGGCCGCGCAGACCGACGACAAGGCCAAGGCCATCTCGGTGGACTTCAACATCGAACAGCCCGGCTGCCCTGCGGCGCTGCCCAAGGCGGCGGCCCACGGCCATTGGAACGTTGCCTGGAACGACAACCCGGATGACGCCAGCGCCGCCTTCGTGCGCGATCAGGCCAATGCCGAAACCAGCATCAGCGACTACGACATCCACCTGCCGCAAGTGCTCAAGGCGCAGCTGACCCAGGCCCTGGTCGGCCATGACGGCAACGCCCTGGCCATACCGGTGGTGGAAGTGCCGGCCGGGCAAACCACCGACACCGTCACCCTGTTCCTGTCCGGCGACGGCGGCTGGCGCGACCTGGACCGCGACGTGGCCGGCGAGATGGCCAAGCTTGGCTACCCGGTGGTGGGCATCGACACCCTGCGTTACTACTGGCAGCACAAGACCCCCGAGCAAAGCGCCGCCGACCTGTCCGAGCTGATGCAGCACTACCGGCAGAAGTGGGGCACCAAGCGTTTCGTGCTGACCGGCTACTCGTTCGGCGCCGACGTGCTGCCGGCGATCTACAACCGCCTGCCCGCCGAAGACCAGCAACGCATCGATGCGGTGATGCTGCTGGCCTTTGCCCGCAGCGGCAGTTTCGAGATCGAGGTGGAAGGCTGGTTGGGCAAGGAAGGCCAGGAAGCACCGACCGGGCCGGAAATGGCCAAGCTGCCGGCGTCCAAGGTGGTGTGCGTGTACGGCGTGGAAGAGACCGACGAGAGCGGTTGCACCGACAAGACGGCCGTGGGCGAGCGCATGAAGCTGCCGGGTGGGCATCACTTTGACGAGAACTACCCGCAACTGGCCAAGCGCTTGATCGACGAGATCGAGACGCGCCAGGGAAAATCCAGCGTCGCTGACAAGAACTGAAGGTATATGGGGGCTGCGTTGCAGCCCCAATCGCCGGCAAGCCGGCTCCCACAAATAGACCTGTAGGAGCGGCCTTGTGTCGCGAAAGGGCTGCAAAGCAGCCCCCGCATTCACTCAAATCTCGACCTGCGTCCCCAGCTCGATCACCCGGTTGAGCGGCAGGTTGAAGAAGCGCAAGTTGCCGTTGGCGTTCTTCAACAGAAACGCGAACAGGTTCCCCCGCCAGCGCGACATCCCCTCCAGCCGCGAGGCAATCACCGTTTCCCGGCTCAGGAAGTAGGTGGTGCGCATCGGGCTGAAATCCAGCTCGTCCAGGTGGCACAGTTTCAGCGCCGCCGGCACGTCCGGCTCGTCCATGAAGCCAAAGTGCAGCAATACGCGGAAGAACCCGTCGCCATACGACTCCACCTCGAAACGCTCCTGCTCCGGCACCCGCGGCCGGTCTTCGCTGACCACCGTCAGCAACACCACCTGGCTGTGCAGCACCTGGTTGTGCAGCATGTTGTGCAGCAGCGCATGGGGCACGGCATCGGGCCGCGCCGTCAGGAACACCGCGGTCCCTTCGACCCGGTGCGGCGGCTGCACGCGAATGCTGCTGATGAACACCGGCAGCGGCAACCCGCCTTCATCGATACGCTCGACCAAAATCTGCTTGCCACGCTTCCAGGTACTCATCAGCAGGAACAACACGCCCCCTGCCAGCACCGGGAAGGCACCGCCCTGGACGATCTTCGGCACGTTGGCGGCGAAGAACAGCCCATCGACCAGCAAAAAGCCCACCAGCACCGGCACGGCGAGCAGCGGTGGCCATTTCCACAGCAGCAGCATCACCGCCGAAACCAGGATGGTGGTCATCAGCATGGTGCCGGTCACCGCCACGCCATAGGCCGCAGCCAGCGCGCCGGACGATTCGAAACCGATCACCAGCAGCACCACGCCGACCATCAGCGTCCAGTTCACCGCACCGATGTAGATCTGCCCCTGCTCGTCGCTGGAGGTGTGCTGGATCTGCATGCGCGGGATGTAACCGAGCTGGATGGCCTGGCGGGTCAGGGAGAAGGCCCCGGAAATCACCGCCTGCGAGGCAATCACCGTGGCCATGGTCGCCAGCCCCACCAACGGCAGCAGGGCCCACCCCGGTGCCAGCAGGTAGAACGGGTTGCGCGCGGCGTCAGGGTTCTGCAGCAAGATTGCGCCCTGGCCGAAATAGTTGAGCACCAGCGCCGGCAGCACCAGGGCGAACCAGGCGCGGGCGATCGGCTTGCGGCCGAAATGGCCCATGTCGGCGTACAACGCCTCGGCACCGGTCAGCGCCAGCACCACCGCGCCGAGGATGGCCACGCCCATGCCGGGGTGGACCACGAAGAAGTTGACGGCCCAGCCTGGGTTGAATGCCTTGAGCACTTCCGGGCTCTGCGAAATGCCATGCACGCCCAGCGCGGCCAGCACCAGGAACCAGCAGACCATGATCGGGCCGAACGCCTTGCCGATCTTCTCCGTGCCATGCTTTTGCACCAGAAACAGCGCCACCAGCACCACCAGCGAGATCGGCACCACCCAGTGATCGATGCCGTCGAACGCCAGGCCCATGCCCTCCACTGCCGACAACACCGACACCGCCGGGGTGATCATGCTGTCGCCGTAGAACAAAGAGGCGCCGATCAACCCGCAGATGACCATCAGCGTACGCAGCCGCGGGTAGGCCGCCGTGGCCCGCCGCGCCAGCGCGGTCAGCGCCATGGTGCCACCCTCGCCCTGGTTGTCGGCACGCAGGATGAACATCACGTACTTGAACGACACCACCCACAGCAGCGACCAGAGGATCAGCGACAGGATCCCCAGCACCCCGTCATGGTTGACCGGTACGCCATAACCGCCAGTGAACACTTCCTTGAGGGTATACAACGGGCTGGTGCCGATATCGCCATAGACCACCCCAACAGCTGCCACCAGCAGGCTGATCGAGCGTGTCGCCCCCTGCCCGCCCTCGGCGTGACTGCTTGCCTGAACCATCGACCACTCCCGCAAACGGCCCCAACGGCCGGTAGATTTCACCCCTACGCCAGGGCATCAGCGATACCCGGACGCAACGGCGCGAAGCATAGCGCAGCGTTCGTCGCTTTTGTGCTGGTCAATCGACCTTGCGCTCGCTAGAATTGCGCACTTTTTGATCAGAGGCGCCCACAGCGCCCGCCAAGCTCGCCCTGCCACCGGTGGGGCGAACTGCATTCAATACCGAGGTTAGTCATGTCCACCACTCCCGCCACCCCTAAGGTCGGATTCGTCAGCCTCGGCTGCCCGAAGGCTTTGGTCGATTCCGAGCGCATCCTTACCCAACTGCGCATGGAAGGCTATGAAGTCGTGCCCACCTACGAAGACGCCGATGTGGTGGTGGTCAACACCTGCGGCTTCATCGACAGCGCCAAGGCCGAATCGCTGGAAGTGATCGGCGAAGCGATCAAGGAAAACGGCAAGGTCATCGTCACCGGCTGCATGGGTGTCGAGGAAGGCAACATCCGCGATGTGCACCCAAGCGTGCTGTCGGTCAGCGGCCCGCAGCAGTACGAGCAGGTGGTCAATGCCGTGCACGAAGTGGTGCCGCCACGCCAGGACCACAACCCGCTGATCGACCTGGTGCCGCCGCAGGGCGTCAAGCTGACCCCGCGCCACTACGCCTACCTGAAGATTTCCGAAGGCTGCAACCACAGCTGCAGCTTCTGCATCATCCCGTCGATGCGCGGCAAGCTGGTCAGCCGCCCGGTCGGCGAAGTGCTGAGCGAGGCCGAGCGCCTGGTCAAGGCCGGCGTCAAGGAAATCCTGGTGATTTCCCAGGACACCAGCGCCTACGGCGTCGACGTCAAGTACAAGACCGACTTCTGGAACGGCCGCCCGGTCAAGACCCGCATGCTCGAGCTGTGCGAAGCGCTGAGCAGCCTGGGTGCCTGGGTGCGCCTGCACTACGTGTACCCGTACCCGAACGTCGACGACGTGATCCCGCTGATGGCGGCCGGCAAGATCCTGCCGTACCTGGACATCCCGTTCCAGCACGCCAGCCCCAAAGTGCTCAAGTCGATGAAGCGCCCGGCCTTCGAAGACCGCACCCTGGCGCGCATCAAGAACTGGCGCGAACAGTGCCCTGAGCTGGTGATCCGTTCGACCTTCATCGTCGGCTTCCCGGGCGAGACCGAGGAAGACTTCCAGTACCTGCTGGACTGGCTGACCGAAGCCCAGCTCGACCGCGTCGGCTGCTTCCAGTACTCGCCCGTGGAAGGCGCGCCGGCCAACGACCTGGGCCTGGACGAAGTCCCGGACGACGTCAAGCAGGACCGCTGGGACCGCTTCATGGCGCACCAGCAGGCGATCAGCGCCGCACGCCTGCAACTGCGCATCGGCAAGGAAATCGAAGTGCTGATCGACGAAGTCGAGGAACAGGGCTCGGTGGGCCGCAGCTTCTTCGATGCGCCGGAGATCGACGGCAGCGTGTTCATCGATGGCGACCATGGTTTCAAGCCGGGCGACAAAGTGCGTTGCCGCGTGGTCGATGCCGATGAATATGACATGTGGGCCGAGCCTGTCTGAGGCCTGCCCCATGTGACCAAGCCCCGCCCACTGGCGGGGCTTTTTTTTGCATCTATGGTTTCCTCAATGGCCCCTGAGGATCACCGGCATGCACATGGCACTGACGCTGCAAACCCCGCACCTGAAGGACTACCCGGAGCTGGTGCAGGTGTGGGAAGACTCGGTGCGCGCCACCCACCATTTCCTGCCCGACGCCTACATCCTGCTGCTGCGCGAGCATGTATTGCGCAGCTACCTGGACGCCGTGATGCTCATCTGCTGCAAGGACCGCCAACGCATCTGCGGCTTTGCCGGGGTCGCCAATGGCCGTGTCGACATGCTGTTCGTCGCCCCCACCTACCGCGGCCGCGGCGTCGGCAAGCGCCTGCTGCGCTATGCCATCCGCGAACTGAACGCCGAAACCCTGGATGTCAACGAACAGAACCCGCAGGCATTGGGCTTCTACCTGCACGAAGGCTTCGAAGTGATCGGCCGTTCGGAAACCGACGGCTTGGGGCAACCCTATCCCTTGCTGCACATGAAGCTGATACCTACATAGGATTAGGACTTCGGTGTAGGACGCCGTGCAATGTTTCCGAAATGGCGCATTTGACACAGATTCCCATCATCTGGCGGCCACGGGCAGGTACAATGGAGGTCTTTCCCTGCCTTGCGAATCGACCTCCATGTCCGAACCCATCCGCCTGTCCAAACGCCTCATCGAGCAGCTCGGCTGCTCACGCCGCGAGGCCGAGTTGTATATCGAGGGGGGCTGGGTCACGGTCGATGGCATCGTCGTCGAGCAACCGCAGTTCAAGGTGGACGGCCAGCGCGTCGAGCTGCTGCCCGGGGCCAAGGCCGAAACCCTTGAACCGGTGACCCTGCTGCTCAACCAGCAAGCCGGCGTCGACAACGAGACGGCCCGCGCCGGCATCAACCTGGGCAACCTCAGCGAAGCCCACCGCGAAGCTGTGCGGCCGCTGCATGGGCACTTCGCCCGCCTGGCCTGCGTTGCGCCGCTGGAACGTGGTGCCAGCGGCTTGCAGGTATTCACCCAGGACTGGCGGGTAACCCGCAAGATCGAGGCCGACCTGCGCAAGCTGGAGCAGGAATACATCATCGAAGTACGCGGCGAAACCACGCCCCAGGCCTTGGAAAGGCTGGCGCGCGGGGCCACCCGCAATGACCGGGAGCTGCCCAAGGCCAAGGCCAGCTGGCAGAACGAAACCCACCTGCGCCTGGCCTTGAAAAACCCGCAACCTGGGCAGATTTCCGAATTGTGCGCCTACCTGCGCCTGGAAGTGCGCAGCATGCGCCGCATTCGCCTGGGTGGCGTGCCCATGGGCAAGCTGCCCCTGGGGCAATGGCGTTACCTGGCCAGCACCGAACGTTTCTAAGCAATACGCCGCGCCACAGCGCGGCTCTGAACAGGATTCTGTAGCAATGAACCACAACGATGTCCTGCGCAGCCTGCGCTACATGCTCAAGGTGAACGACGCCAAGATGGCCGAAATCATCGCGCTGTCCGGCCTCGAGGTTAACCCGGTGGTGCTCGCCACCTACCTGAAGAAAGAAGACGAGGCAGGCTTCGTGCGCTGCCCCGAGCGGGTCATGGCGCACTTCCTCGACGGTTTGGTGATCCACCGCCGGGGCAAGGACGACAGCCGCCCACAACAGCCGGTGGAGCTGCCGGTGACCAACAACACCATTCTCAAGAAGCTGCGGGTGGCCTTCGAGCTGAAGGAAGAGGACCTGCACGTGATCCTCAAGTCGGTCAACTTCCCGGTGTCCAAGCCTGAACTGAGCGCGCTGTTTCGCAAGGTCGGCCATGACAACTACCGCCCTTGCGGCGACCAGCTGCTGCGCAACTTCCTCAAGGGCCTGACCCTGCGGGTGCGCGGCTAGGTGGCCATGCAGCATACCGTCTCGCCGGTCGGCATCGTGCGCTCCTGCTTCAAGGAGAAGTTCGCCATCCCGCGCCAGCCACAGCTGGCACCGGCGGCGCGCGGGGTGTTGGAATTGCTGCCACCGTTCGACCAGGGCGATGCCGTGGAGGGTCTCGAACAGGTCAGCCATGTGTGGCTGCTGTTCCTGTTCCACCAGGCCCTGGAGGAAAAGCCCCGCCTGAAGGTGCGCCCTCCGCGCCTGGGCGGTAACAAGAGCATGGGCGTGTTCGCTACCCGCGCGACCCACCGGCCCAACGGCATCGGCCAGTCGGTGGTGCGCCTGGAGGGCGTGGAGCCGGGGCGGCTGCTGCTGTCCGGGATCGACCTGCTCGATGGCACACCGGTGCTCGATATCAAGCCCTATGTGCCCTACGCCGACAGCATCGCCGGGGCCACCAACCTGATGGCCAGCGCCGCGCCACAGGCGATTGCCGTGCAATGGCATGACGACGCCCTGCCCCAGGCCAGGGCCCATGCACTGCGCCTGGGCGAGCCGCTGGTGGAGCTGATCGAGCAATGCCTGGCCCAGGACCCACGGCCGGCCTACCAGGTGCCTGCACCTGAGCGGGTATATGGGGTGAAGTTCTGGGATGTGCAGGTACGCTGGCAGTATCCGCAGGCCGACGTGATTCGGGTGCTGGAAGTGGTACGCGACAGCTGAGGTTCGCTGAATGCCGGGCAATAAAAAACGCAGGCCATGGCCTGCGTTTTTTATTGCTGCTATCGCCTTACTTCTCGACGAAAGCACGCTCGATCAGGTAGTCGCCTGGCTCGCGCATGCGCGGCGAAATCTTCAGGCCGAAGCTGTCGAGCACTTCGCTGGTTTCATCGAGCATGCTCGGGCTGCCGCAGATCATCGCACGGTCGTCCTGCGGGTTGATCGGTGGCAGGCCAATGTCGCTGAACAGCTTGCCGCTGCGCATCAGGTCGGTCAGGCGGCCCTGGTTCTCGAACGGCTCGCGGGTCACGGTCGGGTAGTAGATCAGCTTGTCACGTACCGCCTCGCCGAAGAACTCGTTCTGCGGCAGGTGCTCGGTGATGAACTCGCGGTAGGCCACTTCGTTCACGTAACGCACGCCGTGTACCAGGATCACCTTCTCGAAACGCTCGTAGGTTTCCGGGTCCTGGATGACGCTCATGAACGGCGCCAGGCCAGTGCCGGTGCTCAGCAGGTACAGGTGCTTGCCCGGGTTCAGGTCGTCGAGCACCAGCGTGCCGGTAGGCTTCTTGCTGATGATGATCTCGTCGCCTTCCTTCAGGTGCTGCAGCTGGGAGGTCAGCGGGCCGTCCGGCACCTTGATGCTGAAGAACTCCAGGTGCTCTTCCCAGTTCGGCGACGCGATGGAATAGGCGCGCATGAGCGGACGGCCATTGTCCTGTTGCAGGCCGATCATCACGAACTGACCGTTCTCGAAGCGCAGGCCCGGGTCGCGGGTGCACTTGAAGCTGAACAGGGTGTCGTTCCAGTGATGCACACTGAGGACACGTTCGTGGTTCATGTTGCTCATCTATGGGGCTCCTGAAGAAAAACGCAGCGCGCAAGACGCGCAGTTGCGCGATAGTTTAGGGGCAGCGACAATATCTGTTAACTGAATTATCAAGATATGTGTTATCGGTTATATAGATATGCGATTCACACTTCGTCAGCTTCAGGTCTTCGTTGCCGTGGCCCAGCACCAAAGCGTCTCTCGAGCCGCCAGCGTGCTGGCTTTGTCGCAATCGGCCGCCAGTACGTCAATCACCGAACTCGAGCGTCAATCGAGCTGCCAGCTGTTCGACCGCGCGGGCAAACGCCTGGCCCTCAACGCCCTTGGCCATCAGTTGCTGCCCCAGGCGGTTGCCTTGCTCGACCAGGCCAAGGAAATAGAAGACTTGCTCAACGGCAAGTCGGGGTTCGGCTCGCTGGCGGTGGGCGCCACGCTGACCATCGGCAACTACCTGGCCACCCTGCTGATCGGCAGCTTCATGCAGGTGCACCCGGAAAGCCAGGTGAAGCTGCACGTGCAGAACACAGCCCATATCGTGCACCAGGTGGCGCAGTACGAAATTGATCTGGGTCTAATCGAGGGTGACTGCAACCACCCGGACCTGGAGGTGCAGCCTTGGGTCGAAGATGAGCTGGTGGTGTTCTGTGCGCCGCAGCACCCGCTCGCCAAACTGGGCCGGGCCGATGTCGAGAGTTTGTCGCGTGAGGACTGGATCTTGCGCGAGCAGGGCTCCGGCACGCGCCTGACCTTCGATCAGGCCATGCGCCATCATCGCGCCAACCTCAACATCCGCCTGGAGCTGGAACACACCGAGGCGATCAAGCGCGCCGTGGAGTCGGGCCTGGGCATCAGCTGCATCTCGCGCATGGCCCTGCGCGACGCCTTCCGCCGTGGCAGCCTGGTGCCGGTGGAGACGCCGGAGCTGGACCTGATGCGCCAGTTCTATTTCATCTGGCACAAGCAGAAATACCAGACCTCGGCCATGCGCGAATTTCTCGAGCTATGCCGCAACTTCACCGCGGGCTTTACCCGCAGTGATGAAATCGTGTTGCCGCCGATCGCTTAGAGCAGGATCACGCCCCACACCAGCGCAACCATGGTCAACGCCACCAGCTGCGCGGCGCTGCCCATGTCCTTGGCATTCTTGGACAACGGGTGGCGCTCCAGGGAGATGCGGTCGATGGCCGCTTCCACCGCAGAGTTGAACAGCTCGACGATCAGGCCCAGCAGGCACACCGCGATCATGATCGCCCGCTCCGCACGGCTGACCGGCAGCCAGAAGGCGATCGGAATCAGCAGCACATTGAGCAGCACCAGCTGGCGGAAGGCGGCTTCACCCTTGAAGGCGGCGCGCAGGCCGTCCAGCGAGTAGCCGGCGGCGTTGAAGATACGTTTGAGGCCGGTCTGGCCTTTGAATGGCGACATGTGAGTCACTTCACAGATAAAAGGCCAGCAGACTAGACCGGCTCGGGTCAAAAAAGCGTGAAGACGCAAGGCCTCAGTTGCTCGCAACCGATTCAAGTTGTTGCAAAAGCAACGCCGCCTGGGTCCGGGTGCGCACGCCAAGCTTGCGGAAAATTGCCGTCACGTGGGCCTTGATGGTCGCTTCCGACACACTCAGCTCATAGGCGATCTGCTTGTTCAGCAAGCCTTCGCAGACCATGGTCAGCACGCGGAACTGCTGCGGCGTAAGGCTGGCAAGGCCTTCGCTGGCGGCCTTGGCCTCGGCCGACACGTCGACCTTCTCGAACGCCTGCGGTGGCCACCAGACGTCGCCGTCGAGCACCTTGCGCACGGCATCCTGGATGACTTCCAGGCCGCTGGACTTGGGAATGAAACCACTGGCGCCGAACTCGCGCGACTTGACCACCACAGCTGCCTCTTCCTGGGCCGAAACCATCACCACCGGAATCTGCGGGTACTGCCCGCGCAGCAGGACCAGCCCGGAGAAACCGTAGGCGCCCGGCATGTTCAGGTCGAGCAGGACCAGGTCCCAATCGGACTTTTCGCTCAGGCGGGTTTCCAGTTCGGCGATGCTCGCCACCTCGACAAGGCGCACATCCGCGCCCAGGGCGAGGGTAACGGCCTGGCGCAGAGCGCCACGAAACAGCGGGTGGTCATCGGCTATCAGGATTTCGTAAGTGGCCATCGATGTATGGATCCTGTTCTGTGCAGGCGCATGCGGGGTAGTGATAGCGCCTGGCGGGGAATCGGCGCCAAGGATGCCGAGCACGGTCGGGGGTGGTCAAGCCAATCGCCCAGCCGTCTCGCCCACCCTGGCTGCCAGCTCCGTCATTATGAACCAAAGCGGGGCACCTGCCCCTTGGACTATAGGAAGGTATGCAAACGCTGGTGGACATCGTCCTGCTCATCCAGCGGCAGGCGACGCTTGCCACTGAGGTAATGCAGGCTGAACACATCCAGGTAGGCATCCAGGGCCTGCGAGGCCTGGCTGTCGCCTGCCAGCTCCAGGCACATGGCTGCGACTTCCGCCGTGCAGAAATGATCGTCCCGCTTGGAGCGGCGCAAGCGGTAGCGCGACATCTGCTCGGCTTGCAGGCTCAACACCGGGAAGCGATCCAGGTACGGGCTCTTGCGGAACATCTTGCGCGCTTCGGTCCAGGTGGCATCGAGCAGGATGAACAGCGGGCGCTTGCCCGGTACACGTTGCACCTCGCTCACGACGCGCTCCTGGGCAACGAATTCACCTGGGAAGACGATGTAGGGTTGCCACTGCGGGTCTTCGAGCAGCGCCAGCAGGTTTTCGTCCACGGAGGTGCGCAACCAGCCGAAGGCCGAGGTGTCCTCGATCAGGTCGGCAATCAGCCAGCCGGTATTGGTGGGTTTCAATGGCTCGGTGTCATGCATCAGCAGGCACACCCCCGAGTCGGCCTGCACCCGCGGCTTCCAGGCACACAGGCAATGGCTGGCGATGACCCGACATGCAGGGCAGCGCTCGGCACGTGAGCCGCGCGCGATGAACGGTTTGATGCTGCGTGCCAAGCGTTCGGCGCGCAGGCGCGCTACCGCATGGCTCATGCTGGCAAGCCTCTGACAAGGTTGTGACTGGACACTACGAAAACTCGGGCTGAACAAAGCGCCAGTCTACCAGAGCGGGCGTCATTTGCCGTGCAGCAGCAAGGGCGGCTCCCTTATAATCGGCGCTTTGGCGGTTGCCCATCTGCCAGTGGCGTTGCGGTTTTCATGGAACGCCGGCCACCTGCGCATGTCAAAGCGCCAGTCATCGAACCAGGAGAGATTCATGCTGCGTCTTATCGCCCCGGCCCTGAGCCTGTTGCTCGCACTGCCACTCGCCGCCCAGGCTGCGTCCAAGCAGGAGTTCGAGTTGAACAAGATGCTGCAGAAAGTTGCCCAGGAGAGCAGTGTCGGCACCCCACGCGCCATCAACGAAGACATCCTCGACCAGGGCTACACCGTCGAAGGCAAGGCCCTGATCAACCACCTGAGCGTGCGCGCCGAGCATGCCGCGCGCATGCAGGCGAACCCGGCACAGGTGCGCAGCCAGCTCGGCGACAGCGTGTGCCGCAACAGCGGTTTTCGTAACCTGATGTCCAAGGGCGCGGTGATGGTCTACCGCTTCACCGTCTATAAGACCAACCAGCCGGTCATGGACCAGGCGTTCGATGCTGCCAGCTGCTCGGCCGGCAACAAGAGGAAGTGATCAGGTACTAACCTGCACACCTTCCGCGCGCCGAGCTTCTTCATCGGCGCGCATCTCCGCCAGCAGCGCCTGCAAGTAGCGTGACTGGCACTCAAGCGTTGCCAACCTGCGACGGCACTCCTCCTCCAGGCTCACATGGTGATCCTGCGCTGCATTCTCCAGCTGCTGATACAGCTCCCGGTCCACCTCGATGACCAAGCGATACATAGGCCACCTCCCGCATCGACACGTTTCGCTTCTCCAGTTAACCAAACCCTTGGCAACCATGGCCGAGCTCCGACGAGTGGCCCTGGCCGCCCTGGCGGCAGGAACCGGCGCGAAGGTCTAGATTGATAGCGTAGAGCGACAAAACAACAAGAAGATGGACTGACACCCTGCATCACGGCCTGAAGGCCAACTGCAATGCTCGGGATGCACACTCGGGCCAGAGCAGCCAGCGACACACGCAGTGTCGCGGCCGAGCCACGCCATCGGCTCGGTCAGAGGTTTTGCTGCAGAAGGAGACGTTGAATGCCTTATCAATCCAATGAACATCTGTTCAATCACTTCAGGGACAGCGGCATCGACCTGAGCAAGGTCGACGAACAACTGCAACTGGTCGCACCCGACAGCCCCAACCTGCCACTGTACCGCGACATGATGCTGACCATCCTGCGCATGGCCCACGACGACAGTGACCGCTGGAGCGCCAAGATCACCCTGCAGGCGCTTCGCGAGCTGGACCATTCTTTCCGCGCTTTGCAGCGCTACAAGGGCCGGCGCAAGGTCACTGTGTTCGGCTCGGCGCGCACGCCGATCGAACACCCGATGTATGCGCTGGCGCGCGAGCTGGGGGCGACCCTGGCGCGCTCCGACCTGATGGTCATTACCGGTGCCGGCGGCGGCATCATGGCCGCCGCCCACGAAGGCGCCGGCAGCGAGCACAGCCTGGGCTTCAACATCACCCTGCCCTTCGAGCAGCATGCCAACCCGACGGTGGACGGTACCGACAAGCTGTTGCCGTTCCACTTCTTCTTCATTCGCAAGCTGTTCTTCGTCAAGGAAGCCGACGGGCTGGTGCTTTGCCCAGGCGGTTTCGGCACGCTCGACGAGGCACTGGAAGTGCTGACATTGATCCAGACCGGCAAGAGCCCGCTGGTACCGGTGGTGCTGCTGGACTCACCCGGCGGCACATTCTGGCGCGATTGCCTGGATTTCATCAGCCGCCAACTGCAGGAAAACCGCTACATCCTGCCCACCGACCTGAAGCTGCTGCGCCTGGTCTACAGTGCCGACGAAGCGGTGGAGGAGATCAACCAGTTCTACAGCAACTACCACTCCAGCCGCTGGCTGAAAAACCAGTTCGTGATTCGCATGCACCACCGGCTCAGCGACGCCGCGCTGTTCGAGATCCAGGAAGGTTTCGCCGATTTGCGCCTGAGCGGCAAGTATCACCAGCACGCAGACAGTGGCGCAGAGCATGAGACAGGTAATTACAACCACCTGACTCGCCTGACCTTTGCCTTCAATGGCCGCGACCAAGGCCGCCTGCGCGAGCTGGTGGATTTCATCAACCTGCCGGAGAACTGGGCAAAGCCACAGCCCATGCACACCACCCAGCGGGCGCGGGAGGCGTTGAAGGTCAGCTAGAAGGTTTCAGTCGTACAAGTCCCGGCCGCTGAGCAGGCGGCCGATCATGTCCATGGCAAACCCACGGTAAGCAAGAAACCGGGTCTGCTGGGCACGGCTGCGGGGGTCTTGTGGGCGCTGGCCCGCATATTTGCGCTGCCAGGCCTCCTGTAACCGCTCGGCCCAGTCCACACCACTGTCACGCAGTGCCTGGTCGATGTCGCCACGGTTCAGGCCACGCTGGCCGAGCTCCTCACGAATACGTGCGGGGCCATAGCCGGCATTGGAACGGTATCGGATGAAGCTTTCGAGATAGCGGGCTTCGCTAAGCAGCCCTTCTTCGGCAAGCCGATCGAGCTCAGGCTCGATCAGCTCATCCGAAGCGCCGCGCTGACGCAGTTTGCGCGTCAGCTCGACGCGACCATGCTCGCGGCGCGCGAGCAGGTCCATGGCGGTCCGCCGAATGGCGACGGGGGTGTCGAGTACGACGGCCATACCAGCAGCCTACAAACGCGGATCAATAACCGGTTTCGGCATCGGCCATGTCGTCGGCATCGGCTTCAGCAGCAGCGGTCTTGCCGGCAGCGGCAACAGCACCCGAGTTGAGCAGCTTCTCGCGGATCTGCTTCTCGATCTCGGTACCGATGGCCGGGTTTTCTTGCAGGTACTTGGCGGCGTTAGCCTTGCCCTGGCCGATCTTGTTGCCCTGGTAGCTGTACCAAGCACCGGACTTCTCCACCAGCCCTTGGGATACGCCCAGGTCGATGATTTCGCCGTTACGGTAGATACCCTTGCCGTAGAGAATCTGGAACTCGGCCTGACGGAACGGTGGCGAGACCTTGTTCTTGACGATCTTGACGCGGGTTTCGCTGCCCACCACTTCGTCGCCTTCCTTCACCGCGCCAGTACGGCGAATGTCCAGGCGCACCGAGGCGTAGAACTTCAGCGCGTTACCGCCGGTGGTGGTTTCCGGGCTACCGAACATCACACCGATCTTCATGCGGATCTGGTTGATGAAGATGACCAGGCAGTTGGCGTTCTTGATGTTACCGGTGATCTTGCGCAGCGCCTGGGACATAAGACGGGCCTGCAGGCCGACGTGCATGTCGCCCATCTCGCCTTCGATTTCGGCCTTGGGTACCAGGGCAGCCACGGAGTCGACGATGATCACGTCAACGGCGTTGGAACGCACCAGCATGTCGGTGATTTCCAGGGCCTGCTCACCGGTATCCGGCTGCGAGACCAGCAGGTCGTCGACGTTGACGCCCAGCTTGCCGGCGTATTCAGGGTCGAGGGCGTGCTCGGCGTCGACGAAGGCGCAGGTGGCGCCATTCTTCTGGGCCTCGGCGATGACCGACAGGGTCAGCGTGGTCTTACCCGACGATTCCGGGCCATAGATTTCGACGATACGGCCTTTTGGCAGGCCGCCGATGCCGAGGGCGATGTCCAGGCCCAGCGAGCCGGTCGAGATGGCCGGGATACCCTGGCGCTCGTGATCGCCCATGCGCATGACAGCGCCTTTGCCGAATTGGCGTTCGATCTGACCCAGGGCCGCAGCCAAGGCGCGCTTCTTGTTGTCGTCCATTGAAATCCTCACGTGTTCGACTTGGCCCTGATGGCCGGGAATACCTGTATAAGTAGCCAGTATTATTCCACAGGCAAGCGCTTGAGCAAACCCCTGTCGTCGAATTACTCGCCGCCGAGCTGTAACAAGCCGTCTAGCGCGGCGATCACCGTCTGTCGGCGCACGCTTTCGCGGTCGCCGTCGAAGTGGCGGCGCTCACTCGATACCCGTTCGCCATCAGCCCAGGCCAGCCATACGGTGCCCACCGGCTTGGCCGGCGAGCCGCCATCCGGCCCGGCGATGCCGCTGACGGCCACCGCAAAGCGTGCACCGCTGGCCGCCTGCGCACCGCGCGCCATGGCTTCGACCACTTCCTGGCTGACGGCGCCGACCTGGCTGAACAACGCCTCTGGCACGCCCAACTGGCGAGTCTTCTGGCTATTGGAATAGGTGACGTAGCCGGCCTCGAACCAGGCCGAGCTGCCGGGCACGCGGGTGATGGCTTCGGCGATGCCGCCGCCGGTGCAGGATTCGGCAGTGCTCACCTGGGCGTCGAAGCGGCGCAGGTGCTCGCCCAGGCGGGTGGAGAGAACGGTGATCGGGTCCATTGTGGGGCTCCTTGAGGATTGCGGGACACCGTAGCATTTGGTGAAGGGGCATGCCTTGAATTGTGTGGCGCCCTTGCGATCGAGCGCCCCAAGGCAAGCCCGGCAATCACTGCCGCAACGCCCGCACATAATCCTGGCAAGCCCGCAGCGCGATCAACCCCCGATCCCCTTCATCGGTGATGGCGATAATTCGTCGAGCATGCGCCGGCTCAAGCCAGGCGCGTACGGTTGCATGATCCACGCTGCCGGCGCCGGCGGCGGCAGGCACTGTGGTGCAGGCGGCGTCGCGCTCGACCAGGACCGACAGCCGCAGATCGGCAGTAGCAAGGCGATCACGCAGGCGTGCCTGAGACTGTTGCGCATCGGCAAGCTCCTTGGAATGACGGGTTTCACTCACCTGCAGGCGCTGCTCCAGCGCTTGGCGTTGCTCGCGCTCGGCAAACAGGCGCGCGGCCCAGGCATCGGCCTGGGCTTGCGCCTGTTGCGCCAGCTGCCGCCCATAGCGCCAGCCCTGCACCTGCCAGGCCAGCGCTACGCAAGACACCAGCAAAAATACCCCTAGCCCCTGTTGCAGCCGGCTCAACACAACACCTCACGCGCCCGCGCCCAGAGCACGAGGCGGTCTTCCAGCCCATTGAGCCCTCCATTGATATGACGGGTGATGCGGTTGAACTCGCCCCGGTCAGCCAGGGCATTGAGCCCGCGCGAGTGCCAGAACCACGCCGCCGACTCGCAGGCCCAACGCGGCTGTTCGAGCAGTTGCGGCTGTGCCAGCAAGCGCTCATCGCCGAACAGCGCACGGCTGCAGGCCTGGTAGTTGTTGCGCCCGGTGACCTGGATCAGCCCGCGCCCGCAATACAACTGGCCGTCGCCATCCGCCTGAGGGGTATTGCCCAGGCGCCGGGCCAGGCTGCCGGTGTCGTAGCGTGCCAGGTAACGGTCGCTGCCCAGCTCCCTGACGTAACGAAACTGGCCTGACTCATGGCCGACCTGGGCGATGAAAGCCGCCACACGCTTGGGATTGTCGATCTCCCAGCGTGGCAAGGTGACGTTCAAGGCTGTAAGAAAAACGCCCGCGACGGGGCGGGCGTTGGGCAGAATCTGTAGCAATTGCGCTTGTGTAAGCATGTCTGTCCTCCTTGGGTGAATCGCCCCTCAGGCCTTGGTCGCCGCCCCTCGGCGAGGCGCCGCGCCCTTGGCCTTCGATTTACCTGCCTTGCCGCCATTGCCCTGTACCGTGGTGCGCCAGCCCGAGCGGGTGAACACCTGCTCAACCGAGTCGACCTGATACTGCCCGTCCAGGCCATCGACAAACCCACGCAGGTCGATGCTGCGCTCGGCAAACAGGTCGGTGCGCCCAGGCAGATCGAGGCGCACGCTGGCGGTATCGCGATTGAAGCTGGCCAATCGTGCCCTGGCGGCCTGCTCGGCGGCCGCGCGGTTGGGGTACAGATGGCGATCGGTATGCACCGGCCGCGGCCCTTGCACGGCCTCCTCGTTGGCCAGCTCGACGGCCTTCGACTCGCCACTGGCCGGGTCTTGATGGCGGGTACGCACGGCCTGGCGCACCGCCTTGTCGTCCAGGCGAAAATGCCACTGGCTGACCTCGTCGCGGGCAATGCCGACCACCGCCAGCGGTTTGCCGCTGGCGCTCTGCCCGCCCTGGCGCGGCAGCACCAGCAGCTGGCCATTGGCAAGCTTGGCGGTGCAGTCGTACTGGCGGGCCAGGCGGGTGATGAAATTGAAATCCGATTCGTTGTACTGATCGACGCGCGGCACCTGGGCCAGCACCGGGCAGAGCGCTTGCCAGCCATTGCGCGCGCCAATCTCGGCAACGATGCGCTGCAGGGGCACGGCCTCCCAGCTGCCGCTGCGCACGGTCCTGCCACTGCCACGCAAGTCGCTGGCCTTGCCGCGAATCACCAGGGTATCGGGAGGGCCTGACAACTCGATTTCATCGACGGTGTAACGCCCCAGCCGGGTCAGCGGCTGGCCGGCGTAACCCAGGTGCACCTCGATCTGTGCGCCGCGGGCAGGCACTGCCACGCTGGCGTCGCGGGCATCGATGCGCAGCTCGAAATCATCCGACTCCATCCCTGGTTTGTCGGTAGTGCGCAGCAGCAACAGGCGGTCGTTGATCAGCGCAGTAATGTCCTGGCCATCGGCCTGGATGCGAAAGAGCGGTTGCATGGCATCAGTCCCAGAGCTGCACGACGTTGGCCGGCGCCAGCGCCAGGGTGGGCAGGCGGATGGTCACGCCGCTGCGAAACGGCTGGGCCTCGTCGGCCAACCCCTGGTTGGCGTGCAGCACGGCCTCGACGCTGCCATCGAGGTGCCCGTAATAGTGATGGCAGAGGGTATCGAGCACGTCGCCCTCAGACGTTTTGCAGGTCTTGTCCATAACTGACGAACTCCAGTGAGAAGCCTTGTTTGCGAGGGATGCCACCGGCCAGCAAGGCGCCCTGCTCTTCCTCGATGCTGGTCAAGCACCAGGTACCGAGCACTTCGCCGTAGCCTGTGGTCAAGGACAGCGGCAGAAGCTGGCGGCCGATGCCGCGCAGCGCCTGCAACTGGCCCAGCCCGGCCTTGAAGCCGGGGAAGATCGCGCCGCGGATGCTGATGGTTTCTTCGCCCAGGCCAACCGCCTGCTGCGCGCTCTCGCGGCCCAGGCGGTCCTGCCCGGCCCAGCGAAAGCGCGTTTGCCGGCGCAGCTGGTCGAAAGCAGCGGTGTCGAGGTTGAAGTAGTACGGCGCGGCATTGGCCTTCAGCGGCTGCAGCACCAGCAAGTGCGCGAAGGGTTTGATCGCCTCGGCCGCAGGGGTTGCATCGGGCGCGAAGCCAAAGGTGGTGAGCACGCCCTTGGCGACCGAGCGCACATCGCCGATCACCCGGCGAATGGCCGCGCCGGCCTTGCCCAGGTGTTCGGCGAAGGCGTCCACCCGCTCCTGCACCTTGCGCACCTCATCGACGGCGTGGTCGTACTTGGCAATCACCTTGTCGACGCGCTGCTTGGCCGAGTCGATGGCGCGCATCGTGCGTTGCAGGCGCTTGCCGATGGCCGGGCCGATCCATGGCAGGGCCTCGAGTTCGGCGGCTGCCTCCTTGGCATGGCCGACTGCCTGGGTCATCGGCTCGAGCATGGCATCGGCACGCTGGCGCCCCGCTTCGCCGGCCTTGACCAGGGCATGCAAGGCGCCCTGGAGTTGCTCCAGATAGGTCATTGAAAGCTCCTCAGGCGTAAATGGGATCGGAAAGCTGGGCAGCCGCCTTGCGACTGATCAGCTCTTGCAGCGTGCGTTGCACCATTGCCTCCAGCCGCTGCAGCAGCGCTGGATCATCCAAGCTGCCATTGAGCGTTACCGGCATGTTGGTATTGAAGGTGAAGTGCTGGTTGCTCGGCTGCGGCTCGCTGGCCTGGGAAGCGGCTGGGCTGCCCGGCTCTGGCAGTGCCGTTGCTGCCGGTGGCACCCGCATGGGCAGCGGACGATCGTCCTCTGCCGGCTCATCCGGCGCTTCACGTGAGGTGAGCCGAAGCAACGACACGGGCGCCAACGGCTGTTGCCTGGCTGGCTTGTGCTGCGCCGTGCCAGCGTGTGTCAGCAGTTGCCGGGTGATGCGCGTACCGACCTGGCCATCGACAAACTCCGCCTTGGGCTTGGCGGTGAGCGAGTGCTTGAGCGGGTCCAGCAATGACACCTGCGGCAAAGCACGCCGAACCCACTGCTGCTGCCTCGCCAGCTCAGGCGATGACAACAGCTGCCTGCCGGTTTGCGCCCCAATCTGAAGGTCGAAAAAGGGTTGCGTCGGAATTCGCGTGGCGGACTGTTTGCCGGGGTCGAGGAGGGAAACAGCAGGCAAAGGAGCCGTTGCAGCGGGCGGGCGCTCGTCACCGGCAAGTTTGCGTGCAATCCATCCTCCAAGCCTGGTGCCGCCCTCGTCACCCAACGCCCCGCCAACCGTCACGCTGACGGGAGCGACGGGAGGAATGTATCGGCCAACAACACCACCCGTGATCGAGCCGACCAGCCCGCCTACGGCGCCGCCATAACCTTCCCAAGCCTCCTGGGCTGTCTTGGCAGTGGCATAGGTATGTACCGCTTTCAAGGCCGACTCCAGCAAGGCATTTTTCCCCTCGGCCTTGATGACTTCGCCCACCGTCTTCCAAGGCGGCGGGCGCTTGCCGATGTCCGTGGGTGACGACCCTGCATCTGCCCCGAGAGGATAAGGTTCATTGGCGGCCGGGCTGTCTTTGCCAAACCAGCCCTTCAGCCTGTTCCAACCCGACCCTGAAGTCTGTTTACCCACGTCATGAATGCGCGCAGCCGCGCCAATGCTGCCACCCACCAACAGATCCTGCCCGAGCAAGGGCGCCGAGGTTTCAGTGCCCTCCTGGGGCGCATTACCCTCGCTGGGTGCACTCGTCTCGGGATCGGGCGCCAGGCGTTTACCGAGCGCCGCCCCTGCCTTGTCGCCGTAAAAGCCGCCCACCACCTTCCCGTAGTCGACATGCTTGCCGGTGTACTTGCTCAAGGCCGCGCCAAGCGCACTGCCGGCCAGGCCTCCCACTGCACCTCCCAGCCCCTCTCCCCATTCCTGGGCAGTTGAAGCCTTCGCGGCAGTTGTCCCCACCTTGATCAGTGCATCGAGCCTCCCTTCTCGCGCTGCCGCCCTTGCGGCGCCGAACGCTTGCGCGCCGCGCTGCCTGGCACCGTGGCCCGGCTCGGTCGAAGGCGTGGCATCAGCGCCCAGCGGGTAATCACCCTGCTCCACTGGCGCAGCTCGGCCCTTGCTCGCGGCCATTGCCAAAAACCTTCCAGCAACAGGGCCTGACTGGGCCTGCCCCTGGATATCACCAGGCGTTTCATCGACAGGCTCGGCCACAGGCACGTAGGCCGATTCGTGTTCTGTAGACTGAGGCGATCCTTGCCTCAGCGATTGCACCACGCGCCCCAGTATGCGGTTCTGATGATTGAATACCTGGGCAAGATCGACCCGATCACGTTCAGGGTCGGAGCGTGGCTGTTGCGCCGCATCCGTTGCCGCTGATCTGCTCGCCATCCTTTTCTCCCTTCACTCTGTGAGCCACCAGACCATGTCGCTGAACGACATGGCCATGATTTCGCTCGCGGAAAAGTTCAGCTCCTTGGCCAGCCGCCGGGCGGCGGCCTTCTGCCGGGCCGGGTCAAAGTTCGTCGTCCTGCACCAGGCGAAAATAGCCGTTTTGCAGGCGGCCATAATCCTTCAGGGCCAGGCCTTCGAGGTCCTTGATGCCAACTTCGGCCAAGGAGGCGAACAGGTTCAACTCACGCTGTTCGTCATCGCCCACGCCACCGGCCTGGGCGTTGCGGATATCGCGCACGGTCGGCGCCCGCAGCGACAGGCTGTCGACCTGCACGCCATTGGCTTCGCTTGGGCGCGACAGGCGCACGGTGACGCGCTCGGCGCTCAGGGTGAGCCACTGCGGCTGCTTTTTCGCTTGAGCCATGTCGCCTCCTTACAAGCCGAGCGCGGCGCGCTGAGCGGCCAGTTGGTCGACGCCATCGATGACCCGCTTCATGCCCAGGGCATCGATCTCGTAGACCAGTCGGCCGTCGACTTCGAGCTTGTAGTAGGTCAGGCCGACACTGTGCTTGATCTCAGCCTTGTCGCCGGACTTCCAGTCACCCATGTCGATGTCCTTCAAGGTGCCACGCAGGGTGACCACCACCGGGGTGATTTTGCCCTTGAGGCCTTTGAAGGCACCGCGGAAGGTGCCGTTGAAACCGCTGCCATCGGCCAGGCCGAAGAACTTCAGCGCTTCGCGGCGCACGCCGCTGGTGGTGAAGGCGGCTTCTTGCTTTTCCATGCCCAGGTCCATTTCGACCGGCATGTCCATGCCGCCGGGGCGGTGCTCTTCCATTTTCAGGGTGAGTTTGGGCAGGGTCAGGCTGGGGACATCGCCCTGGAAGCTGACGCCATCGACGAACAGGTTCAGGTTGGCCAGGGTTTCGGGAATCATTGCCATGTAAATGCGCTCCTTAAGCGGCGGAATCGAGAACTTCGGTCAGCCACTGGTTGGTGACTTCAACGCGGAAATTGGGGTTTTCGGCAGGCGGCACGTCGGTGAAGCGGATGTTCCAGTACACCTTGCCCTGCTCCAGCTGGCTGGCGGTGTTCAGCTCCGGGTCGGCGAAGACTTCGAAGTTGATGATCGCGCCCTGGTTCTTCAGGTCGCGCATGAAGGCCTGCAGGCCTTCGGTCACGTCCTTGACGTAGGTGGCGGTGATGGAGCGATCGACTGCCCATTTGTGGCCATAGAGGATCGCGTCCATGACGATGTCCAGGGTGCGCACGCGGGTGACGAAGGCCCACTTCGGGTCGCTGGACAAGGTACGGTTGCCCCACAGGCGGAAGCCATCGTCGCGGATGATGGTGGCGATGTTGGCGTTGTTCAGCAGGTTGGCGCGGCAGCTGTCGTCGCCATCGAGGAACTCCACCGGGCGGCTGGTGCCGGTGATGCCGACGAACTCCTTGTTCGAAGGCGAAGCCCAGAAGCCGTATTCGCGGTCGGTCCAGGCGAACAGGCCGGCCACCCAGGCCGAGCCGGGGGCCTCGACGGTGGTCTCCTCGCCGTTGTCCCAGTACTGCACGCCCGGGTCGACCAGGAAGGCGCGCTTGGCACCGAAGTTCTCGGCATAGGCGATGGCCGCCTCGTCGGTGCTGTTGGGGCCGTCGATGATGGCGATGCCGCGCAGCTTGTCGGCCAGGGCGACCAGAGCGGTGCCGACGGCCTGGGTGGCACTGTGCCGTGGTGCGACCAGCAGGCGGGGCTGGGCGTTGAAACGGCTCTTGCCGTCGAGCAGCGCCTGCAGACCGGTGCGTTTGCCGTCGGCCTGCACCGCGCCGATGATGGCTGCGGTCTGTTCGGCGGCGTCTTCGAGCTTGGCCACGCCGCAGGCGACGATGACTGCCTTGGCACGGGTGTAGATGGCGCGGCAGGCCTTGGTGATGGCCGCGTTCTCGCCGAAGGCGGCGACGGCTTCACGTTCGCTGGTGATCAGCACCGGGACGTTGGCCTTGGCGGTGGCGCCTGCGCCTTCGGTGAAGGTGTCGACCAGGCCGATGATCGAGGAAGATGGCAGCGCGATGCTGCGGGCGCCGGTGTCGACGTTGGTGACGGTGACGCCGTGGAAGAATCCACTCATGTAGGTTTACTCCAGGTTCAGTTGTGAAAAGGCCCTGCGCGAGCAGGGCCTTGATAGGTTTATCGAGCAAAAAAAGGCCCCGACAGGTCGGGGCTCATTGAGTTTCACGGGATAGCCACAGCGGGGGCTCTGGCCTGGCCGAACGATCAGGGAAGTTCGTCGAAGATGGCCAATCGCGAAGGGCCTGCCGATAACTCAGCAGCTCTGAATACTGTGCGGAAGACAAGGTATTGGTCGCATCCATTGCCAGTTCATCCCGATGCCGCATGACCAGCCACTCACTGGATTGCAATTGAAGATCACGCCATGTACGCATTGCATACACCTGATCTTCCTGAGCTTGATCCAAAGGCGGAGTGAACTTGCCATTCTGAACGCGCCAACCTGGCTTGATTTCAGGCGAACACTCGCGCCAGACAATATCGGGGTGATACCGATGACGGGGATCGAGATCGGTAACTTCCGTTACCTGGTCACTTATAACTTGAGCCCACATATCAATTCTCTTCAGTAGGTAATAAATACGCAGCCATCCGCACCTGCCTGCGATCGGGTAATTGTCCGGCCTGCTCCTCCCATGCCCGGCTGAGTCGGCGTCGATATGTCAGAAGCCGCATAGATCGACTCACCTCCGCCACCAGGCCCTCCCCATGCGCCGGAGTTGTTGGCATTGCGCACAGGTGGTGAGCCATTGCCAAGCGACGCATTGAAATCTCCGCCAACGCCTGTTCCGCCCCCCGCTCCATTGAAGAGTGCACCTCCTTCACCCGCCGTTGCCGAACAGAACTCGCCAAATGAGGATGTCCCGCCCCGGACCCCCGCAGTGTTTAAAATATCTATGGCTCTCCCGCCGGCACCGACGGTTACGGCGATACTGGCTCCAGGGGTAACGAGGCAGACTCGACTGCAAATACCGCCACCGCCACCACCGCCGGCCCCCGTCTCGACCGATCCGAAAGCACCACTGCCACCCCCTCCGCGAACCTCAACGAGTACTCGGCTTACATTTGCAGGAACCTGCCACTGGTAGACGCCCGCTTTAGTAAACAGGGCGCGCCCTCGCAAAGGAAACTGGGCGTGAGCCACACTGGTCGCACCGCCCGCAACAACCCCATAAATGCCGTCGTCTAGACAGATGAGGATCAGTGGTGGATCAAGATAGGTAACGGCCAGTGAGGCATATGAAGTTGAACCGACTGCGATGTACCCATTTCCGCTACGGGGAGCATTTACTGTAATAGTCCCGAGCCCGGAGCCTACCGATAAAATGAAAACCGTCCCCTTCGGGATACTCGAAGCGGCAAGATTTACTGTGCCGGACCACGTGCCCGTGCCACTCATGGTGGTGTACTTGCCGGCATGTATCAGACCGAGCGTTTGCCCATCTGACAAACCGGCGGTTGCCATTGGAAAATTGAGGCCCAATTGCCTTACGAATTCCGTAGTCGCTAATTGAGTACTGTTGTCTTCCCGTATAGCCGTTGGCGCTCTGGGGATCCCGGTAAGGGTTGGGCTGACAACGTTCGCTTTAAGATTGAGCGATGTATTGACTTGGGCGGATGTCAAAACATCCGTCAGGCCATAGCCAGCAACTGTAGTTGGGTTACTGGCAGCAACGACTCGGCCATACTTGTCGACCGTGACACTGCGATACGTTCCCGCCGCGATGCCGCTACGCCCAAAGGCCATCTCGTAAAGCTGGGCGCTGACACCTAACGCAATAGGTCCATCACTGACCAATTGCCAGGCGCTATCGCCATTGACCGCTCCTTTCTCAACCAGCACCAGCAACCCTGGCGATACCTTGGCGTCGGTATCGGCATCGCTGGTACGGTTCCATGCACCTGCGGCCACCTGATAGATACCATTGTCCCTGGCCAGCGTCTGGTTCTTCACCAGCACCCGTGCTCCAGCCGAAAGCGCAATGCCATCCACCGCCTGCAGCCCGGTCAAAGCGATGTTCGCGGTAGTAGCAACTTGCACCGAATGCTTGAAATCCTGCCTGGCCAGCTCTTCGGTCACCCACTCCCGAGTCGCCAGCACCACCGCCGGGTCAATCTTCAACTGCACATTGCTGGCACTGCTGACCACCAGGTTCATCCGCACCACCTGGGTACGCCCCGAGCCCTGGCTGAGCAGCGGTTTGTAAGTCGGCGCACAGTTGGCCACGGCCACCATGTCGCCATCGGCGTCATACAGCGCGATCTCGCGAATCCACTTGCCACCGACATCGGCCGGAATGACCTGCTCGGCGATGATGATCGCGCTGTTCTTGTCATCCACCTTCAGCTGATTCAACGGCGCGCGGCGCCATTCGTTGAGCAGGCTGGTCTGGGTGGCATTGGGCGTGGGGTCGGTGCCGTTGGCATCGCCTACGCCCATCTGGGTGATTTTCCATGCGATGCCCAAGGCATCCGCGTTGGCTTGTTTCGCCGCGCCCACGTTGGTGAGGATGGCGTAGAACTGAGAAGTCTGGTCAACCATGTGCAATGTCCAAGGTATCGATTGTATGTTCGCGGCCGCCCCGGCCTATGGCACCGCTGACGTCGATGTCACGGGGCGCCAGCGGGTAGATGTCCAGTTCGTCGCCGTCCTGGATCGCGCAGCCGACCTGTAGGGCGCCACGGCTTTCGAGGCTGATCACCAGGCCTGTCAGGTGGCGGCTGACCGGGCGGGCGTCGTCGATCAGCGATGACAGTTCCTGGTAGGTGCTTTCGCTGATGCCCGCGTCGGAAACGCCGATCTTCAAGGCGAAGGTGCCGGCCGCCGCGGGAGGTGTGGCCTGCCACCACTCCTGCACCTCGATCAGGTAGCCAAAGGGCTCCACCACCCGCCGCAGGGCGCCGAGGGTGCCCTTGTGGGCGTGCACGAAGAACGTCGAGCGGATCACCGAGCGCTTGATCTCGTCGCTCCAGCTGTCCTCCCAGCGGTCCACCGACCAGGCCCAGGCCAGGTGATAAAGAAGGTGCGCGGGGCAGCTGTCCGGGTTGTAGAGCAAGCGCAGGTTGACCTTGAGGTCTTCGTCGCACGCGCTTTCGATGGCGCGTTCCAGGGGGGTGCGGTTGAGCGGCAATAGACTGCGCATGGCGTCAGCCCCCCCGCGTCAAGGTGAAACCGCTGCACCAGGCCGCCTGGGCCTTGCTCGGGCGGATGTCGGCCCAGTCGTTCAGCTCGACCCGGCTGACGCCGTCGATGTGCAACTGCGCGTCGATACCCGAACGCGCCACCTCCACGCCCAGGCGGCGTCGCGGGTTGATCCAGGCCGCCAGGCGCCGCTGGCACTCGGCAAGAATGGCCTCGTACTCGGGGCCGCTGTCAGCCAGGTGCAGCACGGCATCGATGCGATAGGCCAGCACCTCGGCGCTGCGCACATTGACCCGGTCGGCGACCGGGCGGATATCGTCGTCATTGAGGTAGGCCGCCACCTGCGCCAGCAGCGCGGCACTGGCCTTGCCATCGCCCTCCAGGCCCAGCACGGTCACATCCACCACCGCCGGCGACGGGCTTTCGGCGGTGGCGTCAGCCACCTGCCCCGATGCGTTGCGGGCGTGCAGGATGTAACTGTTGCGCGGGCCGGCAGTGGTCAGGCCTTCGTAGACCAGCTGCACCCGCTCACGCAGGGCGTCGTCGGCTTCCAGCAGCGCCACGACGGGCGGCACCGCGTTCAGGTCCTGCGCCTGAATCACCAGGCGCTGCAGGCTGACGTTGGCCGCCAATTGGTCCAGGTCGCTGCCCTGGGCGTAGGCCAGCAGCAGGGCCTTGGCGGCATCGTTGATGCGCGCGCGGTTGAGCAGCTTGCGGTAGGCGCCGACCTCGAGCAGCTTGGTCACCGGGTCGCTTTCCAGGTTGGCGGTCCAGCCCTCCCCCAGGTACTCGCGGAAGGTGTCCAGGTCGGCTTGATAGAGCGCTTCGAAATCCAGGTCTTCAAGCAGTTGGGGCGCCGGCAGTTTCGAGAGGTCGACCTGGCTCATACGCTCACCTCCAGCAAGGCTTCGTCGCCCAGGTAGCGGCCGGTCAGCGCCAGGCTGACCTGGCCGTCGAGCACTGCGACCACCTTCACCCGCTCAAGCTGCAGGCGTGGCTCCCAGCGCCCGAGTGCGCGGGCCACTTCGGCCTGCACGGCGCTCTTCCAGCCGTCGTTGACCGGCAGGTCGACGAAGCGCCGCAGCTGGCTGCCGTAGTCCGGGCGCATGCGGCGGCTGCCCAGCGGTGTAGCGAGGATGTCTTCGATCGACTGGCGCAGGTGGCCGATGCCGGCCAGTGGCTGGCCAGTGCGGCGGTCCAGGCCGATCATGGCGCACCTCCCGTGGCGGCGCCCGGTTGATGGGTTTGCATGGCATTCTCCAGGGATGAAAAAGCCCGCGGTTGCGGGCTTGCTTCAGTGTTTGTGATTGGCGGTGTTGCCGGCGGTGTCGATGATCCGCCCAGCGCCATTGATATCGCCGCTGACCTGCAGCGGGCCGTCGACGGTGACTTTGCCGGTAAGACTTATCGCAGCGGCTTGCAGGCTGATTGCACCGTCACTGACCTGCACCGTGCTGGCACCGACCTGGATGGTGGCGTTGCCGCCAGGAAGCTGGATGGCGTAATGGCTGGCCTGCCAGTCGTAGCTGAGCGAGCCGCCATCGGCGAATCGCCAGACTTCCACGTGCCCGCGGTTGTCCGCTGCACTGCCGGCATTGCCATATAGGCCAGCGATGAAGGTGCCCTGGGCCGGCTCGCCGCTGGGGCTGAGCAACACGCCCTGCTCGCCCACGCTGGGCGCCCGCCAGTGCCGGGCCTGGCCGGCAGCCTGGGCATGCCAGCGCAACCAGGCGCTGGTCCAGCCGCTGCCGTCGGACACCCGCACCCGGGCGGCGGCGAGGTCCACCGCGATGACCCGGCAGGGAATGACCAGACAGGCCAGCATGCGGTCATGCATGGCGCTGACGTAACTCATGAAAGCGACTCCGGGGCGATGTAGTGCTCTTCGTTGCCCAAGCCGATATCGGGTGCCAAGCCCAGCATCAGGCTGCCGGGCGGCTGGTCCGGCCAGTTCCAGCGCGGCTCGCCGAGCAGTACCGGCTGGTCCCAGCGCACGGTCCAGGCGCTGCCCTCGAACTGCGCCTGCACGTTGCGGCTGGCTTCGACGAAGTCCAGCGCCCAATGCTGCTGGCGCAGCAGGTCCATCAGTTGCGCAGCCAGCAGACTGCCCTGCAGGCGTGCCTCGGGGTTGGCGTTATCAGCGGTGATGTCCGCCTCGAAGGTGGCGACCAGTACCGAGCGACCATCCCGCGGCGCCGCGTCGGCCGTCATCTGCACGATGCCGTGACGTAGCGCCGGTCGCTCGGGCGCATTTCCTACAGCTGTATAAGCATCGACTGAAACCAGTTCAGGCATCGCCTCACGAATGGTTGCCGTCACAGCCGCGTGCAAAGTGGCCAATTCGCTCATGCATATTCCTCCTATCGCTCATCGGCCTGCGCACTGTCGCGCAAGCCAAGACGCCGAATCGCCCAGCGCTCGTACAGCCGCATGGCCACGTCGGCGCCGCCTACCGCGGTCATGCAGCCAAACGCGCTGGCCGCCCAGATCGAAAGGCCGCCGGCATACAGCAGCATCACCGTCGATACGCCGCAGGCCATGCAGGCCCCGGAGCGCAGCGCCAGCCGCCGCAGCAGTGACCAGCCGGTGGCGCCTGCCTTGTCGGCCCGCCACATCTCGCCGCTCAGGCCGCCCAGCAATGCCAGGACGATTACCAGCCAGAGCGGCATCTCCAGTAACGCCTGTTGCTCGTTCGTCACTGTCCTGTCTCCTGTGTGAATACCTGTTGGCGCGGGCCAACAGGCGGGTTGTGGGTACGCTCAAGTGAAAAGTCCGGCATTCCAAAAAGCCCGGCCTGCCAGGCTTTTCAGTAATGCGTTGTCGAACCGCAGGCCACGACTGGTGACGCCGTGCGGTTCCGCTCAAATTGGTGACTCCGGCCGCGGCCACCTGCCCGCCGGATAACTGTTCGTGGTGCTTTACGCTGCACACCCGGGCCAGTTGCCAACCCTCTGGACAGTTGAGGCCTGTCCATCGCTGCCTGTGTAACAACCGGTTTCCGTCCGGCTTGAGACACAGGCTATGCATTAATGCATATGCAGTCAATGCATTTCTTCAAATTTCCATGCGCTGCATTTTGCGCATATGCATGCAGGCCATGCACGATCTGGCTTGTAGGGTTTTTCTGCAGACGAAAAAAAACCCGCCGAGGCGGGTTTTCTTAAGAGAGGAGGTGTCAGCGGGCGTACATCCCCCACCAGAACACATGCCCGAGCAGGCTGATCTGCTCGTCCTGCATCTGCTGGAAGCTGTAGTCCTCATCGGGGTGTTCATCCCGGTTGAAGCTGCGCAGGCGAATACCGGTAGGCAGGCGGTAGACCTGTTTAACCCGCAACTGGCCGTTGTGGTTGATGGCATAGAGGTCGCCGTCGATGATGTCACCGATCGAGCACTTGCCGGTGTTGACGCCCACCGTGGCGCCATCGCGCAGCACCGGCAGCATGCTGTTGCCGCGTACCGTCACGCATTTGGCCTGGTCGAACTGCACGCCGTTGTGGCGCAAGCTGCGTTTGCCGAAGCGCAGGCGCGCACGCTCGCTCTCTTCGATGACGAATCTTCCTGATCCTGCTGCCAATTCGACCTCGCGAAGGAAAGGTACCGACACCTCGTCATCCTCGACGGGGGTTTCATCGTCCCACAGGCTGATGTCGCCCAGCTCCGCATGGCCGTGCGCCGGCAACGCGGCTTCGCGCGACGGGCCAAGCTCGGCCCGGCCGCGCAACTGCTCGGTGCTGACGCCGAAGTAGTCGGCGATCTTCGACACGTGCTTGTCCGACGGGTCGACGATCTTGCCGCCGAGAATACGCGACAGGGTGGATTGCGGGACGCCCGTGCGCCGGTGCAGCTCCGTCGGGGACAGGCTGTGGCGGTCGAGCAGTTCTCTGAGTACGGTGGCTACGTTGCGTTTTTGCATAACGTGCATAATGCAGGCATGCCACACGAAATGCAACGCACCAGGCTGCGCGCGCATGCCCCATGGGCTCGGCCTGCATCTCGTTGAAAAAGCCTGTACCATTGCCGGTTTTACAACCGCCAACCAGATCACCCGCTGTAAGGCCCTGAATGTCTGATCTTTCCGCACACACCCCGATTGTGCTGGAGTATCAACAGGAAATAGCGCTCAAGCCCCGCGTATTCAGGGGCTGGGCGCTTTTTTGTGTCTGTCGGCGATCCGACTATAGGGCATGGATAGGCATAGAATGGCGCTCGGTTTGCCCCATTTTTGCCCCATGTTAGAAGCCAGATTCGAGCTAGCTTGCCACTCAACCCCACGGGCCTAACCCTCTCCCGAATCGGCGCGATGATGGATTGGACGCACACATGCTGAAGCCTTAGCTTTAAAGGGTTCCGCTGTCCTTCATCAGACTGTGTACCGATTTTTACCACTTCACCTGTTAGCACCAAGCTGTAAGCTGCCACTTTTCGTTCAGAGGTCGACCGTGAAAGGCGCGACTACAATTTGAGAACAAGCGCGACTACGAAACCGTGGTACGAAGGTACATCCTCAGGAAACGAGGTCAGAACACACATCATGGCTATCCGTTTGGACGATAGCAGGCGCTTTGAAAACAGCAGCGTTGGACCCACAGGTTGCCGCCCTGGAGCGCAGTTAGCGGCCATATGCTTGGCCTAGACGCTACATGATATTATGCAATGTGCAGTGGAACTTTCATTTAGTTGAGCCTAGCTAGCCTGAAGGCCACCCTCGCGCTAGCGCGAGTCAGTCAAAAGAAGAGGCAATGATGAAGGTCTGTTACGACGCTGAACGGATGACGCTGAGTTGCGCTCAGTTTTCAACCACATTAAGTAGCAACGAAGGCGACATGTTGCTAGCCCTGATGGAGGGCAATACTGATAAAGAAGCGCTAATCTCCCAGGTGTGGGGAGGTCGAGGACTGGTTGTTTCGGACAGTAGTTATTATAAGACCGTGCACGGCCTTCGCTCGAGACTTGTTGACGTTGGCTTATCTCGTGACAGTCTAAAAACCTTACCTAAAAGAGGCTTGATACTTCTTTGCGAAATCACACTCGTTTCAGGAGAGGCTGCAATTGAAAGAAAGGCATCATTGCACCTTGAACTTCAGAAAGATAGACCTGGAGAACCCATAGAAAGTAACGAAAACTCTATTACCAATAACAGCAGGCTGAATGATTTGAATATTCCTGCATCTGACCACATGGATCCTACTGAAGATAAAAAGGTCTCAGTCATTGGGTCCAGCGAGTCGCGTGACGGGTTGTTGAGAAGAAATTATCATTTGTTTTTGCCTAGCCTCGCCTTTCTTGGAGCCTTACTGCCCCTTATTTATGCGTACCTTATATTCAATAAGCCGCCTGACCTTGAAGAGTGGAAGCGTGTATGGAAAGGCGAAAATGCAACGCTATATGCTGAATACAGTGAAAGCATGTCGAAGGATGATATTATGAAGGCGATGACTGGATTTGAACCACCTTTAATTTTGAAAGATACTAACTATTATGTGCGCAAACCCCTAAGTCAATTACTGGTCAGCTGTGTAAAGCCAGAGAGCCATGGGGAGGCGCTGTGCGTAAATTATCTACGCGTTGGAAAAAAGTGATTGGCTTGACGTCACTTTTCTCGGCATTGGTCTTCGGCGGCCTAATCATCAGGCATATAGTATCAGTACACAGAGATATTCCTCCAGCCCCCTGCAGTGCATCTATTGACTTCGTGCATGCGGAGGAAGGAGAGGGACTTTGGCGCGGCATCGGGGATATGACGATTGACCCCAATGAAGGAGCGCTTTATGTCTACTATCAGGTGATGAGCCCACAGGGTGTAAAATATCTGTACGACAGACGATTCGAGTTGTCGATGACTCACTTAGATACTTCGCGCTATCTATTCAAGACGCATTCTATTTCAATATTCGACAGTGATAATTCGGGGATAAACATTCCATTTATGGCTCGAGGTTTTCAAGGGGGGATAATGACGTTCAATTTCTTTTCCGACTTTGAATACTATTTCAATATAAATAATTTAATTGTGGGCGTATGTCATGTTCCGCGATAACGAATGATACAGCACTTGAAAATACGATAGCCCATCAACCTAGGAGCGTGATTGATATTGCTGGATCGGTAGCAGGGCGGCGCTTGTAGAAAAGTAAGGGGCTGCATCCATAGGTATGGATAAGTAAAAGCAGGTAAGACTAAGTAAGGACAGGTAAGCTTGAAGTAAAGCCCGTTGCGTCTTCGTAATGTAGTGTGGTGCTCAGATTGAGCATGACTTGAGATGGCTTATGCTCACTCTATAGGCAGAAGCGCGTTCGCGTTGCTGTGCGAAAGAGCAAAACTCAAGTTTACAAGGTTTCAGGGATGCTTTGGATAAGTATTAATGGCGAAGGCTTTGAGCGGCATCCCCGTTGGAAGCGCTCAATAGGCATTGATAGAACGGGGTTGGCTTTTATTGCCGCTGCAGTAGGGGGAAGTGAAAAAGATGTAAGCTTATTAACGTTGAAGACGGGTGCTCCCTCATTGATTTGCTTTGATCATGTTTATGTCCCCGCTTCTTGGATGATTGAAAATTTTCCGCAATCACTATGTAACTCCTACGCCCTGCTCGTCCAAGCTAAAGAGCACCTGCAGCGAATTATCGAGCAGAAAGCCAATCGGTTGGGATGCTGTACCTATTAAAAGCAGTGCTTAGCAGGGCCCTAGCCAGCATCATAGTGCTGCAGACGGCCCACACATTAATAAAAGGCAGGCGCTTGCTGAGCCTTAGCACACACCATTCGGCTTGTTGATTTTGAGTGCAACATTAAAAAACCTCAAGTGCTCGAGGATTGGCAAAAGGGTATGAGTGTGAATGACGACTTAGATTTGGAGTCAGGTAAGAGGTGAGTGTTAAGTGTTAAGAATTTTTCTGAAGAGCATGGTTGTTTTTTTGGCGGGGTGTAATCTGTCTTTCGCGGAGAATATGCAGAGCTGTAAACAGCAGAAAGATAATATCGTTTACGAAATGGATCAGGCAAAACGACATGGGAATGTATACAAGCAGAGAGGATTAGAATCGGCGCTATATCGGGTTGAGCGATACTGCCATGGCGATGAGCCGGGTCAAGGTATGGAACAATTGTCTAGCGCGCTGAAGGACGTCCATCGGAGGGAGAATCAGCTGGGTGCAGCAATTGAGTCCGGGTCTCCCCGACTGATTGAAAAATATAAGAAAAAACTGGCAGAAGCTCGTGAGAGGCTAGCCAATGTTTCGGAGAAAGAAATGTAGCTATTTTTTAAAATATTAAAAATATTGATGATTGGAGTATGAGATGAAGTCTTTGACGCTTATGGGTACGATTATATTTTCCTTGTTTGTTTCTGGCTGCACCGCGAGTGATTGGATTCATGTGGCGGGCGGTGTTATGCAAGGACGCGACGACTATAATAAATCCCAGCGAACTGCGCGCTTAAAAAGTGCTAACAATGCGGCCAAACGGATTAACGGGGAAAGCTGTGTTAAAAAATGCAAGTAAATATATAATTTTTATTGGCGTAGTAACTGCCTTGATTTCAGGATGTGAGTCGAGTTCAGCCATTTCGACAATGTTTGCATTTAGTGACACTCCGCTGGCACAGGCCACTGTTAAAACAGGAGCAACCATCCAGGATATTTTAAAAGTTGAACCTCCCGAAAAAAAATCACAGATTACGAATGGACGGGGCACATGTTTTGACTACACCATGCAGGGAAAAGGTAGGGTGTCACCCTATTACATCGCTTTTACAACAGAGGGCAGAGTCATGAACTACGGTTGGACAACATGCGCAGCCGCCGATGCTCGGGGCAGCTTGAAGTCTAATGAAGCGATGAAGCAACGATTCTAACGCCGATCCGGGATAGTCTATTAAGGATTTTTATGCGCGACATATGCATCTCATCTGTGTATTTTCTATTGCTTTTTTCAGCCCCCGCAATGGCTATTAATGACTTTTGGGCAGAAACCCTAATTTCTAGCACAAGCACTGCAACCACCTATTTAACATCGCGAGATAGAAAGCTAATAGCCGCGACTCAAGATGATGCAAGCGCATTTGTAGCTAGCGATGGGGACATCAAAGGGGCCTACCTTGAAGCTGCGATGGATAAATTCCGGACCTCCCACCCTGAATTAAATATCAGTGACATGGCCTTGGCTCAAATCATCCTAATTTACAATCAAGACAATTGAGCACTTTTGACGAATCGCCCTAGAAAATTGCACTGTATGTTGGCGAACTCTCCGAAGTGTTTGAGCACCACCCCATCAATTTTGCGGTGAGGAAGGTCCGAACCCATGGGCCCGACCTGATCCTTTCGCGAGCTTGAACGCACTAATGACGACATGCAATCGAGAATCAAAGGTCAAAACAGCCCTCCGAGGGCAGCCGGCGCCCAATTCATGATCACCAGTTCCCCGGTGACCTCAGCTTTACTTTGGCGATGGTTCGTGTTGCTGTAGCGGATATCCAGGTACTCGAAGTGGAAGCCGTCGAAGGCGCGCCGGATGTCCGGGTGGTCGTTGATGCTGACCAATACCCTACCCTTACACCGGCGCATGAAGTCAGCCATGCGCTCGTACTCCTCGAACGGGAAGTCGACGCCGTAGCCTGCAGTCTGCCAATACGGCGGGTCCATGTAGAAGAAAGTGTGCGCTCGATCATAGCGCTCGGCGCAGGCGAGCCAGGAAAGGTTCTCGACATACGTGCCGGCGAGGCGCTGCCAGGCAGCGGACAGGTTCTCCTCGATGCGCAGCAAGTTGATGGCCGGTCCCGTGGTGGCGGTACCGAATGTTTGCCCGGTGACCTTGCCGCCGAAGGCATGTTGCTGCAGGTAGAAGAACCGGGCGGCGCGCTGGATGTCGGTCAGGGTCTCGGGGCGTGTCATCTTCTGCCACTCGAAGATCTGCCGGGAGCTGAGCGCCCATTTGAACTGGCGCACGAACTCTTCCAGGTGGTTCTGCACAACACGGTAGAGGGTGACCAGGTCACCGTTGAGATCGTTGAGCACCTCCACCGGTGCGGGCTGGGGACGCATGAAGAACAACGCGGCACCGCCGGCGAAGGCTTCGACGTAACATTCATGAGGGGGAAAGAGGGGGATCAAGCGGTCGGCCAGGCGGCGTTTGCCACCCATCCAGGGGATGATTGGGGAAGTCATAGGTATGCAAGTCTTTACTGTATGGATGAACAGGTGTTAGGCTCGCCGCGCTTTGTGCACAAGGCAGGGGCCACGGCTGGACTTGCAGGAAGGGTCTGCGGGTTCGGCGGGCCGGGCTGGATGTTGACGCATCCACCCGGCTCGCCTCTTTTCATCTGGTGACTTCGAGGATGTAGGCCTGGCAGGCCTTCAGCGCGATCAGTGCTCGGTCACCATCGTCGGTGATGTCGATAATTCGTTGAGCATGCGCTCGGTCAAGTTGGACTCGAACGGTTCCATGAACCACGCCTGCGGTGCCGGCAGTTTCTCGCAGCCCACCGTCACTACCCGGGGCGCCAATGGCTCCGGCTTCGACAAGGACTGACAGCCGCAGATCAGCAGTAGCAAGCTTGTCACGCAAGCGAGCTTGAGCTTGTTGAGCATCGTTCATCTCCTTCCAGTGTGATTTGCCCTGCTCCTGCAGGCGAACTTCCAGGGCACGCCGCTGGGCGTTCTGTTCCGCCAATTGTTCCAAAGCCATCGCTGCGGCTTCTTCCCGCTCGCGGCCATAGGCTCGATCTTTTTCAGCCAATTGCTGCACGTAGCCCGCAGCCTGGTTCGCCAGCTGCTTGCCATACTCGCTGGCCTGCCAAACCCAGGCCCCTCGCCCACCTACCCACAGGCCCAGCGCCAAACCCAGCAACGCGGCTCGCCAGCTGAGCGAGATCACTGCAGCACCGCGAGTGCCCGCTTGTAGAGCGTCTCCCGGTCCTCCAGGCCGTTGGTGCCGCCGTTGATGCGCCTGGTGATGTTGAGGGTGTCCCCTTTGTCCGCGAGGCTGTTTAGGCCTTCCCGATGCCAGAACCATCCCGCCGACAGTGAGGCGTAGACCGGTTGCTCGAGCAGGTCAGGCGTGACAAGCAACCGGCTGTCGCCGAACAAGGCTTCACTGCAGGCCTCGTAATTGGCTCGCCCCGTCACTTGGATCAGCCCACGCCCCCGGTACAACTGGCCGTCACCGTCAGCCTGAGGTGTATTGCCAAGGCGTAGGGCAAGGCGGCCAGTGTCGTACTTGGCCAGGTACGCATTGTTGCCAAGCTCCCGCACGTACTGCAGCTGGCCAGACTCATGACCGACCTGGGCGAGGAACGCAGCCATGCGCAACCGGGTGATGATTGCGTACTTGCCCATCGTCGCATTGAGCCCAGGAACAAAAACGCCGGCTTTGCGGCCGGCGTTGGGGAAGATTTGTTGAAGCTGTTTTTCCGTGATCGGCATCGTTTTTTCTCCTGCAGCTAGTCGTTTACGCCGGGGCCACATCCACCGTGCGCAGTGATTGGGTCTGTTTTTGCTTCTTACCCTTGGCCTTGGCTTTGCCTTTCTTCCCGCCGTTGCACTCGACCGTGGTCGACCAGCCGGATGCGGTGAATACCTGCTCGACGCTATCCACCAGGTACTCGCCATCGAGGCCGCTTTTGAAGCCTTGAACGTTGACGGTTCGCTCGGCGAACAGGTCGGCTCGCCCGACCATTTCCAAGCGCACGCCGGCAGTGCTGCGGTTGAACGCGGCCAGACGGGCCCTGGCCGCTTGCTCGGCGGCGGTCTTGTTGGGGTAGATATGTCGGTCCGTATGTACGGCCGGCAGCCCCTCGGGGGCTTCGTCGTTATCCAGCTCCACCACCTTGAGCACGCCAGACTTCTTATCCTGGTGCTGGGTTTTCACCGCTTTCTGTGCACTGCGATCGCCAAGACGAAACGAATAGCGGCTCACATCGGGGCGCGAGATAGTGACGGCTAAAAAGGTCTTGCCGCCTGGGGTGGTGCTGCCTTGGCGCGGCATCACCAGCAGCTGGCCGTCGCCGACCTTGGCCGTGCAGTCGAACTGCTTGGCCACGCGGGTGATGAAGTTGAAATCGGACTCGTTGCGCTGATCGATGCGGGGCACCTTGGTTTGCACGTTGCAACCGGGCTTCCAGCCGTTGCGGGCGGCCACGTCGCTGACAATCTGCGCGAGCGATGCGTCCTCCCAACTGCCACTGCGGGTGGTCTTGCCGCTGCCCCGCATATCGCTGGCCTTGCCACGCAAGGTGATGGTGTCCGGTGGACCAGTTACCTCGATCTCGTCCACGGCATAACTGCCCATGCGTACCAGGGGGCGGCCCACATAACCGAGGAAGACCTCGATCTTGGCGCCGCGCCTGGGCAAGGTGACCGCCTGGGCACGATCATCAATGCGCAGTTCGAACTCATCCGACTCCATGCCGGGCTTGTCCGAAACGCGCAACAGCAGCAGCCGATCATTGATCAACGTGGTGATGTCGCGGCCATCCGCGACGATACGAAACGTCGGTTGCATAGATGCTCCAGAAATGAAAAACCCCGCTTGAGGCGGGGTTCGTTTCGAATGCGGGGTTAGTCCCACAAGGTGACTTGCTCGGTTTCTGCCGCTGGCAGATCGGGCAGCTGGATCAGCACGCCGGCACGGTAGGGTTGTGCCTCTTCCGCCAGCCCCTGGTTGGCTTCCAGAACTGCTTCGACGGTACCGCTCAGGTGTCCATAGTAGCTTTGACAGAGAGTGTCGAGCAGGTCGCCATCAGACGTTCTGCAGGTCATCGCCATACTTCACAAACTCCAGTGAAAACGACTGTTTACGCGGGATGCCGCCTGCCAGCAGCGCCGACTGATCCTCGTCGACACGCTGCAGGCACCAGGTACCGAGCACGGCGCCATAGCCGGTGGTGAGGCTCACCGGCAAGAGCTGCCGCCCCATGGCTCGCAAGGTGTCGAGCTGGCTGATCCCGCCCTTGAACAGCGGGAACACCGCACCTTTGATCGATAAGGTGTCCTCCCCCTGCCCGACTGCCTGTTGAGCGATATCGCGGGTCAAGCGCTCCTGTGGAGTCCAGCGGTAAGCCGTCTTTCGCTGAAGCTCGTCGAATGCCGCTGTGTCCAGGTTGAAGTAGAACGGCCGCGCACCGGCCTTGAGGGGTTGAAGGATAAGCAAGTGCGCGAACGGCTTGACCGCTGCAGCAGAGGAAGCGCCAGTCGGCTTTATGGCGCCCGTTGGCAATATGCCCGGGGTGCGCGTGATCTGGCCAACGATACGGTTAGCGGCTGCCCCCGCCCGATTGGTTTGCGACCCCAGCACAGTGAGCACACCAAGCACTGCCGTGGTACCAGGGGTTGCAGGTCCGCCCTTGTTGGCCGCCTGCACAGCAAACGACTGCGCAGCACGGATCGCCCGTAAACCTCGCTGAAGCCTGGCGCCTTTCTTTGGATCAAGCGAGCTCTGCCGCTCCAACTCATCGGCCGCGAGCGTCATGCCAGTGACCGCGATATTAAGCGGGCTGAGCATGCCGCCAGGACCATTGCGGCCCGCTTCGCCTGCGGCAAGCACTGCCGAGAGCACCGTACTCATGTGTTGCTCGTAAGCCATAGAATCTCCTTAAGCCACGTCCGGTGCGTCATACAGCTGGGCTGAAGCCCTACGACCAGCAGCATCCCGCACCGCCTTGTCTATCAGCGACCGCAATGGAGTTTCCAGATCACGAACCAGCTGGTACGGATCCTTGACATCCCCCTTCACGGTGACCGGCATGCTCAACGCAATGGAAAAGGACTGCTCGACCTTCGGGGCTTCGCTCTTAACCCGCTCCACGGCCTTGGTAGCTGCCGGGATGAGCACTTCGGGTGCCTGCGCTGAAACGGCCATCGAGCGCACCACTTCGCCCATCGGTGCATTTACTTGCGGTAGGCGAGCATCCAGGCCCCCTCGAGCAGCGTGCCTCGCCCCCTGCTGATCATCAGCAGCCAAAGCCACCGGCTTGGGAACTGCGGCAATCACCGTGGCGGTTTGACCCGTCAATGCTCGTGCGGGAGGCACGCCTACAGCGGAAGCCTCCACACCTGGCTGAGATTGATCAGCAATAGCCTTGGGCTTGTTGGTTACCGTCTTTCCTGGCTGAGGGTCGTCCTCTCCAAACAGAGCCTTCCCTAGCCAACCACCGATTACGTCACCGCCCAGCCCGCCGATCGCCATACCAATGGCCCCACCAATAGCAGTGCCTATAACGGGCACGACCGAGCCGAAGGCTGCGCCGGCCGCGCCACCCGCCCAGGCACCCGCCAAGCCGCCCGCTGCGCTGCCATAGCCCTCGGCCTTCTCGTTTTTGGTTTCAGCATTCAGCGCTGTATCCAACACGCCGGGGATCACATCAACCAGTTTGCCCCCTGGCAGGGCGCCGGCCAACTTCGTGGCTCCCCGAACGGTCCGTGCCATCCTGCCAAGCGACTTGGCATCGGCTGCGGCACCACCCACAGTCGACACCCTCGGCACTGAAGGTGTCGCCGCTGCTGGCACAGTTCTGCGCGCAGCGGCTTGCCGACGACGCCGACGACGGGAGCGACGACTACCAGGTTCAGCTGGCCCTGCTGGAGATCCTGCCGCTCCCAGTCGCCCAAAGGCATCGGTGTTCACGACAAACACGCGCTGTGGCTCGCTGCCGAGGCCGGCAACCGGATCATTGCTGGCCGGCGCGCCCAGGACTTTGCCCAAAGCCCCGAGCCCCGCATCAACTACACGGTTGCCAGCTCTCGGCAACGCCGCATCAGTTGACGCCTGGATCCTATCCACCCGCCGCGAGCCCCAAGCGCGGCCCCGTGCTACGTTGAACGCTCCACGCGCGATCTTGGCCCCGCTACGCACCGTCAGCAGCGCGCCGATCGCCGCAGTAAAGCCGGCAATTCCCATGACCACCGCCGGCATCTTGTCCGCCAGACCTGACATGCCCTGCGCGACCGCCGTCAGGCCCTGGGCGACCGCATCAGTGGCAGGGCGGATGGCATCGCCGACACTGCGCATGGTGTCATCCCAGGCCTGGCCGAGCTCCGCCCAGCGCTGCGAGGACGTCTCGCGGCGTTCTGCCAAGTTCTTGTCGAGAATGCCTGTGGCGTCCTTGGAAGCAGCTTTGAGCTCGGTGTAAAGTCCACGATTCTGCGCGTAGGCAGTCAGCGCGGCTTTAACCTGCATATCGGCGAACAGGTCGCCAGTACGCAGCGTCTTCTCCAAGGCATCGAGCGCCGCCTTGGCTTTCTCCGGGTCGACTTCCTTGTCGATGCCAGCCTGGGCTTCTTTAATCTTTTTCGCCTTCGCCGGGTCAGTCGCCTCCACGTACTGCATCGCGAGGGCCATGGATGATTCGATAACGTTCATGCCCTTCTGCAGGCCGGTATTCAAGGACGCCTGGTAGTCGATACCTGCATCCTTGTAGGCTTTTACTACGTCGCCCGATCCGATCTTTTCCATCCAGTTCTTGAAGTTGTTCGCCGCCTCATCAGAGCTGCCAGCAGTCTTCATCTGGACCTGCAGCATTGCACCGAGGGAAGAGACCGAATCCAGGCCGGTGATTCCGTTTTTCTCCATACCAGCGAGCAATTGCGGGAACCACTTGGCCATATCGCTTGCCTCGAAGCTGCCTGCCTGGCCTTGATAGGCGATGGCCTCCAACGCCTGCTCCATGACCTTGGGGTCATTGATCTTGGCGTTCTGCTGCAGCGCCATGATCATGCTGGCCGTGTCGACGCCGGAGGCGCCCTGGCCGATCGCGAACTTGGCCGCAGTCGGTGCGTAAGCCATGGCCTTATCCAGCTCCATGCCAGCCCCCACGAGCTGGTTGATCAGGTCGGCCACATCGTTGCGGCCCATACCTGTGTCCTTGGACGTTTGAATCACCGTCCGGCTAAGCTGCACTTCCTCCGTCGTGTTGACCTTGTCGGCCTTGATCGCAATGTCACGGATGATCGCCTGGTAGTCCGCACTGATCTTGGTGGGGATCGCCGTCAGCCCTGCCCCCACGACAGCAGCGCCCATGGTGCTCTTGAGCGCCGCCTTGCCCTGCCCGATCTGTTGATGCCCTTTCACCTGCAGGTCAGCAGCCTTCGCGTCACGTCCGAGGCGCTGGTATTCCCTGCTGAGGCGGCCGACCTCGACGCCCTGCTTGCGCAGAGCGTCCAAGTTACCATTGAGCTTGCGCAACAACTTATCCGCACCGGCGGCGCCGGAGTCGTGCGCCCGTTTCCATTCCGCCTGCAGCTTCATGGTTTCGCCAATGGTGCTTTTAAGCACCTTGGCCTTGTTACCTTTCTCCTCGAGCTTCTGTATGCGGCCTTCCACATTCTTGAAGGCCGCGCCTACAGAGGCTGCAACGGCGCCGCCAATCACCAGCGCTATCTGCGTTCTTGCCATTGCCTACCCCCTTTAAGGCTCAGTCCGTGAGCCACCAGAGCATGTCCGCGAAGGACATGCTCGATACCTCAGCTGCTGAAAAGCCCAGCTCAGCAGCCAGCCGTCTGGCCAGCTGCTTCTGCACCACCGGGTTAAACGTCGTCTTCCTGCACCAGGCGAAAATACCCGGCCTGCAGGCGCGTGTAGTCCTTCAGGACCAAAGACTCCAGGTCCTTTGGAGCGACCTCGGCCAGGGAGGCAAACAGGTTGAGTTCACGCTGCTCATCATCGTCACCGCCGGTTGCCTGTGCACTGCGCACATCACGCACAGTAGGGGCACGCAGCCTGATGCTGTCCTGTTGAATACCGTTCAGTTCGGTGGGCTTGCTCAGCTTCACGGTGACGCTGTCAGCGGTCAGGGTCAGGTACTGGGGAAGTGGCTTGTTTTTCATATCGCGTTGTCCTTGTGTTCGGAAATGACTTACAGGCCGAGCGCAGCACGCTGCGCGGCCAACTGGTCGACACCATCAATCACCCGCTTCATGCCCAGGGCGTCGATTTCGTAAATGAGCCGCCCGTCCACCTCGAGCTTGTAGTAGGTCAACGAGACGCCGTGCTTGATCTCGGCTTTATCGCCCGCCTTCCAGTCGCCCATGTCGATCTCTTTCAAGCTCCCACGCAAGGTGACCACCACTGCTGTGATTTTGCCCTTGAGGCCCTTGAAAGCCCCCCGGAAGGTGCCGTTGAAACCGCTGCCATCGGCCAGGCCGAAGAACTTCAATGCCTCGCGGCGCACGCCGGTAGTGGTGAAGTTCGCCTCTTGCTTTTCCATGCCCATGTCCATCTCGACCGGCATATCCATGCCGCCGGGGCGGTGCTCTTCCATCTTCAGCGTGAGCTTGGGCAGGGTCAGGCTGGGAACATCACCCTGGAAGCTGACGCCATCGACGAACAGGTTTAGGTTGGCCAGGGTTTCGGGAATCATTGCCATGCTGTGCGCTCCTTAAGCGGCGGAATCGAGGACTTCGGTCAGCCATTGGTTGGTGACCTCGACGCGGAAGTTGGGGTTTTCAGCCGGCGGCACGTCGGTGAAGCGGATGTTCCAGTACACCTTGCCCTGCTCCAGCTGGCTGGGCGTGTTCAGCTCGGTGTCGGCGTACACCTCGAAGTTGATGATTGCGCCCTGGTTCTTCAGGTCGCGCATGAACGCCTGCAGGCCCTCGGTGACGTCCTTGACGTAGGTGGCCGTGATCGAGCGGTCGACCGCCCACTTGTGCCCGTACAGAATCGCGTCCATGACGATATCCATGGTGCGCACGCGGGTGACGAAGGCCCATTTCGGATCACTCGACAGCGTGCGGTTGCCCCACAGCCGATAGCCGTCATCGCGAATAATGGTGGCGATGTTCGCGTTATTGAGCAGGTTGGCCCGGCACGTCTCGTCGCCGTCCAAGAACTCCACCGGGCGGGTAGTGCCGGTGACGCCGACGAACTCCTTGTTCGACGGCGAGGCCCAAAAGCCGTACTCGTTGTCAGTCCAGGCGAACAGCCCTGCCACCCATGCCGAGCCGGGGGCATCCACGGTCGCGCTCGCGGTGGTGTCCCAGTACTTCACCCCAGGGTCAACCAGGTAAGCGCGCTTGGCGCCGTACTCACCGGCATAGGAAATCGCCGCCTCGTCGGTGGTGTTGGGGCCGTCGATGATGGCGATGCCGCGCAGCTTGTCGGCCAGCGCCACCAGTGCGGTGCCCACCGCCTGGCTCGCGCTGTGCTTGGGCGCCACCAAAAGCCGCGGCTGCGCGTTGTAACGGCTCTTGCCATCGAGCAGCGCCTGCAGGCCGGTACGCGTACCGTCGGCCAGCACGCCGCCGATAATGGCCGAGGTCTGTTCGGCCGCATCCTGCAGCTTGGCCACGCCACAGGCGACGATCACCGCCTTGGCGCGCATGTAGATCGCACGGCAGGCCTTGGTGATGGCGGCGCTTTCGCCAAAGGCGGCCACCGCCTCGCGCTCGCTGGTGATCAACACCAGCTCGTTGGCCTTGGCCGTGGGCGCGACGGCGCCGTCGGTGCCCGGCCCAGGGGTGAAGGTATCAACCAAGCCGATGATCGAGGACGACGGCAAGGCGATTGTGCGCGCGCCGTTGTCGACGTTCGTTACGGTAACGCCGTGAAAGAAACCGCTCATAAAATCTCCAGAAACAAGAAGGTCCCGCAGTGCAGGGCCAGGTGGTACAGCAGAAAAGAAAACGCCCCGTCAGTGCGGGGCGTCAGTCAGCGGCAGGGGCGTCGTCAGGGCTCGGCGGCCATTCAACGTCCTCGGGAAAACCCGGCTGCTGCTCGATGCGCGAAAGGTCAACGCGGTAATTCATCCAGGCCAGCAACAGCGCCTGCTCATCCTCGGTGGCCCGCTTCAGGCTTACAGCGTCTTGCAGGGGCCCCATGCGCAACGTGGCAACGGCCAGGCGCTCGTCCCGATCTTTCAGCACTTGCTGCCGCTCTCCGGCCACTTGGGCTGGCTGGTCCAACTCCCAAGCGCTGCCCGTCCAGTGGTGGTAAATGCTTGGCCGAGGCTGGCCGGTCAGCCCCTCGGGCAGCGGCCCAAAGTGCTGGTAATCTTCAGGGGCGCCGGTGGCCGTGCTGTACACCTGGCCACGATTGTCCTCAACCTGCACCCAGTCGCCCGACTCCCCCGAGCGCACAACCGCATAACCCTCCAGCAAGGGCGGCGGCTCATTGAGGTAGGCGTGAGCCGGAACCAGCCAGTTATCGCTGTCCAGCGGGTCGGGATCGGCTACCCCCTTGCCCAGGTACTCCCCCGTCACCGGGTGAGCGTGGTAGATCGCCAGTGCTTCCATGAATCAGTTCCTCAGTATTTGATACAGGCCAGCATCGCAATGTTGCGCGGGCGCGCCTCGTTGCCACCGTCAGCCCAAATAGACAAGTTGTGGGCGTGCAGGCCGACGGTGTCCGAGTTTCCGGAGAAACTGTGAGAGTGGTCGCCACCTCCAGTCACTGCTGCGGCAACGCCGCTATCCCCTTGCGCCGTCGTCACTCGGTCGCTCAGCGAACCAACCGAGCTATTGAGCGCCCGATTGACCGGGTGAGCGTGTGCCCCGCTGGACGTGGTGTAACCTGAAACGGCGTGACTATGAGCCCCGTTGGCATCGGTTACACCGCCGTGTGCGTGGCTCAAGTTCTGCGAGATCTGAACCGACATCAAGGCCCGGTTTTGGTCAACCCCGCGTGCATCGTCCCAAGAGCGGACGAACTCGCCGCGCAGGTCCGGCACGTTAAAGGTGGTACTGCCATCACCCGCGCCGCCAACCGTGCCAATCGCTGAAAACAGTTTTGCGTAGGTGGTGCGGCTGACTTGCGCACCGTTCGCCTTCAGGTAACCAGGCGGTGGGAGAAAGCCAGGGAAATAGACAATTGTGCCGGGGGGCGCGCCGTCCATAGCCCATTCAGTCCACACACCCGCGACGGCCGTTCGGGTCCATTCAACGCCATTGCCGGCGCCTATCATCTTCTGCGCGCCGTGCGTGAAGGCGTTCCCCCACACCGTGAGGTAGCCATTCGTGATCCCTGGCGGAAAATTCGTGCCGTTGCCCGCAAAATATTGACCTCCCTCAAAGACCGTATTGAGGTCTACGCCCACCAGATCAAGAAGGTCTGCCGTGCCAAGGCCGTACTTCGCCATGGACGCACGCACAAATGCCGTCGTTGCGACCTGCGAGTTACTGGTTCCCACCGCCGCCGTCGGCGCCGTCGGCACGCCGGTCAGCCCAGGGCTGGCCAGCGGCGCCTTAGCTGCCAAGGAATTGGTCATGGTAGTGGCAAAGTTCGGATCATTGCCCAGTGCAGTTGCCAGCTCATTGAGCGTGTCCAGCGCACCAGGTGCCGACGCCACCAACGTCGAAATGGCCGCCTGCACAAACGCGGTGGTCGCCAGGCGGGTAGTGTTGTTGCCAGCAGCCTGAGTGGGCGCGGTCGGGGCGCCGGTGAACGCCGGGGAGTTCAACGGGGCGCCTTGAATCCAATCGTCCTGGCTTGGAGCTGGCCCTGTAAACCCGCGCCACCAGAGGCTCGCACCGGCGCCCGCGCCGGCAACACCAAGCTGCGCCGGACGAATAGCCCGGATGATATGCCAGCCGCCAAAAGCCTGGCCGGCCACCGGTGAGCCGACGGTAGCCTGGTCATCCGTGGAAAGCGCCTGGATTACCCGCGTTGCAGATACGTTATTGCACTGCGCCGGGGTTACCGTGTACGCCGGAGCAATTGCCCCTACACCGCCAACCCCTACTGCAGCAAATGCCGCAGTAATATCCGCAAGGCTTGCAAGGGGCACCCAAGCACCATATGCCATGGTCGTGGTTTTCGACCGAATCTGCAGAACAGGCACGCTGCTGGTGGTGTTCAGGTGGATCTGCACCGATGCTTGGCCGGCGCTACCGTACTGAATATGCAGGAGACAGCCCGTGTTGGGGGCGTTGACGGCCGTGCTGGTACAGCGATACAGCCCAGATGCAGACACTGCATCAAGATCAGAGACGGCCGGCGAAGTACCGCCAATCCCGTATTGCAGCATTCCGGCAAGAATGGCCGCCATGGTGGCGATCTGGCCAGTGTTGGTGCCCACGGGTGCTGTAGGCGCCTGTGGCACACCACTGAACACCGGCGAAACCACCTTAGCCGTCTCATCCCACTTCGACCAGGTGCCGGCATAGCAGGTACGAACGAATACTTTATTGTTCGCCGTGTGCAGCGTGTATTGCTGCGTAACGATGCTCAAGCCTGCGGCCTGCACCAACAGCGTACCGGCTGAAGGTTCGGGGTAATTCAGCTCGGTGGTTGCCTGGAAGCTGCTGCTCTGGCCATACGAACCCGGAGTAACGATGCTATTGAGGTTGGTGCCGTTCGGGATGTTGGAGCCTTGAACGCCTCCCGAGCCCCAGCCAAAGGCACCCAACAATGACTGCACAAACTGGGTCGTTGCCAGGCTCGTGTCGTTGGCCGTGGACGCCGCCGTGGGCGCCTTGGGCACCCCGGTAAACGTTGGGCTGGCCAGCGGCGCCTTGGCGGCCAAGGCGTTGGTCATGGTGGTTGCAAAATTGGGGTCATCGCCCAGCGCCGCCGCCAGCTCTTTGAGCGTGTCCAGGGCACCCGGTGCCGATGCCACCAGGGCCGCCACGGCGGCCTGCACAAACGCGGTATTGGCGACCTGCAACGAGTTGTTGCCGGCCGCCGGCGTCGGCGCCGTGGGCGTCCCGGTCAGGGCCGGGCTGGCTAGCGGTGCCTTGGCCGCCAGGGCGCTATCAACCTCGGTCTTGGTGTGCACGTCAGTCAGGCCATAACCCGCCACCGTGGTCGGGTTGGTGGCCGCTGTCACGCGCCCATACTTGTCGACCGTTACGCTGCGGTAGGTGCCGGCGGCTACGCCGGTGCGGCCAAAGGCCATTTCAAAAGCCAGCCCCGTCACGCCCAGGCTGATCGGCGCGTCGGTGACCAACTGCCACGCGCTGTCACCGTTGACCGTACCCTTTTCCACCAGGACCAATAGCCCCGGCGTCACTTTGCTGCTGGTGTCGGCATCCGTGGCACGGGTCCAGGCGGCGGTCGCCACCACGTAAATGCCGTTGTCCTTGGCCGCCGTTTGGTTCTTGACCAGCACCCGGTTGCCGGCCTGCAGGGCCACGCCGTCGACCGTCTGCAGCCCGGTCAATGCGATGTTGGCCGTGGTTGAAGCGACCACCGAGTGCTTGAAGTCTTGGCGGGCCAGCTCTTCGGTGACCCATTCGCGGGTGGCCAGCACCACGCTGGGGTCAATCTTGAGCTGTACGTTGCTGGAACTGCTGACGACCAGACTCATGCGCACCACCTGGGTACGGCCCGATCCCTGGCTCAGCAGCGGCTTGTAGGTCGGCGCACAGTTGGCCACCGCCACCAAGTCGCCATCCGCGTCGTATAAGCCGATTTCACGAATCCACTTACCACCCACCTCGGCCGGGATAACTTGCTCGGCCACGATGATTGCGGCGTCTTTGTCGTCCACCTTCAACTGATTCAGCGGCGCGCGGCGCCATTCATTGATCAGCGCCTTCTGTGTGGCGTTGGGGGTGGGGTCGGTGCCGTTAGCATCCCCCACGCCCATCTGGGTGATTTTCCACGCAGTGCCCAGGGCATCCGCATTGGCCTGCTTCGCCGCGCCCACGTTGGTGAGGATGGCGTAAAACTGGGAGTTCTGGTCAACCATGTGCAATGTCCAGGGTGTCTATGGTGTGTTCACGGCCGCCACGGCCAATCAGGCCGACGACCTCGATATCGCGCGGCGCTGGCGGGTACACGTCGAGCACGTCGCCCTCGGTCAGCGAACAGCCCACGTAAAAGCCGCCCACCGTCTCCAGGCTGATGGCCAGCGCGGTCATGTGGCGGGAGACGGGCCGGGCGTCATCGAGCAGGGCCGTCAGTTCTTTGTAAGTGCCTTCATCAATGCCGGCGTCAGAAACCCCGACTTTCAAGGCGAAGGTGCCGGGCACGCCCTCGGGAACCATGTTCCACCACTCCACCACCTCGATCAGGTAGCCGAACGGCTCAACCACGCGGCGCAGCGCGCCGATGGTTCCCTTGTGTGCGTGGATGAAAAACGCCGACCGGATCACCGAGCGCTTGACCGACTCCGGCCATGTGTCGTCCCAGCGGTCCACCGACCAGGCCCACGCCAACTGGTAGAGCAGGTGCGCCGGGCAGTTGTCGGGGTGATACAGCGACCGCAGCGGGATTTGCGTGCGGTCCAGGGCCGCCACTTCCAGGGCGCGCTCCAGCGGCGTGCTATTGATCGGCAGTAGCCCGCTCATGCCTGCACGCCCCGCGTTACCGTAACGCCGGTGCACCAGGCCGCTTGGGCCTTGGTCGGCCGGATATCGGCCCAGCTACTGAGGTCGACGCGACTCACGCCGTCGATATGCAACTGGGCATCAACCGCCGAGCGCGATACCTCCACGCCAAGCCGGCGCCGGGGGTTCTTCCACTCATCCAGCCGCCGCCGGCACTCGGCCAGGACTGCCTCGCCCTCGGGGCCATTGCCCGTCAGGTACACCACGGCATCGATCCGATACGGCAGAATCTGCGCGCTGCGCACGTTGACCCGATCCGCGACCGGACGAATGTCGTCGTCATTGAGGTATGCGGCGACCGTTGCCAACAGTGGCGCGTCGGCGCCGCCGTCACCGTCCAGACTCAGCACGGTTACGTCGACCACCGCCGGCGACGGGCTTTCGGCGGTGGCATCCGCCACCAGGCCCGAGGCGTTGCGCGCGTGCATGATGTAGCTGTTACGTGGCCCGGCGGTGGTCAGCCCCTCATAGACCAACTGCACCCGCTCGCGCAGGGCGTCGTCATCCTCCAGCACCGCAGGCACCGGTGGCACCGCCTGCAGGTCCTCGGCCTGGATCACCAGGCGCTGCAGACTGACATTGGCCGCCAGTTGGTCAAGGTCGCTACCCTTGGCGTAGGCCAGCAGCAGCGCCTTGGCGGCGTCATTGACCCGCGCCCGATCCTGCACATGCCCATAGGCAAAAAGCTCGAGCATTTTCGTAACCGGATCGCTTTCCAGCGGCGCGGCCCAGTCTGCGCCCAGGCTCGACCGGAACAGCTCCAGGCGCTCTTGATAGCGGTCCTCGAAGTCGAGCGATTCCAGCACCTGCGGCGCCGGCAGCGCCGTTAGGTCGATCGTCATGCGCGCACCTCCAAAATCATGCTGTCGCCCAGGTAAACGCCGGACAGCTCCATGGTGATTTGCCCGCCCACCACGGCCACCACGCGCACCCGCTCCAGCTTCAAACGGGGCTCCCAGCGGCCCAAGGCGCGGGCCACCTCGGCCTGCACGGCGCTTTTCCAGCCATCGTTCACGGGCAGGTCCACGTAGCGCCGCAGGCTGCTGCCGTACTCCGGGCGCATGCGTCGATTACCCACAGGCGTGGTTAAAATGTCCTCAATGGACTGCCGCAGGTGGTCTTGGCCCGCCAGCGGTAGCCCCGTGCGACGGTCCATTCCGATCATGGGATTACTCCTTCACACGCTCGAAGTCGCTGCGGGCGACCAGGTAACCCATCGCTTTCTTGTCGCTTGCCTGCACAGTTACGCTGCCTGCGACAACGTAGAGTTCTCGCGAATTGCCCAGGATCAGCGTGCGAGAGGTGTGGGTCTTGTCGCGGAAGGTCACGCTCGCTGGCACGACGGACTCAGCCGGTGCCTCTTCATCAGCGGCAACTTGGTTATTGGTCATGAAATCTCCAGGCAGAAAAAAGCCCGCTCAGGCGGGCTGTTAGTGCTTGTGGTTGGGCGTGTTGCCGGCGGTATCGATGATTCGCCCCCCGCCGTTGATATCGCCTGTGACTTGTAATGGGCCTTCGATCCTGACCGCCCCCGTCAAGGTGATGCCGCCCGCCTTGGCTGTGATGGCGTTGTCGGTGACGACCACCTCGGTACCGCCCACCTGAACCGTGACGGTGCCGCTGGGCAGCGAGATGGTGTAGCTCTGGGCCTGCCAGTCGTAGATCAGCGAGCCGCCATCTTCGAACCGCCATACCTCAACGTGATCACGGTTGTCGGCCTGCTCGCCAGCGGTGCCGTACAGCCCAGGCACGAACGTGCCCTGCGCTGGCTCACCGCTTGGACAGAGCAGGACGCCCTGCTCGTTGAGGGTTGGTGCCCGCCAGTGTCGAGCCTTGCCAGCGGCTTGCGCGTGCCAGCGAACCCACGCGCTGGTCCATTCGCTACCGTCGGATACACGCACCATACCGACGCTCAGGTCGACGGCCACCACACGACACGGGATCACCGTGTTCGCAGCCATCCGGTCGTGCTGCGCAGCTGCGTAGCTCATCCCAGCGCCTCCGGGGGCACATAGGCGCCCTCATTGCCTGGGCCAGTCTCAGGGTCGATGCCGAACAGAATCGGGCCGGGCTGGCGGGGCCACGGCCACTCTTCCTCGCCGAGGTAGATGACCTGAGTCCACTCCACAACCCAGGCGGCCAGCCCATCCAACTCTGGCCGGCTCCAGTCAGGCTCTGCCCGAACAAACTGAGCAATCTCAACTTTAAGGCCCCAGGTCTGCATCCGTAGCAGCACAGCGAGCTGCGCAGCGATGAATGCCACCACATGTAAATGGTCGTCACGCTCTGTACCCACAATGGCCCGCGCCTCAAAGCGGGCATCAATTGCCACTTCGCCGGTACCGGGGTCGAGCTCCGCCGGCTCGAACCCTGCAAGCTCTAGCACAACGGCCGGTACATCAACCGCCTGCAGCATGCCAGGCATCGTTCCCACGTAATTCAGCCCAGGAATAGCGCGACCGATGATTTCTTCCATCGCGGAGTACACCCCCGCCAACGGGATTGGATCGTCAACCATTACCGGTTCTCCGTGTGAGCTTGTGTATCTCGAAGTTCAGTTCTTGCTCCATCACCACCAACAAGCGCTGGTGAGCCTTGTTCGTCCATGATTCGAAGTGAGGCCTTACCGCCTCCAGAGATATCTTGGCTTTCGCTAGCGGGAATCGGCTGCCGTTCTCGGCTATCCAGCCCGAGCTCCCCCCCGCTCTGCCCGACACGTCACTGTCCGGGTAGTCATCCGCGCTGAAGTGTTTGCTTGCGGTACGGATCCAGATGTCAGGCTTGCTGCCATACACCTGCCGGAAGAAGGCGCCTTGGTACTTGCGCCCAGCCACCGAGACACCGGTTTTGGTCTGCCTCGCCCGCCCTGCCCTGCTCGCCTCAATTGGATTGAGGCCAAACCATAGCTTGCCTTGCCCGTTGCTGGACATGGGGTAAGCCAGCAGGCGCTTGCGCACCGCTGCAATAGCGATGCGCTCCTGCTGGCCAACCGAACGAGCAACGTGAGTGCGCAGCCAGCGAAGGGTCTTGTTGATAGCCCTGCGCTGAGCTGCGTTGATGGCTTTGGGCAGCAACTCAGAGAACCGCTCGAACCCCTTAACCTGGTGGGGATTCGCCTGAAGGGTGATCAGCCCAGTGCTGGCTGACTGTTTGTGGTAGCTGCCAACACTCATCGAACCTCCCGCAGAGCGAAGTTGATCCAGCCCGTGCCGTCCGGGTCACGCCTGGCGATGATGTAGCGTCCGCCGCCATCGGCTGGTGCAAGGTCACAAACTAGGTGTAGGCCTTCCTTGATACCTGCTGCATCACTCACACGCACGGAAAACACCGGCTGACGAAGGCCAGTGTTGATCGTGCCGACCTTCGGCTGCTGCCACGGAACGGATATGAATCCTCGAACCGGACTTTCAAAGCCTTCGATCTCGACTTCGTCGCCCAGCTCATCCAGCAGAGACATGTCCATGTCCGCTACCTGATCGCGCCAGGCCACGGTCAATCACCCGTCTCGCTTTCGGAATCCAACTTGCCTCGACGAGCGATGACCCCCTCGTCGAGCAGGGTGTCACGCAATTCGTTGGACTGAGGAATGTAGACCTCCCCCTTGCGCACGACCTTGGTGCCATCCTGGATGCAGCCATCCACAACCACGTATTCGATCTTGGCAGCCATTTCACACCACCTTCGCGGAGAGGAAAGCGTTCGGTTCCAGGAGTCCTGGCAGCGGCGCCGCCTGGATCTTCAACCAGCGCCGGCTTGGCTCTTGGGTGACCCAGCTCTTGGGGAAGCGCGCCGCTTCGACCAGGCCACTCTCGATGGCCTCCAGATCCTGAATCGCGGCATACAGCATCGCGTTGCGGGTCGAAGTGCAGCCCATTACCAGGCCGCCCGCCGGGATCAAAGGCTTTTCGCCGCCCTCGTCATCGAGATACCACTCGTCATAGGCATAGAGATCCACGCCTGGATCATTGAGATAACCGATGTAGGTGACGCCGTCTGGAAGCTCCTCTGGCTTGATCAACCCCATGTCGACCCGCCGAGTGTTCAGCTGCTTGAGCACTGCCTCGTTGCCCTGGAAAGCATCCTGCGCCTCGGCACTCAACACCGCTACGTTGGCGGAGCGACCCGAGTCTTTGGCAATGAGGCGTCGCCACTGACGCAGGTTGGCGATGGGGTCGGAGCCGGAAGTGTTCCAGCGGCCAGTAGCCAGGACAACGTTGTGGGTGTCCTCCATGAGGAAGTCGATGGTGTCATCCACGCCATCACCCTGAACTCGAATGCGGCCAGTGGTGAGCGCCTGAGCGCACATCCACTCTTCGCGGCGAATGATCTCGTTTTCGAGTTCCACCAAGTCACGGCCGAGCCGCTCGCCGGCGCGCTCAAGCGGAGTGCGGGTGGAGAACGGGTTTTCACCAGCGCCTCGCTTCAGGATCAGCCCCGCCTGAGTAACACGCTTGGGCTGGATGTACGGCGGCTTGTAGGTCGACGAGGCAATGCCGGTACGCTGCGAGACGCTGCCAGGCAGGGTTGGGTGAACGAACGGCGCCATCTTGCGCTGCCCTTTCACGATATCGATGGTCACCGTCTCAGTGGGGAAGGTTTCAGGGAAACCGGCGTTGAAGAAGGTGTTCATGAGGAAGCGGCGCGGCGTTGCCAGCTGCTCAACCGCTTCCAGCATGGTTAGCGTGTCGAAAATGTCAGTCATGTGGGCTCCGATTAACGAATGAAGAGGCAGAGAGGACGCAGCGCCGCTTTGGCAACTGCCAGGGTCAGACCATCACCGAGGGTGAGCTGACTGCCCAGCACCTGGCCGGTCAGGCGAAGTGGCGCGCTTTTAGCGCCATCGGTGGTGTCGACGTCCTGGTCGAGGATCACTTTGGGCGTCTGGGAGCCGTCTTCGGCAGCGGCCTTACACAGCAGGTACTCACCAGATGCGGTGACTTGACCCAGCACAGCACCGCGCAACAGTTGCTGGCCGGCGGCGATGACGCCGGAGTCCATCACAACGGGGAAGTCGCCCGCCTCGATCTGGGAGGGCGTGAAGGTGTTAGTGATAGGGTTTGCCATGAGGGGCTCCTAGTTAGCGGCGCGAGGCGCCAGAAACGATTGCGCTGACAGCGGCCTTGCGCTCTCCAGCTGGACCGCCTTCGGGCGGGGTGCTGCCGGTGACGCCTTGCGCATCACCCTTGATGCCAGCTAGCGAGATGCCGCGATCTTGCGAGGCCTTGAACAGCACCAGCGCAGTGGCTTCAACCGAGCTGCCATCATCGATCGCCGCACCGATCTCCTTCTCGAAGCCCTTCACGGCCAGGGCGTTGATGCCCTTGATGCGCTCACGCTCAGCCGTGGCGCCCTCGGCGCGAATCGCTGCGGTATCAGGTTGATCGGCCTGGGCGATTTCGATGGTGTTGGGGTCGGTGCCAGCTGCAATGGCGGTGCGCAGTTCTGCCGTGGTCTTGACGGTGGTCATGGTGTTTGTCCTTGGGAAAGTAGTGGCCGGCTTGGCCAGTTCGGTGATCAGGGATTCCAACGAGCCCACGCGATGGGCCAGGCCGTGCTTGACGGCGTCCGCTCCAACGCGGATGCCACCGTGGTCGCCCATCTCGGGCACCTTTGCGGCTTCCACGCCGAGGTTTCGGGCTACCTTGCCCTCGAAGACTTCGGCCATCGCATCGATGGTCTCGCCCATCTTGGCGCGGCCTTCTTCTGTTCCGAGGTCGGGGCGCTTGTTCGGGGCATTGCGGCTGACGATCTGATAGCGAGCTCGCCCGGCCTTCTTTTCGTCCTCGATCACAGCCTCGACCACAACGCCGATGCTGCCGGCCAGGCTGGCCTCATCGATGACGATTTCATGCGCCGCCGATGCGACCCAGTAGGCCGCGCTGGCTCCGATGCCGCCGATGTACGCGGCGATCCGCTTGCGGGACCGGCCTGCGTAGATCATCTCGGCCAGTTCGTTGATGCCCGAGGCAACGCCACCAGGGCTGTCGATGTTGAGCACGATGGCCTTGACCTTGGGGTCGTCCAGGGCGCGCTGGATATCGGTGGCCAGCACCTGGGTGCTGGTGGCACCGCTGATCTCGGTGAACAGGTTCGCGTAGCGGAAGATCGGCCCTATGACCGGTACCACCGCCACGCTGCCACGCATGGTGACGCGCCGGGTCTCGTCCAGCCGCTCGCCGCGCTTGGTCGCCAGCGCCACCGGATCGCCCATGCGGTCGGAGATGGTCAGCAGGTTGTCCAAGGCGTCGGGCATCATCAGCCAGGGCTGAGAGGCAGCCAGCTCAAGTGCTCGAGGCATGCTTATTCCTCTTTGGGGTTGTTTTCAGGCGGAGACTCAAGCCCGCTCTTGGGCAGGGCCTGCATGTTGTGCTCACGGCGGTAGGCGACCTCGCGTGTGCGCTGACGAATAACCTGCTGCCAGGGCTCACCCGTCATCGCCGCCGTTTCCAGCGTCTCGTTACTGACACCGATCTCGATGCGCTTGCCTGCGGCGTTGGCTTCCTTGAGCTCGTCAATCGCACCTCGGGCCGGCCCAATCCAGATGGCCTGGCAATAGGCTTTGCGCCTGGCTGAGTCGCTGTAACCAGGTAGGTCAATCAGCCCTCTGGCCACAGCCTCATCAATGACCAGCTCACGGCTTGGCTGACAGAAGTCACAAGCCAGCCACCAGCGGCGCAGGCTGTAGAAGCGCCAGGCCTGCAACATGGCCGCCCGAGCGGCGCTGTAGCTGCTGCTGTAGTGCAGCAACAGCTCTTCCAGCGGCAGCTCCAGCGCAGCGCCGATCTCTTTCACCACTGCAGTGAAGAACGGATCGAACTGGGCGTTTGGCCGGCTGGGGTTGGCGATCATCGGTTCCTCACCGACGCCCAGATCAACAATCGCACCCTCGCCCAACGCGATTGCACCATCAGAGGTGTCATCGCCGCCGGGCTGCTCCTCCGTCAGCGCGGACATGGGCAGGTTGTTGTTATTGAAGCCGTCGCTCTTCTTGATGAATACGGTGAACATCGCCGAGATCACCGCCGCCATCAGCTCAGCGCTGCTGTACCGCTCCAACTTCTGAAGCGGCTCCAGCACCGGCGACAAGTAAGGCGCGCCGCGCTTCTGCCCTGGTCGCTCTTTGTCAGCCATGACGTGCAGCACCCGGCGGCGCCCGGTTTCAGCACCGAACACGGCCAGCCGTTCCCACTGAAGCGTCTTGCCGAGCAAATGCTCGCCGGGATAGCCGGTGCATACGTGGTACGCAACTGGCGCGCCCAACCCGTCGAATTCGACTCCTTCCACCAGATCTGCCCGGTCCATGCCGCCGTTCGGGTTGCCGACGCGGTCGGATTCGATCAGTTGCAGGCGCGTGCTGAAGATGCAGCCAGGCCGTTCTTGATCGGGACTGGCAACGAATACGTCGCCGGCCACCATCGACGACACAAGCACCAGGGCCTGCAGCTGGTAGTGGTTGAGCGAAGCTTCTGCATCACACTCTCGCGGGTCATCGGCGTACAAGGACCACAACCGGTCCAACTGCGAATTGAGCTGCTCGGCCTCTTCCTCGGTCAGACCCAAGGCCTCATGATCGACCTGGGCGCGGCAGACCAGCCCGGTGCCCACCACGTTGGTGCGCAATCGAGTGATCGCCGCTCGGGCGACCAGGTGGTTGCGCATGGCATCACGGGAGCGGGCCACCAGCATGCGGCGCTCGCTGTGGTTGAAATCGCGCCGAGGGCTACCCAAGCCAGGAATCCAGCTGGCCACGCTGCGCAGCACTCGGGAAGCGCCACGCCAACGGGTTTCAATACCACCGCCGCCGCCCTGGGCGACAATCTGCTGCCCTTCAACCGATGCCCTGGCCACGCGGATTGCTTCCGTCATCAGCTGCTCAGCAGCCGAGTCCCGCTTTCGGAACGGCCACATAGTCAGATCCCCACATAAGAAACGCGGTTGCGTCCACGGCCTTGCCGGGCTGCAGTCTCTGCTGCGACATCGGCGGCATACTGCCTTTCCAGCAAGCGCAAGCTGTTGAGCTCGGCCAGCTGGATCTCACGATCCTGCCGACGCAAGCGCTGCCCGTTCTTCAGGACGCGAGAGATCGCCGCCCGGACCTCATCAAGGCGTTGTTGTGCATCTGTCATGGTGAACCTCGGTTAGCTGACGCGGCTCCGAGTACCCCTACCCCGCGCAACTGCGCGGCGGGGAACCGGCGCCACCGCCTGCTCAGTTGTGAAGAGGGTGGGCTGAAGCAGTTGCTGCTCCAGCTGGTCCCACTCGTAATCGCGCAGCAGGTGTGTTTTCAGGCTGCGAGCTGCGTGCAAGGCGTACACCTCGCAGTCCAGGGCTTCGTTGCGCCGACCGGCCTTCTTCTGCCAGACCATCTTGCTGGGGTTGCGCGGGTGCGGGGCCAGTACCTCGTTGGTCACCTGCTCGTAGTAATCCGAGCGGATTTCGCTGTACCAGTGCATCCGCCCCGGCCCAGCGCCCTTGAGCTTCATCCGGCCATCGATCAGCGTCTTGGCCTTGTGGGTGCCAACGATGAACACACGCAATCCGTATTTCGCTGCCTTGGTGTTGTCCTGGCTGGTGTCCGCAGACTGGGCCGGCTTGGTGAAGATTTCCCGGTCTCGGCTGTCGATGGACGCGCCCTTGATCGCCATGATGTTGAAGCGCTGGCGGTCTCGAACGTAGGTGTACACGGCATCGCTGGTATTACCGTCGGAGCTGTCGATGCTGACCGCCGACACGGCGAGCTGGGCGCCGCTCTCGGTTGGGATCGGGGTTGCGATGATCTTGTCCAGCTCAGTCCACACGGGGTCGTGGGGGTCGATGGGGTTGCCTGGCAATTCACCCCAGTACAGCCGCCAAGACTCCTCACCTCTACCCCAACCGACGATGACCAGGGCAAGACGGTCGCCCTGGACGTCAACGCCTACCGTGACCAGCAGTGTGCCCTTCGGCGCAGTTAGCTCGGCATAGGGCTCGGCGCGCTTCTCCAGCTCGTCCGTCTTGGGTGCGTCGCTCTTGTACTCATAGCTTTCGCCCATCGAACTGTTGGTGAAGGCGATCATTGGGCCTATGTTGCCCAGCCGCATGGCGTGTTCGGCCTGCAGCTTCTTCTCCATCAGCACCTCGAAACGGGAGCCGTGAAACGTCGCATACAACTCGTTGAGGATGTATCCGGCAATGCCACGAAATTCGGCAGTAGCCTCCCAGCGCCCGTGCTTCAGATTGGCGTTCTTCTGGTGGTCATCCCAGATCTCCCCGCAGTGCGGGCATGCGTAGTAAGCCGTTTCCGGTCGCCGCTTGCCGTACACCTCGTGGAAGTAGTGCTCGTCCTCGTCGCAGTGCAGATGGTCGAAGCTCAGTGCGTGAGACTGGCCGCAGCCGTGGCATGGGACCAAGCCCACGCGCTTGTCGGACAGCTCAAGCTCTGCGTCGATGGCAGAAAGGCCTTTGATGGTAGGCGTGCCGCCAATGATGATCTTCGAGCGCCGGAAGGTCTTCAAACGCTCCTTCGCCAGCTTGATGCTGTCCCCCTGCCCCCGCAGGTTCAGGTTGCAGTCGTCGGGCTCTTCGATGGCCACCTTTGGCACCGGCGTGGACTTCACACTGGCCGGGCTATTGGAGCCGACCATTTTGAGAAAGCCTCCGGGGAAGCGCTTGAAGTCCTGTCGCTGCTGCAGCTTGCGGCTACGCAGGTCGACTTTCTTCCGCAGCCGCTTGGTGGCCTCGATCATCGGTTCCAGCTTTTCCGCGACGTACTGCTTGGCCGCTTCAGCCTTGGGGAACAGGATCAAGATGGGTGATGGCTCGAGGTCGATCCACTTGCCAATGGCGTTGCCCAGTACTCCCGACGTCCAGGCCACCTGAGCCGACTTGCGACCGACGATCTCAGAGACGTTCGGGTCATCCAGTGCCTCGAGTGGTCCGCCTGGCCAGATCAAGTGCGGGGTAATGTCGAAGCGATACTTACCTGGTGCAGCCGATTCTTCGGGCGCGAGCCAGCGAAATCTGTCGGCCCACTCGACGATCGTCATTTTCGGCGGGGGCGCCCACTTGCGGCAGACGCGCGCCATCGCTTTACTCGCCGATTTCTTCAGAGCCCTCCTCGTCGTCCGACTCGTCAGGATCCCCAGCGAGATCGTCGTCCTCGTCATACGCGGACAACCTCCTCAGTATTGATTCGATGGGCTCGCGGATCAGCTGGTCATCGACCTGCATGCCGTACTTGGCCGACAAGGTCGCCGCCAGCTCATCAGGGAAGGTATTGAGCAGCTCGATCTTGGCAGCGGTGATCACCGCTTCGAAGCGCTCAACCATTTCGGCCTCAATCACCACCTCGCCCAGCTCGCGAGCCAACGCGATTTCCTCGCGGTCACCGCGCAGGCGATCGAGACGATCTCGCGTCGATTCCTTCTTGCCGTTCAAGGCGGCCTGGCGCATCAGCCACTCGATCACCACCTGGGTGTCGTACTGGTTTTCGTTGCCACGGCCTACGCCGAACTCGATCACCGGCATGCCGTCCTTCTGCCAACGGCTCAGGGTCCGTTCATCACGGCCGATGATCTCGCCCAGTTCAACCTTGCTGACTGTCTTGCCCATCACTAACTCCTTGAAAAGACGGACATCCCTGCAAGAATTTCAGCTGCAGAGAAACCGCGAGTCTGCACACCCGTGTAGGGGGCGGCCCGGTGGAAGGACCCAAAAATCGGCAAATGCCG
>NZ_BQIP01000011.1 GCF_021602585.1 Pseudomonas faucium
AGCATCGCAGCACTCAAAGCCCGCATCCTGGCCCTGCTCCCCGCCATCGGCGAAGGCGCCGCCCAGCGCGAGCGTGACCGCCAGCTCCCCCACCAGGCCATCGCCCAGCTCGCCGCCGCCGGCCTCTACACCGTGCGCATCCCCACCCAGTACGGCGGCCCCGGTGGCAGCGTCGCGGACGTGATCGACCTGCTGCTGCACGTCGCGTCAGTCGACTCCAACGTCGCCCAGGCCCTGCGCCCCGGTTTCGCCTTCGTCGAAGGCCTGCTGGTGTCCAGGGCCGAAGGCGCCGAGCAGGAACGCGAGCGCTGGTTCGCCCGCTACCTGGACGGCGCGGTGATCGGCAATGCCGGCTGGGAGCTGGGCGGCGCCAACGGCGCCATCGCCGCGCGCCTGGTGCGCGAGGGCGAGCACTTTCGCGCCAACGGCAGCAAGTTCTACAGCACCGGCGCGCTGTTCGCCGACTACGTCAGCGCCGTGGCCCTGGACGAGCACGAGCAGCCGGTGTCGTTCATCCTGCCGCGCGACCGCGAAGGCCTGGAGCTGGTCGACGACTTCGACGCCATGGGCCAGCGCCTGACCGCCAGCGGCACCACGCACCTGCGCAATGTGCGGGTCGAGGCCGGCGACATTCGCACGCGCACCGTGGAGGAGGGCAAGCGCACCCTCGTCACGCCCTTCCTGCAGCTGTTCCTCGGCACGGTGCTGGCCGGCATTGCCCGCAACGCGCTGAACGACGCCGTGCGCTTTGCCCGCGAACACGCCCGGCCGATCAAGCACAGCAGCGCCAGCCGCTCGGTGGACGACCCTTACGTGGAGCTGTCGGTGGGCGATATCGCTGCCCGTGCCTACGGCGCGCAAGCCCTGGTGCTCAAGGCTGCCGCGAGCATCGACAAGGCCTGGGCGGCGAACCTGGACGAGGCGGCCGTGGAGCAGGCCGCCATCGAGGTGGCGCAAGCCCAGTACCTGGTTGCGGAGCTGGCGCTCAAGGCGGCCGAGACGCTGTTCGACGTGGGCGGCGCTTCCACCACCGGGCGCCAGCACAACCTCGACCGCCACTGGCGCAACGCCCGCACCGTGGCCAACCACAACCCGCGCCAGTGGAAGGCGGCGGTGGTCGGCGCCTGGCAGCTCAAGGGCACCCAGCCGCCTGTGTCGGGGCTGTTTTGACCGCCCAGCCGGCGTTGCTCGCCGGCCATCTGCAAAGCCCCAAGGTGCCGGTGATCATCGGCGCCGCGCTGTTCATGGAGCTGCTCGACAGCACGGCGGTGATGACCGCCTTGCCGCAGATGGCCGCCGACTTTGGCGAGCCGGGCCTGCGCATGAACCTGGTGGTGTCGCTGTACATGCTGGCCCTGGCGCTGTGCGTGCCGGTCAGCGGCTGGGCCGCCGAGCGCTTTCGCCCGCGCCAGGTGATGCTTGTGGCGATGGGCCTGTTCACCGCTGCCTCGCTGGCCTGCGCGCTGGCCGACACGCTGTGGCAGCTGTGCCTGGGGCGCATGCTGCAGGGCGCGGCCGGGGCGCTGATGACGCCGGTGGGGCAGGTGATCATCCTGCGTTGGTCGAGCCGCGAGCAGTTGCTGCAGGCCATGTCCTGGCTGGCCTTGCCGGCGCTGGTGGGGCCGCTGCTCGGGCCGCTGCTGGGCGGTTTGCTGGTGACGGTGCTGTCGTGGCACTGGATTTTTCTGGTCAACCTGCCGATCTGCCTGGTCGGCTGCTGGCTGATCGTGCGCCATGTGCCGGACTACCCGGCACGCCCGGTGCCGCGCCTGGACGTACGCGGGCTGCTGCTCAGCGGCGGGGCGTTGGCCATGCTGGTGTTCGGCCTGGAGTCGCTGGGGCTTGGCCAGTTGCCCAAGGCCTGGGCGCTGGCGCTGGTCGGCGGTGGCGTGCTGTGTGCCTTGGGCTACCTGCTGCATGCGCGCCAGCACCCCAACCCCTTGGTCGACTTGTCGTTGCTGCGCCTGCGCAGCTTCGGCGTGGCCCAGGCGGGGGGCGGGCTGTTTCGCCTGGGCTCGGCGGCGCAGCCCTTTCTGATCGTGCTGCTGTTGCAGAACTGCCTGGGCATGAGCCCGCTGGCGGCCGGTTGGCTGGTGGTCAGCGGTGGTGTCGGTGCGTTGCTGATGAAGTTGCTGGCCGTGCCGCTGGTGCGCCGCTATGGCTACCGGCGGGTACTGAGCGCCAATGCCGTGCTCAGTGGCGCGGGCATCGCGTTGTGCGCCGCTTTCGATCGGGACACGGCGGTGTGGCTGATGGCGCTGGTGCTGTTCGCGGCGGGGCTGGTGCGCTCGCTGCAGTTTTCCACCCTGGGTGCGGCCAGCTATCAGGATGTGCCGGGCGAGCGCTCTGCGGCGGCCAGTTCGTTGTCGGCGATGTCGGTGCAGTTGACCATGGCCTTGTCGGTCAGCCTGGCTGGCGTGCTGCTGGGTGTACTGGCCGGGCTGGAGGGGCGCAGCGAAACGTCGGTGGCGGACATCGCCACGGTGATGCTGGTGTGCGCTGCGCTGTGTGGGTTGTCGGCGGGGGTGTTCCGCCGGTTGGCGAGCTGATGGTATCCGCGGGGCTTGCCCCGCGAAGAGGCCGATGCAGGCGCTGCAAAGCTCAGATCGACAACCGCACCACCCGAGCATCGAGCACCTGCTCTTCCTGCACCCGCCGCTTGTTCACCACCAACTCGCCAATCGCAATCAGCCGGGTGCGGGTGACGTTGCGCGACAAGCCCAGCAACTGCGCGGTATGCACCTGGTTGTAATGGCAGAAGTGATACGCCGAACGCAGCAACGCATTCTCGACCTTCTCGTACAAATCCCCCGGCTGCTCCTCGTACAAGCGGCTGAACGCCTGCAACAGCAGGTCGTCCACGCCATTGCTCGTCGGCTCTTCCTCCTGGCGCTCCAGGCGCAGGTTGGACAAGCGCAGATCCTGCGCCTGTACCAAGCCGTCGCCGCAGGTCAGCAGGCTGTGGTGGATCACGTTCTCCAGCTCGCGAATGTTGCCCGGCCAGCTGTACTCGACCAGCTTGGCCTGGGCCTTGGGGCTCAGCTCCACCGGGCCGTAGTTCAGCCGCTCGCTGTAGCTGCGGATGAAGTGCCGGGCCAGCGGCAGGATATCGCCCGGCCGATCGCGCAGCGGGTGCAGCTGCAGGGTCACCACGTTCAGCCGGTAGTACAGGTCCTCACGAAAATGCCCGGCATTGATGGCCTTCTCCAGCTGCACGTTGGTCGCCGCCAGCACCCGCACATTGATCGGGATGCTCTTGCGCGAGCCGAGGCGCACCACCTCGCGCTCCTGCAGCACGCGCAGCAGCTTGACCTGGATCGGCAGCGGCAGATCACCGATCTCGTCGAGAAACAGCGTGCCGCCGTTGGCTTCCTCGAACCAGCCGGCCTTGGCCGCCAGGGCGCCGGTGAAGGCGCCTTTTTCATGGCCAAATAGCTCGGCCTCCACCAGCGACTCGGAGAACGCGCCGCAGTTGACCGCCACGAACGGGCCGTTGCGCCGGCCGCTGAGGTTGTGGCTGTGGCGTGCGACCAGCTCCTTGCCCGTGCCGGTTTCGCCGATGATCAGGACGCTGGCCTCGCTGGGGGCGACCTGTTGCAGGTGGGCGAGCAGCGCCTGCGATTTAGGGTCTTCGAAGACCTGTGCGGTCGCCCTGATCGAGGTAGCCAGTTGCGGGGACGGGGGGAGGGTCAGCAGTTGCATGGGCGATCCTTAGGAATAGAAGGATGGGGCAGGGCGCTTGTCGCTGAGGGCCCACTCGCCGAGCTCGTGGATGCGGTAGTCCACGGGGTCGTGCAGGGTTTGCGTTCTCAGGTTGCGCCAATGGCGGTCGAAGCGCAGCGAAGCATGGGTGGCGCGCGCGCCGGTGACTTCGAACAGGCGGTTGCAGATGTCCAGGCCGTGGCGCGTGGCCGCGACCTTGGCGGTGCCGATGGCCAGGGCCAGGTCGCCGCGCTCTTCGGCGCTGAGCGCATGTTCCTTGGCCCAGGCCCGGTCCAGTTGCGCGGCGGCCCGTTCGATCAGCAGGCGCATGCTTTCCAGGCCCACCCAGAACTCGCCGTAGTGGCGCAGCACGTAGGGGTCGTCGGCGCTGCTGGTGGCGCCTGAGCGGAACCACGGCCGGCTTTCCTTGAGGGTGTAGTGGCGCGCCTCGTCGAAGGCGCCCTCGGCGATGCCGAGGAACAGGTTGGCGAAATGCAGCTGGGCGATCAGTGGCCGCAGGGCGGCGAATGGCGTGCTCAGTGGGCCGGGGTCGAGCAGCAGCTCGCCCAGCTCGACCCGCACCCGCTCGAAGGTGGCGCTGCCACTGTCGGTCTGGCGCTGGCCGATGTTGTTCCAGTCGTTGTGCAGGGTGATGCCGGTGCGGCCGGTGGGGATCGCGGCAATCAGCAGCTTGCCGCCGGCGCGTTCGTCCACGGCCGAAGCAATCAGCATTTCCGAGTCGCTGGCGCCGGAGCAGAAGCTCTTCTTGCCGGAGAACTCGCACCAGCCATCGAAGTGCTTGACCACCGTGCGGGTGTCCAGCGGGTTGAGTGCGTTGCCCCAGAACCAGTGCTTGCGCGCGGTCTGTTCGAACCACGGCTGCCACTGTTCGGGGCGCGAAAACAGGCGCACGGTGGCCAGCATCAGGTGATGAAAGCCGAACACGTGGGCCAGGGAGCTGTCGACGCGGGCGAACTCGCGCACCACCTCGAAGGTTTGCTGCCAGCTGGCGCCCTGGCCGCCGAAGGCCTGGGGGATGGCCAGCGACAGCAGGCCGCTGGCGCGCAGCGCATCGCGCTCGGCCTTGGGCGTGCCGCCGCGCTCGTCACGCTCGACGGCGCTCTGGGCGAACTGCCCGGCCAGTTCGCGGGCAATCACCAGGGCGGGGCGCTGGGCGGGGGTTACCGGTGCATTCATGGCCGCTCCTCAGGCGCTCTTGCGCAGCGCATGGTGGGCGCCGAACAGCGGCACGGCGCGCTCGGCGGCGAGGCGGATGCGGGCGTTCAAGGCGTCACTGGACACCTGATAGTCGGCCAGCTCCGCCTGGCTTGCGTACACGCCGATCGGCAGGGTCAGGGCCTGCAGGAAGCTGAACAGCGGGCGCAGCTGGTGGTCGAGCACCAGCGCATGGCGTTCGCTGCCGCCGGTGGCGGCCAGCAGCACCGGGGTGTCGACCAGGGCGTCCTGGCCGATCAGGTCGAACAGGTGCTTGAAGTGGCCGGGGAAGCTGCCGCGGTAGACCGGTGAGGCGACCACCAGCAGGTCGGCCTTTTCCACCAGGCGCAGCTGCTGCTCCACCTGCTCGGGCAGTTCGCTGCGCCACAGCGCGGCGCCCAGGGGGCGGGCGATGTCGCCCAGCTCGATCAGGTGCGGCTTGATGTTCAGGTGCTGGCCGAGTTCGGCGAGGATGGCCTCGGTCAGGGCCAGGGTACGCGAAGGGCGGGTAGTGCCGCCGGACAGGGCAACGACGTTGAGGGGGGCGCTCATGGCAGGTCTCCGGTTGTTATAAGCGGGACTTTGCTTGAGCAATCGTCGTGCCGGGTTTGAATTTTGTTATGAATCAACAGGTTGCGTGCCATTGGTGGCGGCTACCGGTGTTGCCTTGTGGGCGTTGGTTGTTGATTCGGTGTTGCGCTGCAGACAGTTGGCCGGGTGTTGGCGGCTGTACAGTTGGGAAAGTTATAGAGGAGTTCAGAGTAAATAAAAAAGAATAAGAATTCATATTCTTAGATCATTGAGTTTTTATCGAGGGCCCTATCGCTGGCAAGCCAGCTCCCACAGGTGGAGTGCCCCTGTGGGAGCTGGCTTGCCAGCGATAGGGCCCTCGAAGGCAAAAAAAAAGCCCGCTGACCGAGCGGGCTGAAGGCACAACGCTTGCGTGATTCAGTGGCCAAGCCCGTCGCCGATGACGATCCCCTTGGCCTGCATCGCTTCGATCAACCCGGCCCGCACGTGGGGCAGGTTGAGCATGCTGGTATGGCGCACCCGCTGCACTTCCTCACCGCTTTAAGGCTGCCATTGCTCGGGGGTGCTGGCGCCCGCCATGCCACCCTCGGCCAGCAGCCAGTTGAGCAAATCGGCAATCTGCTGATCGTTGAGCGCCGACTGGGAGATCCCCGGCACCCGCACCAGAAACTCCCGGCCCCCGGGCACGCGCAGGAAGTTGCCGACAAAGCCCTGCATGCGCGGTGTGTCGTTGGCCGCCGAGCCCTCGCCATGGTCGCGGTGGCAACCGGCGCACTGCAGCTGGTAGTTCACTGGCGTCGAGTACCCGGCCTGGGCGATCGGTACCGGGGGCACCTCGTTGCCCGGCGCCGGGCGCTGGTTGGGGTTGGGCAAGGTCCTGGCCTGGGCCAGCGGCGCCAGCAGGCACAGCAGCAGGAGCGCCGTCACACCCTTCATGGCGCTACACCGCCACGCCGCGGATGATGGTGACGGTGCAGTTGTAGATCTTCGACTCGGCCCCCAGGCACCAGTTGATGTCGTTGTTGTTGAACGGCCGGTACAGCGGCTGTTCGTCGTCGTTGCGCGAGCAGGCGCACTGGCCGCAGGCGTGTTTGCCGCAGCAGTCGTTGTACGAAATGATGTAGTTCTTGCCATCGGCCGGGTTGCGGCAGGTGCCGATCCAGGTCACCAGCGAGGCGTCGGTGCCCGGTGGGCACGAGGTGATCGAGCCGCCGCAGCACGAGCAGAGGAAGCCGTCGATCGAGCAGTTGCGCCAGTAGTCGCAACTGGTCGGGTCGCCCGGGTCGCCCATCTTCGGCTCATCGGCGGCCAGTGCCTTGGCGGTGCGGTCGATCGGCAGCAGCACCGGCAGCGCGGCGCCGGCCACGATCAGCGAGCCAAGGCGGGCCAGCACCTTGCGCCGCGAGGTGGTGTGGGCGACGTGGCGGCTGGAGCGTTCAAACAGTTTGTCGAGAAAACTCATGGTGTGCTCCGCGATCAGTGCTGCGCGCTGTGGGGGTGGGCGTGGTCATGGCCGTGGTCGTGCTGGTGCTCGCCGTGCAGGTAGTGCTGCAGGCTGGCACTGCCCAGGTGCACGGTTTCGAACAGGCTGTCGAGGTGTTCGCGGGAGTTGACCAGGCCCTTGGCGCGCAAGGTGCCGGCCGGGTCGATGAGCACGGCATAAGGCAGCTTGCCGATCTGGTAGGTCATGCCAATTTCCGGGCCGACCACATAAGTGGCCTGCTGCAGGCCGTTGGCCTCGATCAGCGCCTGCTGCTCGGCGAAATCGCCGTCGCTGACGTAGATCACGTCCAGCTCGCCGCTGTTGTCCCTGGCGATCGACTTCACCGCCGGCAGCAGCGACTTGCACACCGGGCAGCCGGGGGCGAGGAAGAACAGCAGCTGCGAGCGCTCGGTGCGGTAGCCGATGTTCACCGGGCGGCCGTGGCGGTCGGCGGCGGTCACTTGTGGGGCCGGGTCGTTGACGGTGACGCCCTTGTCCACCATCAAGGCGCCTGCCGGGGCGATGCGCCCGTGCAGCACGCCAATCTGGCGCACCAGGGCCATGACCGTGAAGGCCACGGCGATCAGCAGCAGCCAGAGCAGGATGTTCGATGCGATGAGCAGTTGCATGGGGTTATCTCCCAGTCAATTTGGCAAGACGCGGCTGGTTGGCCAACAGGCCATCCACCGCTACATGAATCAGCAGCGCCACGGCACCGGCCGCGATCACCACGAAGATATCCAGCGCGCCCAGGGCGCGGTCGGCCATGGGCCAGGCCGCAAGGCCCGCGAGCAGGGCAATCGCCAGGTTGCGCAGCAGCAGCACCGGGCGCAGCGGTTGCGCGGCGCCGGGGCCGGAGCAGCCGCAGTCGATGTCGCGGCGCCCGCGCCACAGGTTGAGGCCGATGGCGCTGGCGTACAGCGCCATCAGCAGCACCACGCCAAGCGCCGCCAGGCTGCGCGTGGCAGGCAGCAGCAAGGCCAGCGCCAGGGCCAGTTCGGCCAGCGCCAGGCTGGCCGTGGCGCCGGGCACCAGCGCATTGGGCAGCACCTGGTAGGCGCGCACGATGGCGTTGAAGGCGCGCCAGTCACGCCACTTGTGGCTGGCCGCGCTGGCCAGCAGGGCGGCCAGTGCGGTACTGGCGGCAATCACCAGGACAGGGTCGAGCATGGTCGGTTCTCCTGTTTACCAAGGGGCCAGGGTGAGCACGGGAGTGGCGGCAACCTGGTCCATCGCGCCGCTGTGCTGGTTGCTGGCCAGGTCGAAGAACTGCACGCCGCCTTCCAGGTCGGTGGCCACCAGGATCGGCGCCTTGTCGTGGCTGGCCTGCAGGCTCCACACCGGTTTTGGCGACTCCAGGGTGGCGAGCTTCTTGCCGGTCTTGAGGTCGAACGACCAGATGGTGGTGCTCGGGTCTTCCCATTTGCCGTCGCTGTGCTGGTCGTGCATCAGCGCATACAGGCGGTTCAGGCCCGGGGCCACGGCCAGCGCCTGCCAGCCGCCGGGCGCCCAGCCTTGGCTGCGCTCCTGGTCAGTGACCAGCGACCAGGTCGGCAGCGGCTTGGTCTTGCCGCCTTCGAAGCTCACCGGGTACACCTCGCCACGGGTGGTGGTGAAGTAGTAGGTGTCGCCGCTGGCGATGGCGCGTTCGTTCAGGCGCACCTTGTTCGGGTCGAAGAATGGGGTTTGCGTGCGCGACACTTCCTGGCCCTGGTCGTCCAGGGTCACCAGCAGCAGCTGGCCGTCACCGCACAGCGAGGCGAAGCTGCGCTTGCCCACCGGGTAGTTGAGCACGCAGCCGCTGATGGCCACTTCGCTGGCGACCTTGCGCGCCTGGGTGTCGACCACGGTCACCGAGGTTGACGGGGTGAGGTTGAAGACATAGGCCAGCTTGCTGTCGGCGCTGATGCCCATGGCGTACTTCTCGGTCAGGGTGCTGGCGCGCTTGGCCGGCAGCACCACTTCCCATTGCGGGCGCAGGGTCTGGGTGTCCCAGGCCACCAGCACGTCGGTGCGCTCGCCGTAGGTGCCACGCGAATAGAACAGGTTGGCCGAGTACAGGGTGCGGTTGTCGGGGCTGAGCGCGGTGGGGGCGACGAAGGCGTTGGTGGTCATGCCCAGCATGCGCTTGGCCTTGGGGTCGACCACCACCACCTTGCCGGCGATGGGGTTCTTGAAGTCCACATCCAGGATGTAGACGCGGTGAGGGTCCGGGGGGAACGGCAGGGTGTTGCTACCGATCTCTTCGGCGGGCAGCTCGGCCCGCACCGCGCTGGTGCTCGCGGCCAGGGCCAAGGCCAGGGCCGCCGAGATGCTGAGCCTGTCGACGCGACGCATTGGCTATCTCCGATGTTGTTATGGGTTATGCAGAAATCGCAGTCATCGCAGTGTGCCGCCTGCCTCGAGGCGCTGCTTTGGCCAGCGTGACATTCTCTTGTGGCTCCCTGACAAAACGCCGGGCAGGGCTGGCAGGCAAGTGGCCGGGCACCGGAAGATCGGCCTGCACACTTTTTGCGCTGCCAACCCAGGAGTCATGTCATGAGCGATATCCAGCTGTTACCTGCCGTGGTCGAATTCCTCGTCAGGCCCCATGGCCACTTCATCGAGGGCCAGTACCTGGCGGGCGAGGCGGGGCCATCGATCGAGGTGCATGACCCCTCCAGCGCGGCGGTCATCAGCCGGGTCGCCGAGGCCAGCGAAGCCGAAGTGGCGCGTGCCGTGGCCAGCGCCCGGCAGGCTTTCAAGGGCGCCTGGGCCGAGGTGTCGCCGTATCAGAAGGGGGTGGTGCTCAACCGCCTGGCCGACCTGATCGAGGCCCATGGCGAAGAACTGGCGCAGCTCGAAACCCTGTGCTCGGGCAAGTCGATCAACCTCTCGCGGGGCTTGGAAATCGCTCAGAGTGTAGTCTTCCTGCGCTACTTCGCTGGCTGGGCGAGCAAGATCACCGGGCAGACCATGACCCCGTCGATCCCCTCGTTCGCCGGCGAGCGCTACACCGCCTTCACCCTGCGCGAGCCGGTGGGTGTGGTGGCCGGCATCGTGCCGTGGAATTTCTCGGTGATGATCGGCATCTGGAAGATCGCCTCGGCGCTGGTCACCGGCTGCACCATCGTGATCAAGCCCAGCGAGTTCACGCCGCTGACGCTGCTGCGCATCGCTGAGCTGGCGATCGAAGCCGGGGTGCCGGCCGGCGCCTTGAACGTGGTCAACGGCCGCGGCGCCGTGGGCCAGCGGCTGATCGAGCACCCCAACGTGGCCAAGGTCGCCTTCACCGGCTCAGTGCCCACCGGCATTGCCGTGGGCAAGGCGGCGATGGCGGCCAACCTGACCCGCGCCACCCTGGAGCTGGGCGGCAAGAACGCAGCCGCCTTGCTGGCCGATGTGGATGTTGACGCTGCGGTGGCCGGCATCGTGCAGACCGCCTATGTGCACCAGGGCCAGGTGTGCGCATCGCCCGAGCGCTTGTACGTGCACCGCAGCAAGGTCGATGAAGTCACCCGCAAGCTGGGCGCGGCGCTGGGGCAGTTGAAGATCGGCTCGGCGCTGGACCCCGAAGCCCAGTTTGGGCCCCTGGCCAACGCCGCGCACCTGCAGAAGATTCTCGGCTTCTTCGAGCGTGCCCGGGCCAACAACACCGTGGTGTGCGGCGCCAAGGCGCTCGACCGGCCGGGTTACTTCGTCGAACCGACGGTGGTGCTGGCCAACGACGCCCACGACCCGCTGCTGCATGAGGAAACCTTCGGCCCGATCGTCTGCGTGCTGCCGTTCGATGACGAGGCGCAGCTGGTGGCGTTGATGAACGACAGCCCCTACGGCCTCACTGCCAGTTTGTGGACCAACGACCTGTCCAAGGCGCTGCGGCTGATCCCGCAGATCGAGGCCGGCACGGTGTGGGTCAACATGCACACCTTCCTCGACCCGGCGGTGCCGTTCGGCGGCAGCAAGGCCTCCGGGGTGGGGCGCGAGTTCGGCAGCGCGTTCATCGACGACTACACCGAGTTGAAGTCGGTGATGATCCGCTACTGAAGGCCCGCGCGGTCACAGGTTGCTGGCCACCTTGGCGGCGATGTCGGCCGGCAACCAGGGCTTCCACACCTCAGGGTGGTCGCGCATGAACGCTTGCGCGGCCTTTTCCGGTGCCAGGCGTTTTTCGCTCATCTGCGCCAGGGTCTTGTTCAGCAGGCCGATCGGCAAGTCGACCTTCTCGAACACCGCCACCAGCTCCGGGTGGCCCTCGCGAAACGCCTTGGACACACCGATCGACAGCTTCGCCGGCAACGACTGGCTGCCTTGTGGGTGGGGGTTGCTGGGGTCGAGCAGGGTGGCCCAGTTGTCGGCATTGAACGGCGGCTCCTGCAGCCGCACCAGGTCGTGGCGGCCGATCAGCGGAGTGGGGCTCCAGTAGTAGAACAGCACGGGTTTGCCGCGGCGGATGGACGAATCGACTTCGGCGTCCAGCGCCGCGCCGGTGCCGCTGCGAAAGTTGTTGTACAGGCCATCGAGCCCGTAGGCCTTGAGTTTCTGGGTGTTGACGATTTCCGAGGTCCAGCCGCTGGGGCTGTTGAGGAAGCGGCCCTTGCCGGGGGCTTCGGGGTCGGCGAACACCTCGGGGTAGCGCTTGAGGTCTTCGACGCTGCGCAGCTCGGGGGCGGCCGGCGCGATGCCGCGCGCCGCATCGCCCTTGATCACGTAGGCCGGTACCCACCAGCCTTCTTCGGCGTTCTTCACCGTGTCGCCCAGGGCGAACACCTGGCCGGCCGCTTCGGCCTTGACCCAGGCGGGGCTGCGCCCGGCCCATTCTTCGGCGACCACCTGCAGGTCATTGCGTGCCAGCGCCACTTCCATGCTCACGGTGCTGCCGGGCAGGGTGTCGGTGGGGTAGCCGTAACCACGCTCGACGATCAGGCGCAGTATCTCGGTGGTCAGCGCGCCGCTTTCCCAGTTGATGGCGCCAAAGTGGATCGGCGCGCGCTGCTCGGCCGAGGCGGCGCTGTCGGTGCTGGCCAGGCCCACGGTGAGCAGCAGGCCGGCCAGCAGCGTTGGAATTTTCTTCATCTGCACCTCACGGGTTGTCATACCAGGTGCGGGCAAGTGTAGACGAAGGCTCGAGGCCGCCTGCCGGGGTGGCAGCAGCGGCCTCTGCGCTAGAGGGGTTAGACGCGGAACTGGTCCATCAGCGCCTGTTGCTGGTTGGCCAGGCTGTTCAGCGACTGGCTGACCCGCGCCGATTCGTTGGCCTGGCCCGACAGCGACTCGGTGACATCGCGGATGGTCGCCACGTTGCTGTTGATTTCCTCGGCCACCGCGCTCTGCTCCTCGGCGGCCGAGGCGATCTGCAGGTTCATGTCGGTGATCACGCTGACCGCCTGGCCGATGCGCTGCAGCGCCGTGACCGCCTGGCCAACCTGCTGCACGCCGCCCTGGGCCTGGCGGTGGCTGTTGTCCATGGCGCCGACCACTTCCCGGGTGCCGGCCTGCAGGGCCTCGATCACCTGGCGGGTTTCTTCCACCGACTCCTGGGTACGTTGCGCCAGGTTGCGCACTTCATCGGCGACCACGGCAAAGCCACGGCCGGCTTCACCGGCGCGGGCCGCTTCGATGGCGGCGTTGAGGGCCAGCAGGTTGGTCTGCTCGGCGATCGAGCGGATCACCTCCAGCACCGAGCCGATCTTCTCGCTGTTGTGCGCCAAGCCCTCGACTTCGGCCATGGCCTGGCTCATGTCGGCGGCCAGGGCGTCGATGCGCTGGGTGGTGTGGTCGATCACCGTCAGGCCTTCGCGGGTGGCCTGGTCGGCCTCGCGGGCAGCCTGCGCGGCCTGGGCGGCGCTGCGGGCGACGTCCTGGGCGGTGGCACTCATTTCGTGGGAGGCGGTGGCCACCTGGTCGACCTGGCGGTACTGCTGCTCCATGCCGGCGCTGGTTTCGCTGGCGATCGCCGAGCTCTGGTCGGCAGTGCCGCGGGCCGCCTGCACCGAGCGTTTGACCTCGGCGATGGTCGGCTGCAGCTTGTCCAGGAAGCGGTTGAACCAGCCGGCCAGCTCGCCCAGCTCGTCGCGCTTGTCGTAGGTCAGGCGGCGGGTCAGGTCGCCTTCGCCGCTGGCGATGTCCTTGAGCATGCTGGCAACGCCGAGGATCGGCCGCGTCACGCCGCGCGCCATCAGCCACACCAGCAGCAGGCCGGCGATCGCGGCCGCCAGGCCCAGGCCCAGCTCCAGCAGGGTGCCGCTGGTGTTCAGCGCGTCCAGCTCCTTTTTCAGGGTTTCGGCAGGGCCGGTCAGGGCGCTTTCCGGCACATCCAGCAACACGCCCCAGGGTTGCGCATCCGGGATCGGCTGGAAGGCAGCCAGCACCTTCAGGCGCTGCTGGTCATGGTGAACGGTGAGCTTGCCGTCGGCCAAAGCACGCACCAGGTCCGCGCCCTTGCGCGGATCGACCTGGTCGAAGCGCTGGGCCAGCTTGCTGGCGTCGGCGCTGTAGCCGGCCAGCAGGCCCACCGGGCTGAGGATGCCGACCGTGGTCTGGCCCTGGTAGAGGCTGCGGCTGGCGTCCTGGCTCAGGGCCTGCAGGCTGTTGAGGTTGATGTCGATGGACAGGGTGGCGATCACCTTGCCGTCGACCGCCAGCGGGAAGACGATGCTGGTCATCAGCACGCGCTGGCCGTCGATGTCATAGAAGTAGGGCTCCACCACGCAGACCTTGCCGCTGCTGCGCGGGCACACCCACCAGGTGTTGGCCGGCTGGCCGCTGGGGCCGATCTCGGTGTTGGCCATGTCGTGTTCGGGCAGTGCCATGGCGGTGAGCTGGCCGGCGCGCGGTTGCGACCAGTACAGGGCGAAGCGGCCGGTTTCGTTGCTGCCAAGCTCGGGCTTGCCGGCGAACAGGCTGTCCTTGCTGTCCAGGGCATTGGGTTCGAACACCAGCGACAGGCCGAGCAGGTCGGGGTTGGCCTGCAGCGCGGCGCGCACCTGGCGGGTCATGTCCTCGCGCAGGTCGAAGGCGTCGAGGAAACGTTTGTCGGCCTGCTCGCGCAGGAACAGCACCTGGCGGGCGAAGCCTGCGCCGTACTGGTAGGCGTCCATGAACTGGCGACGGATGTTCAGGGCCTGCACTTCACCTTGCGACTCGATGCGCGCCTGCGCCGCTTCGCCAAGCATCTGCATGCTGCTGGCCTTGACCAGGTCCGAGCTGTGGTCCATGCGGTAGAGGGAAAGGCCGACGAGCAGGGTGACGATGCTGGCCAGGCACAGGCCGGCGAGCAGGGTGATCTTCCACTGGATGGAAAGTTGTCGCAAAGGCATTGGGGCGATCCCTTTTCTGGCAGTAAGGGCTGGGTGGGATTTTAGGGGCCTGGCTTGGGGTTTTTAGGGGATTTGAGATCGAGCGCCGCCCGCGCGGCGCATCGCGGATAAATCCGCTCCTACATTTGTTGCAACGTGCCTATGCCTGATAGGCCATGGTTGCCAGCCTTGGTGGCACGACGCGGTTTCTCGGCGGGCACCAAAGGCGGACAACCATGGCCTGACAGACCGTGGCACGTTGCAACAGATGTAGGAGCGGATTCATCCGCGATGCGCCGCGCGGGCGGCGCTCGATCTCAAAACCACCAACCAACGCAAACCAAGCACCCCGCATCCCCCTATATCGGTTCCCCCAAATTTTTCTTTATTCAAACATTCAATTTAAATTGGCCGCGCCGGTGTAATGCGCCGTAGCATGGCGCTTTTGACATCCGCCCCCCACTGCTTCAGAGTGCGCGGTTTTTGTCTGCAGCCATGAGGTAAACCAAACGATGAATGCTGTGATTGCCGCTGTCGGCATCATGCTGATACTCAGCCTGTCCCGGGTGCACGTGGTGATCGCCCTGATCATCGGTGCGCTGGTCGGCGGCCTGGTGGGCGGGCTGGGGATCGAGGGCACGCTCAAGGCCTTCAATGGCGGGCTGGGCGGGGGCGCCACGGTGGCGTTGTCGTATGCCTTGCTCGGCGCCTTTGCCGTGGCCATCGCCAAGTCGGGCCTGGCCCATGCCCTGGCCGACCGCGCCCTGAGCATGATCGACCGCCAGGGCCATGCCAACGGCGGCCAGGTCAAGTGGCTGCTGATCGGCCTGATGCTGGTGGTGGCGGTGTGCTCGCAGAACATCCTGCCCATCCACATCGCCTTCATCCCGCTGCTGGTGCCGCCGCTGCTGTACGTGCTGACCCGCCTGCGCATCGACCGCCGGCTGATCGCCTGCGTCATCACCTTTGGCTTGATCACGCCGTACATGTTCCTGCCGGTGGGCTTTGGCAACATCTTCCTCAACCAGATCCTGCTGGCCAACGTCGCCCGCGCCGGGGTCGATGTGAGCGGGGTCAACGTCACCCATGCCATGGCCATCCCGGCGGCGGGCATGCTGGCCGGCCTGTTGATCGCGGTGTTCATCAGCTACCGCAAGAAGCGCGACTATGACCTGGCGCGCATCGAGCAGGTGGAGCAGGTGAGCGTGCAGTACAACCCGCTGACCCTGCTGGTAGCGGGGCTGGCGATTGCCTCGGCGTTTGTCGTGCAGCTGTGGCTGGACTCGATGATCATCGGCGCCATGGTGGGTTTTCTGATCTTCTCGCTGTCGGGCATCGTGCGCTGGAAAGACACCGACGACCTGTTCACCGAGGGCATGAAGATGATGGCCATGATCGGCTTCATCATGATCGCCGCCTCGGGTTTCGCCGACGTGATGAAGGCCACCGGCGAGGTCAAGAGCCTGGTCGAGGCTTCGGCGCAGTGGATCAACCACAGCAAAGGCATTGGCGCCTTGCTGATGCTGCTGGTGGGGCTGCTGGTGACCATGGGCATCGGCTCGTCGTTCTCGACGGTGCCGATCCTGGCGGCGATCTTCGTGCCGTTGTGCGTGCAACTGGGCTTCGACCCGCTGGCCACCGTGTGCATCGTCGGCACTGCCGGTGCCCTGGGCGATGCGGGCTCGCCGGCATCGGACTCGACCCTGGGGCCGACCTCGGGGCTGAACGTGGATGGCCAGCACCACCACATCTGGGACACCGTGGTGCCAACCTTCCTGCATTACAACCTGCCACTGCTGGCCTTTGGCTGGTTGGCGGCGATGACCCTGTAAGGGCTCAGCCCTTGCGCGGCGGGGGCGAGATGCGGTTGAGGACGGTGCTGCCGTCCTTGCTGCGGGTCAGGTAGACCGGCAGCACCTTGGGCAGGTTGTCCACCAGGCGCCCGACTTCGCGGGTGCTGTAGATGCCGCTGATGCGAATGTGCCCGGTGCTCTCGTCGGCCAGCAGCAGCGGCGCCTCGAGGTAGCGGTTGATGATCGGCAGGGCCTGCTCCAGGCTCAGGTTGTCGAGCACCAGCTGGCCGCTGCGCCAGGCCAGGCTGTGGCCGTAGTCGTCGCTCTGGGCCAGTTGCGGCTCGAAATCGCCGGTGCGGTAGCTGGCCTGCATGCCAGGGCCCAGGCGGTAGCCGCCGGTGCTGCCATTGCTGCTGACCAGCACCGAGCCTTGCACCAGGGTGACCTTGACCTGGTCCTGGTACTTCCACACGTTGAACTGGGTGCCGGTCACGCGCGTCTGGCCGTGGCCTGCGTGCACGATGAAGGGGTGTGCGCTGTCATGTCGCACCTTGAAAAACGCCTCGCCGCGCTTGAGCGTGACCTGGCGGCGGTCCTTGTAGTTGAGGAAGGTCAGCTCGCTGTTGAGGTTGAGCTCGACCGTGCTGCCGTCGCTCAGCTCCACGGCCTGGGTGCTGTCACTGGCGCTGAAGTGCTGGTAGCGGTTGGGCACCCAGCCCTGTTCCCAGCCCACCCAGGCGGCCAGCGGCAACGCCAGCAGGGCAAGCGCCGCGGCCGATGCCAGCGGGCGCCAGTTGCGGCGCCGGGCAGCCGGCGCCGCTGGCGGGTTGAAGTCGATCACCGTGGCGCTGCGCGGCAGCAGGTCGGCGGTGTCCCAGATCTCCAGCATCGCCTGGTATTCCTCGGCGTGGCGCGGGTCGGCGGCCAGCCAGCGGGCGAAGGCCTCGCGCTCGCCCGGCGTGCAATCGTCGGCGTGCAGGCGCATGCACCAGTGCGCGGCGGCGTCGGTAATGGCATCGTCTGGGCTGGGATTGAGGCGGTCGTGGTTCATTGCGGCTCCGGGTTTTGCGCATTCTACCCCTGCACAGGGGGTCCCGAGAACCGAGGTAATGGCGAATGACTATCAGTTATGTAGTTTTTTCGTCGGTTGTGCAATGCAATTGCCGCGTTTGAGAACCTTTCGCGGCCCTATCGCCGGCAAGCCGGCTCCCACAGGTACAGCGCTGCGCAGCAGCTGTGGGAGCCGGCTTGCCGGCGATAGGGCCAGTGCAGTCAGAACTGCTCGGGCGCCATGCGATAAAGGCTGGCGCTGCCGGCACGAATGCTCGCCTCCAACGCCAGCCCACGCGGCAGCACACGCTGGAAGTAGAACTGCGCCGCCGCAAGCTTGGCACCATAGAACGCCGGCTCTTCATCGTGCCTGGCCTGGGCCACCGCCGCCATGCGCGCCCACATGTAGGCGTAGGCGGTCAGGCCGAACAGGTGCAGGTACTCCACCGCCACGCTGCTGACCAGGTTGGGGTCCGCCTTCACCTGCGCGCTCAACCACTCGCTGGTGGCCACTAGGCGCACCAGGCTGGCCTGCAAGGCATCGCGGTGCAGCGGCGCAGCCACGCAGAAGGCGCGCACTTCGGCGGCAAAGCCTGCCAGGGCCTGGCCGCCGTCGGCGAGCACCTTGCGCCCCAGCAGGTCGAGGGCCTGGATGCCGTTGGTGCCTTCGTAGATCTGCGCGATGCGCACATCGCGCACCCGCTGCTCCTGGCCCCATTCGCGGATGTAGCCATGGCCGCCGAACACTTGCTGGCCGAGCACGCAGCTTTCCAGGCCGTTGTCGGTGAAGAACGCCTTGGCCACCGGGGTGAGCAGGGCCACCTGGCGCTGGGCATGTTCGCGCTCGCCCGCGTCCTCGGCGTAGCGCGCCAGGTCCAGCTGCTGGCCGACGTAGGCGGCGAAGGCGCGGCCGCCTTCGGTGAGGGTGCGCATGGTCAGCAGCATGCGCCGCACGTCACCGTGATGAATGATCGGGTCGGCGGCCTTGTCCTGCGCCTGTGGGCCGGCTGCGGCGCGGCTCTGCAGGCGTTCGTTGGCATAGCGGGCGGCGCTCTGGTACGAGGCCTCGGCGCAACCGATACCCTGGATGCCGATGGACAGGCGTTCGTAGTTCATCATGGTGAACATCGCCGCCAGGCCTTTGTTCGGCTCGCCCACCAGGTAGCCGCTGGCACCGTCGAAGTTCATCACGCAGGTGGCCGAGGCCTTGATGCCCATCTTGTGTTCGATCGAGCCGCAGTGCGCGGCGTTGCGCGGCCCCAGGCTGCCATCGGCGGCTACCGGGTATTTGGGCACCAGGAACAGCGAGATGCCTTTGGCGCCGGCCGGGGCATCGGGCAGCTTGGCCAGCACCAGGTGGACGATGTTCTCGGTCAGGTCCTGCTCGCCGCCGGTGATGAAGATCTTGCTGCCGCTGATGCGGTAGCTGCCGTCGGCCTGGGGCTCGGCGCGGGTGCGGATCAGGCCCAGGTCGGTGCCGGCGTGGGGTTCGGTCAGGCACATGGTGCCGGCCCAGCGGCCTTCGTACAGGGGCGGCAGGTAGGTGGCCTTGAGCGCGTCGCTGGCGTGGGCGTCGATGGCCAGGCAGCTGCCGGCGCTCAGCGCCGAGTACAGGCTGAAGCTGCAGTCGGCGGCGTAGAGCATTTCTTCGAACAGCACGCCGAGCATTTTCGGCATGCCCATGCCGCCGTACTCGGGGTTGCCGCCCAGGCCGACCCAGCCGCCTTCGCGGTAGGTGCGCCAGGCTTCGCGGAAACCGTCGGGGGTGGTGACGTTGCCTGCGTCGAAGTGCACGCCTTGTTCGTCGCCGTTGCGGCTGAGCGGGGCGATCAGGTTGGCGGTGACCTTGGCGGCCTCCTCGAGGATGGCGTCGGCGGTTTCGCCATCGACGCGCTCGGCCAGGGCGGGCAGGCGGGCCCACAGGGCAGGGCCCTGGAATACCTCGTGGAGAATGAAGCGCATGTCGCGCAGGGGGGCGGTGTAGTCGGTCATGGCAGGTTGCTCGGGCAAAGGAGGTGGGGTGTGTGGGCGGGCCTCATCGCCGGCAAGCCGGCTCCCACAGGTGCCGGCGATGGGGGCGCTACGGATTCAGAGGGCTTTGGCGCGGTCGCGCAGCACGTACTTCTGGATCTTGCCGGTCGAGGTCTTGGGCAGTTCGCCGAACACCACGGTCTTGGGCACCTTGAACCCGGCCAGGTGTTCGCGGCACCAGCCGATGATGTCGCTCTCGCGGGTATCCTCGTGCCCCGGCTTGAGCGCGACGAAGGCGCAGGGGGTTTCGCCCCACTTTTCATCGGCGCGTGCGACCACTGCGGCTTCCAGCACGGCGCGGTGCTTGTAGAGGGCGTCCTCGACCTCGATGGTGGAGATGTTCTCGCCGCCGGAAATGATGATGTCCTTGAGCCGGTCCTTGATCTCGACATAGCCGTCGGCATGCCACACCGCCAGGTCACCGGTGTGGAACCAGCCGCCACGGAAGGCCTCGGCGGTGGCTTCGGGGTTTTTCAGGTAGCCCTTCATCACCGTGTTGCCACGCATGAAGATCTCGCCCAGGGTGTTGCCGTCGCGCGCCACCGGTTCGAGGGTTTGCGGGTCGGCCACCATCAGGCCGTCGAGGGTCGGGTAGCGCACGCCCTGGCGCGACTTGATCCGCGCCCGGTCCTCCAGCGGCAGGTCCTGCCATTCATCGTGCCAGGCGCAGACCGTGACCGGGCCGTAGACCTCGGTCAGGCCGTAGGTGTGGGTGACGTGGATGCCCATTTCTTCAACGGCGCCGATCACCTTCGCCGGCGGCGCGGCGCCGGCGACCATGGCCTGTACCGGGTGCTCGATGGCCGCCTTGGCCGCCTCGGGCATGTTCACCAGGGCGTTGAGCACGATGGGCGCACCGCACAGGTGGGTGACCCGGTGCTCGCGGATCAGGGTGAGGATCTTCTGTGGGTCGACCCGGCGCAGGAACACGTGGGTGCCGGCCAGCGCGGTGATGGTCCAGGGGTAGCACCAGCCGTTGCAGTGGAACATCGGCAGGGTCCACAGGTACACCGGGCGGTGGCCCATGGCCCAGGTCATCTGGTTGCCGATGGCATTGAGGTAGGCGCCGCGGTGATGGTAGACCACGCCCTTGGGGTTGCCGGTGGTGCCGGAGGTGTAGTTGAGGGAGATCGCCTGCCACTCGTCGTCGGGCCATTCCCAGGCAAACTCCGGGTCGCCCTCGGCGAGCAGGGCTTCATAGTCCAGGTCGCTGACGGCGCGGCCTTCGCCATATTCAGGGTCATCCACGTCGACCACCAACGGCGGGTGTTCGAGCAGGCCCAGGGCCGCTTCGATGACCGCGTGGAACTCCCGGTCGGTGATCAGCACCTTGGCCTCGCCATGCTGCAGCATGAAGGCGATGGCTTCGGCGTCCAGGCGCACGTTGAGGGTATTGAGCACGGCGCCGATCATCGGCACGCCGAAGTGCGCCTCGAGCATCGCCGGGGTGTTGGGCAGCATCACCGCCACCGTGTCGCCGCGGCCGATGCCCCGCCCGGCCAGGGCACTGGCCAGGCGCCGGCAGCGCTGGTAGGTCTGGCGCCAGTCGCGGCGGATGGCGCCGTGGATCACTGCCGGGTAGTTGCCGTACACGGCAGCGGTGCGCTCGATGAAGCTCAGCGGGGTCAGGGCGACATGGTTGACGGCGGCGGGCATCAGGCCCTGGGAGAAGATCGACATGCAAAAGTCCTGTGTAGGAGGCACACGCAGCCTGTGCATGTGGCCCCCGATGGCTGATTGTTAGCTCTGTTCAGGGTGCGGGCAGCGCGCCGATTGGCCGCATGCCCCTGTCGCAGTTTTACGCGAGCCGCTATGGTAGATGGAATATCGACTATAGCAATATAGTAAAACTACTATAACAAGAGCCTTTGCCGTGGAAACCACCCCCACTGCCTTGCTTGCCAAGGACCCACAACCGAGCCTGTTGCTGGCCGCCGATGCCCGCGCGCTGGCGCTCAACCCCGCCTTGCAGGCGCTGATCCAGGGCGGCCCGCCGCTGGCCGACTGGCTGCCCAGCAATTGCCCGGCACTGGTGCGCGCCTGCCTGCGCCAGCACCGCGCGATTGCCGAGGTGGAAACCCAGGTGGGCGAGCGCATCGTGCTGTGGACGTTCATCCCCGATGACCAGGGCCAGCAGGTGCTGGCCCGCTGCCGCGAGGCCAGCGACGAGCGCCAGGCCGCCCGTGAAGCCAACCGCGCCCGGCGCCTGTATCGGCTGATCATCGAGAACACCACCGACCTGATCTCCCGGCACAGCCCCGATGGCCGCTTTCTCGATGCGTCACCGGCCGCCTACCGCCTGCTCGGCCTGTGGCCCGAGCAGCTGCGCGGCACGCCGGTGCTGGCCTTGCTGCACCCGCGTGAGCGCCGCCAGGCCCTGCGCCAGGCCGCCGCCGCACTGGATCAGGATGGCTACCACACCATGACCTGCCGGGTACGCCATGCCAGCGGTGGCTACCGCTGGTTCGAGATCGCCAGCCGGGCGATCCGCGAAACCTACACCGGCGCGGTGGTGGAGGTGGTTGCCGTGTCGCGCGACATCACCCTGCGCATCGAAGCCCAGGAAAACCTCGCCCACAGCGCCCGCCTGGCGACCTTGGGCGAATTGGCGTCGGGCATCGCCCACGAGATCAACCAGCCGCTGGCGGCGGTGGTCAACTACGCCAATGCCAGCCAGCGCTACCTGCAAGGGCTGGAGCGCGATCCGCAGGCGCGCGAACGGGTCGCCCAGGGTTTGCAGCGCATCACCGAGCAGGCCACCCACGCCGCCGAGGTGATCCGCCGCCTGCGGGCCTTTTTGCGCAAGGGGCCGCGGCGCCTGGAGGCGGTCGACCTGGCCGAGGTGGTGGCCGAAGCCATGCGCCTGTGCGCCTGGGAGGCGGCGCGCGAGCAAGTGAGTGTCGAGCTGCGCATCGCCGGGCAGATGCCTGCGGTGTTCGCCGACCGGGTGTTGCTCGAGCAAGTGCTGCTCAACCTGCTGCGCAACGCCATCGACGCCAACCGCGAGCAGCAGGGCGAACAGCCGTCGCGTATCCTGCTCGGCGCCGTGCGCGATGGCGACGGGGTGCTGGTGGAGGTGGCCGACCAGGGGCCGGGCGTGGCGCCGGAGCGCCTGGAGGCGATCTTCACGCCGTTCCATACCAGCAAGGCCGAGGGGCTTGGGCTGGGGTTGAGCATGAGCCGCAGCCTGATCGAGGGCTTTGGCGGCAGCTTGTGGGCGCGTGCAGGTGAAACCGGTGGGCTGGTGCTGTGCTGCCGGCTGGCAGTGAGCAGGGGATAAGGAGAAGGCAGGGTGCAAGCGAAGGTTTATGTGGTCGATGACGACCAGGGCATGCGCGATTCGACGGTGTGGCTGCTGGAGTCGGTGGGGCTTGAGGCCTTGGCGTTCGGCAGTGGCCAGGCGTTTCTCGAAGCCTGTGCCGACGACGGGCCGGCCTGTGTGCTGCTGGATGTGCGCATGCCGGGGCTGGGCGGCTTGGCGGTGCAGCAGGCGATGCGCGAGCGCGGCTTGGCGATCCCGGTGATTTTCGTCAGCGGCCACGCCGATGTGCCGATCGTGGTGCGGGCGTTCAAGGCCGGGGCCTGCGATTTCATTGAAAAGCCGTACAACGACCAGTTGCTGCTCGACAGCGTGCAGGCGGCGCTGGAGCGGGCAGGGCAGGCGCGCAAGGGCGACCAGGCGCTGGCGCAGGTGCAGGCGCGGATCGACGGGCTGACGCCGCGCGAGCGGGATGTGTTCGTGCCGCTGGCGCAGGGGTTGAACAACCGGGAGATTGCCGAGCGCTTGGGGGTCAGCGTGAAGACCGTGGATCTGTACCGGGGGCGGGTGATGAAGCGGTTGCAGGCCGAGAGCTTGGCGGAGTTGGTAGGCATGGCCATCGCCTGCGGCGCGGTGGAGGCGCTGAGGCGTTAATCGTTGATGCGCCACGGATTCTGTGTGAGCGGGCTTGCTCCCACGAAAAGGCCGGGCCGAATTGGGAGTTTTATGTAGGCAAAATTCCCACTCGCCGTAAGACACATCTATTTTCATGGAGAAGGATGGTCTGCATGGGAAATGTGCGCCAAGGTTCGAAACTTCACTGCAGTGGAGTTTCAAACCTTGGTGCGGGGTTTCTTTGATCATAACCAGCACAAACGGGTCGTGGGAGGCCAATGTTGCCTTCAGCCTGCACCCGCAGGTCTTGCTGACAGCTCACTTTCCAGTCTCGCCAGCCACTGCGCGATCGTGGCCGGTAGTACCGCAACTAACAGAAACAAACAGTGCTCGAAAATCTTCGAGCACTTCTTTCTCAGTCGCGGCGAGCCAAGGGCCAGTACTTTTTGTTCGACCAAGTGCTGGAATACCCACACGTGATCCTTCGATGCCTTTAAGGCAATAAATCCTTTGAATAGGTGACAAGTTCATGAACGAATTCCTCCATCGCACGGATACGCTCGGCTCGAGCAAGGTAGTTATTTGTGGAAAGCAAAAAACGCACTGGCTCGAGTTTCAGTTACTAGATGAACGCGGTGAGCCGCTGGCGCATATGCCCTATCGCGCCGAAAGCGATGCTACTCGCGCCGCCTGCGTACCGGTATACACTGGGTTGAGTGATGTCCACGGCGTAATTCGCCTGGAGGGGTTGCACCCGATTCGCATCAGCCTGAAGTTGGCAGCCGATCCGTTAGCCAAGCAACTGGCGACACGTCGTCTGCGTTCGAAAAGGCCTGAGCCCGCGCACCCTGGCTTAGGCGACCCCACACCTCTGCATGGCCCTCAGCGCCCAGGCTTTTCGCCGATCGAGCGCCAGGCGCTTGCCGCAGGTCATGCCTACCATTACCTGCGCATCGGGCAATTGTGCGATCAACTCCCCATCTTCGACCCACCGCTGACAGATGCAAATTCGCTACCGGTCTACCATTTCCCGGATCCGGATTATGAAGGTTTTAGTGTCGTTTACGAGGACTTGAACCGCCGTCATGTGCTGGAGATATGTCCTTTACGCGCATGGTCTCTTGTGCTTCACCATCAGCGTGACTACAGCTTGGCGAATGCTTACAACTTAGGCTTGATGAGTATCTTGTCTTACAGTAAATCGCCCGGTTTAGACAGGGGCTCAGTCAAGGATTTTTTTGAGCGACAATGTACAGATCTGTCACGCACACCGCGGGTTTTGGACAACGGCCAAGCTTGGCCATGCTTGGTCACAGACGTTCCCTTCGAGGAGCGCTACGCCGTCGCTGAGTTGTTGGATACTACCAGAGGGGTGCCACCGGAAGGTAATACTCAGCTGTTTTACGCGATTAGTGCAGCTCAGGTTTTGGTGGCTTGGCGAGGCACTGAAACAGATGGGGTGGACGATTTAATAACCGACCTTTCCTTTCGGCCAGTTCAACCGCAGGGCGCAGCAAGTTGCGAGCCTAGTGTACCTTGCCCCGAATTGACGGAGCTAGGCCGCGTACACCTAGGGTTTAGGAATGGATTTGAACTGGCAAGAAAAATTTACCCAGTGGACTTGGGGGAAATAATTTCTGAAAGTTCCAGGGATAAGCAAGTTTTTATATGTGGGCATAGCTTAGGTGGCGCCTTGGCGCTGATCCACGCAGCATCGCTGAAAGACGTCAACCCTCTGCTTCATACGTATGGAATGCCGCGCACTTTTACACTCAAGGCTGCTCAGAGTTTAAGTGGACTCATTCATTTTCGACACGTCAACGACTCTGATTTTGTCCCGCGCGTGCCCCCGGCAGCTGATCTAGATAGCAATTTGTATAAATTGTATGGGCCGTTGGGGACTACCCTGGGGTTTGCCTGGTCGGTAATGAAGTTGTCCATCAGCGCGGTGGTCAAACACGGTGACCCTTTTAGTCATCACGGTGAAATTGCTTTGTTTTTTTTGGCTGAGCAGCATGTCCAGCGTAGGGGGTCGCAGTACCCAGCCTATCGCAACAAAGAAGGGTTGGGCGCGCCCTACCACACAACCATTTCCCACCGGCTTCCAGAAAAAGCCAAGCTTTATCTAGTGCCTAGCCTGGATGAAACGGATAGTTTGCAGGCAGAGGAAGCCCAGAAGCGTTTGGTCAATTCGTTGGATAAGGACGGCAGGGACAGGTTTTTCCAGCCTTATAGCAACCCTAGGATGGGTTGGCGGATAAGTATCACCAAGCACTTCATGTCTGAGTATCAACCTTATCTTCACAACCAGTTGTTGGAATCTATCAACCCGCAACGAATACAGGCGCGTCAGCTTCAGCGACAAAAGTTCGAGCAACAGATGATTGAAAATAGTGGGAGAATTCCTGCGGATGAATATTCACGCAATCGCAGATTTCTCGATATGCATAGTCGTCTAGATCTCGCCTTACAGGTGACGCGCAAAGCTGAAGGCGGCGAGGATGCATTGCAAAGGTTCGATGGTGTAACGGATTCAACAGTTTATTATGAGAGAATTCACTCATAATCTAAAGGTGTGCTCAGATGCTAAAGAAAAATAATGTATGTCTGTTGGCTGTGTTCGTCAGTGTTAATGGGTGCGCTCTTGATCCAGCTCTTGTTCCGGTACTCAATGGTGAGCAGGTTACGGTGACGATCAAGGTGCCTGATGAACTCATCGCAGATGACATGCAGGTTATGTACCGCTCGACGCTGTGCACCTTCACTGACTATACCGCGAGTGGCGTGCCTTATCAGCGCGATGGCTATCAACGCATGGATATTCATTCGACGCGTCAGGGGATGAGTGATTTATATACGGCAACGTTGGCGGTGGACGGCGGTGGGGCGTGTAAGTGGCGCTTGAGCAACGCCACCTTTGGCGTCAAGTACAAAGATCCAAAAATATTTGGCGATGGTGTGTATTTCGGAGGAGGGGGCGGGGTCGTCGTTATATTCGATACAAATGATTCGGGACGAGGCGGCGCAGACAGAAAAGTGGAAGGGGATCTGATGCTGCGGCAGGATTATTATCCTTGGCTGCATGAGGGGTTTATAGGGGGTTATAAAAAAAGAGTCTATTTGGCAGGGGAGGGTTCGATCTATGTGAAATATCAGGCATTGCAGGCTCGGCGTGTGTATTTTGAACCCGTTCTCCATTCTGCTTTTGTGGTGAGTTCTAAGGGACCGAGGGAAAAGCAGGAGGGTAACCGAACAATTTTCTTCTATCCCGACGGCAGCAGATCCCCAGAACTTCAATTCAGGCCGAGCTTTCGCAAGTTGCAGGCCATTCGCCTTGCTGCCGAGGCAGAAAAATGAACCCAAGGCCTCCTATCGCGGCTCCCGTACCAGGTTGCGAGGTTTAGGCACAATCGAAACTACTGACACAACCGCTATCTGATCCAGTGAACCGCGCGATTGCCGAGCGCCATCAACCAGACGGCGGGGACACCGGTCACCCTCGCAGGCCAGAGCCACCGCCTAAACGGCTACAGCGCTGGGGGAAACTACGCTCCTTCCATGAAATTTTAGTTAGCCCACTAATCAAGGCTTTGACATTCACTGCCTAGGCAGTAATATTTTTAAACAATTGCCCGAGCCCACCGCCGATGTCCCATTTCACCCCGGAAAACTTCCAGACCTGCGCCATCGGCATGCTGCTGGGCCGGGCGGCGATCCTCAAGGACCGCATTCTCGATTGGCACCTCGAATCAGAGGGCGTCACCGCCGCGCAGTTCAAGGTGTTGATCATCGTCACCCAGTACCAGGTGGACACCCCGGCCGAGCTGTGCCGCTACCTGGGCCTGGACAGCGGTTCGATGACCCGCATGCTCGACCGCCTCGAGCACAAGGGCCTGATCCTGCGCAACCGCTGCGCCGATGACCGCCGCCAGGTGCGCCTGGCACTGACCGCCGACGGCCAGCGCCTGGCCGACCGCTTGCCGGAGATCGGCGCGGCGGCGATGAACGAACTGGTCGGCGTGCTGCAGCCTGACGAACTCAAGGCCCTCGAAGGCTTGCTGGCCAAGGTCCTGCTCGGTGCCGGCGACCCCCTGACGACACGCCGCTTCGGCGACCGTTGAACCCTGTTACGCATATTCACTAGGTACTCCCCATGGCCACTCCCGCAGACACCTCCACTCCCCCCGAAGCACCGCAGCCTTCGCGCAAGCGCAAGGTCTGGCTGCTCGGCCTGCTGCTGCTGGTGCTGCTCGGCGGCGCAGGCACCTGGGCCTGGTACAGCCTGGTCGGGCGCTGGCACGAGAGCACCGACGACGCCTACGTCAACGGCAACGTGGTGGAAATCACCCCGCTGGTGACCGGCACCGTCACCAGCATCGGCGCCGACGACGGTGACCTGGTGCATGCAGGCCAGGTGCTGCTGCAGTTCGACCCCTCCGACAGCGAAGTCGCCCTGCAGTCGGCCGAAGCCAAGCTTGCGCGCACCGTGCGCCAGGTACGTGGCCTGTACAGCAACGTCGATTCGCTCAAGGCCCAGCTGGAAACCCGCCAGGCCGAGCTGCAGAAGGCCCAGCAGAACTACAACCGGCGCAAGGTGCTGGCCGACAGCGGCGCAATCGCTGCCGAGGAAATCTCCCATTCGCGCGATGACCTGACCGTGGCCCAGGCCGCCGTCAACAGCGCCCGCCAGCAACTGAACACCAGCAGCGCACTGGTCGACGACACCGTGGTGTCTTCGCACCCCGAGGTCATGGCGGCGGCGGCCGACTTGCGCCAGGCCTACCTCGACCACGCCCGCACCACCCTGGTGGCGCCGGTCACAGGCTACGTGGCCAAGCGCACCGTGCAGCTTGGCCAGCGCCTGCAGCCGGGTACCGCGACCATGGCGGTGATCCCGCTGGACGAGGTGTGGATCGACGCCAACTTCAAGGAAACCCAGCTGCGCAACATGCGCATCGGCCAGCCGGTGGACGTCACCGCCGACCTGTATGGCGGCGAGGTCAAGTACAGCGGCACGGTCGACAGCCTGGGCGCCGGTACCGGCAGCGCGTTCGCCCTGTTGCCGGCACAGAACGCCACCGGCAACTGGATCAAGATCGTCCAGCGCGTGCCCGTGCGTATCCACCTGAGCCCCGACCAGCTCAAGGACCACCCGCTGCGCATCGGCCTGTCCACCGTGGTCGAGGTCGACCTGCACGACCAGAGCGGCCCGACCCTGGCCCAGCAACCGCCGCAGCAGGCCAGCTACAGCACCCAGGTGTATGACCGCCAGCTGGGCGAGGCCGACCAGTTGATCGCCCGGCTGATCCACGAAAACAGCGCCACCGGCAAGACGGCCCAGCGATGAGCGACAACGCCCCGGCCCAGTTCACCCCGCCGAGCCTGTTGCTGACCACCATCGGCCTGTCGCTGGCGACCTTCATGCAGGTGCTCGACACCACCATCGCCAACGTGGCGTTGCCGACCATTTCCGGCAACCTGGGGGTGAGCTACGAGCAGGGCACCTGGGTCATCACCTCGTTCGCGGTGAGCAACGCCATCGCCTTGCCGCTGACCGGCTGGCTCAGCCGCCGTTTTGGCGAGGTGAAGCTGTTCATCTGGGCCACGCTGCTGTTCGTGCTGGCGTCCTTCCTCTGCGGCATCGCCCAGTCGATGCCGGAGCTGGTGGGCTTTCGCGTGCTGCAGGGGGTGGTGGCCGGGCCGCTGTACCCGATGACCCAGACCCTGCTGATTGCCGTCTACCCGCCGGCCAAGCGCGGCATGGCCCTGGCGTTGCTGGCGATGGTCACGGTGGTGGCGCCGATCGCCGGGCCCATCCTCGGCGGCTGGATCACCGACAGCTACAGCTGGCCGTGGATCTTCTTCATCAACGTGCCCATCGGCCTGTTCGCCGCCGCCGTGGTGCGCCAGCAGATGCGCACGCGGCCGGTGGTCACCAGCCGCCAGCCGATGGACTACATCGGCCTGCTGACCCTGATCGTCGGTGTCGGTGCCTTGCAGGTGGTGCTCGACAAGGGCAACGACCTGGACTGGTTCGAGTCGTCGTTCATCATCGTCGGCAGCCTGATTTCGGTGGTGTTCCTGGCCATCTTCATCATCTGGGAGCTCACCGACCGGCACCCGGTGGTCAACCTGCGGTTGTTCGTGCACCGCAATTTCCGCATCGGCACGATGGTGCTGGTGGGGGGCTACGCGGGGTTCTTCGGCATCAACCTGATCCTGCCGCAGTGGCTGCAGACGCAGATGGGCTACACCGCCACCTGGGCGGGGCTGGCCGTGGCACCGATCGGGCTGTTGCCGGTGATCATGTCGCCGTTCGTGGGCAAGTACGCGCACCGCTTCGACTTGCGGGTGCTGGCGGGGCTGGCGTTCCTGGCGATTGGCGGCAGCTGCTACATGCGCGCCGGCTTCACCAGCGAGGTGGACTTCCAGCACATTGCCCTGGTGCAGTTGTTCATGGGCATTGGCGTGGCGCTGTTCTTCATGCCGACCTTGAGCATCCTGCTGTCGGACCTGCCGCCGCAGCAGATTGCCGACGGCTCGGGGCTGGCAACCTTCCTGCGCACCCTGGGCGGCAGCTTTGCCGCGTCGCTGACGACGTGGATCTGGATCCGTCGCGCCGACCAGCACCATGCCTACCTGAGCGAGCACATCAGCGAATTCGAGCCGGCCACGCGGCACACGCTGGAGCACATGGGCGGGGCCAGCCCGCAGAGTTACGCGCAGCTCGAGCAGATACTCAACGGGCAGGCCTACATGATGTCGACGGTGGATTACTTCACCTTGATGACCTGGGTGTTCGCGGGGTTGATCCTGCTGGTGTGGCTGGCCAAGCCACCCTTTACCGCCAAGGCGGGCCCGGCGTCGGCGGGGCATTGAGGTTCGCCTTGGGAGCGGGGTGATGTTGAGATCGCGCGCCGCGCGGGCGGCGCTCGATTTCTGCCTCACCCCACCCCTCAAGCCAAGCCCCACCAGCCCCAACCCAATCTATTCCCATGAAATAACTTTTCCCCTATTGTCGAGGCTCCTTTCCTACACGATTGGCAGTTTCATGGAGAAAGTGATCGTCATCACCGGCGCCAGCCGTGGCATCGGCGCCGCCACCGCGTTGCAGGCCGCCCAGCAGGGCTACCGCATCTGCATCAACTACCACGCCGACGACCAGGCCGCCGAACAGCTGCTGGCCCAGGTGCGTGCACTGGGCGCCGAGGCCATCTGCGTGCGTGCCGATGCCAGTGTCGAGGACGAGGTGATCCAGCTGTTCCACCGCGTCGATCACGAACTCGGCCCGGTCACCGCGCTGGTCAACAACGCCGGCACCATCGGCCAGCAGAGCCGCGTCGAGGACATGTCGGAGTTTCGCCTGCTCAAGGTGATGAAGACCAACGTCGTCGGCCCGATGCTGTGCGCCAAGCACGCCTTGCTGCGCATGTCACGCCGGCATGGCGGCCAGGGCGGGGCGATCGTCAATGTGTCGTCGGTCGCCGCCCGCCTGGGCTCGCCCAACGAATATGTCGACTACGCCGCCTCCAAGGGTGCGCTGGACACCTTCACCCTGGGCCTGGCCAAGGAAGTCGCAGGCGAGGGCGTGCGGGTCAACGGTGTGCGCCCGGGCTACATCCACACCGGCTTCCACGCGCTGTCCGGTGACGCCGACCGGGTGAGCAAGCTCGAAGCCGGCTTGCCCATGGGCCGCGGTGGCCAGCCCGAAGAAGTGGCCGAGGCGATTCTCTGGCTGCTGTCGGAGAAGGCGTCCTATTCCACCGGCAGCTTCCTCGACCTGGGCGGCGGGCGCTGACCCAGGCGGCTCAGGGCAACTGGCCGTCCAGCAACTGCTGCACGCGCTCGGCCAGGGCCTGCAGTTCGAAGGGCTTGGTCAGCACGCTGGTACCTTGCAGCAATTGCCCGTCGTTGAGCGCGGCACTTTCATCGTAGCCGGTGATGAACAGCACCTTGAGGTCGGGGTGCTGCTGCCGGCAACGTTCGGCCAACTGGCGGCCATTGAGCCCACCGGGCAGGCCGATGTCGCTGAGCAGCAGGTCCGGGCGCTCGGCATCCTGCAGGTGGGCCAGCGCGGCCGGGCCGTTCTCGAAGGCCTCGACCTGATAACCCAGCTCTTCCAGCACATCGCCAACGATCATGCGCAGCGCGGCCTGGTCCTCCACCAGCACAATGCGTTGCCCACCCGCACATGGCTCGCGGCGCGCCTGTTGCAGCCCAGCCGCTGACGCAGGGGCCGGCGGTTGTGCGTGCTGATGATGGCGCGGCAGGTACAGCTCTACGCGGGTACCGCTGCCTGGCGTCGACAGCAGGCGCAGTTGGCCACCTGACTGGCGCACGAAGCCGTAGGTCATCGACAGCCCCAGGCCGGTGCCCTGGCCCATGGGCTTGGTCGAGAAGAACGGGTCCAGCGCCCGCGCGGCGATGTCTGCGCTCATGCCTCGGCCATTGTCCACCACGCTCAGGCGCAGGTAGTCGCCGGCGGGCAGTTCCAGCAGCCGCGCCTGCTCGCCTTCAAGGCTGATGTTTTCGCCGAGGATGTCGATCACACCGCCCGCCGGCAGCGCATCGCGGGCATTGATGCACAGGTTGAGCAGCGCGCTCTCCAGCTGCGGCGGGTCGATGAAGGTCGGCCACAAGGCACTGTCGAAGTGGCTGTGCAGGCTGATGGCCGGGCCAATGGTGCGGCGCAGCAGCTCTTCCATGCCGGTGACCAGTGCCGTGACCTGGGTGGCAGTGGGTTGCAAGGTCTGCTGGCGGGAGAAGGCCAGCAGCCGGTGCACCAGCGAGGAGGCCCGTTGCGCGGAGCTATTGGACAGCGCCAGCAACGGCGCCAGTTCGTCGTGGCGCTCTTGCTGCAGGCGTTGCTGCATCAGCTCCTGGGCATTGAGGATGCTGCCCAGCAGGTTGTTGAAGTCGTGGGCGATACCGCCGCTGAGCTGGCCGACGGCTTCCATCTTCTGCGCCTGGCGCAGCGCTTGCTCGGCCTTGGCCAGGCGCTGCTGTTCCTTGACCCGATCACTGATCTCGTAGGCGAACAGGTAGGCGCCTTGCACGCTGCCGTCCTGGTCGCGCAGGGCATTGAAGCGCAGTTCGTAATGGCGTCGGTCGTGCTCCGGGCCGAAGGCGGCGATCTCGATGAAGCGCTCGCCGCCCAGTGCGCGGCGCCAGAAGGCCAGGGCCTGCTGGGAATCGGTTGGGGCGTTGTCCATCAGGCTTGGCATGTACTCGCCCACTTCCGGCGTGTGGCCGTAGAGCGTGTGAAAGTCCTGCTTGGCCTGGCGGTTGACCGCCAGCCAGCGCATGCCATTGTCGATCACATGGACGTTGACCACCGACTGCTCGACCAGCTCGGCGAACAGGCGGCGCTCGGCCAGCGCCGCGCTGACCCGTTGTTCGAGCTCTTCGTTGAGCTGTTGCAAGGCCTGTTCGGCCATGCGCCGCGCGGTCACATCCTTGAACAGCACCGCCACCTGGCGCCGCTCGGGCGGCTCGACGCGAAACGTGGTCACCGACAGTACGTGGCCGGTGGCCACCAGCTCCTGCTCGAACTGCAATGGCTGGCCGGTGCGCAGCACCCCCCCGTAGCGTTGCACCCAGAGATCGGCCTCGTCGGCCACCATTTCGCGCAGCTTCTTGCCGACCACGTTGGGAATGCCGGCGTGCTTGGCGTACGCGGCGTTGGCCAGCACGTGCACGTAATCGCTGAGCGGGCCGTGGGGGCCATCGAAGAACTCGATGATGCAGAAGCCTTCGTCCATGGTGTCGAACAGAAAGCGGTAGATGTTCTGGTCCTGGTCCTGGCGCTGTACCAGGCGGGCCTCCAGTTGCGCGTTGCGCTGCTGGAGTGCTTCGATTTGCTGTTGCAGGGCGAGTGGATCGCGCGATGGCATGCCGACTTCCGACAGAAAACTGAACTGACTGGCAATGACTTTAGCCTGCCCTGTGCCAGGTGCATAGCGGCTTACCGGGTGTTGCGCAGGTTTCCCAGCAGGCGGTCGACGTGCTGCTTGAGCACGGACAGGGCGAATGGCTTGTAGAGCAAGTCGGTGCGGCCGTTGGGCCAGGTCTTGTTCTTGCCCTTCCATTCGCTGTAGCCGGTGATGAACAGCACTGCCACTTCGCCAGGCGAGCTCAGGCAGGTGGCGGCCAGCTGATGGCCATCGACGCCGCCGGGCAGGCCGATGTCGGTAATCAGCAGGTCAGGTTGCAGCCCCCCGTGCAGGGCATTGAGCGCAGTTTGGCCGTCGGCGAACACGTGCACTTCGTGGCCGCTGTCCTCGAGCACTTCGCCGATCAGCAGGCGCAGGGTGTCCTGGTCTTCCACCAGCATCACCCGATGCCGGCTTGGCTCGCGGGTGGGGGCCACTATCGGGCGCTCCGCCGCCGCGACCAGGGCGTCGTAATCCCTGGGCAGGTACAGGGCGACCCGGGTGCCTTGCCCCGGTGTGCTGGTGATGCGCAGCTGGCCGCCGGACTGGCGAACGAAGCCGTACACGATCGACAGCCCCAGCCCGGACCCTTGGCCCAGTGGCTTGGTGGTGAAAAACGGCTCGAGCGCACGTTGCGCCACCTGCGCGGTCATGCCCGCGCCATTGTCGCTGACGGTGATCCGCAGGTACTGGCCGGGTGCAAGCTCCAGGGCTCGCGCCTGCTCCTCGTCGAGCGGGGCGTTTTCGCAGCCGATGCGCAGCGAGCCGCCCAAGAGCATGGCGTCGCGGGCATTCAGGCAGAGGTTGAGCAAGGCGTTTTCCAGCTGTGGCGGGTCGATGCGCACCAGCCATTGGCCGGGCAGGGTTTCGTCGCTGAAGCTGATGTGCGAGGCGAGCGAGCTGTTGATCAGGTCGCGCATGCCTTCTACCAGCAGTTGCACGTCCACGGCCTGGGGCACCAGCTTCTGCTGGCGGGCGAAAGCCAGCAGGCGCTGGACCAGCGTAGCGGCGCGCTCGGTGTTGTGCCGCGCGGTGCTGAGCAGGCGCTGGCTGTCGGCCAGGCGATGTTCGCTTTGCCGCTGCTCGGCCATTTCCAGGGCGGCGAGAATGCCGCCCAAAAGGTTGTTGAAGTCGTGGGCGATGCCACCGGTCAGTTGCCCGACCGCTTCCATTTTCTGCGATTGGCGCAAGGCCTCTTCGGTTTCCCGCAGGCGCTTCTGCTCGACCACCCGCTCGGTGATGTCATAGGCGAACAGGTAGCCGCCCTGGATCTGCCCTTGCGCATCGCGCAGCGGGGTGTAGCGCACCTCGTAGTGGCGGTGCAGGTCGGCCGGGCCCAAGCTGATGACATCGACGAACGCTTCGCCGGCCAGCACCCTTGGCCATACCGGTTCGAGTTGGTGGGTGATGTCCGCTTGCCCGGCCAGAAACTGCGGGATGTGGTCGCCCACCTTGGGCGCGAAGCCGCGGTAGCGCTTGAAGGTTTCCTGCGCGGTGCGGTTGATGGCCAGCAGGCGCAGGCTGCGGTCGGCGGCGAACACATTGGCCACGCTGTGATCGACCAGTTCGCCCAGCAGCTTGTTGTTGGCCTGGGCCTGGTCGATGCGTTGCGCGCATTGCGCTTCAAGCTCGGCAACCTTCGCCTGAAGCTGCTCGATGCTGAGGGCGGGCTGATCCTGCGGCATGGGAACGCTCCGGTTTGCGGGTCGTTCGAATATAGCCGCTGGGCTGGCTGTTTGCCTTCAGAAGGAGCGAATGATGCGCCCCAAGGTTTCCATCGCGCTTTCGGCCGTGGCATTCCAGGGGCTGCCGTAGTTCAGGCGGATGCAATTGCCAAAGCGCCGGGTGGGCGAGAAGATCGGCCCCGGGGCGATGCTGATGCCTTGGGCCAGGGCCATGTGAAACAGCTTCAGGGCATCCATCTGCTCGGGCAGCTCCAGCCACAGGAAGTACCCGCCGGCCGGCTGACTGACCCGGGTCTGCGCCGGAAAGTGCCGGGCGATGGCGGCGAGCATGTTGGCCTGCTGGCCTTCCAGGGCGTAGCGCAGCTTGCGCAGGTGGCGGTCGTAGCCGCCGTGCTGCAGGTAGTCGGCGATGGCCGCCTGGGCTGGCATCGAGGCGCACAGCGAGGTCATCAGCTTGAGCCGCTCGATCTTCTGCGCAAAGCGCCCGGCCGCCACCCAGCCGATGCGGTAGCCCGGCGCCAGGCTCTTGGCGAACGAGCCGCAGTGCATCACCAGGCCCTGGGTGTCGAAGGCCTTGGCCGGCTTGGGCGCCTGCTGCGCGTAGTACAGCTCGGCATACACATCGTCTTCGATCAGCGGCACCTGGTGGCGGCGCAGCAGTTCGACCAGCGCCTGCTTCTTCGCCTCGGGCATGCTCGCGCCCACCGGGTTCTGGAAGTTGGTCATGCACCACACGGCCTTGACCGGGTGCTTGTCCAGGGTCTGGGCCAGCACCGCCAGGTCCATGCCTTCGCGCGGCTGCACGGGGATTTCCACCGCCTTGAGCTTGAGCCGTTCGAGCACCTGCAGGCAGGCATAGAAGGCCGGCGCCTCGATGGCCACCAGGTCGCCCGGCTCGGTCACCGCCTGCAGGCACAGGTTCAAGGCTTCCAGCGCGCCGTTGGTGATCAGCAGTTCTTCCATCGGCAGCATCAGCCCGCCGACCATGTAGCGCAGGGCGATCTGCCGGCGCAGTTGCGGGTTGCCGGGCGACAGGTCGGTGACCACCATGCGCGGGTCCATGGCCCGGCTGGCACTGGCCAGCGAGCGCGACAGGCGCTGCAGCGGGAACAGCTCGGGGCTGGGGAAGGCCGAGCCGAAGGGCACGGTGCTTGGGTCCTTGATCGATTCGAGGATGGAGAACACCAGCGCGCTGACATCCACGTCGGTCGATTCGCTCTGTGGCTCCAGCGCCTGGGGTTCGCTGAACGGCAGCGGGGCGTGGGCGTTGACGAAGTAGCCCGAACGCGGCCGCGCGCGGATCAGCCCGCGGCGCTCGAGCAGGTAGTAGGCCTGGAACACCGTCGAGGGGCTGACGCCGTGGGTCTGGCTGGCATAGCGCACCGAAGGCACGCGCTGGCCGGGGCCGAGCACCCCGGAGCGGATCAGTTCGGCAATGTCGTCGGCGAAGCGTTCGTAGCGTTTCATGGGGGCTCGGCAGGCAAGGTGAACGTTGAGTGTAAGGGATCAGCGGTTGATCGGCGCCACGAAGCGGCTGTGGGCCACGCTGCGCACCTCGGGTTGGTCGCTGTCCTGGATTTCGAAGGCCAGCTCCTGCGAGCTGCTGCTCGGGCGGTCGGCCAGCAGGGCCACCGATACCGGCAGCTCGGCCATCTCGCCGGCGGGCACGATCAGCTCGGTGCGCCCTTGCAGGGCAAAGCCTTCGGCATCCAGCAGGCGCAGGTGGTAGCGCTGGGGCTGTTCGGTCTTGTTGATGACTTTGAGCAGGTAGATGTTCTCGATCTGGCCCTGGGCATTTTCGCGGAACAGGCCGCGGTCCTTGATCACGTCCAGCGACACCATCGGGCGCAGCTGCAAGGCCAGCACCAGCGCCGCGATCATCACCAGCAGCGCCGCGGCATAGCCCAGCAGGCGCGGGCGCAACCAGTGGGTGGTGCCGCCTTGCAGGCTGTGCTCGGACTTGTAGCCGATCAGGCCACTGGCATAGCCCATCTTGGCCATGACGTTGTCGCAGGCATCGATGCAGGCCGCGCAGCCGATGCAGGCCATCTGCAGGCCGTCGCGGATGTCGATGCCGGTGGGGCAGACCTGCACGCACAGGGTGCAGTCGATGCAGTCGCCCAGGCCCTGGGCGCGGGCATCGCTGCCTTTCTTGCGCGCGCCGCGGGTTTCGCCGCGGCGCGGGTCGTAGGCCACGGCCAGGGTGTCCTTGTCGAACATCACGCTCTGAAAGCGCGCATAGGGGCACATGTGCAGGCACACCGCTTCGCGCAGCCAGCCGGCGTTGATGTAGGTGGCGGCGGTGAAGAACAGCACCCAGAACAGCGCCACGCCACCCAGCTGCAGGGTGAACAGCTCCTGGGCCAGGGGGCGGATCGGGGTGAAGTAGCCGACGAAGGTCAGCCCGGTGAGCACGCCGATGGCCAGCCACAGGCCGTGCTTGAGCGTGCGCCGGGCCAGCTTGCCCAGGCTCCAGGGCGCGGCGGCGAGCTTGATGCGCTGGTTGCGGTCGCCTTCGGTGACCTTTTCGCACCACATGAACAGCCAGGTCCACACGCTTTGCGGGCAGCTGTAGCCGCACCACACGCGGCCGGCGTAGACGGTGATGGCGAACAGGCCGAAGGCGGCGATGATCAGCAGCGCCGACAGGAGGATGAAATCCTGCGGCCAGAAGGTGCTGGCAAAGATGTGGAACTTGCTGCTGGCCAAGTCCCACAGCACGGCCTGGCGGCCGTTCCAGTCGAGCCAGGCGGTGCCGAAGAACAGCACGAACAGCGCCCCGGCAAAGCCGATGCGCAGGTTGCGATACAGGCCGGTGAAGCTGCGGGTATGGATGCCGCTGACGCTCGGGCGCTTGCCAGCGATCTGGATGACGTCGATTTTCTCGTACATGGCTACGGTGCTCATCAGGCCTCTATCAGGCCAGAGCACTATGGCCCCCAAGCTGTTTTCAGCACAGGCTCAGGTTGCGCGTTTAAAACCGTATCAGATGGCCAGCGATGGCCGCTGAACCCTTAAATCACGGAGCCTGGAACGCTGGCCTTCAGATGCCTGCGGCTATCCACCGCACCGGCCACGGTGAGCGCATCGGCCTCGGCTTCGGTGATCGGCACGCGGTTACCGGCCAGCAGTGCCACGGACATGTGCAGCTGCTCATCGGTGACGATTTCGATGTCCGGGCCCTGGCCTTCGATGCGCAGGTCCTGGCCGATGAGGGTGCAGCGCTGGGTGCTTTGTTCGATTTCGACGGGCATGGGGCGGTCCTCCGGGGTGCGGTTACAGGTGGGACTGCGGGCGTTGGCAGGTTGCTGCATCGATCCGCCAGGCGGGCACTTTGTTGCCCTGCGGCAGGTCAACCCTGTGAAGCCCACAGTGGATCGAGAGAAAGGCGATGGACGTCATCTGGCAAACGCTGCAAGCGGAATTCGCCGACATCACCGACGAAGCCGAAATCACCCGCATCCTCTTGCGCCTGTCGATGGCGGCGATCCTGGGCGCGGTGCTGGGTTTTGAACGCGAGAGCAAGGGCAAGTCGGCCGGTGTGCGCACGCACATGCTGGTGTCGATGGGCGCGGCGCTGTTCGTGCTGGCGCCGAGCATGGCCGGTGCTGACGAGCAGGCACTGAGCCGGGTGATCCAGGGCATCGTCGCCGGTATCGGTTTTCTTGGGGCGGGCACCATCTTGAAAGGCAATGGCCAGGACACCAGCCACGTCAAAGGCCTGACCACGGCCGCCGGGCTGTGGATGACCGCCGCCATTGGTACGGCAGCCGGCATGGGGCGCGAGGCCACGGCACTGATCAGCACCTTGCTGGCGCTGCTGGTGCTGGCGACGATGCCGTTGCTGGTGGACAAGCTGGAGGCACAAGAGGAGGACAAGCGCAGGGAGGAGGAGGGCAGGAAGCACTGAGGGGAGCCGAAGCTCCCCTCAAAGCGTTGTTGCCTGCTCTTTTATTATTATTGAAGACCGGCCTTTTGTTGTTTTTGTAAGCCTGCCTTGTGTTGCGGGCGACCCCCATGCGGGGTCAAGAGCAAACGTATTTTTTTGAGCGCTGACCTGCTGTCATCATGCTGATCCGATCCTGACTGCCGCTACCTGGAGGTAGTTTTGTTGTTCTGTGTCAGATCGCGGGGCGAGCCCCTGAAAAGCCTGTCGACTCCAAAAAAATCTGCTTGCTACGCCTCTGCCGTGTTGTTCTTGTTATGTCAGAGCCGTTACCTGTTGTTTTTATTGGGTGTCACGTTTTTTGTTGTTGTTGTACGAAAGATATAGCAGGTGCCGTGCCAACTTTTCAAAAGCCTTTAAAATCAAGGGCTTGAGCAAAATGGCGAAAAACCGGTGGCCTGAAATTCTGTCGAATTGTTTCCCTGTTACCCGATTTTTTGCTGGAGTGGGCGGCAGCGGTAACACTGCACCCACACTCTTGTGACAACCGTGTGAATCACTGGGCGCTGCGTGCCCGCGCCACCCGCGAGCCGTTGGCCCGGCCCAGCACCTGGCTGATGCGCTGCCCGGCCGCGATCAGTGCGTCGAGGTCGATACCGGTTTCGATACCCAGCCCCTGCAGCAGGTACAGCACATCCTCCGTGGCAATGTTGCCGGTGGCGCCCTTGGCATACGGGCAGCCGCCCAAACCTGCCACGGAGCTGTCGAACACGCTGATGCCTTCGAGCAGGCTGGCGTACACATTGGCCAGGGCCTGGCCGTAGGTGTCGTGGAAGTGCCCGGCCAGCTGCGCGCGCGGCACAAGCGCCGAGACCACCTCGAACAGGCGGCGGGTATCGCCTGCGGTGCCGGTGCCGATGGTGTCGCCCAGCGACACTTCGTAGCAGCCCATGTCGTGCAGCGCCTTGGCCACCGGGGCCACCTGTTCGGCGCTGACCTTGCCTTCATAAGGGCAGCCGAGCACGCAGGAGACGTAACCGCGCACGCGCACGCCGTGGCTGCGCGCCGCCGCCATGATCGGTTCGAAACGGTTCAGGCTCTCGCTGATCGAGCAGTTGATGTTGCGCTGGGAAAACGCCTCGGAGGCCGCCGCGAACACCGCCACTTCCTTCACGCCCGCCGCCAGGGCGTCTTCGAAACCGCGCAGGTTCGGGGCCAAGGCGGCATAGGTAACGCCGGGGCGCTGGCTGATGGCGGCGAACACCTCGGCCGAACCTGCCATCTGCGGCACCCACTTGGGCGACACGAAACTGCCCACCTCGATGTAGCCCAGCCCGGCAGCGCTGAGGTCGTCGACCAGGCGCACCTTGTCGGCGACGCTGATGGGTTGGGCTTCGTTCTGCAGGCCGTCGCGGGGGCCGACTTCGACCAGGCGGACTTTTTCGGGCAAGGACATGGCGGGGTTCCTGTGGCGGGTCAACGGTTGTCGTTATTGTTCAAGGTGGCGGCCAGGGCCTGCTCGCAGCGCTCCTGGGCGGTGTCCAGTTCCAGTTGCATCTGGTGGATGTCGAGCATCTGCTGCTCCAGCTGGGCGCGGCGCTCGGCGATTTTCGCCAGCATGCTGTTGAGCTGCTTGAGGTTGCCGCTGCTGGGGTCGTACAGCTCGATCAGTTCGCGGCATTCGGCCAGCGAGAAACCGATGCGCTTGCCGCGCAGGATCAGCTTCAGGCTGACCTTGTCGCGGGGCGAATAGATGCGCTCCAGGCCGCGGCGCTCGGGGCTGAGCAGGCCCTGTTCCTCGTAGAAGCGAATGGCGCGGGTGGTGATGTCCAGCTCGCGGGACAGGTCGGAGATGCTGTAGGTCTGGCTGCTCATGCTCGGGCTCGGCGTGGGGTATGGCGGTATCCTGAGGGCAGGTTGACGTATACGTCAAGCAGGGCTGTGTCGGTTTTGCTGGCCCTATCGCCGGCAAGCCGGCTCCCACAAGTGCTGCGCTGTACCTGTGGGAGCCGGCTTGCCGGCGATAGGGCCAGAACAGGCAAAGCCATTCACTCAGGCTGCACCGAACGCCGATAGCCATTGGGGGTCTGCCCACTCAGGCGCTTGAAGAACCGCGCAAAGTACGTCGGGTCACTGAACCCCAGGCTATCGGACAGCTGCCCGATGCTCATGCGCGTGTACACAAGGTTGCGCCGCGCCTCCAGCAGCAGCCGCTGGTGCACCACCTGCAGCGCCGTCTGCGCGCACAACGCCCGGCACAGCTGGTTGAGTTGCAGGCTCGGAATGTTCAGGCGCGCGGCAAAGTCCTCCACCGACAGGTGCTCGCGGTAATGCGCCTCGACCAGGCGCAGGTACTGCCCCAGCAACTGCCGGTCACGCTCGTCGCGGTTGCGCGGCGCCTGGCCCTGTTGCTGGCAGCGGCTGATCCACACCATCAGCGCCGTCACCAGGGCTTCGAGCAAGGCCGCGCGCCCGGGGGCGTGGCCCTGGTACTCCTGCTGCAGGGTGTCGATCAGGTTGCGCAGGCGCCCGCGGTCCTGGCCCAGCGGGTAGCACGCCGCCTTGGCCAGCACGCCCAGCGGCGTGCCCAGGCGTTGTTCCAGGGCCGCCACCAGGGCCGTGCCGAAGGTCAGCACGTGCCCCTGGATATCGGCGCTGAAGCGAAAACCATGCACCGTCAACGGCGGCACCACCTGGATCGCCGCCTCGGCAATGACGCTGCGCACGCCCTCGATCTCAACTTCGGCCCGGCCGCGTTGCACATAAAGCAGCTGAAACAGCTCGGCGTGCTGGTGCGCCTTGATCTCCCAATGGTGCAGGCGGCTGCGCGCCGGGATCGACTCGCAATGCAGCAGGTCGGTGCCGGGCCAGGCCTGGTTTTCACCATACAGCTGGAACAACGGGACGCCGGAAAGGGTGGATGGCATGGGCGAATGGCCTGTTCGTTAATCGAACCAATTTTGTAAAAGTGCAGTTTTCTTATGGAATAGCACACCTATTTGGCTGCTTTAGCCCTTAAAAATGCAAGTACAAAACGCCTAACAACAAGAGACAACAACAATGAAGACTCAGGTTGCAATCATCGGCGCGGGCCCCTCTGGCCTGCTGCTTGGCCAGCTGCTGCACAAGGCCGGCATCGCCAACGTGATCCTCGAACGCCAGGCACCGGACTATGTGCTGGGCCGTATCCGCGCCGGCGTGCTCGAGCAGGGCACCGTCGACCTGCTGCGCGAGGCCGGTGTCGCGCAGCGCATGGACCGCGAAGGGCTGGTGCATGATGGCGTAGAACTGCTGGTCGGCGGCCGCCGCCAGCGCCTGGACCTCAAGGGCCTGACCGGTGGCAAGACGGTGATGGTCTATGGCCAGACCGAAGTCACCCGCGACCTGATGCAGGCCCGTGCGGCCAGCGCCGCGCCCATCTTCTACTCGGCCAGCAATGTTCAACTGCATGAACTCAAGGGCGAGCAGCCCTACGTGACCTTCGAACACGATGGCCAGCCGCAGCGCCTGGACTGCGACTACATTGCCGGCTGCGATGGCTTCCACGGCGTGTCCCGGCAGAGCATCCCCGAAGGCGTGCTCAAGCACTACGAGCGCGTGTATCCATTCGGCTGGCTGGGCATGCTGGCCGACACCCCGCCGGTCAACCCTGAGCTGATCTACGCCCACCACGAACGGGGTTTCGTGCTGTGCAGCCAGCGCTCGCTGACGCGCAGCCGCTACTACCTGCAGGTGCCGCTGGAGGAGCGCGTCGAAGACTGGTCGGATGCGCGTTTCTGGAACGAGCTCAAGGCCCGCCTGCCGCAAGAGGTGGCGGCGCGCCTGGTGACCGGCCCGGCCCTGGAAAAGAGCATCGCGCCGCTGCGCAGCCTGGTGGTCGAGCCGATGCAGTACGGCCACCTGTTCCTGCTCGGCGACGCCGCGCACATCGTGCCGCCCACCGGTGCCAAGGGCCTGAACCTGGCGGCCTCGGACGTGAACTACCTGTACCGCATCCTGCTCAAGGTGTACCGCGAAGGGCGCACCGACCTGCTGCAGCAGTACTCGCCGCTGGCGCTGCGCCGGGTGTGGAAGGGCGAGCGCTTCAGCTGGTTCATGACCCAGTTGCTGCATGACTTTGGCGAGCACAAGGATGCCTGGGACCAGAAGATGCAGGAGGCCGACCGGGAGTACTTCCTGTCGTCGCAGGCGGGGTTGGTGAACATTGCCGAGAACTATGTGGGCTTGCCGTTCGAAGAAGTGGCTTGAGCCATAAGGCTGCCGCTATCCCGTGGGAGCCGGCTTGCCGGCGATTGACTGGGGCAGACGAATGCAGCCTTGGTTGCCTGCTCGGGCCCTATCGCCGGCAAGCCGGCTCCCACAGGGGCAGCGCCGGATTATTGGGCCAGCAACGCCACCATCTCCCGGTACCCGCGCTGGCGCGCATGTTCCAGGGCGGTCACCCCGTCCTTGTCGGCAATCTGCCGGTCCGCACCCGCCGCCAACAGCCGCCGCACGATCTCCACATGGCGCGGGCCGCCATCGCCGAGGATCACCGCCTCCAGCAGCGCGGTCCAGTGCAGGCGGTTGAGGTGGTCAACGTCGACCCCAGCATCGATCAGCAGCTGCACGGTCTCCACGTGCCCGCGCTCGGCGGCGGGGATCAGCGCCGTGCCGCCGTAGCGGTTGGTGCTCTTGAGGTCGGCGCCATGGGCCAGGGTCAGGCGCAGGATGTCGTTCAAGCCCCGGGCACCGGCATACAGGTAGGGGCTGTCGTCGATGTTGTCCTTGGCGTTCACATCGGCACCGGCCTCGATCAGCGCCTTGGCCGCCGCCACCTGGTTGGCGTGGGTGGCGACCAGCAGCGCGGTGCGGCCCTGGTCGTCGCGCAGGTTCACATCGGCGCCTTGCTCGAGCAGGCGCTGCAGGGTGGGGGTGTCGTTGTGCGCGGCGGCGTTGTGCATGGCGGGCGTCTCGGCGAAGGCAAGGCTGGTGAACAAGGCAAAGGCTAGCGCGGTAAGTGGCAAACGCATTTCGCAGGCTCCTGTAATGTCTGCCGCAATCCTAGAAAATGCACGGCAGGGGTTGAAGTTAAGAATGTGCATGACCCACAGTGCCCTGCTGAATAGTTAAAGCAGGAAGCCTACCCATGAATTTTCCGACGCCACTGCTCGCCGCCTTGTGCCTGGCCGCCACCAGCCACGGCGCCCTGGCCGACCAAGCGCTGCCGGCGCCGCCGGAAGCCCAGTCCGGCTACCGCAGCGGCCTTGAGCCGGTGCACGCCAGCCGGCACATGGCGGCGGCGGCCAACCCGCTGGCCAGCGAGGCGGGGCGGGCGATGCTGCGCGCCGGCGGCAGTGCCATCGATGCGGCGATCGCCATGCAGATGGTGCTGACCCTGGTCGAGCCGCAATCGAGTGGCATCGGCGGCGGTGGCTTCATCCTGTACTGGGACGGCCAGCAGGTGCAGGCCTACGATGGCCGCGAAACGGCGCCGGCAGCGGTCACCGAAGCGCTGTTCCTGCAACCCGACGGCACGCCGATGCCATTTCGCGCTGCCCAGATCGGCGGCCGTTCGGTGGGCGTGCCGGGCGTGCTGCGGGCCCTGGAAATGGCCCACGCACAGCACGGCAAATTGCCCTGGCGCGAGCTGTTCAAGCCGGCCATCGAGCTTGCGCGCAACGGTTTCGCGCTGTCCGAGCGCCTGCATGCGCTGGTCAGCGAAGACCCGTTCATTGCCGATTCGCCGGCCATGGCGCGTTACTTCCTGGACAGCCAAGGCAAGCCGCTGGCGGTGGGTACCGTACTGCGCAACCCCGAGCTTGCGCGCACCTTCGAGCAGCTGGCAGAGCAGGGCGTGGATGCCTTCTACCACGGCGAGATCGCCGAGGCGATGGTGGCCCAGGTGCGTGGCCATGCCAACGCCGGGCAGTTGTCGCTGGACGATCTGCGCCAGTACCAGGCCAAGGTCCGCGACCCGGTATGCGGCCCCTACAAGGCCTGGCAGATCTGCGGCATGCCGCCGCCGTCCTCGGGTGGGGTCGGCGTGCTGCAGACCTTGGGCATCCTCGAAGCCGTGCAGCGTGCTTCAGCGCAACGCGACCTGGCCCATCAAGCGCCGCGCCAGGTGGCCTCGGCCGCCGGCCTGGAACCCACGCCGCTGGCGGTGCACCTGGTGGCCGAGGCCGAACGCCTGGCCTTCGCCGACCGTGCCCAATACCTGGCCGACAGCGACTATGTGCCGGTGCCGCTCAAGGCGCTGATCGACTCGGCGTACCTGGCCGGGCGCGCCACGCTGGTCGGCGAGTACAGCATGAAGCGCGCCCGCCCGGGCACACCGCAAGGCGCCAACCTGGCGATGGCCCCGGACCGCTCGCCGCTGCGCATCTCCACCTCGCACCTGTCGGCCGTGGACGACAGCGGCCAGGCCCTGGCCATGACCACCTCGGTGGAAGCGGCATTCGGCTCGCACCTGATGGTCAAGGGCTTTTTGCTGAACAACCAGCTCACCGACTTTTCCTTCATCGCCCAGGAGAACGGCAGGCCCGTGGCCAACCGCGTCGAGCCCGGCAAGCGGCCGCTGTCGGCGATGGCGCCGACCCTGGTGTTCGCCCGCGATTCCGGCGAACTGGTGGCCAGCCTCGGCTCCCCCGGCGGCTCGCAGATCATCGGCTACGTGAACAAGGCCCTGGTCGGCCTGCTGGACTGGAAGCTCGACCCGCAGCAGGCCGCCAACCTGCCCAATTTCGGCAGCCGCAATGGCGGCACCGAAGTGGAGAAGGAGCTGGCCAGCCCGGCCTTGATCCGACAGTTGGCGGCATGGGGGCATGAGGTCACGCCACTGACCATGACCAGCGGCATGCAGATCATCCAGCGCAGCGCCGGCGGCTGGTCGGGCGGCGCCGACCCGCGGCGTGAGGGCGTGGCGCTGGGCGACTAGGCGTGGTAGAAGTCAGCCTTGCCATTTGAAAGTTGAATACCAAGATGTCCATCAGCGTGAAGTCGAATAGAGCCCTGTTCGACCTCGACCTGCTGCGCGCCATCGTCGTGGTGGCCGATTGCGGCAGCTTCACCACCGCCGCCACGCGCCTGCATTCGACCCAGTCGACCATCAGCCAGAAGGTGCGCCGCCTGGAGGACATGGTCGGCCACCGCCTGCTGGTGCGCGGCAACCGCGACGTGCTGCCCACCGACGCCGGGCAGACCTTGCTCGGCTACGCCCGGCACATGCTGGCGCTGAACGACCAGATGCTCGAAGCCCTGGCCGGGGCCATGGTCGGCGTCACCGTGCGTCTGGGCGTACCCGAGGATTTCGTTGGCGGGCGCACCACCAACGCACTGTCGGCGTTCAACCGCCAGCACCCCCAGGTCAAGCTGGAGGTCACCAGCGGCCTGTGCCGCGACCTCAGCCAGGCCTACGACAACGGCGAGCTGGACCTGGTGCTGCTCAAGCAGCGGCGCAATACCCGCGAGGGCGTGGCGTGCTGGCCGGAGCGTTTGCAGTGGATCGACAGTGCGCGTATTCCGGCCTTCGAACTCGACCCGATCCCGCTGGTGACCTTCCCGCCGCGGGGGCTGTACCGCGAGGACATGATCAGTGCCATCGAAGGCATGGGCCGGCGTTGGCGCATCAGCTTCACCAGCTCCAGCCTCAGCGGCATCCAGGCGGCGGTGGCCGATGGCATGGGCATCAGCCTGCTGCCGCCGCGCGCGGCCAGTGGCGAGCATCGGGTGCTGGGGGCTGCCCAGGGGTTGCCGGAGGTGGACAGCTACGAAATCGTCATCGTCCACCGGCCGACGGCGGATGTGATGGTCAAGGCGTTGGCCGAGGTGATGACCGAGTTGCTGGCGGGCGGGGAGCTCTGATGGCTGTGCCGGCGATGGGGCTACCACAGCCCTCAAGGCATCCCCAACCACTGCGGCAGCGCCAGCGAAATGAACGGCACGTAGGTCACCAGCACCAGGAACAGCAGCAGGATCGACAGCCACGGCAGCGCCGCGCGAATGGTCTGCCCAAGCGTCAGCCCGGTCACCGCCGAGGTCACGAACAGGTTCAGCCCCACCGGCGGGTGCACCAGGCCGATCTCCATGTTCACCACCATCACGATGCCCAGGTGAATCGGGTCGATGCCCAGCTTCATCGCGATCGGGAAGAAGATCGGCGCCAGGATCAGGATGATCGCCGACGGCTCCATGAAGCTGCCGGCCACCAGCAGCACCACGTTGACCATGATCAGGAAGCCGATCGGCGTCAGCCCCTCGGACAGCACCCACTGGGTGATCTGCTGGGGGATCTGCTCGGTGGTCAGCACGTGGGCGAAGAGCATGGCGTTGGCGATGATGAACAGCAGCATGATGGTCAGCCGCCCCGACTCCAGCAGCACCTTGGGGCAGTCGCGCAGGCGCATGTCCTTGTACACGAACAAGGCGATGAACGCCGAATACACCGCCGCCACGGCCGCCGCTTCCGTGGGGGTGAACATGCCGCTGTAGATCCCGCCAAGGATGATCACCAGCAGCAACAGCCCCCAGAACGCGCGCCGCGCGGTGCTCAGCCACTGGGCGAAACTGACCCGCGGCTGCGCCGGCAGCTTCTTGATCCGCGCCACGATGTAGATCGTCACCATCAGCGCCACGCCCAGCAGGATGCCGGGCACCACGCCGGCCATGAACAGCTTGCCCACCGAGGTTTCGGTGGCGGCCGAATACACTACCATGACGATCGATGGCGGAATCAGGATGCCCAGGGTGCCGGCGTTGCAGATGATGCCGGCGCCGAACTCGCGTGGGTAACCGGAGCGCACCATGCCGGCCACCGCGATCGAACCCACCGCCGCTACCGTGGCCGGGGACGAGCCCGACAGCGCGGCGAACAGCATGCACGCCAGCACCGCGGCAATCGCCAGGCCGCCACGGATGTGGCCGACGCAGGCGTTGGCGAAGTCGATCAGGCGCTGGGCCACGCCGCCGGTGGTCATGAACGCGCCCGACAGCAGGAAGAACGGGATGGCCAGGAAGGTGTAGCTATCGGAAGTTTCGAACAGCTTGATCGCCAGCGAGCTCAGCGAGTCCTGGCTGAACATCAAGATCGACAGCGCCCCCGACAAGCCCAGCGAAATCGCGATCGGCACGCCCAGGAACATGAACACGAACAACAGCAGGAACAGGCAGATGACCGTCATTGGTGGTGCTCCTCACCCGGGTTGGCCAGCTTGCTGGCTTCGGCGGCCTCGTCGGCCAGGCCCAGGCCGTATTGGCGATGGGTGAACAGGCGGTAGAAGATCTCCAGGTAGCGCACGATCACCAGGGCGAAACCCAGCGGCACGATCAGCGCGATATGGCCGACCTTGATGCCGTAGCGGTCGAGGTCTTCGGCGCCGATGCCGGCCACCAGCACCGCGCTCACCCACTTGATGCTCGCCACCAGGAACAACCCGGCATAGGCCAGGCAGCAGGCGCAGGCGAGCATCGCCAGCACCCGCTGCACCGGCTTGCGGGTGCGCCGCACCAGCACGTCGACGCCCAGGTGCCCGGCCGTGCGCACGCCATAGGCGATGCCGAAGAAGATCAGCCAGCCGAACAGCGCCTTGGTCAGGGCGATGCTCCAGGTCATTTCCTGGGCGTAGCCCATCAGGTGGTCGCCGATGCCCAGCAGCAGGTCGCTGGCGAAGGACCAGTGGTCACTGAGGGTGTAGAACAGGGTGTAGAGATTGTTCAGCGCCACGTAGAGGAAGGTCACCAGGGTCATGGCGGCCAGCAGGAAGGCGATCATGCCTTCCTCGAAATGCTCCCAGATGCGCCTGAGCGATTGCATAGGGTTTCTCCAGACAGAGAGAGGGCAGGCCACCCGGGGGCGGGTGGCCAGGGCAGGGCGCAGCAGGGGTCAGGACGGCTTGTTGGCGTCGTCGGCGGCCTTGATCAGGTCGGCGCCGATCTGCCCGGAGAACTTGTCCCACACCGGGCGCATCGATTCACGCCACTGCTGGCGCTGCTCGGCGGTGAGCGGGTCGATCTCGCTGGTCTTGGCGTCGAGGATCTTCTGCCGCGAGGTCTGGTTGAGCGCTTCGGCCTGCTTGTTCACCTCGACGGTGACCTCGTCGATGATCGCCTGCAGCTCGCCGCGCACATCCTCGGGCAGGCTGTTCCAGAACTTGGCGTTGGTGATCACCATGTAGTCGATCAGGCCATGGTTGGTCTCGGTGAAGTACGGCTGCACCTCGTTGACCTTCTGGCTTTCGTAGTTCGACCAGGTGTTCTCGGTGCCGTTGACGGTGCCAGTCTGCAGGCCCTGGTAGACCTCGGCGAAGCTCATCTTGCGCGGGTTGGCGCGGATGGCCTTGAACTGCTCCTCGAGCACGCTGGAGGCCTGCACGCGGAACTTCAGGCCACGGGCGTCCTTGGGCAGGATCACCTTCTTGTTCGCCGACAACTGCTTGAGGCCGTTGTGCCAGTAGGCCAGGCCACGGATGCCCTTGTCTTCCATCGAAGTCAGCAGCGCCTTGCCGTGCGGGCCTTGCTGGAAGCGGTCGACGGCAGCCAGGTCATCGAACAGGAACGGCAGGTCGAAGATCTGCACCTGCTTGTTGTAGTGCTCGAACTTGGCCAGCGACGGCGCCAGCATCTGCACATCGCCCAGCAGCAGGGCTTCCATTTCCTTGCCGTCGCCGAACAGCGACGAGTTGGGGTAGACCTCGACTTTTACCTTGTCCTTGAGTTGCGGGTCGGCGGCGACCAACTTCTGGAACATCAGCGCGCCCTGGCCTTTGGGGGTGCTGTCGGCCACCACGTGGGCGAACTTGATGATGATCGGGTCGGCGGCCTGGGCCAGGCTCGCCATGGACACAGCAGCGGCGCAGAACAGCGCCTGGGTCAGCTTCAACATCGATGTCACCTCTGATTTATTGTTGTAGGAGGGTTGAGGGTAAAGATGGACCAATGGCTTGTGTGTGGAGAATCAGCATTTGTGTAAGGCGGCGTTCGGCTGGGGTTAACACCAGCACCGGCCCTATCGCCGGCAAACCGGCTCCCACAGGTACACCGCAGGCCCGCAGTTTTTGTGGGAGCTGGCTTGCCAGCGATGGGGCCGGCAGCTTCAACCCCGTTGCCGGGCCAGCAACCGCTGGGCGCGCAACACCACCGGCGCATCCACCATCTGCCCCTCCAGCTGGAACGCCCCGGCGCCATGGGCCGCCTCGCTGGCAGCCAGCACCTTGCGCGCCCAAACCAGCTCATCGGCACTCGGCGCCAGCGCCGCATGGATCACCGCCACCTGCCTTGGGTGAATGCACAGCGCCCCGCCATAGCCCATGTCGTAGGCATGGCGCATCGCTTGCTGCAAGCCTTGGGCATCGTCGATCGCCGGGTACACCCCATCCAGCGGCGCCAGTAACCCCGCCCCCCGCGAATGCAACTGCACTGCCATGCGCGCCTGGTCGAGAAACTGCCGGGCCGCCGCGCTTTCGGTGTTCAGGTCCAGGTCCAGCGCCAGGTCCAGGCTGCCGAACGACAAGCGCTCGACACCTTCGGCCTGGGCAATCTGCTGCAACGCCAGCAGCCCCTTGGCGCTCTCGATGATCGGCCACACCGGCTTGCCGGCATGGCGCGCCACGGCCACTTGTGCCGCGTTCTCGACCTTGGGCAGCAACAGCCCGGCCACACCTGGGTGCTGCGCGCAGAACGCCAGGTCAGCACGGTGCTGCACATGCTGCGGGGCGTTGACCCGCACCCAGACGGCCGCTTGCGGCGTAGCTTCAAGGAATGCCGCCAGGTGCTCGCGGGCCTGCTGCTTCAGCGGCTCTTCCACCGCATCCTCGAAGTCGACGATGACCGCATCGGCCCCCGCCGCCAGCGCCTTGGCAAACCGCACGGGCCGGCTGCCGGGCACGAACAGCGCCGAACGCACCCGGCTCATACCACACCGCCCGCAGCCAGGTCGGCCTGCTCGCCCGCGCTGAAACCCAGCTCGGCGAGGATGCCCTGGGTGTGCTGCCCCAGCGCCGGCACGGCGTCCATCCGCGGGGTGAAGGCGCCATTGCGCCCCGGTGGCAGCAGCGCCGGCAGCTTGCCGGCCGGGCTGTCCACTTCGCGCCAGCCATCGCGGGCCTGCAGTTGCGGGTGCTGCCACACCCCGTGCATGTCGTTGACCCGGGCATTGGCGATCTGCGCCTGCTCCAGGCGCGCGACCACCTCGCCCAAAGGCAGGCTGGCAAAGCCATCGATGATGATCTGGCGCAGCACGTCGCGGTTTTCCGAACGCTTGAAGTTGGCGCTGAAGCGCTCATCGCTGGCCAGTGCCGGGTCGAGGAGCACCTTCTCGCAGAACACCGCCCATTCCCGCTCGTTCTGCAGGCCGAGCATGATCGTGCCGCCATCGCCGGTGGGGAACGGCCCGTAGGGGTAGATGGTCGAGTGCGCAGCGCCAGCGCGCGGCGGCGGTGGCGCGCCGTCGTAGGCGTAGTACATGGGGTAGCCCATCCACTCCACCAGGCTTTCCAGCATCGACACGTCGATGCGGCTGCCGACGCCGGTCTTGCCGCGCAGCATCAGCGCCGACAGCACGCCGGTGTAGGCATACATGCCCGCCGCGATGTCGGCGATCGAGCAGCCGGCCTTGGCCATTTCGTTTTCGCCCGGGCCGCCGGTCACCGAGAGAAAGCCGCCTTCGCTCTGGATCAGCAGGTCGTAGGCCTTTTTCTTTTCATACGGGCCGCCCTCGCCGTAGCCGGAGATGTCGCACACGATCAGCTGCGGAAAGCGCGCATGCAGCGCTTCGAACGACAGCCCCATGCGCGCCGCCGCACCCGGCGCAAGGTTTTGCACCAGCACGTCGGCCTTGGCCAGCAGCGCGTCGAGGATGCCGCCGGCGGCCTCCTGCTTGAGGTCGAGGGTGAGGCTTTCCTTGGAGCGGTTGGTCCACACGAAATGCGAGGCCAGGCCGTCGACACGCTGGTCGTAGCCACGGGCGAAGTCGCCGCTGCCGGGGCGTTCGACCTTGATCACGCGGGCGCCGAGGTCGGCCAGCTGGCGGGTGCAGAACGGCGCGGCGATGGCGTGTTCCAGGCTGATGACGGTGATGCCGTCGAGCGGGCGGGGTGATGCTTGAGTCATGGGGTCACCTCAGTGCAGGTCGGCCAGGGAGCGGGCATCGCGCAATTGCCACACGCGCTCGATCAATGCCTGGCCCTGGGCCGGGCTGCGCGCGCCGGAGAAGGCCAGCAGGCGCTGGAACTTGGCTTCCAGCTCCGGGCGCGACAGGGTATTGCCGGGGTCGCCCTTGGGCTCGTCGATGGCCGCGTGGAAGCTGCGGCCATCGCTGCAGGTGACCTCGACCCGGCCCAGCCAGCGGGCCGGGTAGGCGGCGTCCACTTCAGGGTCCAACTGCATCTGCACCTTGTCGCGAAACGCCGCCACCTGCGCATCGTTCAAGGCCAGGTCGCGAAACTCCAGCAGCTGCGCGCTGCCGTGCACGGCGATCAACCCGAGCACGGTGCCCATGGAGAACTTGGCCTGGTGCACGGTGGTGGGCGTGGTCACCCGGCCCAGCACATCGATCGCGCCCTGGTGCACGCGGGTGACCACCTTGGCGATATCGCCATGGCCCAGGCCTTCACCCGCCATCAACTGCAACAGCGCATCGGCGGCGGGGTGGGTGTGGCGGCACGAGGCGTGGAACTTGAACGAGGTTTCCACCAGCGCCCAGCGCGTGCCCAGGCGGTCGCTCAGGCGCGCCGGGTCGGCATCGCTGGACATGCCGGCGGCCAGGCCTTGCTCGCCTTCGAGGATATTGCGCGCCCCGCTCAGGCCATCGGCGGTCAGGTACGCGGCCAGCAGGCCGTCGGCGGCGGCCTTGGCGGTGTGCAGCTGCTTGGAGTCGGCCGCGTCGCGCAAGAATTCCCACAGGCCGGCCGCCTGGGTGCCGGCGCTGCCGAGCAGGTTGATGAACTGCTCCTGATCGAAGCCCAGCAGCTTGCCCACACCGACCGCCGCGGCCAGGGTGCCGACCGTGGCGGTGGTGTGGAAGGTGCGGTAGTGCGAGCGGCCGAGGAATTCACCGATGCGGATGCCCGCCTCATAGCCGGCCACCGCCGCCAGCAGCAGGTCCTGGCCGGACTTGCCCAGGTCCTGGGCGGCTGCCAGCACGGCGGAGAACACCACGGTGGCGGGGTGCAGCACGGAGCTGTTGTGCAGGTCGTCCTGCTCCACCAGGTGCGAGGCGGCGCCGTTGACCAGGGCGGCGAAGTAGGGCGAAGAGGTGCCCCCGCTGGTCAACACCCGCGCACGGCCCTGGGCCGGGCCCATGCGCTGGGCATAGCACTCGAACAGCGGAATCGGGTGCGCACCCTGGCTGGCCAGGGCCGAGCCCAGCCAGTCGAGAAACAGGTCTTCGGTGCGGTCCAGCACGTGGCCGGGGATCTGGGCGTAGCGCAGGTCGGCAAGGAAGCCTGCGAGCGCGTGGGTATGCTGCATGTTCAGGCCCTCAGAAGCTGCGCGGCAGTTCGAGCAGGTGCTCGGCCACGTAGGACAGGATCAGGTTGGTGGAGATCGGCGCCACCTGGTACAGGCGGGTTTCGCGGAACTTGCGCTCGACGTCGTATTCGCAGGCGAAGCCAAAGCCGCCGTGGGTCTGCAGGCAGGCGTTGGCGGCTTCCCAGGAGGCCTTGGCGGCCAGGTACTTGGCCATGTTGGCGCTGGCCCCGGCGTTTTGCCCGCTGTCGTACTCGGCGCAGGCGCGCCAGCGCATCAGGTCGGCCGCCTCGATTTCGATATGGGCCTCGGCAATGGGAAACTGCACGCCCTGGTTCTGCCCGATCGGGCGGCCGAACACCACGCGGTCACGGGCGTACTGCGCGGATTTTTCGATGAACCAGCGGCCGTCGCCGATGCATTCGGCGGCGATCAACGTGCGCTCGGCGTTGAGGCCGTCGAGGATGTACCTGAAGCCTTTGCCTTCTTCGCCGATCAGGCTGCTGGCCGGGATCTTGAGGTTGTCGAAGAACAGCTCGTTGGTCTCGTGGTTGACCATGTTGGCGATCGGCTGCACGGTGAGGCCGTTGCCGATGGCTTCGCGCAGGTCGACCAGGAAGATCGACATGCCTTCGGACTTCTTCTTCACCTCGGCCAGCGGCGTGGTGCGCGCCAGCAGGATCATCAGGTCGGAGTGCTGGATGCGCGAGATCCACACCTTCTGGCCGTTGATCACGTACTCATCGCCCTGGCGCACGGCGGTGGTCTTGATCTTGGTGGTGTCGGTGCCGGTGGTGGGCTCGGTCACGCCCATCGACTGCAGGCGCAGCTCGCCGCTGGCCAGCTTGGGCAGGTACTGGCGCTTCTGCTCCTCGCTGCCATGGCGCAGCAGGGTGAACATGTTGTACATCTGCCCGTGCACGGTGCCGGAGTTGCCGCCGCAGGCGTTCACTTCTTCGAGAATCACCGAGGCCTCGGCCAGGCCCAGGCCGGAGCCGCCATATTGCTCGGGGATCATCGCCGACAGCCAGCCGGCGTCGGTCATGGCTTTGACGAAGGCCTCCGGGAAGCTTTTTTCTTCATCGATCTTGCGCCAGTAACTGGCGTCGAATTCGGCGCACAAGGCGCGCACGCCTTCGCGGATGGCAGTGAGGTCATCGCTGTCGTACGTATGCATGCGGGTGTTCTCTGTCGGGTATCAGTCGAAAAGCACGTCGGCGCTCTGCGCCACGCCATCGGCATTGCCGGCCCACAGCTGGGCCTGGCCAGGCGCGCTGATGCGCCCGGCCACCGCGAAGGGCGTGGGCACGGTCAGCGGGCGCACGCCGCGGTAGGCGAAGTGGCGCACCTGCTTGCCGGGGTTGGCGCGGATGAACGCGCGCAGGTTCAAGGTGGCGATCATCGGGCCGTGCACCACCAGGCCGGGGTAGCCTTCGGTGTCGGTGACATAGGGGTGGTCGTAGTGGATGCGGTGGCCGTTGAAGGTCACGGCGGAGTAGCGGAACAGCAGGGTCGGGGTGGGCACGACGGTTTCGTGCCAGTCGCCGGGCGCCTCGGCGGCGGCGCTGGTCAGCTTGGGCGGGTTGGGCTCGCGGTAGACGATGTCCTGCTCCTCGCGCACGCAGAGCTGGCCGTGCTGCGAGTAGTCGTGGCGCACGGTGACGAACAGCAGCGCGCCGGTGCGGCCGTGCTTTTCCTCGATGTGCACGATGGTCGACAGGCGATGGGCCTCGGCGCCGACCTTGAGCGGGGCGATGAACTCGACCCGCCCGCCGGCCCACATGCGGTTGCGGTTGTCTGCCGGGGGCAGGAAGCCGCCACGGGCCGGGTGGCCGTCGCCGCCCAGTTGCGCCTCGGCCACCGGCTCCTGGAAGAAGCACCACATCCACAGCGCGGGCAGCGCTTGGCCGACGGCGGGCGCGGTTTCGCCGAAGGTGGCGGCGATGCGCTTGATCAGGTTGCGGCTGAGCTCATCGACGGCCTCTTGCGTGCGGCCGATCCAGGCGCTGTAGTCGATGGGCGGGGGGGAAGCAGTCATAACCATGGGCCTCTGCATTTGTTGTTATGGACCGATCATGCGAGGCGCCTGGCATTCTGTGAATTTGCATTTGTGTAAGGCAGCGTTCATGTATGCTGAACGCCATGTTTTTGCCTGTACTGGCCTCATCGCCGGCAAGCCGGCTCCCACAGGTGCCGGGATGAGGCCTGTGACCACCAGCGGAGCCTCACATGCATTTCGACCTGGCAGACCTGCGGCTTTTCATCCACATCGGCGAATCGCCGAGCCTGACCCAGGGCGCACGCCGGGCGTTCCTCTCGCCGGCCGCCGCCAGCGCGCGGATCAAGGCGCTGGAGGCGCAGCTCGACACGCGCCTGCTGTACCGCGACAGCCGTGGCGTGGAGCTGACCCCGGCGGGGCACAAGCTGTTGACCCACGCCCGCCTGATCATGCGCCAGGTGGACTACCTGAAAGCCGAGTTCACCCAGTTCGGCACCGATTCGGCCGGGCATATCCGCATCTTCGCCAACACCACGGCGGTCACCGAGTTTCTCCCCGAAGTGCTGGCCGGCTTTCTCGCCAAGCGCCCCGGGGTGACGGTGGACCTGCAGGAGCGCCTGTCGCGCGACATCGTGCGCGGCGTGCTCGATGGCAGTAGCGACATGGGCATCATCGCCGGGCCCGTGGAGGCCAGCGGCCTGCAGGTGATGCACTTCAGCACCGACCGCCTGGTGCTGATCGTGCCGGTGGGCCATGAGCTGGCCTCGCGCACGCAGGTGACGCTCAAGCAGACGCTGGCGTTCCAGCACATCGGCCTGCACGACGGCAGCACTTTGCTGAGCTTTTTGCGCGACCACGTCGAGCGCATGGGGCTGAACCTTTCGCTGCGTATCCAGCTGTCCAGCTTCGAGGCGATTTGTCGGCTGGTGGAGGCGGGGGTGGGCGTCGGCATCCTGCCCGAATCGGCGGCGCTGCGGCACAGCCAGACCATGAACCTGGTCACCATCAGCCTCGACGAGCCGTGGGCGGTGCGTGAGCGCAGCATCCTGGTGCGCGAGCTGGACGCGCTGCCGGGCACGGTGCGGGCGCTGATCGCGACCCTGATGCCCGATGGCTCGGTGCAGGCCTGACAGGCGCTAGAAGAACGTGCGCTGGGCCTTGAGCGTGACCACGCTCTCGCAGTAGCTGTTCATGCCCGCGTAGGCCTCGCAGCCACCGCCACTCAAGTCGGAGTTGCTGTAGATCAGGTTGAGGTCCAGCCCGAGCCAGGGGCGCGAGAGCTCCAGCGACCAGTCGGAAAACCCGTTCACCTGGCTGCCGTCGCCGATGGTGAACGGCGTGCCCAGGCGATGGTGGGCGAGTTTTACGGTGAGGTCGACGTTGAACAGCGGCAGCCGGCCAAGGTCGGCGAACAGGGTGCCGGTGCGGTTGCCCGGGTTGTCGCGCAGGGCCCCGCCGAAGCGGCTGCCGAGCACCGAAATGCCGCCGTACAGGGCATAGCTGTCGGCGTTGGCGATGTTCGGCTGGCTGTAGTGGATCAGCCCCACCTCGTAGCCCAGGGTGCTGTCGAAGTGGTGCTTGTAGCCCAGGTAGTTGTCCAGGCGCAGGGTGGAGTCGGGCGTCACGCCCATGCTCGGGGCGTACTGGCCGATGTACCAGCCGCTGGGGTGGCTGAGGTCGAGGCCGCCGTGGAAGGCGCCGAGCGCGGTCGGCGAGATCAGCCCCTGGGCCATGCTGCGCGAAGGGGTGGTGCCGAGGGTGAAGTCGAAGTCGCCGAGCTGGCGCTGGATCTGCTGCGCCAGCAGCGCCGGGCTGAACAGCAGGGCCGCACTCAGTATCAGCAGGGGCCGGGTCATGGCCACCGTCCTGGGAAGCTTGCACTTGAGCGGCAAAGGATACCTGCCCAGGCCGGCGACGAAAACCTTGGGGCCTGTTTCAGAGCGGCTGGGCGATTTCGATCAGGTTGAGGTCCGGGTCGCGCACGTACACCGAAAGAATCGGCCCGGTCGCCCCGGTACGCTGCACCGGCCCCTCGATGATCGGCCACTGCGCCTGCTGCAGGTGCTCGATCACCTGCTCAAGGCTAACCCGGGCGATGAAGCACAGGTCCAGGGCGCCCGGCACCGGCAGGTGGGCCTTGGGCTCGAACTCCTTGCCGCGCACGTGGATGTTGATCTTCTGGTTGCCATACAGCAGCGCCAGGCGGCCGGCGCCGAACGTTTGCAGTTGCATGCCGAGCACGCGGGTGTAGAAGTCGGTGCAGGCATCGACGTCGCAGGTGGTGAGTACCAGATGGTCCAGGTGATCGATCATGGGCTACCTCAAGGCGTGGGGACTGACGTCGCGCAGTCCGGCCCGGGCCATCATAGTGCACTGGGCCACGCTTTCGACAAGCCCGCGTGTGGAACGCCCAGCCTTTGCTACCCTTACATTCCACGCGGTTTGACCCCAAGGGGAACTGTGATGCGCAGGCCATTGCTCTACGTCGTGACGGCTGTGCTTTGCCTGGGAGGCGTTGGCGCCTACTTGCTGGCGCGAAACCCTGCAACCCCCGCAGCCCCCGCACCTGCGGCGCCCGTTGCCGCTGAGCCAGTGGCGGCGCCGCCAGCCCCACCACCCCCGGCCGCCGATGTGCCAGCGCCCAAGCAGGCCGTGTTCGACCAGGCGCAACTTGCCCAGATGATGGCGCCGATTGCCCTCTACCCCGATGCGCTGCTGGCCCAGGTGCTGATGGCCAGCACCTATCCCGGCGAGGTGACCGAGGCGGTGGCCTGGTCCAAGGCCAACCCCAAGGCCCAGGGTGACGACGCGGTCAAGCAGGTGGCCCAACAGCCCTGGGACCCGAGCGTGCAAGCCTTGGTGGCGTTCCCCCAGGTGCTGGCGCTGCTCGGCCAGGACCCGGTCTGGGTGCAGCGCATGGGCGATGCGTTTCTGGCGCAGCCTGACGAGGTGATGGCCGCGGTGCAGAACCTGCGCCAACAAGCCAAGGCAGCCGGCAACCTGCAGAGCAACCAGTACCAGAACGTCACGGTCAAGGTCGCCGCGCCCGCCGCCAGCGCAGGCTCGGCCAGTGCCCCGGCCAGCAGCACGTCGAACATCATCATCGAGCCCGCCAACCCCCAGGTGGTGTACGTGCCCAGCTACAACCCGACCACCACCTACGGCACCTGGGCCTACCCCGCGTCGCCGCCGGCCTACTACCCGCCATCGCCCTTGTACACCGCCGGCACCGCGCTGATGGCGGGGCTGGCCTTCGGCACCGGCGTTGCCATCGTCAATTCGCTGTGGGGCGACTGCGACTGGGATGACCACGATATCGACGTGAACGTGAACCGCTACAACAACATCAATGCCAACAACCGCATCGGCAACAACCAGGGCAAGTGGCAGCACAACGCCGTGCACCGCGACGGCGTGCCCTACCGCGACAGCCGCAGCCGCGAGCAATTCGGCCGCCAGCTCGACGGTGCCAGCCAGCGCGCGGCCTTCCGGGGCGACGATGCCCAGCGCGCCGAGGCCCGTGACCGCGCCCGTGGCTCGATGGACCGGGCCGGTATCGAGCGGCCGGCCAACGCCAACCAGGATGCCCGTGACCGCGCCCGTGCCTCGCTGGACCGGGCCGGCATCGAACGGCCCGCCACCAGCAACCTCGAAGCGCGCGACCGGGCGCGCGAGGCGCGGGCCGAGCAGCCGCGCGTGGCAGACCGCCGCCAGGACCCCCGCCCCAGCCGCGACAACCTGCAGGCGAGAAACCAGAACCCGCAGCTCAACCAGCGCCGCCAAGGTGAAGGCCAGGCACGCCAGCAGCGTGATATCCGGCCCAACAATGCCGCCGGCAGGGCGCGCAACAATGCCTTCGATGGGGTCCGTTCGCCTTCGCGCACCAGCGCCCAGGCCAACCGCGGCCGTGTCAGCCAGCAGCTCGCCCAACGGCCGAACAACGCGCGCGCCTCGGGGCACACCATTTCCCGGCCCAGCGCGCCTGTGCGCCGCGGTGGTGGCGGAGGAGGCCGTCGATGAAACGCATGAGCATGCTTGCCCCCGTGTTGTTGGCCATGGCGGTGGCCTGGCCGTGCTGGGCCGCGACCCAGGAAGCCTTCCCGACACCGGAAAAGGCGGTGGAATCGCTGGTCGCCGCGCTGGGCACGGAGCACGCCGACGAGGCGCGCCTGGCCCAGTTGTTCGGTGAAGACTGGCGCACCTACATCCCCCGCGAAGGGGTGCAGCGCAGCGACGTGGATGCCTTCCTCAAGCAGTACCACGAGCAGCACCAGATCCAGAACCAGGGCGATACCAAGGCCATCCTGGCAGTGGGCAGCGAACATTGGACCCTGCCCATCCCGCTGGCCAAGGCGGCCAACGGCTGGCACTTCGACCTCAAGGCCGGCAGTGCCGAGATCCGCGCCCGGCGCATCGGCCGCAACGAGCTGGGCGCCCTGCAATCGGTGCTGGCCTACCACGATGCGCAGATGGACTACGCCGCCAAGGACCGCAACGGCAACGGTGCGCTGGAGTACGCGCAGCACATCTTCAGCACCCCCGGCAAGCACGATGGCCTGTACTGGGAAGACGAAGCCGATGGTGAGGTGAGCCCGCTGGGGCCGCTGTTCGGCCAGGACCGGGTCGGTGACGACTGGTACGGCTACCACTTCCGCATCCTCGATGGCCAAGGCCCCTCGGCCCCCGGCGGCGCCTACAGCTACCTGATCGGCGACCAGATGAGCCGGGGTTTCGCCCTGATCGCCTGGCCGGCCAAGTACAACGACACCGGGGTGATGAGTTTCATGATCAGCCATGACGGCCAGGTCTTCGAGAAAGACCTGGGCCCGCAGAGCGACAAGCTGGCCAAGGCCATGAAGCGCTTCGACCCGGATGACAGCTGGAAAGAGGTGACCGAAGACGCCAGTGATTGAGCCGCGCTAGCGGCCCAGCAACTGCCCCAGCAGCCACTGCCCGGCGGGCCCCAGCGCACGTTGCCGCGACCAGGCCGCGTCCATGGCCACCCGCCGTGGGTAGCCCGCCACCGGCAACTCCACCAGGCCCGTGCCAAAGCGCGCCACCAGCGCGGTGGGCAGCTCTGCCCAGCCAAAGCCGCGCACCGCGAATTCCAGCAGCGTCAGGTAATCCGGCGCCGACCAGGCCTGGCCACGGCCATGGTGCAGGCTCGGCGCGTAGGTCTTCATGTACAGCTGGCGCTCGCTTTGCAGCTCCTGTGGCTGCAGCATCGGGCGTTTCGCCAAAGGGTGATCGCAGCTCACGTAGAGCCTGAATTCGGCCTGCTCGGGCAAGCGCGCCACCTGCACGTCGGCGGGGTAGTGCTGCTGGGCGGCGAGGATGCCGATCTGTGCCAGGCCCTGCTGGACCAGTTCGACCACATCGGCGTCTTCGGAGGGGCCCCAGCGCAGTTCGGTGTGGGGGTACCGTTCGGCGAACAGGCTCATCGCCGCGCCTTGCGAAGCCACGCTGTAGCTGTCCGACATCACCACCGACAGCAGCGGCTCGACCTGGCCGGCCAGGCGCACGGCCAGGGCATCGAGGCGCGCGCTGGCGTCGAGGATCGCCTCGACGTGGCCCAGCACCTGGCGCCCGGCGGCATTGAGGGTGGGGTGGCGGCCGGCGCGGTCGAACAGCGGGCAACCCACGTCGGCCTCGAAGTTGGCGATGGCGATGCTGATGGTCGACTGGCTCTTGCGCAGCTTGCGCGCCGCTGCGGAGAACGAACCGAGGGCGGCGGCTTCGACGAAGGCGACCAGGGCTTCAGGCGAGTAGCGCATGGGTATGGGCAAGACCGATAGGGGCAAGGCCTGGAGTATCGGTTCTGCCAAAGCAAATGTGAAGCCATCGGCAAACGGCTGCGGTGACTCATGCAAGCGAAACGATGCAAGCGATCAAGGTGGCAATGGACACTGACCAGACAGCCAATGCCGGCACCGCTGTGCATGTTCTGGCGCTCGACAGTTGCTCTCGACGCCGGCAACCGTACAGCCCCATGGCCACTGCTGCGACGAGCAAGGTACAGCCCGGCAAGCTGTCAGGCACGGGCTGAGCGTGCCATCCCGCGCGCAGTGCCAACAACGCGTTGGCCAGCATTGCCCACCCCGTCCTGCTCCAGGACAAGGCAGTGCGTTCAGCCTGCAACCCAGGATCGCGTGACGAATTCATCAGCCCACCAACACGATCAGCGCGGTGGTCAATGCTATCCCCACCGTCATGCTGGCCAACAGTGCGATGGCCGGCGTGACAGGCAATCGACGTGCGTGGCGCATGGCAATCTCGTTGCCGCGCCAGCGCCGGTAGGCCAGCGCGCAGAGCGCGGCGGCGAGAAGGCCTAAAGCCACGGCCAGCCCCTTCACCACCCTGGCGGGGCCCAGCGTGCTGGCGAACTGGTCGAGCAGTACGCCACCGGCGAGCAGGCCAAGCGCAGTGCGAATCCAGGCCAGGAAAGTGCGTTCGTTGGCGAGGGAAAAACGGTAATCCGGTTCTTCACCTTCGCGCCGCCATTGCGGTTCACCCATGGCAAGCTCCTGTGCAGTTGGCCGTGACCTGAGGCCACGGCAAGTTGATGGGGATCAGTTGCGTGCGGGCAGCGCAACCAGGATCAGCAGCGCACCCAGCAGGGTGATCAGGCCCAAGAGGGTCAAGCCTGGGTAGATGCTGCCGGAGCTGGCCTTCATCCAGCCAACCAGGGTCGGGCTGACGAATGCGCCGATACCGCCCAGGCTGGTGATCAGGGCAATACCACTGGCTTTGCTGGTGGAGGTAAGGAAGGTCTGCGGAATGGTCCAGAACACCACGAAGCATCCATAGGACGCCGCTGCCGCCAGCGAGAGCAGGGCAATGGCCGCGGTGATGTCGTGGGCTGCCAGGGGTAGCAGGGCAAAACAGACGGCGATGATCAGGCTACAAACTGCCAGGTGCCAACGCCGTTCCATCCGCAGGTCCGAGCTGTGTCCGACGACATAGGTGCCGACCGCGCCGGCAAGGAACACGGCGCTGGACAACAGCCCTACCTGCAGCAAGTCGCTTACACCGATGTCACGGATGATGGTCGGCGCCCAGAATCCGATGGCGTTGAAGGAAACCAGCACACAGAAGTAGCCCAGCACCCCGACATAGAGCTTGGGGTTCGACAGTGCCTCGTGCAGGCCATGCTTCGAGCCGCCGCGCTGGCCGTTCTGTTCGGCCGCCAGGTCGCCCTGCAAGATCGATTTTTCCCGGTTGCTGAGCCAGCGGGCCTCCTCGGGGCGGTCGCACAGGTAGTAGAACGCGATCACCCCAAGCGCGACCGCTGGCAAGCCTTCGAGCAGGAACAACCACTGCCAGCCATGCAGGCCGTGCAGCCCGGCCATGTGCACCATGATCCAGGTGGACACCGGGCCACCAATGATGCCCGCGGTGGCCGCGCCCATCATGAAGTAGCCGGTCACACGCCCACGGCGTGCAGCGGGGAACCAATAGGTCAGGTAGAGGATGACGCCGGGGAAGAAACCTGCTTCGGCGGCACCGAGAACAAAACGCATCAGGTAGAACTGCATGGGCGTGTTGACGAACATCATGGCACTGGAGATAAGGCCCCAGAGGATCATGATGCGCAGCAGCGTGCGACGGGCACCGATGCGTTGCATCCACAGGTTACTGGGCACTTCGAACAGCACGTAGCCGAGAAAGAACAAGCCGGCACCCAGCCCGTAGGCCGCTTCGGAAAACCCCAGGTCGCTCATGAACTGGAGCTTGGCGTAACTGATGTTGGCGCGGTCCAGGTATGAAACGATGTAGCAGATGATCAGAAACGGCATCAAGCGAAAGGCAATCTTGCGGTAGGTACGTTCGACTTCCTGGGTATCGAACGTCGCTGGGAGCGTGTCGGTCTGGTGAAGAATATTCATGGGACCCTCGTTGACTGCACTATGAAGTCATGACAAATGACGGCCGCCACACGCGGCCTACGGGGCAAAGGGCGGTCGTTTTCATCAGCCGGCGAGCACCTGCTCCGGTGTTGCAGAAGGCCGATGTGCAGACGGCAGCGGCTTGATCAGTGCATCACCGGCTTTCACACCCTTGCCAGCGCTCATCACGAACAGCGGGTTGATATCCAGCTCCTGTATCGAATCCTTCAGGTCGATGGCCAGTGCCGAGAGGCGCATCAGGGTATCGACCAATGCTTCCAGGTCGGCCTTGGGGCGGCCGCGTGCGCCATCGAGGATGGCAAAGGCGCGCAACTCGCGGACCATCGAATACGCTTGCGAGCGGGTAATGGGCGCAAGGCGGAAGCTGACGTCTTTCCATACCTCGGCGAAGATGCCGCCGAAGCCGACCATCACCGCCGGGCCGAACAGTGGGTCGTTGTTGATGCCCAGTATCATCTCGATACCGTCGCTGACCATTTCCTGGATCAGTACACCGTCCACGTTTGCCTTGGCATCGTGGGCGGCGACATTGGCAATGATCTGGTTGTAGGACGATGCGACCTGAGCATCACCCTGAATCCCGACCTGCACTGCGCCTGCCTCTGTCTTGTGCGGGATGTCGGGCGATTGCACTTTCAGCACCACCGGGCCGTGCAATGCCGAGGCAATGCGTACCGCCTCGGCAGGGTCGCGGGCAAGGCCTTCGCGGGTAACGCCGATGCCGTACGCGGCCAGTATTTTCTTGGCCTCGAACTCGGTCAGGTCGCTATGGCGCCCCTGCAGCGCGGCCCGTGCTTCGGCGCTGTGGAGTACCTGCGCAGGCTCCTTCAGTTCGACGGCGATCTGTTTGCGCGCCTGGGTGAATGCCCACAGCGCGCTGGCACCGCGCGCGCAGCGTACCGGTGACTGATAGCGCGGGATGCCGGCGGTGTCGAGAATGTCATAGGCCTGCTTGACCGTGGCAGGGTCGGCGTTCCACGCAACCAGGATGGGGATGTCGCGGGTTGTGCTGATGCGCACGATCTCCTCGGCCAGCTCAACTGCGAGCTTGCCGCTGGCGGCGGCCAGGGCGAGGCCGATCATGTCGACCTGGGGATCGTCAGCCAAGGTTTCCAGGGTGACCCGCAGCAGCTTGGCATCGTTGAGCAGGCTGGCCGTGACATCGAGTGGATTGGCAATGGCGGCGAAGGAGGGCAGCACCGCCTTCAGGGCTGCCACCGTATGCGCTGACAGGGCTGGCATTGCCAGGTGGCCATCGGCAGCACCATCGGCCATGGCGATACCTGCACCACCGGAAATGGTGACGATGGCCAGGCGGTTGCCTTTGGGCAGGCGTCTTGAAAGCAAGGCTTTGCCGCAATCGGCCAGGTCGCCCACATCCTTGACCTCGATGATGCCGCTCTGGCGGAAAGCGGCCCGGTACAGTGCCATCGCCCCTCCCAGGTTGGCGGTGTGGGATGCGGCGGCCCTGGCGCCCGCTTCAGAGGTGCCGACCTTCCATATCAGTAGCGGTTTGCCGGCCATCAGTGCCCGACGGGCAATCGGCAACAAGCGCTGCGCATCCTGGAAGCCTTCGACGTAGCCTGCGATGACGTGGGTGTCAGGGTCGTCGATCATCGCGTCCATGAAGTCCAGAGAGGTAGTGACCGACTCGTTGCCGGTGGACACGTAGTGACGAAAACCGATGCCTTCCTGGCTTGCCAGCATCAGGATGGAATTGCCGAAAGCGCCGCTCTGGGATGTGAGGCTCAGGTGGCCTTTGCGATAGGTGAGGCCATACGGGGCACCAAAGCCGACATGGATGCCGTCGCTGATGTTCATGTAGCCCTGGCAGTTAGGGCCTGTCACCTGCATGCCGAAGCGCTGGGCAATGGCCGTGATTTCCCGCTGGGCCCGGGCACCGTCTTCACCCGCCTCGGCAAAGCCGGAAGAGAGGATCACGGCATGGCCACAGCGCTTTTTGCCCAACTCGTCGAGTACGCCAGCGACCCGTTGGGCAGCGACGGCGATCACTGCCACATCGGGCGTTTCGGGCAGGGCTGCGACATCTGGGTAGCAGGCAATACCTGCGACCTCGGTATAGCGGGGGTTGACCGGTAGAATCTGCCCGGTAAAGCCTTTTGCCAGCAGGTGGGCGATGGGTTGCCCGCTGATCGAAGCCAGGTCTTGGGAGGCGCCTATCACGGCAAGGGTACGCGGGTTGAAGAAGTGCTCGAAACGGGACATGGGGCGTTCCTGTATCAAAGAGAGGGAGGTGCGTACCCGACTCAGCGGTGGGCAGCCAGTACCTGCCTGGCAATGTTCAATTGATGGATCTGGCTGGTGCCTTCATAGAGGCGGAACAACCTGACGTCCCGGTACCAGCGCTCGATCGCGGCATGGTCGGCGATGTATCCGGCGCCGCCGAACATCTGTACGCAGCGGTCGGCAACCCGCCCGCACATTTCCGTGGCGTAGTACTTGCACATGGACGCTTCGAGCACCACGTCCTCGCCGCGGTCGCGCTTGCGCGCCGTTTCCAGGATCATCGAGCGGGCCGCGAAGATCTCGGTCTGGCAGTCCGCGATCATGGCCTGGACCAGTTGCATGTTGGCCACCGGCTGGCCAAATTGCACGCGGCCGCTGGTGTGCTCGATGGCCATGCGCAGCATGCGCATGGCCGGGCCGGTCGACAGCGCGGCGAGGTGGATACGTTGCTTGTTGAGGGTCTTCATCACGGTCTTGAAGCCCCTGCCTTCCACACCGCCCAGCAGGTTTGCGGCAGGCACCCGGCAGTTGTCGAAGTACACCGCACTGACGGGCGAGCCTGCCTGGCCCATCTTGCGATAGGGGGTGCCAGTGCTGAGGCCTGGGGTGGTCCGTTCGACGATGAAGGTCGAAACACCGTTGGCCCCCTGGCTGCCTGGCGCGGTTCGGGCGGTGACGGTGAAGACGTCGGCGATCGGCGCGTTGGTGATGTAGCACTTTTCACCGTTGAGGATGTAGCTGTCGCCGTCCCGGCGTGCGCTGGTGAGCACGTGGGTGGCGTCGGAGCCTGCCTCGGGCTCGGTGACGGCCAGGCAACCAGTCCATTCACCGCTCGCCAGGCGCGGCAGGTAAAGCCTCTTTTGCGCGTCGGTGCCATCGACCACGATGCCTTCCGAACCGATGCCAGTGTTGGTGCCTACGCGGGCTCGAAATGCAACCGAGCATTGCGACAGCTCGAATGCAGCCAGTACCAGCTCCTCGGTGGTCAGGCCGGCGCCGCCAAAGGGTTCGGGAATGCTCCAGCCGAAGAAACCGTTGTCGCGCATGTGCTGGACGAGGGCGGGCGGTACTTCGTCGTGCTGCTCGACCTGCGCCTCCAGAGGTATCGCCTTGTCGTTCACGAACTGGCGAATGCCGGCCAAGAAGACGTCAAGCGCCTGCTGGTCCCTGATCATGGTTGCCTCCTGTGTTGTTTTTATGAGGTATGCACGAGCATAAGGCGGTTTATCCGATCGGCAGGCAAGCACTGTTCGGCTCTGCAGAACATGGTTTGAATAGTTGGAACATCAATGCCACGCTTGCTTCGAGTCGCCAGTTTGGAGGTGGAAAAATGGCAACGCGTGACAGGTCGCCACAAGGCGGATCGCAAGACTGGCATTCGCCGGCCAGGCATTACCTGGCGGAGGAGTTCGCCGATGATCGGCAGTTTGCCGCTACCCTGGCCCGGGGGCTGGAGCTGCTGCATTGCTTCAGCGCGCGCGATACTCAGCTGGGCAATGCCGAGCTGTCAGCGCGCACCGGCATGCCCAAAGCCACGATCTCGCGGTTCACCTACACGCTGGTGCGCCTGGGCTATCTGCGCATCAATCGCCTGAACAACAAATACCAGTTGGGGTCGGCGGTGCTTTCCCTTGGCTACCCGTTGCTGGCGAGCCTCAACATCCGGCAGATCGCGCGGCCGTTCATGAAGGAGCTGGCGGACCATATCCGTGGCTCGGTGTCGCTGGGTATGCGCGACCGGCTCAATGTGGTGTACCTGGAAAGCAGCCGCAGCTCAGCCCCCATGAGCCACCCGCCGGATGTCGGCCTGAGCTACCCGGTGGCGCGCACGGCGATGGGGCGAGCATTCCTGGCGGCTGCCTCGCGCGAAGAACGAACGGCGTTGCTGAACGAAATCAAGGTGCGAACGCCAGAGGACTGGGTGGCGTTCCAGGGGCGCATCGAACAAAGCATTCAAGACGTCCAGGGGCGGGGGTTTTCGGTCTCCTACGGTGACCTGCGCCGAGAGATCCACGCGGTTGCAGTACCGATGCGGCCGATGGCCGATGGCGAGATCCTGGTGTTCAACTGTGGCGTGTCGGCGTTTCTGCTCAACGAAGGGCAACTGGAAAACGACATAGGCCCGCGCCTGGTATCGATGGTGCGCAGCATCGAAGGGATGCTGGGGATTTTCTGATCACAGCCTCTGGGCAGGTTGCTAGCGCCTCGCCCTGAAGCGCCAACCCTCCCTGTGCCCGCCTAGTCTTGCCCGCCCTTGCCAAGATAGAACCTCATTGCCAGGCGCTGGACCCAGCGGCCATAGGGCGGATGAAACAGTTGGGTCGGGAACCAGCGCTGGCGCTTGAACACCGACTTGCCATGGGACAATGCGCGAAAGCCTTCCTCGCCATGGTAGGAGCCCATCCCGGAGTTGCCCACGCCACCAAACGGCAGGTCGTGCTGGAACACATGCCAGGCCCAGTCGTCCAGGGTCACGCCGCCGCTGTGGGTGTGCTTGAGCAGGCGCTCGACGTGTGCTGTGTCCAGCCCGAAAGGGTAGAGCGCCAGGGGCCTGGGGCGGGCCTGGATGTAGGCAATGGCCTGGTCCAGGTCGCGGTATTCGATGATGGGCAACAGCGGCCCGAACAGCTCTTCCTGCGCCACCCGCATGTCTTCGCTCACCCCGGTGATCACCTGCAGGGGCAGGCGCCTTGGCGAGTCGCTCGAGCTGCCACAACCGAGCACCGTCGCGCCCTTGGCCCGCGCATCGGCCAGCAACGACTGCAAGCGCTGGGCATGGCGTTCGCTGATGATGCTGGTGTAGTCGGCACTCCCTGCGGGGTCCGGATACAGCCCCTCGAACGCCTGCCTTACGGCTTCGGCGAACAGTTGCGCCTTGCCCGCGGGGACCAGCACATAGTCCGGTGCGACGCATACCTGGCCGGCGTTGAAACCCTTGCCATGTGCGATGCGCAAGGCCGCATCGGCCATATCGGCGCTTTCACCGACTAACGCCGGCGACTTGCCACCCAGTTCCAGGGTCACCGGCACCAGATGCTCGGCGGCGGCGCGCATAACGTGATGGCCGACCTGCGGCGCACCGGTGAACACCAGATGATCCAGTGCCATCCCGGTGAACGCCTGGGCGGCGGCCAACTCGCCGCCGAACACCGCCACGTGATCCTCGTCGAACACCTCGGCGAGCATGGCCTGCAGCACCTTGCGGCTATGCGGCGCGAACTCCGAGACCTTTATCATTGCCCGGTTGCCGGCGGCCAGGGCGGTGATCAGCGGCCCCAGGGTCAGGTACAAAGGGAAGTTCCAGGTGCCGACGATGCCTACCACCCCCTTTGGCTGGTATTGGACCCAGGCACGGTTGCCCAGGAACAGCAGTTCGGTCTTGCGTCGCTTGGGCTTCATCCACCGGCGCAGGTGGGCGATGGCGTGACGGGCATGCAGCACCGGCCCGAGCACCTCGACCTGCAGGGTCTCGAATGCGGCACGGCCACCGAAGTCGGCTTCCAGGGCCGCGACGATAGGTTGCTGGTAACGCCGGATGGCGCCGACCAGGCGCTTGAGGTGGTCCAGACGTGTCTTCAGCGCAACATCGGGTTGGGCATTGAAAGCCGCGCGCTGGCGCTGCAGTAGCCGTTGCATGCGTTCGATCTCGGCCATGTCGCTCAGGTGTGTCAGATCGTTCATCGCTGACTCTCCCGGCGGCTGTGCAACAGCAGGTCGGCAGCTTTTTCACCGATCATGATGCTGGGTGCGTTGGTATTGCCGCCGATCAGCGTCGGCATGATCGAGGCATCCGCCACGCGCAGGCCGGCGATACCATGCACGCGCAGTTGATCGTCCACCACCGCCAGAGGGTCGTGGCCCATTTTGCAGGTGCCTACCGGGTGGTACTGGGTGTCGGCGCGATTGCGGATGTCCTGCTCCACGGCCTTGCGATCGTGTTGCAGCAGGGGATACAAAGGCTTGCCACGATAGGGCGCCAAAGGCGTGGCATCGAGGATGGCGCGCTGCATGTCGGCACCACGCATGAGCACCTCTAGGTCCTGTGGGTCGCTGAAAAAGCGCGGGTCGATCAGCGGCGCGGCCATCGGGTCGGCACTGGCCAGCCGGACCGTACCACGGCTTTTCGGGCGCAGCAGGGTCAGGTGGCAGCTGAAACCGTGGCCCACACGCAGATTGCGGGCATGGTTGTCGACGATGGCTGGCACAAAAATCAGCTGCAGGTCGGGAACAGTCAGCTCGGGTCGGCTTTTGAAGAACGCACCGGATTCGGCGAACGGCGAGGTCACCAGGCCCTTGCGCTCACGCTTCCACTGCGCCATGGCCTTGAGCATCTTCCAGCTGAAGGTGGGCGAGCAGCCGAAGGTGTTGGCTTTGTCAGTGCTACGGTAGGTGAACACGTAGTCGATGTGGTCTTGCAGGTTTTCGCCTACCCCCGGCAGTTCGTGGGTAAGGGCGATGCCATGTTTGCGCAGCTCCTCGCGCGGGCCGATGCCCGAGAGCATCAGCAGTTGCGGCGAACCGAAGCTGCCGGCGCTGAGCACCACCTCGTGGCGTGCCATGAGCACGATACGCGCGTTGCCCTGGCGCAGTTGCACGCCTGTGGCCCGTGCAGACTCCAGCAACACGCGCTCGACGCTAGCACCGGTCATGACCGTGAGGTTAGGGCGTTGCAAGTTGGGCGTAAGAAACGCCTTGGCGGCACTGCAGCGCTCGCCATTGCGCTGAGTGACCTGATACATGAACGCGCCTTCCTGATTCGCGCCGTTGTAGTCCGGCGTTCGCGGGATGCCATTGATTCCGGCAGCCTGGATGAACGCGGCGTTCAGGGCGCTCGGGCAACTCACCTCAGCCACGCTCAGGGGGCCGTCCTGACCATGATAGGTGTCATCCAGGCGCTGGTTCTGTTCGGACTTGATGAAATACGGTAGCACCTCTTCATACGACCAACCCCGGTTGCCCATCGCTGCCCATTGGTCGTAGTCCTGACGGTGCCCGCGCACGTAGAGCATGGCATTGATCGAACTGGATCCGCCGAGGGTCTTGCCCCGTGGTTGGTAGCCGCGACGGCCGTTCAGGCCGGGCTGTGGTTCGGTCTGAAAGGCCCAGTTGTTGATACGTGTCGGCAGCATCGCCACCACCCCCACTGGCGCGTGGATCAACACGCTTTTGTCGCTGCCGCCGGCCTCGATCAGGCAGACGCTGATGGCGGGGTCCTCACTCAACCGGCTGGCGATCACACAACCAGCCGAACCACCGCCAATCACGATGTAATCGAACGTAGCGTTCATTTTTTCAGTGCTCATATCAGGGCTCCGTACGTGATGCGGCCGGTTCAGAAGCGGTAACCAACGGTGAACGAGTAGACATCAGGGTCAGCTTCCACATCGATCTTGCGCTTGACCTCGCCCAGGCCCGGGGTCTGGGTCTTGATGGTGGCAGTGGTATCGATCCAGTAGCGCGAATAGGAGAATCCGGCGCTCCAGTTGTCTGCCAGCGCAATCTCCAGGCCGACCTTGGCCACGGCACCGAAGGAGTCGTCCAGTTTGGAGGTACTGGAGGTCCCGCCGAACGCTGTGTTGTAGGCGGCGGTCATCTTCTCTTCACTGAACCAGGTGTAGTTGACCCCCAGTGCCACATAGGGCTGCAGGCCAAACAGCTCGAAGTTGTAGGCGATCAGCGCTGCAGGGAACCAGGCGCGGGCGCTGCCGACCTTGCCTAGCGGTTGGGCCGTGCCAGCACCATCGAAGTCGATGACGGGCGGTGCGCCGGTTTGCAGCACCAGCGACCACGGGCCAGCCAGTTTGCGCTCGTAGACCAGCACCAAGGTTGCGGTATCACGCACAGTGGCCTGGACATGTTCAGGCGTCATGCCCGGCATGCCGGTCATATCGCCTGAGTCGGTGTTGAACTGAATATCGGCATAACCGATACGCACGATGTTCATCTGTGCGTCACTGGCCAGAACCGGCAGCGCAGGCAGCGTCAAGCACATGGCAAGGGCAGGGGCGAAGGGTCTTCTCATGACAGCCTCGGGTCTTATTATTTTTCTTGGGTGAATCAAGGAGGCCAACGATGCAACGGCGGGGCTGTGCGGCGGGAGGTTGTAATGTGCCAGTGAGGGGGTTAATTTCTGCCAATGCCGAAAATGGAGGCCTGTGCATGACCCAGCTGATCGTAGGGCGCTATGGCACTGCCCTGGATATTGCGCAACACAACATGCTTGGGCTCCCGGCCCTGGTGGCCGAATTGCAGGCTCAGGGCATCGACGCCCTGGGATTGCTGGAAGGTACCGAGCTATCGGCGCAGCAGATGCTCGATCCGGCAACCCGAATTTCTCATCGGCAGAAACTGGTGGTTTTTGCCAACATGCAGCGCTTGATGCGCCACGCCGACAGTGGTTTACGGGCCGGTGCCAGGCAGCGCCTGAGCGACTTCGGGATTTTTGGCTACGCCCTGGTCAGCAGCGAGAATTTCGGCCAAGCAGTCGAGTTCGGCATCAGGCACATCCGCCTGCTCGGCCCGATCTTCCAGAAATCGTTCCGCGTGGAAGGCGACGAGGGCGTCTTCATTGGCCAAGGCTTCTTCGCCCTGGGCGACTTGATGTCGCTGGCGACCGAATTCTGGTTCGCCTCCATCCAGTCTTTGGTTCAGTGCGTGCTGGAAAAGCCTTTCCCGTCCCGGCGGCTGTTGCTGCCGTACCCGGCGCCTGAGCATTGGCAATCCTATGAAGCGTTCTTCAATTGCCCGGTGCAGTTCGACAGCCCGGTAATGGAGTGGCGTTTCGACGCGAGCGTGCTGCAGTTGCCTTGCCCGAACGCCAACCCGATTACCTCGGCGTTGAGCATGGGTTTTTGTCAGCAGCTGGTGGCCAACCTGCCAGATGAGTCCGACCTGATCGAGTCGGTGCGCATGGCCTGCCTGAGCCGCAACGGACGTTTTCCGGGAGTGGAAGTGGTTGCGCGCAGCTTGGGTATGTCGACGCGAACCTTGCACCGGCGGCTGGCAGAATACCAGCGCACCTACCAAAGTGTGCTGGATGAAGTCCGTTGCGCGTTGGCGATCGAGTTTTTGCAGCAAAGCGATATGCCCATGGACGACGTGGCCGCCCAGGTCGGTTTTTCCGAGGCGGCCAATTTCCGCAAAGCGTTTCGCAAATGGACCGGCCGCTCGCCGGGCGAGTTGCGCAAGGCAATGCGCAGCGCGGGCTAACCCCCATACCGGGAAAACGCCCGTGACAAGGCACTGTCATGAAATGCGCATGGGCCGCCAGCGAACGGTGTGCTTCATTGAGTACGCTTGCCTGCAGAATCACGCTTGTGCATACGCAGGCTCACGCAATTCGGGCGAGCGCACCCTACCGCCCGACACGTTGAGGAAGCCAAGATGCATTCAGCCCTTGTGAGCCGACCGTGAGCCTGCGCAAGAAACTCCTGTGCCTCCTTGCGCCGTCGGTGCTTCTGGTAATGATCTTGATGGGGGCGTGGGGGCATTACCTGTTGCTCGAACGGCTAGATCAAGAGGACGAGCAGTTGCTCATGGTCGAAGCTGACCGGTTGCGGGCGATGATGGACGTAGTGTTCGAGCGCGACGTTGACCGGCTGAGCAGTCTCGGTACGTTGATGCAAGAGGCCGGTTCTGCGCTCCCATTCGGCACAGGCGGTTTTGATTTTCTGATCCAGTCCAGCTCAGGCACGTTCACGGTCTTGCAGCCATTGCTCAAGCGAAGCGACGCAGCGGTGTCGGCATTTCATCCCGTGACACTCGACAGTTTGCAAGCGAGGATCGTCGAGCGCCTGAAGTTGCCGGGTTCGGCTGCCAATCCAGCTTCGCATGCCGAACTGATCACTGTGCTGGATGTTCCGATGATTCTCGCCAGCGTAGGCACGCCCTCCGGGCACCTGTGGGGTGGAACAGTCCTGGATGCCGAACGCGTGAGTCAACTGCAAAGGCAGCTAGGCGGTGCGCTTGTTTGGGCAGCACCCGCTGACGCCGCCCGTGCCCCATCAACCGATGCCGACATCAGCCAGATGAGCCTTTCCAAGCGGCAATTGATAGACGCCAGCCACCAGCGTGTGGACCTGGTGTTTCACGACAGCCTGGGCGGGGCACCGCTCAGCCTGCGGCTGGTTCGAGACCGCCACCTCTACCAGGAGGGGCTTGCCCAGCTGAACCTGTTCATGGCGTTTTTGGCCGCAAGCCTGGTCTTGGCCTGGGGGGCGATTCACCTCGGCCTGGAATGGTTTCTGCTGCGCCGTATTCGAAAAATGCATGCCGAACTGGCATCCATCGGGCCGGACAATCCCAACGCTCGATTGCGCGACCGCGGACATGATGAGCTGGGTGATCTGGCGCATGAGGCTAATCGGACCTTGGACCGCCTGGAGCAAAGTGAAGCGCGCGATGCCGCGATTCTTGCAGAGATCCAGGAGGGCTACTTCGAACTCGATGAAGCTGGCCACTTGCAGTCGATGAATCCGGCTTTTTGTTCGCAGCTTGGGTATTCAGCCGAAAAGCTGTCCGGGACAGCGTTTGCCACCCTGATGGAAAATGATGAGGTGCTGCCCAGGATGTTGCATCCCCTGCAGCGAGACAAGGGCCCGGCGCTGTCGGCTCGCCTGCGGCGCGCTGACGGCAGCGTCGGCCATTACCAGGCCCGCATCACCCCTATCGTCGATGGTCAGAAGAAGCACTGCGGATACCGCGGCATTCTGCATGACGTCAGTGCGCATGTGGAATATCAGAATCAGCTGTACGCCATGGCGCACAACGATGCCCTGACAGGGCTTGGCAACCGCAAAGCGTTCCACCACTACCTCAAAGAGCTTCTAGGCCAGCACCCTCAGCCGCTGACGCTCTTTTTCATCGACCTGGATCGTTTCAAGCAGGTCAACGATACCTTCGGCCATGAAGCGGGCGACGCGTTACTGGTGTGTCTGGCACGACGTCTGGAAAACGCCGTACGAAAGCCGGATCGTGCCTTTCGCCTGGGGGGAGATGAATTCACTTTGCTCGTGCGGGGGGACAACGTCGAGGATGCCGAACGGCTGGCGAAGCGGCTGCTCGATGTGCTGAGTGAACCTGTGCGGCTGGGTGACCTGACCATCGACTACGTGACACCTAGCATTGGAATCGCTCGTTCGCCTCATCACTCCACGGATCCCGCCGAATTGATCAAGACGGCTGATGCGGCGATGTATGAAGCCAAGCAACACCGTAATGAGTATCACCTGGCAAACTGAACACTTCTGTAAATGCTTGGGTGACGGCTGTTGAACTTCTGATGGGCGGTTGGCAGTGTCAACTAAAGTTGACGTGGGTCTATAGGGGGAGGTTTTTTTATTGTTCTCACTGGGCGGGTTGTTCAGGATTAATTGTCTTTGAGTTTCAGAGGTTGTTGTCGATGCAAAAGATAATTTCCATTGTGGCTGTCAGTGTGCTGTTCGCTCAAGGTGCCTGGGCCGGAGAAACAACGTCTACTGCCGTTGGAGGTGGTGTTGGGGGCGCTTTGGGAAGCGTGGTCGGTCAAGCCATGGGTGGGTCCACGGGCGCGACATTGGGAGCCGGCCTGGGGGGCGCTGCAGGAGGCGCGATATCGGCTGGAAAGGGTAAGAAAACCGAAGCTGCGATAGGCGGTGGCCTTGGCGCGGCTGGGGGGCAAATCATAGGTAGCAATGTTGGCGGATCGACGGGCGCAACCATCGGGGCAGGCCTTGGCGGCGCCGCGGGCAGTGCCATCGGCAACAATCTGGCCGGTGACCCTCATCACCATGGCCGGCACAAGCACAAGCACTGACTTGGGCGCAACGTACCCCTGCGGTTTCAGTGCCTGCAGGCGGCGCGCACCTCGCGGGCGGTGCAGCCGAAGTATTGGCGAAACGCGCGGGTGAACTGCGCCTGGTCGGCAAAGCCGCAACGAAACGCCAGTTCGCCGATCGGCAGGTGACATTGCGGGTCGCGCAGTTGCCGGTGCACCGCCTCCAGGCGCTGCTGGCGCACCCATTCACCCAAGGTAAAGGCGGTGCTGGCGAACAGCTTGTGCAGGTAGCGCAAGGAAAGCCCGCAGGCGCTGGCGATGGCTTGCGGCGACAGCTCGGGGTCAGCCAGGTTCTGCAGCACGTAGTGCTCCACCCGGGTCAGGTGCAGGGTGCTGAGGTTGGACCCTTCACTGCCCAGCACGCGCTCGTCCTGCTGCAGCGCCAGCAGCAAGGTGGCCATGGCCTGCTCCAGCAGCAGGTGGCGGGCAACCTGCGGGTTGGCGTCGAAATGCCGGGCACACAGGTCCAGCTGCTCGACGAAGATCTGCCCCAGCCCCTGGGTGGCATCGAAACAGTGGCGGGTATAGCGCCGGTGCCCTCGCAGGTGGCCCTTGAAGGCACTTTCCGGAAGCTTGAGCACCCACAGGTCGTTTTCGGCGCCGTAGTGGAAGCGATACGGGGCATCGCCGCGCTCGACGATGAAGCCGCCGGGGCGGCAGCTGAGCTGGTGGCCGTCCTGCTCGAAGTGCACCTCGCTGCGGCTGGGCACGGTGACCAGGTAGAACGCCTCGCGGTCCTGGCCCACCTGCGCCTTGCTGCGCGAATAGCCCAGCCGGCTCGAGCGCAGGCGCGACAGGCTGCAGGCGGTGCTGGGCGTGCTCCAGCGTTGCAGGTGGCCATCGAAGGGTTGCTCGGCGGCGAACGCCAGGCTCAAGGGGAAGTAGGTGTCGCTGACGGCTTCGGCCCAGCGCGCCTGGCGCTCGGGCAAGGCCCAGCTGTGGGTGGAGATTTCGGTCGGCATGGTCGGTCCTTTTTCAAAGAGGGCAGCATTGAAAAAAGGAACTGCTGGGAAGCTACTCAAGCAGCTCTTGTTATTGTGCACGCCGCCCGGCAGCGCGAGGCTGCCGGGCGGCTACAAGCGCCGACCACTGTATCAGGCGACAGGTGTCAGCCGGTAGGTCGCCGAGGGTTCCAGGCAGGCCTGCCAGCCCGGCGGCACGACGATGTTGGTGGTGTCTTCTTCGATCACGCAAGGGCCGCACACGGTTTGCCCCGCCAGCAGGTGGCTACCGTTGAACACTGGCGTTGCCTGCCACGGGCCATCGGCGCTGAAGCGCATCGGCCGCTGGCCCTGCGCGGTGGCCACGGTGGCCTCGGCCGGGGCTTGCAGCAGCGGTTGGGGCGGGCGCGGCAGGTGGCCGATCACCGAGCATTCCAGGTTGACCAGCTCTACCGGGCTGCCTGGCTCGCTGTAGGAGTACAGGGTCTGGTGGCGCTGGTGGAACGCCTCGATCAGCGCGCCAAGGCCGTTGCTGTCCAGCCCATCTTCCTGCCACTCCACGCTGCACTCGTGGATCTGCCCGGCGTAGCGCATCTCCAGGGTGTAGTGGCAACTGCTGGCCTGGTCGCCGAAGCCGTCTTCGCGCAGGTTGGCCATACCCTGCTGGCGCAGCTCGGCCAGCGTGCGGTTGAGCAGCGCCAGGTCGGCGTGCGCCGCGTCCAGGCGCATCGACAGGCTGGTGAGCTGGTCGTAGCGCACATCGGACAGGATCTGGCCAAAGGCGCACAGGCCCGAGGCCACCTTGGGGATCAGCACGGTGCGCATGCCGATTTCCTCGGCCAGGCGCACCACGTGCATGCCTGCCGCGCCGCCGGCACCGATCAGGGCGAAATCACGCGGGTCGTGGCCGCGCTCGATGGAGACGCGGCGAATGCCGTTGACCATGTTCAGGTTGACCAGGGTAATGATGCCCAAGGCGGCGCGCTCCACGCTGATGCCCAGCGGTTCGGCGACCTTGCTGCGGATGGCCTCGAGCGCGGCCTGGCGGTTCAGGCGGATGCTGCCGCCCAGCAGCGCGCCGTCGGCCAGGTAGCCCAGCACCAGGTTGGCATCGGTCACCGTCGGCTCGCTGCCGCCCTTGCCATAGCACACCGGCCCCGGCGTGGCGCCGGCGCTGCGCGGGCCGACCTGGAGCATGCCCAGACTGTCCAGCGAGGCGATGGAGCCGCCGCCGGCGCCGAGGGTTTCCACCTGGATCATCGGCACGCCGATGCGCTGGCGCAAGAAGTCCACGTCCTTGCTGAAGTTGGTGCGCCCGGCGTTGGTCAGGGTGATGTCGAACGAGGTGCCGCCCATGTCCACGGTGATGACGTTGTCGATGCCGAACGGCTTGCCCACCGCCAGGCCGGCCTGGGGGGCCGAGGCCGGGCCTGAGTTGATCGCGTTGACCGCCCGTTCGCGCATCAGGTGGCCGGGGGCCAGCCCGCCGTTGGACTGGAAGTAGCGCACCGGCTGGTGTGCGCCGAGCTCTTCGAACAGCGCGTCGATGCGCGCCACGTAGCGGGCCATCACCGGGCTCAGGTAGGCGTTGACCACGGTGGTGGAGGTGCGGGTGTACTCGCGGATCTGCGGAAACACCTCGACACCGGTACAGACGAACACCCCCGGCAGCGCGGCGCGCACCAGCTCGGCGGCGCGCTGTTCGTGGCGGGGGTTGCGCACCGACCACAGGAACGAAATGGCCACTGCCTCGACGCCCTCGGCGCGGAAGTACTCGATGGCCTGGTGCACGGCCTGTTCGTCCAGCGGGCTGTGCTCGCGGCCATCGCCCAGGATGCGCCCGCCGATGGGCCGGCGCAGGTGCCGTGGCGCCAGCATGAACGCCGGCGGGTAATGGGCGTCGTAGCGGTGGCCTTCTTCCTTGTGGCCCAGGCGGATTTCCAGGCTGTCCTCGTGGCCTTCGGTGCACAGCAGGCCGACCTTGACCCCGGTGCGCTCGATCAGCGCGTTGAGGGCCACGGTGGTGCCGTTGATGCACAAGTCGCAGTTGGCGATCACCTGGGCCGGGCTGAGCCCAGTGGCGTCGGCGATCTGCGCAAGCCCGGCGCGGATCGCCAGGGTGCCGTCGTGCGGGGTGGAGGGGGCCTTGAACAATTGCACGCCGCCGTCGCGGTCGGCCAGGATGAAGTCGGTGAAGGTGCCGCCGGCGTCGATGCCCAGGCGATATTGGTTGCGCATGTTGAGTCTCCGGTCAGAGCTGGCCGCGGGCAGCGTGGGTGGCGGTTTCGTCGAGTTGGCCGTCGGCGTCGACGATCACCCGGTAGTCCAGGGCCGCGCCCTGGGGCGAGACCAGGCCGTTGCGCAGGTCTTCGAGCACCGCTGCCAGCGGCCGGCGCAGCGGGTCGCCATACCCGCCGCCGCCCGGGTTGATGTTGATGATTCGCTCGCCCGGTTGCAGGGTCAGCATCGGGTTCTGCAGGTAGTGGTCTTCCTGGCCGTCGGCATGGCGGTGGATCAGCCGCCCGAGCTTGGGCTGCAGCAGGCCGTTGCGTGCGCCTGCGGCGCCTGCGGTGGGCAGCTGGCGGCCTTCGCCGAAACCGACCACGGTCATGGCGTGCTCCAGCGGCTCGATCTCCAGCCGGGTGCCGGAGCCGCCGCGGTACTCGCCGGCGCCACCGCTGTCGGCCATCAGGCTGTAGCGGTGGATCAGGATCGGGTAGGCGTGTTCGAGCAGCTCGATGTCGCCGCTCATCAAGGCGCCGAAGCAGCACAGCGGCCCGCAGGCATGCCAGCCGTCCATCACCTGGTTGGCGCCGGCGCCGGAGATGATCGAGGCCAGCACCATGGTCACGTATTCGCTGTTGCCGTTGCGTGGGTCGTGGCCGGCGATGTTGATGCCGCTGGTGTGCCCCCAGGAGGCGGTGACCCGCTGCGGCGAGGCCTGCTCCAGGGCGGTGCGCACGGCATCGGCCAGGGTTTCCATCGGCGTGGTGGTGCAGTTGACGTGGGGCGCAGGTTCGGCGGCGTTGCACAAGGTGCCCTTGGCGCCGACATCCACGCTCACGCAGCGGTACAGGCCTTCGTTGTAGGGCGGTGCGACCTGGGCGAACATCATCAGGCCCAGGTACACGCCCGAGACCGAGTTGCCTTCGTAGGAGTTGATGAAGTAGGGCACCTGGGGCGGGCTTTCGATGCGCACGTGCGCCGTTTCGCCGCGGATTTCCACGTGGGCGGTGATCGCCAGTTCGCCCAGCCCATGGCCCGAGTCTTCGAGCACCGCGGTGCCGCTGTAGTGGCCGTCGGGGACCTCGCGCAGCAGGGCGCGCATGTGCCGGTCGGCCATGTTCTTCAGCTCGGCGATGCACGCCCGCACCTGCGCCACGCCGTACTTGTCCAGCAGCTCCAGCAGGTGCCGCTCGCCGACCTTGCAGGCACCGTACTGGGCGTTGAGGTCGCCTTCCTGGTAGGGGCGGGCGCGCATGTTGGTGAGCATGAAGTTGATCACGTCCTTACGCCGCTTGCCCCGTTCCCACAGCTTGACCGGCGGGATGCGCAGGCCCTCGGCATAGATCTCCTTGGCATCGGGGTTGTAGCCGGCCGGTACCGGGCCGCCGATATCGGTCAGGTGGCCCTTGCACACGGTCCAGAACACCAGCTCGCCCTGGTAGAACACCGGCTTGTACATGCAGCAGTCGAGGATGTGGCTGCCTTTGTAGGCGGGGTCGTTGTGGTAGATCACGTCGCCTTCGGCGATGTCGTCGCCGAAGAAGCCGGCCACGCATTTCATCGCCGGTATCAGCGAGCCCAGGTGGATCGGGATGTCCTGGCCTTGGAGGATCATTTCCGGCAAGTGGTCGAACAGCGAGTTGGAGTAATCGTGCGCCAGGTTGAACACGCTGGAGCGGCCGGTCTTTTCGAGGGTCAGGGTCATCTCGCGCTGCGCCGTCTCCAGCGCACCCCGCACGACGGCCAGGGTAATCGGGTCAACTGAGTTCATAGGTCACCGACATTGTTCTTGTGTTTTGGGTGAGGCCGCAGTGGGCGACCTTGCTGACAGGCTACGGGGGAAGGGCAAGGCTGACTTGTCGCTGGGTGCACCGGTTGTTGCGTTTGCGCGCACGCAGCGCTCGAATTGGCTAGTCTCGCCACGACCTTTACGGGGATCGATCCATGCTCAACCGACGTTCATTGCTCACCGCAGGCACGGCGCTGGCCTGCAGCTTCTGGCTGCCCAGGCAGTTGCTCGCCACGCCGGCCGAGCACATGGCACTGTGGCCTGGTTCTGCGCCGGGCGGCGGCGGGCCGCAGGGGCCTGCCGTCATCAGCGCAAAAGGTGCGGTCAGCCGGGTTTCAACGCCCTCGCTGCAAGTGTTTCGGCCTGCGCAGCCGAACGGCGCCGCCGTGCTGATCGCGGCGGGGGGCGGCTACAAGCGCATCGAGAACGGGCAGGAGGCGCTGCCTGCCGCGCGCTGGCTGGCCGCGCGCGGGGTTACGGCCTTCGTGCTGACCTACCGCTTGCCGCGCGAGGGGTGGAACGCCGGGGCCATGGCGCCCTTGCAAGACGCCCAGCGCGCGCTGCGGCTCATCCGCGCCAGGGCAGCCGAGGAGGGGATCGATACCCGGCGCATCGGCCTGCTGGGGTTTTCTGCCGGTGGGCACTTGCTGGGCATGGCCGCTACCCGGGCCGGGTTTCGCGCCTATGAGCCGATCGATGACCGCGACCGCCTCGCGGCCAACGCGGCAATCGTGGCATTGGCCTACCCGGTGATAACGCTGCTGCCGCCCTACGATCGCACCTCGACCCGCCGTAGCCTGATCGGCGAGCACCCCAGCCACCAGGCCGCGGTTGATTGGTCGGTCGAAACCTACGTGACCGCGCAGTGCCCGCCGGTGTTCGTGGTGCAGGCCGCAGACGACCCGGTTGCCAACCCGCAAAACGCCCTGATCCTGGCCCAGGCCTGCCAAGCCCAGGGCGTTGCCGTCGAGCGGCTGCTGCTGCCCAGCGGCGGGCATGGCTTCGGCATGGGGCGCGCCAACACGCCCACGGCAGATTGGCCCAACGCGTTGGAACAGTGGTTGCGCAAGGCGTCTTTCATCTGAGGTATTGATAAAACCGATATTAGCTATGTCGCTAGTATCTGTTCCATCAAAGAAAATGGCTGCCACGACGTAACCACATGATGGAATCTGCAATGAAAAAGACCTCTTTCAGCGAACGCCTGGTACATGCCGTTGGCTATGAAGTGTTCGCCGTGCTGCTCTGTGCGCCGCTGCTGTCGTGGGTGATGGGCAAGTCGCTGGCCACCGCCGGTGCCCTGGCCATCACCTTGTCGGTGATCGCGATGCTCTGGAACATGCTCTACAACGCCATGGTCGACCGCGTGGTGAAGACCGAACGCATCCACTGGAAGGCCAGCATGCGTTTCGCCCATGGCCTGGGTTTCGAAGCCGGGCTGGTGGTGTGGTGCCTGCCGGTGGCGGCGTGGATGCTGGACATCTCGCTGTGGCAGGCCTTCATGGTCGAACTGGGCTTCTTCGTGGTCATCCTGCCGTACACCGTGCTGTACAACTGGGCGTTCGACCGCGCGCGGTTTTACCTGGTGCAGCGCCGGCTGGCGGTGTGAGCCGGGTCTTGCATCAGACAGGCAAGCAGGAACTGCGTGGCTGTGAGAGGATGTCCGCCACCCCAGCCAGGACCCCGAATGCAGCCTGATGAAGACACCAAAACGAATCGAACCGCTGATTGAAGACGGCCTGGTCGACGAAGTACTGCGACCCCTGATGAGCGGTAAGGAAGCCGCCGTTTATGTTGTGCGCTGTGGTAACCAGGTGCGTTGCGCCAAGGTCTACAAGGAAGCCAACAAGCGCAGCTTCCGCCAGGCCGCCGAGTACCAGGAAGGGCGCAAGGTGCGTAACAGCCGCCAGGCCCGGGCCATGGCCAAGGGCAGCAAGTACGGGCGCAAGGAAGCCGAGGATGCCTGGCAGAACGCTGAAGTGGCGGCGCTGTTCCGCCTGGCCAATGCCGGCGTGCGGGTGCCCAAGCCGTTCGACTTCCAGGATGGCGTGCTGCTGATGGAGCTGGTGACCGACGCCGACGGCGACGCCGCGCCGCGCCTGAACGACGTGCACCTGGAAGCAGAGGAGGCACGCGAGCACCACGCCTTCGTCATTCGCCAGATCGTGCTGATGCTGTGTACCGGGCTGGTGCATGGCGACCTGTCCGAATTCAACGTGCTGCTCGGCCCTGAGGGCCCGGTGATCATCGACCTGCCGCAGGCGGTGGATGCGGCGGGCAACAACCATGCGTTCAGCATGCTGCAGCGCGACGTTGCGAACATGGCCCACTATTTCGGGCGCTTTGCCCCGGAGCTCAAGGGCACCCGCTATGCCCAGGAGATGTGGGCCCTGTACGAAGCCGGCGAGCTGCGCCCGGACAGTCCATTGACCGGCGAGTTTGCCGACGATGAACATGCCGCGGACGTGGTCGGCGTGATGCGCGAGATCGAGGCAGCGCAGCGCGAAGAGGCCCGCCGCCGTGAGGCACTGGCCGAGGCCGAACACGGGCCGATCAAGGGCGAGGAGCCGCCGCCGCCCTGGTTGCAGTGACAGGTTTCTGCACCGGCCTCATCGCGGATGAATCCGCTCCTACAGAAATCGCGGCAACATCTGGAAGTTGAGCACGATTGCTGTGGGAGCCGGCTTGCCGGCGATGAGGCCACTGCTGATAACCGCCAAGCTCGACTTTATTGACCGATGATTGCAGCCGAACCAAGCACCTGGAGGCCTGCGGACCCAGATGCAGAGGTTGTGAGGGTAAACAACAGTTTCAGGGGCGCGCCAGGAATTGACCATTGGTAGGCGTGAGTTTGAATGAGCCCTCTTTCGGGCGAGTGTATTTGCTCGGTTTTCACAGGTATGGAAACTAATGGGGCAGGCGCCGTGGCAACCAGGTGCGTAAACAATTTCAGGGAAGCTTCTGGATTTGCCCTGCGGACGTAGACGGCGCAAAGATTCTTGTCGCTAGGTAATGCCAGGACAATCGTTGCGGACTTGTCTGGTACAGGCCAGGCGTAACCCGCATAGCCGAAAAGAAACAGCACCGCCTTTTCGGCAGGAAGGCTGGGGATCGGTTTCAGTTTTTCTCGCAGTTCATCCAAGTTCATAAGATGTTTCATGCAAAGCGATAAGTAAGCTTTGGCGAATGAGGCGGCCTGATCATCATCTGTATCGGCAATGCAAACGTTCGCACTAAGCGCAATCAATAAGGCGGCGAGTAATTTATGCACTTGAATCCTCCCTGTATTCCATGAAGACGTCAGGCACGGATGCCCAAGTCATTAGCTGCGTTCAACGGCGTGCCGAGACTAGGGCGCTGCCACTACAGCTACAACGGGGAAGAAGCGGCAAAAATGTATTTGGGAAAGGGACTACAATAAAGGGTTTTAATTCTGATTCACTTGCGGCGCTGGTGGGCTGAGAAACCTCATTCCATGTGAACGACAGCAACCGGATCAAAGCGTTTTGGTGACAGTGCGTTGATGCGAAGTGAAGTCTGACACTCTTCTTTCGAGATGATCACGCCGGTGCCGACCTGTGCAAAATGTTCAGCAGATAACGGCAGGGCTGTGTCCCTTGAGCCTGATAGCTGACTGGCCTGTCCACTGCGAAATCAAGCTGGTCACCGGCCTCCATCACGTGCTGGTCCTCTCCATAGGTCACCCCTAGAGTACCCGTCACCACCCACAATCGCTGCCGATAAGGTTGCGAGTGCCAGCAGGGGTAGTCGATGCGTTGCCCAGGCGGCAAGTCGATTTCCACCAGTTCGCTGCCACTGGCCGGGTCCAGTTCCGCCACTTGTCGACGCACATAGCCGCTGGCTGGATCTCGCCAGGTGTCCTGCTCGGCCCTGCGGCGCAACGCCGATGCCCCCACCCCCTTGTCCTCGGCCAGCAACTGGCTCAAGGAAACCCCCAACCCCGACGCCAGCCGCCCCAGCACCGCTGCGGTGGGGCTGCTGCCCTGGCGTTCGATCTTGGAAATCATCGCCTTGCTCACTCCGGAGCGTTCGGCCAGTTGCGCCAGGCTGAGGCGCTGCTGGCCGCGCAGGTGGGCGAGGCGTTGGGCAATGGCTTGGTCGAGTGGGGTCATGGGTATTCACGGGCCTGGATGCGCAATGGCCCACAGCTTACTCAGAAATCGACGCTGGCGCTGAGCAACAGCGTGCGCGGCGCGCCTTGGGAGAACGCGCCGTAGGAGGCGACACCCGACCAGTACTGGCTATCGAACAGGTTCTGCACGGTGGCGCGAAAGGTGGTCGGGTGCTCGCCGATGCGGGTGCTGTAGCGTGCGCCGAGATCGGTGCGCGTCCAGCGCTCGACTTGCTGGGTGTTGCCCTGGTCGACGTACTGCTCGCCGGTATGGATGAGCCCGCCGGTCAAGGTCAGGTCTTCGACCCAGGGCGTATCCCATTCGGCCCAGAGGTTGGCCTGCAGGTTCGGCACGCCCACCGCCTTGTTGCCCTGGTTGGCCGCCACCCGGGTCTTGCGCAGGCGGGCATCGAGCAAGGTCACGCCGCCGAGCAGGCGGATGCCGGGCGCCACTTCGCCCAGCAGGTTCAGTTCTGCGCCGCGGTTGCGCTGTTCGCCCTGCACCGAGAAGCGGCCGTCGGCCAGCTCGCCCGAGGGCTTGGTGATCTGGAACAGGGCCAGGGTCGCCATGGCGGTGCCGTAGTCGATCTTCACGCCGACTTCGTGCTGGCGGGAAACGTAGGGCGCGAACACTTCGCCCGAGTTGCTCGCGGTGCTGGGCGCCACGTCGCCTTTGCTCAGGCCTTCGAGGTAGTTGTAGTAGAGCGAGAGGTTGTCCAGGGGCTTGACCAGCACCCCGAACAGCGGGGTGCTGCGGCGTTGGTCGTAGCGGCTGGCGACGCTGCCGTTGGCGGTGTAGTTGCGCGACTCGATGCGCTGCTGGCGCACACCTGCGGTGACCTGCAGGCGCTGCTCGAACAGCGACACGGTGTCGACCAGGGCGAGGCTGCTGAGCTCGCTGGCGGACACCTTGGCGGGGTCGGGGCGGGCGATGGCAGGCTTGGGGCGCTCGACCGGGTGGTAGATGTTGGACAGTATCGGCGCGCCGGAAAGGATGCCGCGCTTGAGCTCGTCACGGTAGCGGCTGGCCTGCAAGGCCATGCTGTGCGCCAGGGGCCCGGTGTCGAAGCGCAGGCGCGCGCCGCCATCGAGCGTGTAGCGCTGCACATCGAACCGGTAATAGCCAGGGATGGAGGCGGTTTTGCCGGCGCTGTCGATCAGCGTCGGGGTCTGGTCGGACAGCCGGCTCACCCGGGACTTGCCGCCGCCTGCGTGGGCAAACAGGGTCAAGGCATCGCTGGCATCGTACTCGCCGCTGAACAGCCGCGAGCGGTCATCGGTGGTCGAGGTGCCCCAGGCCTGGCTGACATTGGTGCGGCCATTGGCGGCAGGCGGAATTGGCACGCCCTGGGCAATCAGGAACGGTCGCGAGGCGGCATCCAGGGTTTCGCGCTGGTCGATCAGGTCAAGGCTGGTGCGCAGGCGCTCGCCGCGGTAATCCAGCGACAGCGCGCCGATGCCGACCTTGCGCGACTGCGCGTCGATGGCCGTGTCGCCTTGCTGCAGGCTGCCGTTGAAGCGCACGCCAAAGCGCCGCTGCTCGCCGAAGCGGCGGCTGATGTCCAGGTGGTTGCCCAGCTGCGTGTCGAGGGCAAGGCTTGCGGTGTAACGGGTCAGGTCGTCGGCCAGCGAACGCTTGGGCACCACGTTGATCACGCCGCCCACGGTGCTGTTGGGCGACATGCCGTAGAGCAGGGTGCCCGGGCCCTTGATGACCTCGATGCGCTCGGCGTAGTCGGTGAACACCCGGTAGTTCGACGCCACGCCATACACGCCATCGAAGGCCAGCTCGCCCAGGTTGCCCTCGCCAACCGGGAAGCCACGGATGAAGAACGAATCGACGATGCCGCCCGCCTGCCCGGTGGCGCGCACCGAGGCGTCGCGCTCGAGCAGGTCGGCGACGGTGGTGGCCTGCTGGTCGCGGATCAGCGTGGCGGTGTAGTTGCTGATGCTCAGCGGGGTGTCCAGCACATCGCGGTTGCCCAGCAGGCCAAGGCGCCCGCCGAGCGCCGCCTGGCCGCCCGGGTAGGCGGGCGCCAGGCCGTCTTCCAGGCCAGCGGGGGCCAGGCCGTTGACGGCGGTGTCGGAGAGGGTGACCTGGCGCAGTGCCAGGGTGTAGCTGCCGTCGTCGCGCAGCAGCATCTGCAGGTTGCTACCGGCCAACAGGCGCGTCGCGGCTTGCTGGGCCGTGCAGGTAGCGACCAGGCCGGGGCTTGCCAGCCCTTCGGTCAGCGCCGGCTGGAACGACAGGGCAATGCCGGCGTCCACGGCAAAGCGCGACAAGGTGGCGCCCAGCGGGCCTGGCGCGATGTTGTACCGGCGAGCCTCGACGCTGTTCAGCTGCGCTGCGGGTTCGGCCAGGGCCTGCGGGCATGCCGGCGCCCCTAGCGCCAGGCTCAGCAACGCACTGCGGATCACCGGTTTGAGTGGCGGGGCCGGACGCAGGGTGCGCGCGAGGAGCATGGATACGGGGCCTCATGGGTGACGATGGGAAAGGGCTTTGCCCATATGCCAGCCGAGCGCGAAAAAAGTATCAGCGCCGGGCCGAATTTTTTCTCAGCCGGGGGCCAGGGTCACCCAAAGCCCGCCCAGGTGCGCGGCCACCGTGATGCCGTAGGTGTTGGCCAGCATGTTCAGCGTGCGCGGGGTGTCGCTGATCGGGTAGGCGCCGGAAACCTGCAGGTTGGCGATGGCCGGGGCGCAGCGGACCACGCCGCGGCGGTAGCGCGCCAGTTCCGCGGCGAAGTCGGCCAGGCGCATCCTGTCGGCCATCAGCATGCCTTGGGCCCAGGCGCTGACATGCGCGTCGGTGGCAGCCACAGGGCCGAAGGCCTGGGCCGAGAAGGCCGTGCGCTGGCCGGCCTTGACCAGCCGTGGCGGGGCTTGGCGATTGCCTGCCAGCACCACGCTCACCGCCCCGTCGAGCACCGCCAGCTGGGTACGCTGCTGTAGCTCGCGCACGGTAAAGCGCGTGCCCAGGGCCTGCATGCTGCCGTGGGCGCTGGCCACCAGAAACGGCCGCGCCTGCGCTGCCGGGTCGGCGGCGGTCTGCACCAGGATCTCGCCGGCGCGCAGGCGCACCAGCCGCTGGTTGGCATCGAACAGCACGTCGATGGCGCTATCGGTATTGAGGGTGACGTGCGAGCCATCGGCCAGGGTCAGCTCGCGGCGCTCGCCGACCGCGCTGTGGTAGTCGGCCGTCCAAGCCTGCCGGCGGCTCAGCTGCCAGCCACCCCAGCCGGCCGGCAACACGGCCAGCAGCGCCGCCAGCTTGAGGATCGCCGCGCGCCGCTGCGGGCTGCGCGGGCGGTCGAGCACGCTCAGTGCCAGCGCCTGCGGCAGGCCGCCCATGCGGCTTTGCAGCAACTGCGCGCGGGCCCAGGCGGCGCTGCGCTCGGGGCTGCTGGCCTGCCAGCGCTGCCATTCGGCCCGCGCGCAGGCATCGAGCTCGCCCTCGCTCCAGCGCACCAGCCATTCGGCGGCTTCTTCCAGGGCCTTGGGGTCGAGCACGGCGCTGCTGCCTGGCAAGGCCATTCACTCCACCAGCAACAGGCATTGCACGAACGCCTGCTTCATGTAGCGCTTCACCGTGATCAGCGAGACGCCCAGCTGTTCGGCGATGTCGTGGTACTTCAGGCCGCCGATCTGCGACAGCAGGAAGGCGCGTTTGACCAGTGGCGGCAGCGCATCGAGCATGTGGTCGATCTGGTGCAGGGTTTCCAGCACCACGTAGCGCAACTCAGGGGAGGGCACTTGCTGCGGTGGCAAGCTGCTCAGCGCCTCCAGGTAGGCGCGCTCCAGCGCCTTGCGCTGGTACCAGTTGACGAGGATGCCCTTGGCCACGCAACTGAGGTAGGCCCGTGGCTGCTCGATGCTGGTGACGCGCGAGGCGAGCACGCGGGTGAAGGTGTCGTGGGTGAGGTCCGCGGCATCCATGGCATTGCCCAGTTTTTTCTTCAGCGTCTCGAACAGCCAGCCATGGTGGCCGCTGTACAGCGCTTCGATGGCGCGCAGGTGGGCGTGAGGGTCGGCGGGGAGGGGTTCGCGCATGGCTGCCGCTTTGTTGTAATTGAGAATTATTGGCAATGGTAGAGGTATCGCGTTTGCCGGGCAAGGGTGGGGGTGGCGACCCTGCGAATAAAATTTGTGCGCCGGGGTGATACTTTTTCCGCGCCTGGCTGGCAATGGGAGTGATTAGCATTTTCCCTTGCCGAAAAGGACCCCCACGCCATGCCAGTTGTCCGCCGTCCCCTTGCCGGGAGTGCTTCGCTCACCCTGCGCACGTCCATGCTGAATTTCGTCTTGCTCGCAGGCAGTGCCAGTGCCTGGGCCGCAGAGGGCCCGCAAGCGCTGGTGCTCGACACCACCAACGTCGACGCCACGGCCTTCGCCCCAACCTTGCCCGAGGCCTTGCCCGGCGGCCAGGTGGCCCGTGGCGCGCGCCTCGGGATGCTGGGCAACAAGGACGTGATGGACACCCCCTTCAGCGTCACCAGCTACACCGCCAAGACCCTCGCCGACCTGCAGACGGTGACGGTCGCCGATGCCCTGGAGCGCGACCCCTCGGTGCGCTCCACCGGGCAGGCCGGCGGTATCGTCGACTCGTTCTTCATTCGCGGCTTCCCGGTCGGCGAGGGCAACCTTGGCGAGCTGGCCTTCGATGGCGTGTACGGCGTGGCGCCCAACTACCGGGTGTTCACCGAGTACGCCGAGCGGGTCGAGGTGCTCAAAGGCCCCGGTGCGCTGATGTACGGCATTTCGCCGAACAGCGGGGTAGGCGGGGTGATCAACATCGTGCCCAAACGCCCGCTGGACGAAGACCTGACCCGCTTCACCGCCTCCTACGCCATGGATTCCCAGGTCGGTGGCCACCTGGATGTCAGCCGCCGCTTTGGTGACGAAAACCAGTTCGGCGTGCGCTTCAACGGCAACCTGCAAGGCGGCGACACCGCCGTCGACGACCAGCACCGCGACCTTGGCATCGGCGCCATCGCCCTGGACTACCGCGGCGAGCGGCTGCGCCTGAACCTTGACTTCATCAGCCAGAAGGAAAGCTTCGAAGGCGCCTCGCGGCCCTTCACCATCGCCCCGGGCGTGGAGGTGCCGTCAGCGCCGAACGGCCGCACCAACCTGCCCCAGGATTGGGGCTGGTCCGACACCAAGGAGCAGTCGGCGCTGCTGGGCGGCGAGTACGACCTGAGCGATTCGCTCACCCTGTTCGCCCATGCCGGCGGCGGCAAGTCGGACGTCAAGCGCATGTCCGACCAGGTGCCGAGAATCCTCAACGAGGCAGGCGATACCAGCAACATTCCCGGCTACTACAAGTTCAACGTCGACCGCTCCACGGCCGACATCGGCCTGCGCGGGGTGTTCAACACCGGGCCGATCAGCCACACCACCACGGTGATGGCGACCACCTACCAGGATGAGCTGTCGCGCGGGATCAACAACGGCAGCGAGATCCGCTCGAACATCTACCACCCGGTGGAGGTGCCCAAGCAATACATCAACGCACCCAAGGTGCTGCGCGTTTCCGAATCGCAGCTGTCCGGCGTGGCGCTGACCGACACCTTGTCGATGCTCGATGACCGCTTCCAGCTGACCCTCGGGGTACGCCGGCAGGACATCGAATCGCGCAACTACAGCGCCACAGGTGCGGTGAGCTCGAAGTACGACGACAGCGCGACCACCCCGCTGGTCGGCGTGGTGGTCAAGCCCTGGGACAACGTGGCGCTCTACTACAACTACGTCGAGGGCCTGAGCAAAGGCGATATCGCCCCCGGCACTGCGGCCAACGCCGGTGAGACCTTCGCCCCTTACGAGTCGAAGCAGCACGAGGTCGGCGTGAAGTACGAGCTGGGCACGTTCATGACCACCCTGGCGCTGTTCCAGATCGAAAAGCCCAGTGGCGAAATCGGCGCGGGCAATGTGTTTTCGGTGCAGGCCGAGCAGCGCAACCGCGGCATCGAATGGAGCGTGTTCGGCGAAGTGGCGCCCGGCACGCGCCTGATGGGCGGGGTGACGCTGCTCGATGGCGAGCTGACCAAATCGGCCACCGCCGCCAACCGTGGCAACAAGCCGGTGGGCGTGCCTGACGTGCAGGCCAACCTGTGGGCCGAATGGGATACCCCCTGGCTCGAAGGGTTCACCTTGACCGGCGGTGCCATCTACACCGACCGCCAGTACGTCAACCAGGCCAATACCCAGCAGCTGGACGCCTGGACCCGGTTCGATGCCGGCGCCCGTTACGCGACGAAGATCGATGGCCGCCCGACCACCTTCCGGGCCACCGTGCAGAACGTCTTCGACCGCGAGTACTGGTCTGGCGTGGCCTCCTACGGCGCCTTCTCCCCAGGCTACCCGCGTACCCTGCAGCTTTCGGCCACGGTCGATTTCTAACAGCCCCCCAAAAATCATTGTGGGAGCCGGCTTGCCGGCGATGAGGCCAGTGCAGACAACCTCATCTGCCTGCCAGGCCCTATCGCCGGCAAGCCGGCTCCCACAAAGAGGCTGTGCCCCGCAGGACTTCTCAGTCCGTTCACTATCTGATACAAAACGTATCTCATAGTGATCGACCTGAGTATCCGTCATGCGCCTCATCCACTGCAGCGAAGAACGCCACGCCGAGGCCATTCTCGCCATCTTCAACCACGCCATCCTCAACTCCACGGCTTTGTACGACTACAAGCCGCGCGAACCCGCGTCGATGGTCGAGTGGTTCGCTGCCAAGCGCCGCAACGGCTTGCCGGTGATCGGTTTCGAAGACGCGCAGGGCACCTTGCTGGGCTTCGCCAGCTACGGCCCGTTCCGCGACCGCCCGGCCAACAAGTACAGCGTCGAGCACTCGGTCTACGTGCACCACGCGTGCCGTGGCATGGGCCTGGGCAAGCGCCTGCTCGGCGAACTGATCGAGATCGCGACCCAGCGCGAGGTGCATGTGATGGTCGGCGGTATCGATGTGGCCAACCAGGCCTCCATTGCCCTGCATGAAGGCCTGGGTTTCGAACCGGCAGGCGTTATCCGCGAGGCGGCATACAAGTTCGGCCAGTGGCTGGACCTGGCGTTCTACCAGAAGATCCTGCCCACCCCGCTTGAGCCCAGCGAAGGCTGACTGCGGCGCGGTTGGCCTGAAGGGCCTCTTCGCGGGGCACTGGAAAAATGCGCTACTGCACCTGGCGCAATACACAATCTCCTCATCCGCCCTTTTCACTGGCGCCCAACAGGCATATGGTGTACGCCGTCCATATTCCCTGGAGCTGTCATGTCCAACCGTTTCCCGTCCGTCCGCCCCCGCCGCCTGCGCCAGAACGAATCGCTGCGCACTATTTTCCAGGAGACGGAATTCCGCCTCGAAGACCTGATCCTGCCGATCTTCGTCGAGGAAGGCATCGATGACTTCGTGCCGATCACCAGCATGCCTGGGGTCAACCGCATCCCTGAAAAACGGCTGGCCCAGGAAATCGAACGCTACGCCCGCGCCGGCATCAAGTCGGTGATGACCTTCGGCGTTTCCCACCACCTCGATGCCACCGGCAGCGACACCTGGAACGAAAACGGCCTGGTCGCGCGCATGGCGCGCATCTGCAAGGATACCGTGCCAGAGATGGTGGTGATGTCCGACACCTGCTTCTGCGAATACACCAGCCACGGCCACTGCGGCGTGCTGCACGACCATGGCGTGGACAACGACGCGACCCTGGCCAACCTTGGCAAGCAGGCCGTGGTGGCCGCGGCAGCCGGTGCCGACTTCATCGCCCCGTCGGCGGCGATGGACGGCCAGGTCCAGGCCATCCGTGGCGCGCTGGATGCCGCAGGCTTCCACGACACCGCGATCATGGCCTATTCCACCAAGTTCGCCTCCTCGCTCTACGGCCCGTTCCGTGAAGCCGGCGGCACCACCCTCAAGGGTGACCGCAAGGCCTACCAGATGAACCCGATGAACCGCCGCGAAGCGGTGCGCGAGTCGCTGCTCGACGAGCAGGAAGGGGCCGATGTGCTGATGGTCAAGCCGGCCGGCGCCTACCTCGACGTGATCGCCGACATCCGCGCCGCCTCGCGCCTGCCGCTGGCGGCGTACCAGGTCAGCGGCGAGTACGCGATGATCAAGTTCGGCGGCCTGGCCGGTGCCATCGACGAAGGCCGTGTGGTGCGCGAGAGCCTGGGCGCGATCAAGCGTGCCGGCGCCGACCTGATCCTCACCTACTTCGCCATGGACCTGGCGCGCGAGGGCATCTGACCTTTGCCGCGAGAAATCGCTGAGCGTGGAATTATTTAGTGTCCCTGCGGTTCTGATGCCAGAGAGGCTCAGCCACAGGGACACTGGGATGAAATCACGCAAGAAAACCGTCAAGCCGATCGGCTTGAAAGACATCACCATCGTTGACGATGCCAAGATGCGCAAGGCGATCACCGCCGCGGCGCTGGGCAACGCCATGGAATGGTTCGACTTCGGCGTCTATGGCTTTGTCGCCTATGCCCTGGGCAAGGTGTTCTTCCCCAACGCCGACCCCAGCGTGCAGATGATCGCAGCGCTAGCCACCTTCTCGGTGCCGTTCCTGATCCGCCCGTTGGGCGGGTTGTTCTTCGGCGCCCTGGGCGACCGCTTCGGCCGGCAGAAGATCTTGGCCGCGACCATCGTGATCATGTCGCTCAGCACCTTCGCCATCGGCCTGATACCGTCCTACGCCTCGATCGGCATCTGGGCGCCGATCCTGCTGTTGCTGGCGAAAATGGCCCAGGGCTTCTCGGTCGGCGGGGAGTACACCGGCGCCTCGATCTTCGTTGCCGAGTACGCACCCGACCGCAAGCGCGGCTTCCTCGGCAGCTGGCTGGACTTCGGCTCGATCGCAGGCTTCGTGCTCGGGGCCGGGGTGGTGGTGCTGATTTCCGCCACCCTCGGCGAGGAGAAATTCCTCGAATGGGGCTGGCGCCTGCCGTTCTTCCTGGCCCTGCCACTGGGCATCATCGGCCTGTACCTGCGCCATGCGCTGGAGGAAACACCGGCCTTCCAGCAGCACGTCGACAAGCTCGAGCAAGGCGACCGCGAGGGCCTGGCATCGGGGCCCAAGGTGTCGTTCAAGGAGGTGGCGACCCAGCACTGGCGCAGCCTGGTGACCTGCATCGGGGTGGTGATCGCCACCAACGTCACCTACTACATGCTGCTCACCTACATGCCCAGCTACCTGTCGCACAACCTGCACTACAGCGAAGACCACGGCGTGCTGATCATCATCGCGATCATGGTCGGCATGCTCTTCGTGCAGCCGGTGATCGGCCTGCTCAGCGACAAGTGGGGCCGCCGGCCATTCATCATCGTCGGCAGCGTCGGCTTGTTCGCCCTGGCCATCCCGGCCTTCATGCTGATCAACAGCGGCGTGCTCGGGGTGATCTTCGCCGGCTTGCTGATCATCGCCGTGCTGCTGAACTTCTTCATCGGCGTGATGGCCTCGACCTTGCCGGCGATGTTCCCCACCCATATCCGCTACAGCGCCCTGGCCAGCGCCTTCAACATCTCGGTGCTGATCGCCGGCCTCACCCCGACCCTGGCCGCCTGGCTGGTGGAAAGCACGGGCGACCTGTACATGCCGGCCTACTACCTGATGGTGATCGCCGCCATCGGCCTGGTCACCGGGCTGACCATGAAGGAAACCGCCAACAAGCCCCTGCGCGGCGCTGCCCCGGCGGCCTCGGACATCGAAGAGGCGCGCGAACTGCTGCAGGAGCACCACGACACCATCGAGCAGAAGATCGAGGACATCGACGAGCAGATCGCCGAGCTCGAGGCCAAGCGTAAACTGCTGGTGCAGCAGCACCCACGGATCGAGTAAGGTGTGGGTGTTTCCACTCAGTAGATAAACTTCATGGCCGATGGCTTCTCGGCGTTGCCACCGCTCAATGCCCTGCGGGTGTTCGAGGTGGTGGCGCGCCACCTCAACTTTCGCCTGGCCGCCGACGAACTGGGGGTGACCCAGGCGGCGGTGGCGCAGCAGATTCGTGGGCTTGAGGCCAACCTTGGGCTCAAGCTGTTCGACCGCCTGCCCAGGGGCCTGGGCCTGACCGGGGCCGGCCAGCGCTACAGCGCCGACATCCGCAGCGCCTTCGCCCTGATCGCCAGCGCCACCCAGGCGCTGCGCCCGGACGGTGCGCAACTGACCGTCAGCGTGACCCCGACCTTCGCCGCCAAATGGCTGATCCCGCGCTTGTCATCCTTCACCGCGCAGCATCCGCACATCGACCTGCAGGTGCTGGCCACCGACCGCCTTTCGCAGCTTCGCCCCGAGGGCGTGGACCTGGCCGTGCGCTACGGCCGCCCGCCGTTCGGCCCGGCGCTGCAGACCGAGCTGTTGCTGCCCCAGCGCATCGTGGCGGTGGGCAGCCCGGCATTGCTCCAGGCGCAAGGCGCGCCAACGGACCTTGCGCAGTTGCAGCGTTACACCTTGCTGCACGACGCCCACAACTTCTGGCCCGACTTCATTGCCGAGGCGCTGCGCCAGCCACTGCAGGCGGCAGCGCGGAACGTGCGCTTCAACCAGACGGCGCTGGCCATCGATGCGGCGATTGCCGGGCAGGGGCTGGCCCTGGCCAGCTACTACTTCGTGCAGAGCGAGCTGGCCGCCGGGCGCCTGGCCCTGGCGTTCGACCACGAGCTGCACCTGGATCAGGCGTTCTACCTGGTGTGGCCACGCAATGCCCATCAGCCGCCGGCGCTGGCCACCGTGCGCAGCTGGCTGCTGCAGCAGGCAGTAGAATTTCTATCGACTAATTGAAGTTTGCCTGGCTCTCTGCTGGGGCGAGCCTGCTGCTAGGCTAACCCCCATCATTCATGCAGACGCACTCGACAAGGGGGCCTTATGGCAGTTGAAAAAGTGGCAATCGTGATCGCCGGTGGCAGCGGCATGGGCGCGGCATGCGCCCGGCGCCTGGCGGCAGACGGTTTCAAGGTCGGCATCCTGTCCTCGTCCGGCAAGGGCGAGGCGCTGGCGAAGGAACTGGGCGGTATCGGCGTGACCGGCAGCAACCGCAACACCGACGACATCCAGCGCCTGGTGGACGCGGTGGTCGGCCAATGGGGCCGCATCGACGTGCTGGTCAACAGCGCAGGCCACGGCCCGCGTGCGCCGATCCTGGAGATCAGCGACGAGGACTGGCACCTGGGCATGGAAACCTACCTGCTCAACGTGATTCGCCCGACCCGCCTGGTGACCCCGGTCATGCAGCGCCAGCAGGGCGGGGTGGTGATCAACATCTCCACCGCCTGGGCCTTCGAGCCGAGCGACATGTTCCCCACCTCGGCGGTGTTCCGCGCCGGGCTTGCGTCGTTCAGCAAGATCTTTGCCGACACCTATGCCGGCGACAACATCCGCATCAACAACGTGCTGCCGGGCTGGATCGACAGCCTGCCGGCCACTGACGCTCGGCGCGACAGCGTGCCGCTCAAGCGCTATGGCAAGGCGGAGGAAATCGCCGCCACCGTAGCCTTCCTGGCCAGCGAGGGCGGCGCGTACATCACCGGGCAGAACATCCGCGTCGATGGCGGGATTACCCGCAGCGTGTGATGTTGGCCGCACCGGCCCTATCGCCGGCAAGCCGGCTCCCACATTTACAGGCAGTGCTGTGCCTGTGGGAGCCGGCTTGCCGGCGATGAGGCCCTTCAGGGCAACAACTTTTCCCGAGCCAGGGTGTTTTTCAGCGTGCGCTCCACCACATCGACCAGCACCATGGTCTGGTGGTCCACCTCGATGTTGATCAGCTCGCCGGCCTTGTAGCGGGCGAAGGTGGTCTGGCGCAGGGTTTCCGGGATCAGGTTGATTTTCACCAGCGTGTCGTCCACATCGGCGACGGTCAGGCTGCAGCCATTGACCCCCAGAAACCCCCGCGCGAACACGTACTTGGCCCACTCCGGCGGCATGCGGAAGGTGATGAAGGCGCCGGTTTCTTCGATCGACAGCTCGACGATTTCGGCGGTGGTGGCGATGTGGCCGGCCATCAGGTGGCCGCCGACTTCGGCGTTCATCTTCGCCGACCGCTCGATGTTCACGCCTTGGCCGGCCTTGAAGAAGCGCAGGTTGGTGCGCTCCAGGGTGGCGGTCATGGCGTCGAACTTGACCTGGGTGCCGGCGATTTCGGTAACCGACAGGCAAGTGCCTTCGACGCTGACGCTGGCGCCGATCTTCAGCTCGTCGAGCAGCTCGGGGGTGAGCTCGACGGTGAACTCGTTGTGGCCCGGGTGAGTGGTTACCGCAAGAAGAGGGCGCACGGCCTGGACGATACCGGTGTACATGGGGGGCTCCTGGGCAGGGAAAGGAATGCCCGGGAAACTATGCCCCTGGGGCGGTAAATGCAAGTTGTCTGCTGCGGCCTCATCGCCGGCAAGCCGGCTCCCACATGGACCCCACAGTTTTCTGTAGGAGCCGGCTTGCCGGCGATAGGGCCGCAGCAGGCTCAAACATGCCCACTGCTGTTGACGATCCGCAAACACAGCGCCTCGAACGGGTCCAGGTTGATCATCAACCGCCCATCCTCGGTCAGGTCGCCCTCGACCGTCTCGTTGATCATGTCCACCACCGTCCCCGGCGTGAACCCGGTCAGCTGCAGCTCCTCGGCAATCACCGCCTGGCCGAAGTTCAGCGCGCTGATCTGTATCCCGCGCCCGGCCGGCAGCTCATGCACCATCACCAGCAACCCCGGGCTGCTGACCTCGGGCACCAGCACCTGGCGGCTGGTGGCGATGCCATAGGCCTGGCGCACGGCAAGCAGCTTCTTCACCTTGCTGGCAAACGAATCGGGGTTTTCCAGCTGGCTGTCGAGGCTGCCATACAGCGCGCGTGCCCGTGGCATGCCGCGCACCGACACCTCGGCCTGCGGCGCCAGCCCGGCCAGGTCATAGCCGCCGCGGTGGATCCAGCGGGTATCGCCATCGAGCATGCGCTCGGCCACCGACTCGGCCGGCAACGGCAGCGCGCCGACCATGTCCCAGCCCGACAGCGCCACCACCCCAGGCTGCATGGCGTTGTACATCACCAGCAGCAGGTGCACCTTCTGGATCTGCTCGATCTCGGCCGCGCCAAGCCGGTCCAGGTCGCGAATGCCCAGCGCCGCGGTGATCAGGCTGGCGGTGGTGCAGGAGATGCCATTGGTGACGAAGCGCAGGTTGTACGGCGCATGCTCGCCGGACAGGCGCTCGTAGATCTCTTCGCGAATGTGCTCGCGCAGGATGCTGCCGGGCAGGGTCTGGCCCTTGAACAGGTACATGTCATGGGCATGCAGGGTCCAGAAGTGCACCAGCTCGACAGTCAGCTCATCGTGGTTCTGCAGGGCGTGGATCAACGACGCCGGGTCGATGCCGAAGGCCTGCATCTCCTTGAGCATCAGGCGCAGGAACTCGGTGTCGCCGGTGAGCAAGGCATGCTGGTAGGCCGGGCGGGTAATGAAGTCGTAGGACAGGTCGGCGCCGCCCTTGGACATCTGCGCGATGTCGTCCAGGGTCAGGTTCAGCTCCTGGAAGCTGAAGCCCCCGGCCTTGCGGATCATGCCGCCGATCAGCTGGTTGCCGACGATCGACAGCGGGTGGCTCTCCGACCAGGCAGTGCCGCTGGCGCGGGTTTCCACGCCGAGAAAGCCGTTGGCGTCCAGGCGCAGGCCGCGCGCGCCCAGGCAGTCCAGCGCGTGCAAGGCATCGCCGATGATCATCTGTTGCGCGGCGAAGCTTGGGTCCAGCCAGTTGAGCGAGGGCTGGCCCTCCTTGAAGTAGTGCAGGTACACCCAGCGCCGGGTCTTGCCGTCGACCCCGGTGATCGGCGCGGTCACGCTCCAGTCGGTTTCCTTGACCCCCGGCTCGAAGAAGATCACCCGCTGCAGCTGGCCGACGATGTAGTGGCGCGCCTTGAGCTCGTCGCACTGGGCCGGCAGCAGGTTGAGCGCATCGCGCCCGGGCGGCACGTCCGGCAGCAACGGCCAGTCCTCCTCGCGGATCTCGACCATGTGGTAGAGCCCGGGGAACGCCTCATGGCCCAGCTCGGCCAGGCGAAAGTCCGCGCCCTTGCCGGTGTGCGAAGGGATCAGGTCGTCGATGGTCACGGCGTTGTGCGCCGCGGCCATGCGGCTCATCTGCACCAGCTCCTGTTCACTGCCGTAGAGCGGGTCGATGTCGAAGCTGATGCGGTCGAAGTTGCCGTCGATGCTGGGGGTGAAATCGCGCCCACGCACGCCGCCGGACTGCTTGATGGGGCCGGTGTGGATGCCTTGCACGCCCATGTCCGAGAGGCGCTTCCACAGCGCCTCGTGGCCCAGCGCGCTGAGCACCGAGTCGCCTTCGGGCGCAATGATGGCGTCGGGGTAGACGGTCAGCCACACTGAGGCGATTTCCGTGGCCCGGCGCGGCTGCGCCTCGGCGTAGGGGTTCTGCCACAGGCGTGACTGGCCGGAATACAAGCGCGCCCGCGCTTGCGAGGCCTTGAGCATGGAGCGGTCTTCGAGCCATTTGACGTATGACGGGTCGGGCTGGGTCATTTCGCGTCCTCGCTGCGGGTCGGCATGTGCTCAAGTTATGACGGTGTGCTGCGCGGAATGTTCGGTTGGGGAAGGTGGTTTGGCGTTGGATGTGTGTCGTTCATGAGATCGAGCGCCGCCCGCGCGGCGCATCGCGGATAAATCCGCTCCCACATTTGTTGCAACGTGCCTATGCCTGATAGGCCATGGTTGCCAGCCTTGTGAGTACGACGCGATTTTTTTGGGGGGCGCTGGGCTCGCCTGAATTTTTCGGCGGGCGCCAAAGGCGGACAACCATGGCCTGACAGACTGTGGCACGTTGCAACAAATGTGGGAGCGGATTTATCCGCGATGCGCCGCGCGGGCGGCGCTCGATCTCACGGCTACCCAAAAAGCCGTGACTAGCCCCTGGCAACACCAACACTGAACTAATCATTTGGCAGGAAAGGATAATTTGTAGCCTGATAATTCCATCGCTGCCCGGTAGCGCGGAGTCATCCGCGATAAAAGCACAACGCCAGAATAGCCATGTGCATGGCTGAAACCCGCACCGCAGCGGCACCGAGCCCCACGCCGGGTCATGTACCGGCACGCGTCGATCGCAGGCCATGTAGGAAATGGTGAATTCAGCCGTAGCCTATGCCCAGCAACCACCCTTCACCCTAAACACCACGTTCATTGTCAGCCCATTTCCCGCTCCCTAACCTGCGCCTCCTTCGCAACCAATGCGTGCCAAGGAGAGCGTGATGAGCATGGACCCAGGCGAGTGGCTGGCGCCCCAGCACCGTCGATTATTCAAGTTCCTGCACCCGGCAAAGCCGGCGGCGGTGTTGCTGCTGGAGCGCTTCAACGGCAGTGACGGCATGTCACAGGCGTTCGCCTACGAGCTGATGCTGATCAGCGACAATGCCCAGCTGCCGCTCAAGTCGATGATCGGCCAGCAGGTCAGTATCGAGATCGAGTTGGCCGATGCCGCGCCACGGTTCATCAACGGCTACCTCACGCGCTTTGCCAGCCTGGGCAGCGATGGTGCCCTGAACCGCTACAGTGCAACCCTCAAACCTTGGCTTTCACTGCTTGAGCACCGCATCGACACGCGTATCTTCCAGGACTGCACGGTGGAGGAGGTACTGCGCGAGGTATTTGCGTTGTACCCGCAATACGCCAGCTTCCGCTTCTGCCTGTACCGCCCGCAGAAGCGTCACAGCTACCTCACCCAATACCGCGAAAGCGACTTCAGCTTCATTCACCGCCTGCTCGAGCAGGCGGGCATGTTCTATCACTTCGAGCACAGCGCGCAGAGCCATGTGCTGGTTATCAGCGACACCTCGCGCTTGGCGGAGCAGCTGCCCGAGCAGCCGCACATTCGGTCACCGAAACTCGGTGACTGAAACCGCCGACGCCATCACGCGCTGGTGCGGCCATCGCCAGCTGGCGGCCGGCAAGTTCGCCCTGCAGACCTTCGACTATCGCCAGCCGCGCAACTTACTGCCGGTCATGATGAACAGCGTGAACGAGCAAGGCGATGTGCAATGCCTGGAGGTGTACGACCCTGGCCAATACACCCATGGCACCTACAACGACGGCGAGGCCTTGCTGCGCACGCGCCTGGAGGCGCTGGAAGTGCGCGCCAAATGGTTTGAAGGCGCCAGTAACTGCCGCGCCATGCGCCCGGGTCATAGTTTCGAATTGCTGCAACACCCGGCCCATACCGACACTCAGGTGGACGAGCGCGAATTCCTGTTGTTGAGCGTGGCCTGTGAAGGCCACAACAACTACCTCACCGGGCAGCAGGCCAGCTACTTCAACACCTTCACCTGCGTGCGCAAGAAGATCCCGTTTCGCCCCCAGGCCAACACCGCCCGCCCGGTCATCAACGGCCCGCAGACCGCCATCGTCGTCGGCCCGCCCGGCGAGGAAATCTTCACCGACGAACTGGGGCGGGTGAAGGTGCAGTTCCACTGGGACCGCCAGGGTGATTACAACGCCGGCAGCTCCAGCTGGGTGCGGGTGGCACAGGCCGGGGCCAGCGGTGGCTTCGGCAGCATCCAGATACCGCGGGTGGGTGACGAAGTGGTGGTGGTGTTCCTCGAGGGCAACCCCGACCGGCCTTTGGTCATCGGCAGCGTCTACAACATCGGCAACCCGCCGCCCTGGCCACTGCCGGCGAACAAGACCCAGAGCGGAATACTCACTCGCTCGATCAATGGCACGGGCCGTACCGCCAACTTTCTGCGCTTCGAAGACAAGGCCGGCGCCGAACAGGTCAGCCTGCACGCCGAACGAGACCTGTACACGGAAGTGGAGGCAGACGACAGGCTCATCGTTGGTGGCAACCGCACCATCAAAGTAACGGGCAAGCAGGCGCAAACCATCAGGCTGGAAACCAGTATTGCGGTGGAAGAAGGGTCTTACTTCGTCACTGTCGACCAGGGGCATATCAACTTGAGTGCCGCGCAGTCCATCACCCTCGAAGTGGGGAAGAGCAAGTTGGTGATGAACCAGGACGGGACCATCAAGTTGTCTGGCGTGGTGGTGGATGTGGATGGCAGCACGATCATCAATCTCAATAAATCCGAGTGAAGGGCAGGGAGCCGTCTTTATGTATCGCAAAAGTATCTACGACCGGATTTTCGAAAGGCGTGAGGAACAGGAACGCATCGAAAACGAACGCGTCGCACAAGAGGAGATGAAACCACCAGCGCCGCAGCGTTTCTTGGCGAATGAATTCAGTTTTGTACGGGCCTCGGATTTGAAAGATAAAACTTTTCATGTCTTTACACTGACAGACATAGGGCCGAGCCCTTTTTCATTAGTGGTCGGGCGCTCACCTGTGCATTCAGAAGATGATCTGGAAACCCTCGCCCAGCAGTTACTGGGTGAATTGAAAAAATCGCTTTCGCATGTGCAGTGGATACAGCCTATTTCACCGACGCAGGTGGCAGGAGTTGATGCGCGTTGCGTCGAGTTTCGGTGGCGGCAACAAGGCCAGCTAGTTCATCAGGTGCAGGTCATGTTTATGCACCACGATGAGCACAATCGCCCTTTACTCGTTCAGTTGACGGGAACCAGTAACCATCCGAAGGGTATGACGCCCGAAGAGCGGGGTGCGTTCGATGCTGTGGTTCAGAGCTTGGAGCTTCGCTCGCTCCCGGTTCAAGACGAGGCACCACAAAAGCCTAATGAGGCATGAGTGCCGCAGCGAGGCAGGGGGATGCGATTGAGCACTCTAGTGCGTTTGGTGGCCTGCTCTCGGGGCTGGCGGTCGGAGCGGGGGCAGCCCTTATCGGTATCGCTATCGTCGGAACCGGCGGCATAGGTGCGGCGGCGCTGGCAGCTATGGTAGGTGCGGGGGCTACGACAGGTGCCGGCATTGGCCAGCTCATAGGCAGACTGTCATTTGCATGCAGGGAGACCGGGCAGATTGTTTCGGGATCGGACAACGTCCATATAAACGGCCGTCCTGCGGCCAGGGCGCATTTGGACACTGTTCAATGTGATGATCATCCCGGCGCTATGGGGAGAGTGGCTCAAGGAAGTACTTCGGTTTACATCAACGGTCAGTCTGCTGCACGCGTGGGGGACCGAAGCGTATGCGACGCGAAGATCTGCGTGGGTTCCGCAAACGTATGCATCGGCGGCGGAACTGCGACCACGGATGAGATAGAACCTGAAGTGCCTGTTGTGCTAGAGCGCGCCTTGATGGCAACCGGCCTTGCCAGTGCCTTAGTGCTGGCAAGTCCAATACTGGTAGTCGCAGGTATGGCCGGCGGCATTGTAGGAGGGATGGCGGGGCATTGGGCGGGTGGAGAACTTTATGGTGAAGGATCTGATGGCCAGAAGTTGATGGCCCTCGGAGGCACCTTACTTGGAGGGGGGATTGGGGCAAAGGGAGGGAAAGCCTTCGAAGCTCGCTATGAATTTAAGGTTCAAGGGCTGGGTTCTAATCTCAGTAACGTAAAGGTCTTGTCAAAGGCGGATGCTGGGCAAGGGCGAAGCTATCAGCGCAAACTGAAGTATTTTAGTAATCAGGCAGTTGAATGGAGAGCGACACGCTCGGCAGGTACGGATTATACTTATAAAGTTTATCAGCGGAGAGATATAGATTGGCAGCAGGTGCGATCGGGAGGGGATAAGCGGTTCGTTGGAAAGACCAACAGGGAAGCTGCTGAAAGAGGGTTGTCTCCACAGCTTTCCGATGGAAGCTTCGTAACCCTTCACCACTTAGGGCAGAAAGCACCTGGGCCGCTGGTAGAGGCCAGTACTCGTTATCACGGTGTAGGGCGTTATGGGCAGAACGTTTTGCACAGTCAGTATGGAAGGAGTAAACCTCATCCTGACCTTAAGATCGACAGGAAAAAATTTGACGTCGATTGCCGCGAGTACTGGCAGTGGCGGTTGAATAATTGAGTTAGGAGGGAGTTATGATGGTTGAAAATTCGATTCTGAAAGAAAAGTATGTGTCGTTCTATGGGGTTGAAGCTTGCCCACCTGGCGAGGTGCTGGAAATTGAGAAGAAGCTGAATGTGACATTGCCCACGGATTTTAAAGAAATTTCAAGGTTTTATAGTGGTGGGCTTTTAGGTGGTATTAGCCATTTCTCTATTGCCAGCGGTGATGAGGAATTTAACGTGGTTAGCGAAACGCTGAGATTACGTCGTGCAGTGGGGTTAAATAGCAAATATGTTGCACTTGCGGAGCCTGCTGGGAGCTTGATTTTGCTAAATGTCTCGCAGGGTCCCGGGGTTGTTTGGTGTGATGCATTAGATATTGATGGGTTGGAAGTTGTGGATTTTTCGAATTTTATTGAGGCGTGGGATAGCTATGAACTTTTTTTTCAGTATCTGCTTGAACAGGAGAGGTTGGAGCGAGGTGGGGAAGGAAGTTGAAAGCTTCAGGATCGCTCCTGCAACAAGCTATATGTGGTGTTAAATGTTCTACTTTATAGAGCCTGAGGTCGCTGGAGGATTGGGTGAAGGGGCGGTCATCGACACTGCAATTACACCACCCTATGTAAGTTTCTTGGAATATGAGTTTTCTGGATGGTTGGGCGATGAATTGCTTGAGGCATTTCCCTGCTTTGTGATTACGCAGCGTTTGGCTAGGGCGCTGACGCAGCATCAACTCACAGGCTTCACGTTAGATGTTGCAGCGGTAAAGAAAACTGAAGAATTCAAGATAATGCATCCATTGATCGTGCTTCCTGACTTCCTATGGTTGAAGGTACATGGAGTTGTAGGTTCCTCTGACTTTGGCATAGCTCAGGATCGTCGGCTCGTTGTGTCTGAGACAGCACTGGTTATTCTTCGAGGCTACGGACTGAATTATGCAGATGTTGAGCTGTATCCATAGCTTGAGTTGGAGGTCAAGGCAGGCATGACGTTGTGAGAGATTAAATGGCTAGAGATTCACACTGTTCCCCTTGTCTAGCGCTGGGCCAAGTGAGGCTTCAAGCAAGGCTCAAAGATAGGATATAGGGTCGGGGGTGTTGAGTGCATGGGTTTTAAGAATGCAACTTACGCAAAAATTGCAGATTTGCGCGCTCGGTTGAATGAAGGCGAAATATATCTGGGGCCGCCTGCAACGATGAGTGATATAGCAAATTTAACCAATGCTGTGTGGGGCGAAATGGCCGCTGCGCTACCTCCTGAGTATTTGGATTTTCTCCAGAATTTCGACGGCCTAGTTGCGTGTGGTGTTTTTATTTATTCAAGTCGCACGCGCACGAAAGCTGATGGAAAATTAGCGCGACATGATTTTCTTGGAATGAATAGGCTTGGGCGTGAATCGGGCTGCATGGATGATTTTTTGGTTTTCGGAGGCAGTGACTTAGATGAGTATGTGTTGGACTTGGTGCGAGGTAAGTATCAGGTGCGCGACAGAGTCGCTTTTGATAACGTGTATGAAGAATTTGACACTTTTGAAGGTCTGTTGGGGCATATGGTTGATTTGATTGTTCATTGGTCGAAGAATTAAAAATACCGACAGATAGGAATGAGGGAGGGTGAAAGTAGGAGGGTCGAGTGGGGATGATTGATGTGGAAATCTACCCTGGTTCAGGGGGCGCTATGAATGACTCGACAGTAGCGAACATTTTAGGATCGCACGGTAAGCGTGTTTGGATATCTTCAGATCAAGCGCCGCGCGGGGAGGGTGGTTTGGCGTTGGATGTGTGTCGTTCATGAGATCGAGCGCCGCCCGCGCGGCGCATCGCGGATAAATCCGCTCCCACATTTGTTGCAACGTGCCTATGCCTGATAGGCCATGGTTGCCAGCCTTGTGAGTACGACGCGATTTTTTTGGGGGGCGCTGGGCTCGCCTGAATTTTTCGGCGGGCGCCAAAGGCGGACAACCATGGCCTGACAGACTGTGGCACGTTGCAACAAATGTGGGAGCGGATTTATCCGCGATGCGCCGCGCGGGCGGCGCTCGATCTCACGGCTACCCAAAAAGCCGTGACTAGCCCCTGGCAACACCAACACTGAACTAATCATTTGGCAGGAAAGGATAATTTGTAGCCTGATAATTCCATCGCTGCCCGGTAGCGCGGAGTCATCCGCGATAAAAGCACAACGCCAGAATAGCCATGTGCATGGCTGAAACCCGCACCGCAGCGGCACCGAGCCCCACGCCGGGTCATGTACCGGCACGCGTCGATCGCAGGCCATGTAGGAAATGGTGAATTCAGCCGTAGCCTATGCCCAGCAACCACCCTTCACCCTAAACACCACGTTCATTGTCAGCCCATTTCCCGCTCCCTAACCTGCGCCTCCTTCGCAACCAATGCGTGCCAAGGAGAGCGTGATGAGCATGGACCCAGGCGAGTGGCTGGCGCCCCAGCACCGTCGATTATTCAAGTTCCTGCACCCGGCAAAGCCGGCGGCGGTGTTGCTGCTGGAGCGCTTCAACGGCAGTGACGGCATGTCACAGGCGTTCGCCTACGAGCTGATGCTGATCAGCGACAATGCCCAGCTGCCGCTCAAGTCGATGATCGGCCAGCAGGTCAGTATCGAGATCGAGTTGGCCGATGCCGCGCCACGGTTCATCAACGGCTACCTCACGCGCTTTGCCAGCCTGGGCAGCGATGGTGCCCTGAACCGCTACAGTGCAACCCTCAAACCTTGGCTTTCACTGCTTGAGCACCGCATCGACACGCGTATCTTCCAGGACTGCACGGTGGAGGAGGTACTGCGCGAGGTATTTGCGTTGTACCCGCAATACGCCAGCTTCCGCTTCTGCCTGTACCGCCCGCAGAAGCGTCACAGCTACCTCACCCAATACCGCGAAAGCGACTTCAGCTTCATTCACCGCCTGCTCGAGCAGGCGGGCATGTTCTATCACTTCGAGCACAGCGCGCAGAGCCATGTGCTGGTTATCAGCGACACCTCGCGCTTGGCGGAGCAGCTGCCCGAGCAGCCGCACATTCGGTCACCGAAACTCGGTGACTGAAACCGCCGACGCCATCACGCGCTGGTGCGGCCATCGCCAGCTGGCGGCCGGCAAGTTCGCCCTGCAGACCTTCGACTATCGCCAGCCGCGCAACTTACTGCCGGTCATGATGAACAGCGTGAACGAGCAAGGCGATGTGCAATGCCTGGAGGTGTACGACCCTGGCCAATACACCCATGGCACCTACAACGACGGCGAGGCCTTGCTGCGCACGCGCCTGGAGGCGCTGGAAGTGCGCGCCAAATGGTTTGAAGGCGCCAGTAACTGCCGCGCCATGCGCCCGGGTCATAGTTTCGAATTGCTGCAACACCCGGCCCATACCGACACTCAGGTGGACGAGCGCGAATTCCTGTTGTTGAGCGTGGCCTGTGAAGGCCACAACAACTACCTCACCGGGCAGCAGGCCAGCTACTTCAACACCTTCACCTGCGTGCGCAAGAAGATCCCGTTTCGCCCCCAGGCCAACACCGCCCGCCCGGTCATCAACGGCCCGCAGACCGCCATCGTCGTCGGCCCGCCCGGCGAGGAAATCTTCACCGACGAACTGGGGCGGGTGAAGGTGCAGTTCCACTGGGACCGCCAGGGTGATTACAACGCCGGCAGCTCCAGCTGGGTGCGGGTGGCACAGGCCGGGGCCAGCGGTGGCTTCGGCAGCATCCAGATACCGCGGGTGGGTGACGAAGTGGTGGTGGTGTTCCTCGAGGGCAACCCCGACCGGCCTTTGGTCATCGGCAGCGTCTACAACATCGGCAACCCGCCGCCCTGGCCACTGCCGGCGAACAAGACCCAGAGCGGAATACTCACTCGCTCGATCAATGGCACGGGCCGTACCGCCAACTTTCTGCGCTTCGAAGACAAGGCCGGCGCCGAACAGGTCAGCCTGCACGCCGAACGAGACCTGTACACGGAAGTGGAGGCAGACGACAGGCTCATCGTTGGTGGCAACCGCACCATCAAAGTAACGGGCAAGCAGGCGCAAACCATCAGGCTGGAAACCAGTATTGCGGTGGAAGAAGGGTCTTACTTCGTCACTGTCGACCAGGGGCATATCAACTTGAGTGCCGCGCAGTCCATCACCCTCGAAGTGGGGAAGAGCAAGTTGGTGATGAACCAGGACGGGACCATCAAGTTGTCTGGCGTGGTGGTGGATGTGGATGGCAGCACGATCATCAATCTCAATAAATCCGAGTGAAGGGCAGGGAGCCGTCTTTATGTATCGCAAAAGTATCTACGACCGGATTTTCGAAAGGCGTGAGGAACAGGAACGCATCGAAAACGAACGCGTCGCACAAGAGGAGATGAAACCACCAGCGCCGCAGCGTTTCTTGGCGAATGAATTCAGTTTTGTACGGGCCTCGGATTTGAAAGATAAAACTTTTCATGTCTTTACACTGACAGACATAGGGCCGAGCCCTTTTTCATTAGTGGTCGGGCGCTCACCTGTGCATTCAGAAGATGATCTGGAAACCCTCGCCCAGCAGTTACTGGGTGAATTGAAAAAATCGCTTTCGCATGTGCAGTGGATACAGCCTATTTCACCGACGCAGGTGGCAGGAGTTGATGCGCGTTGCGTCGAGTTTCGGTGGCGGCAACAAGGCCAGCTAGTTCATCAGGTGCAGGTCATGTTTATGCACCACGATGAGCACAATCGCCCTTTACTCGTTCAGTTGACGGGAACCAGTAACCATCCGAAGGGTATGACGCCCGAAGAGCGGGGTGCGTTCGATGCTGTGGTTCAGAGCTTGGAGCTTCGCTCGCTCCCGGTTCAAGACGAGGCACCACAAAAGCCTAATGAGGCATGAGTGCCGCAGCGAGGCAGGGGGATGCGATTGAGCACTCTAGTGCGTTTGGTGGCCTGCTCTCGGGGCTGGCGGTCGGAGCGGGGGCAGCCCTTATCGGTATCGCTATCGTCGGAACCGGCGGCATAGGTGCGGCGGCGCTGGCAGCTATGGTAGGTGCGGGGGCTACGACAGGTGCCGGCATTGGCCAGCTCATAGGCAGACTGTCATTTGCATGCAGGGAGACCGGGCAGATTGTTTCGGGATCGGACAACGTCCATATAAACGGCCGTCCTGCGGCCAGGGCGCATTTGGACACTGTTCAATGTGATGATCATCCCGGCGCTATGGGGAGAGTGGCTCAAGGAAGTACTTCGGTTTACATCAACGGTCAGTCTGCTGCACGCGTGGGGGACCGAAGCGTATGCGACGCGAAGATCTGCGTGGGTTCCGCAAACGTATGCATCGGCGGCGGAACTGCGACCACGGATGAGATAGAACCTGAAGTGCCTGTTGTGCTAGAGCGCGCCTTGATGGCAACCGGCCTTGCCAGTGCCTTAGTGCTGGCAAGTCCAATACTGGTAGTCGCAGGTATGGCCGGCGGCATTGTAGGAGGGATGGCGGGGCATTGGGCGGGTGGAGAACTTTATGGTGAAGGATCTGATGGCCAGAAGTTGATGGCCCTCGGAGGCACCTTACTTGGAGGGGGGATTGGGGCAAAGGGAGGGAAAGCCTTCGAAGCTCGCTATGAATTTAAGGTTCAAGGGCTGGGTTCTAATCTCAGTAACGTAAAGGTCTTGTCAAAGGCGGATGCTGGGCAAGGGCGAAGCTATCAGCGCAAACTGAAGTATTTTAGTAATCAGGCAGTTGAATGGAGAGCGACACGCTCGGCAGGTACGGATTATACTTATAAAGTTTATCAGCGGAGAGATATAGATTGGCAGCAGGTGCGATCGGGAGGGGATAAGCGGTTCGTTGGAAAGACCAACAGGGAAGCTGCTGAAAGAGGGTTGTCTCCACAGCTTTCCGATGGAAGCTTCGTAACCCTTCACCACTTAGGGCAGAAAGCACCTGGGCCGCTGGTAGAGGCCAGTACTCGTTATCACGGTGTAGGGCGTTATGGGCAGAACGTTTTGCACAGTCAGTATGGAAGGAGTAAACCTCATCCTGACCTTAAGATCGACAGGAAAAAATTTGACGTCGATTGCCGCGAGTACTGGCAGTGGCGGTTGAATAATTGAGTTAGGAGGGAGTTATGATGGTTGAAAATTCGATTCTGAAAGAAAAGTATGTGTCGTTCTATGGGGTTGAAGCTTGCCCACCTGGCGAGGTGCTGGAAATTGAGAAGAAGCTGAATGTGACATTGCCCACGGATTTTAAAGAAATTTCAAGGTTTTATAGTGGTGGGCTTTTAGGTGGTATTAGCCATTTCTCTATTGCCAGCGGTGATGAGGAATTTAACGTGGTTAGCGAAACGCTGAGATTACGTCGTGCAGTGGGGTTAAATAGCAAATATGTTGCACTTGCGGAGCCTGCTGGGAGCTTGATTTTGCTAAATGTCTCGCAGGGTCCCGGGGTTGTTTGGTGTGATGCATTAGATATTGATGGGTTGGAAGTTGTGGATTTTTCGAATTTTATTGAGGCGTGGGATAGCTATGAACTTTTTTTTCAGTATCTGCTTGAACAGGAGAGGTTGGAGCGAGGTGGGGAAGGAAGTTGAAAGCTTCAGGATCGCTCCTGCAACAAGCTATATGTGGTGTTAAATGTTCTACTTTATAGAGCCTGAGGTCGCTGGAGGATTGGGTGAAGGGGCGGTCATCGACACTGCAATTACACCACCCTATGTAAGTTTCTTGGAATATGAGTTTTCTGGATGGTTGGGCGATGAATTGCTTGAGGCATTTCCCTGCTTTGTGATTACGCAGCGTTTGGCTAGGGCGCTGACGCAGCATCAACTCACAGGCTTCACGTTAGATGTTGCAGCGGTAAAGAAAACTGAAGAATTCAAGATAATGCATCCATTGATCGTGCTTCCTGACTTCCTATGGTTGAAGGTACATGGAGTTGTAGGTTCCTCTGACTTTGGCATAGCTCAGGATCGTCGGCTCGTTGTGTCTGAGACAGCACTGGTTATTCTTCGAGGCTACGGACTGAATTATGCAGATGTTGAGCTGTATCCATAGCTTGAGTTGGAGGTCAAGGCAGGCATGACGTTGTGAGAGATTAAATGGCTAGAGATTCACACTGTTCCCCTTGTCTAGCGCTGGGCCAAGTGAGGCTTCAAGCAAGGCTCAAAGATAGGATATAGGGTCGGGGGTGTTGAGTGCATGGGTTTTAAGAATGCAACTTACGCAAAAATTGCAGATTTGCGCGCTCGGTTGAATGAAGGCGAAATATATCTGGGGCCGCCTGCAACGATGAGTGATATAGCAAATTTAACCAATGCTGTGTGGGGCGAAATGGCCGCTGCGCTACCTCCTGAGTATTTGGATTTTCTCCAGAATTTCGACGGCCTAGTTGCGTGTGGTGTTTTTATTTATTCAAGTCGCACGCGCACGAAAGCTGATGGAAAATTAGCGCGACATGATTTTCTTGGAATGAATAGGCTTGGGCGTGAATCGGGCTGCATGGATGATTTTTTGGTTTTCGGAGGCAGTGACTTAGATGAGTATGTGTTGGACTTGGTGCGAGGTAAGTATCAGGTGCGCGACAGAGTCGCTTTTGATAACGTGTATGAAGAATTTGACACTTTTGAAGGTCTGTTGGGGCATATGGTTGATTTGATTGTTCATTGGTCGAAGAATTAAAAATACCGACAGATAGGAATGAGGGAGGGTGAAAGTAGGAGGGTCGAGTGGGGATGATTGATGTGGAAATCTACCCTGGTTCAGGGGGCGCTATGAATGACTCGACAGTAGCGAACATTTTAGGATCGCACGGTAAGCGTGTTTGGATATCTTCAGATCAAGCGCCGCGCGGGCGGCGCTCGATCTCACGGCCAGCAAAAAAGCCGTGACTAGCCCCTCACCCCCGCGTCGCCTGCCAACACAACAACGACCCCACCGTCACCAACACCGCCCCTTGCCAGAACTGCAACCCCAGCTGCGCCCCAAGCCAAGCCGCAGCAAACGCCGATGACAACACCGGCGCCGCATACGAAGCCGTCGCCAGCAACGTCAGGTTGCCGCGCAAGATGCCGATGTTCCAAAGCGCATAACCCCCGGCCATACCCACCGCCGCCGCCAGCAGCTCCAGGCTGTGCACCAGCGAAAAAGCCGGCAGCGCCTCGCTGCTGAACAGGTACTTCACCCACAGCACCCCAGCCGTCAGCACAAAGAACAGCGCCACATGACTCTGCCCATTGGCATAGCGCCGGGTCACGTTGCAGTACAAGGCAAAGGTCACCGCACAGGCCGCCGCCAGGCTGTAGCTCAAGGGGTTGGACGCAATGTTGCTGGCGATGCTGGCCAGCGACAGCCCGTCGCTGCTCACCACCCAGAGAATTCCCAGCAGGGCAATGGCGGTGCCGGGCACGATCAACCAGCGCGCCGGCTGGCGGTTCATGAAGATCGCCAGCAACACCGTCAGGCTCGGCCACAGGTAATTGACCACCACCAACTGGATCGCCTGGGTACGGCTGACGGCATACCCCAGTGCCAGGCACAGGCAGATCTCGTAGGCCACGAACAGCGCCGAGCCGCTGACCAGGTACAGCCGCGAGGCGTTGCGCAGGCGCGGGCGGCCGAGCAGCATCAGCAGCAGCGCGGCGCCGAGGGTGTAGATCAGCGCGGCGCCGCCGATGGGGCCGAAGTGTTCGCTGACACTGCGGATCAGGCCGCTGGCCGTGCTCCACAGCAGGATCGCCGCCAGGCCGCAGGCGGTCGCGGCTGAAGGGCTGGTGATGCGCATGGGGCGGGCTCTCTTGGGTGAAAAAGCGCCAAGTCTAAAGGCTCGGCTGCCACGGGTCACGGGGTCAGCGCCGCGCCGAAAGCTGCTGCGGCGCCAGGAAGGCATCATGGAAGTAATTGCGCAGCGCCTGCATCGCCGGGCTGAAGGCGCGTTCGCGGTGCCAGGCCAGGCCCACGCTCATCGGCGTCACCGGGTCGCTGATGGTCACGGTCTCGATGCGCTTGCCCTCCAGCGACCAGGGCCGGTGCACCAGGTCCGAAAGGATCGCCACGCCGCTGCCGTTGGCGACCATGCTGCGCACCGCCTCCACCGAACTGGTGCGCACCCGCACCGTGGGCCGCTGGCCGGCCTGCTCCCAGTAGCGCATGGCGCTCTGCTCGGCTTCATCGACCGTGAGCAGGATGTACGGCTCGCAGGCCACGTCGGCAAGGCTCACCGCCGAGCGCTCGCACAGCGGGTGATGGCCGGGTAGCCACAGGCGGCGCTCGGAGTTGAACAGGGTTTCGGAGACGATGTCCGGGTGGGTGAGGTTGGCGGTGAGCACCACGGCCATGTCGAAACGCCCGTCCAGCAGGCCTTGCTCGATGGCGCTGCGCTCCTGTTCGTGCACCTCCAGCGACACATCCGGGTGCCAGTGCGCCAGGCGCTGCAGGTGGTGGGGCAGGAAGTAGCCAATCACCGTGTAGCTGGCCGCCAGGCGCAGCAGGCCGCTGGCGCGCACGTCGGGCAGGGGGCTGTTCAGCGCATCGTCGACGCTGCGCAAGATCACGTAGGCGCGGTTGAGAAAGTGCCGGCCGGCATCGGTCAGGTTCATGCCCTGGGGCGAGCGCTGGAACAGCAGCACGCCGAGCATCGCTTCGAGCTCCTTGATCGCGGTGGTCACCGCCGATTGGGAGATGTTCAGGTGGATCGCGGCCTGGGAGATCTGGCCAATCTCGGCGGTGGCGACGAAGTAGCGAACCTGGCGCAGGGTCAGTGACACGATGACGGCTCCTGGGTATCTGTTTTTCAGAAGACACCCTATCTGTTTATAGATCTTCCCAAGGGGGTGGGGAGAATCTAACGTGGCCTGCATGCAGCCACAAGCACCAGGAGAACCAGCATGCAGGCGGTGGATTTCAATTCGGACATGGGTGAGGGTTTCGGCCCGTGGACCATCGGTGATGGCGTCGACAACGAGCTGATGGCGTTCATCAGCTCGGCCAACGTCGCCACCGGCTTCCACGCCGGCGACCCTGGCACCATGCGCCGCACGGTCGAGCGGGCCAAGGAGCTGGGCGTAGCCGTGGGGGCGCACCCGGGCTTTCGTGACCTGGTCGGCTTTGGCCGCCGGCACATCAACGCGCCGGCCCAGGAGCTGGTCGACGACATGCTCTACCAGCTCGGCGCGCTGCGTGAAATCGCCCGCGCCCAGGGCGTCAGCCTGCAGCACATCAAGCCGCATGGTGCGCTGTACATGCACCTGGCCCGTGATGAAGAGGCGGCGCGGCTGCTGGTGGAAAACCTGCAAGTGATCGAGCCCACGCTGCTGCTGTACTGCATGCCGGGTTCGGTGATCTGCCGGATCGCCCAGGCGCTTGGCCAGCCGGTGGTGCGTGAGTTCTACGCCGACCGCGAATACGACCTCAGTGGCTCGATCGTGTTCACCCGCAACGTGCGCGGCTACGAGCCGCAGCGGGTTGCCGAGCGCGTGCTGCGCGCCTGCCAGGAAGGCGTGGTGCGCACCGTCGAAGGCCAGGACCTGGCCATCGAGTTCGACTCCATCTGCCTGCACAGCGACACGCCCGGCGCCCTGGGCCTGGTCGAGGCCACGCGCGCGGCCCTGGATGGCGCCGGTATCCAGGTGCGCGCCCCGCGTTAAGCGCCATTTGCCGCACCGCATTGTTTTTGCCTGCCTTACCGATAAAGATTCCAAGAAAAGGAGCAGACATGGCCGAGCCGCTTGCCACCACCCCCATCCGCTACAGCTTCGGTGCCGACGAGCACCTGTTCGCCGAGGTCAGCGAGAGCATGTCGCTGGAGGCCTTCTTCAAAGGGCTGGCGGTGACCCGCGCCGTCGAGCGCCTGGCGCTGGAGGGCGTGCTCGACGTGTGCCTGGCCAACGCCTCGTTCCAGATCCGCTTCGACCCCGACCGCATCGCGCCCGAGGCGCTGCTCGAAGCGGTGCGCGGCGCCGAGGCCGAGGCCGTGGCGGAGCGCTCGTTGAGCACGCGCATCATCGAGATCCCGGTGCTGTACAACGACCCCTGGACCCATGAAACCCTGATGCGTTTTCGTGACCGCCACCAGGACCCGCAGAGCACCGACCTGGAATACGCCGCGCGGATCAACGGCCTGGCCGACGTCGAGGCGTTCGTTGCCGCGCACAGTGGGGCGCCGTGGTTCGTGTCGATGGTCGGCTTCGTCGCCGGCTTGCCGTTCATGTTCCAGATGGTCGAGCAGCAGCGCCAGTTGCAGGTGCCCAAGTACCTGCGCCCGCGCACCGACACGCCCAAGCTCACCCTCGGCCATGGCGGCTGTTTCGGCTGCATCTATTCGGTGCGTGGCGCCGGCGGCTACCAGATGTTCGGCGTCACCCCGGCGCCGATCTACGACCCGCAGCAGAGCCTGGCCTACCTGAAGGAGCACATGGTGTTCTTCCGCCCGGGCGACATCGTGCAGTTCAAGCCCATCGACCGGCGCAGCTACGACCAGGCCGTGGCCGACGTCGAGGACGGGCGCTTCGACCTGCGCATCCGCCCGGTGGAGTTCTCCCTGGATGCATTTCTCGCCGACCCCGTCGGTTACCCCAAGACGCTGCAGGAGGCGCTGGCATGATCAAGGTACTCAAACCTGGCCTGGCCACCTCGGTGCAGGACCTTGGCCGCGAAGGCTTCTATCACCTGGGCATCCCACCCTCGGGCGCGCTCGACCAGTACGCGCTGCGTGCGGCCAACCACCTGGTCGGCAACCCGGCGGGCGCTGCCGGCATCGAATGCGCGCTGGTGGGGCCGGAGCTCGAGTTCCAGCACGATGCCCTGGTGGCGGTGTGTGGCGCACAGATGCCGGTGCTGCTCGATGGCCGTGAGCAGCACCCGTACACCGCCTTTGCCGTCCGGGCCGGGCAGGTGCTGCGTTTGGGCTTCCCCACGGCAGGGGCGCGGGCTTACCTGGCCGTGGCCGGGGGCATCGATGTGCCTGAAGTGCTGGGCAGTCGCTCGACCTACGCCCTGGGCGCCCTTGGCGGCCATCAGGGGCGCAAGCTGATGGCGGGTGACGTGCTGCCGGTTGGCCAGGCCAGCGGCAAGACCCGCGCCGGGGCCAGCCTGCCCATGGCGCTGCGCCAGGCGCTGGGTGGCGAGGTGGTGTTGCGGGTGGTGCCGGGGTTGTATTTCCATCGCCTGAGCGAGGCCGCGGCGCAGAGCTTCTTCACCGATGCCTGGACCGTGGGGTCGGAGGCGGACCGCATCGGCTACCGCTACAAGGGCGGGGGCGCGTTGAGCTTCCAGCCCCGCGAGCAGCCGTTCGGGGCGGGCTCGGACCCTTCGAACATCGTCGACAGCTGCTACCCGATCGGCTCGATCCAGGTGCCGGCAGGGCTCGAACCGATCATCCTGCACCGCGATGCGGTGTCGGGTGGGGGCTACGCCATGATCGGCACGGTGATCAGCGCCGACCTGGACCTGGTGGGGCAGATGCAGCCCAACCAGCAAGCGCGGTTCTTGCCGGTGAGCATGGACGAAGCGCTGGAGGCGCGGCGGTCGTACAAGAAGAAGCTGGGGTGCCTGGCCAAGCTGTTCGGCTGATCATCCATCCGTACCGTACTGCGTGGTACGGTACGGTACGATTAATGCTTTCCCACAGGATTGGCTTTCGTCCCCCCCAATCAGCAGTTTTGCTGCAGGCGCTCGGCACAGGTGCGCAGCACCTCCTCGGCCGGGCGCTGCCACCAGTTGTCACGCGAGAAGATCTCCACCTCGATAGCGCCCTGATACCCGGCCGCTTCCACCCCCTGGCGCAACCCACGCAGGTCGATGACGCCATCGCCCATCATGCCGCGGTCGAGCAGCAGGTCGCGGGTCGGCACCAGCCAGTCGGACAGGTGCAGGCCGAGGATGCGCTGCTGCTGACCGGCGCGTTGCACCTGCTGGGCAAGCTTGGGGTCCCACCAGCAGTGGTAGGCATCGATGGCCACGCCCAGGCTCTGGAAGCCCCCCGGCTCAAGGGCCTCGCACAGGTCCAGGGCCTGTTCCAGGGTCGACAGGCACGAGCGGTCGGCCGCATACATCGGGTGCAGCGGCTCCAGGGCCAGGGCCACCCCGTGCCGGCGGGCATCTTCCAGCAGCCAGCCGATACCTTCGCTCACCTGCTGGCGGGCATCGGCGAGGTCGCGTGAACCTTGCGCCAGGCCGCCGACCACCATGATGAAACACTCGGCCTGCAGCTCGGCGGCTTCTTCGAGGGCTTTGCGGTTGTCGGCCACGGCGGCGGCGAAGGCCTCTCGGCTGGCCGCCGGCAGGTAGGTGGAGCGGCAGTAGGCATTGACCGTCAGCCCGCAGTCGCGCAGCTGCCGGCGCACCTGTTTCAGGTCCTGGCCTTGCAGGTCGCGGCGCCAGGGCGCGACCTGGCCGAAGCCGGCGCGGGCGATCAGCTCCAGGGTTTGGCCGAGGGGCAGGCGGTGGCCGAGGGTGGCGGTGTTGATCGAGCAGCGGTCGAGGCGCTGCGCCAGGGATGAAACGTTCATGGGGCAATCACCGTGGGCAGGTGGCAGAGGGCGCAACGCCGCAGGCCGCGGCGTTGCGCAAGGGGCTAGGCGTCGACGCCGTAGAGCGCCAGCAGGCGCTTCATGCGGGCAACGGCCAGCACCGGGTCGGCGAGCAGGCCGGCCTGGTCGGCCAGGCGGAAGATTTCGCAGAAGTACGGCAGCGGGCGCATGGCCTGGTGCCCGCCGAGCATCACGAAGTGCTCCTGGTGGCCGTTGAGGTAGGCCAGAAACACCACGCCGGTCTTGTAGTACTGGGTCGGGCTGCTGAAGATCAACCGGGCCAGCGGCAGGGTCGGTTCGAGCAGCCGCTGGTAGCGCGCCAGGTCATCTTCGGCCAGCGCGGCCAGGGCGTGGGCGGCGGCCGGGGCGATGGCGTCGAAGATGCCCAGCAGCGCGTGGGAGTAGCCGTGCGCGTCGCCGGCGATCAGCTGCGGGTAGTTGAAGTCGTCGCCGGTGTACATCTTCACCGAGGCCGGCAGGCGACGGCGCATGAGGATCTCCTTGTCCTTGTCGAGCAGGGAAATCTTGATGCCATCGACCTTGCCCACGTTCTCGTGGATCACCTCCAGGCAGGTGTCCAGCGCCTGCTCGAAGCGCTCGGCGCCCCAGTAGCCCTGCAGCGCGGGGTCGAACATCTCGCCCAGCCAGTGCAGGATCACCGGCTGGTCGGCCTCGGCCAGCACCTTGCGGTACACCAGGCGGTAGTCGAACGGGGTCTTCGCCACCCGCGCCAGGGCGCGGCTGGCCATCAGGATCATGCGGCCGCCGAGCTTGGCGATGGCGTCGCGCTGCTGGGCATAGGCACGCACCACGTCATCGAGGTCGCGGGCCTGGTCCGCTGGCAACTGGTCGGTGCCGCAACCGGAGAAGATCACCGCATGGCGGATGTCGCGGGTTTCGCTCAGGGTGCGCTCGATCAGCTCCAGCGCGGTCGGCCAGTCCAGGCCCATGCCGCGTTGCGCGGTGTCCATCGCCTCGGCGATGCCCAGGCCTTGCTGCAGCAGGTAGCGGCGGTAATCCATCGTCCGCCGCCAGTCGATCGCCGCCTTGCCACCGGGGGCGCTGGCGCTGAACGGGTCGGCGACGACATGGGCCGCCGAGAGGGCGATGCGGTTGGCGGGCAGGGGGCTGGCCGGCGGCAGCAGCGGCTCGCCAACCAGGGTGTAGCGCTGCAGCGGGTGGCCGGCCTGGGCGCTGGGCAGGTTGATGCTCAAGGACATGCGTGTCACTCCAGTCAGAATTTGGGAAGCAGCAGGCCGCCGTCCACCGGCACGGCGTGGCCGACGGTGTAGGGCAGGGCGCCGGTGGCCATGCTGACCACCACCCGGGCGACATCTTCGGGCTGGCCCCAGCGCTTGATGGCGGTCAGGCCACGTTCGATCTCGGCGTCGTAACGGGCCTTGGAGGGGGCGGTCATCTCGGTGGCGATCAGCCCGGGCTGCACCTCGTAGACGCCGATGCCGGCCTCGGCCAGGCGCACCGCGAACAGCCGCGAGGCCATCGACAGAGCGGCCTTGGAAATGCCGTACTCGCCGCGCAGCACCGACACCGCCTGGGCGTTGGATGAGGTGATGGTGATGATGCTGCGCAGGGCCTGGCCGGCCTCGCGCCGCACCAGGCGGCGGGCGAAGGCCTGGGTCAGGAAGAAGGTGCCGCGGGTGTTGACCTGCTGGCAGCGGTCGTAGCTCTGCGGCGTCACCTCCAGCAGGTCGCCGCGCGACAGCACCGAGACGCCGGCGTTGTTGACCAGGCAGCTCAGCGCGCCAAGCGCCTGTTCGGCGGCATCGAGCAAGGCGTCATGGCCGTCGATGGCGGCGATGTCTGCTGCCAGGGCCACGGCGCGGGCGCCGTGGCGGCTGGCCAGTTCGGCCGTCTCCTGCAGGGCGGCATCGGCCTGCAGGTCGACCAGGGCCAGGTCGAACCCGGCTTGCGCCAGGCCCAGGGCGATGGCCCGGCCAATGCCGGCGCGGGCGCCGGTGACCAAGGCAACGGGGCGGGTGGTCATGCGCGTGCTCCCTGGTTGAGCAGCTCACGGGCGATGATCGTGCGCTGGATCTGGTTGGTGCCTTCGTAGATCTGGGTGATCTTGGCGTCGCGGTACAGGCGCTCGACCTCGAAGCCGCGGATGAAGCCGCTGCCGCCGAACAGCTGCACGGCATTGGCGGTCTGCGCCACGGCGATGTCGGCGGCGAAGCACTTGGCCATGGAGCAGGCGATGGTGGCGTTGTCGGCGCGGTCCAGGCGCTCGGCGGCGTCGCGCACCAGCAGGCGGGCGGCACGGATGTCCTTGGCCATGTCGGCGAGCATCCATTGCACGCCCTGGTTGTCGGCGATCGGCTTGCCGAACTGCTTGCGCTGGGGCACGTATTCCAGCGCCGCCTCAAGCCCTGCCTGGGCGATGCCCACGGCCAGCGAGGCGATGCCGACACGGCCCTTGTCCAGGGCGCTCATCATGATGTGGAAGCCACGGCCCTCGACGCCCAGCAGGGCATCGGCTGGCAGCTCGACGTTGTCGAAGTTCAGCCCGCCGACCTGCGAGGCGCGCTGGCCCATCTTGTGCTCCTTGGGGCCCTTGGTCACACCCGCCAGGTGGCAGTCGACGATGAAGATGCTCATGCCGCGCTTGCCGGCGGCAGGGTCGGTGCGCGCCAGGACGAACGCCAGGTCGGCCACCGGGGCGTTGTGAATCCACAGCTTCGAGCCGTTGAGCAGCCAGCCGGTTTCGGTGCGCACGGCGCTGGTGCGGATGCCCGACACATCGGAGCCGGCCTCGGCTTCGGTGATGCAGTAGGCCGGGTGCTTCTCGGCGCGCAGCAAGGGCGGCAGATAGCGCTGGCGCTGCTCGGCGGTGCCGTGCACCGCGAGCAGGGTGCCGATCAGCTCCAGCAGGCCGCACTGGTCGGCGACCGAGGCGTAGCCGCGCGACAGCTCTTCCATCACCAGGGCATAGGCGAGGGTGTCCAGGCCGGCGCCGCCGAAGGCTTCGGGCACGGTGATGCCGAACAGGCCGAGCTCGCCCATCTGCCGGTACAGCGGCGCGGGGAAGCTTTCTTCGTGGTCCAGGCGCTCGGCCAGCGGGCGGATGGTCTGGTCGGCAAAGCGCCGGGCAACGTCCTGGATCATCAGGTGTGTTTCAGAAAGCGGCATTGTTGTTTTCCTTTCCGGGAGGCGACGAGGGGGTTCATCGCGTGGGTTGTGTTCTGTTCCGGGCTGCTCTAAAGTGTTTTTAAGTAACCAACTGGTTATTTATTTAAAGCGCCCTTTGGCAGGCCGTCAAGCACTCAATTGCACACCTGGAGTCGCCCGGGGCCGGGCGATCGATGAGGAAAACAACAATGAAAAGAAGCTGTACATCAGCAGCGGATGTCGCCAGCCGGATAGCCGATGGCGCGACCGTGGCCATCTGTGGCTCGGGCACCTTGCTGGAGCCGGACGCCTTGCTGGCGGCCATCGAAGCCCGCTTCCTGAGCACCGGCCACCCGCGCGACCTGACCCTGGTGCACGCCCTGGGCATCGGCGACGGGCGCGGCAGCGGCCTGGAGCGCCTGGCCCACCCGGGCCTGGTGCGCAAGGTGATCGGTGGCCACTGGAGCTGGTCGGCGAAGATGCAGGCGCTGGCACGCAACGAGCAGATCCAGGCCTACAGCCTGCCGGCCGGGGTGATCATGAGCCTGATGCGCGAGATCGGCGCCGGCCGCCCGGGGCTGATCACCCACATTGGCCTGGGCACCTTCGCCGACCCGCAGGTGGCCGGCGGCAAGTGCAACGCCAGTGCCAGCCAAGCGCTGGTCGAGCGGCTGAGCATCGATGGCCAGGACTACCTGCGCTACAAGCCGTTCAAGGTCGATGTGGCGATCGTGCGCGGCAGCCTGGCCGACCCCAGCGGCAATATCAGCCTGTGCCACGAGGCGGCCGACCTGGACGCCTACGCCCTGGCGCTGGCGGCGCACAACAGCGGCGGCAAGGTCTACGCCCAGGTCCGCGGCCTGAGCGACAGCGCCTTCGTGCCGGCACGCCTGGTGCGCATCCCTGGCGTGCTGGTGGATGAAGTGGTGGTGGTCGAGGACCAGCGCCAGTGCGTGGCCGCCGACTACGACCCGGCCATCAGCGGCGAGTGCCTGCCCCAGGCGGCGCGCAGCGAGGCGCCGATGGCCGACGATATCCGCCGCATCATCGCCGCGCGTGCGGCCGATGAATTCGTCCCGGGCATGTCGCTGAACTTTGGCTTCGGCATCCCCGGCGGCATCCCCTCGCTGCTCGCCGAGCGCGGCCTGCAGGACAGCTACTGGGGCAGCATCGAGCAGGGCATCCACAACGGCCGCATGATGGGCGGTGCGATGTTCGGCGCGGCGCAGTACCCGCAGGCGATCGTCACCTCGCTGGACCAGTTCGACTTCTACAGCGGCGGCGGTGTCGACCTGGCGTTCCTCGGCATGGGCGAGATGGACGGGCAGGGCAACGTCAACGTGTCCAACCTGGGCGGCACGCTGGTCGGCCCCGGTGGCTTCGTCGACATCACCCAGGGGGCGCGCAAGGTGGTGTTCTGCGGCGCCTTCGAGGCCAAGGGGCTGGAGGTGGCGAAGGTCGGCGCTGCCTTGCAGATCGAGCGCCGTGGCGAGGTGCCCAAGCTGGTCGAGCAGGTGCGCCACATCACTTTCAGCGGCCCGCAAGCGGTTCGTGCAGGCCAGGAGGTGCTGTACGTGACCGAGCGCGCAGTGTTCCGCCTGCTGGCCGAAGGCATCGAGCTCATCGAGGTGGCGCGAGGCGTGGATATCGAGCGCGACGTGCTGACGCGCATGGCGTTCACGCCGATCGTGCGCGACGTGAAAGTGGCGGGGTTGGCATGAGCCGGGCAGCCCCTCGCGGCGTGCGGTGTGGCCGGGAGGGGCTGCGTGCAGCGTGGGCGTCAGGCGGGGCGCAGCATGCCGAGGATGGTCTGCACGTTGAAGTCGATGCGCGCCTGCAGGGCTTCGGGCGACATCAGGTCGAAGCCGTAGATGATCTCGCCGGTGAAGCGGTTGTTCAGGTAGTAGTAGTTGATCGCGGCGATCGTGATGTTCAGCTGCACCGGGTCGACACCTTCGCGGAACACGCCCTGGGCCACGCCACGGGCGAGGATCTGGGCGACCATCGACACCATCGGCGCGTGCATCTGCTGCATCTTTTCCTGGGAGCGCTTGAGGTGCACGGCCTTGTGCAGGTTCTCGCTGTTGACCAGGGTCAGGAAGTGCGGGTTCTTCAGGTAGTACTTCCAGGTGAAGGTCACCAGTTGGGTGATCGCCTCGACCGGCTCCAGCGCTTCGAGATTGAGCTTGCGTTCGGCCTGGCGGATGTCCTGGTAGGCCGACTCCAGGACCGCTTCGAACAGCCCCTCCTTGTTGCCGAAGTACTCGTAGATCATCCGTTTGTTGGACTTGGCGCGCAGCGCGATGCTGTCGATGCGTGCGCCGGCCAAGCCCAGTTTGGCGAATTCGACCTTGGCGGCGTTGAGGATTCTCAGGCGCGTCGCTTCGGAATCCCGGGTGGGGCGGGCGCTGACCGCTTCGGTGGCTTTGCTGGGCATGTGGAACGCTCTCCAGAGCTTGAGTGCTGTACTTCCTGACGCAGAAATCAATGGCCTGCGGTGTAGGGGCGATGAGCTTAGCCGCGGGGGCATAAGGCTGACAAACAAAGCTTAGCCCGCTGCTTGTATGTAAACAACCGGTTAGTTATACGTAGGCAACCGGCAGCCGCTCGATATGCGCTGTGCGGGTGGTTTGCCAGAACAACAACAACGCTGTACTGAGGATGTTTCCCGTGAATAACAACGACAACACGCCACGCCTGGCGCCGCCGCTGCAGCCGCGGCGCTTCGAAATGTTCATCGACGGCCGCTGGACGCAGGGTTCGGCGACCACCCAGGTCACGCGCTACAGCCCGTCCCACGAGGTGCCGGTGAGTGTCTACCCCGCTGCCGGCGTCGACGACGTGCAGCAGGCGGTGGCGGCGGCCCGCCGGGCCTTCGACCACGGCACCTGGGCCCGCTCCAGTGGTGCGTTGCGGGCAGGTGTGCTGCTGCGCACCGCCGCCCTGATCCGCCAGCACAGCGAAGCGCTGGCGCTGCAGGAAACTTTCGAGACCGGCAAGCCGATCAGCCAGGCGCGCGGTGAGGTGCTGGGCGCCGCGGGCATCTGGGAATATGCCGCAGGGCAAGCCCAGGCCCTGCACGGCGACAGCTTCAACAACCTCGGTGACAGCCTGCTCGGGCTGGTCACGCGCGAGCCGGTGGGTGTGGTCGGGCTGATCACGCCGTGGAACTTCCCGTTCTTCATCCTCGCCGAGCGCCTGCCGTTCATCCTGGCGTCCGGCTGCACCGTGGTGGCCAAGCCCAGCGAACTGACCTCAGGTACCACCCTGATGCTGGCCGGGCTGATGCAGGAAGCCGGCCTGCCCGACGGCGTGCTCAATGTGCTCACCGGCCCGGGTGCGGTGCTCGGCCAGGCGATCAGTGCGCATGCCGATATCGACATGGTGTCGTTCACCGGCTCCACCGAAGTCGGCCGCCTGACCATGGCCGCGGCCACCGGCAACATGAAGAAGGTCGGCCTGGAACTGGGCGGCAAGAACCCGCAGGTGGTGTTTGCCGACGCCGACCTGGACGCGGCCGCCGACGCCATCGTCTTCGGCATCTGCTTCAATGCCGGCCAATGCTGCGTCAGCGGCAGCCGCCTGATCGTCGAGCGCTCGGTGGAGCAGGCGCTGACCGAGAAGATCTGCGTCTTGCTCGACAAGGTGCGCATCGGTGACCCGTTGCACGCGGGCACCCAGGTCGGCTCGATCACCGAGGCTCGTCATCTGGAGCGGGTGCTGGGCTACATCGAGCAGGGGCGGCGCGAAGGCGCGCGCTTGCTGCGCGGCGGGCAGCGCATCGAATCGCCGACGGGCATGTACCTGCAGCCCACCGTGTTCGCCGACGTCACCCCGCAGATGGTCATCGCCCGCGAAGAAATCTTCGGCCCGGTGCTGACCATCACTGCCTTCGACAGCTTCGAGCAAGCCATGGCGCTGGCCAACGACACGCCCTTCGGGCTGGCCGCCAGCCTCTGGAGCCGCAACCTGGAAACTGCGCTGCAGGCCACGCGGCAGATCAAGGCTGGCCGGGTCTGGGTCAACACCACCATTGCCGGTGGGCCGGAGCTGCCCTCTGGTGGCTTCAAGCAGTCGGGCATTGGCCGCGAGGCCGGGCGCTACGGGGTGGAGGAGTACACTGAGCTCAAGTCCGTGCATGTGCAGCTGGGTGCCCGCACGCCGTGGGTCAGCGCCTGAATCCAGGCAGCAGAACAACAAGATCGGAGAAAACAAGCATGTACGATTACGTCGTTATCGGTGGGGGTTCCGCCGGTTGTGTGCTGGCGGCGCGCCTGAGCGAGCAGGCGGATGTGCGGGTGTTGCTGCTCGAGGCCGGGCCTGCCGATACCAACCCCTACATCCATATGCCGGTGGGTTTTTTCAAGATGACCGGCGGCCCGCTGACCTGGGGCTTCGATACCGTGGCCCAAGGCACCATGAACAACCGTTCGGTGCTGTACCCGCAAGGGCGGGTGCTGGGCGGTGGCGGTTCGATCAATGCCATGGTCTATACCCGCGGCAACGCCAAGGACTATGACGACTGGGAGCAGGAGGAGGGCTGCCGTGGCTGGTCCTTCCGCGAGGTGCTGCCGTATTTTCGCAAGGCCGAGGACAACGAGCGCCTGAGCAACGAATACCACGGCACCGAAGGCCCGCTGGGGGTGTCCGACCTGATCAGCGTGAACGAGGTGACCAAGGCCTTCATCCGCTCGGCCCAGGAAGCCGGCATCCCTTACAACGCCGACTTCAACGGCGCCCGCCAGGAAGGCTGCGGCGCCTACCAGGTCACCCAGCGCGGCGGGCGCCGCTGCAGTGCCGCCCAGGGCTACCTGAGCAAGGCCCGCCAGCGGCCCAACTTGACCATCCAGACCGACTGCCTGGTAACCCGCATCCGCATCGACAACGGCCAGGCCACGGGTGTCGAGTACGTCCAGGGCAGCGGCTCGCGCGAGGTGCGCTTCGTGGCCGCCGAGCGTGAGGTGGTGCTGGCGGCCGGCGCCATCGGCTCGCCGAAGACCCTCATGCTCTCCGGCGTCGGCCCGGCCGAGGAGCTGCAGCGCCTGGGCATCGAGGTCAAGCAGGACCTGCCCGGGGTGGGGCAGAACCTGCAGGATCACTTCGACATCGACATCGTCTACGAGCTCAAGGGGTCGCAGAGCCTGGACAAGTACGCCAAGCCGCACATGATGTTGCTGGCGGGGCTGGAGTACAAGCTGTTCAACAAGGGCCCGGTCACCTCCAACATCGCCGAGGCCGGTGCCTTCTGGTACGGCGATTCGCGCGCCAGCGTGCCAGACCTGCAGTTCCATTTCCTGCCCGGTGCCGGGGTGGAGGCGGGCATCCCGCCGGTGCCCTCCGGCGCCGGCTGTACCCTCAACTCGTACTTCCTGCGCCCGCGCAGCCGCGGCAGCGTGCGCCTGCGCAGCGCCGACCCGCTGCAGCCACCGCTGATCGACCCCAACTACATCAGCAACCCGTATGACCTGCACGTGTCGGTCGAAGGCATCAAGCTCAGCCGCGAGATCATGGCCCAGCAGTCCTTGAGCCGCTACATCAAGGCCGAGCATTTCCCCGGCGACAGCGTGCGTACCCAGGCGGACTACGAAGACTACGCACGGCGCTGCGGGCGCACCGGGTATCACCCGGTGGGTACCTGCAAGATGGGCATCGACGCCATGGCCGTGGTCGATCCGCAGTTGCGGGTGCGGGGCGTGCGGCGCTTGCGGGTGGTTGACTCTTCGGTGATGCCGAGGTTGGTCAGCTCCAATACCAATGCGCCGTCGATCATGATTGCCGAGAAGGGCGCCGACCTGATCCTGGGGCGCAGCCTGGCGCCTTCGCAGGTGCTGGTGCGCAGTGAGCGTGGGGAGCTGCACAAGGCAGTCTGAACCCTGCCAGGGCCCTATCGCCGGCAAGCCTCACCGTCCTCTGTGGGAGCCGGCTTGCCGGCGATAGGGCCAGACCTGACAAACATTAAAGATTGCATCCTCGCTGCGTTAGATTTATAAATAACTAGTTGGTTACATAAAAACAACAGGCAGTACTCACCCGGTGCCCTGCACCCGGAGGCCAAATGAATAACAACAATGATTCCACCCAACTGCTGGACATCACCCGGCGCAAGCTGCTGCTGGTCGGTGCCGCAGGCCTTGCCGGCGTCGGTGCCGTGGCCGCGCTGATGCCCACCGCGCTCTGGGCGCAGACCACACTGACGTTTTCCAATTCCTTCCGCTCCCTGACCAACCCCTACCACGCCATCTTCAACCGCGGCGGCCAGGCCTACGCGGCCAGCCTGGGCCTGCCGTACTCGCCGCTGGTCACCGAAGGCAACAGCCAGAAGGGCATCGCCGATATCCGCGCGCTGATCGCCAAGACCGAAGGCAACCTGATCCTCAACATCGAGCCCAACGACTCCGCCGACGCCCGCGCCATCATCGAGCAGTGCGTCAAGGCCGGGGTCTACGTCACCACCGTGTGGAACAAGCCCGACGACATGCACCCCTGGGACTACAGCCCCTACTGGGTGGCGCACATCTCCGAAGACGGCCAGGCGGTGGGCGAGGCGGTGGCCACCGAGCTGTTCGAAGCCATGGGCGGCAGCGGCGGCATCGTCGCCCTGGGCGGTATCCTCAGCAACGTGGCGGCCATCGGCCGGCGCAGTGGCCTGGAGGCCGCGCTGAAGAAGTACCCCGGCATCACCCTGCTGGACTTCCAGCCAGCCGACTGGAGCGCGAACAAGGCGTTCCCCATCGTGCAGTCGTGGCTGACCCGCTTCAACAGCGACATCAAGGGCATCTGGTGCGCCAACGACGACATGGGCATGGGCGCGCTCGAAGCGCTGCGTGGCGAAGGCCTGGCGGGGATGATCCCGGTGGTGGGCATCGATGGCATCGAGCAGGCCGTCGAAGCCATTCGCACCGGCGAATACATCGCCACCACCAGCCTCGACCCTTACTGGCTCGGCAGCATGGGCCTGGCCCTGGGCCACGCGGCCAAGACCGGGCGCATCGACCCGGCCCAGGAGCCGCACGAGCACCGTGAGTTCTACGTGCGCCCGCAACTGGTCACCAAGGCCAATGTCGAGGCGTTCTACGCGAGCAACTTCAAGGCCACCCCGGTGGTGGACGTGAATGATTTCTGGGGGCGCGTGGCCGGGCCTATCCGCTACACCTCCTGACCCCTAGCGCCTTTTTCATTCGGCCAGCCTGCCAGGCTGCACGCCGAGGGTTTTCTACTGCCTGTTTTCCGGAGTTATCGTCATGGCCCGCCTGCGACGGTTTTCGTCACTGCTTGTCCTGCTGCTGATCGGCCTGCTCATCGGTTCGATCAACAGCAACTTCTTCGACCCGATGAACCTGGTGCGCATTGCCACCGCCTGTTCGATCCCACTGCTGATGGCACTGGGCGGGATGTTCGTGATCCAGATGGGCAGCATCGACCTGTCCGTGGAAGGCGTGGTGGCGGTCGCCGCCGTGTGCTTCGCCCTGCTGGTGGGCAACAACCTCAATGCCCACGCCCTTGGCCTGTGGGCCTTGCCGGTGGCCATTGCGGTTGGCGCCGGCACCGGCCTGCTCAACGGCCTGCTGCAGGTGAAACTGCGCATCCCGTCGTTCATGGCCACCCTGGGCCTGGGCTTCGTCGGCATCGGCCTGGCCACGGCCTTGCTGCAGGGCAACACCGTGCGGGTGCTGGACATGGACGTGCGCGCCATCGCCTTGCACCGCCTGCTCGGCCTGCCGTTGTCGGTGTGGATCGTGGTGCTGGCGCTGGGCGTCGCGCACTTCATCTCGCGCCATACCGTGCTCGGGCGCCACGCCCTGGCGATCGGCGGTGGCGAGGACCTGGCGCGGCTCAATGGCGTCAACGTCAACCGCATACGCATCGGCATCTTCGCCCTGGCCGGGGGCTTCTATGGCCTGGCGGCAATCCTTGCGGTGGCGCAGTTCGGCCAGGGGCACGCGCTGATCGCCCAGGGCCAGCTGTTCACCGCGATCACCGCCATCGTGGTCGGCGGCGCCTCGCTGGCCGGCGGCAACGGCAGCCCGCTGGTCACCTTGCTGGGCGTGCTGATCGTGGTGGTGGTGAGCAACGGCATGGTCCTGATGGGGGTTGCGCCGTATGTCCAGCAAGGTGTGCAGGGGGTGTTGATCATCGCTGCCGTCGCCATTGCCCTCGACCGTGCCAAGGCACGGGTCGTCAAGTGAGGAAAGCCGCCATGCTCACCCTGAACAATGTCACCAAGCGCTTCAACGGCGTCACCGTGCTCAAGGGCATCGACCTTGAGGTACGCAAGCATGAAGTGGTCGGCCTGATCGGCGAGAACGGTGCCGGCAAATCGACCCTGATGAAAATCCTCACCGGCGTGCACCAGCCCGATGAAGGGCACCTGGAGCTCGACGGCCAGCCCATCGTCCTCGACGGCCCTCGCGGTGCCACCGCGCAGGGCATCGCCATGGTCTACCAGGAGCAGTCGATCCTGCCCAACCTGTCGGTGGCCGAGAACCTGTTCATGGGCCGCGAAGACGAATTCTCGCGCTTTGGCTGGCTGAACTGGAAAAAACTGCACCGCGCGGCGCGCCAGCAGCTGGCCAAGGTCAACCTCGATATCGACCCGGGCATGCTGTGCAGCGAGCTGAGCTTCGGCCAGCGGCAGATGATCGAGCTGGCCAAGGCGCTGGCGCTGGAAGAACGCTGCCAGGGCCACCTGGTGATCTTGCTCGACGAGCCCACCTCGGTGCTGGAGCAGCGCGAGATCGACACGCTGTTCCGCCTGGTGCGCCAGCTCAAGTCGCGCGCCTCGTTCATCTTCGTCTCGCACCGGCTGGACGAACTGCTCGAACTCAGCGACCGGGTGTACGTGATGAAGGACGGCGAGGTGGTGGCGCAGATGCCCGCTGGCGAAGCCTCCAAGGAGCGCCTGCACAGCCTGATGGTGGGCCGTTCGCTGCAGGCCGAGTTCTACCGCGAGTCGCTGCAGAAGCCGTGCTTGCCCGAGGTGGTGCTGTCGGCACGCGGGCTGGCCTTGCACGGCCATTTCGCCAGCCTCGACTTCGACCTGCACCGCGGCGAGATCCTCGGCATCGCCGGGGTAATCGGCTCGGGCCGCGAGGAGCTGTGCCGGGTGCTGGCCGGGTTGCTGCCCCGAAGCAGCGGCGAGCTCAAGGTGCACGGCAAGCGCCTGGCCGGCGGCGGCCCGGCGGCGGCGATCCGCGCCGGGATCGGCTACATCCCGCGCGAGCGCAAGGTCGAGGGCATCGTCTCGATGCTCAGCGTGGCGCAGAACATGACCCTGGCGCGGATCGGCCAGGTCACCCGCGCCGGCCTGCTCGACGAGAAGCGCGAGCGCAGCCTCGCCGAGAGCTGGATCAAGCGGCTGAGCATCAAGACCCCAGGCCCGGATGCCTTGCTGCTCAACCTCAGCGGCGGCAACCAGCAGAAGGTGGTGCTGGCCAAATGGCGCAACGCCGGCTCCAGCATCCTCATCCTCGACCACCCCACCCGTGGGCTGGACGTGGGTGCCAAGGAAGACGTCTACCAGTTGATCCGCGAGATCACCGAACAGGGCGTGTCGGTGATCCTCACCGCCGACACCCTGGAAGAAATGATCGGCCTGAGCCACCGCATCCTGGTGATGCGCGATGGCGACGTGGCGCAATCCTTCGCCTGCCTGCCGGGGGCCAAGCCCCAGCAGGTCGACCTGATCCAGTACATGGTCTGAGAGAACAACGATGCCTATCCTGCTCAATGGTTTTCGCACCCAGGCGCCGCTGCTGGCGCTGATCGTGCTGGTTGCCCTGATCGCCGGCTACGACCCCGGCTTCATCCACCCCGGTGCCGTGTTCGGGCTGCTTGCCGACACCGCCACGCTGTTCATCATGGCCACCGGCATCACCTTCGTGCTGCTGATCGGCGGCATCGACCTGTCGTCCCAGGCGGTGGCTTCCATGGCCAGCGTGCTGGTCGCGCTGCTGCTGCCAGGCTTCGGCCCGTGGGCCTTCGCCATCGGCCTGCTGGCGGGCATTGCCGCAGGGGCGCTGAGCGGGGTGCTGCACACCTGGCTGCGCATCCCGTCGTTCATCGTCACCCTGGCCATCGGCGGGGTGGTCACCAGCCTGACCATGCTGGTGTCGAGCAATCGCACCATCAACATCGATGGCGCGCAGCGCGATGCCTGGTTCGGCTGGGTCACCGGGCAGACGGCGGGTATCCCCAACGAAGTGCTGGTCGCAAGTGTGGTACTGGGGCTGTGCATCTTCCTGCAGCGCAAGACGCCGTTCGGCCGCTTCGGCAATGCCGTGGGCGCCGGTGAGCCTGCGGCCTGGGCCTCGGGAATCAACGTCAACCGCATCAAGGTGCTGACCTTCGCCCTGTCGGCGGGGCTGGCGGCGTTGTCCGGCGTGCTCATGGCCGGGCGCCTGTCCAGCGGCTCGCCGACCCTGGCCAACGAGTTCCTGCTGCCGGCGATTGCCGCCGTGCTGGTCGGCGGCACCGCACTGACCGGCGGCGTCGGCAGCGTGTGGCGCACCCTGGTCGGCGCGTTGCTGGTGTCGGTGGTGCGCATCGGCATGACCTTCGTCGGCATCAGCGTGTTCGCCCAGCAGATCGTCTTCGGCGTGATCCTGATCATCGCCGTGGCCTTCACCCTGGACCGTTCCAAGCTTCCCATCGTCAAGTAACCCATCGCAAAGGTGAAAACACTGCAATGAAAGTCCTTGTGTCAATCAAGCGAGTGGTCGACTACAACGTCAAGGTTCGCGTCAAGGCGGACCACTCCGGCGTCGACCTGGCAAACGTCAAGATGGCCATGAACCCCTTCTGCGAAATCGCCGTGGAAGAAGCCGTGCGCCTGAAAGAGAAAGGCGTTGCGACCGAGATCGTGGTCGTCTCCGTCGGCCCGACCACCGCCCAGGAACAGCTGCGTACCGCGCTGGCACTGGGTGCCGACCGCGCCATCCTGGTCGAGGCCGCCGATGAACTGAACGCCCTGGCCGTGGCCAAGGCGCTCAAGGCCGTTGTCGACAAGGAACAGCCGCAGCTGGTCATCCTCGGCAAGCAGGCCATCGACAGTGACAACAACCAGACCGGCCAGATGCTGGCGGCGCTGACCGGCTTCGCCCAGGGCACCTTCGCCTCCAAGGTCGAGGTAGCGGGCGACAAGCTGAACGTCACCCGTGAAATCGATGGCGGCCTGCAGACTGTTGCGCTGAACCTGCCGGCGATCGTCACCACCGACCTGCGCCTGAACGAGCCACGCTACGCGTCGCTGCCGAACATCATGAAGGCCAAGAAGAAGCCGCTGGAAACGCTGACTGCGGATGCGCTGGGCGTATCGCTCACGTCCACCAACAAGACCTTGAAGGTCGAAGCGCCAGCTGCCCGCAGCGCGGGTATCAAGGTCAAGTCGGTGGCCGAACTGGTCGAGAAGCTGAAGAACGAAGCGAAGGTGATCTGAATGACTGTCCTGGTTGTCGCTGACCTTCTACAAGGTCCTGAAAACGCCGCCGTTGCCCCGGCTACCCTGAACACTGTTGCCGCAGCCGCCAAGATCGGTGGCGATATCCACGTGCTGGTCGCAGGCCAGAACGTCGGTGGCGTCGCCGAATCCGCAGCCAAGATCGCGGGCGTGGCCAAGGTGCTGGTGGCCGATAATGCTGCCTACGCCCACGCCCTGCCGGAAAACGTCGCCCCGCTGATCGTCGAGCTGGCCAAGGGTTACAGCCACGTGCTGGCACCGGCTACCAGCAACGGCAAGAACATCTTGCCGCGCGTTGCCGCACTGCTGGACGTCGACCAGATCTCCGAGATCATCTCGGTGGAATCGGCCGACACCTTCAAGCGCCCGATCTACGCCGGTAACGCCATTGCCACCGTGCAATCGAGCGCTGCGGTCAAGGTCATCACCGTGCGTACCACCGGCTTCGATGCCGTGCCCGCAGAAGGGGGAGCGGCTGCGGTCGAAGCCATCGCGGCTGCCCATGACGCGGGCCAATCGGCGTTCGTCGCCGAACAGCTGGCCCAGTCCGACCGCCCGGATCTGAGCGCCGCCAAGGTCGTCGTTTCCGGCGGCCGTGGCCTGGGCAACGGTGACAACTTCAAGCACCTGTACAGCCTGGCCGACAAGCTCGGCGCTGCCGTGGGTGCCTCGCGCGCTGCGGTCGACGCAGGCTTCGTGCCCAACGACATGCAGGTCGGCCAGACCGGCAAGATCGTTGCGCCACAGCTGTACATCGCCGTCGGTATCTCCGGCGCGATCCAGCATCTGGCCGGCATGAAGGACTCCAAGGTGATCGTTGCGATCAACAAGGATGAAGAGGCGCCGATCTTCCAGGTGGCGGATTACGGGCTGGTGGGTGATCTGTTCGAGGCTGTGCCGCAGTTGCAAGAGCTGCTTTGACGCAACTGGCCCCATCGCCGGCAAGCCGGCTCCCACAGGGATAGGACCGATTTCAAAACCTGCGATGGGGCAACCCACACAATAACAACAAGAGGCCACACACCATGAAACACGCTGATTTGCGCGGCGGGCACCGCTGCACCTGGCTCAAAGGCATTGCGTTTTCCAGCCTGGCCCTGGCGGGGAGCCAGGCTGCCCAGGCGGCGGGGGTGTTCGACCCGAACGCAGCGGGCATGACCGGTGACTGGGGCGGCGTTCGCAACGAACTGCTGGAGCAGGGCTACGACCTCACCCTCGATTACGTCGGCGAGCTGGGCTACAACGCCCATGGCGGTTACGACCAGGATCACACCGCGCGCTGGAGCGGCCAGTTCACCCTCGGCGCCAAGCTCGACCTGCAGAAGATCCTGGGCTGGGAAGACGCCACCTTCAAGCTGGCCATCACCGAGCGCGAAGGCCGCAATATCTCCAACGACCGCATCAGCGACCCGCGCGCGCCGATGTACTCGTCCAACCAGGAAGTCTGGGGGCGAGGGCAGACCTGGCGGTTGACCCAGATGTGGATCAGCAAGTCGTTCCTGGCGCGCAAGCTCGACCTCAAGTTCGGCCGCTTCGGTGAAGGCGAGGACTTCAACAGCTTCCCCTGCGATTTCCAGAACCTGGCCCTGTGCGGCTCGCAGATGGGCAACTGGGCCGGCGCCAACACCTGGTACAACTGGCCGATCGCGCAGTGGGGCGCGCGGGTCAAGTACCAGCTGACGCCGCAGCTGTTCGCCCAGGTCGGGGTGTTCGAGCACAACCCGTCGCTGCTGGAAACCGGCAACGGCTTCAAGCTCAACTTCAGTGGCGGCAAGGGCGTGATCCTGCCTGTGGAGCTGGTCTGGCAGCCCACCTTCAGGCAGTTGCCGGGCGAGTACCGGGTCGGCGCCTACTACAGCAGCGCCGACGCCGCCGACGTGCACAGCCGCGAAACCCCGGGCGATGTGAACAGCCCGCTGCGCAGCCGCGACAGCAAGTATGGTTACTGGTTGGTCGCCCAGCAGCAGGTGACAGCCCATGCAGGTGACCCGCAGCGCGGCCTGTCGCTGTTCGCCAACGTCACCGTGCCGGACCGGGAAACCAGCCAGGTCGGGCACTTCATTCAGGCCGGGCTCACCTACAAGGGCCTGTTCGACGCCCGCCCGCAGGACGATATCGGCGTTGGCGTGGCGCGTATCCATACCAACTCGCGCTACCGCGACAACCAGCGCCTGGTCAACGCGGCCAACCAGCAGAGCGACTACGACAACCCCGGCTATCAACCCCTGCAGGGCAACGAATACGACGCCGAGCTGTACTACGGCATCCACGCCACCCGCTGGCTGGTGATCCGCCCGAACCTGCAGTATGTGCGCGATCCGGGCGGGGTCAGCCAGGTGGATGATGCATGGGTGCTGGGGGTGAAGGTGCAGAGCAGCTTCTAGTGAGGCTCAGTGGCCGGGTGCGGCGTCAGCTTCGGCCGCCACCGCATCGAGGAACGTGGTGGTGGGCACGAAAAACAGGCTGCCCGTGACCGCGCGGCTGACATCCAGCAAACGGTCATAGTTGCCTGGCGGGTTGCCCACGAACATGTTCTGCAGCATGCGCTCGGTGCGCGCAGGCGAGCGCGCGTAGCCGATGAAGTAGGTACCGAACTCGCCTTTGCCAACGTCACCGAACGGCATGTTGTCGCGCAGGATTTCCAGGTCTTCGCCGTTTTCTTCGATGCTGGTCAGGGCGTTGTGGGCGTAGCTGGGTTTTTCGTCGTCGGTCAGCTCGATGTCGGAGAGCTTTTTCCGGCCGATGATCTTTTCCTGCTGTTCGACGGGGATCGCATTCCACTTGTCCATGTCGTGCAGGTATTTCTGCACGATCACATAACTGCCGCCCTTGAAGGCGGGGTCTTCGTCGCCAACCAGGGTGGCTTGGGCTGCGGCTTTGGCCACGGGGTTTTCGGTGCCGTCGACGAAGCCCAGCAGGTCGCGGTTATCGTAGAACTTGAAGCCCTGCACCGAGTCGACCACGGTCACGGCGTCGCGCAGGCGCGCCATGATGTGGGTGGCCAGTTCGAAGCACAGGTCCAGGCGTGTGGCGCGGATGTGGAAGAGCAAATCGCCAGGCGTTGCCGGCGCATGGTGCACCCCGCTGATTTCGCGAAAAGGATGCAGCGCTTGCGGCCGCGGGGCGCCGAACAGGCGGTCCCAGGCTTGCGAGCCCACGCCCATGACGCACGACAGCCCGCCATCGGGGGTGCGAAAACCCACGCCGCGCACGAGGGAGGAAAGGTCGGCACACACCCCGCGCACGGTGGTTTCGCAGGGCATTTCGGGGTTGATCGAGACCACCAGGAAGATGGCGGCAGACGTGAGTTGGGCTTCGACAGCCTGGGGCGTTATGGAGGTCACCTTGGCTCCTTGGTTGCGATGCGTGCGTGAACGCTGACAGCCACAGAGAATAGGAGCGAATGCGCAGGCTGTCAGCCCGGGGGCCGCTGTGGGCCCATCGCCGGCCAGTCGGCTCCCACAGGCCGGGCACCTTCCCTGGACTGCCCCAAGGGTTGGGATCGGTGTCCAACTTCTTGGAGGCACTCCATCCCTGTGGGAGCCGGCTTGCCGGCGATCCAGGGCGCAGCCCTGGCCTTCAATCACTGGGCGGTAGGTTGTTCCGTGGCCACAGCACCATAGGAGGCGTAATACGCCAACCCCACGAAAATCGCCCCACCGACCGCATTCCCCAGAAACACCGCCGACAGGTTCTCAAGCAGCTGCCCCACGCTCAGGTACCCGGCAAAGATCGCCGCCGGGATCAGGAACATGTTCGCCACCACGTGCTGAAAACCAATGGCGACGAAGGCCATGATCGGGAACCAGATGCCGAGGATCTTGCCGCTCATTTCCCGGCTGGCATACGACAGCCACACCGCCAGGCACACCAGCCAGTTGCAGCCGATGCCGGACACGAACGCCTGCAGGAAGCTGGCGTTGACCTTGCTGGTGGCGCCCGCCAGGGTCTTGCCCAGGTACGGCCCTTCGGTCAGCCCGAGCAGGTGGCCGAAAAAGTAGGCGACGAACAGCGCACCGAGCAGGTTGGCCAGCGTCACCCAGGCCCAGTTGCGCGCCACCGCCCAGGGCCGGATACGCCCGGCGAACATCGCCAGCGGCAGGCTCATCATGTTGCCGGTGAGCAGCTCGCCGCCGGCCAGGATCACCAGGATCAGGCCGATGGGAAACACCGCCGCCCCCAGCAACGTGCCAAACGAGGCCCACTGCGCCGGGATCATGGTGCTGACGTGGATGGCCAGGAGAAAGCCCAGCGAAATGAACGCCCCGGCCAGAAAGCCGAGGATCAAGGTGGCGCGGATGGGCAGGTGGGCTTTTTTGCTGCCGGCTTCGATGGCCAGCTCGGTGATGCGGGAGGGGGTATTTACGGACATCTCGACAACTCTAACGCAAGGACGGCGGCAACGCCGTGGGAGGGGCAAGGCAATTTCAAGAAGGGGCGGCACGTTAATGAGGCAATTTGACGCAGTCAAATCGATAGGCTGGATGATCTGATAGATGACATCTATGAAGGTGCTTTAATCAAGCGAGACGCACTATTTCAGCAGGCTTCCCGAAAAGCGTATCAGGCCAATACGGGAAGCCTGGCAGGCTGCGGTGATTTCGCCGTTAGGTCATCTGTGTCGCGGTTGCCGCCGCAGGCTTCGGCGCGCGCGGTTGGCGCATCAGCGCCGGGCCGAAGATGGCCAGCGGCACGAGCAGCAGCATCGGGAAGTACAGCAGCATGTCGATGCCGAAGGTGCTGACCACGTAGGCGATCGCCGCCGGGCCGAGCAACATGCCCGAGTAGCCGATGCAGTTGACGATGCCGATGTTGCGCCCGGCATTGGCCGGGTCCTTGCGCCCGGCGCTGGAGAGCATCAGCGGCGCCACGCAGGCAAGGCCGAGGCCGAACAGGGCGAAGCCGACGATGCCCGCCGCCTGGGTCTGGAACAGCACGGTGATGGCAAGGCCGGTGATGGCCAGGCATGCGCTGATGAACACCATGCGCGCAGGCCCCACCCACGCGGCGAAGCGGTCACCGACCAGGCGGGCGAAGAACTCAGCGCCCGTGAACACCGACACGGCAAAGCCGGCATTCGCCGCGCTGCTGCCCAGCACCCGGCGCCCGTACTCCTGGCCCCAGTCGGCCACCGTGCCTTCACCGACCATGCTGCCCAGCAACAGCACGCCGAAGCCGATCATCAGCAGCACCACCGCGCTGGACGAACGGCCACTGGCCGATGCCTGCCGTTCGGCCTGGCTGTGTTCCACCACTTCATGCTTTTCCAGCATGAAGTAACCGACCGCGATGCCGATGATCACGGCCAGGCCGCCCAGCACTGCGAAAGGCACGGTGGCGCTTTCGCTGTACCTGGCGGCGAACAGGCTGCCGACCATGCCCAGCAGGAAACCGCCCAGCGCGTAGGCGGCGTGGAAGGAGGTCATGATCGAGCGCTGGTAGAAGCGCTCGACCTGCACCCCGTGGGTGTTGAAGGCCGTGTCGGTGGCCCCGCGCAGCAACCCCAGCAGCACGCCGAAGCACAGCGCGAAGTTGAAGTCGGTGGTAAAGCCCAGGGGGATGATCGACAGCGGGTAGGCGATGGCGGTGGCGAGGATCACCCGCTTGGCACCAAAGCGGTCGAGAAACAGGCCCACCAGAAACGAGCCGGCGGCGCTGCCCACGCCGATGCCGAAGGCGATCATGCCGAAGTTGGCATCGCCCAGGTCGCCGCTCAGGCCCATGTGGTGGCGGAAGGCGGAAACGCCGGTGGACCAGATGTACAGCATGGCGCCGATCATCATGAAACCCGCGAAGGTGGCGATTCTGGCTCTGCGGATCCGTGGAGTGACGAGGCTATTGTCGATGTTGTTCATGTTTTAACAAATTCCTGTCAGCGCAAGGGCGGCATCCCCATGGGGATGCCGGGTCAGTGGAAGTGGGCGGCGACGCGCAAGGCGTTGGCAGCGATGGTCAGGGCTGGGTTGACCGCGGCCGAGGAGGGGAACGACGAGCTGTCGACGATCCACACGTTGTCCAGGTCATGCATCTTGCAGTGGGCATCCACCACGCTGCTGGCCGGGTCGTGGCCCATCACCGCGGTGCCGCACTGGTGCGAGTTGGTGGCGATGCCCATGCGTTCGGTCAGCACCAGCGGGTAGCCGGCCTGCTTCATCAGCGCGCGGGTGCGTTCGACCAGGCGCTGGTGGGCACTGAGGTTGTTGGGGGTCCAGTGCACCTTGATGGCATCGCGCTCGGCGTCGTATTCGATGCGGTTGTCGCGGGTGGGGATGTCTTCGGAGGTCAGGTACAGGTCCACGCTGTGCCCGGTGATGTAGCGCGAGACGATTTTCGGCAGCCACGGGCGCATCGGGCTGATCATCGGCTCGCGGATCTTGCCGAGCATCTGCACGTTGCCCAGCGGGAAGCTATTGCCGGCACCTGCCGAGTACCAGTCGTTGATCGCCAGGGTCTTCTGGAACTTCACCGGGTTGCGCCGGCGCGGGTCCACGGCAAGCATGAAGGTACTGTTGTGCACCATGTAGTTTCGTCCCAGCTGGTCCGAGCGGTTGCCCAGTCCATTGGGGTGATGGGGGTTGCGCGAGCGCAGCAGCAGGGCGGCGCTGTTGACCGCGCCGCAGGCGAGGGCGATGCGCTGCGCGACGATCCTGACCGGCTTGCCGTTTTTCGTGGCGTGCGCCTCGGTGACCCGGGTGCCGTCGCTCGAGGTGTGCAATGTATCAACCTTCGTGCCAACCAGCAGCCTTGCACCGCCTTGCAGCGCCGGGCGCAGGGCCGACACCTCGGCATCGCCCTTGGCATCCAGCAGGCACGGGTAGCCGTCGCAGGTGGCGCACAGCACGCAGGCGCGGTCGGTGCCGTAATCCACCGCGGCGGGCATTACGAAAGGTGACAGGCCGGCGCGCCTCATCGCCGCCTCCAAGGGCAGCAGCGCGGCGTCGTGCTGCAGGCCGGGCCACGGGTAGGGCTGGGAGCGCCAGGGGTCGGTCGGGTCTTGCCCGGCATTGCCATGCACCTTGTACAGCGCCTCGGCCTGGCAGTAGAACGGCTCCAGTTCGGCGTAGCTGATCGGCCAGGCCGGGGCGATGCCCTCGGCGTGCTGCACGGCGGCGAAGTCCACCTCGCGAAAGCGCGGCAGCATGGCGCCATAGAACTTGGTGTTGCCGCCCACGTAATAGAACACGCCGGGGCTGAACGGCTGGTCGTGGCGGTCCAGCCAGGGTTCGGCATTGCGGTAGCGGCCCTGGCCGAACACCGCCTCGGGGCTCCAGTTCTCGGTCTCGCGGGGCAGGAAATCGCCGCGTTCGACAATCAGTACGTCCAGCCCCTTGGCGACCAGGGCATGGGCGAAGGTCGACCCGCCCATGCCCGATCCTATGATCAGCACGTCGCAGGTCAGGGTGGCGTTTTCATCAGGCTCGACTGTCGAGGTGGCGCGCCGGCGAACCGGCGCTCCTTGCGACAGGGCGTGCGCTGAATGAGTGTTGGCTTGGTTACTCATCGCTTGCAGGCCTTCGCGGTGGTTACAGGTGTTGTTCTTTGTTGCGCAGTGCCCAGTACTCGTCCTGGCGCTCGTCGGTGATGTACTCCGGCACCGGGAAGTCCCACCAGCCCGGCACCCACGGCCCTGCGGCGTCGCGGTCGGTGGGCACCTCGATCAGCACCGGGGCGTTGGCCTCCAGGGCCTTCTGCAGGATGGGTTCGAGCTCCTCGTTGCTCTGCACGCAGTAGGACTGGATGCCGAACGACTTGCCCAGCGCTGCGTAGTCCGGCGAATAGGGCTCGCCGTTGGGCAGGTTGAACTCGCTGCCCAGGTGGCGGCTGGTCTGCTTGCGCTGGCCACCGCGGATCGACATGTAGCCGGCGTTGTTCTGGATCAGGAACACCACGGGGATGTTGTTGGTCACGCACACCGCGATTTCCTGCGGGTTCATCAGGAAGTCGCCGTCACCAAGGATGCACACCACCGGCTGGTTCGGCGCGGCCAGCTTGGCGCCGATGGCGGCCGGCACGGCCCAGCCCATGGACGAGAAGCCGCCCGAGGTCAGGTGGGTGCGTGGGGTGTAGACCGGGAAGGTCTGCTTGACCGCGCCCTGGGCGTTGCCCGAGCCGACCACGACGATGGTGTCGCGCGGGAAGATCTTGCGCAGGGCACCGAGCGGGCGCTGGGAGGTGAACGGGAAACGCTCGGAGTCGCGCCGGCCGGCCAGCTTGGCTTCCCACAGGTCCTGGTGGTGCTTGAGGTCCGCCAGGTAGTCGTGGCGGTCCACGCTGCTGTCTTGCAGGGCCTGGACCAGGTGGGCGAGGGCGTGCTTGGCGTCGGCCACGATGCCGACTGCCACCGGGTAGTTCTTGCCGATCTCGTGCGGGTCGATGTCGATATGGATCAGGCGCCCCGGCGGAATCGAGAAGGTCACGCCCTGGGCATAGCTGGACGACGACCAGTCGGTGAAGCGGCAGCCCACGGCGAGGATGACGTCGGCATTGGAGGCCATGTGGTTGCCGCACAGGGTGCCGGTCTGGCCGACGCTGCCGGAGAACAGCGGGTGGTCTTCGGGGAAGCCGCCCTTGCCGTTCCAGGTGGTGACCACCGGCATTTTCCAGTGCTCGGCCAGGGCCAGCACTTGGGCCGAGGCTTCGGCGGTGATCACCCCGCCGCCGATGACGATCATCGGCCGCCGGGCTTCGCGCAGCACCTCGGCGGCACGGGCGATGGCCTGCGGGTCGGGGTACACCTTGCCGACCGGGATGCGCTCGTGCAGGTCGTGCAGGGTGACTTCTGCCGCTTCGGCCTGGACGTCCATCGGGATCTCGATGTGCACCGGCCCCGGGCGGCCGGTCAGCATGGCGCTGAAGGCGCGGTGCATGATGAACGGCATTTCTTCGGTACGGGTGGCGACCCAGTGGCGCTTGGACACCGCTTCGGCGATTTTCGGGAAGTCGTTGTCGGTGTAGCGCTCCAGCTCCTGCAGCAGGCCGTGGCCACGCATGTGGGTGGGCGGGCCGCCGGTGATCAGCATGCAACTGGTGGAGTCGGTGTAGGCGGTGGCCATGCCGATCACCGTGTTGCTGGCGCCGGCGCCGATCGAGGTGACGGCGGCCATCGGCTTGCCGGCGACGCGGTAGTAGCCGTCGGCCAGGTGCACGGCGCTCTGTTCATGGAACACCTGGATGAACTTGAGTTTGGACTCCTCTTCCATGAAGGCGTCCATCAAGGTCCAGATGCCGTGGCCCGGAATCCCGGCCACATATTCCACGCCATAGTTCTTGAGGGTCTGGGCAACCACCTGGCTGCCTGTGAGTTTTGCCATGTTACTGCGCTCCTTGTTGTCGATTTATTAGCGCCCAGGGGCGAGCGGTCAGGTATCTAGTGGCGTGCGGCCCAGCGCAGGCCCTGTTTGGTCAGGCGGCGGATGTTGGGGTCGGCGAGGTTGCCGGTGTCGTGGCCGATGGAGTGGTAGAAGACCCGGCCCTGGCCCCAGTTGCGCACCCAGGCCACCGGGCTGCGGTGGCCCTTGAGCCAGGGCATGGGGTTGCCGTCGAAGGTGGTTTCGGCGAGCACGTGCAGGTTGGGGTCGACCTGCATGTAGTACTGCTCGGAGCGTACTTCGAAGTCCTCGACGCCCTCGGTCACCGGGTGCCCGCGGTCGATCAGGTTGACCTGGTAGGGGTGCGGGTAGCCTTCGCCGGCCGGGTGTTCGAGGAACGAGCCGCCAAGGATGAAGTGGTACTTGAGGCTGGCGCGAAAGGCCGCGCCGGCGCCATGCCAGCCGACCAGGCCGACGCCGCTTTCGATGGCCTCGGACAGGTGCCGCTCCTGGGCGGCGGTGAGGGTTTCGGTGGTGACGGCGTTGTTCCAGCCGATCACGATCAGGTCGTAGCCCTTGAGGTCGCGGTCCAGGGTGAAGATATCGGTCGATTCCTCGACGTCGAAGTCCAGCTCCTTGAACAGCTCGCGCGCCCAACCGGCGATTTCGTAGGGGGAGTGGCCAGGCCAGCCGCCGTACAGGTAAAGAACACGGGTCACGGTTATTTCTCCACTTGCTGTTTTTCAGGCGGCAGGCAGCGCTCGAAGCAACTTCGAGGGTTGGCCTGCCGATGTTTCAACTGCGCCTGAACGTTCTGGCTGGAACTTTTTTCAGGCTGCAGGCGAGCGCCGCAGTCACTGTGCGGTTGGCGTGAAACGGGGTGATTCAGCGCTGCTTGGGCGGGGGATGAAGGTGCCGGGCGCAGGGCTTCGGCTGATGGGCGCCTGACATGATCGGGCCTCTTTTCTTGTTGGGTGATGGTGATCGGTTATACGTATAACCTGAGGCACAAATTAACACGCGCATTGCCCTTGTCAATACCCCTGGCAGACAAATGGCCAGGCGGCGTGGCACGGCTGTGTGGCTCGCTGAAGCGCGGTGGAGCCGGTATGCTGGGCGCCTTTCGCGGTGGCGGCGCAGCAACGCGCGCCGCTGTGGCAAGCAAGAAAAAGGACAGGGTTCAGATGGTTTCGATGAAGGACGTGGCCAAGGCCGCAGGGGTGTCCCAGCCGGCGGTTTCCTATGCCTACAGTGGCTCGAGCAAGGTCTCGGCGAGCCAGCGCGAGCACATCCTGGCGGTGGCCGCGCAGCTGGGTTACCCCGGGCCCAACGTGCGTGGGCGCAGCCTGCGCTCGGGCAGGGTCGGGGCCATCGGCCTGGCGGTGATGGACCAGCTGTCGTATGCCTTCGACGACCCCTGGGCGATGTCGCTGCTCAAGGGCATCGCCAAGGTCAACGAGCTGGCCAACGTCGCCCTGACCCTGTTCCCCATGCGCAGCAAGAAGCTCGAAGGCGAGGGTGCGGGCGACGCCAACCTGGCGGTGCGCGGCTTGGTCGATGGGCTGATCGTCTCGACCTTGCCGGACGATCATCCGATCGTGCAGTTCATCGCCAAGCGCACGCTGCCGGCGGTGATCATCGACTCGCCACGCCTTGACGGCGTGCACTACGTCGGCATCGACGACCGCCAGGCGGCGATCGACCAGCTGGAACACATCGTCGGCCTCGGCCATCGCCGCATCGGCGTGCTGGTCGAGCGCCTGCTGCCGGACGGCCAGAAGGGCCCGGTGAGCAAGGCCCGCTTCAAGGCATCGACGGAAATGATCGCCCGTGAGCGCTTGGCTGCCTACATCGATGCCGCCCAGGCCCATGGCATCGGCTTCGAGGATCTGCTGATCGTCGAGGCGGGCGGCTTCAGTGATGCGCTGGGCCGGGAAGCGGCGGCGACCCTGCTGCGCGACGGCGCCGTCAGCGCGATCATCGCCAGCTCCGATGTCATGGCCCTGGCCACGCTGTCCCAGGCCCGTGAACAAGGCGTGGCGGTACCAGCCCAGCTGTCGGTGATCGGCTTCGACGATATCCCCGAAGCTGGCCTGCGCGACCTGACCACCATTCGCCAGTCGCTGATCGGCAAGGGCGAGTGGGCCGCGCGGCTGCTGCTCGAAGAGCTCGAAGCCGGCGAGCCGCTGGCACCGCGGGTGAAGATTTTCGAAACCAGCCTGGTGGTGCGTGGCTCCACGGCGGCCCCGGCGGTCTGACGGCTGCGTCACGCTGCGTCAGTTTTATAAGCGGTGAGAAATTGAGCGCCCTTGAGCGCTGAACGTATCCTGCTTGTTGTTGAATCTTTTCTCACCGCAAGTTGCCCATCTTCGGATGGGCTTTTTGTTAATGGCTGAATACCTGATGAATGACTTGAGCAACCGACCGTTCGCGATCACGCGTAAGAACCTGGCGGCCTGTCGCGCCGCCTTTTTGCTGTCTGGCGTCGCCATGGGCGCCTGGGCGCCGCTGGTGCCCTATGCCCGCGAGCGCGCCGGGATCGGCGATGGCCAGCTGGGCCTGTTGCTGTTGTGCCTGGGCAGCGGCTCGATGCTGATGATGCCGTTCGTGGCCCGGCTGGTGAGCAAGGTGGGCTGCCGCGCCGCGATGGTGGCCGCCGTCTGCGGGGCGATGGCCTGCCTGCTGGCGCTGGCGGTGGTGTCGCAGTTTTCGGCGCTGGTGATCTTTCTGCTGGGCTTCGGCGCCTGCGTGGGCACTGCCGATGTGACCATGAACCTGCAGGGCTCGATGGTCGAGCGGGGCCTGGGGCGCACGATGATGTCCGGGTTTCACGGCCTGTTCAGCGTTGGCACCATCGTCAGCGCCTTGTTGATATCGGTGTTGCTGGGCGTTGGCTTTTCGCCGTTGCCTGCGGTGGCGGTGCTGGTTGCGCTGGTGCTGTTGCTGCTGCTCGCCCTTGGCCGGCAGATGCTGGCGTATGGCGAAGGCGCGGGCGCGCCGATGTTCACCCGGCCAAGCCGGTTCGTGCTGCTGGTGGGGGTGTTGTGCCTGATCGCCTTTCTGGTCGAAGGCTCGATGCTGGACTGGAGCGCGGTGTTCCTGACCACCGTGCGTGGCGTCGATATCAGCCAGGCCGGCATCGGCTACGCGCTGTTCTCGGTGACCATGGCCATCGGCAGGCTCAGCGGCGACTGGGTGGTGCCGCGCCTGGGCGAGCGCGTGGTGCTGCTGGGCGGCAGCGCCCTGGCCCTGTTCGGCATGCTGGTTGCGGTACTGGTGGACAGCCAGTGGGTGACCCTGGCCGGTTTTGTTCTGGTTGGCGCAGGCGCTGCCAACCTGGTGCCGGTGTTCTGCTCGGCGGTGGGCAAACAGCGCGTGATGCCGGTGGCGCAGGCGCTGTCGACGGTCAATGCGATCGGCTACCTGGGGATCCTGATGGGGCCGGCGATCATCGGTTTCGTGGCGCACCTGTCGACGTTGAGCATCGCCTTGCTGCTGACCGGCGCCTTGCTGCTGTTCATCATGGCCAGCGCGGCCACGGTCGTGCGCGGCAGCTGAACCACACCGCCATGAAAAAAGCCGGCACCTTCACAGGTGCCGGCTTTTTTCATGGCCGGGTCAGAACGCCGGTTCGCCGAAGCCGACGTGCTTGTTGCCGTAACGGCGCACGCGGATGTTGGCCTGTTCGGCGTGGCCGACGAAGCCTTCCATCAGGCACAGGCGCGAGCAGTATTCGCCGATCTGCGCAGAGGCTTGATCGGTGAGGATGCGCTGGTAGGTGCAGGTCTTGATGTACTTGCCCACCCACAGGCCACCGGTGTAGCGCGCCGCCTTGTTGGTTGGCAGGGTGTGGTTGGTGCCGATCACCTTGTCGCCATAGGACACGTTGGTGCGCGCGCCGACGAACAGCGCGCCATAGTTGCTCAGCTGCTGCATGAAGTAGTCGTCGTCGTGGGTCATGATCTGCACGTGCTCGGAAGCGTATTCGTCCGAGAGGCGGACCATCTCCTGGTAGTCCTCGCAGAGGATGATTTCGCCGAAGTTGTCCCAGGCCTCGCGGGCGATCTTCTCGGTCGGCAGCTTGACCAGCAGGCGCTCGATTTCCTTGAGGGTGTCCAGGGCCAGCGCGCGGGAGGTGGTCAGCATCACCGCCGGGGAGTCCACGCCGTGCTCGGCCTGGCCCAGCAGGTCGGTGGCGCACAGCTCGCCGTCCACCGAGTCGTCGGTGATCAGCAAGGTTTCGGTGGGCCCAGCGAACAGGTCGATGCCGACGCGGCCGAACAGCTGGCGCTTGGCTTCGGCCACATAGGCGTTGCCCGGGCCGACGATGATGTCCACCGGGCTGATCGACTCGGTGCCGATGGCCATGGCCGCCACCGCCTGGATACCGCCCAGGCTGTAGATCGCATCGGCGCCGCCGAGGGCCTGGGCCGCGACGATGTAGGGCGCAGGCTTGCCCTGGAAGGGCGGGGCGGCGGTGGTGATGTTTTTGACGCCTGCGGATTTGGCGGTGACGATCGACATGTGCGCCGACGCCAGCAGCGGGTACTTGCCACCCGGCACATAGCAGCCGGCGGCATTCACCGGGATATGCCGGTGGCCGAGGATGACCCCGGGGATGCTTTCGATTTCCACGTTCAGCATCGATTGGCGCTGGGCATCGGCAAAGCGCCGCACCTGGGCCTGGGCGAACAGGATGTCGTCGTATTCGCGCTCGCTCAGGCGCGCCACGCAGGCTTTGATTTCGGCCTCGCTCAGCCGGTAGTCGGTGCGCTCCCAGCCATCGAAGCGCACGGACAGCTCACGCACCGCGGCATCGCCGCGCCGTTCGATGTCCAGCAGGATGCGGGAAACATCGTGTTTGACTTGCTCATTGCGAGCTACCTGTTGTTCGGTAGGTTTCGCTTTCTTGATCCACTCAGCCATGCCATCACCTCGGTCGGGCGCATACGTTTCATAGGGTTTGTCAGCAGCACTGTGCTGGGGGAAAACCTACAGGCGAGGGGAGGGCCGAACAATTTCTCACCCGTGCGACGGATGACGCAAAGTGACGCACATTTGGCGTTTGCCTGATGCAAAAAAAGCGGCACCCAGGCCGCTTTCGATTTGCCGGCAGCTCACACCGGGTCGATCGAGGCCGTGCCTGCGCCCAGGTAGTCCACCACTTCCTTGGGGATCGAGGGGTCGTTCGGCGACAGCACCGTGGCCCGCTTGATATGGGCCTTGTTGATCAGCCCCTTGCCGACGAAGTTCATCGCCACCTTGGCCGCCACCGGCTGGCGCACCATGGTGGCGGCGATGCCGCTGGACACGCCGAAGATGTACTTCTTGCTGTTGCGGCTGACCGCGGCCAGGTTGGTGAAGGTCATCTCGTTGCGCTGGATGGTTTCGAAGTCGATGCAGAAGATGCGATTGGCGATAATGAAGCTCAGGCCGTGGTACTTGAAGTGGTAGTCGATCTTGCCGCTGCCATCCTGGTTGGGGAAGCGCTCCAGGTAGTAGTGCATGAGCATGCCGTCCTTCTCGTAGAGGCAGAACACCGACCTGACCACCTTGCCCTTGTAGATCGAGGAGTAGTGGTAGCGCTCGTAGACGCCGGTGAAGTCGCCCAGGTCGGCATCGCTTTCCAGCACCCGCTCGTTGATGAACTGCAGCATCTTCGGCGACTGCACCAGGCTTCTGAACAGGTGGAAGTGGCCGCCCTCGATCATCGAACGAAAATCGTTGGGGCTGGTGTAGAGCACGTCGCTGCTGAGCCCGAAGAAACCGGCGATGGCGCGCAGGTTGGATTTCGACGGCTGGTGGGTGCCGGCCAGGTATTTGTTGAACTGCTGGCGATTGATGCCAACCCGCCGGCACAGCTCGGAAACGGTGCCAACCTGCTCGCATAGCATTTTCAGGTTTTCTTGAAAATTCTCTTGGTTGTGCATGGCATCTGTTCAGTGATTTTCGGCGGTGCGGCAGTCTATGGGCATTTTCTGGGGGCGGCAAGGCAGCGCCCAGGGCCTCGCCAAACCGCAGGCAATGCACGATCCCACAGGCAAATCATGCGTCACTGTGCGTCATCTGCTGCAGCCTTGCGAAATTGAGCGCCCGCAGGCACGCCCCGATACTCGGCCCACCACAGTCCGGGAGGGTGCGATGCCCAGTAGACAGTCTGTAAATGAATTGGCCTTTCACTGCACCGTGGCGCGCCACGGCACGCTGGCGCTGGATGTGAGCATCGCCAGGGCCGCCGGCTTTGCGGCGCTGGAAGTGTCGGCAGCGAAAGTGCAGCAGTACCTCGACGCAGGCCACACCCAGCAAGACCTGCGCACGCTGCTGGGCGGCCTGTCGCTACCCGGTGTCGGCTACCTGCGCGACATCGAGCGCAGCGCTGCGCTGTACCCAGCGTTGATGGCCGAAGCCCGGCAGCTGTTTGCCCTGGCCGCCGCAGCCGGGGCCAAGGGCGTGCAGGTACTGACTGGCCCGCTCGACGTGCAAGCGGTGATCGACCACCGCCAGGGCCGTGCGCCCCGGCACTACGCCGGCCTGCTGGCGCAGGACCTGCACGCGCAGATGCGCACCACCGCCAGCAACCTGCAGGCCCTGGCAGACCTGGCGGCGCAGTTCGACCTCACCCTCTACCTCGAGGCCCTGGCCTGGACGCCCATGGCTGGCGTCGCCCGGCAGGCCGAGCTGATCGACCGGGCCGAGCGCGCCAACCTGAAGATGGTGATCGACTTCTGGCATTGCCACACCAGCGGCGATACCCCGGACGACATCGCGCGGCTGCACAAGGACTACCTCTACGGCGTGCATGTGTGCGACTCGCTGCCGTTCGACGGCGGCATCCCCGATGAAGATGTGCTGCGCGATGTGCCCATCGGCGCCGGCGTGCTCAACCTTAAAACCTGGGCCCAGGCGGTAAAGGCCAGCGGTTACCAGGGCTGGTGGAGCTGCGAGCTGTTCTGCCGCAAACAGCACCAGGGCGACAGCTTCGCCATTGCCCGCGAGCACTACAGGTTGCTCGACGAACTGGTCAACGGTTAAGCCAGGTGGAAACCAACATGGTCGATTACATAGTGGTTGGCGGCGGCTCCACGGGGTGCACCCTGGCCGGCCGCCTGAGTGAAGACAGCACGGCCACGGTGGTGCTGCTCGAAGAAGGGCCGCGTGACCTGAGCCCATACATCCATATCCCCGGTGCCTACTACAAGACCGCCCAGGGCGGCCTGCTCAAGCGCTACCGCTGGGAGCCCACCCAGGCCCAGGCGCGCAGTGAGGCACCGACCATGGTCCAGGCCAAGGTGCTCGGCGGCGGCAGCTCGGTGAACGCGATGATCTACATCCGCGGCGTGCCCCAGGACTACGATGGCTGGGCGGCGATGGGCGCCACGGGCTGGTCGTATGCCGAGGTGCTGGCGTATTTCAAAAAGGCCGAAGACAACGACACCTTCAACAATGAGGTGCATGGCACCGGCGGCCCGCTGGGGGTGTCGTTCCCGCCCTATGTGCATCCGCTGTCGCGGGTGTGGCTGCAGGCCTGCCAGGCGCAGGGCCTGCCTTACAACGCCGACTTCAACAGCGGCAGGCCCGAGGGCTGCGGCCTTTACCAGATCACCGCGCGCAATGGCCTGCGCAGCAGCGCGGCGGCGGCCTATGTGCGGCCGGCCCGGGGGCGCGGCAACCTGTCGGTCAGGACCGGGTGCAAGGTCGAGAAGATCCTCTTCGACGGCAAGGTCGCCAAGGGCGTGGTCTACACCGAGAAGGGCGTGCGCCGCGAGCTGTACGCGAACAAGGAGATCATCCTGTCGGCAGGCGCCATCGCCACGCCGCAGCTGCTGATGGTCTCGGGCATCGGCCCTGCCGAGCACCTGCAGGCGCAGGGCGTACCGCTGGTGATGGACCTGCCAGGGGTAGGCCGTAACCTGCAGGACCACATCGAAATCTCGATGGTCTATGAGCTGACCGGCCCGCACAGCTACGACAAGTACAAGAAGCCGCTCTGGAAAGCCGCCGCCGGCCTGCAATACGGGCTGTTCCGCAATGGCCCGGCGGCCTCCAACCTGATCGAGGCGGGGGCGTTCTGGTGGGGGCAGGAGGAGGAGCAGACGCCGGATATCCAGTACTTCATGGTGGTCGGCGCGGGGATCGAGGAAGGCGTGGATACAGTGCCCGGCGGCAACGGCTGCACCATCAACTTCGGGCAGATCCGCCCGCGCTCGCGCGGCTATGTCGAACTCGATGGCAACACGATGGACCAGGCGCCGAGGATCGTGCCGAATTACTTCGCCGACCCCTACGACCTGGATGCCCTGGTCGAAGGCTTTCGCGTGGCCGAGCAGATCATGCAGCAACCGGTGTTCAAGCCCTACATCGCCCGGCGCCATGTGCCGGCGCCGCAGGTGCAGAGCCGCGAGCAGATCGCCCGTTTCTGCGAGCAGATCGCCCATGCCGCGCTGCACCCGGCGGGCACCTGCCGCATGGGCACTGACGAGCAGGCGGTGGTCTGCCCCGAGCTGCGCGTGCGCGGCGTCGAACGCCTGCGGGTGGCCGATGCCTCGATCATGCCGACCCTGGTTTCGGGCAACCCCAACGCGGTGTGCATCATGATCGGCGAGAAACTGGCCGATATGATCCGCTGCAACCGGCATAGCGAAATCGTCTAGCCACGACTTTGAAATTGTTCACATCTGGCTCTTGACTAAGGACTGGTAGCTGGGGAAGTCGCTTGGCTTGCCCCGGCCGGCGAGGTTCGAGACGCAGGACATGGATGCGCACGTGTCACCTCCGACGCTGATCGACAGGAGGCTGACATGAACTTCCAGGGCAAAGGCAATCCATTGAACGACGAAGGCATGGACGAAGTCTGCGCCACGCTGGGCGTGCCTGACTCGCAGGTGTGGGCGGTGTTGACGGTCGAGACGCGCGGCTTTGGCTTTTTGCCCGACCGGCGCCCGCAGATTCTCTTCGAGCGCCATGTCTTTCACCGCCTGACCCAAGGCGCCCATGACAATGGCAATGACGACATCAGCAAGCCCAAGGCCGGCGGCTACCTTGGCGGCGCCGCCGAGTACGCACGGCTGGAGAAGGCCATGGCGCTGGACAAGAGCGCGGCGCTGCAGAGCGCGTCCTGGGGCATTGGGCAGGTGATGGGCTTCAACTTCAAGGTGGCCGGGTTCACCTCCACCGACAAGCTGGTCGCAGGCATGGTCAAGGACGAGAATGCGCAGCTGCAGGCCATGGCCAACTTCATCAAGGGCAACAACCTGGCCGGCGCCTTGCAGCGTGGCAACTGGGTGTCCTTTGCCCGCGGCTACAACGGCGAGGAATTCAAGCGCAACGAGTACGACACGCGCCTTGCCGCAGCCCATGCCAAGTTCCAGGTGACCTTGCCCGACCTCAGCCTGCGCACCGCCCAGGCGGCGCTGCAGTACCTGGGCATGGACCCTGGCCCGATCGATGGCATCCGCGGGCGCCGCACCTTTTCAGCGTTGATCGGCTTCCAGGCGCAAGAAGGCCTCGCCGAAACCGGCCTTTTGGACCAGGACACCCTCGAGCGGTTGCTGGCCAAAGCCTTCGCCTAGGGCTTTCAGGTCACCCACAAGGCAACATGCCCGCGGTTGTTGCCATAGCAGTTCCACGCGTCGTTGGCATAGGCGTACAGGTACCCCGAGCGCTTGGGCGTATAGGTACAGCCTTGGCCGATCTCGAACACCTCCGGCTTGATCAGGTAGCCTTTGGCGTCCACCCCATCGCCGTTGGTGATCGCCCCGATCAGGCTGAACCAGTTGAACTGTTCATGGCGCTTGGTGAAGTTGAAGTTGGCGTCGTTGTTCCTGAACAGCTTGCTGTACCAGGTTTCCATCTGGCCGAGCGCGCTGCCCACCAGGTGGGCGACTTCCGCCGGCTGGAAATTGCCGTCGTGGGTACCCCCCGGGCCGCAGCTGACCGAACTGTCCAGCCATTCCCCGGTGGCGCGCAGGTGGTAGGCGCGGCCGGCCTCCAGCCACAGGCCCGTTTCATTCCACGGCAGGCGGGCGGAGATGTCGATCACCAGCGGGGGAGAGGGCGCGAGCAGGCGGGCCTGGCGGTAGGGGTGTTGGGTGATGGGCGGGTCGTCCTGGCGGTCGAGGGCGGTTTGATGGAACTGCGCGGTTTGCGTCTTGAGGTCGGGGATGCTGCGCGGCTGCGTCGGCAGCAGGCCGAAAACGCCGTCGCAGGAGTCGTGCATCATGTCGTGGTAGTTCGGGCGAATCTGCTTGAGGGTCTTCTGGTTGAACGCCAGGCCACACTGCTCGGCTTGTTCGATCATCCATTGCAGCGCGCCATCGGCCAACCCGCTTTCCCGATAGCCACCGCCCACATCGCAATGCACACCGGGGAACCACAACTGCTGCACATCGCAGCCGGCGGGCACGTCGGTCCACAGGGTGGGCTGGAAGGAGGCACGGCGCTCATCCATCGCCAGGGCATGCCGGCCGGTTTTGACCGAACGGTGGAAGGCAGTGTCGTGGAAGGTGTAGCGGTTGCGGTCGTCGAGCAGGTTGAGTAATGCCATGTCGTCGGGGATGCCCAGTGCGCCAACGGTATCCCACACGCCGATGAAGCGCAGGGCAATGCTGGCGCCCTTGGCGTTATGGAAGGCCCAGCCCAGCTTGTCCCAGTCGTCGCGGTCTTCCAGCTTGCGCCGGTAGCCGAGTTTCATCAGCCGGTCGAGGCGCTGCCAGACCTCGGCGGCCTCAAGGTCGGCAATCTTCAGCAAGCCGCAGCTGTTGATCAGCCCACTGAGGCTGCGCACGGTGTAGGCACCGCGGCTGAAGCCGAACAGGTAGATGTCCATGCCCGGCTCATAGCAGTAGCACAGCTTCTGGTAGGCGCTCTTGATGTTGTCGTCGAGCCCCGAGCCTGTGCCGCCGCCGAGCGCCTTGTCCCACCATTTGCCGGAGGTGCCGACGCCTGGGTGGTAGTACTTTTCCTGGTGGACACCGGCGGCGTCCTGGTCTGCCACGGCGTTATGCAGCCTGACCACGTTGGTGGGGGCCGGCACGCCCTTGTCGAGTTGCTCGGGGGTGTTCCAGGTGCCGTCGCAGCAAATCACTAGGTTGGCCATGAGCGCGTGCTCCTTTGGTGTTGACGTCGTGATGACTCCGCTTGGCTTGCGTACTCAGAACTTCGCGTAGTTCAGCGCATCGACCAGGGCCGAGCCGCCGATGCCGGTGAGCGACAGCAGCAGGGCGCGCACCACCGGCTCGTCGGCATAGCGGGAGAACGCCCCGGTGTTGAGCGCCACGATGCGTTCGCGCAGCAGGCGGAACTTGGCCGACAGTGTCTCGTTGCCGGCGATTTCCAGCAGGTACTGGTCGATGCGCTGCAGGCCGAGGGTCCTGGCCTTTTCCGCGGCGCGGCGCAGGGACAGCGCCGAATACAGCAGGATCAGCCCGGTCAGGGTGAAGGTGATGATCATCCCCGGCGGGGTCGGCCAGTTGTCGAAGTAGCTGCTGCGCGAAATGATCAGGATCAGCAGCACCACGGTCGGGGCGTAGATCAGGCGACTGACGGCGGCGGTGCGCTTGGCGATCAAGGTCAGGCCGAACCACTCGTCGATGCTGGCGTAGGCGGCCTTGGGCACCGGGTTCAGGGCATCGCCGTACAGCGCTTTCTGCTCACGCTGCAAGCTTTTGGGCCACTGCCAGTGTTCCTCGCTGAGCCGACGGATGAAGCGGATCAACAGTTGGTTGGCATCCACCACCCAGAACACCAGCAGGTTGAAAGCCAGCAACGGCGGCAGCCAGCTCCAGTTGCGCAGCGCCAGGTTGCCGCGCATCGGGTCGCCATCCATGGGCCACAGCACGTAGAGCAGGCTGGTCAGTACCACGAAGATCCAGGAGGTGAGCATCGCCCGCAGCAGCCTGGCGCCGAAGCTGCCGCAGATGCGGTGCTCGCTCCAGTACGCCAGCAGTTGCCCGGCGTCTCGGGGGTCGCGAGGGGTGTGCGGCGACAGCGGCAGAAACACATGATTGAGCCAATTGCCAAATGCCGCGGCCAGGCGCTTCAGGGGCCGCAGCTTGCCATCCTCGAAAGGCTGCAGCTGGCGCCACAAGCCGACAGCGTGATCATCACCTTTGCTGCTGCGCAGGTGGTACTTGCGCTCGATTTCCTGATGGTTCAGGCGCAGGTTGCGTGCGCCCCAGGCCAGGGCGGCAAGCGAAATGATCACGGCGAGCACGCGCAGGGCAATGGTCGGCCAGGCACTGATGCCCTCGAACAGGAACATCGGCTCGCCCAGGCCGCCTTCGGTCAGTTCCTCGCGTTGCTGGTAGGCGCGTAGCAGCACCAGGATGAATATCACCAGCGGCACCAGCACGTACCAGGCGCTGGCGTCGAACAAGCCACGCGCCGGCGGCCGGTCGTCGCTGCTCTCGCTTCTGTCCAGCTCGCGGCGGTTCAGGCCCGAGGCGATCAGGCCGATCAGGATCAGGCCGAAGGTCACCCACAGCAACTCGACCCGCCAGGTGCGCGTGGCGATCCAGGCAGTGAGGGCCGCCACGCCATAGAGTGCCGAGGGCACCCAGACACTGAAGCCCGTGCGGCTTTCACGGTGGTTGCCGCTGCGCCAACTCAGCAGCAGGCCAAGGGTGACCAGCACCAGGGCCAGGGGGCCGGCGAGGAAGAACGACTGGATGCCATGCAGGCGGAACTTGAGGGCTTCGGAAGGCTCCGGGTAGATGGGCGGGGAAGGGTCCTGCAGGCAGCGCAGGGCCATGATGTCCTGCGGGCGGATGTAGGTGCCCTGGCCCGAGCGATTGTTGATCGGTGCGCAATCGGGGGAGCGCCGTTTGGTCAGGCTGCTCTCCAGCGGTATGAAGCCGCTGATGCCCACTTCGTAGATGCTCGGAGAGAGGATGCCGGCCTTGGAATAATCGAACTTCCAGCGCTTGGCGTCGAAGGGCTCGGGGGCCAGTGCGGCCAGTACCGCGACGAACACCGCGCTTTGCTGGCTGTCGCGAAACGGTGGCATCTCCTGCTGCAGGGCGCGGGTCAGGGTCAGGCCATAGGGCGATGCCAGCACCAGGTTGCGCGTGACCTGGGCTTGCCCGCGCTGGAGCATGCGCGCATCCAGTTCGGTGGAAAAATACAGCTTGTTCGGCATGCGGCTCTTGAGCGCCTGCAGCACCAGCAGCTTGTCGTAGGTATCCAGGCCCAGCACCCCGATGGCGCCGATGCCGCTTTGGCCGGCGTCGCGGTAGGCCTCGTCCTGCAGCATGATGTGGTCGGCCAGGCGCCGCAGGTAATCGAGCTGGGAGTTGCCGTCGGACTTTTCCAGCGGGCTGAGGTCGACGCTGCGGGGGTCTTTATCCGGTTTCTGCTCGGTCTTGGCGATGCTGTCTTCCGGCAGCCGCCCGTCCAGGCCGCGCAGGTAGCTGTAGCGCAGCACCCAGGGATCGACCCGGGCGGCGTCCAGGGGCGGCAAGGCCGGGCGTTCGCCGATCCTGTTGCGGAAGCTTTCGATCAGCGCGCGGCTGTAGAAGCTGTCCCATTCGGAGATCAGTGCGATGCGATTGGCGCTGCGCCACTCGGCGCCCGGGAAGCAGCGGCTTTCTTCCTGCGGCGTGGCGCACTGGGCCCCGGCCGTTGGGTCGACATGGCGCAGTTTCAGTTCTTCGAGCAGCAGGCGGGCCAGGGTGGTGTCGTCGCTGACCGTGCGTATCAGTGGCAGGCCTTTGAACGAAGGGTCTGGCTTTTGGCCCCGGCTGTCGAAGTCGCCTAACAACAGTTTCTTGTCGGCCGTGGCCAAGGGGGAATAGATTTCGATGTTCGGCGGGATTTCTGCCTTGGGTTTTGTCGGGAAGTCGGAGACTTCTCCGTTGTCGGTGAGCCTGTAGCGTACTTGCGCCTCACGTTGATACAAGCTGCGCAGCATCGTCGAATCGGCAGGCCCGATGACTTTCAGCGTGTGGGTGGACATGCTGCCTAACAACGTGTCTCTGAAACGACTCAGTTGGCCCAACGGGTCCTGCTTTATCGCATCCTGCTTGAGCCACAACAGCCTGACGCGGGCTGCCGGTGGCTGTTCTTCGTCGCTGGTCGGGTCAGGGACCAGAGGGTCGGCGACGAAGTCCTCGTAGGGCACGTCCAGCGTCGGCTCACTGATTGGCGCCTGGCCCTCTTGCAGTGCCACTTCCTGCGTATCGGCGATGTTCAACGCCTTCAGGGGAATGGCCAGGCAGCGAATATGTTGCTCGTCATCCGGTACCAGGCGAGCGCCCTTGAAGCCTGCCAGGATGGCGTAGCGCATGCGGCGGCGAAGCTCGACCGCTTCGGCATAGGCGCCATCTTCCACCAAGGCCACGACGAGTTGCGCTTTGCCTTCGGGTTGGCCGCTGGTGCACGGCGCTGTCGCGGGTGAGAGGTTCAAGTCCTTGATGCGCTTGCGGTACCGCTCCAGCGCATCGAAAGGGTCCTGCCACAGGCGTGCTTCGATCGGCATTTGCGGCTGGAACTGCGCACCCTCCGGGCGCGTTTCCATGAAGGGCGCGCGGGTCAGGGCAAACGCGGAAACGACAAGGCTCAGTATCAATGCACTGCCAGGCAGCCACACGGCATAGTTGCCTGTTGAATCCTTGTTTGCGTCCATGGTGCATCACCGGATCAGGTCGCCCTTTGCACAGGTGCGGGACCGGATCCAGGAGCCACGAACTACGGGGGCTTGCACTACGTCGATGGGGTCGAACGTGCAGAGCGGCGAGCATTGGACTTTGTATACCCATTGGGCAAGTTGAATTGTAGAGAAACCCGGCAGGGCGGCAAGTTATCGGCTTGCTTTCGGATGTTCGGTACTGGGCAGTGCAAGATCACTGCGCTGCCTGGCCTGGCCTCATCGCCGGCAAGCCGGCTCCCACATTGGCGTCCAATTTATTGGGGGCAGCCCACACCTGTGGGAGCCGGCTTGCCGGCGATGAGGCCCGCCGCAGCGACCTGCTCAAAGCCCCTAGCGCTTGGCCATGGCCGCCATCGCAACCTTCGCCTCGTCGCTGTTGAGCCGTTCGATGAACAGCAACCCTTCCTTGGCCACCGTCGCCGCCAGCTCTTCGCGGTGCGCGTCCTTGAGCAACTGCTTGCTGATGCGCAGCGCCTCGGCCGGCAGTTGCTGCAGGCGGCGCGCCAGCTTCACGGCCCCAGCCTGGCACTGAGCGCCATCGTCGAACAGCTCGGTGGCCAACCCCCAGTTCAGCGCCTGCTCGCCATCGATCAACTGGCTGCACAGCAGCAACTGCGCTGCCCGCGCGTGCCCCAGCAGCCTTGGCAGCAACAGGCTCGCGCCAAATTCCGGGCACACGCCCAATGGCACGAACGGGGTGCGCAGCTTGGCGTCGCGGCTCACCAACACCTGGTCGCAATGCAGCAGCAAGGTGGTGCCGATGCCGATTGCAGGGCCTGCGACCGCGGCGATCAGCGGCTTGTCCAGGGCCAGCACCGCCCACATCATGCGAAACACCGGGCTCTGCAGGTCGGTTGGTGGCTGGTCGAGGAAGTCCGGCAGGTCGTTGCCGGCGGTGAAGCACTCGGCGCTGCCGGTGAGCACGATGACCTCGACGGCGGGGTCGCTGTTGGCCGCCTCGAACAGCTCGGCCAGGCGCGTATACATGGCGTTGGTCAGGGCATTGAGCTTGTCTGGGCGGTTCAGGCGCAGGGTCAGAAGGCCTTCGTCGTAATGGTGCTGGATCAGGTCGGTCATCAGGAACCTCTGTTGTTCTTGTCGTGGATGCTGAAGCAGGTGTCGCCGGAGTATCGCGTTTTACGCGACTTACTGTACAGTCGTTCAACTGGACTAGCCGAGCTTGAGGACGACAGATGACCCAGGAAGCCCGCTTCAGCCGCATGCTGCCCGAACTGCGCAAGGCCAATCTGGTCGAGGCCACCTTGGCTTGCCTCAAGCGCCATGGCTTCCAGGGCGCCTCGATCCGCAAGATCTCCGCCGAGGCCGGTGTGTCGGTGGGGCTGATCAGCCACCACTACTCGGGCAAGGACGAGCTGGTGGCCGAGGCCTACATGGCAGTCACCGGGCGGGTCATGCAACTGCTGCGCGAGGCCATGGCCCAGGTGGCGCCCAACGCCCGCGAACGGCTGTCGGCATTCTTCCGTGGCTCGTTCAGTGCCGAGCTGCTCGACCCGCAGCTGCTCGACGCCTGGCTGGCGTTCTGGGGCGCGGTGAAGACCGCCGAAGCGATCAACCAGGTGCACGACCATTCCTATGGCGAGTACCGCCGCGAGCTGCGCACCTTGCTCAGTGAGCTGGCGCGGGAGGAGGGCTGGGCGCAGTTCGACGCCGACCTCGCCGCCATCAGCCTCAGCGCGCTGCTCGACGGCCTGTGGCTGGAGTCGGGGCTGAACCCGGGCACCTTCACCCCGGCCCAGGGCGTGCAGATCTGCGAGGCCTGGGTCGATGGCCTGCAGGCCGGTGGTCGGCAACGCTTCACCACCCCCATCGAGGCCTGTTGATCGGCCGTTCAGCAGTCGCTAGTCTTGGCCCACTCTAATAAGAAACGCGCCTTCGGGCGACTCAGGACCCTACGCAATGACCTCTCGCGTACTGATCGTCGACGACGATCCGCTGATTCGTGACTTGCTCCAGGCCTACCTCGCCCAGGAAGGCTACGTCGTGCACTGCGCCGCCACCGCCGAGCAGGCCGAAACGCTGCTGGCCGAGCAGCCGGTGGAACTGGTGATGCTGGACATCCGCCTGCCCGGCAAGGACGGCCTGACCCTGACCCGCGAGCTGCGGGTGCGCTCGGAAGTGGGGATCATCCTGATCACCGGGCGCAACGACGAGATCGACCGCATCGTCGGCCTGGAATGCGGCGCCGACGACTACGTCAGCAAACCGCTCAACCCCCGCGAGCTGGTGTCGCGCGCCAAGAACCTGATCCGCCGCGTGCGCCACGCCCAGGGCACGCGCCCGGCCGCGCCGGCCAATGCCTCGCTCAAGCAGTTCGGCGACTGGTCGCTGGACTGCGACCGCCGCCGCCTGGTCGATGCGCAAGGCGGCGAAACCCTGCTGACCCACGGCGAATTCCAGCTGCTCAGCGTGTTCCTGCGCAACAGCGGCCATACCCTGAGCCGCGACCAGCTGATGGACCAGATCCGCAACCGCGAGTGGGTGCCCAACGACCGCTCCATCGACGTGCTGGTCGGCCGCTTGCGGCGCAAGCTGCACGACGACCCCGCCGAGCCTGAACTGATCATCACCATCCACGGCGCCGGCTACCTGTTCACCGCCAGCGTGGCGGCGTGAACCGCTACCTGCTCGGCCTGCTGGCGTTGCTGGCAAGCGCAGCGCTGCAGGCCGGCGAAAGCATTCGCTACTGCGACTACCCGGTCTACCCGCCGGTGTCCTGGAGCGACGGCAGGCAGCCGCGCGGCCTGGCGCCGACGGTCGTGCGCGAGCTGTTCGGGCGGCTGGGCTACCAGGTCGAAATGGTGGTGCTGGGCAACTGGCAGCGCTGCCTGCTCGATGCCGCCGAAGGGCGGGTGGATGTGGTGCTGGCCTACACCTCCGAGCAGCGCGCCCAGACCATGCTGTTTTCCCGGGTGCCGGTGCTGCGTGAGGAGGTGGCGGTGTTCGCCAACCGCCAGCGGCCGCTGAAGTTCGACAAGCTCGAAGACCTGGCCCATTACCGCGGCGGGCTGCTGTTCGGCGAAAGCTACGGCCCCGAGTTCGACCGTTTCGTGGCGCAGCACCAGAACATCGAGTGGGTGTCGGATAGCGGGCAGAATTTCGGCAAGCTGATGCGCGGGCGCATCGACTTCGTGATCCAGGAGCGGCGCACCGGCCAGCTGTTCGTCGAGCACCTGGCCGGCGCCGGCGACATCGTCGCGCTGCCGCCGGCGCTCAGCGTCGACTACCTGCGCGTGGCGGTGTCGCGCCGCTCGCCACTGAGCAGGCGCATGGCCGAGATCGACCAGCAACTGCAGCAGATGACCGATGCCGGCGAGCTCGAGCGCTGGCTGCACGAGAGCGAGGTCACCTACCGCGACATGGTCAGCCAGCCATGAGCCGCCTGCAACCGGGGGGCCTGCTGCGCCGGCTGCTGCTGTTCATCCTGCTGTTCAGCCTGTGTTTCACGGTGCTGGCCAGCAGCGTGCAGCTGTATTTCGAATACCGCCGCGAGATGCGCGAGATCGATGCGCGCATGGCGCTGATCCGTGCCGGTTACCTGGAGAGCCTGGAGCGCAGCCTGTGGGACTTGAACCAGGAGCAGCTCAACGTGCAGCTGCGCGGGCTGGTGGATTTCTCCGATGTGGCACGGGTGCGCCTGAACAGCCCCGACTTCACCTTGCAGCAGGGTGATGCGGCGCCGCAGGGGCCGCTGCGGGTCGAGCGCTTCGCCCTGGATTACCAGCCGCCCTCAGGCCCGGTGCGCCACCTGGGCGAGCTGGAAGTGAGCATCGACCTGGGCGCGGTGCATCGGCGCCTGTTCGCCACGGGGCTGACCAGCCTGCTGTGGATGAGCGTGTTCCTCTGCGGCCTGGCCCTTGCGCTGTCCGGGTTGTTCTACCGCCTGGTCACCCGCCACCTGCAGGTGATGGCCGACTTTGCCCGGCGCATAGGGGCCGGCCAGTGGCACGAGCCCTTGCGCCTGCGCAAGCGCCGCTCGCCGCACCCGGACGAGATCGACAGCGTGGCGCTGGCGCTGGATGACATGCGCCGGGCGATCCTCAGCGACATCGAGCGCCGCGAGCGCGACCGCCTGGCCCTGCAGGGCAAGCGTGACGAGCTGCAGAAGCAGGTCGAGCGCCGCACCGCGAGCCTGATGCGTGCCAAGGACGACGCCGAGGCCGCCAACCTTGCCAAGTCGCGCTTCCTGGCCACCATGAGCCATGAATTGCGCACGCCTTTGAACGGCATCCTCGGCATGGCCGAGCTGCTGCGCGGCGCCGGGCTGGCGGCGCAGGACCGCACCCGCCTGGAGGCGCTGTACAAGGCCGGCGAAGGGCTGCTGGGCATCCTCAACGAAGTGCTTTACTTCGCCCGCCTCGAAGAAGGCGAAAGCCGCCCGGAGGCCGTGGCGTTTTCCCTGCGCCAGCTGTGTGACGAGGTGCTGACCCTGCTCGAACCCCGTGCGCTGGCCAACGACAGCCTGGTGCTGTGCCGCATCGACCCGCAGCTGGCCGGCCACCAGCATGGCGCCGAGCAGTACCTGCGCCAGGTGCTGAGCAACCTGCTGGCCAATGCCATCAAGTTCACCGAGGGCGGCGAGATCCTGGTCGAGGTCCAGGTGCTGCGCCAGGCGCCCGGTCGCCAGCAGCTGCGGGTGAGCGTCACCGACGATGGCATCGGCATCTGCGAGGCGATGCAGCCGAAGATCTTCGACCGCTTCGTCCAGGCCAGCGAGGCCGTGGCCCGGCGCTACGGCGGCACCGGTTTGGGCCTGGCCATCAGCAAGCACCTGGTGGAGCAGATGGGCGGGCAGATTGGCGTGCGCAGCCGCGAAGGGCAGGGCAGCTGCTTCTGGTTCGAGCTTGAGCTCGAAACGGGGCAAGGGTTGCAGGCCGTGGCCGATACGGCTGCCAACGTGGCGCCGCTGGACATCCTGGTGGTGGAAGACGTGGCCTTGAACCGCGACGTGGTGCGCGGGCTGCTGGAGCGTGACGGGCACCGGGTGTGGCTGGCCGAGGATGCCGAGCAGGGCCTGCAGCTGTGCGCCCAGCGGCGCTTCGACCTGCTGCTGCTGGATGTGCACCTGCCGGGCAGCAGTGGCGTGGAGCTGTGCCGGCAGGTGCGCGCTGGCGCCACGCCCAACCGCGCCACGCGCATCCTGGCGCTGACCGCCAGCGTCCAGCCGGGGCTGGTGCGCGCCTACCTGGATGCCGGCATGCAAGGCGTGCTGGGCAAGCCGCTGAAGCTGGCCAACCTGCGCCTGGCCCTGGCCGGGCAGGGCCAGGCGCAGCAGCCTGCCACTTCTGCCTGGCTCGACCACGCACTGCTCGGCACGCACCGCACGCTGCTGGGCGAGCAGAAGCTGCAGGGCCTGCTGGCCGGTTTGCGCGACGCCCTGGCGCAACACCGCCAGCCGTTGCTCGAAGCGGTGGAGGCGGGGGACTGCACCGAGGTCATGCACCTGGCCCACCGCCTGGCCGGCAGCAGCGATTCCCTGGGCTTGTGCGGCCTGGCAGCGAGCTTGCGGCAACTGGAAGAAAGCGCCCTGGCACGCGACAAGGCCGCGGTGCGGGCCATGGCCGGGGCGCTGCGCGAGCAGCTCTTGCGCGCCGAAGACAGCCTGGCGCAACTGCTGGCGGCCTGAGACAAAAACCTTACGACTTTTTACATCTTCGATCTTTACGATCAACCGCGCCTTACATCGCTTTCCAATAATCGCCTCAACCGCGGCACGCGGTCTTCGACGCTTATTGGAGATAATAATAATGAAAGGCCGTAAAGCTGAAGGTATCCACCTCACACGGGCATTGAAGAGCCGGCACATCTTCATGCTCTCGCTCGGTGGCGTGATCGGCACCGGGCTGTTCATGGGCTCGGGCGTGACCATCAACCAGGGCGGGCCGGTGGGCGCGATCCTGGCCTACCTGGTGGCCGGTTTCCTGATGTACCTGGTCATGGTCTGCCTGGGCGAGTTGTCGGTGCAGATGCCGGTGTCCGGCTCGTTCCAGGCCCACGCGACGAAATTCATCGGCCCGGCCACGGGCTTCATGATCGGTTGGGTGTACTGGATGAGCTGGGCCACCACCGTGGGCCTGGAGTTCACCGCTGCCGGCATGCTGATGGAGCGCTGGTTCCCCGGGGTGCCGATCTGGTACTGGTCGGCGCTGTTCGTCGCCGTGCTGTTCGGCATCAACGCCCTGGCCACCCGCGCCTTCGGCGAGGCGGAGTACTGGTTTGCCGGCATCAAGGTGGCGGCGATCCTGGGCTTCATCATCGTCGGCGTGCTGGTGATCTTCGGCGCGATCCCGCTGACCAGCGGGGCGCCGGCGCCGATGATGAGCAACCTGATCGGCGAGTCGCTGTTCCCCAATGGCCTGTCGGCCGTGTTCGCGGTGATGATGACCGTGGTCTACGCCTTCCAGGGCTGCGAGATCATGGGCGTGGCGGCGGGCGAGACCGACCAGCCGGAAAAAAGCATCCCGCGCGCGGTGCGCAACGTGGTGTTCCGCGTGCTGATCTTCTATGTGCTGGCGATCGTGGTGCTGTCGGCGATCGTGCCGTGGCAGCAGGCCGGGCTGATGGAAAGCCCGTTCGTGCAGGTGTTCGACATGGTCGGCATTCCCTTTGCCGCGGACCTGATGAACTTCGTGATCCTCACCGCGATTCTCTCGGTGGGCAACTCCGGCCTCTATGCCTCCACCCGCATCCTCTGGGCCATGTCCAAGACCGGCATGGCGCCCCGCAGCCTGTCGCCGCTGAGCAGCCGCGGCGTGCCGCTGCGGGCGCTGTTCATCACCCTGTGCTTTGCGCTGGTGTCGCTGATGACCAGCTTCGTCGCCGCCGACACCTTGTTCATGGTGCTGATGGCAGTGAGCGGGATGTCGGGCACGGTGACCTGGATCGTGATTGCCCTGGCGCAGTACCGCTTCCGCCAGCAGTTCCTGCGTGACGGCGGGCAGTTGAGTGAGCTGAAGTACCGGGCACCGCTGTATCCGCTGGTGCCGTTGCTGTGTATTACCCTGTGCAGTTCGCTGTTCGTGTTTCTGGCGATGGATGAGACCCAGCGGCCTTCGTTGTACTGGGGCTTTGGGTTTATTGCGCTGTGTTATGTGGCGTACTTCGTGGTGCAGCGTAAGCGCCAGGGGGTAGGGCTGGAGCCGGATATGCCGGTGGCGTGAAGCGAATGAACGCGGCCTGAGGGCCGCGTTTTTTGTTGGGGCGGGGCTCAGGGTCTACGCAGCTTGCTTGGCTTCATTGAGGAAAAGAGTGAAGTAAGTGTTCTCCAGTGTGCTGTGCTGAGTGGTGTGGATTTGGTTTTGTTAATTTGTCCCAAGGCTTCTATTGTTTTTTGTTCGATAGCTGTTGACGGTCTGTTCAAATGGGGGGTCAGAGGGTCAGTATCGAAATTGAGTATTTCGTAGTTGTAAGTTCTAAGTGTTTTCACTGGTTCGCTCTGTAGAGTTCGGGTGCGGCCATCGCCGAGTAGGATTTCTTGTTTCGAAAAACTCCGGCGCCCTATTGAAGTTGGTTTCGGAAGAGAGCTTTTTGGGGCGGGTACCATATTGGTTTTTCATCATGACTCCTGGTTTTGTGATTGCCCAGTATTTGCGGGTGTCTAGAGGTTTAGGGGTTTGAGAAGCGGGTGTCAATTGTTTGAATGAAGGGGGTAGGTTTTTAAGTTGTTTAGTCGAAGTTCTTTTTTGTGGGAATGCGGCTCAGTAATTTCCTACGTAGGGATAGTGCTGTGTCGTTGACTATGTTTTTTAGGGTGTACGTGCAGGAGGTATCTGCTTTAAATGTAAGAAAAATCATTCATCTGCCCCGAATCCTCTTGGTTTTGTGAGGTGCGGGGTTCACAAGCTATGGATGATGAGTCGATGTTTAATGGCAGAGGGCGCAGAATGAGTGTTTCGATATGTGTGATGGTGATTTCGTCAACTCCGGAAATGATTTCCGAGCACCGCGATTAATCAAAAGCGACATTCACCACTCCGGCAGCTGTGCATCCGGCTCGGCTCTATCGCCGGCTCTCACACGGGTATTCTCATAGTCACTGTGAGGTGCAACCGAATAGACCTGCAGCAGTGCCAAGAAGCTAAAAGGAGAGCACGCTCATTCTTTCGCTTCAGCAGCTAGGCGGATGGACTGTAATTTTCGAAAGCTCGGCCTAAATTGAGGCTCCGGGGAGCTACTGCCGTCGGGATAGTAGTAAAGGGTTCGATTGCCTTCGCGCTTTACCTTCGGTCCCACGGAGCGCGCAATAAAAGCAGAATGCAGGACGGGTTCGAAATATACCTTTCGTGCCTGCGTTGCCTGGTATTTGCTATATATATGGCCATCTCCGGTCAAGCTCACACTTTTCTCGTAGCCCCCGATAAAGCTTTCGTGCGTCCAAGGGTAGTAGTCTTTGCGCATAATCAGATCGCCTTCAACTTTTCTATCCGCGCCGCCGCGCCCCGAATCATTGTGATCAAAAATAACGACTATCCCACCGCCTGTGCCGTAAACAACGCCATCGCCAAACTGGGTGGGGTCTTTATACATCACACCGAAGGTGACATTGCTCAGGCGCCATTGACACGCACCGCCACCGTCTATTGCCAACTTAGCTTCATACAGATCTGTCAGCCCATGACGCACAGGTTGAATGTTTGTGCTTTTGTACCCGTCACGCTTATAAGGCACTCCGCTGGCTGTATAGTCAGTAAACGTGCATAGCTTCGATCGATACACGATCTGCATCTCTTCTGCGATCAGCGCTTCAGGTACTTTAACAGTTACCGTAATTTGTTCCCCACTCAGATTCGGAACAAGGCTTCGATCCGTAGCGCAGCCATAAGTGCTCACAAACATGCATGAAAGCATAATATAGTCTTTCCTGATCATCTTTTTTTCACTCGCGCTTCAATGTCTATGAGTAAAGTTTTTCATAGTAGGCTTCTGGGTCCGTTACAAGGTTGAAGCGCTGTAGAGCATCCTCTCCATCCTCAGTTCTTCGTGTTACCTGCAAAGCCAGTTCCAGACGATTGTGCATATCGAGAAATCTGCGATTACGGGATAATTCATCCGCAGGTATTCGCGCACTATTATCTTCCATTTGCTTTTCGAATTTTTTCCGCTGTAGCTGTCGCGCCTGCACCCGTTGCGGGTTGATCGATTCCAGCAGTTGGTTATGTAGATAGGGTTGATACTCTGACATGAAGTGATTGGTGATACTTACTCGCACTCCTATGCTCGCGTTGCCATAGGGTTTGAAAAATCTGTCCTTGCCGTCCTTGTCCAAAGAGTTGATCAGGCGCTTCTGTGCCTTTTCAGCGTTCAAACTGTCCGCCTCATCTAGGCTAGGCACTAGATAAAGCTTGGCTTTTTCTTGAAGTCTGTGCGAGATGGTTGTGTGGTAGGGCGCACCCAACCCCTCCTTGTTTAGATAGGCCGGATACTGCGATCCTCTGCGCTGGATATGCTGATCAGCCACATAAAACAATGCAATCTCGCCGTGATGGCTAAAAGGATCGCCGTGTTTGACCACTGCGCTAGCAGATAATTTTATTATCGACCAGGCAAAACCCAACGTGGTCCCCAGCGGGCCGTATAATTTATACAAATGACTGTCCAAGTCCGCTTCCGGCGGAACGCGCGGGACTAGATCGGAGTCGTTGACGTGGCGAAAGTGGAGTAGACCACTTAAGCTCCAAACAGCCTTGATTGTAAAGGTGCGCGGCATTCCATAGGTGTGCAGCAGAGGGTTAAGGTGTCTGAGTGAGGCTGCGTGGATCAGTCCCAGTGCACCCCCCAAACTGTGGCCACATATAAATAGTTGCCTATCTCTTGCACCCTGCGGGATCAGCCTCCCCAATTCTCTGGGGTACAGTCTGCTTGCTAGCTGGAATCCATCACGAAATCCTAGGTGTACACGACCTTGATCCGTCAATTCGGGGCAAGGCACACTTGGTTCGCAACTACCTGTAACCTGCGGTTGAACCGGCCGAAAGGACAGATCGGTAATTAAATCGCCAACCCCATCTGTCTCAGTACCCCGCCAAGCTACCAGTACCTGAGTTGCACTGATAGCGTAAAACAGCTGAGTATGACCTTCCGGTGGCTCAGCTCTGCTGGTGTCCAACAACTCAGCCACGGCGTAGCGCTCATCGAAGGGAACATCTGTCACCAGGCAGGGCCAAGCTTGGCCGTTATCCCATACCCGCGGTGTACGTGAAAGATCCGTGCATTGCCGTTCGAAGAACTCCTTGACCGATCCCTTATCTAAACCGGGCGACTTACTGTAAGACAAGATACTCATCAAACCTAAGTTGTAAGCGTTCGCGAGGCTGTAATCACGCTGATGGTGAAGCACTAGAGACCATGCACGTAACGGACATACCTCCAGCACATGACGGCGGTTCAAGTCCTCGTAGCAAACGCTAAAACCTTCATAGTCCGGATCCGGGAAGTGGAAAGCCGGCGGTGAATCCGGATTCGCCAGCGGAGGGTCGAAATTAGGCAACTGATCGCACAGTTGCCCAATACGCAGGTGGTGGTAACCATGCCCTGCCGCCTGCGCCTCGTCTTCAATCGGTGAAAACCCTGAACGCTGAGGCCCATGCAGCGGTGTAGGGTTGCCAATTGCAGGCCGTGCAGGCTCGGGTCTTTCAGCACGCAGGCGCCTTGTCGACAATTGCTCAGCCAAGGGGTCGGCCGACAACTTCAGGCTGATGCGGATCGGATGCAGACCCTCCAGGCGAATCACGCCTTGGGCATCGCTTACCCCGGTGTATACAGGTGCGCAGGCGGCGCGCGTGGCGTCATTTTCGGCGCGATAGGGTATGTTCACCAGCGGTTCGCCCCGTTCGTCGAGCAGCTGAAACTCCAGCCAGTGTGTTTTCTGTTTGCCACAAATAACCACTTTGCTCGAGCCCAGCGTGTCCGTGCGATGAAGGAATTCATTCATAAATTTATTATCTATTCCAAAGCGTTGGTATTAAGCGCAGGGTGAAGTTTTAAGTGCGTCGCCAAAGGGTGGGGTTATGGCGAAATTGACTGCTCGATCACGTACTTTCGAGAGAAGATTCTCATTCCATGAAGGAAGTGTGCTGTTCCGCTGAGGTGATAATCAGGACGACTATCAGGGGTGCGCAGAACTATCAAAGCCAATGAAAGCGCCGAGCACGGTTCGTTGAGGCTCAATCTGCAGGGCTGGCAACACCAGTAGGCGCACATGGGCGCCGAGCTTACTTTGAGTGCTGTCGAAGACGGGTTTGTACAGGCTGGGGTCAACGATGCCCTGGGCATTTTTCAAAACTCCACTGCAATGAAGTTTTGAACTTGGCGCACATTTTCTGAACAGGCCAGCCTTCCGGGGGAATATAGATGTTTCCTACATTTAGCTGAAATTTCTCCTACAAATATTTACATGATCCGGGCGGGCCCCTTCGCGGGGCAAGCCCGCTCCCACAGGCAGGGCGCTCATGGGCAGTTGTACAAAGTTGTAACAGCGCCCGCCGACGCATCGCTGAATCGCAAAATAAATCCATATAAAACAATGAGATAAATAGATTTCTCGGCTGTTACACGCCAACCACCCCGGCAATTGCCTCCTTACTGAACACTCGTTTAGCATGAGCCTCAGGTCTTACCCCCAATCACAATAATTCGAGGCCCGTCATGACCGCTCCGTCGTCCCTACTCACGCAGGTTGAAGCCGGCGTCGCCTGGATCACCCTGAACCGCCCCGAGCAGCGCAACGCGCTGGACATCCCCACCCTGAAGACGCTGCACGCCACCCTCGAGGCGTACAACAGCGACCCGGCCGTGCGCGTGGTGGTGCTGACCGGCAGCGGCCGCAGCTTCTGCGCCGGCGCCGACCTTGCCGAATGGGCCGAGGCCGAAGCCCGTGGCGCCCTGGAAACCTATGGCTGGACCGAAACCGCCCACGCCTTGATGCAGTGCCTGCACAATCTGGACAAACCCACCATCGCCGCCATCAACGGCACCGCCGTCGGCGCCGGCATGGACCTGTCGCTGTGCTGCGACCTGCGCCTGGCCGCCCAGTCGGCGCGCTTCAAGGCCGGCTACACCAGCATGGCCTACTCGCCGGATGCCGGCGCCAGCTGGCACTTGCCACGCCTGATCGGCAGCGAGCAGGCCAAGCGCCTGCTGTTCCTCGACGAGCTCTGGGGCGCCGAGCGCGCACTGGCCGCCGGCCTGGTCGGTGAAGTGGTCGCCGACGAGCAGTTGCCCGGCGCCACCGCCGAGCTTGCCGCACGCCTGGCCCAGGGGCCGACCTTCGCCTTCACCCAGACCAAACGGCTGATCCGCGAGGGCGCCGCGCGCAGCCTCGGCGAACAGCTCAGCGCAGAGCTCGCCGCCGGCCTGCTCTGCGGGCGCAGCGACGATGGCGCCGAAGCCCTGCGCGCGGCCAGCGAAAAACGCGCACCACGCTTCACCGGCAAGTAAGCACTCACTCATTCCCCGGTTACCCAGGAACAGGCCATGAATTTCCAACTGACCCAAGAACAAGAAATGTTGGTGGATGCCGTACGCAGCTTCGTCGCCAAGGAGCTGTTGCCCCATGAAGAAGCCGTGGACCGCGCCGATGAAGTGTCCCCGGAGCTCGCCGCGCAGATCCGTGGCAAGGCCATCGCCGCCGGCTTCTATGCCTTCAACATGCCCGAGGAAGTGGGGGGCGGCGGCCTCGACTACCTGTCCCAGGCACTGATCGAGCGCGAGCTGTCGAAAGTTTCCTGGGCCCTGCACGTGTTCGTCGCGCGGCCGTCGAAAATCCTCATGGCCTGCACCGGCCAGCAGGTCGAGGACTACCTGCTGCCGTGCATCCGCGGCGAGAAGACCGACTGCTTCGCCCTGACCGAGCCGGGCGCAGGCTCCGATGCCAACTCGATCAAGACCCGCGCCGTGCGCGAAGGCGACGACTTCGTCATCAACGGCAGCAAGCACTTCATCAGCCATGCCGGGCACGCCGATTTCGCCATCGTCTTCGCCGTCACCGACACCTACGAGCACAACGGCAAGAAGCGCAACGCCGTCACCGCCTTGCTGGTCGACCGCGGCACCCCGGGCATGACCATCCGCCGCGGCCCCAAATGCGTGAGCAACCGCGGCTACCACACCTACGAGCTGTTCTTCGACGACTGCAAGGTGCCGGCCAGCAAGGTGCTCGGCGAAGTCGGCAAGGGCTGGGAAGTGGCCAACGCCTGGCTCACCGCAGGCCGGGTGATGGTCGCCGCCAACTGCGTCGGCCAGGCCCAGCGCGCGCTGGATGCGTCGCTGCAATGGGCGGCCGACCGCAAGCAGTTCGGCCAGCCGATCGGCACCTACCAGGGTGTGTCGTTCAAGCTCGCCGACATGGCCACGCAGATTCGCGCCGCCGAACTGCTGACCCTGCACACCGCCTGGAAGATGGACCAGGGCAGCATGACCGACGGCGAGGCCGGCATGGCCAAGTTGTTCGCCAGTGAAGTGCTGGGCAAGGTCGCCGACGAGGCGGTGCAGATCTACGGCGGCATGGGCCTGATGGACGAAGGCCCGGTCGAGCGCATCTGGCGCAACGCGCGGATCGAGCGGATCTGGGAAGGCACCTCGGAGATCCAGCGGCACATCATCTCCCGCGAACTGCTGCGCCCGCTGTTGCGCTGACCGGAGAATCGCCATGTCGCAAGCCATTCGTGACAACCTCAAACGCCTGCTGGCGCCCCGGCACCTGGCCTTCATCGGTGGGCGCAGCATGGCCCGCGCGCTCAAGCGCTGCGCCGACGGCGGCTACGCCGGCCAGATGTGGCTGGTGAACCCGCAGCACGCCAGCATCGACGGCGTGCCGTGCGTGGGCAGCGTGGCCGAGCTGCCCTGCGCGCCGGATGCGGTGTTCATCGCCACCAACCGCGAACTGACCCTGGCCTGTGTCGGCGAGCTCGCCGCCAAAGGCGCGGGCGGGGCGATCTGCTACGCCTCGGGCTTCGCCGAAAGCGGCGCCCAGGGCCAGGCCCTGCAACAGCAGCTGCTCGCCGCCGCCGGCGACATGGCGCTGCTCGGGCCCAACTGCTACGGCCTGCTCGACTACCTGCACAGTGCGGCCCTGTGGCCCGTGGCCCACGGCGGCAAGGCGGTGGAGAAGGGCGTTGCGGTGCTGACCCAGAGCGGCAACTTTGCCTACAACCTGTCGATGAGCGACCGCTCGCTGCCGGTGGCCTACATGGCCTCGGTCGGCAACCAGGCGCAGCTGGGCATCGCCGAACTGATGGACGTGTTGCTCGACGAGCCACGCGTCACCGCCATCGGCCTGCACCTGGAAGGCCTGAAGAACGTGCCAGGCTTCGCCCGCGCCGCCCACAAGGCTTTGGAGAAGGGCATCCCGATCATCGCGCTGAAAACCGGTGTGTCGCAGATCGGCGCCGAGCTTGCGCTGAGCCACACCAGCTCGCTGTCCGGCTCCGATGCCCTGTACGACAGCTTGTTCGAACGCCTGGGGGTGATCCGCGTCAGCGGCCCGGTGAGCTTCGTCGAAACCCTCAAGGCCGCCGCCTGCGGCAACCTGCCCAAGGGCGACAGCCTGATCGCGCTGGCCTGCTCGGGCGGCGATGCCGGGCTGATCGCCGACTATTCGGAAAGCAACCACCTGCGCCTGCCGGCCCTGGACGGCAGCCAGGTCGAGGAACTGGCCCAGGTGCTGCCGGCCTACGCCAACCTGGTCAACCCGCTGGACTTCACCACCGCGATCTGGGGCGACGGCCCGGCCAAGCAACGCATGCTCGACAGCGCCCTGCGCAGCGACGCCGACGCGGCGATGCTGGTGCTGGACTACCCGGCCGAATTCACGGGCGAGCGCAAGGAATGCGACCTGCTGCTGGAGCTGTACTGCGCCGCGCTCCAGCGCCATGGCAAGACCGGCTTCGTTACCTCGGCCTTCCCCGAGCTGCTGCCGGCCAGCGCCCGCGAGCGCTTGCATGCTGCCGGCGTGCCGGCGCTGCAAGGGGTGGAGGATGGCCTGGCCGCCTGGGGCCGAGTGGCCCGCTACGCGCAGCAGCGCCAGGCCTTGCTGGCCCTGGGCGAGTCGGCGCTGGTGCCGCTGTGCCCGCAGGCGCTTGCAGGCGACGGCACGCTGCTCAACGAATGGGAATCGAAACAGGCCCTGCGCGGCTTCGGCCTGCCGGTTCCGGAGGGCGTGCTGAGCAGCCCGCAGCACGCCCTCGCCGATGCCCGCAAGGTCGGTTTCCCGCTGGTGCTCAAGGCGGTCAGCGCGCAGTTGCCGCACAAGACCGAGGCCGGCGCCGTGGCGCTGAACCTGGGTGACGAGGCCGCCCTCGGCGCCGCCCTGGGGCAGATGCGCGCACGCATCGGCGCCTACGCCCCGGGCGTCGGCTTCGACCAGGTGCTGCTCGAGCCCATGGCCGGCGCGCCCTTGGCCGAGCTGATCGTCGGCATCAAGCGCGAGGCGGACTTCGGCCTGGCGCTGGTGATCGGTGCGGGCGGCATCCTCGTCGAGCTGCTCAAGGACAGCAAGAGCCTGCTGCTGCCGACCACCGACGGCGCCATCCGCAACGCCGTGCTCGGCCTGCGCAGCGCGGCCTTGCTGCAGGGCTTTCGTGGCAAGCCTGCGGCCGACCTGGACGCCCTGGTCAGCGCCATCCGCGCGGTGGCCGACTACGCCTGCGAAAACGCCAGCCAGCTCCTGGAGCTGGATGTGAACCCATTGATGGTCGGTGCCAGCGGCACCACCGCGGTCGATGCCTTGATCCGTCTCGGCCAGGTGCAAGGACATGAACATGACTAACCCCACATTGACGGGCGGCCAGGCGCTGGTGCGCCTGTTGGCCAACTACGGCGTCGACACCGTGTTCGGCATCCCCGGCGTGCACACCCTGGAGCTCTACCGCGGCCTGCCCGGCAGCGGCATCCGCCACGTGCTCACCCGCCACGAGCAGGGCGCAGGCTTCATGGCCGATGGTTATGCGCGGGTCAGCGGCAAGCCGGGGGTGTGTTTCATCATCACCGGCCCCGGCGTGACCAACGCGGCCACCGCCATCGGCCAGGCCTATGCCGACTCGATCCCGATGCTGGTGATTTCCAGCGTCAACCACACCGCGAGCCTGGGCAAAGGCTGGGGCTGCCTGCACGAAACCCAGGACCAGCGCGCCATGACCGCGCCGATCACCGCCTTCTCGGCCGTGGCCCTGAAGGCCGAGGACCTGCCCGAGCTGGTCGCCCGTGCCTACGCCGTGTTCGACAGCGAACGCCCGCGCCCGGTGCACATCTCGGTGCCGCTGGACGTGCTGGCAGCGCCGGTGGCGCGGGACTGGAGCCATGAAGTGGTGCGCCGCCCCGGTCGCGGCCCGGCCAATACCGAGAGCCTGGAGCTGGCCGCCAGCAAGCTGGCGGCGGCCAAGCGCCCGATGATCATCGCCGGCGGTGGCGCGTTGCAGGCGGCTGCCGAGCTGCAACTGTTGAGCAAGCGCCTGGCCGCGGCGTTCTTCACCAGCGTCGCTGGCAAAGGGCTGGCGCCGCTGGACTCGCCACTCAATGCCGGCTCCACTCTGTGCGTGGAGCCGGGCTGGGAGTTGATCGCCGAGGCCGATGTGGTGCTGGCGGTCGGCACCGAGATGGCCGACACCGACTTCTGGCGCGAGCGTTTGCCGCTGAACGGCGAGTTGCTGCGGGTGGACATCGACCCGCGCAAGTTCAACGACTTCTACCCCTGCGCGGTGGCGTTGCAGGGCGATGCCAAGCAGACCGTGGCAGCGCTGCTCGAGCACCTGCCCGATTCCTCGCGCGATGCCACCCAGGCCAGTGCCGCCGTGGCGCGCCTGCGCACTGCGGTGAAGGCAAGCCACGGCCCGTTGCAGTCGATCCACCAGGCGATCCTCGCGCGCATCGCGGCAGCGCTGCCGGACAATGCCTTCATCAGCACCGACATGACCCAGCTGGCCTACACCGGCAACTACGTGTTCAACAGCCGCGCGCCGCGCAGCTGGCTGCACCCGACCGGCTACGGCACCCTCGGCTACGGCCTGCCGGCCGGTATCGGCGGGATGTTCGGCAGCGACGACCGCCCGGGCCTGGTGCTGGTGGGCGACGGCGGCTTCCTCTACACCGCGCAGGAGCTGGCCACCGCCGTCGAGGAGCTGGACCGCCCGCTGGTGGTGCTGCTGTGGAACAACGACGCACTCGGCCAGATCCGCGACGACATGCTCAACCTGGACATCGAGCCCATCGGCGTGCTGCCGCGCAACCCGGACTTCGCAGGCCTGGCCCGCGCATTCGGCTGCACGGTGGCCCAGCCGCAGAGCCTCGACGAACTGCAACGGGACTTGCGCGGCGGCTTCGCCCGCAACGGCGTGACCCTGATCGAGCTCAAGCACGCCTGCGCGCGCTGAGCCCATCCCGCACAACAGGATACTAGCCATGCGCTTTTCTTCTTTGACCCAACGTATCGCCGGCGACGGCGCGGCCGCCTGGGAGATCCACTACCGCGCCCTGGCCATGCTCGAACAGGGCCGCGACGTGCTGTTGCTGTCGGTCGGCGACCCAGACTTCGACACCCCGGCGCCGATCGTCCAGGCGGCGGTGGACAGCCTGCAGGCCGGCCACACCCACTACGCCGACGTGCGCGGCAAGCGCAGCCTGCGCGAGGCCATCGCCCGTCGCCATCAGCAGCGCAGCGGCCAGGCGGTGACGGCCGACCAGGTGACGGTGCTGGCCGGCGCCCAGTGCGCGCTGTTCTGCGTCGCGCAGTGCGTGCTGGAGCCGGGCGATGAGGTGATCGTCGCCGAGCCGATGTACGTCACCTACGAGGCAGTGTTCGGTGCCTGCGGCGCCAAGGTGGTGCCGGTGCCGGTGCGCTCGGAGCATGGTTTTCGCGTGCAGGCCGAAGACGTTGCCGCGCGCATCACCCCGCGCACCCGCGCCCTGGCGCTGAACAGCCCGCACAACCCCTCCGGCGCCAGCCTGCCGCGCAGCACCTGGGAGGCCCTGGCCGAGCTGTGCATCGCCCATGACCTGTGGCTGATCAGCGACGAGGTGTACAGCGAGCTGCTGTTCGACGGCGAGCACATCAGCCCGGCCAGCCTGCCGGGCATGGCCGAGCGCACGGCGACGCTCAACAGCCTGTCCAAGTCGCACGCCATGACTGGCTGGCGGGTCGGCTGGGTGGTCGGCTCGCCGGCTCTGGCCGGGCACCTGGAAAACCTGGCGCTGTGCATGCTCTACGGCTCGCCCGACTTTATCCAGGACGCCGCGGTGGCTGCGCTGGAACAGCCGTTGCCGGAGCTCGAAGCCATGCGCGAGGCCTACCGCCAGCGCCGCGACCTGGTGTGCGCAAGCCTTGCCGATTGCCCGGGCGTGCGCGCGCTCAAGCCCGATGGCGGGATGTTCGTGATGGTCGATATTCGCGAGACCGGGCTCAGCGCCCAGGACTTCTGCAACCGCCTGCTCGACCTGCATGGCGTGTCGGTGCTGGCCGGCGAGGCCTTCGGCCCGAGCGCGGCGGGGCATATCCGCCTGGGCCTGGTGCTCGCGGCCGCGCCGCTGCGCGAAGCCTGCCGGCGTATCGCCCTGTGCGCCCGCGAGCTGATGGAGGCGCAGCGCCATGCGTGAATACACCCGCCTGTACATCGATGGGCGCTGGCAGCAGCCGGCGGGGCAGGGCATGGCCGAGGTGATCGACCCGGCCAGCGAGGCGGTCGCCGGCAAGGTGCCGCTGGGTAACGAAGCGGATGTGGAGCGCGCGGTCGCGGCGGCGCGCAGGGCTTTTGCCGGCTGGTCGCGCACGCCGTCCAGCGTGCGCGCCGGGTACATTCGCGCCCTGGTTGAACAGCTCAAGGCCCGTGCCGACGAGATGGCCGCCGTGATCACCAGCGAACTGGGCATGCCGGTGCAGTGGTGCCGGCCGGTGCAGGTCGACGGGCCGATCGTCGGCCTTGAGCAGTACATCGAACTGGCGGGGTTGATGGATGAGGTCCGCGAGGTCGGCAACTCGTTGGTGTACCGCGAGGCGGTGGGCGTGTGCGCCTTCATCAACCCCTGGAACTACCCGCTGCACCAGTTGATCGGCAAGCTGGCGCCGGCCTTGGCCGCCGGGTGCACGGTGGTGGTCAAGCCGAGCCAGGAAACCCCGCTGCATGCGTTCGTGCTGGCCGAGATGATCGAGGCCATCGGGATGCCGGCCGGGGTGTTCAACCTGGTCAGCGGGCCGGGGTCGAAGGTGGGCGAGGCGCTGGCCCGGCATCCGCAGGTGGACATGGTCTCGTTCACCGGCTCCACCGCTGCGGGCGTGCGGGTGGCGCAGGCGGCGGCGCCGTCGGTGAAGCGCGTGTGCCTGGAGCTGGGCGGCAAGTCGCCGCTGCTGATCACCGCCGATGCGGACCTTGAAGCCGCGGTGCGCTATGGCGTGCAGGACGTGATGATCAACTCGGGGCAAACCTGCACGGCGCTGACCCGGATGCTGTTGCCGGCGTCGCGCTATGCCCAGGCGCTGGAGATTGCCGTGGACGAGGCCCGTGGGCTGGTGATGGGCGACCCGCAGGATGCGCGCAGTTTCCTCGGGCCGATGTGTTCGGCGGCGCAGCGGCGCACGGTGCAGGATTACATCCGCATTGGCCTTGAAGAAGGTGCGCGGCTGCTGTGTGGCGGTGAGACGGCGCCGGGCCTGGAGCGCGGGTTCTACGTACCGCCGACGATCTTTGCCGATGTCGACAACCGCATGCGTATCGCCCAGGAGGAAATCTTCGGGCCGGTGCTGTGCTTGATCCCTTATGCCGACGAAGCCGAGGCAGTCGCCCTGGCCAATGATTCACCGTTCGGGCTGTCCAGCGCCGTCTGGGCGGGTAGCCGCGACAAGGCGTTGCAGCTTGCGCGCCAGCTGCGTGCGGGGCAGTGCTTCGTCAATGGTGGGGCGTTCAACTACCAGGCGCCGTTTGGCGGGTACAAGCAATCGGGCAATGGCCGCGAGTGGGGCGAGGAGGGGCTGGGCGAGTTCGTCGAGACCAAGGCCGTTCAGTTTTAGTATCACGGTGGTGCATTGAGTGTTTGACGACAAGGATGTTGCGCCCTTGAGATCGAGCGCCGCCCGCGCGGCGCATCGCGGATAAAATCCGCTCCTACATTCGTTGCAACGTGCCACGGTCTGTCAGGCCATGGTTGTCCGCTTTTAGCGCCCGCCGAGAAGTCCCGTCGTGCCACCAGGGCTGACAACCATGGCCTATCAGGCATAGGTACGTTGCAACAAATGTAGGAGCGGATTTTATCCGCGATGCGCCGCGCGGGCGGCGCTCGATCTCACAGACGCAAACCCTTCCCTGCCGAGCACTGACGGTCATGCAATGTCGCTGTATTCCTTCGGCGTATCAAAGGCGACAAACAGCTGATCCGCCGTGATCGCCCCCAGGTCCAGGCGCATGTTCTGCTCCAGCATGGCAAACAGCCGAGTAAACACCTCGTACACCTTGCAGTGATCCTCGAGCCCGGCAAACGGGTTGTCGATCTTCTCGGCGATCAGCGAGCTTTCCTGCACCGCGTCATACACCTCGCGCAGGGTGATCTCCCGCGGCGCACGGGCCAGGGTCACGCCGCCCTGGGCGCCGCGAAACGAGGTCAGGATGTTGGCCTTGACCATCTGCGACACCAGCCCGCGCACGCGGGTAGGGTGCACCTTCACCCATTTGGCGATGGTCTCGGTGCGCAGCTTCTGCGGCGCATTGGCGGCTACGAACGAGAGAATGTACGAAGCAGTGATGAGTCGGGTCGACTGGCTCATGGAGGTAATGGCTCCCTGCGAAAACCGCAATGTTACAGCATCGAAAAGCCCGTCATCGGGCCCTGGAAAAGCGCTTGTCGTGCCGCTAATGTATTTGTTACGGTAACAATTACAAATTATACACAGCTTCTACGCACTCCGCTTTGACCGAACAACAATTCCTTGCGGTTCAACAGGGGCAAATGCCATGAGCGATAACAACAACAAGAGTCCTCTCGTCATTCCCGAAGGCGGCCTGCCGCGCCGGGACTTCCTCAAGTACAGCGCCGCTGCCGCGGCCATCGCCGGGGCATTCTCCCTCGGCCTGCCATTGAACAGCTTTGCCCAAGAGGCCACGCCCAAACCAGGCGGCACCCTGCGCCTGGGCCTTGCCGGGGGCAGCACCACCGACTCGAAAGACCCAGGCTCCTGGGTCGACACCTTCACCTTCGTCGGCTTTTCGGCGGTGTACAACACCCTCAGCGAAATCGCCGTGGACGGCACGGCCATCCCGGAGCTGGCCGAGCGCTGGGAGTCGAGCCCGGACGCGAAAGTCTGGACCTTCACCCTGCGCCAGGGCGTGACCTTCCACAACGGCAAGACCCTTGTCGCCGACGATGTGGTCGCCTCGATCCAGCACCACCTGGGCGACAACTCCACCTCCGCAGCCAAGACCGTGCTCGGCGATGTCGCCAAGGTGTCGGCCAGCGCCCCCGACACCGTGGTGTTCGAGCTGCATTCGGGCAACGCGGACTTTGCCTACGTGGTCGCCGACTACCACCTGGTGATCATGCCCGCCAAGGACGGCCTGGCCGACTGGCAGGCCGGCGTCGGCACCGGCGGCTACCGCATCAAGGGCTTCGAGCCGGGCGTGCGCATGGACCTTGAGCGCAGCCCCGACTACTGGAAGCCGGGCAGGGCGCATTTCGCCAGCGCCGAGCTGATCGCCATCGCCGACGGCGCGGCGCGGGTCAACGCCCTGGTCACCGGCAAGGTCGATGTGATCAACAAGGTCGACCTCAAGACCGTGGCCCTGCTCAAGCGCAACCCCAAGCTTGTGATCGAGGAAACCAAGGGCGCCCAGCACTACACCTTCCCGATGCTCTGCGACAGCCAGCAGTTTCGCGACAACAACGTGCGCATGGCGCTCAAGCACGCGGTCAACCGCGAAACCTTGCTGGCCTCGGTGCTCTACGGTTATGGCCAGGTCGGCAACGACCACCCGCTGCAGCCGGCCAACCGCTTCATCAACCCGGCCCTGGAGCAGCGCGTCTACGACCCGGACAAGGCCCGCTTCTACCTGCGCCAGGCCGGCATGGACAGCCTCAAGGTGCGCCTGCAGGCCTCCGACGCCGCCTACAGCGGCGCGGTGGACGCCTCGGTGCTGTTCAAGGAGCAGGCGCGCCAGGCCGGCATCGACATCGACGTGGTGCGCGAGCCGGCCGACGGCTTCTTCTCCAACGTGTGGATGAAACAGACCTTCACCACCTCGTTCTGGTACTCCAGCCTCACCGCCGACCGCATGTTCAGCATCGGCTACGCCAAGGGCGCGGCGTGGAACGAGACGCACTGGGACAACCCGCGCTTCAACCAGCTGCTCAACGCCGCCCGCGGCGAGATGAACGAGCCGCTGCGCCGCGAGATGTACAACGAGATGCAGGCGCTGTGCCGCGACGACGGCGGGGCGATCGTGCCGCTGTTCGCCAGCTCCGTCGCTGCCCGCTCCAGCCGCGTGGCCCATGGCCCGCTGACCGCGCCCTATGGCGAGCTGGATGGGCTGCGGGTGATCGAGCGTTGGTGGCAGGCCTGAACCGGTCGCGTTTCGCAAGGCTGAACCCTGCATCCAGTGAAGGAGTTGTACGGTGAACAATCTTGGCAAACTGCTTGTGCAGCGCCTGGCCCTGGGCCTGTTGTCGCTGTTTGCGGTCTCGGTGGTGATCTTCCTGGCCGTCGGCATGCTGCCGGGCGACATCGCCCAGGCCATGCTCGGCCAGTCGGCCACCCCGGAAACGGTGGCGGCTTTCCGCGCCCAGCTTGGGCTCGACCTGCCGGCGCTGCAGCGCTTCGTCAACTGGGCCTGGCGCCTGCTGCACGGTGACCTGGGCGTGTCGCTGGCCAACCAGCGGCCGATCGCCGAACTGGTCGGCACGCGCCTGGGCAACACCTTCAGCCTGGCCCTGCTGGCGGCGCTGTTCTCGGTGCCGACGGCGTTGCTGCTGGGCATGCTCGCGGCGTTGTACCGCAACAGCTGGTTCGACCGGCTGCTCAATACCGGGGCGCTGAGCGCGGTGTCGTTCCCCGAGTTCTTCGTCGCCTACATCCTGATCCTGGTGTTCGCGGTGAAGCTCGAATGGCTGCCGGGTATCTCCAGCCTGGCGCCGGATGCCTCGCTTGGCGAGGTGCTGCAGGTGTCGGTGCTGCCGGTGGCGACCCTGAGCCTGGTGGTGATCGCGCAGATGATGCGCATGACCCGCGCCTCGCTGATCAACCTGCTGGCCAGCCCCTACATCGAGATGGCCCGGCTCAAGGGCGTGTCGCCGGCGCGGATCATCTTCAAGCACGCCTTGCCCAATGCGCTGGCGCCGATCGTCAACGTGGTGGCGCTGAACCTGGCGTACCTGGTGGTGGGCGTGGTGGTGGTGGAGGTGGTGTTCGTCTACCCGGGCCTGGGCCAGTTGCTGGTGGACTCGGTGGCCAAGCGCGACATCCCGGTGGTGCAGGCCTGCAGCCTGATCTTCGCCGGCACCTACATCCTGCTCAACACCGGCGCCGACGTGCTGTCGATCGCCAGCAACCCACGCCTGATGCATCCGAAGGGGTAGTCCATGAGCCTGATCACACCTCTGCTGCGCGCACCCTTGAGCGCCAAGTTCGGCCTGCTGGTGATCGTTGCCTACATCGTGGTGGCGCTGTTCGCGCCGCTGCTGGCGCCTTACGGCGAAACCCAGGTGGTCGGCGAGGGCTTCGCGCCCTGGGGCCCGCAATTTCTGCTGGGCACCGACAACCTTGGCCGCGACATGTTCAGCCGCCTGCTGTACGGCGCCCGCAACACCCTGGGCATCGCCTTCCTGACCACCAGCCTTGCGTTCCTGCTGGGCGGCCTGTGCGGGCTGGTGGCGGCGATCAAGGGCGGCTGGATCGACCAGGGGCTGTCGCGCGTGGTCGACATCCTGATGGCCATCCCGCAACTGATCTTCGCCTTGCTGATCCTCAGCGTGGTCGGCACCACCGCCACCTCGCTGGTGCTGGTGATCGCGCTGCTCGATGCCACGCGGGTGTTCCGCCTGTCGCGGGCGGTGGCGATGAATGTGGTGGTGCAGGATTTCGTCGAGGCGGCGCGGTTGCGCGGGGAAGGGCTGTGGTGGCTGGTCACCCGCGAGGTGCTGCCCAACGCCGCGGCGCCGCTGATCGCCGAGTTCGGCCTGCGTTTCTGCTTCGTCTTCCTGTTCATCAGCGCCTTGTCGTTCCTCGGCCTTGGCATCCAGCCGCCGACCGCCGACTGGGGCAGCATGGTGCGCGACAACGCGGTGCTGATCACCTTCGGTGACATCAGCCCGCTGCTTCCGGCCCTGGCGGTGGCGTTGATCACGGTGAGCGTGAACTTCGTCGTCGATTGGGTGCTGCACCTGTCCAGTGGCCTGAAGGAGTGCTGAGCATGAGCAACGATACCTTGCTGCAAATAAGCGACCTGCGCATCGAAGGCCACTACGAGAACGCCTGGCACCCGCTGATCAAGGGCATCGACCTGACCTTGAAGCGCGGCGAAGTGCTGGGGCTGATCGGCGAGTCCGGGGCCGGCAAGTCGACCTTGGGCCTGGCCTCCATGGGGTATGTGCGCGATGGCTGCCGCATCACCGGCGGTAGCGTGCGGTTCGATGGCATCGAGCTGCTCCAGGCCAGCGCCGAAACCCTGCGCAAGCTGCGCGGCCTGCGCATCGCCTATGTCGCACAGAGCGCCGCCGCTTCGTTCAACCCGGCGCACCGGCTGATCGACCAGCACGTGGAAACCGCCGTGATCAACGGGGGTATCGACCGCGCCAAGGCCGAAGCCGAGGCCGTGGAGCTGTACCGCATCCTGCGCCTGCCGGACCCTGAGCACATCGGCCAGCGCTACCCGCACCAGCTCTCCGGCGGCCAGTTGCAGCGGGTGATGACTGCCATGGCCATGGCCTGCCACCCGGACCTGATCGTCTTCGACGAACCCACCACGGCGCTCGACGTCACCACCCAGATCGAAGTGCTGGCGGCGATCCGCGATGCGGTGAAAACCTTCGGCAGCGCCGCGCTGTACATCAGCCACGACCTGGCGGTGGTGGCGCAGATGGCCGACCGCATCATGGTGCTGCGCCACGGCAGCCTGGTGGAGGAGGCGCAGACCCGCACCATGCTCAGCGCGCCGCAGCAGGCCTACACCCAGTCGCTGTGGGCGGTGCGCAACTTCCACACCTCGGCCAAGGCCTGCCCGCGCGACGAAAAGCCCTTGCTCGAGGTGCGCAAGGTCGACGCCAGCTATGGCCATCAGCCGGTGCTGCACGAGGTGTCGCTGAAACTCTATCGCGGCCAGACCCTGGCGGTGATCGGCGAGTCGGGCAGTGGCAAGAGCACCACGGCGCGGCTGATCAGCGGCCTGCTGCAGCCCACCTCGGGCCAGGTGCTGTATGACGGCCAGGCGCTGCCGGCGGACTATCGCCAGCGCAGCAAGGAGCAGCTGCGGCGCATCCAGATGATCTACCAGATCCCTGACACGGCGCTCAACCCACGCCAGCGCATCGTCGACATCATTGGCCGGCCGTTGAGCTTCTACCTGGACCTCAAGGGCAAGGCGTTGCGCGAGCGGGTTGCCGAGCTTTTGCGGATGATCGACCTGGAGCCGGCCAAGTACCTGGACCGCCTGCCCCGCGAGCTGTCCGGCGGGCAGAAGCAGCGGGTGTGCATCGCCCGCGCGCTGGCGGCCGAGCCGCAACTGATCATCTGCGACGAGGTGACCTCGGCGCTCGACCAGCTGGTGGCCGAGGGCGTGCTGAAACTGCTCGACCGCATCCAGCGCGAGCTGGGCGTGGCGTACCTGTTCATCACCCATGACGTGGCCACCGTGCGCGCCATCGCCGACGAGGTGCTGGTGATGCAGCGCGGGCGGGTGGTCGACCACGGCAGCCGCGAGGCGATCTTCCAGCCGCCGTTCCGTGACTACACCGGGTTGCTGTTCTCCTGCGAGCCGGAGATGGACCCCGACTGGCTCGACCGCCTGCTGGCGGCGCGCAACCCCACTTCCCCCTTGGCAACAGTTTGAGGATTGCCCATGAAAGTCTTGATCGTCCACGCTCACCCCGAGCCCCAGTCGTTCACTGCCGCGCTGCGTGACCAGGCGGTGGAAACCTTCCGTGCCCAGGGCCACGAGGTGCAGGTCAGCGACCTCTACGCCATGGGCTGGAACCCGGTGGCCAGTGCCGCTGACTTCAGCCACCGGGAAAACCCGGACTACCTGGTGTACGCGCTGGAGCAGCGGCTGGGGGTCAAGAGCGGCTCCATCGCGCCAGATATCCAGCAGGAGCTGGACAAGCTGCTGTGGGCCGACCTGCTGGTGCTGAACTTCCCGATCTTCTGGTTCTCGGCGCCGGCGATGCTCAAGGGCTGGATCGACCGGGTGCTGGTGTCGGGGGTGTGCTATGGCGGCAAGCGCTTCTACGACCAGGGCGGGCTGGCCGGCAAGCGGGCGCTGGTGACCGTGACCCTTGGCGGGCGCGAGCACATGTTTGGTGAGGGGGCGATCCATGGGCCGCTGGAGGACATGCTGCGGCCGCTCCTGCGCGGCACCCTGGCGTATGTCGGCTTCGAGGTGCTGGAGCCGTTCGTGGCGTGGCATGTGCCGTACATCAGCGACGAGGCGCGCAAGGATTTCCTGCGCGGTTACCAGCAGCGGCTGGAGCAGTTGTCGGATGACCTGCCGATGAGCTTCCCGCGCCTGGAGCAGTTCGATGAGGCGCTGTATCCGTTGCCGCGCTGAGTACGCCGTGGGGTAGGTGGTGCGCCCCATCGCCGGCAAGCCGGCTCCCACAGTGGCTGCCCGATCCCTGTGGGAGCCGGCTTGCCGGCGATTGGGCTGCAACGCAGCCCCAAGTACCTCAGGCCGAAGCCAGGCTCATCGCCTTGTGGGTGTCGATCAAATGCTGCACCACCCCAGGGTCAGCCAGGGTCGAGATATCCCCCAGCGCATCGTATTCCCCCGTGGCGATCTTGCGCAGGATGCGCCGCATGATCTTGCCCGAGCGGGTTTTCGGCAGCCCCGGCGCCCACTGGATCACGTCCGGCGAGGCGATCGGGCCGATTT
>NZ_BQIP01000012.1 GCF_021602585.1 Pseudomonas faucium
AACCACCCCGAGGACCCTCCCCATGGCCAACCCCCACCTGGAATACCACCTGCAACTGCTTCACCACCTGCGCACCATCCTGGTGGCCTTGGGTGAAGCGGATCAGGTACCGGAGGAAAGCCACACCCTGTTCCTCGAACGCTTCGATGAGTTGCTGACGCTGCTACCGCAGGACCCGCTGCAAAGCCAATACCTTGGCCAGGACCTAATCTGCCAGGTCATCCAGCGCTACCCTCAGATCGCCCACCTGGTGCCCCGCGACCTGCTGTGGTTCTTCGGCGGTGATTGCCTTCACTTCATGCCCGACGAGGAGCTGGAGCTCTATCAAACGCTTGAAGAGCGCCGATACAGCGCGGAGCAAAACGGCGAACCCTTCGATTGGCATGAAGAAAAACAACAACTCGCCACGCGCCAGCACTGAGTAACCCGCTCACCGCTGTGATGACGCAGGACGGCTGGGTTCGCTCACTCGCGCTGCAACCGTTGCACCAGCGAAGCGGAAAAGAATGGCACTGGCACAATCGTCAATGCATAGCGCCATTCAGTCTGGTCACGCAGGTCTTCGGCCATGACGACGGTCATCGCATCTATACCGGCTGATCCCGGGATGAAATGACCGTCATCCGTTACCGAGCCATCGCCGGTCACGATGTGCCATTTCACCTCTTCGGGTGGCAGTACCCGCTCGCGGCCATCACGATGAATAAAGAAACAAGTCGGGTAGAGCTGCCCATTGCTCTCTTGAAATCTGATGAAATGCGTGGGCGGCACGAGGGTGACCAGAAATACCCCTTGCGCACTGCCTTGAGTACCACTGGCAGTTACCCGGTCGACGCGTACAGGTAAATCGATACCGGTGCGATAGGCTGCGGGAATGAAAGTCTCGCTGTTTTCGTTGAACGTGGCCTGGGGGTCGAATCTTGTAGGCGGGACGTAAAAAACGCCCCCGTTGCGATCAATTGTCCCTTTCGCGTCTCCCTCGATTTGCCAAGTCGAAGGGTTTTGCAACTCGCCAACAAGCTGCAGGGGCTCTTTTTCGGCGCCCACTTTGACAATTGCCAGCTGTGGAAAAATCGCAGATTTTACGGCTGCCTTGACAGTCGGCGGCGCTGCACGGTCGGTTGAAGAGGGAGGATTGGAATCATAGTGTGCCTGATATTGTAAATCGCTGAACTTCCACTCGTTCAGTGAGAACGTTCCAGGGGGCATGACCACATCGACGATCCACCTGGCCTGACTCTCGCCTATCCCGCTCAACAACGGCGCCGTGCCGAGCATCGGAGTCGTGGCGTTTTCAACGGGTGATTCATGTATTGACTGCGCCTGCGCAGCTGGCATGAATGACTGCGCACGCTTATAAAACTTTACGGTGTCATAGATAAGTCCGCTACTGAAATACCCGTACAAGTGTTTCGGTTCGGAAACCCTTTGCTCTGCGGGCAGGTTCCACAGCGCAATCGATTTTGCTTGCTCATAATAGCGTTGTATATCCGCAGGCGCGGGCCGATGGGTTTCAGTCTCGTAATCGTAAAAAGATATCTCCTCCAGCCATCGCCACCGTAGCCTTACCCGTCGGTCCTGCGGGTAACCGCCATCATAAAACAGGTGAGTATCTTCCTGGCGCATATTGATTCTCAACTCACCGTTCATGGGCATTTGCGTCTGGATGCGAATGATTTGTTTCACACCTACGCTACTTTCCTTACGTGTCCGTGCCTCCGCGACGGCGGGCGAACCCAGTGCCACATAGAAACGAAAGAAAATACCTGAATAGGTTAAATCGAGGTGCGAATACGTGGTGATCGCGGTTCTCCATATGCCGGAAACCAATTCTTCAGGCGCCACCATGGCCTCGTCCGCGCCAACACGTTGCTGCAAAAACCGCCGCCAAAGAAACCCCACGCGAGGTGGCGCATCTATTTTGAAAGTGTACGCGGCTTCGATATCTGCCTCGCTACCGTCCGTTTTCTTTTCCATCTTGCCGCGCTCCCGGTGTGTTATGGCTCCGGCCAGAAAAACACCCTTGGCTTCAACGGTAAACTGGCATTTTTACCAGTTGTCATCCGCAGTCAGATTTACCCATAGTGCAAATCAGGCTTTTCCTACATCTGAATGTGAACACGCATTTTACTATGCGCACCGTCATCGCAGGCTTGAACCGCGTATTGCAGGTTTAAGAAATCAGCAACCTTTACTTTCAGACGTCCGCAGCACGGAGACACTCATGAAAAAAACCCTTCTCGTTTTAGCGCTGGGCATTGCCAGCACTAGCGCCTTCGCCAATACCGGTTCGATCAACTTCTACGGCCAAGTTCACGCTGGCACTTGCCCAATCGAAATCATCGACCCGTCAACCGGATTGCCGATGGCGCGAATCAACATGGGTAACGTCAATGTTGCTCAATTCGACGCTGTGGGCGACGAAGCAGCCTCCCGCACCTTCGGCATGCGCATTACTCCAGGGGGAGGCTGCACCATACCTCCGCCACCCGCCACACCAGCCGCGAATGTGACTTTCACTGCTGCCTATGGCGGCGCAGGTAACAACGGTGCGTTGTATGCACTAGAGCCCGGCGGCGCACAGAACCTGGCCTTGACCATCAAGGATAATACTGGCACGGCGGTCGTCAATGGCGCAAAATCCAAAGACTACCCACTGAGCGATACCAACCCCACCACCATGATCTTCTCTGCCGCCTACAAGTCTACTGCTGCAGGGGTGACTGCCGGCACCGCCAACACCGACGTGCAATTCCTTGTCGATATTCCATGACATGTTCCCCAAGTGCGCATGCAGCACTTGGGGAGCCTTTCCCTTTTTCTGAAGGTATCGCCGAATGAAAACTCATTTGCGCAACCTTGTGCTGGCTGCCGGCCTGGCAACCACCCTGTCACCCGCGCAGGCAGCGTTGACCGTCAACATGACCCGCATCGTTTTCGATAGCGATAAGCGCAGCACTTCAGTCGTGATCGCCAACCCCAGTCCGCGCCCCTATGCGGTTCAAAGTTGGGTCAATACCGCCAAGGACGACACGGATACAGCCGTGCCATTGGCGATCTCACCTGGCTTGTTCAGGCTAGACCCGGGTAAAGAGCAGATGGTGCAAATCAGCCGCCTGCCTAATCAGTTGCCCACGGATCGCGAAACACTGTTCTACATGAATGTGCAGGAAATCCCCGAAATCAATCCCGAGGATGAGAATGTACTGAATGTCGCATTGCGCACTCGTCTCAAGCTTTTCTACCGCCCCAGCTCGCTGAAAACCAAGCCGGCCGAGCAGGTTGGAGAACTCAAATGGTCGCTGCGTTCGGTGAGTGGGAAGGTGCAACTGGTGGTAAACAACCCCACGCCCTACCACTATACTTTCGGGCGCCTGGAAGTCAGTGGCGCTGGCAAGACCGAGGCCATACAGGCAATGGCCATGGCACCGCCATTCGGTCAGCAGGCCTACGACCTGGCCACTACCAAGACCTTCAGCGGGCTGACGATCACGTTCACCACCATCAATGACTACGGCGTGCACACCCCTGCTGTACAAAAGCCGTTGCCTGCACTGCCCTGAATACACAGCGAGCCATCAGCACTTGCGATCCACGCAGAATGCTTCGATGCGCTGTCACCTGCCAGGAACACACCATGAAATACACCCTGCTCGCTATTGGGTTAGGCTTGGTCAGCAGCCAAGCCCTTGCCAACACGGGGTCGGTCAATTTCTACGGCAATGTCCATTCCGGGACCTGCTCGATCGAGATTGTCGACCCTTCAACCGGCCTGCCCGTCAGTCGAATCTACATGGGCAATGTCAATGCCGCGCAGTTCAAGCAAGCCGATGACGAAGCGGCTTCGCGGGCATTTGGTTTACGCCTCACGCCAGGTGCCAACTGCATACTCGTACCGGGGGCCTACACCACCGTGACCTTTACCGGCAAGTACGGCGGCGCAGGCAATGCCGGTACGCTCTACGCCCTGGAGCCCGGCGGCGCTCAAGGCCTGGCATTGATCATCAAAGATGACCTTGGCACCCCGATAAGCCCGACGGTACCTTCCCGGCAATACCCTCTGGATGACAGCAAACCTAGCACCATGCTGTTCTCCGCCGCCTACAAGGCCACTGCCGGCGACGTAACCGCCGGCTTTGCCAATACCGACATCGGCTTCTCCGTAGACATTCCATAAGCACAAGTGCCGTAGCCCGGCCACGCGTTGAGACAATGCTCCGCATCGCAAGATGGGGAGCATTTTTTCATGGCTTGCATTCAGGCGCGGTCGCAGGCGAGCTTGAATGCATGCTCGGATAGGCCGGTTACCCCTGATCATTCAAAGCAAAAGGGCCGCATAGCGGCCCTTTACGACAGTTTTGCAGGAGAGCGCAAGCGCCCTCCCTCACCCCACATAGCCCTTCAGCTATCCTGGCTGGCCAAGCGGTCCAACGCATCGTACCCATAGCCTGCCACGGTGCCGTCCAGCAGTTCGACACTGGCAAGCCGGCCCAGTGGATCGTAGCTCAAGCCCCTGCCCTGCTCGTCGCTGATCATGTTCCCGTCCGGGTCATACTGCAGCGTCACCGGTGCCGGATAGTCTGCATGGGTATTTTCTATACCGGTCAACTGCGCAGGATCAGCTGGGTTCTCGAACAGGTAAGTGGCTTCGTTAAACTCCTGCTTGCCCTCGGCGCCGTCGAACGCCGTGAACACCCAGGTGATGTTGTCGATCCTGTCGAACTCGAACTGCTGCTCGCGGATGGTTTTGCCGCAAGGATCCTGCGGCGCCAGAGGCCCTTTGCAGGTGTAGCCCTCCAGCCGGCCGCGCAAGTCATAATCGTATTTTTCCTCGCGCAGAATCTCACCGTCCTGGCTCAGTACACGCAGTGTGAGCTGGTCCAGCGCACTGTATTGCTGGGTGAGTTCCTGGACACTGTCCGGGAAAGTGAAACGGCGAAGCTTTTCCCTTCCCAGGTCGTCATATTCAAGCTCGGTGAGCAGCCAGCGCTCGCACGCGGCATCATCCTCGCCCTCGACGCCGTCGCAGGTCTTGTAGCTCTTGAGGTTACCCAGCGCGTCGTAGCTGAACGTGGTCGACAATCCGCCCAACCAGGTTTTTTCCAGGCGCCCCGCCGCATCGTACCGGTAGTGCTGCGTCTGCCCGAGCACGTCTTGATACGCCAGTGCACGCCCTTGCAAGCTGGCACCGTAGGTCATGCTCCAGGATTCGCTGCCGACTGTACGGGTTTCTAGCTTGAGCTCACCCGTGCTGAAATAATCACGGGTCAGTTCCTGGCCCGGCTCACCACAGTAGGTAAGGCGCGCGTTCTCACGGTCATAGGTATACTTGGCCTCGACCGCAGCACTCTGGGCCTGCCCTGGCAGAGGCAGCACGCGGCGAACTTCAGGTTGATCGGTCAGTTGCAGCGTGTAGTCGTACTCGATCTCTCGGTTGGCTGGCGTGCGCACCTTCCAAGGTTTGTTCTGCCCGACTTCGTAGAACATCACACGCTTGCGACCGCCTGTGATGGACAGGCTCATGCGGTCCAGCCCATCGAACGCTTGTTCGCCCAGAACAGCGCCATTGACCGCAATCTTCACAGGCAGGTCTTCGCTACTGTGTGGCGCGTAGTCACGGTGCACCACGCTTCTGTCGGCCAAGGTCTGGTCGACCAGGCGATCGAAGGCATCGTAGGCGTTGCGGGTAACCGCGTTACGGCCATCGATTTCCCGAACAGTGCGGCCCAGCCCATCATAAAAGTACTGATGTTTGCTGAGCACCTTGTTCTGCCGGTCAAAACGCTGCACAACGTCCGGTTGCTCGAACAGGTTCAGGTAGGTCACCGTCTTGCCTTGGGTGAGCGTGCCGTCCTTCGACTCGCTCCAGCTGGTCTGAATCGGCAAATTGCCCGACTCGGCCGTACCGATCGGATCGGTGTGCGTGTGATGCTGTACGTCGTCCGGGCCGATTTCAGTGCAACGCTGGCCCCAGTTGTCGTAGAGGTAGCGGGACCGAAGCGGTACCTGCTCGCCCCCGAACCAGTCATGCTCGGTTTCTTCAAGCAACTGGCCAAGCGCATCGTAGCGCGCCTCGTAGCGCACTCGGAATGTTTCCTGCTGCAGGCTGTCTTCGGCGTCGGCATCGTGACGCTGCTCGAGCACGAGGCGGTTGAGCCCATCGATCAACGAACGCGTGCCGACACCTTTGACGTCGATGGAGGTCTGCCAAGCCTGCTGGCCATCACTGCCTACCAGGTAGTACTGGTAGTGGCGCGAAGCCGTGTACGCAGGATCGTTGGGTGACACCGTCTCGCTGGTCGTGCGGTTCAGGGCGTCATAGGTATAGGCGATCTCGATATCAGCGTCGTCGCGGTTGAGCAAGGGCTCGCCGATCAGGATCGAATCCTTGAGCGTAATGACCTTGACCGTATTTCGAGGCAACTGGGTGTCGTCATCTTCCAGGCCATGGTCAAAACCTGTGATCGTCTGCTCGGTTACCAGCGCAGGTTCACCGTCGACCAGCTCTTTCTGGTAGTCGAAGCTTTGCGTGGTCAGGTTACCGTTCATGTCCAATGTCTGCGTCAGTGGGCGGCCATGGCGCAGCAGGTCAGTCACGTCGTCCACGGGCTCGATGCTGGTGACTTGCAGTGGCGGCTGCTCGACGTCACCGACCACTTCACACAGTGTGATGCGCTCCTCCAGCAACCAGGTATCAGCATCGCCACCCACCGTGCCCAACGCTTGGTAACGGTAGCCAGTACGTAATGTCGGTGCTGGCTCATCGCCTCGCGGAGCTGGGATCACGGTTGAGTGCTTGAGCGAGCGCTCGAACAGTTCCGGGTCGGGCGGACAGCCGTCCTCGCCTTGTGCGGGGTAGAACTCACTCACCACTTGCTGGCCGTTCGGCATGACCTGCTTGATCAGGTTACCCAAGGTGTTGTAGGCCGTTTCGGTGACTTCATAACGAGATCTGCCCGGCTCGGCGGTCAGTGCCCACGACTGGGTGGAGCGCTTGGGCATCTGGAAGTTGCCCAACTGGTTGTCGATCGGTTCTGCCACGTTGCCGTGGTATTCGACCCGTGTGCTTTGGACGTGCCCGGCCTGTTGCGTGATTTCGGCTTCCATCAGGTGGAAGCGGTTGTACACCCGCTCTACCGTGCGCAATTCAACCTCTTCACCGTCATCATCAAGCCCCCAGAAGTGCGCCGTCGAGCCATATCGGTAGCTGGGTTGAGCTCTGAAAACGTTGTCCTGGCCGTCGTTGCTCCAGGTGATGCCGCTGTTGTATCCGACGAAATTGTGGTCAAAGGTCTGGCCACTTTGCGGGTCTTTATAAAGATAGGTGTAAGTCGTTTTCACGGGTTGCTGAGCGGCACCTGGATTCAGCACATGGGTGGTGACACGGGGCAGGGCCACGCGCTCGCCGTTCGTGGGCAATACATGCCCCGGATCACCGTTATCGCCGTAGCTGATGTGCTCCACCGCCCCAGAGGGCGTATGCAACTTTGTCACACAGGTCAGTTCACGCACCGTGCCATATTCGATCCGCCAGCTGGCGAGGTCTGAGGTCGGCAGGGTGATCTTGGTCAATTCGCGGTTGAACATCTCCAGCGCATAGCGAGCCCGCGGCAGCTTGCTCGGGTCTGCATTGGGGTGCACGTCGATGGTCACCCCGGCCGTCGTGTAAGCCAACTTGAGCAGGTGCTGGGTTTGCTCATCACTGTCGCGATAACTGACGGATTCCAGGTACGCTGTGCTCGGGCTGTAAGCAAGCGTCACCTTGTGCCCGGAGGGCGAATAGACTTCGGTTGGCAGGTACACAGGATAAGTACCAGCCTGTTTGGTCAGCACTTCCACCAAGCCGGACTTGTGCACGACGCGGTACCGGTCCTTGCCCTCCACGGTGTCATCGTGGAAGTGGAAGGTGTCGAGTTTTTTCTCGCGGATGCCTGGCTGCGCACCGCTGCCAGTCACTTTGAAAGATTCTCCGCTAGACAGCGTCAACATTTGCGTGCCAGGCACATATTGGGAAAGGGCCAAGCTCCAGCCTTTGCCAAAACCGCTGTCTTCATCATTCAGCGGGCTGAAGAACAGGCGCAGGGGTAACTGCGGGCCGGCCAGTTCGTTACCAATGAGCGCGGGCAACTCGATGCCCAGTGTATATTGCCCCGTGCGCGGGTCCACACTGTTCTGAAAGAAACTCTGAAAGTTGAAAGCATTGGAATGCACGACGTTATGGCTTGCCATGATGGCCTCCAAAAGGACTAATTATTAAGTCCCCCCCGTGAAGGAGGGAGAACACGATCAGACTGTAAGTATCAAGCAGTCGCGCGTTTGCGCCTCTCTGTCCTCACCCTCTGGCACGCCAAAGTCGAATACCAACTTATGTTGATTGCCTTGCTGATCAATCAGCTCGACGTGGATGGCGCTTCGCAGGTGAGCTTGGTAAGGCAGCCGGGTCGAATAATCATCCCAGAACTGCATGGCGTCGGTACGGCGCAAGCTGATCATCAACTCACCCGCTCTGGCCCCATAAGCAGGGTCGATCAACGGCAGTTCGTGCTCGCGCTCATAGGCCATCCGATACAGCAGGCCATCCATGTACAACCTAAGGTGGTCAGCCTCTGGCTCATTCAACGGCATGAACTGCAGGCCCGTGTAACTGCAATAATGATCATTCAGCTGCTCGGACGCCCAACGCAGCATGCTTCTATTGGCCCCCGGCGCCATGATCATGCTGATAAACTTGAGCGGCTGGCCATTGTTGAGGGCATGCGTGAGCCGCCAATAGTCCATCGTATTGTCGACGTAAATAAACTCATCACCTTCTACCGGTGACCTGTCTGACGCCGCGGCGATACGTGTACGGCTGAATCCATACTGTTCCCGGACATAATTCGGCACCGTTCTGCCCGTCACCTCTACCTTGCCGTCGGACGAACCATTTGAGTAATGCCAGGTACCGGTCTCGGCACTCTGGATACCTGCATAAATTTCAAGTGTCGTCGCTTCCCGAGTATGAACAAAGAAGCGGATACGCCGTTCATTCATTGTCATCGCCGGTGCGGCAACGGTTTGAGTTGGCAAGGGAGGATCAACCTTGTTCCGGGCGCGGCTGACAGCCCAGCTAAACCCGGACTCGACGCTGATACCTTCCTCGTCAGCACTCAGGAATGGAAACTCATTGTCTGCCCCTTCCACCCTGAACTGTAACGTGGCCAATTCAGCGTCCGAAATTTCAACGGGCTGCCCGCCAACATCGCTCGCCTCCACCCTCACTTCGATCTCGACCTGCTGCCAGCCGTTGGCGTAACAGGCGCTACCCCCAATCACGCGCAGCTCGAAAGTGGCCAGATTGGTCCAGCTGACTTTGCTCGCCAACGATTCGCTCTGCTGGACGAATTCCACCATGGCATAGCCGGTGCGGTCATCGCCGTCATCGGCCATGATCACGCAAACAGGCAGCGTCGAAGCTTCAGGGGGGGTGTAGACACCGGTTTGTGGGTCGATTTCGCCCTCACCGAAAATCTCCCAGCTGATCGGACGGGTGGAATTGCTGACACTGAACCCGACCGGGCTCCCTGAATACAGCTGCCCGACATGGCCAGGCTCGATGACCAGGTCGGCCGCCCAAGCGATGACCACCACAGAACACAGGGTGCTCGCGCCACTGCTCCTGTCGGTTACCCGAATGTGTTGAACGCGAATGGAAGGCAAAGGACTGTCAGGCCGGGCAGGCATGAACGTCGCTCTACCACCGCCCTGATCAGTCAGGATACCCAGGGCCTCGTCGACTAGCTGCCATTCCAGCACGCCACCCTCGACACTTTGGGCACGCAGTTCAATGGCGCTCTGGCCCTCGACCCAACTTGCCACGCGCGGGGCAACACTCACCGGGCGCGCCTCCTCCACCAGCAAAGCGTGCCGCACACCCTCCCCAGCCTCTGCACTGACCACTACCAATTGCTGATCCTGGGCAAAACCGCCAGCGCCCCGAGCCGTGTAGGTGCTGCCCTGGAATGCCCCCGACGCCGCTGGACGCAACAGATTGCGCGCTTGCCAGCTTACCGGGCCAGATGCACCCTTGAGCTTGAAGTCCTGCTGCTGCGCCGCCATGACTCTGGAAATTGCAGGTTCGACCGCAACGCTTTTCTCCCCGGGCTGCCAGGCGCCGAAAATAATCCAGTCCAGGGGCTTTTGCGCATCGTTGGCCGAGAACACATGACCACTGCCCAGCCGGATAGCGCGCAGGACATCGGTCGGCCCACCAGCGCGAAGGGGCTCGATGGTCGGATCGAGAATCAAGGCTCCCGGCATGCCGGTGGCTTCTTCAGGAATGGGATACGGGAAATCGAATGCTGGGTCGGGTTGCCCACCCACACTCAAATCGACGCCCAACTTCATGAACACCAGGAGTGCACCGTCGCCCTCGCGGCCCTTACCGGGGTCGCCAGCCCAAGGTGCCGCCTGGGTGCGCAGCAGCATGCGTTCAGGGCTCAAGGGCGCGTAGTCGCGCATGTCGAAGCGCACGAGCCTGTAGCTACGCCGGTATTCAGGCACGTAGCCAAACGTCTCCTGCAGCACGCGGCCAAGCGCGCGGTTGGCGTACTCGGTCGACCCCAGGTTGGTCGTCACCTCTTCCATGGTGCCCAAATCCAGCACCACGGAGGCAAAGCGATGGGTCGAGCCTTGCTCCAGGCGCAGGCTTGCTTGCGCCTGCACCCAATAGCCCATTCCCTCACTGATGGAAAAACTCTCGACAACCCGCGCAGGGCGAGCGACTTGCTTGACCGAACGCATGAAGTCGCCTGCGATTACATTCAGGCGCACCGTCACATCTACCGACGACAGTCGAGTTTTGACGAAGCTGATTTGCGGCTCGCCAAATATCACCCCTTGAAGCGAAACCGAAACTTGTGCACTTTCGTCCAACTCGGCTTCGAGCATGATCGGCTCGACGAAAGTCCGCTCACCCAGCGCTTCGAGAAACTGCTCGCGAAGTTCGATGTTCAAAAGCGCTCGCTCAAGTGCGAGCACGCCTCCCCAGCCGTGGCGGACCGTGCCCTTTTTCAGTAACTCGAGCAGTGCTAGTTTGGAATGGCTGGCCATGTCATTGCTCCTGTTGAGCGCCAAGCAACGCCACAAAGCGCTGGTTGGAAACGAAGGGAATCGGGATGATCATGAACGCGAAACGGTCTGAACTTTCGCCGTCGTCATAGAATGCAGAAACAACCGCGTACTGCTCGACACTGCCTGCTTGAGGGGTGTACACACCGTTGACGAAGGTGCCATCGCCTTTGTATTTGTGCCAATGCGTGTCTGCAGCAGGCACTTCTTCCTTGGAATTCGACCGGGTCGTTCTGTAGAAGGTAAGTTTCACCCCCTCGCCCTGCGCACTCGCCTCCAGCCAATAACTGCCACTTTGGTTATTGGTCACCAGCACATCGATCGTGCGCGTGCCGCCTGCTGCGGTTGAAACTTGAACTTCAGTGAGCCGAGACCCGTAGTAGTTCAATGGGTCACCTGAAGCAGGCTCGGGCAAGGTCGTGGCGGCGGTAAACTTGTAACCATCCTGCATGGTCGGGTCTTTGTCCGGGTCCGGCGCAATTGCACCCAGGTTCGCGTCCTTGAGGGCCCAGCTCAGCGCTGCACCTTCCACTTCGCCTGCCACCAGGGAGTGTTGGCTGCCCAACGGAACCACTACCACCGAGGGGTAAACCGAAACACTGCTTTCAACCAGGCTGACCATGGCTTTGCTGACCTTGTCGCCACGCTGGGCAGTGACGACGACACGGCGGAAACCCGCAGCGCGCAACGACTCGGCGCTAGGTGCCGTGTACAAGCCGGTGAAGGTATCGATGCTGCCCGGTGAGCCCCCATCGTCATCAACATTGGCGACCGACCAGTTGGTATCCCCCAGCAACGAAGGCGTGAACTGCAGGCGACCGCCGCCGGCAACGACAACTTCGACCGGTTCGATGACCAGATCGGTACGCTCCGGTGACAAGTGGCCGAGGACGGTCAGATCGGCCGGCAGATTAAGACTCTCGGGGGTGACGACATTGTCGCCTCGGAACAACAGGTTGTTCAGGCGAAATGCATCGAGCGTTGCACCGACTGAGCGCAGTGGGGTGACTAGCTCTTGTGCGAAACGCTGCAGTTTTTCACGCTCGAAATCCAAGCGCTCTTCAAGAAGCTTCCTTTGAGTGCTCGTTCCGTTGAATTCAACAATCTCCATTCCACCCTGTACATTCTCACGCTCATAAACCAAATCAATGACAGGCTTATCCTGTTCATTGGTAACGACAAATTTGAAAAAGACCTCAATCGTCAAACTCCATTGGATCCTGCCGCTGCTAAGGTACCAACCATCGCCGGGGTGTTCTCGCATCCCTTGTTCGCTATTGTTGTATTGCACGTCTGGCTTGAACTCAAATACCAGATTATTACCAGATACATGGAAGCGCATGGGCTTGTTGCCCGCAAACTGCATACTCCATCGCGGCAGCCGAGTAAAAGACAATGTATTTTCTACATTAATCTCATGCGCAAACTCGCCCGCCGTGGCTATCAGTTGCCGGTGACGTGACCCTGGAACTTCGCGGTCTTCGAACCGCGCATTCTTCACCCATTCCACATCCTTGACGGCAGGCACAAGCACCTTATTCCAAATAAGGTCTTGCGCCAGAATCAAGTTGCTGGAGAAGTTTTCACTGGACGCAGGCAACATGTACAACATGTCTGCATCGTCAGCCGGGTAGGTACCGTTCGGGCTATCTTTCATGGCGACGAACAGCACCACGGCGCCATCGCCGTAGGCTTGTGTACCCCGCACGTTGGCATCGGGCGCCGCGTGAGTACGAATACCAAAACGCTCTGGATGCAATACCGAATCTTCGCTGTCCCTGAGCTCACTGAGCTGCAGCCGCGTAAGCTCAGGCCCCCATTTGCCCATCAGCTCGCCCAGGTGAGCGCCGAGTTTGAGGCGTTCGAACTCGGTCTCCACGCCGGTAAACCGATACACGATGTCAGGCTTGCCATCACCGTCTTCGTCCATGAACAGCTCCAGCACCACCGCGCCGTCTTCACCGACACTGCCCGCTGCCGTCGCCAGCTTCGAATCAAAGATCAACGAAGGCCCGACCACCGCATTGAGGGTGGACAACCGGGTAACCACCTTGACCGACTGGCCGTCATGATAGGACTCGTTCAATTGCAGTTGCTTGCCGCCGACCATGCGCATGGTCACGCTGGCCTTGGACAACGCGATGGAGGCTGCTTCAAAGGACAGCCGTGGTTTATCCAAGGTCAAGCCAAGCAAGGCATGCTTGATACCTTCCGCCACATCGATTTCGGAATCCTCGAAAACCGGGAAGCTTTTGTCGGTGCCGAGCCGGTCGATGTACTCCTGCATCAGCAGGACATTAGTTTTGTAGCGGTCAAAAACCACCAGCGCATCCCAGCCAAACGTCCAGGGTTTTTCACCCATTCTTCTGAGATACTCTTCAAGCGACAAGGCTTGAGGAAAGATCGCGTTATTCATATACCTGCTCCTTGATACAGAGTTAACCCGCTTGTTCACTTCTGCACTCTTGAGTGTTACGCAACATCAAAAATTAATGGGACAGCGCTCAGCGCTGCCCGCTGGATTGCGAGCACACCGCCCTCCATGAAAAATCTGCGCCCGGCTTCAATACCTCGATTGCTGGAAACGCTTATTGAGCGCCAAGCAACGCCACAAAGTGCTGGCTGGAAACGAAGGGAATCGGGATGATCATGTACGCGAAACGGTCTGTACTTTCGCCGTCGTCATAGAATGCAGAAACAACCGCATACTGCTCGACACTGCCTGCGTGAGGGGTGTACACACCGTTGACGAAGGTGCCATCGCCTTTGTATTTGTGCCAATGCGTGTCTGCAGCAGGCACTTCTTCCTTGGGATTCGATCGGGTCGTTCTGTAGAAGGTAAGTTTCACACCCTCGCCCTGCGCACTCGCCTCCAGCCAATAACTGCCACTTCGGTTATTGATGACCAGCACATCGATCGTGCGTGTGCCGCCTGCTGCGGTTGAAACTTGAACTTCAGTGAGCCGAGACCCGTAGTAGTTCAATGGGTCACCTGAAGCAGGCTCGGGCAAGGTCGTGGCGGCGGTAAACTTGTAACCATCCTGCATGGTCGGGTCTTTGTCCGGGTCCGGCGCAATTGCACCCAGGTTCGCGTCCTTGAGGGCCCAGCTCAGTGCGGCACCCTCCACTTCGCCTGCCACCAGGGAGTGTTGGCTGCCCAGCTCAACCACCACCACCGAGGGGTAGACTGAAACACTGCTTTCAACCAGGCTGACCATGGCTTTGCTGACCTTGTCGCCACGCTGGGCAGTGACGACGACACGGCGGAAACCCGCAGCGCGCAACGACTCGGCGCTAGGTGCCGTGTACAAGCCGGTGAAGGTATCGATGCTGCCCGGTGAGCCCCCATCGTCATCAACATTGGCGACCGACCAGTTGGTATCCCCCAGCAACGAAGGCGTGAACTGCAGGCGACCGCCGCCGGCAACGACAACTTCGACCGGTTCGATGACCAGATCGGTACGCTCCGGTGACAAGTGGCCTAGCACCGTCAGGTCACCTGGCAGATTGAGAATATCGGGTGTGACAACATGATCGCCCCTGAACAACAGGTTATTCAGGCGGAACGCATCCAACGTAGCGCCAATCGTTCTAAGTGGCGTCACAATTTTTTCCAGCGGCTCTTGCAACCACGCTTTATAAACGTTCAGGTGAGTCCGAATCCACTCCTGCCCATTCGCATCTGCATCGGTTTCATGAATTTCCCAGTTGCTATAGGCCACGTCCTCATCAAATACCAACTTGATGACCGGATTATCGCCCTGCGCTTCAACGACAAAACGAAAAGCCAGCTCGATACGTATATCTATCTTGATGACAGCGTACCGGTGGTACCACGGATCGTCCGAACTATCATCTTTCAGTGAGAGCGTGGAATCGATGTAGAGTGGGTCCGGCTTGAATTCGAATCTCACCCCATCGCCGGCAACATAAAAGCGCATCGGCTTGTCGCCGTCAAACCGGAAGCTAAACGCCGGAAGTTCATACTTACGCATTGGAAATTCGATGAAGATATTCGCCCCGAGCGTACCCGCTGTTGCCACCAGCTGCCGATGACGTGACCCTGGAATTTCGCGGTCTTCGAACCGCGCATCCTTCACCCATTCCACATCCTTGATGGCAGGCACAAGCACCTTATTCCAAATAAGGTCTTGCGCCAGAATCAAGTTGCTGGAGAAGTTTTCAGTGGACGCAGGCAACATGTACAACATGTCTGCATCGTCAGCCGGGTAGGTACCGTTCGGGCTATCTTTCATGGCGACGAACAGCACCACGGCGCCATCGCCGTAGGCTTGTGTACCCCGCACGTTGGCACCCGGTGCCGCGTGAGTACGAATACCAAAACGCTCTGGATGCAATACCGAATCTTCGCTGTCCCTGAGTTCACTGAGCTGCAGCCGCGTAAGCTCAGGCCCCCATTTGCCCATCAGCTCGCCCAGGTGAGCGCCGAGTTTGAGGCGTTCGAACTCGGTCTCCACGCCGGTAAACCGATACACGATGTCAGGCTTGCCATCACCGTCTTCGTCCATGAACAGCTCCAGCACCACCGCGCCGTCTTCACCGACACTGCCCGCTGCCGTCGCCAGCTTCGAATCAAAGATCAACGAAGGCCCGACCACCGCATTGAGGGTGGACAACCGGGTAACCACCTTGACCGGCTGGCCGTCATGATAGGACTCGTTCAATTGCAGTTGCTTGCCGCCGACCATGCGCATGGTCACGCTGGCCTTGGACAACGCGATGGAGGCTGCTTCAAAGGACAGCCGTGGTTTATCCAAGGTCAAGCCAAGCAAGGCATGCTTGATACCTTCCGCCACATCGATTTCGGAATCCTCGAAAACCGGGAAGCTTTTGTCGGTGCCGAGCCGGTCGATGTACTCCTGCATCAGCAGGACATTAGTTTTGTAGCGGTCAAAAACCACCAGCGCATCCCAGCCAAACGTCCAGGGTTTTTCACCCATTCTTCTGAGATACTCTTCAAGCGACAAGGCTTGAGGAAAGATCGCGTTGTTCATATCCGTGGTCCTTGAGACAGAATTCAATTCGCTTGTTCATGTCGGCGTTATAGAGTTTTACGCGGCGTCAAATTCAACGTTGGAAGCCGGTGCCAGCTGTCCCCGAGGTCGTAACTGACTTCGCCGATTACCGTGTACTGCTTGTTGTCGGTCATCTGCCCGTACACCGTCCTGGACAACCATTGCTCGACCCTTGCGTTCGCGAACTCCGTGGCAGTGATAGGCAGCTTGTTTCGAAGCACGCCGCTCGCCAGGTCATCAATACGAATGGTGAACAACTGCCCAGGCGCTGCGAACGACCACAGGCTCGTCCCCGTGATCCTCAGCTGTGCACCATTGGCGACCAGCTTGCTGTTCCTCAAGTCGCCATTGGGTTCCGCTTGTACGCAAGCGAGCGTAGGGTTCGGTGCCAGGGGAAGGACCCGCAGGTTGACAGCTGCCGACTCGGCGACCGGGATGCCCTGGTCGTCGACAATCTTGTAGAACACCGGGAAGCGCCTGCCTTCGACGTCTCCTGCTTGATGCATGTTGGCCGCTACAACTCCAGGATCGACTTTGTAGCGCCGCCCCGTACCAGGCTCTGGCTCGCTGATCACCTGCTGGCCACCTTTGGGGTAACCCGCCCAATGGACTTCGATACGCTCACCCGGGCGCAGGTCAAAGTCCGGCACGTTCACATACGCGCCCTGAGTGGCGTTGAGCGCGTTGAGCACCATTTTGCTCGGGCCATCCTCCGTAGCCCTGTCCACGACGGGGGCAACGAGGTTGCGCGGCGCCGCCACCGCCACGGTCAAGGTTTCGGACGTCAATGCCTGGCCGGCGCGGGCGTATTGATAGAACAGCTTGTTGTCCCCGGTCCGTAGCACCTGCGGGCCAATCCTGAACACCATTTCCGAGGCATCCAGGCTGCTGGCGTCCATCCGCGCGGTGTTAAGCAAGGTGTCTGGGGTACCTGCCTCCTGCCAATGCACCATCACGTAATCACCGGCTTGCATATCGGCATAGGCAGGCACGCGGACCGTGACACCGGTGGGGTACTTGCCCGGGTCCAGCGGGTCGCCTGTGTAGCCATCCACGCTCGCCAAGGGCAGCAAGTCAGTGGGGCTGGGGGCTGTGGTGATGCGGAACACTTGTACGGGTGAGTCGAAGGGGCTGCCGTCAAGCTCGATCTGGTAATGCATCTCGGCCCAGCCTTCGCGAATCGGCGTGAAGGTGGATCTACTCACAGGCCATAGCAACGGCAAGCCAAAGTTTTGCTCGGTTACGTCATGGAACTCGCTCACCGGCGTTTGCTCCGCGCCATCTCTGTTGAAACGGCGGATCACCAGTTCGACCCGGTCGCCTACCTGCATGGCTTGGTAAGGCGGGGCCTGCATCAACACACCTTCGGTTTCAAGCTCGCTCCAGTTGATCTCCCGATCGTGGGATTCGCGACCCTGAGCCACCGCCAGCGTTTCCGCCCGCCCTGAGCGATCACCCAAGCCCAGGAAACACATCAGACGCAGGGAATCAGGGGTCGAATCATCTTGGCTATTGAGCTTGTAGGAGCAAAAGGCCCACCCCCCCTTGAACGGCTCGACCGCCGCGTTTCGAACGATCAGTTCAAGCCCGATATCAGGGTCATAATCTGCCGGGACCTCAGCCGCTGCGCCCAGCTCATCGAAAGGCGTACCATCTGCGCCCACCGCTCGCCAGACCAAATAAACCTCCTCCCCATATTGAAGGGCGGGGTTTTTTACCAGCACTTGCAAGTCTTGGCCTTGCAGGGCGTCAACGTCGATTTCTCCGTATTGGTTTCTAAGTGGAATCTCGGGAAAGGGATCATGATTCAACTGATCTGATACCGGTGCACCGCTATGTCTGCTTCGAGGGGCCATTCGCCTGCTCCTGGTCGGGCGTTGATGGCGATATTTCTACTGTGATTGTCAGCAACTGCCTACTGGTAGAAATGACAGGTCAGCGGCACTTCCCGGCAACCCGGCAAGCGCCGACGACCTGATAAAACTGCCAGGTGCATACCTATTGATTTTGCACTTAAGCTGTTTCGCGGCAGGCATATTACGCCCTGCGTTATCACAGACTTCAGAGGCCAGCACATGAAAATCGCGAACTCCATGCCACACTTCCGCACCGCCCATTGCGGCCGTTATGTTGCACTTGGCGTCCTGGTGGGCTGCCTTCTACCGTTGGGCGCACAGGCGGCCCAAGAGCCACCCAGCGTCCTCACGCTTTATCAAACCGTTGACAACAATACAGAACTGAGTTGCTCGGCCGATGTACCGGGGACAGGTTCCAACACCACGGTCAGGTTCTACCCCAGGAAGGCCGACGTCTGCCAAGGCGATGAAGACGCAGAGGAAGATGAAGACAAGATTTTCAAACCTCACTCGATCCGCATCCGTTCTGCTCCGGCGGCGGCCACGTTCATCCTGTCCGATAAAATGACGGCTCAAGAGCACTGCAGCAAAGAAAGCGACAGTAACTGGATTGAACTGGAAACCACTCGGCCACTCTCGTCATTGGAAAAACTCGGCCTGGATAAAATAACCGATTATCGCGGTTATATAACCAACGTCGGCAGCGACTCGAATGCCCGCAGCATTGGTTTCAAAGTGGTCGATTACAAAGGTGTTATTAGTCAAGGCACGCTCAGCTGCGTAGAGATCAAAACATCTGCCGGCGCCACTCGCGGGGGCAAATGATATGTCCAGTGTCATCCATTCCAATGCTGCAAACTTTCAAAGTTTCCTGCAGAACGGCGTTGACCCGCGAACGGGGCAATACACATTGGCAATTGCATTGCCGGTATTGGCCGGCAATGATCTCATCGGGCCGCAACTGCCGTTGCGCCTGGCCTTCAACCCCTTGAACGATGAGGATTCCGGCTTCGGCAAGGGTTGGGCGCTGTCCCTCACCGAGTATGTACCTGGCACGCAGATACTGACACTGCACAGCGGGGAAACCTTCAAGGTGACCGGCAGCGGCGAGCAGCCGGGGATTCGGGAAAAGAAACTGGATACCTTTCACTTCCACGATGACACCGCGCAGGGTGCAGACCGTTACCGGGTCGTGCACAAGTCCGGCCTGGTGGAAGTACTGACCCGCCAGGCTGGCAGTACACCGGTGTACCTGCCCACCGAAGTCCGTTCGGCGGCGGGGCATACGGTTTCACTGAGTTATTCCAGCAACCCGGTGCGCCTGGAAACCCTGAGTTATCGCGATGCTGACGACCAGGTTCAGCAGTTGCTGAAACTCACCTACTCCACCGGCGGCGTGACCATCGACCTGCATCCCAATGCCGCTCCAGGCAAGCTGTACCATGCACGGTACACGCTGCAGATGTTCAACCGCGAACTGCAAAAGATCATCCTGCCCAGTGCAGAAGGCGCGAACTGGCGTATCGAATACGGCACGGTGCGCGACCTGCTTTGCGTAAGAAAGGTGTGGACGCCCGCCGGCGCGGAAGAACAGGTGGCCTACGAGGATGAAGGCCACATTCTGCCTACCAATGGCCAGCGTGCAGCCTTGCCTCGGGTCACCACGCACACCCTCTACCCAGGGGCCGGCCAGCCTCCGTTGAAGACGACCTATACCTACAAGCACTACGACCCCGATAGCCAGCAATGGCTGGACCGCAATTTTGTCGGTTACAACAGCGGCATTACCTGGCAGGACAACGGCGAGGACAACCTCTACCGTGCCCAGCCCAGCTATCAATACAGCGTGACCGCGCATTTCTGGGATGGCGCAACCGAGATCCGCACACGCACCCAGACCTACAATCGTCATCACCTGCTGGTGCGCCAGGCAATTGAGCAAGAGGGCCATGTCGAGGAAACCCTCACCCAGTACCACGAACAGCCTGATACCCCCTTTGATGACCAACCGCCGTACTTCCAGCTGCCGCATGTCATCACCAAGCGCTGGACGCTGCGCGACGACCCCTTCAAAGTCCGCGTCGAACACGTCACCACCCTGTACGACGATGCAGGCAATCTGATCGAGGAAGTGCAACCTACCGGCATACGTACCCGCTATGCGTACTATCACGAACAAGGCGAGTCGGGAGAGGACGGCACTTGCCCGCCAGACCCGGAAAACTTCAGGCGCAACCTGAAAAGCACGACCGTTTACCCACTCGACCAGCAAGGCGATGCGCCAGTCATGCGCACGCGCCTGAGCTACAAAGCCTATTTGCCGCTGGCCGGCATCAGCAACCCGTGGCTGGGCGTGAGCGAAGAGCGGCAGTTGCAGATCTTCAATGCCGATCAGGCCGATGAGTCGGAACAGTTGCTGCAGCTGGTCGAGCGCGAGTACCTGGAAACCCCAGGCGACGCCTACCTTCACGGCCGGCCCGATCATCAGGCCGTCACGCGCTATGGCAATGACCTTGTAAACCCTCTGCGCAAAGCCATCGACAGCCGCACCACCCGTACCCGCTGGCGCTACCGGAAGGTGCGCGATGACAAATGGGGCCTGGAGCACTGGCGTGACACCAGCGTGTCAGGCTTCGACCTGGAGCAGATGAGCACCAGCGAAGCCGCGTCGGCCCTTAGCGGGCAGCAGACCTATGGCGAGGACGGCGCTGGCAACGCCGTGCGTATCACCTACGACGTCCTTGGGCGGGTAACCGAAGAAACGGTTGCACCGGGTACACCTGACGAAAGCCGCACCGTGCATGGCTACAACCAGGTCACCAATAGCGGTGAAACGGCTACGCAGTGGGTCATCGAAAGTACCGGCGTGATGTCGATCATGACGCTGGACGGCTGCAATCGGCCGGTGCAGGAAGAGCGGGAAACAGCGGCAGCTGCCGGGGCTGCACGGTCGAAAAAGCTGGTCAGCGAAAGCCGCTACGATGGGTTGGGGCAACTTCGCGGCCTGACCGTCTACGATTACTACCAGACCAGTGCCCAGGCTGCCGAACAGGTCATCGCACTCACCTCGAGCTTCGATTACGACGCCTGGGGTGAGCTGTGCAAAACCACCCAGGCCGATGGCGTCACCGTGCACCGCGAGCGAACCCCCTTCGGGATGGACGGTGACCAGATCACCGAGTGGATGGAAACCCCGGATCGGCCGGGCGAACGCCAGCAGCACACCGTCACCGAAACCAACAGTCTCGGCAAGCCGGCCCAGCACTTCAGGATCGCATCGGACGGCAAGATAATGGGACGCCGGGTCCTTGCTTATGATGGCCTTGGCCACTGCACGGACGAAGCGCGCTACTTCGACAAGCCCACCGGCACGTCCAGCACCTCCAGGCGCGCCTCACGCTATCGATTTGACCCACAGGGGCGCATCACCCAGACCGAGCAGCCGGACAAATCGGCAGTGCTGCGTGATTTTGCGCTGCACAGCAGTGCCGAGCTGACCGAGCGACTGCAGGTGCGGCCACGCAACAGCAGCAACGGTCAGCTGGTATGCGAGCGCGATTTCGACGGTGTCGCCCGCCTGAAGTCATTGCACATGGGCGCCAGGCGTGAAGCGTACACCTACGTCGAGAACACCGTGCTGCCCCTCAGCCGTACCACAGCCAGCAGTCGCACCTTTACCTTTGCCTACCAGCCAAGCCTGTCGGCACAGCCCAAGAGCATCAGCATCACCACGGCAGAGGCTGCCGATGCCCCCAACCAAGCCACCTTTGATTACCACCCGCTGACGGCGGCAATCAACGATGCCAGCAATGCGCAAGGTACCCGCAGCTACCGCTACACCGACCAGGGTTATCTGGAGCAGGCGCTCTGGGACGACAGCATCACCGGCGAGCATTACAGCTGCGACTACAGCCACTCCCTGCAAGGCCTGCCATTGCGCGTCACCACCAGCGACGGCGACAGCATCACCCATACCTATGACGCATTGGGCAGGCTGCAGACAACACGCCAAGGCAGCTTGCTGGCGACCTTCGGCTATGACTCGGCAGGACGCCTGCACAGCACCGAGACCGAAGATGCGGCAAACCGCCAGCGGCTATTGAGCAAGCAGTTCTACGATGACCTGGGCAGGGAAACATCGCGCACCCAGGCCCTGACACGTACCGATGGCTCCACGCTCATCCATGCCCTGGAGCTGTCGTGGCGTTCCGACGACCAACTGTACAGCCGCACCCTGAGCCGCGACGGCAGCGAAATCTTGCATGAGCGCTTCGACTACGACGTGCTGGACCGCCTGGAGCATCACCGCTTCGAGGGTTCCGAGCTGCCGAGCAATGGCAGCGGCCGGCAGATCGTCAGTCAGTTCTTCATCTACGACGCGTTGAACAACCTGACCGAGTGTTACACCGACTTCGCCGACGGCAGCATGGATGTGGCCACCTACGTCTACGACGGCTTCCTGTTGCGCGAGGCCACGCATACGTTGCAACCGGATTACCCCGCCAGGCAAGCCTTCAGCCACGACGACGACGGCAACCTGCTGAACGACGAACAGGGCAATCGCTTGCTCTACGACCCGACCGGGCGTTTGATGGAGGTACGCAGTGCCGACGGCTTGCAGCTATTGCACAGCTACCGTTACGACGGCCATGGCGATCTGGTCGGCTCGACCCAAGGCAACGCCAGCGAAGTGCAGCGCCGCTATCAGGGCTATCGCCTGAGCAGCACGCTGGAAAACGGGTTGCTCACCCAGTACCTGTACGCTGCGGACCAGCCTGCGGGGCTGCAGCAATCGGGTAGCGGCAACAGCACGCGGCTGCTGCTGACCGACGCCAACGGCAGCGTGATTGGCGAAAGCGATGGCAGCACGCTCGAGCAGGCGCATTACAACGCTTACGGCGAAACCCTCGCCGACAGCAACCTGCAAGGCCTGCTCGGGTTCAATGGCGAAGCCCGCGAGCGCGCCCTTGGCTGGTACCTGCTGGGGCGTGGCTACCGCGCTTACAACCCGGTACTGATGCGCTTTCATAGCCCCGACGAACTGTATCCGGAAGATGCAGGCATCAACCCTTACAGCTATTGCGGCGGCAACCCCGTGAACTGGCGTGACCCAAGCGGGCACGTGGGTGAACGGTACAGTGTCGAACTGCCTTTCATCCCGCCTACACCGGCGCCCAAGCCGAAGAGTGATTGGCGATCCTGGCTGGGCGTAGCGCTGGGCGCAATATTCGCAGTGGTCAGCTTGATATTTTTGCCACCGGTAGGCTTTACCCTTGCATTCGCCGCCGGTGCCACCAGCCTTGGCCTGGACGTCGCGTCCACGGCCGCGTCAGCCGTTGCTGCTGCCAACGGTGATGAGACAGCCAATAACTGGTCATTCTGGCTGGGCATCGCCAGCGCAGTGAGTACCTTGGGAGTCATCGCCATGAGCCGCTTCATGTCGGTAAAAAACGTGGCAAATGAACTCGGAACTCGCAGTGCGGATGCGGCGACGAGCACCGATGATTTAATAAGTTCTGCTTCGAAGGGTGTTAATACTACACAACCGCGTTCAATTGCCACTGCCACCTCAACTTCAGGTTTGCCAGCGCCTCAAGTCAAAAATGAGTACATTGGCAAGATCATCGTTGGCAGCGGTGATGCAAGATATTCTGATATATTTGCCCTCGAAAACCGTAAACAGAAATTCAAACCCAATGCTAAACCCATAACCAAAGCCACGACTGAGCCAGAAATTTATGATATCAGCCAACTTTTCGAAACTTCTCCGACACCTTTCGTTCAGCCCGCGCCGCCCGTAACAATAGGGCAGCCCCTCGTTCCTAAGAAGTCAGGGGGAAGTATACTTGGATACGAACTGATAGGCGAAAAATGGGTCCCAAACCCCAGCAAACCAAGTTACGCGCCACAAAATCCTAGCCTACTTTATAAATAAACCCGAGACGGCCCATGACGGGCCGTCCCCACCTACATGCCATGAATCATATTTGTAGGGATTTCCGCCTTCGAATGCGAATTTTCCTACATATAAGCTCTCACGACCATCTTATTGTCGCGTCAAATTTGCCGCTGACAAACTGATACTTCCAGGGATGGGCCGTAGCCCCATGTTCTTGTTTACAAGCGGCGCGTAAAAGGTGCCCATCCATGCAAAATGCTTCCCTGCGCTGGCAGTTATTGGCGAATATCCGTTCATCCCTTGAGTGGCGCGCAACTCGTTGCGGCCTATTGCTGTTGATTGCCGCGCCCGCCGCGTTCGCCGAAGAGCAATTGCTGCAATTCAACCCCAACTTCATGCGCGTTGCGCCCGGGCAGTCAAGTGATGCAAGCGCCTCGGCGTTGCGCTCGCTGGCTGCGCAAACGACCTTGGCCCCAGGGCGTTACCAGGTCGAAGTGCTGGTCAACCTGGCAACGGCCGGGCGCCACCCAATCGATTTTCGCGAACGCGCCGACGGCAAGGGGTTGGAACCCTGCCTGAGCGCTGCACTGCTGCGCGAACTTGGCCTGCGCGAAGAGGCCCTGGACACGCCACTGCCCAGCGACGACCAATGCGTCAACCTGCCCGAACTGATCCCCCATGCCGCCTTCGAACTGGACGCAGGCAAGCTGCAACTGGCGCTGTCGATTCCACAGCTCGCCCTGCGCCGCGACGTTGCCGGCAGTGTCGCGCCAGAGCGCTGGGATTCGGGCATCACCGCAGCCTTCGTCAACTACCAGGCCTCGGCGCAAAACTACAGCGGCACCGCTGGCCCTTCGCGCAGTAGCCAGGACCTGTACCTGAACGGCGGGCTGAATGTGGGCGGCTGGCGCCTGCGCAGCAGCCAGAGCTGGCGCGATGACGGGCAACAACAACGAAGCTGGACCCACATCAATACCTACGCCCAGCATGACCTGCCAGGCAAATGGGGCACTGCAACCGTGGGCGAAACCTTCACCAATGGCGATGTGTTTCGCAGCGTACCCTTCAAGGGCGTGCAGCTGGCAACCGACATGGACATGCTCCCCGATGTGATGCAGAGCTATGCCCCGGTGATCCGTGGCGTGGCGCAAACCCGCGCCAAGCTCGAGGTGCTGCAAAACGGCTATCCGATCTACTCGACCTACGTGGCGCCAGGCCCCTATGAAATCAACGACCTGGGCATCGGCGGCAGCAGCGGCGACCTGGAAATCGTCCTGACCGAGGCGGACGGCCAGGTGCGCCGGTTCATCCAGCCTTATTCGACGCTGAGCAACTTGTTGCGTGAGGGAGTCTGGCGCTACAACATTGCGGCCGGCCGCTACGACAGTGCCGACAACCTCGACGACCCTACCCTGTGGCAAGCCACCTTGGCCCGCGGCGGCGCCTGGAGCACCACCCTGTACGGGGGCTTGCTGGGTAGCGAGTATTACAATGCCGCCACTCTGGGCGCCGCGAAGGACCTCGCTGAACTCGGCGCGGTGTCGCTCGATGTCACCCAGGCACGCACAGACCTGGGCGAACAGGGCCAGGTGCAAGGGCAAAGTTATTCCGCGCGGTATGGCAAATCGTTCCAGACCGGCACCAGCCTGCGTTTTGCCGGCTACCGCTACTCCACCGAAGGCTACCGCGAATTCGAAGAGGCCATTCAACAGCGCAATGCCTCCAGCCGCTACCAGGGCAATCGCCGCAGCCGCCTGGAGAGTTCTGTCTATCAGAACTTCAGCAACAGCTCGCTGAGCCTGACCTTGTCCCAGGATGATTACTGGAACAGCAACCTGCAGCGGCGCCAGTACCAGTTTCAATTCAATACGCGGTTTCGTCGCGTCAGTCTCAACCTTTATGCCTCACAGTCGCTGGACAACGACGGGCGCAACGATCGCATCGTCGGCCTGGGCGTGACCATTCCGCTGGATATGGGTTCATCGAGCAGCGCCAGCTTCGATGTGCAGGAAAGCAATGGCCGCTTCAGCGAACGCGCCAGTGTCAACGGTGGCTCCTCGGACAATCGGCTCAGTTACCAGGCGTCGCTGGCCAACGACGAACAACAGCGGACTTCGGCGGCCATTTCGGCAGGCTACCAGACCCCGATGGTCAACCTCGGCGGCGGCTACACCGAAGGCAGCAACTACCGCAGCGTGTCGATCAACGCCAGTGGCGCTGTCGTGGCCCATGCCGGCGGCATCGTTCTTGGCTCCTACCTGGGCGACACCACTGCGCTGGTCCACGTGCCTGACGTAGCCGGGGTAGCCGTGGACAACGCGCCCGGGGCGAAAACCAATAGCAGCGGCTATATGTTGGCCCCCCACATGCGCCCCTATCGGATCAACCAGGTTGCGCTGCAGACCGATGAGGTAGGGCCGGATGTGGAAATCGAAAACGGAGCCACCCAGGTGGTGCCGCGCCGGGGCGCGATCGTGTTGGCCGAGTTCAAGGCGCGCCGGGTCAGCCGCCTGATCCTCACCCTGCAGCAGGCCGACGGCAGCCCCCTGCCTTTCGGCACCCGAGTCAGCACCGAACAAGGTGAGCACCTGGCGATTGTCGGCCAGGCCGGTCAGGCGCTGGTCGCTACCGATTCGCAGCCGCAGACGCTGCTCGCGAGCTGGGGCCAACAGGCGGGGCAACAGTGCCAGCTGCCGATCGACCCTTCAAGCATGCAGGAAGACCAGGGCTATCGCATGCAAACCTTGCGCTGCGCTGCGCCATGAGCTGCCCAGGCGCGCGCGCCGTCACCCACAGGAAATCCAGAATGCCTCGTAAACCAACCTTCAACCTGAGCATCGCCGCCCTGTTGGGCATACTGTCAATGGCCGGCACAGTACAAGCCGATGACGAATGTTTCTGGGAAACAACGCCTGGGCCGATGCTCTTCAACCACAATCTCGGCCCAGCAGTATGGGTAGCCAGGGACGCCCCGGTGGGTAGCAAGATCGCCTCCTGGGGCCTGCAACTGATGACCGGTACGGATGGCGCGCGGCTGGTGTGTGACAGCGACGGCATTAGGACCCTGACCGCGGATGTCACTACCTCATTACCCCTGGCACCCGGTTCATTCCCTCCGATAGATGGCAGGGACGTGAATGGCAAGGTGCTGCAGACCAGCATCCCCGGTGTGGGCCTGTATGTGGTGTTTGGCAGTTTTTTGAACGGCACGGCCAACAACCATTTCAGAGCCTTGGACGGCGTCGGCGCCTTGCCCTTCCTGGCCGAACATGCCCAACGAATGACCCCCATCGCCCTGAGAAGCAACATTCAGCGCCTGACGTACATTGCCTTGATCAAGACCGGCAACATCCCCCCTGGGCCTCAATCGTTCAGCCAGGAAGTGGCCAGGGCTAACATCAGCGATGTGGGCGACGCCCTGAGGCTGACCCTCAGTGCCCAGGTCATGCAGGCTCAATGCACGCTCAAGGCCGACGCGGTCAGCGCCAATCCGGTACAGCTTGGCAGTCACGACCTTGCCGATTTCAAAGGTGTAGGCACCACCACCGCTGCAACCGATTTCTTCATCACCCTCAGTGATTGCGACGACGACCCCAATGGCAGTGTCGCCAGGGCGTTCATGCGCCTGGACGGCGTCGACGGGTCCACGCCGATAGATCGCGACCTGGGCTTGTTCAGCCTTACCACCGACTCCGACGCCAAGGGCATTGGCATCCAGGTGCTGCGCAGCGACAACACCCCGCTCCAACTTGAGGAGTACGTCGACATGGCGGCCGTGAGCCCGGGAAACATGCGCTTGGACCTGCGCGCGCAGTATCGCCAGACCGAAGCCAATGTCACCCCCGGGGTGGCTAAGGGCGCACTGAATTTCACCATTGAATACCGCTGACCCTGCTGCCCCAGCCTGGCTGGGGTATGGTTTGAAGGCCAAGCTGCGGTGCACTTTTCAGCAGACACAAAAAAAGACGCCTAAGCGTCTTTTTTTGTCAGTTCACAGCAAACTGTGAACCTATGAATGGAGCGGGAAACGAGACTCGAACTCGCGACCCCGACCTTGGCAAGGTCGTGCTCTACCAACTGAGCTATTCCCGCGTGAAACTTTTACCGCTTTCGGCGTGAAGCGCCATCAAGACCTTCACCACCACTGCACCGCATAGACGCCACAGTATTAAAACTGGAGCGGGAAACGAGACTCGAACTCGCGACCCCGACCTTGGCAAGGTCGTGCTCTACCAACTGAGCTATTCCCGCAAATGGCGTCCCCTAGGGGACTCGAACCCCTGTTACCGCCGTGAAAGGGCGGTGTCCTAGGCCACTAGACGAAGGGGACACACAACGCTTTTCAGCGCACCAAGGTTTCCTTTCGAAGTACCCTGGATTTCTTTTTCCAGCACCGCCCGAAAGCGTTGCCGTGGAAATTGGAGCGGGAAACGAGACTCGAACTCGCGACCCCGACCTTGGCAAGGTCGTGCTCTACCAACTGAGCTATTCCCGCATTGGCGTCCCCTAGGGGACTCGAACCCCTGTTACCGCCGTGAAAGGGCGGTGTCCTAGGCCACTAGACGAAGGGGACACGCTACAAGCATTGCTGCTTGCTTTCACTCCCTGCCGCGTTTCGCTGTGTGCTTTACGCTGCAAGTGGCGCGCATTCTATGGATGCCGTGAAAGGTCGTCAACCCTTTTCTATAAATTTATTTAAATCAATGACTTCGCTCTCTATATAGGCACCTGGCCGGGGGTGCCCAAGGATTGGCGTTGATTTTCTGACGGCCTGAACGCAAAGTGCCATCACTGGAGAAACGCGGCGACGAGCCGACACAGAGTCACGTGGCGAGCGGGCTGGCCTGTTCGCTACACTCTCAATGTAAAACTTCCTGATGAGGCGTTAACGGTGACACCACTTCTGATCACACTGCTCATCGTTGCGGGTATCGCGTTGCTGATCGTGATCGGCTACCTCAACAACGTGGTCGAGAACAGCAAACTGGAACGCGCGCGGCTGAAGATCGAACTGGCCGACCGCGTGCGCCGCTGTGGCGAAATCACCGAGAGCTTCCCGGGCCAGTTCATGACCCCGGCGCTGAAGCTGCTGCTGGCTCGCCTGGAACTGAGCCTCAACCAGCGCCAACTGGCGCTGGACAAGCACAATGCCGAGCTCAAGGCGCGGATTGCCGAACTCGAAGGCTTGATCGGCCAGGGCGAGCGAATCCCGGTGAACAACCCGCCGAGCCCGATCCAGACCGAGGTCAAGGCCAAGGATGTGCGCTTCCTGCTCGAGGCCCTGCACACCCAGATCGTCAAGGCGACCCAGGAAAATGTGCTGCAGACCGCCGAGGGCAAGCATTGGGTCAAGGAAATCCGCCACCTGCTGGTGCTGCTGCACATCGAGTTCTTCAACAACCTCGGCCAGCAGGCCCTGCAGCAAGAGCAGCCAGGCCAGGCGCGCCTGGCGTTCGAGCGTGGCGTGCAGTACCTGCGCAAGCAGCCCGAGCCGAAAGTGTATGAAGAGCAGTTGACCTATCTGGAGAAACTGCTGGCGCGGGCCAATGCCCAGGTGCTGGACCAGATGGAGCCGGCCGAGAATGACGAGAACGCGTTGACCCAGGGCTTGAAGACCGACGAGGACGAGACCTGGAAGAAGCGGGTGATCTACGACTGATCGGTGCGCCCTATCGCCGGCAAGCCGGCTCCCACACGGACAGGTGGGAGCCGGCTTGCCGGCGATAGGGCCAGTACAGTCAGCGCCAATCAGCAGTCAGTCAATTCCAGAAATACCGCCACCAAACGCTCCAACCCCACCTGGTCCGCCTCGCTGAAGCGCCCAAGCTTCGGGCTGTCCAGGTCCAGCACGCCAATCAACCTGCCCTCCTTCACCAGCGGAATCACCAGCTCGCTGTTGGACGCACTGTCGCAGGCAATGTGCCCGGGGAAGGCATGCACATCGTCCACCCGCTGGGTCTGCCGGGTGGCCGCCGCCGCGCCGCACACGCCTTTGCTGAACGCAATGCGCACGCAAGCCACCTGCCCCTGGAACGGGCCGAGCACCAGCTCTTCGTTGCGGTTGAGGTAGAACCCCGCCCAATTCAGGTCGTCCACCTGGTGGTAGAGAAACGCCGAGAACTGCGCGGCATTGGCGATGAAGTCGCGCTCGTCGGCAAACAGCGCCTGCACTTGCGCTGCCAGCAGGTTGTAGCCGTCGAGGCCGGCGCCACTGGCATTGAGGTCGATCATTTATTTCTGCTCCAACAATTGCAGCCCTACCCAGTAGCGGGCGAACTGATAGGCACAACGGCCATTACGGTTACCGCGGCCGGTGGCCCAGCGCACGGCAAGGATGTCGAGTTCTTCGCTGCGCTGCCAGGCAAGCCCGGCAGCCTGTGCCAGCTGGCCGATCCAGTGCTCGACCACATCGAGGAAGTGTTCCTGGGTGAAGGGGTAGAACGACAGCCATAGGCCAAAACGGTCGGACAGGGCGATCTTGTCTTCCACCGCTTCGCTGGGGTGCAGCTCGCCGTCGACGCGCTTCCAGTTCTCGTTGTCGCTCTCTTTCTCCGGCACCAGGTGGCGGCGGTTGGAGGTGGCGTACAGCAGCACGTTGTCCGGCGCCTGTTCCAGCGAGCCGTCGAGCACGCTCTTGAGCACCCGGTAGTCGCCCTCCCCGGCTTCGAACGACAGGTCGTCGCAGAACAGGATGAAGCGCTGTGGCAGCTTGTGCAGTTGCTCGACCACCCGCGACAGGTCGGCCAGGTGGTCACGCTCGATCTCGATCAGGCGCAGCCCGGCACCGGCATGCTCGGCCAGCAAGGCGCGCACCAGCGACGATTTGCCGGTGCCGCGCGAGCCCCACAGCAAGGCGTGGTTGGCCGGCAGGCCGTGGATGAACTGGTGGGTGTTGCGGCCAAGCTGGTCACGTTGCTTGTCGACCCCGATCAGGTCGCTCAGGCGGATGTCCAGGCTCACTTCAAGCGGCATCAGGTAGCCAGTGCGCCCATCGCGCTGCCAGCGCGCGGCCAGGGTGGTGGACCAGTCGATGGTCGGGCGTGGCGCCGGCAACAGGGGTTCGAGACGCGCCAGCACCGATTCCGCGCGTTCCAGGAAAGCATTCAAGCGAGCGTCCATTGAGGACTCCTTCGGACTTCTGTTCTTTGGGGCCATTTCGCAGCCCATCTTCTGTAGGAGCGGCCTTGCGTCGCGAAAGGGTCGCGAAGCGGCCCCCTCAAAGGCAAGCTGCGAAGCTGAAATAGCCGGGGCTGCTGTGCAGCCCTTTCGCGACACAAGGCCGCCCCTACAGGCTATGCTTGCGCAGCGCAAGGGACGTGAAACCGGCTCGGGACTCATGGATATCAAGTTCACCAATCGCCTGTCATACAAGCAAGCCCGGTTGACAGTCCTGGTCGGCTTCATCCTGGGAACATTGCTCAGTCTCATCCAGATCGGCATCGATTATGCCAGCGAAGACGCATCCATCAACCGCGAAGTGCAGGCGCTGCTGCAAATCAGCCACAACCCGGCCTCGCGCATCGCCTACAACATCGATTCGGAACTGGCCCTGGAGCTGACCCGCGGCCTGCTGCAATCGCCGGCGGTGATCCGCGCCCGGCTGATCGACAACAACGAAACCGTGCTGGCCGACGTCGAGCGCGCGCGCCTGCAGGACAGCTACCGGCCCTTGAGCGATTTCCTGTTTGGCGAGCAGCGCCAGTTCCAGGACAGGCTGTACCTGACCCACATGCCCGAGGAGTACCTCGGCACCTTGTACCTGGAAGTCGACACCTTCGCCTTCGGCAGCCGCTTTCTCGACCGCGCCGAGGTCACCTTGCTCAGCGGCTTTGCCCGCAGCCTGGTGCTGACCGGCATCCTCCTGGGGCTGTTCTACTTCATGCTGACCAAGCCCCTGGTGACGGTGATCGGCGCCCTCAGCGGCGGCGACCCGCGAAAGCCGCGGCAAACCCGGGTGGACTGCCCGCCCGGCCACGAATTCGACGAAATCGGCGTGCTGGTCAAGGTCGCCAACCAGCAGTTCGTCAGCATGGCCACCGAAATCCAGCAGCGGCGCAGTGCCGAAAACCGCCTGACCGACTACCTCAACGAGCTGGAGAACATCGTCTCTGCTCGCACCGACGAGCTCAAGGCCATCAACAGCCGCCTGAGCCAGTCCAACCAGGAGCTGGAGGAAGCCCGCCAGCGGGCCCTGGACATGGCCCAGGCGCGCGCGGCGTTCCTGGCCAACATGAGCCACGAGATCCGTACCCCGCTCAACGGCATGCTCGGCATGATCGCCCTGGCCCTGGACAGCCCGCTGGCCAGCGAACCGCGCCAGCAGCTGGCAATCGCCCACGACTCGGGCAAGGTGCTGGTGGAGCTGCTCAACGATATCCTCGACCTGTCCAAGTTCGACGCCGGCCAACTGGAGCTCGAACGCATCCCGTTCGACATGGGGGCGATGGTCGAGGACACCGCCAACCTGCTGTCGCAGAACGCTGCGCAAAGCGTCGAACTGACCTGCCTGATCGCCAACGACTTCCCAAGCTCGGTGCTGGGTGACCCCACGCGCGTGCGCCAGGTGGTCAGCAACCTGCTGTCCAACGCGCTCAAGTTCACGCGTTTTGGCCGCGTCGACATCCGCCTGGTGCGCATCGTCGGCGGCGTGCGCCTGGAGGTCAGCGACACCGGCATCGGCATCCCCGAGGAGGCCCAGGCGCGGATCTTCCAGCCGTTCACCCAGGCCGGCGCCGGCATTACCCGCCAATATGGCGGCACCGGCCTGGGGCTGACCCTGACCCACAACCTGTGCAAGGCCATGCACGGGCGCCTGTACATCCACTCCGAGCCCGGCTTCGGCAGCCGCTTCAGCGCCGAACTGCCGCTGCCCATCCACACCGAGGCCATCGCCGCCGCGCCCCTGCACGGCCAGGTGCTGGCCTTGAGCGCCGCCGCCAGCGGCCTCAGCGAGTTGTTGCAGGGCCTGCTGCCAAGCTGGGGGCTGAGCTACCAGCGCCACGACAGCGTCGCCAGCCTGCCCGCCGAGCGCGTCGACCTGCTGATCACCGATGACCTCGACCACCTGCTGCAACTGCGCCCAACCCTGAAGGCGCCGATCCTGCTGGTGACCGCCTACGGCAACTTCCTGCCCGCCGAGCAATCGGCGCAACTGGCGCCGCTGCACCAGCTGGCCCGGCCGCTGGCACGCAATGCCCTGTACCAGACGCTGCGGCGCATCCTCCAGGGCCATGCCCCGGAACACCCGCTGGCTACTCCGGCGCTGAACGCCACGGCCGGCCGTGCACGCATTCTCTTGGTCGAAGACAACCCCGTGAACCAGTTGGTGGCCAAGGGCATGCTGGCCAAGCTCGGCTGCCAGGTCACCCTGGCCACCCAGGGCGCCGAGGCCCTGGAGCTGCTGGCGCAGGAAGATTTCGACCTGGTGCTGATGGACTGCAACATGCCGGTGATGGACGGCTACGAGGCCAGCCGGCGCATCCGCCAGAGCGGCCGCTGGCCCGACCTGCCGATCGTCGCCCTCACCGCCAACGCCATGCCCGAGGAACGCGAGCGCTGCCGTGCGGCAGGCATGAACGACTACCTGGCCAAGCCGTTTCGCCGCGAAGAGCTACTGGCGCTGATCGAGCACTGGGTGCCGCTCAGCGGCTGAGCAGGCGCTCGATGACGGCTTCCAGGGCCTGGGGCTTGGTGGTGGGGGCAAAACGGGTGACCTTGCCGCTGGCCGGGTCGACCAGGAACTTGGTGAAGTTCCACTTGATCTTCTGCGACCCCAAAAGGCCCGGCGCCCGCTGCTTGAGCTCGACGAACAGCGGGTGGGTACCCGGGCCGTTGACCTCGACCTTGCGAAACAGCGGGAAGCTCACGCCGAAGTTGACCTCGCAAAATTGCGCGATCTCCCGCGCATCCCCCGGCTCCTGCTTGCCGAACTGGTTGCAGGGGAACCCCAGCACCACCAGGCCGCGCTCGCGGTAGGCCTGCCAGAGCTGCTCCAGGCCCTTGTACTGCGGGGTGAAGCCGCACTGACTGGCGGTGTTGACCACCAGCAGCGCCTTGCCCGGGAAGTCGCCCAGCACCTTGTGCTCGCCACCGAGGGTGACGCAGGGGATGTCCAGCATCGATGCGGCCATGGTCAGGCTCCGTCGCGGGGTTTGAAGTCCAGGCACACCGAGTTGATGCAGTAGCGCAGGCCTGTCGGTGGCGGGCCGTCGGGGAAGACGTGGCCCAGGTGGGCATCGCACTGGGCGCAGGTGACTTCGGTGCGGATCATGCCGTGGGAGGTGTCGCGGATCTCGACCATCGCGCTCTGTTCGATCGGCGCGTAGAAGCTTGGCCAGCCGCAGCCGGAATCGAACTTGGCCTGCGAATCGAACAGCGCCAGGTCGCAGCAGATGCAGTGGTACACGCCTGCGCGGCGCTCGCTGTTGTACTTGCCACTGAACGGCCGCTCGGTGCCCTTCAGGCGGCACACCTGGTACTGCTCCGGGTCGAGCATCGCACGCCATTGTTCCAGGGTTTTGTCGATCTTTTGCATGGGGGGACCTCGGCAGGCTGAATTTCACCTCGCGCCGTCTTTTCCAGGGCGCGGGTGGCACGTATATTAGTTGGCTTCGTGTGCAAGGCTTCAAGTCTGGCACCCGCGCCCTGCCCTTTCAAACCTTTCGACGGCGGCGCACCGCGTATTCTCAATCGGGACCACATCATGCAGTTCAGCAAATCGAACAAGCTCGCCAATGTCTGCTACGACATTCGCGGCCCAGTGCTCAAGCACGCCAAACGCCTGGAAGAGGAAGGCCATCGCATCCTCAAGCTGAACATCGGCAACCCGGCGCCGTTTGGCTTCGAGGCGCCGGACGAAATTCTCCAGGATGTGATCCGCAACCTGCCCACCGCCCAGGGCTACAGCGACTCCAAGGGCCTGTTCAGCGCGCGCAAGGCGGTGATGCAGTACTGCCAGCAGAAGGAAATCGAAGGCGTCACCATCGAGGACATCTACCTGGGCAACGGTGTGTCCGAGCTGATCGTGATGTCGATGCAGGCGCTGCTCAACAACGGCGACGAAGTGCTGATCCCGGCCCCGGACTACCCGCTGTGGACCGCCGCCGTGAGCCTGGCCGGTGGCAAGCCGGTGCACTACCTGTGCGACGAGCAGGCCGACTGGTTCCCGGACCTTGAAGACATCAAGGCCAAGATCACCCCGAACACCAAGGCACTGGTGATCATCAACCCGAACAACCCGACCGGCGCCGTGTACTCCCGCGAGCTGCTGCTGGGCATGCTGGAGCTGGCCCGCCAGCACAACCTGGTGGTGTTCTCCGACGAGATCTACGACAAGATCCTCTACGACGAAGCCGTGCACATCAGCACCGCCTCGCTGGCCCCGGACCTGCTGTGCCTGACCTTCAACGGCCTGTCCAAGTCGTACCGGGTCGCCGGTTTCCGCTCCGGCTGGCTGATCATCTCCGGGCCCAAGCACCACGCCCAGAGCTACATCGAAGGCATCGACATGCTGGCCAACATGCGCCTGTGCGCCAACGTGCCGGCCCAGCATGCCATCCAGACCGCCCTGGGCGGCTACCAGAGCATCAACGACCTGGTGCTGCCGCCGGGCCGCCTGCTGGAGCAGCGCAACCGCACCTACGAGCTGCTCAACGACATCCCCGGCGTGAGCTGCGTGAAGCCGATGGGCGCGCTGTATGCGTTCCCGCGGATCGACCCGAAGGTCTGCCCGATTCTCAACGACGAGAAGTTCGCCCTGGACCTGCTGCTGTCCGAGAAGCTGCTGATCGTGCAGGGCACCGCCTTCAACTGGCCGTGGCCAGACCACTTCCGCGTGGTGACCTTGCCGCGGGTGGATGACCTGGAAGCGGCCATTGGCCGGATCGGCAACTTCCTGCGCACCTATTCGCAGTAAGGCATGCCTCCCCCACAGAAGCAGCACAAGGCTCGAGGCCTGTGCAGCCTTCTGTGGGAGCCGGCTTGCCGGCGATGGGCGGCAAAGCAGCCCCCTACAAACGCCAACGACCGTTTCTTACATCCTGCAACGCTCTAGCTCACAGCCCCCGCCAGATCCTCTGCCATACTCCGCCGTACACAGTTTGAAATAGTCGCCCGATTGAATCCGTGCGATCGGCCCCTTATATACCCCGCATACGCAACAACCCTTCCGTCAGGAGAACGTAACAACCATGATGCGCATTCTGTTGTTTGTAGCCACCAACCTCGCGGTGGTGCTGGTTGCAAGCATTACCCTGAGCCTGTTCGGCTTCAACGGGTTCATGGCCGCCAACGGGGTTGACCTCAACCTCAGCAGCTTGCTGGTGTTCTGCGCCGTGTTCGGCTTCGCCGGCTCCCTGGTCTCGCTGTTCATCTCCAAGTGGATGGCGAAGATGACCACCGGCACCCAGATCATCAGCCAGCCGCGCACCCGCCACGAGCAGTGGCTGTTGCAGACGGTCGAAGAGCTGTCGCGCGAGGCCGGCATCAAGATGCCCGAAGTAGGTATCTTCCCGGCTTACGAGGCCAACGCCTTCGCCACCGGCTGGAACCGCAACGACGCCCTGGTGGCCGTTTCCCAGGGCCTGCTGGAGCGCTTCTCGCCCGATGAAGTGCGTGCCGTGCTGGCCCACGAGATCGGCCACGTGGCCAACGGTGACATGGTCACCCTGGCGCTGGTGCAAGGCGTGGTGAACACCTTCGTGATGTTCTTCGCCCGCATCATCGGCAACTTCGTCGACAAGGTGATCTTCAAGAACGAAGAAGGCCAGGGTATCGCCTACTACGTGGCGACCATCGTCGCCGAGCTGGTGCTGGGCATTCTCGCCAGCATGATCGTCATGTGGTTCTCGCGCCGCCGCGAGTACCGCGCCGACGAAGCCGGTGCCCGCCTGGCCGGTACTGGCGCGATGATCGGTGCCCTGCAGCGCCTGCGTGTGGAACAGGGCCTGCCGGTGCACATGCCTGACACCCTGAAGGCGTTCGGCATCAACGGCGGCCTCAAGCACGGCCTGGCCGGCCTGCTGATGAGCCACCCGCCGCTGGAAGAGCGCATCGAGGCACTGCGCCGCCGCGGTTGATTCACCAGGCAAAACAAAGGGCGACTTCGGTCGCCCTTTTTCATTTGCCTGTACCGGCCCTATCGCCGGCAAGCCGGCTCCCACAGGGCCAGCGATGATCAGTGTGGGAGCCGGCTTGCCGGCGATAGGGCCAGGCCAGGCATCAGAACCTCACGCGGTAGACCCGCTCGACCAAGCGCTGCACCCCTGCCTGCATGAACTTCGGGCTTTCCCCGATCACGTCCCGTGCCTCCATCTCTTGCACATGCCACCCGGCAAACCCGGTCCGCACTTCCTCGTCCGCCACCGCAAACGGTGGCCCGGCCAACAGTTCCTGCTGATAGTCCAAGGTCACCAGCAGCCCACTCCCCCCAGGCAGCAGCCGCGAGAGCAAAGCCATGTAACGCGCACGCATCGGCGCCGGCAGTGCAATCAGCGCCGCACGGTCATACAACCCCACGCAATCCGCCACATCCTCGGCCTGCAAGGCAAAGAAGTCCCCGCACCACAGCTCAACCTCACCACTGCGCCAGACCTCGAACGGCCCTTGTTGCGTCACCTGCGCCTCAAGCCCCTGCTCCTGGAAAAAGTCCTCCACGGCCCGGCGCGACAGCTCGATGCCACGCACGCGGTAGCCCTGCCCCGCCAGCCAGGCCAGGTCCAGGCTCTTGCCGCACAATGGCACCAGCACCCGGCTGCCGGCAGGCAGGCCGAGCCCCGGCCAGTAGCGTTGCAGATAGGGGTTGGCCTGGGCCTGATGAAAGCCGATCTGGTTGTCGGCCCACTTTCGATGCCAGAACGCCGGCTCCATGTTTCCTCCTGGTTTTTCGATGGTTTGGGCAAAAATCTTATATTGGATGTCGATCGATAACTGATCGAAGATGGAGGCATCTTAACCTTCAGGACCTCACCATGCTGCCCAGCCTGTACATTTCCCACGGTTCCCCCATGCTTGCCCTGCAACCCGGTGCCAGTGGGCCGGCGCTGGCCAGGCTGGCCAATGCCCTGCCGCGGCCGAAGGCAATCGTGGTGGTGTCGGCGCACTGGGAGAGCCGCGAGCTGCTGGTGACCGGCAACCCCGCGCCCGAGACCTGGCATGACTTTCATGGCTTCCCAGCGGCGCTGTACGCCGTTCAGTACCCCGCGCCTGGCCAGCCGCAACTGGCCGCCGACATCAGCGCACGGCTGAACGCCGCTGGCCTGCCGGCGCGCCTGGATGCCCAGCGGCCGTTCGACCATGGCGCCTGGGTGCCGATGTCGTTGATGTATCCCGATGCGAGCATTCCCATGGTCCAAGTGTCGCTACCCAGCCACCTGGGGCCGGCGCTGCAGCTCAAGGTCGGCCAGGCATTGGCCGGCTTGCGCGACGAGGGCGTGCTGCTGGTGGGGTCGGGGAGCATCACCCATAACCTGGGCGAGCTTGACTGGCATGCCGGGCCGGAGGTGATCGAACCCTGGGCACTGGCGTTCAGGGACTGGGTGGTGGAAAAGCTCGGCGAGGATGACCAGGCTGCGCTGCTAGGCTTCAAGCAACAGGCGCCGTTTGCGCTGCGCAACCATCCCAGTGATGAGCATTTCCTGCCGTTGTTCTTTGCCCTGGGGGCGGGGAGCAAATTTGCCATCGTGCACCAAGGGTTTACCCTGGGGGCGCTGGGGATGGATATTTATCGGTTCGGCTGAAGGCCCTATCGCCGGCAAGCCGGCTCCCACATGCCGGCGATAAGGGCCGGCACAGGCAAAAAAAATCCCCGACCTAGGCCGGGGATTTTTTCATTGCGCCAGGATCAATCCTCGCGGTAGCGGCGCAGCTTCAGCTGCTTACCGGCTACACGGGTGTCCTTGAGCTTGGTCAGCAGACGCTCCAGGCCATCTTCCGGCAGCTCGATCAGGCTGAAGCTGTCACGCACCTGGATACGGCCGATGGCGTCACGTGCCAGGCCACCCTCGTTGAGGATTGCACCCAGCAGGTTCTTGGCAGCGATACCGTCACGGGCACCCAGGGCGGTGCGGCAACGCACGCGGCCTTCGGCCAGTGGCATCGGCGCGCGACGCTCGCGGTCGCCACCTTCGCGGCGCTCACTGCGCTCACCACGGTCAGCACGCTCGGTGCGCTCACCACGCGGGGCGAAGCTCGGCACCAGCGGCTGCTCGCGCTCTACTGCGGCCAGGTCCAGCGCTTGGCCATTGGTGGCCTTGCGTAGCAGGGCCGAGGCCAGGGCGCGGGCGCTGCAGCCCAGGTCAGTGGTCAGGCGGTCGAACAGCTCGCCGTGGGTGGCTTCGGCTTCGGCCACCAGCGGCGCCAGGCTCGAGGTCAGCTTCTTGATGCGCGCATCCAGTACCGCCTGGGCGTTCGGCAGGCGTGCTTCGGCAACCTTCTGCCCGGTCACGCGCTCGATCACCTGCAGCATGCGGCGCTCACGCGGGGTGACCAGCAGCAGTGCACGGCCTTCGCGACCCGCACGGCCGGTACGGCCGATACGGTGCACGTAGGATTCCGGGTCGTATGGCATGTCCACGTTGAACACGTGGGTGATGCGCGGTACGTCCAGGCCACGGGCGGCGACGTCGGTGGCGACGACGATGTCCAGGCGGCCATCCTTGAGCGAGTCGATCACGCGCTCACGCTGGTTCTGGGCGATGTCGCCGTTCAGCGCGGCAGCCTTGTAGCCCTTGGCTTCCAGCGCGGCGGCCAGGTCCAGGGTGGCTTGCTTGGTACGCACGAAGGCGATCAGCGCGTCGAACTCTTCGACTTCCAGCAGACGCAGCACAGCCGGGATCTTCTGGTCGGCATGCACCATCAGGTGAGCCTGGTCGATCGCGGTAACGGTCTGGGTCTTGCTCTGGATCTTGACGTGCTTGGGCTCGCGCAGGTGGCGCTCGGCGATCGAGCGGATCGACGACGGCAGGGTTGCGGAGAACAGCACGGTCTGGCGCGAGGCTGGGATGGCATCGAAGATCACTTCGAGGTCGTCCATGAAGCCCAGCTTGAGCATTTCGTCGGCTTCGTCCAGTACCAGGTACTGCACGGTGGACAGGACTTTCTCGTCACGACGCAGGTGGTCGCACAGACGGCCCGGGGTAGCGACGACGATTTGCGCGCCGTTGCGAATGGCACGCAGCTGTGGGCCCATCGGGGCACCACCGTACACGGCCACGACATTCACGCCCGGCATCTGCTTGGCGTAGGTTTCGAAAGCGGTAGCTACTTGCAGCGCCAACTCACGGGTTGGCGCCAGGATCAGGGCTTGCGGTTCGCGCTTGCTCACATCGATCTTGTTGAGGATCGGCAGGGCGAAGGCAGCGGTCTTGCCGGTGCCAGTCTGCGCCTGGCCGATCATGTCGTGACCGGCGAGGATGATCGGGATCGATTGTTGCTGAATGGCGGACGGCTCTTCGTAGCCGGTCGCCAGAACGGCAGCAACAATATTCGGATTGAGATCGAGAGCGGCGAAGCCGCCGGTTTCCTGGGTCATGGGTCTGCCTCTAGGTGCATCCGCAAAGACCCATGCTCCAAAGCTGCACATGCCTTGAAAGACCAAAAGGTCACCCAGGCAGCTTTGGCGGCGGGGATTTGCGAAAACGATTGAAAAAGAAAACTTGGGAAGGTCCGCCTAGCGGACGTGCAGCCGAAGCTGGACTCGGAGGATTTGCACCACCTGATTTTGAGGTCCGCTAAAAGACCGGCGCGTACTATACCCGAATTAACAGAAGGCAGTGAGGAAAATTTTCGGGGTTTGAGGCCAGTAGGGGGCCATCAGCGATGGCTGGCTGAAACGTTACTTCCTGGTTGAAATTACTGGCCCCATCGCCGGCAAGCCGGCTCCCACAAGAACAGCGCCGATCGGCATGGGTAGCCAGCTCCCACAAGAACAGCGCTGATCGGCGTGGGAGCCGGCTCGCCGGCGATAGGGCCACAAGCCACCCAGCAGATCTTCAGCTGGCCGGCCGAATCTCTCGGATCAATCCTTCAAGGCCATACCCCAGCCGCGGCGCCAGCGCCTCGGCCCGCGCCCGCACACCGTCCAGGTCCAGTTGCTGGTCAAGGTCGGCCGGCACCAGCAGGATCACGTTGCCCTCCTTCACCGGCAGCTCCCAGTAATGCCGGTGGTACAGCCCGCGCAGCAGCGCCGCGCCCAGCGGCCTGCCGTCGTCGCTGGCCCACTGGTTGATCACCAGCCAGCCGCCCGGGTTGAGCTGCTTCTGGCAGTTTCCAAGGAAGTTCCAGGCCAGGTGCCCGACACCCGGCCCATGGTCGGTGTACAGGTCGACGAACAACAAGTCGGTCTTCTCCGCCGTGGGCAGCAGCTCCAGGGCGTCGCCAATGCGCACGTACAGCCGCGGGTCGTCGTCCAGGCCCATGTATTCCATGGCCAGGCGCGGCACATCGGCGCGCAGTTCGATGGCTTCGATATCCTCCAGCGGCAAGAACTTCATGCACGCCTGGGTCAGGGTGCCGGCGCCAAGGCCGAGGAACAGCGCGCTTTCCGGCTGCTGATGGCACAGCGCACCGACCAGCATGGCGCGGGTGTAGTCATACTCCAGCCAGCTGGGGTCGGCGGTGAACACGCAGCTCTGCTCGATGGCATCGCCGAACTCGAGGAAGCGGTAGTCGTCCACCTCGTACACGCTGATCACGCCAAAGGCATCCTCGACCCGGGCCAACAGCCGCTCTTCCCGCTCCGTTGCCATCTACCTGCCACCTGCCCGCGCAAAACGCGCATTGTCCGCCAACGCCCCCGATGCAACAAGCGCGGCGGCAACTGTTACCATGGCAGGCATGCCCAAACCGACCAGACCGAGCCTGTGATGAACCGACCGTGGAGCCCTGACAGCTGGCGTGCCCTGCCGATCCAGCAGCAACCGACCTACCCCGATGCCGCGCACCTGCTCAAGGTCGAGCAGACCCTGGCCAGCTACCCGCCGCTGGTGTTCGCCGGCGAAGCGCGCGAGCTGCGCCGGCAGTTCGCCGAGGTCACCGAGGGGCGCGCCTTCCTGCTGCAGGGCGGCGACTGCGCAGAGAGCTTCGCCGAGTTCTCGGCGGCGAAAATCCGCGACACCTTCAAGGTGCTGCTGCAAATGGCCATCGTCATGACCTTTGCCGCCGGCTGCCCGGTGGTCAAGGTCGGGCGCATGGCCGGCCAGTTCGCCAAGCCGCGCTCCTCGGGCGACGAAACCATTGGCAACGTCACCCTGCCGGCCTACCGTGGCGACATCGTCAACGGCATCGGCTTCGACGAAAAAAGCCGCGTGCCGGACCCGGACCGCCTGCTGCAGGCCTACCACCAGGCCACTGCCAGCCTCAACCTGCTGCGCGCCTTCGCCCAGGGCGGCTTCGCCGACCTGCACCAGGTGCACAAGTGGAACCTGGATTTCATCGCCAACTCGGCGCTGGCCGACAAGTACCACCAGTTGGCCAGCCGCATCGACGAAACCCTCGCCTTCATGCGCGCCTGCGGCCTGGACAACGCCCCGCAACTGCGTGAAACCAGCTTCTTCACCGCCCACGAGGCGCTGCTGCTGAACTACGAAGAAGCCTTCGTGCGCCAGGACAGCCTGACCGGCGACTACTACGACTGCTCGGCGCACATGCTGTGGATCGGCGACCGCACCCGCCAGCTCGATGGCGCGCATGTGGAGTTTTTGCGCGGGGTGCACAACCCGATCGGGGTCAAGGTCGGCCCGAGCATGAACCCTGAAGAACTGATCCGCCTGATCGACACGCTCAACCCGAGCAACGACCCGGGCCGGCTCAACCTGATCGTGCGCCTGGGGGCCGGCAAGGTCGGCGAGCACCTGCCTGGGCTGATCCGCACCGTCGAGCGCGAGGGGCGCAAGGTGCTGTGGAGCTCCGACCCGATGCACGGCAACACCATCAAGGCGAGCAGCGGCTACAAGACCCGCGACTTCGCGCAGATCCTCGATGAAGTGAAGCAGTTCTTCCAGGTGCACCAGGCCGAGGGCAGCCACGCCGGCGGCATCCATATCGAGATGACCGGGCAGAACGTCACCGAATGCATCGGCGGCGCACGCCCGATCACCGAAGATGCGCTGTCAGACCGCTACCACACCCACTGCGACCCGCGCATGAACGCCGACCAGTCGCTGGAGCTGGCCTTCCTGATCGCCGAAACCCTCAAGCAAGTGCGCCGCTGAGCAGCGCCCGACGCAACTGGCTGCCCTCCTCGCGCGGGCAGTTCAGTCGCACCCGCTCAAGGCCCAGCCACCGGGCCAGGTGCAGCAGCTGCGCGGCCAGCGCCTGATAACCCGCCTCGCCCAAGCCCGCTGCCTCGGCATGCACGGCGTGCACCGCCAGTTGCCCCTGCGCCCGCTCGGCGCGCAGGTCCACGCGCGCGGCGATGCGTCCATCGAACAGGAAGGGCAGCACGTAATAGCCGTAGACCCGCTTGTGGGCCGGGGTGTAGATCTCCAGGCGGTAACGGAAATCGAACAGCCGCTCGGTACGCTCGCGCTCCCAGACCAGTGAATCGAATGGCGAGAGCAAGGCGCTGGTTGCGACTTGCCGGGGAATGCGCGGCGTACCGGCGCAGTAGGCAGGCTGCTTCCAGCCTTGCACCTGCACCGCTTGCAAGCGGCCATCGGCGAGCAGTTCGGCCAGCGCCGCCTTTGCCTGCCCAGGCTCCAGGCGGAAGTAGTCGCGCAGGTCACGCTCGGTCGCCACGCCCAAGGCTTGCGCGGCGTGCAGCATCAGGCCCTGGTGGGCTTCAGCCTCGCGCGGCTGGGGCAGGTCGAGGATCGCTCGTGGCAGTACCTTGTCCGGCACATCGTAGAGCCGTTCGAAGCCGCGCCTTCCTGCCACGGTCACCTCGCCGGCGGCGAACAGCCACTCCAGGGCGTGCTTTTCTTCACTCCAGTCCCACCAGGGGCCGGCGCGCTCCTGGCGCGTGGACAGGCTGCCGGCGCCCAGCGCGCCTTGTTCGCGCACGGTTCGCAGCACCCGGGCGATCACGTCCTGGCGCTCGCGGCCAAACTGCGCCAGCTGGCGATAGATGCCGCGACCGTCAGCGGCATGGGCCATGCGCCAGCGCAGCATTGGGTAAAGGCTCAAGGGCAGCAACGAGGCCTCGTGGCCCCAGTACTCGAACAGCTGGCGCTGCCGGCCACGGCCCCAGGCGAGCTGGTCGAGCATCGCGGGGGCGTAGTCGCCCAGGCGGGAGAACAACGGCAGGTAATGGGAGCGGACCAGGGCATTGACCGAATCGATCTGCACGACGCCCAGGCGCTGCAGCATGCGCTTGATCGCAGGCAGCGTCGGGCAGGCTTGAGGCGGCTTGGCGAAGCCCTGGGCAGACAAGGCCAGGCGCCGGGCCTGATTGATTGACAGCTTGAGCAACACTTCAGGCCTCCTGTGGGTGACTGCTCGACTGCTTCGCGGGGCAAGCCCGCTGCCACAGATACCCCACTGCCTTGAGAACAGTGAAGCACCCGTGGCAGCGGGCTTGCCCCGCGAAGAGGCCGGCAAATACACCGACAAACTTAGCCTACTTGCGCAGCGGGTCATCCCAAAAGTGCCGCTCGGCCTCTTGCTGAATATCCGCCCTACTCAACCCCAGGTCGTGCAAGGTGGCATCGCTGAGGCGGGCCAGCTCGCGGCGCTGGCAATACAGCTCGTACCAGCGCAGCGGGCGGTCGGCAGCCGCGTGCCACAGGTGGTTCAGGGAGAAGGCAGGTTGCTGGATGGTGCTGACATGACCTTTCATCGTGAAGCCCTCCGTGTTGATGGCTCCAGTCTCAGGCCAGGCATAAGATCAATCCAACGAATGTTTCTGATGCCATGCATCTCGGAGATTGATGCAATGTCCCAGTACCAGAGCCTCGATGCCGACGTGCTGCGCACCTTCGTCGCCATCGCCGAGCAAGGCGGCTTCACCCGCGCCGGGGAAGTGGTCAACCGCACCCAGTCGGCCGTGAGCATGCAGATGAAACGCCTGGAGGAAGACATCCTGCAGCGCCAGCTTTTCGAACGCGACGGCCGCCAGGTACGCCTGACCGCCGAGGGCCAGGTGCTGCTGGGCTATGCCCGGCGCATCCTCAAGTTGCATGGCGAAGTGTTCAATACCCTGCGCATGCCGCACATGGTCGGGCTGGTGCGCATTGGCACCCCGGATGATTACGCCATGCGCTTTCTGCCGACGATCCTTTCCAGCTTTGCCCAGGCCTACCCCTTGGTGCAGGTGGAGGTGCATTGCGACTCGTCCAAGCAACTGATGCTGCGCCAGGACCTGGACCTGACCATCGTCACCCGCGAGCCAGGCAATGAAGTGGGCCAGCTGCTGCGCCAGGAACGCCTGGTGTGGGCCGCTGCCGAAGGCTTTTGCCCACAGGAGCAACGGCCGATTCCACTGGCCCTGTTCAATACCGACTGCTTCTGCCGCGGCTGGACCTGCAATGCCCTGGAGGCCCAGGGCATCGACTACCGCATCGCCTACACCAGCCCCAGCCTGGCGGCGATCTTTGCCATCGTCACCGCAGGGCTGGCGGTGACGGCGCAGCTGCAGAGCCTGATTGCCGGCAACATCCGCATTCTCGGGGAGCAGGATGGGCTGCCGCAGTTGCCGGTGGCGAATGTGATGCTGCTGCGCAATACCCAGACCCAGTCACCGATTACCGATTGCATGGCCGACTACATCGTCGAAGGGTTCCAGTGAACGGCAGGAGGTGCATGCCGGCGATTGGGCTGCGTAGCAGCCCCTAAAGCTCGAACCCGAGCATCACCGCACACACCACCAGAAACACGCAGAACATCCCGCGCAACACCTTCTCCGGCAGCGCATGGGCCAGGCGCACGCCCCAGCTGATACTCAGCAGCCCGCCCACCGCCAAAGGAATGCCCACGCTCCAGTCGACACTCTGGTGCACGCCATAGGTCAGCAAGGTCACCGTGGTACTCGGCGCCGCCAGCGCCAGCGAAAGCCCCTGCGCCACCACCTGGGTGGTGCCGAACACGCTGGTCAGAATGGGCGTGGCCACCACCGCGCCGCCGACCCCGAACAAACCGCCCATGGTGCCGGCAAAACTGCCCAGCACGCCCAGCCACGGCCAGGGATAACGCAGCTCGTTGCTGGCCGGTGCCACCTTGAGGAACATCCGCGCCACGTTCCACACCGCCAGCGCCACCAGAAACCCGACGAACCCCAGGCGCATGGAATGCGCATCGATGCCCACCGCCCAGATCGAGCCCAGCCAGGCAAACAGGAAACTGCACAGCGACAGTGGCAGCGCATGGCGCAGCTCGATGCGGTTGCGCTGGTGGTAACGCCACAGCGCCAGCAGTACGTTGGGCACCACCATCACCAGCGCCGTGCCCTGCGCCAACTGCTGGTCCAGGCCGAACAACACCCCAAGCGCCGGGATGGCAATCAGCCCTCCACCAATGCCGAACAAGCCGCCCATGGTGCCCAGGGCCGCGCCCAGGGCGATATACAACAACCACTCGATCATCAGGGCCTCGTCCGCCTGCGTAAGTTATACCCGCATGCTAACCAGTGCGCTCTGGCACGGAAACGCACAGCAACGCACAATGGCTGTGCGTTTCATGCATAAGCAAGGTGGCCCATGAGCCCAGATACCCTGACCGACCAACTGAGCCTGTTCCTCGATGTGCTGGAGGCCGGGAGCTTTTCCGCCGCCGCGCGCCGCCACCCGCTGACCCCGTCTGCCGTGGCCCGGCGCATCGACAACCTGGAAAGCGCGGTGGGCAGCCGCCTGTTCACCCGCAGCACCCACGCCGTGCGCGCCACCCCGGCCGGCAAGGCCTTTGCCGAACGCGCCCGGCGCATCATCGAGGAACTGCGCCTGGCCCGCGCCGAAGCGGTGTCGCTGAGCAATGCCCCGGAAGGCCTGATCCGCATCGATGCCCCCGCCGCCTTCGGCCGCCGCCACCTGGCCCCGGCCATTGCCGACTTCCTGGTGGCATACCCGGGCCTGGACGTGCAATTGCGGCTGATCGACAGCTTCGTCGACCTGCACGGCAGCCACCTGGGCGAAGTCGACCTGGTGCTGCGCGCAGGCCCCTTGGCCGACACGCGCCTGGTGGCCACGCCGCTGGCGTACATGGTGCGCATCGCCTGCGCCAGCCCCGCCTACCTTGCCAGCCGCGGCCTGCCCGATTGCCCCAGCCAGCTGCCCGAACATGACGGCCTGGACTGGGACAGCCTGGCACCGCCCTTCGCCTGGCGCTTCACGGTGCAAGGCCAGGCGCGCCAGTTCCGCCCCTCGCGCATGCGCATGACCGCCAACAACGCCGAAACCCTGCTGTTCGGCGCCCTGGCCGGCCTTGGCATCGCCCATTTGCCGACCTGGCTGATCAGCGACTACCTGCTGCGCGGCGAACTGGTGCCGCTGTTCTGCCACAGCGGCCTGCCGGCGGCGGAGTCCAGCGGCATTTATGCGTTGCGCCTGGAACATGAAACGAACTCTCGCAGTCGCTTGCTGCTCGAATTCCTCAAGAGCCGCTTCAGCCCGATCCCGCCGTGGGACCTGGCGCTGCGCAGCGAATTGCGCTGGCAATGAGCGCACTAATCATCAGCGTGCTAGATTTCTCTATCGATGACATTCAAGGACCTGCATGAACGCCGACACCCACGCCTCCTGTGACGAGCTGCTGCTGGACAACCAGGTCTGTTTCGCCCTGCACTCCACCTCGTTGCTGATGACCAAGGTCTACAAGCCTCTGCTCCAGGCACTGGGCCTGACCTACCCGCAGTACCTGGCCATGCTCGTGCTGTGGGAGCAGGACGGGCGCACGGTGGGCGAAATCAGCCAGCACCTGTTGACCGACCCCGGCTCGCTCACGCCCCTGCTCAAGCGCCTGGAAAGCGAAGGCCTGCTCGAACGCAACCGCAGCCGCGAGGATGAACGGGTGGTGCTGGTGCACCTGACCGACAAAGGGCGAGCCCTGCAAGAGCAAGCCAAGGCGGTGCCGCCATGTATCCTCAAGGCCAGCGGCCGCAGCCTGGAACGCCTCAAGCAACTGCAAGCGGACTTGCTCGACCTGCGCAACAACCTGCAAGAGCACCTCTGAGGGCTAAGCTGTGTGATGCCCGTTCCGATGGACGGTGAGTATTTATCTTGCGCGCAAACTAATTGCGCGCTAATTTAAATCCCGTACCCACCCGGCGCACCTGCCTTGACCAGGGCGCACAGCACATTCGCGAGGCTCATCATGCAAAAGGTCACTCCCCTGTACATCGCAGAAGCCACTTCCACCGGCGGTCGCGACGGCCAATCCCGCTCCAGCGACGGCAAGCTGCAAGTCAAGCTGAGCACCCCCAAGGAACTGGGCGGTGCGGGCGGTGACGGCACCAACCCCGAGCAGATGTTCGCCGCCGGCTACTCGGCCTGCTTCATTGGCGCGCTGAAGTTCGTCGCCGGCCAGGAGAAGAAACAACTGCCCGCCGACGCCTCGATCACTGCCAAGGTCGGCATCGGCCAGATCCCAGGCGGTTTCGGCCTGGATATCGACCTGCATGTCAACCTGCCGGGCCTGGCCCAGGCCGACGCTGAAGGGCTGGTGGAAAAGGCGCACAAGGTCTGCCCGTACTCCAACGCCACCCGCGGCAATGTCGATGTGCGGTTGCATGTGACGGTGTAAATCGCAGGCACAAAAAAACCCGGCCAAGGCCGGGTTTTTCGTGCTCATCACAAGAAGAATTACTTCTTGGAACGGCCCTTGAAGCTGTTGTCGCGAGTGTCGATGTCGATCCACTCGTCGATCTGGATGAAGTCGGCAACCTGAATCTCGGTACCGTTCTTCAGCTTGGCAGGCTTCATGACCTTGCCGGAGGTGTCGCCACGGGCGGCGTTCTCGGTGTAGGTAACCTGACGGCTGATGGTGGTCGGCAGTTCAACCGATACCAGACGGCCTTCGAAGAACACGGCTTCGCAGATGTCTTCCATGCCTTCTTCGATGTACGGCAGAACGGCGTCGATGTCTTCGGCGTTCAGTTCGTACATGGTGTAGTCGGTGGTGTCCATGAAGGTGTACGAGTCACCGCTGATGAACGACAGGGTCGCTTCTTTGCGATCCAGGATCACGTCGTCCAGCTTGTCGTCGGCACCGTAGACGGTTTCGGTCTTGTAGCCGGTCAGCAGGTTCTTCAGCTTGGTCTTCATGATCGCGCTGTTGCGACCCGACTTGGTGAATTCGGCTTTCTGTACCAGCCACGGGTCGTTGTCGATCCGCAGTACGGTACCGGGTTTCAGTTCTTTACCAGTTTTCATTACGAAGTATCCGAATCTGGATGGATTTATAAAAATCGAGGCCGCGTATCATAGCGAATTTCGGTAAAACTGTACTAGCGCCTTGGCAAGGTCCGGCCGAGCGGCCTGCCGGGCCGCCCAATCGCGGGCATGCTGCTGCAGTTGCGGCCAATGTTTGCGGGCCGCTTGCCAGGCCTGGCGCATGTCGTGGTCCATGTTCCAGGCACGCCATAATGCCATCAGCGCCTGTGCGGCATCGTCCGACAAGCCTTGCCGATAATGCCCAAGGAACGCTTCGAGCTTTTCCCAATGGGCGTTTTCTTCCTGCACGTAGATGTGCCAGAGCATGGGGCGCCCGGCCCACTGTGCGCGCACGAACGAATCCTCGCCGCGCACGGCATTGAAGTCGCAGCACCAGAGCAGGCGGTCGTAGTCGTCCTGGCTGACGAACGGCAACACCTGCACGGTCAGCGCGCCGCGCTGGTGCAGGTCGCCCACTGCAAGCGCGGGTTCGCCCAGCCAGTTGCCCAGGTCCCCCAGAATGCGCCCACTGGGCACTACCAGGTGAGTGGCGCAGCTGTCTGCGGCCAGCGCATCGAGCCAGGCGCCCAGTTGTGGGTTTTCGTAGGCGAACAGCGAAATCAGCTGTGCACCCTTCTCCAGCTGAACACCCAGCCCCTGCAAGAACGCCGTGCGCGCCTCGGGCGACTGCTGCAAGGCATCACGCTGCGCCAGCAATGGCGCCTCGCGCAGCAACCCACCGGTCTTGTCGGTGAACCCCGGGAAGAAGAACACCTTGCGCAGGCCATTGGCTTGCGGCGACGGCAGGCCGTGGCAACCCTCGACCCAGTCTTCGGCGCTGAGGTAGTCGAGGTTCAGCCACAATGGCGGCGTGGCGCGGGCTCGCATCGCCTCGATGTACGGCGCCGGCAGCTGGCAGGCAAAGGCACCGATTACCACGTCCGCCGGCTCCACCGGCTGCCACTGGGCGGGCCAGGCACGCACCTCCACGCCCTGCTGCCATTGCTGCGCGGCACTGGCATCAGCGCCCGGGCACATGGGCACGAAGGCGTTCAGGTCGTCCACCCACAAGCGCACCGCCAGGCCGTGCTCGGCCACCAGCTGCCGGGCCAGGCGCCAGGTCACGCCGATGTCGCCATAGTTGTCGACGACGGTGCAGAAAATGTCCCAGGTGACCTTCATGTGCCCTCCGCTCGCCCTGCGCAAAAACCGAGAATTCTGCGGCTAAATTGTCGCCGACAAAAGCGCCGGCGCTGAAATTTCGCCCAAGGCCATGCGACAATGGCGCCTCGACTCGCCCTGCCAGGAGGCCGCCATGCCCCGCCCCCGTGAACTGAAGATCACCCTCAAGCCCCTGCAGCTCATCGTTTGCGTGGCCTTTGGCCTGTGGCTCGGCGCCGTGGCCATCGCCCTGAGCCTGTGGCTGGCCCTGCGGCTGTGGCCAGAGCAGGTGCAGCCGGTGGCCCAGGTGCTCGCCCCGGCCGTTGCCCGCAAAGCGCCAGCGCCCGCAGCGCCTGCCGACGCGCAAGGCGAGATGTTCGAGCGCTACAAGGCCATCCTGCACAAGCAGGAGCTGCAGCAGGCCGCCGAGGCCGCCCAGGGCAACCCGCGCAACCTCAACAGCCCCAAGTGCCAGTTCTGGCTGTCGCAGAACCGCACTGCGCCAACCGACAAGAGCCAGGCCAACGTGCTGGAGTTCTGTTACTGATCATGGACAAGGCCACCCTGCTCAGCGGCATCATCGCCGCCCTGGAAGCGGACATGGAGGTGCTGCGCCGCGCGGCGCAGACCGCCTACGAAACCGCCACCGCCGAAGAGAACATCGCCGAGAACAAGTATGACACCCTGGGCCTGGAGGCTTCGTATCTGGCCACCGGCCAGGCCCGGCGCACGGCCGAAATTCGCCAGGCGTTGCTGACCTACCAGCAGTTGTTGCTGCGTGACTACGACCCGGCGCGGGGCGTGCAGGTGAGCAACCTGGTGACGCTGGAGGATGAGGATGGCGGGCAGCGGTTGCTGTTTCTGGGGCCAGAGGCAGCGGGGCTGAAGATTGGCGAGGGGGATGGGTTGGTGACCGTGATTACCCCGCGCTCGCCCCTGGGGCAGTTGCTGGTTGGCAGGAAGATCGACGATGAGGTGAGCCTGGGGGCGCAGGTGTTCTTCGTTATCGCGGTTGCCTGAGCGGGCTCTATCGCCGGCAAGCCGGCTCCCACAGGTGCTCCACTGCTCTCAGGTTCAGCGCAAGATCTTGTGGGAGCCGGCTTGCCGGCGATAGGGCCAACACCGTCTTACCCTTGAGCCAACGCATCGAACCGCCCCGCCAACCCCCGCTCGGCAAACTGCTCCACCACAAAATCGATGAACGCCCGGGTCTTGCCCGGCAACAGCTTGTGCCCGGCGTAGTACAGGCTGATATGCCCATCGTCCACATACCAATCCGGCAACACCCGCTGCAGCGCCCCGGCGTCCAGGTAAGGCACGGCAAACGGCAGGCTCACCAAGGCTATCCCCAACCCCTGCACGGCCACCGCGCAAGCGGCATCGGAATCACTCATGGTCATCGCCTGGCGCAGCAGCAAAGGCTGCTGCTCCTGCGCGCGGCTGGTCAGCGGCCAACTGCGCACACGCCCGGTTTGCGGTGAGCGGATCAATATCCCAGCATGCCGCTGCAGCACTTCGGGGTGTTCGATCGGCCCATGCTGTTGCAGGTAGCCGGGTGACGCCACCAACACCCGATGCGCCACCGTCAGCTTGCGCGCCACCACCCCGGGCGGCAGCTCGAAGCCACCGCCAATGGCAGCATCGAAGCCCTGGCCGATCAGGTCGACCTGGCGGTTGTCGAAATGCCAGTCCGGGGTGATCGCCGGGTAGCGCCGCAAGAATTCGCCCAGCAGCGGCAACACATAGAGCCGGCCGAACACCGTGCCCATGCTCACCCGCAACAGCCCCGCCGGCTGGCCTTCGGCGCTTGCCAGATTGGCCACGGCGTACTGGATGGTACGAAAGCTGTCGCTCACCTCACCGAGAAATCGCTGCCCCGCTTCGGTCAGGGTCAGCTTGCGCGTACTACGCTGGAACAGCCGCACGCCAAGGCGCGCTTCCAGCTGGGCGACGTGCTTGCCCACTGCCGCCGGGGTCAGGCTCAGGCGCCTGGCTGCCTCGGCGAAACTGCCGACCTCGGCGCTGCGGATGAAACATTCGAGGGCGCTAAAGGATTCCGTGGCCATGATTGCCAACCAAAGGTTCACTCTGCTGATAGTGATTGCCATCTTATCAGTAGGTAATCCACGGTCGATACTGCGCCCATCCAAGGCATTCGGCCTTGCTTCCAGCAGGAGATCAGCATGTCCAAGCAATTTAACCTCGAAGGCAAAGTGGCCCTGGTCCAGGGCGGTTCGCGCGGCATTGGCGCCGCCATCGTGCGCCGCCTGGCCCGCGAAGGTGCCCAGGTGGCCTTCACCTATGTCAGCTCCGAAGGCCCGGCCCAGGCCCTGGTAGAAGAAGTGCAGGCCGCCGGCGGCCAGGCCTTGGCCCTGCGCGCCGACAGCGCCGACGCCGCGGCCGTGCAACTGGCGGTGGACGACACCGTGAAAGCCTTCGGCCGCCTCGACATCCTGGTCAACAACGCCGGCGTGCTGGCGGTTGCGCCACTGGCCGACTTCGACCTGGCGGACTTCGACCGTACCCTGGCCGTCAACGTGCGCAGCGTGTTCGTCGCAAGCCAAGCCGCCGCCCGCTACATGGGCCAGGGCGGGCGCATCATCAACATCGGCAGCACCAACGCCGAGCGCATGCCGTTCGCCGGCGGGGCAGCGTATGCCATGAGCAAGTCGGCGCTGGTGGGCCTGACCAAAGGCATGGCGCGTGACCTGGGGCCGCAGGGCATCACCGTGAACAACGTGCAACCGGGGCCGGTGGACACCGACATGAACCCGGCCAGCGGCGAGTTCGCCGAGAGCCTGATCCCGCTGATGGCGATCGGGCGTTACGGCCAGGCCGACGAGATCGCCAGCTTCGTCGCCTACCTGGCGGGGCCGGAGGCCGGCTACATCACCGGGGCCAGCCTGACCGCCGACGGCGGCTTCGCAGCCTGATCGAACGCTTGCCGGTGCCCGTGCGCACCGGCAACCGCTTTCAGCCCGGCATCAGATGCTGTTCGAGCAGGCCCAGAAATGCCCGCGCTGCAGGCGTGGGGCTGTTCGACCACACCGCATACAAATGCCGCACGGGCGCATCGGCCAGCCGCGCGACCGCCACGCCCGGGATACCTTGGGCACTGCGCTCGGGCACCAGCCCGACCGCCATGCCCCGCTGCACGAATTTCTCCACCAGACGAATATGGCCGATCTCGAACTGCACCCGCCGCACCAGCCCCGCCGCCTGGAAGGCTTCATCGGTCTGGCGCCGCGCGCCGGTACCTTCAGGGAAATCCACCAGCACCTCGCCAGCCAGGTCGGCGAGCGTCAGTTGGGGGCGGCCCGCCAGGCGATGGCCCGGTGGCAACAAGGCCACCAGTTCCTCACGCGCCAGCAGACGATGCTGGACACCCTGCACCACTTCGCCCTGCCACAGGCCGATGAACCCCACATCCAGGCGCCGCTCGCACACGTCCGCTATCAGCCACTCGCTCTTGGCCGTGAGCCAGCGCACGTCCACATCCGGGTAGCGGCCATGAAATTGCGCCAGCAGTTCAACCAGGTCCAGCGCGGTCAGCGAACTGATCTCGCCAATCGACAGCCGCCCACGCACCTGGCCACAGGCTGCGGCCACGTCATCGGCGATCCGCCCGGCGGCCTCCACGGCCGGGCGGGCGCTGAGCACGAAGGCTTCGCCCGCAGGCGTCAGGCGCACCCGCCGCGAACTACGCTCGAACAGGCTGACGCCCAGTTGCGCCTCCAGGCGCGCCACCTGATGGCTGAGCGCCGACTGCACCACATGGCAGCGCTCGGCGGCGCGGGTGAAGCTGCCGGTGTCGGCCACGGCCAAGGCATATTCAAGCTGCTTGAGGTTCATCGATCTATCTGCTTTCGAGATGGATAAGCTGATAACTATACATTGGCGTCATGCCAGACAACTCCAGATACTAATTGCCACTCACCCCTGCCCGCACCGAGATTGCCATGAACGCCCCCACCTTGAGCCGTGCCCTGATCCTGCTGATGGCCACCGCCACCGGCCTGGCCGTGGCCAGCAACTACTACGCCCAACCGCTGTTGCACAGCATCGCCGAGCAGTTCGGCCTGAGCACCGCCAGCGCCGGCAGCATCGTCATCGCCGCCCAGCTCAGCTATGGCGCCGGGCTGTTGCTGCTGGCGCCGCTGGGTGACCTGTTCGAGCAGCGCCGGCTGATCGTGGTGATGACCGCGATCGCCACCCTGGGCCTGGTCATCAGCGCCTGCGCCCCGAGCCTGCCCTGGTTGCTGCTGGGTACCGTGCTCACGGGCCTGTTCTCGGTGGTGGCGCAAATTCTCGTGCCACTGGGCGCAACCTTGAGCGCACCCGAGCAGCGCGGCCGGGTGGTGGGCACGTTGATGAGCGGCCTGCTGCTGGGCATCCTGCTGGCGCGCACGGCGGCAGGCTTCATGGCCGAACTGGGGGGCTGGCGCAGCATCTATGTGCTGGCCGCCGTGCTCATGGCCATCACCGCCGTCGCCCTGTACCGCAGCCTGCCGCAACACGACAGCCATGCGGGGCTGAAATACCCGGCCTTGATCGGCTCGGTGTTCCGCCTGTTCGTCGAGGAGCCGGTGCTGCGCCTGCGTTCGCTGCTGGGCCTGCTGGCGTTCAGCCTGTTCGCTTTGTTCTGGACGCCCCTGGCGTTTCTGCTGGCCAACGAGCCCTACCATTATTCCGACGCGGTGATCGGCCTGTTCGGCCTGGCCGGTGCGGCGGGTGCGCTGTCGGCCAACTGGGCCGGGCGCCTGGCAGACCGCGGCAAGGGCTCGCTGGGCACCACTGTCGGCCTGGTCGCTTTGCTGCTGGCATGGGTGCCGCTGGGCTTCGCCCAGCACTCGCTGCCCGCGTTGCTAGTAGGCGTGCTGGTGCTGGACCTGGCCGTGCAGCTGGTGCACGTGAGCAACCAGAATGCGGTGATCGCCCTGCGGCCTGAGGCACGCACGCGCCTCAATGCCGGCTACATCACCTGTTATTTCATCGGCGGCGCGCTAGGCTCGTTGCTGGGCACGCAATTGTTCCAGCATCAGGGCTGGATGGGCATCGTGGTCGCCGGGTTGGCCATCGGGACGTTGGCATTGCTGGTCTGGGTTGGCGCCGAACGCAAGCGCCAGCGGGCCATGCAGGCTCCCGCGACATAGCGCCGCTACCCTCTGTCGCCTGATCGTTGACTTGCCTGGCGCCGCGGCGCTCATTAAAGCCCAGGTCAAAAGCCCTTCCACTGACAGGACGACACAATGACAAGACTCACGGTGCAATCCGGCGATTTCTTGCAAGGTGAAGGCGAGTTTCGCAATGGATCGCTCACTCTCAAGACCCCGCGCAGCCCTTCGCCTGGCGAGCGGATTTCCCTGGCACGCATCAGCGACCTGCGCCTTGCCAGCCTTGAATCCAACCGCAGCCTCGGTACCGCCATCGGCTGGGGCGTGGCCGGCGCCCTGGTGGCAGGCCCGGTGGGCTTGCTGGCCGGGCTCTGGCTCGGCGGCAAGGAGCAGGAAGCCACCTTCCTGGCCACCTTCAAGGATGGCCGCAAGCTGATGGCGGTCACCGACGGCAAGACCTGGTCGAAGATCGACGACAGCTGGCGCCAGCACCGGCGGCCCGCCAACGCAGACTGAGGGTCTTCGGGTAACATGGCGGCTTTTTGACCGCACCGCGCCTGCACCCGGGCGCCGTGCGGTCTACGCCAGCTAAGGACTCCGGTAATGCCTCTGCCTCACCCCCGCCTGCCCCTGAGCCTGCTCAGCCTGGGCCTGGCCTTGCACTGCCCGCATGCCACGGCCGAAGACAGCGTCGTACTGGCCCCGGTGCAGGTTTCCGACACCTACGGCGACGACGGCTACCAGGCGCGGGAAGCCTCGGTGGGCGGGTTCCAGGCCGCGCCGTTGCTCGACACGCCGGCGGCGGTCAGCGTGTTCAACCAGCAACTGATCGAAGACCGCCAGGTGCGCCTGCTCAGCCAGGTGCTGCAGAGCGATGCCTCGGTCGGCGAAAGCTACGCGCCCATCGGCTATTACGAAAACTTCAACGTGCGCGGCTTCGAGCTCAACGCGGCCAGCAGCTACCGCATCAATGGCCAGACCATTGCCGGCGAGCAGAACGTGGCGCTGGAAAACAAGCAGCAGGTCGAATTGCTCAAGGGCTTGTCGGGGTTGCAAAGCGGCGTGTCGGAGCCCGGCGGGCTGATCAACTACGTGACCAAGCGCGCCGCGGACGTGCGCAGCGTGACGGTCTCGACCAACGAGCAGGCCGAGCGCTACCTGGCCACCGACCTTGGCGGCTGGTTCGGCAGCGAGCGCCAGTTCGGCCTGCGCGCCAACCTTGCCCACGAGGACATCCGCTCCTACGTCGACCATGCCGACGGCAAGCGCGACTTCGCCTCGCTGGCCTTCGACTGGCAGATCAACCCGGATGCCACGCTGCAACTCGATGCCGAGTTCCAGCACCGCGAGCAGCGCTCGGTGCCCGGCTACCAACTGCTCGGCGGCAGCGCCCTGCCCCACGGCGTCGACCCGGATGACCGCCTGGCCTACCAGCACTGGGCCAAACCCGTGCAAAACGATGCGCTGAACCTGGGCGGGCGCTTCGAATACCGTTTCAACGAGGCCTGGAGCGGCACCTTGAGCGCCTCGCGCAGCAAGGTGGTGATCGATGACTACAGCGCCTTTGCCTGGGGCAGCGGCGGCGGCATGCAGTCGCACTTCAGCCCCGAGGGTGACTACGACATCTATGACTTTCGCAGCCCCGACGACACCCGCCGCATCGATGAAGCCCAGGCCCTGCTAAACGGCCGCTTCGATGCATTGGGTGTCGGCCACGAGCTGACCCTGGGCAGCAGCGCGCAACGCCGCACCCTCGACCAGCGCCCCTACTACAACGACTTGGTCGGCAGCGGCAACATCTATACCGGCGCGCCTGCGGTGCCGCCGTCGGACAGACCGACAGGCGCCAGCGAGCGGCGCCTGGACAGCCGCCAGTACGGGGTGTTCATCAGTGACCGCATCACCTTCGACCAACACTGGCAGACCGTGCTCGGCGCCCGCGAAGTGCGCCTGGACGAAAAGACCTGGGACGAAAATGGCGCAGCCGGGCGCCACACCCAGCAATACCAACTGCTGCCCAACGCCGCGCTGATCTACAAGCCGCGCCCCGATACCACGCTGTATGCCAGCTACGCCAAGGGTTTGTCGGCCGGCGGCACGGCGCCCTGGTTTGCCAGCAACGCCGCAGAAATTCTCGCCCCTACCCTCTCCCATCAGCTGGAGCTCGGCATCAAGCGCGATTGGCAGGGCATGAGCTTGAGCGCCGCGCTGTTCCAGATTCGCCAGGCGTACCAGTACGCACGGCCGGAAGGCGACGGCAGCTTCACCTATGTGCAGCAGGGCCAGCAGAAGAACATCGGCCTGGAGCTGGGCGCCAGCGGCTGGGTGACCTCCAACCTGCAGCTGCAGGCCAGCGCCGCGGCGATTCGCGCGCGGGTGAAGAACAGCGACACCGATGCCTACGAAGGCCACCAGGCGATCAACGTGCCGAACCTGCGCGCGGCCTTGCACGCCGAGTACAGCCTGCCGCTGCCGGGCCTGGCATTGCTCGGCGGGGCGCGCTACAGCGCCAGCAAGTATGCGAGCCAGGCGGGGAATGTGGCGGTTGGCGGGTATACCGTGTTCGATGTCGGGAGCCGGTATCGCACGCGCATGGGGGGGTATGACACGGTGCTGCGGTTGACCGTGGATAACCTGTTCGACAAGCGCTACTGGCGGGACGTGGGCGATTACCTGGGCGACAACTACCTGTTCCAGGGGGCGCCGCGCACGGCGCGCTTGTCGGCTTCGGTCAGCTTCTGACCTTCTACTGTGGGAGTGGGGCAAGCCTCCTCCCACAGAGCACTGCCCTCAGGACAATCTGGGTGACCCAGAATGCAAAAAGCCCCCGAACTTTTCAGCTCGGGGGCTCTTCGCAGAATGTGGCGGTGAAGAAGGGATTCACCGCCATAAATGATACAAACCCTTCAAAACCGGCACCATTGGAGCAAAATCGTATTTTGGGTAGAATCAGTGGATAGAAACCACCGAGCGCCACCCATGGCAGATCATCTCATTCTGAAAGGCGGCACTTGGCACGTCCGCCTGGACATCCCTCTGGACGTACGAACACACCCCGACTTTTTCTTCAAAAAGGTTCTTACGAAAAGCTTGAGAACGGGGAACCGCAACGTCGCTAAAACCGCTAGTTTGTCCATCCTCGCAGACTGGAAACGAAAGATTCAAGCGGCCAGAGACGGTCAAGATTCCCCAATATGGAAGGTAGAGGCTGAAGAACTTCGTCAAAAGGTTTTTGCTGCAATTGCTAAAGCACCTTCCGACGACCTGAGTGAACCGCATGAGATTCGAGACGTCGGGATAATTCAGATAGCACTAAAACACGGACTTTCCGAGCCGCTTAGAAACCAATTAAAGGACATAGTAAAAGGTAACACAAACCATGTTACCGCAATAAACGAAAAGCTAATCACCGAATTCCAAAAGCATCAATCAGACTTCCACGTCATCGAGAAGACTGCTGCAACACAGGCATCCTTTGTGCGTCGCTACGCAAAGTTTATGGATGAAAACACACTACAGATCACCCATGAGTCCTTCGAAAGTTTTCTTCAAAGCCTAAAACTTTCTAAACAATCAAAACAAACAGCCATATTTGCATGTCGAGCATTTTGGAAATTTCTGACAATCAAAGATAGAAGACTAAAAGACAAGGACAACCCTTTCGCGGACCACAAAATCCCATCAATGCGAAAAGAGCAAACCAAGACATCATATACTGCATTCACAAAAGAAGAAGTCGAACAGATTTTTGCAGAATCCATGAAATCTGGCGATCAGATGCTTGCAAATACGATCATGATTGGAGCATACACCGGTTGCCGCATTGAAGAAATATGCCAGCTGCACAAATCCAGGGTCACAGAAACATCATTCACTGTCATTGATGCAAAAACAAGGGCAGGCAACAGAACAATTGCAATCCCATCAAAACTCGAAAAACTGTTCTCAGAGCTTTGCAAAGCCACACCAGACGGCTTCCTAATAGCATCAAGCGGGAACAACAAGTACGGCAAACGATCAGACCCACTATCAAAAAGATTTGGGCGCTTGAAAAAGAAGATGGGGTTCGGGAATGAAAAGGTTTTCCACAGCATTCGAAAAACCACAGCAACTATGCTTGAACGCTCTGGAATCCCACCTCTGACTATCATGTCTATCCTCGGTCACGCCAGAGGAACCATCACATTCGATATATATGCCAAAGGACCAACGGTCGAGCAGATGAAGACGGCCTTGGACTGCATTCAATTCGACTTCAGTGAGTAGCTGAATGGAACCTGGCAGCCCTACACATCAAGGGCTGCCATATAGAAAAAGTCACCACCCACTTGCAACGACAGCTTACCCACACAAAATTTGCGTCGAATGTTTAGAAACGGCTGACTTCATGGTATGTTGACAACATCACAGCCCCACAACACCCCTGAATTTTATATAAATACCGCTCCTCGAACAACGCCACAATCTCCGCCCCCTAACGATTGACTTGCAAACAACAGCACCCCATGTGAAAGCTAAGGAACATGCCCTTTAAGGCCTGATTTCAATGGGGGAACGTTATTTCTCCTCTTGTAGTGAATCCACGGGGGAAGACTGCCAGCCAAGAACGACCAAAGAATCGAAAGACGGGAATATAATCCACCGGGAACAATCAACTTTAAGCTAAAGCAACACCGCAGATCAATGAAGAACACATTCAACCAAGACCACTTTCTAAAGAAAGAAATCAAATGCAATAGCAAACTTACATGCAGAACCAACATACTGGAAAACCTGTATGTTATGATCTACCACTCGAGCCAAAATCTCAAAACACCATTAGGACTTCACATAAGAATAAGACTCACCAAGAAAATGACGCTCCAATCATTTTCAGCAAGACTAACAACATTCTACAAAAGAAAATTCGGTTACATCCCGCTTCGAGTCTCAGTCAAAGAAGACGACCCCCGCGACAATGGAATTCATTACCATATATCTATAATAATTGACGGAAAGATCAACACAAAGAAAAGCATCCAACACTTTCTTGCAGAACTGAAATCAGCCGACTTTCTATCGGACTACAAAGTAATAACACCAAAGAATAATACCCACGGCCAACTTCTTGTATCGGAAAATGGCATGGACGAATACTTCAAATGGATGAGTTATCTTTCCAAAACAAGCACAAAGAATGAAGGACAACAATCGACCAGTTGCTGCAAAAAGGTTCAATCAGATGTCAGTAAGTGGAAAAAAAGTGGAAAACGACCACTGACAATTCACGCCCAGCACCAAACCCCAGAAACGCCACCAGAAGCGATTTTAGAGCAATTCATAGCCACCCCTATACCCTGGCATGGGTCGCCACCCGCACCGCTCTCAAAATCCACCACAGGAGCTTACAGCGGCATAACATGGTAATACCACAGTCCACTTTCGAAAACCAATAACGTCACCACTTGTTTTAGTAGGTGACGTTATGGTGGCTAGCAGCACTCGACCTAAATTGAACCGCAATCTACAGTCAGCCGATCAGGGTTACGGCCTGGTTGCCACCGAACTCGCCCGAACACATCATCAGGTACACGATACACTATCCGGACCTTTTGAGTAATCAGGGGATTGATCGGCTGATCCGGAATAGCAAATTGATCCTGCGATAAAACCTCGAGCACATCATACCTGTATGTTTCACCAGAATGCTTTATCAGTATCATTCCAGGTAAAATCAACTGACCTTCATTACTGACATTCTTGAAAGCACCTTCAATCACAAACAACTTCGATCCCGAGGGTGCTGTAATTAAGTGCGAACCCAAGTCCACCACATCACTTGCACTACATTTGCTAGCAGTAACATAGAAAGGACCAATCTTAGCGGAACGGGATGGGTTATCGCGCCGACTTTGTAGTTCTTTCTGCAAAAGCATTGCATTATGCCGCCTCAAATCTTCAGCTTTCTGATGTTCAACTTGCCGCTGCCGGGCAGCCTCCGCCACCTCCGATTCATACACTTTATACTCAACAAGGGATATCGTTTCATTCAGAGCCTTCATTGCGTCCGAATACGCATCAGACTTTTCATTCGAAACACCCAAAACATAGCACTGCGAATGTAGCATGTATAATTTTTGGGCATTTTCACTCAACCCCTTGTAAGCGTTTGCCGTGGCCTGGGCGGCAACCTCCTTTCGAACACCGATGGCTCCATCTACGTAAGCTCGATATTCAGGCTTCGCCAACTTTTGAATACGCTCACGTAACGGCAACGGCAAATCTTGGTCCGTTTGGGTGTGTACGTCTTTCACACTATTAACAACTACATACCCAATAAGTGCACTACGCATATTCTCGAACGGAATATTGAACCTTGGAACCTCCCCTTTAATCTTTGCACATTGCCGCTCGAAGCTCTCAGAAGATTCATTCGCGAAAGAAATATTCACGAACAGTACAAGATAACAAAGCAAAACCCATATCATCTTCACAACCACAATCCTTCGTACATTATTCTGAATAAAACTACGCGACCAAGAATAGAGCCTTCTAGCTTCCCGCCGACCGCTTATGCAACATACTTATATCGACAAACATAATTAAGTTTAACCCTAACCAAAACCAAACAACTGCATCCTCCGACCCATACTTGAAACATACAAAGCCTAAAGCGAAGACCAGCAAACCTACGAACAACTTTCCATAATAGATATAACCAGCACCCGGAAACAGGATGTTCAACCCAATTGCAACAGGCAGACTTTTCATTAGAGAAATCTCGATCACTCACGCCGCATCGACGCCCTCATAGGCTCAGGAACGCTAGTTAAAAGCACACCATTGCCCGTCACCGCGAGAATATCGAGAAATCAGTTATCTGAAAAGCAGATTTAGGTTGGTCGCCCCCACAGAACGGTATCCCCCATGCCAAAGGCGATCTATAGACCAGAACACGCTGCTTTCATCGCGCTTCTAAGGGCGCGGCGGATCAAGGCTGGCCTGACCCAGGCACAATGCTCGACGGCCCTTGGACGCCCCCAATCCTTCATGAGCGACATAGAACGCGGAATCCGCCGACTCGATATCGTACAGATGCTGGACCTGTGCGATGTGCTCGGCTGTGATTTCGTTGAACTGATGAAAGATTTCTATGCGAGCGTGAAATCAGCCCATCCTGAAACACAGTCATAGTTTCTACGGGTGTTTTTGTACATATTCCTTATATGACATAGTTTTTTCTTCGGGTGAAAACACCCGACCAGCATACAAGTACACACAATAGTTCTCAGCCCGACTTTTGGAATCATCAATCGGCATAAAGTCTACGCATTCTTCGCGCATCACATCAAAACAAGTATCTTGATATGGATTCGCAATGTATCCTTTCAAAAACGCCTGATACAAAAACACCCACTGCTGGTCTTTATCATAATCTGACCCCGACACTATGGCTTGGGCCAACTCTTCAAACTCACCATTCCAGCCTGTAATCAGCATCACCACACAAAGTGCCAAGCAGTCCCGGGAGCCCAAAACCGAACTAAAGGCATCACCACCCAATCTCAAGTTATACTTGTATATAAAGTAAAGCGGCCAACACATACCATCAGACCTGGAATTCCGCGCATTCTCCAAAATAATCAAATTAAGTCTTTCCTCGTACTCCGAATATTCCAAATCATGCAATTCAAACAACAAACCAATGAACGGCAGGAGAAGCGGGTAATGCCAACTCAAATTAATAAAGTAATCAACAATTACAGACGCCGAACTTTTTTCCACACGATATACAATCTGTCGAATTGCATACTTTAAAACACTTCCGTCTGGCGTTTGCTCGTTAAGCGAGATAGCATATTCGATGTATCTCATAACCACTTCGGACTGATACCTGCCTTCATCATCAACTGCCGGAAGCGCAGCATGCAACTTGGAAATCCAATCTGTCTGGATGGCAGAAGGCAAAGATTCAACCACAGTCTTCCCCAGATTTAGACTTAGCTTATACTTTTTCAGTTCAGCGGCCAGGGTCCGTAAGAATCTGTCAGCCTCCCCAGAATCAGAGCAATAACATACATAGTCATCCACATATCGGGAAAATTCGAATTCATCCAGGGCACTATCGACCTTTGATAGAATCAATTCGACAATGACACTAGACGTAGCAGGACCGATTGTGACCCCCTGAGTTTCCCCTCTACGAGTCCTCGATTGGGCTTTATCCAACAATTTAGCCCAATGATTGGCATACACCTTCGTCGCCAGCCCCTCCTTCGCTTCAGTGAGACCTACCCCCGCCCATTCGATTGCATGCGAGTAGATACTATTGAAGCATCCAGAAATATCCGTATTAACTAGAAACCTCTTCCCAAACGACTTTTTGCATTTATCAATTACCTTTTCACGAAACCCTTCGTAGTTCATAACCATCAATCGACTGTCGGCATGAAAGTACGGCTTAATTTTGCTACTTTCATTATCACATACGTGCCTGATGCTTTCCCAGTTATCAACGATTGCCCTTACTAGACGGCCATATGCCTTGGGATGTGGAATACCTAGAATGCGAGGAACGTTGTTATATCTTGTGGCTGAATACTCCACCAGATCAAAACCAAGCGTTCCTCGGCCATCCGAATTACCGACTTCAGCAATCAGATTAACTATTTCCGGCGTAAATCTGCGCGTACTGAATATCGGCGGCAGTTCTCCTACACCTGATTTTTGATTGGGAAAGAAATTGTGCTGTGTCAGCGCTTCGAATACGAACCTTACTTCGTCCATGACGACCCCCTTCATGATCACTTTGATTTGGGTGGGTAGTTACATCATGCCACCCTGGCCGCTCCGCCCCCCATCAACTGGTGGCGATTACCCATTACAAAATACGTCCGTTTAATGACACCAGCAAACAGGGGCCTTTGCTGGTGTCATTAAATGTGCTTTACCTTTAATGACACCATCGATATTATGACACCACATTAGATGACGCCAACGAGAACAACCCCATGCCACGCACTTTCGTTTACGCACGCGTCTCCACCAGTGACCAAACTACCGACAACCAACTGCTAGAGGTGAAGAGTGCAGGCTTCGATGTCGAGCCGCACCGGGTCATCGCTGAGACCATCAGCGGCAGCACGCAGGCAAGTGATCGCCATGGATTCCAGAAACTTTTAGAACGCATGGAGAAAAGCGACGTGCTGATCGTCACCAAGCTTGATCGCCTTGGTCGTAACGCCATGGATGTGCGTCAGACCGTCGAATCCCTGTCCAACGCTGGCATTCGTGTTCATTGTCTCGCCCTTGGTGGCGTGGACCTCACCAGTGCAGCGGGCAAGATGACAATGCAAGTACTGAGTGCAGTGGCAGAGTTTGAACGCGACCTACTGATCGAACGCACCCATGCAGGCATCAATCGTGCAAAGGCCCAAGGCAAGAAGCTGGGACGCCCTGAGGCTATCGAGACCACCAAGGATGTTCAGGAATGCAAGGCTGAGGGCCTGAGTCAAAGCCAAGCAGCTGAAAGGCTGGGAATCAGTCTCGCCACTGCCAAACGTCACTGGAACAAGGCAATCTGACACACCACGACATCCTGATGGCCTTCATCACCAATACGAAATGACAGAATAAAGCTCGAGAAATTTCTGTCATTTCCCAACATCTCATGTTGAACATTTCCTGTCACGTGATACCATCAAGCCCATGACAACCCAACAGAGAAAGCCAACATGAACAAAATACCAGAAGGAACCATTCTAAAGGAAGGTCAGTCTTGGAATGAACAACACGGCTACGTCCAAACGCAGGGAAAACTCTGCAACAAAGACGTTTTGATCACCGCTTACACCGCGTCCGGTGCGACCGAAGCCCTTCCGTGGCTGAAAAGGCAAGCGGCTAAAGGTGTAGATGTCCCACCCTATGCAACTTTTAGGCTATGGGTTCTCGCCAAGACTGCAAAATCCCCCGCAAGCCCCAGCAAAGCAACTACTCCAGCCGCGCCGGACGCCCCCGAGGTAATCAAGGCTCAGATCGCTAAGCTGCAAGAAGCCTACAAGGAAAGCCTGCTTTCCAAGGTTGACCGCTTGAGAGTGGAGATTGACAGGCTGCAACAGGAATTGGCAGCAGCAGAGAGGGAGCTAGAAGAGATCACCGCCTAACCTATAGCATCGACGCCCCGCCCGCCGCACCAGTGTGACAGCTAACTCTTATTCAATCTGACTGGCCCCAAACCTAGAGAAACATCCAATGACCACTGACAACAAGAAACCTCGGTTCAATCTCACTGCTATAGCGATCTCGATTGGAGGCTTTCTTGTTGCTTGGATTGCTACAAAGCTGATGGACACCTACCTTGACACAGCCCTGTTATCAAACCTCAAGGATTTGCTACTAGGAATGTTGAAAGTGACGAGAGACTGGCTCATCGAAGAAAAGCCACAACCGACGTGGTTACTAGTCAGTTTCATTATTTCGATACTGATTCTAGGTTGCTTGATTTTCTACTTTGCACGCTTGTACACCCTAACACTTAACAGCCTTAACGAGGAACGAGCTTCTAAAACCAACCCGACTATTCCAAAGCTGACCAGCGCACAGAGAATGGCTATGATTAGACTGGCAGGTGTGCTTGAGGGCGGCGAAATGCTAGGTTCAATCACCTCTTTTGGTCGCGGCACCCTTTTCAACTCGCTAGATGACGAAATGGCTCTGGAGCAACTGGAATTGATGGGCTTGGTAAAATTCACAAATCCGACCGGCACGAACGCATCAACACGAAAACCGACTTTGACATTGAAAGGTATGGAGTATGTGTCAGCTCGCCGAAAAGCGACCGCCGAAAAAGAACAGCTGAAAGCTAAAGGCGCAACACCTGCCAGTTAATGACTGCCCCGGGGTAGCTTTAGGCCTACCCCCCGGGGGGGGTACTGGAAAACGTACCACCCTATTTGGAGGGTAAAGGCCGATGGATTCCTTAGGCACGCCTTCTAGATGCTCGAGAATCGAAGATTGAAAGCCCAGACGCCCGTGCTGGCGCTGGGTAGAATCGCTGGGTAGAACCTAGAAAACAAAAAGCCCTGCAAACCATTGATTTGCAGGGCTTTTTTGAAAGTGGCGGTGAAGAAGGGATTTGAACCCTTGATACGATTTCTCGTATACACACTTTCCAGGCGTGCTCCTTCGACCACTCGGACACTTCACCGTTTCTCTTCAAGGCTTTCACCCTGTCGAGGCGCGCTAATTTAGTGGAAGAGCTTTTCTTTGGCAAGTATTTTTTTCAAATTTTTCATGCATTTAAGCCAACCCACCGAAAAACCGAGGGCGCCAGGGCAATGCTGCCAATCTCGCCTGCGCTTTTACGGCCTGGCAACGCTCTACCCCGCTGCACCAAGGCGTGGCGCCCGCCCACTGACTGGCCGGTCAGCCTTGCTGCTTTACCTGGCCCGCGCCGCTGGGTAACGTCGTCGCCACGCCACCTAAAGGACTCTGTCATGAGCGAGCTGATTACCTACCACGCCGAAGACGGCATCGCCACCCTGACCCTGAACAACGGCAAGGTCAACGCGATCTCCCCGGATGTCATCACGGCCTTCAATGCCGCCCTCGACCGCGCCACCCAGGAACGCGCCGTGGTGATCATCACCGGCCAGCCGGGCATTCTCTCGGGTGGTTATGACCTCAAGGTGATGACCTCCGGCCCGCAGCAGGCGGTCAGCCTGGTCACCGCCGGCTCCACCCTGGCCCGGCGTCTGCTGTCGCACCCGTTCCCGGTGATCGTGGCCTGCCCGGGCCATGCCGTGGCCAAGGGCGCCTTCCTGCTGCTGTCGGGCGACTATCGCATCGGCGTCGAAGGCCCGTACAAGATCGGCCTGAACGAAGTGCAGATCGGCATGACCATGCACCACGCCGGCATCGAACTGGCCCGCGACCGCCTGCGCCGCTCGGCCTTCCACCGCTCGGTGATCAATGCCGAGATGTTCGACCCCAAGGACGCGCTGGATGCAGGCTTCCTGGACAAGGTCGTGCCGGCCGAGCAGTTGCAGGAAACCGCGCTGGCAGCGGCCCGTGAGCTGATGAAGCTGAACATGCTGGCGCACAAGAACACCAAGCTGAAGGTGCGCAAGGGGCTGCTGGATCTGCTGGATGAAGCGATCCTGCTGGATCAGGGCCATATGGGCTGACCTTCAGGGCCCTGTCGCCGGCAAGCCGGCTCCCACCGGTTGGCGGCGACAGGGCCACACAGGACACACACCAAGGTTTGCCCCAGCCAGTGCACAGCCGTACACTGCGCCGCGACTGTCTGGTGTGAGTCGTACAATGCTCTACTCCCTTCGCATGCTCCTGTTGGCGCTGCACTTTCTGCTGGTGGGTTGCATCGGTCTGCTGATCGGCCTGCTGCGCCCCTTCAACCGCGACAACAGCCGCGTGTTCGCCCGCCTCTACAGCATCCCGGCGACCTGGCTGATGCGCATCCAGGTCAAGGCCGAGGTCGGCCCGTTGTGGGACCAGCCGCCCGGCTGCGTGATCGTGGCCAATCACCAATCGAACTTCGACCTGTTCATCCTCGGCCACGTGGTGCCGCAGCGCACCGTCGCCATCGGCAAGAAGAGCCTGGGCTGGATTCCGCTGTTCGGCCAATTGTTCTGGCTTGGCGGCAACGTGCTGATCGATCGCAGCAACGCCTACCAGGCGCGCAAGGCCATGCAGGTGACCACGCGCATCCTGCGTGACGACACCTCGATCTGGATCTTCCCGGAAGGCACGCGCAACCCCCAAGAGCAGCTGCTGGCATTCAAGAAAGGCGCCTTCCACATGGCCATCGAGGCCGGCGTGCCGATCGTGCCGGTGTGCGTCAGCCGCTACACCCGGCGCCTGAGCCTCAATAGCTGGCGCAAGCGCACGGTGATCGTGCGCTCGCTGCCGCCGATCGCCACCGCCGGGCTCAGCCAGCAGGACCTGCCGGCGCTGATCGCCCAGTGCCGCACGCAGATGCAGCAGTGCATCGACCGCATGGAAGGTGAACTGAGCAACCCCTAGGTTGCTCTTGAGGCCGCTAACGACCAAGCTGTAACCCGTGTGCAACCGAACAAGTGGATCACCATGGGTCGAGTCGTGGCATCGGCGGTGTACGCCGCCGGCAGGAAGGTCACCAACATCAATATCGACGAAGGCAGCGAATGGGCGCGCAAGCCTGGGCATTTCGTCTGGATCGGGCTGGAAGAGCCCAACGCCGAGGAACTGGCCAATCTGCAGCGCCAGTTCAACCTGCACGAGCTGTCGATCGAGGACGCGCTGGAAAAACACAGCCGGCCCAAGCTGGAAACCTTCGGCGATGCGCTGTTCATCGTCACTTATTCGCCCGTGCGCCATGAAGGCAAGCTGGAGTTCATCGAAACCCACATCTTTGCCGGCAACGGCTACATCATCACCTGCCGCAACGGCCACTCCAAATCCTACGCCCTGGTGCGCCAGCGCTGCGAAGCGCGGCCTTTGCTGCTGGAGCATGGCGAAGATTTCGTGCTGTATGCCCTGCTCGACTTCGTCACCGAGAACTACCAGCCGGTCAGCGAGGCGATCCATGGCGAGATCGAGGAGCTGGAGCAAAGCGTGCTCGGTGGCTCGCTGCAGGAAGAAGACATACGCCGCCTGCACAGCCTGCGCCGCGACATCCTCAGGCTGCGCCGCTACGTGGCACCGATGGTGGAGGTGAGCGAGGAGCTGCAGCGGCTGAGCTTCCCGTTCATCGACAAGAACATGCGCCCGTATTTTCGCGACGTGCAGATTCACGTCACGCGGCAGATGGAGGATTTGGCCGGGATCCGCGACATCGCCAGCCAGACCATCGAGATCGGCATGCTGCTGGAGTCGTCACGGCAAAGCATCGTGCAGCGCAAGTTCGCAGCGTGGGCGGCGATCCTGGCCTTCCCGACGGCGATTGCCGGGATCTACGGGATGAACTTCCAGAACATGCCCGAACTGAACTGGCAATACGGGTATTTTGCGGTGCTGGGGGTGATCGGGTTGGGTTGTGCCGGGCTATATGCCAGCTTCAAGAAATCCGGCTGGCTGTGAGGGCCTCATCGCTGGCAAGCCAGCTCCCACAGGCTGTCGAGTAGCCTGTGAGGGCTGGCTTGTCTGTCGATCAGGCAGCGCTATCGCCTGCCTTGCCCGACTGCTGGACGAAACGCATCATCCACTCCCCCACCAGGTCGCCCTGGTGTTCGGTGGCCAGGCTCGCCACCGCCTTGTGGTACACCTCATCGCCCAGGTAATCCTGGCGCGCATCGAGCAGCGCCCGCGAGTAGTCGTGGACGAACTCCGGATGGCCCTGGAAGCACAGCACCTGGTCACGGATGTGATACGCCGCATTCGGGCAGAAATCGCTCGAGGCAATCACCGTGGCGCCCTCCGGCAGCTCGGTCACCTGGTCCTGGTGGCTGATCAGCAGGCTCAGCTCGGACACTTGCGGGTCCATCCACGGCGCGTGCGCAGCCAGTGAATAACGGTGCACGCCCACCCCCCAACCCTTGTCGGCGCGCTCGGCCTTGCCACCCAGGGTCAGCGCCAGCAGTTGATGGCCGAAACACACGCCCAGCAACTTCTCGCCACGCTCGTACAGCTTCAACAGGTAGGCCTTGAGCGTCTGGATCCATGGATCGTTGCCGAACGAGTCAGCCTTGCTGCCGGTCACCAGGTAGGCGTCGAAACGTTCGCCATCGGGGGGATAGTCGCCGTTCATCACGTTGTACACACAAAACTCGGCTGCGATCGGCTGCCGCGAGAAGAGCTGCTCGAACATCCTTCCGTAGCCCTGGTACTGCGCGGTCAACTCCGGTCGCAGGACATCGGTTTCAAGGATGCAGATGCGTAACGACATAGGGATAGTCCTGAACGACATGGGTGGGAATCTGTTGTAAAGACTGACGCGAAAGGCACGTACAAGCAAGTAGGCTGCACTGACGAACGGTCACATTTTGCCGGACTGGCGATGGCAGATTCGCGGCCGTCTAGTCAGGACATACCAGCGAAATGGCCTTTGGCCTCATAGCACATCGCGATTTCGGATGAGGCCAATAGAACAAAGGGTTCTGAAACAGGGATGACGCAGCCCCTACTGTTGGTTGTATATCGATTTCAAAGAGGCAAGCAGTACCGGCGTGCTCCACGCCACTGTGATCGACCCGACGCGCGACAAGGAAGCCAACGGGTATTCAGGAATAACAACAAGAAGGCGGTCCGCCATGTTCAGACAATCGAAACTTCGCCAAGCTGGGCTCATTCTGTTCGCCACCACGCTGCTGCTGATCCTGCCGAACCTCACGCGCTTGTTCGGCTGATGGTGGCTGTGGCGTTCACCGGTCATGCACAGGTAACCTGCCGGCCTTGATGGTCGGAGAATGCCCATGCGCCGTTGCTTTGCCCTGCTCGCCCTGCTCTGCAGCCTGCCGCTGTCGGCGGCGCAGCTGCACCTGGAACTGGGCGGCACGCCGCGCCAGCTGGACAGCGCCGACCTGCTGAGCCTGCCCCAGGCCCGCGATATCAGCATCGAACAAGACGTTTCCTACAAGCGGCCCATGCGCTATCGCGCGGTGCCGCTGGCCACGCTGTTGCCAGGCATCGCTGCCGATGACCATCTGCAGGCTGTGGCGCTCGATGGTTTCGCCGCCGAAATGCCCGCTGCCCCGCTGTTGCAGGATGGCCCGGCTCGCGCCTGGCTGGCGGTCGAAGACCCGGGCAAGCCCTGGCCTGCCTTGAGCAAAGGCAAGCCGAGTGCCGGGCCGTTCTACCTGGTGTGGACGAACCCACAGGCAAGCGGCATACGCCCGGAGCAATGGCCGTTCCAGATCGCCACGATCCGCCGCCTGGCGCCTGTCGAGCAACGCTTCCCGGCGCTGCTGCCAGACCCGAAACTGCCGGCCGATGATCCGGTGCGCAAGGGCTTTGCCCTGTTTCAGCAGAACTGCCTGGCCTGCCATCGGCTCAACGGCGCCGGTGATGCGCAGTTCGGGCCGGACCTGAATGTGCCGCACAACCCGACCGAGTATTTCCAGCCGGGGTTTTTGCGCCAGTACATTCGCGACCCGCAAAGCTTGCGGCAGTGGCCCCAGGCACGGATGCCGGGGTTTGCCGAAAGTGTGCTGAGTGAACAGGAACTGGATGCCTTGCTGGCTTACCTGGGGCATATGGCCAAGCGCAAGCCTTGAGGGCCCAATCGCCGGCAAGCCGGCTCCCACAGGAATCTCACTGTCTTCGAGTGCTTCGAAATGCCTGTGGGCAGCCCTGGGGTTTCAGGCTATTGGCCGCTCATGCTTGACGCCCCAGCCTTCGACCTCGCCGCCGTAGGGTGAAACGACCTGCTCGAAGCGCTCCTCGAAGTCACCGATGCCGCCATAGGTGGCATACATGACCTTGCTCAGTTCCAGGTGCCACGCGCCGTCGTCACGCTCATGCACCTGGGCATTGAGCGACTCGCCACGAAACTGCCCAGCCGCCCGGCGCGCGTTGGCCTCGTCGGGAAATACCGCGTAGAACTCGATGGGATGGATGCGGGTGAAATCGAAACCGCCAGCTTTCATCTGGCGCAGGACATTGCTGCTGATATCGTCGTTCTGGCTGCTGCTCATGAATCGTCCTCCCGAATAAAGCGATGGATAGACTTTCCGTGCACTACGCACCTGCCGAAACGGCCGGCAGATCGAGCTGATGCAAGACGCGAACTGAATAGGTGTGGCCCCGCAGAAAAGGCCTACACCTCCCTCCAGCGTAGTGCCTGGCACGGCACCACGCCAACCTGCGGGTCAGGATGCTGCTTTGATACTGGTGATGATCACGCCGTTCTGCTCCTTGAGCCAGCGTGCCGTGGGGGATGGGGCGCGGTCCTGGAAGTCGTTGAGGTCCAGCTCATCCATGACCGGAAACAGATGCGAACGAATGGCGCGGGCCGCCTCTTCCTCGCTGGGGCACAGTTCCCCGTGCATCACCAACGTGGTCGGCTCGCCTTTCTGGTCGGCAAAGATGACTTCCCACTCTTTCATCGAATAGCCCTCAAGCAGAGAACATCGGAGTTGATGCCTGTAATTGCTTGACCGTGGGCCGAGGGGATTTGTTCAGTCCACTCGGCCCTGGCACAGATGAAATCGCTGTTACTTTGGCGTGCCGTGAACGACACCGGCGGTGTTGTCCAGCAAGCTCTTGGTCGCGGTCTGGATGTACGCTTCGAGCTTCTTGAGCATTTCCGGCTGGTCCGGGCTCTCGATCAGTTCGGCCTTGAACTCGCGGCCCAGCTGGTAGCGGTACATGCGCGGGCTCATGTCCTTGGACTCGATGAGGATGCGGTCACCCTGCACCAGGCCGACGATCTGCTCGCTGCCCGACGGCTTGATCATGCCCACGCCCTGGTCGCCCTCAGGCAGGTTGAGCAGGTCGCGGCCCCAGCACTGGTGGCGCGTCTCGCCACCGAGGCGGCCCATGATGGTCGGCACGATGTCGACCTGGGTGCCGACGGTGTGGTTGACCGCGCCGAACTTCTCCTGGATGCCCGGAGCGATCAGCAACAGCGGCACGTTGAAGCGGCCCAGGTCCAGCTCGGTGACCTGCTGCTGGTTGCCGAAACCGTGGTCGCCGACGATGACGAACAGCGTGTCCTTGAAGTACGGCTCCTTGCGTGCCTTCTCGAAGAACTGGCCCAGCGCCCAGTCGGAGTAGCGCATGGCGGTCAGGTGCTCGTCCAGGCGGCCCTGGCCGGTCACCGGCTCCACTGGCAGGTCTTTTGGCAGCGCATACGGGGTGTGGTTGGACAGCGTCTGCAACAGCGCGTAGATCGGCTTCTTGCCGTCGTGCTTGGCCAGCTCCTCGTTGCCGCGGTCGAACATGTCCTGGTCGGACACGCCCCAGGTCGGGTCGGAGAACACCGGGTTGACGAAGTCGTTACGGCCGATGAAGGTGGTCATGCCCTGGTTGCCGAAGAAACCGGACTGGTTGTCCCAGGCGAAGTCGCCGTTGTAGACATAGACATCGTCGTAGTCACGGGCGCTGAGCAAGGCCGGCAGGCCAGACAGCTTGTGGCCACCCTCCGGAGTCTGCATCAGGTATTCGAAGCCTGGCAGGTTGGGGAAGCAGGCCATGGTGGCGAACATACCCTGGTGGGTATGGGTGCCGTTGGAGAAGAAGCGGTCGAACAGCAGACCCTCCTTGGCCAGCTTGTCGAAGTACGGGGTGATGTTGTTCGGGCTGCCCAGGGCACCGACCGAATGGCCGGCGAAGCTTTCCATCAAGATCACCACGACGTTCTTGATCGGCAGGGTGCGCTCGGCCGGCGGCACGAAGTCGCGGCGGATCGCAGCCTCGTCGGCATCGACCAGGGTGTCGTAAGGGGTCAGCAAGTGCTCGCGCACGGTCTGGGTGGCCAGTTTCTGCTCCAGCACCGGCTTCCAGATGTTGGCGCGGTCTTCGCCGAAGCGGCTCTTGGCGGCGTCGATCAGGGTCAGGGTGCCGTTCAGGCCCAGCTGGTTGACGAAGTTGGAGTCGGTGGTGAAGGCATCACCCCAGCGCATGGGCGGGCCCTGGCGCAGGGTGCCACGGGCGGCGACCACGGCCACCAGCAAAATCACCATGAACACCGCCAGGCGGTTGTACCAGGGCGCCACGCGCTGCTGGCCGTTGCCCCGGGTCAGGCGGTCGATGCCCTTGAACAGCAGGCTCAGCAGCCAGGTGCCGAACAGCCAGGCAAGGATGTAGCGAACCACCGGGAAGCCGTACCAGAGCATGCTCAGCACGGTTTTCGGGTCTTCCTTGATGTACTGGAAGACCAGGCCGTTGAGGCGCTGGTGGAACTCGCGGTAGAAGTCCATCTCCATCAGGCCGAGGAACATCACCACGCTCGAGGAGAGCGTCAGCCAGAAGCGGAACAGGCCACGCTGGGCCATCGCCCAGGGGCTGAGCATCGCCAGCAACAGCGGGATGCTCAGGTACACCACCACGCGCAGGTCGAAGCGCAGGCCGTTGAAGAAGCCTTCGGCGACTGTCGCGTAAGGGGTGTCGCCAATCATGTCGCTGTTGTAGACCAGCAGCGCCAGGCGTACCAGGCTGAGCATCAGCATGATTACCAGGCCGCTGAGCAGCGTGTAGGCCAGGTGCGATTTCAAGGTCGGCGTGAAAGATCGCGCGCCCTGTTGCTTCAAGGCATCCGTGTTAGCCATGAATGTGGAAGTCCTAGGATTGCGGGTTGCGGAGATGGCGCTGGCTATACCAACGCAGCATTGTGCGGGTGCGGATTCTGTTTAAACCAATGTGAAAATTTTGTCACGGCTCTGTTGCTGTTTTTGTCTGCGGCGGCCCTGCCACGGGCACGCCGCTGTGCTCAGATGCGCACATCGCCCCTGGGCCCGGCAATCGCCCAGATCACCAGCCCGATCACCGGCAGCAGGGCGATCAGCAGAATCCACAGCACCTTGACGCCTATCTCGCGGTTACTCTTGATCACATTGAGAATCGCCCAGATATCCAGGGCCAGGATGATCAGGCCAACCAGGCCATTGAATGTCGAACCCATGTCGGTCACTCCCGTTGAACGTTCACGAGGCTGAGCATAGTCAGCTATCAGGGCGATAGAAGGGAATCCTTGGCCGCCTGCGCCGGTCACTGGATAGACTGCTTGTATCCATCAGTTCGAGGTGCCCATGCCCCCTGCCCACACCCAAAGCGCCGCCCCTGCCTCATTGTTCAGTGCCTGGCGGCAACAGGTGGTCAACACCCCCTGGCTCAGCGCTGGCCTGGGCGTGAGCCTGCTGGCGGTGATCGTGCTGCTGGCGGCCAGCTTCTGGAATGCAATCAATGGCGACCATGCCGACAACCTGCACCTGGCGCTGCTGGGGGGCCTTTCCGGGTTCGGCGCCACGGCGCTGGGCGCGGTGCTGGCGGTGGTGCTGCGCGACGTCAGCACCCGCAGCCAGGACGTGATGCTCGGCTTTGCCGCCGGCATGATGCTGGCAGCCAGCTCTTTCTCGTTGATTCTGCCGGGCCTGGATGCTGCCCGCGAAATCACCGGCAACGGCCCGGCGGCTGCCTTTACCGTGGTGCTGGGCATGGGCCTTGGCGTGCTGCTGATGCTCGGCCTCGACCGCTTCACCCCCCATGAACACGAGAGCACCGGCCCCTGCGGCCCCGAGGCGGAGCGCATCAGCCGGGTGTGGCTGTTCGTGCTGGCGATCACCTTGCACAACCTGCCCGAGGGCATGGCGATTGGCGTGAGCTTCGCCAATGGCGACATGAACATCGGCCTGCCGTTGACCAGCGCCATCGCCATCCAGGACATCCCCGAAGGCCTGGCCGTGGCCCTGGCTCTGCGCGCCACGGGGCTGTCGAATTTCAAGGCGGCGCTGGTGGCGATCGGCTCGGGCCTGATGGAGCCGCTGGGGGCGGTGATCGGCCTGGGCATCTCCACCGGCTTTGCCCTGGCCTACCCGATCAGCATGGGGCTGGCGGCGGGGGCGATGATCTTCGTGGTGTCCCACGAGGTGATTCCCGAAACCCATCGCAATGGGCACCAGACCTCGGCGACCCTGGGGTTGATGGGCGGGTTTGCGGTGATGATGTTCCTGGATACCGCGCTGGGTTGAGGTTCTGGGTTGGGCATTGCGGCCCTATCGCCGGCAAGCCGGCTCCCACAGGAAACAGCTGTGCAGTACCTGTGGGAGCCGGCTTGCCGGCGATAGGGCCAGTGCAATCACCCCATCCACTCAAACGTGAACGGCAACCTTCAATGCCTCCAAGGCCGGCTCCACCTTGATCCCCACCGCAGCGCCCAACTCCTGCACCCGCGCCAGGTCGTGCTGACCCACCATCACCATCTGCAGCTCGTCGTCGAGCAACTGGCTGAAGTTGAGCAGCACATAGCCGCCCGCTTCCTTGTTCAGCGCCCCCATCTGCACCTGGATGCGATTGAGCGCGGTCAGCGGCTCGGTACGCGCCAGCTGCTTGGGCTTGAGGGTGAACGGCACGCTCTTGTCGAACGAGTCGCTGATGTGCTGGAACAGCTCCTGGTAGCTGTCGGCCTGGAACACCACGGTATCCGGCAGGCTGCCGAGCACCACCCATTCGCCCAGCGGGATCGGGAAGCTGTCGTCGTAATTGATGTCAGGGTTGGCAGCCAGGAAGGCCGCCGGGTCGGCGTAGGCCTGGGCGGCCTCGTCGGCGATGCGCTCGATGTCTTCATCGCGCATGCAGCCGGCAGCGATGAGTTGGATGAATTCGAGCAACTGGTTTTTCATTGACGGGGGCCTGCGACGGGTGAAAAGTCGCCAAGGATAGCCGCAAACGCCCCCGAACGGTTAGCCGGCCAGCGCTTGCAAGCGCGCCGCAGCCTCCACCGCGCCCATGGTCTGCGCCGCCATCAGCGCGGTGACGCCGCGGGCATCCTGGTGCGCCGGGTCGGCGCCCTGGGCCAGCAGGTACTCGAGGATGTCGCCGCGGTTGAACATGGCCGCCAGCATCAGTGCAGTGCGCCCGTCCTGGGCGGCGGCGTCCACCGGCACGCCGTGCTCGAGCAACACGCGGATCATCGCCAGGTCACCCTTGAACGCAGCGCCGGCAATCGGCAGCTGGCCATTGTCGTTGGAGATCAACGGATCGGCGCCATGGGCCAGCAATACCTGCACCGCGTCATGATGGCCGTGGTAGCTGGCCAGCATCAGCAGCGTGTCACCCTTGTGGTTGCGCAGGTTGGCTGGCAGGCCGCTGGCCAACAGCCGCTCGAGCATCGCGGCATCGCCCTGGCGGGCGCGTTCGAACACCTGCTCGGCAAAGGCTGCGGTTTCGTCATCGGTCATGATGGCGGGGGCGAGTTGATCGGACATCTGGAACCTCCTGGCAGAAAAGATTGCCCAAGTGTTTGTCAGGCAAGGCCAAGGGGTCAAAGGTTCAGAATCTATGGGGCCGATAGGGATGGCCGGGCTCGTGCAAAATGCACTATGCAAAATGCACGACCATGCAGCCTGCACGATGGCACTCTAAAAAAAACTACTTAAGCCACTGAATTTAAAGGAATTTTTCAAGGAGACTTTTCTGGCACGGTCACTGCAACAGTCAACTCACGTCTGCCCATCTAACAGTCAGGAGTTGATATGGACCTCATCCAGGAAAAGTTCGTCTCGGTGTTCTCGGCTTACCAGGTCGCCACCCAGCCTCGCCCCGATGGTGGCATCCTGCTGACACTTCGCGCCGCTGACGGCAAAGTGACCCGCCGTGTGCTGACCTACGCGCAAATGCACAGTGCCGAGCAGCTGTCCTGGGCCATCAGCGCCATTCGCCGAGACCTGGCGGAACAGGCCAGCGAACTGCCCGTCATTTCGATGCTGCAGAGTCAGCAGCGGTTTGCCCTGCCGACCTATCGATAAGGTTTGTCTGTACCGGCCTCTCGCGGCTGAACCCGCGCCTACACACGGTTGCTGCATTGCCCATAGGGATGGCGGGGCACCGTTGTTGCAGGAGCGGATTCATCCGCGATGAGGCCCGGTCAGACACTACAGTTCATCGATCCCAAGAAACGCCCGCGCCGTTTCATCCCCGGTAAACCGCGGCTCCCCACCCTGCTCGCTGGCAAATAGCCGCAGCGCCACGCAGAACGGGTTATCCCCCAGCTCCACCCAGCGCCGGGTCTTGGCCGGCACCACCAGCTGGTCGCCCTTCTCGCACAGCACCGCATACACGTTGTCACCCAGGCGCATGCCGACCTGGGCACGGCCGCTCACCACCGCGAACACCTCCTCGGCGTCATGCACATGTTCATCACGCAGGTCGGCCTGCGCCGGCTGCGCGCCATCGCGATCCAGCACGCGGTAGGCCATGCTGCCGTGCGCGGTCATCAGCTGGTCGAGCAACTCGCGGCACTCGCCCAGCACCGCCTGCTCACCGGCGCCCGGGCGCACGCGCAGCGCCAGTGGCTGGTGGGCAAAATGCACGCCCTGTTCGGCCAGCGTCGCGGCGATATCGTCGTGGTGGGTCAGCACCTTGTTCGGCAAGTCCGGGCTGGAGGGGTGGAATACACAGAGGATGCTCATCAGCGGCGTGTCCTGGTCGAGTTCAAACGAGTGGCAATGATAACGGCTGCCGCCAGTGCTGCGGCGCTGGCCATACCAAAGGTGAAGGTCGGCCCCAGCCATTTCCAGCTATAGCCCGAATACAGCGCGCCCAACGCACCGCCGGTGCCCGACAGCGCGGCGTACAGGGCCTGGCCCTGGCCTTGCTGGCGCGGGCCGAAACTGGCCTGCACGAAAGCGATCGAGGCCGCGTGGAAGCAGCCGAAGGTCGCCGCATGCAATACCTGGGCAAAAATCAGCACTGCAGGCTCGGCCGCCAGGTTGCCCAACAGCAGCCAGCGCAGCGCCGCCAGCAGGAAGCTCACCAGCAACACCTGCTGGATGCTGAAGCGCGCGAAGATCCGGCTCATGGCCATGAACATCAGCACTTCGGCCACCACCCCCAGCGCCCACAGCAGGCCGATGGCGCCGCGGCTGTAGCCCAGGTGTTCCAGGTGCAGGGTGAGGAAGGTGTAGTAAGGCCCGTGGCTGAGCTGCATCAGCGCCACGCAGGCATAGAAGGCGACCACCCCGGGCGCCATCAGCTGGGCCAGGAAGCCGCCCGCCCCCGGGCGCTCGCCCTGCTCCACCGGCCGGGCGTTGGGCACCCACAGGCTGGCGGCGACGATGCCGGCCATGATCGTCACCAGGGCGACCGGGTAGATGTCCAGGCTCAGCCATTCGAACAACCGCCCCAGGCCCACCACGGTGAGGATGAAACCGATCGAGCCCCACAGCCGCACCTGGCTGTAGCGCGAGCTCTGGCCATGCAGGTGGGCCAGGGTGATGACTTCGAACTGCGGCAGCACCGCGTGCCAGAAGAACGCATGCAGGGCCATCACCAGCGCCAGCCAGGCGTAGCTCTTGCCGAAGAAGATCAGCGAGAAGGTGGCCAGGGTCGACAACGCGCCCAGGCGCACGATCAGCAGGCGCTGGCCCGTGCGATCGCCCAGCCAGCCCCAGAGGTTGGGGGCGATGCAGCGCATCAGCATGGGTATCGCCACCAGCTCGCCGATGCGTGCCGGGGAGAAGCCTAAGTGGTCGAAGTACAGGGCCAGGAATGGGGCCGTCGAGCCCAGCAGGGCGAAGTAGAAAAGGTAGAAGCTGGACAGGCGCCAGTAGGGGATTGGAGTCATCGGAACTCAGTGTGAAGGGTTGTTGCCTGTACCGGCCCTAGCGCCGGCGAGCCGGCTCCCACAGGGTAGCCCATGGATTTCAGGGGATGCTGTGGGAGCCGGCTTGCCGGCGACAGGGCCGGCAAAAGCGAATCAGAGCTGGCCCAATACCGGAGTAGCGACCTTCACCTCGGCATTCTGCCCGCGGTGACGCAGCAGGTGATCCATCAGCACGATGGCCATCATCGCCTCGGCGATCGGCGTGGCGCGGATGCCCACGCACGGGTCATGGCGGCCTTTGGTGATCACCTCGACTGGGTTGCCGTCGACATCGATGGAGCGCCCCGGCACGGTGATGCTGGAAGTCGGCTTCAGCGCCAGGTGGGCGACGATCGGCTGGCCCGAGCTGATCCCGCCGAGAATGCCGCCGGCGTTGTTGCTGAGAAAGCCCTGCGGGGTCATCTCGTCACGGTGCTCGGTGCCGCGCTGGGCAACGCTGGCGAAGCCGGCGCCGATTTCCACGCCCTTGACCGCGTTGATGCTCATCAGCGCATGGGCAAGCTCGGCGTCGAGGCGATCGAAGATCGGCTCGCCCAGGCCCGGCATCACGCCTTCGGCGACCACGGTGATCTTCGCCCCCACCGAGTCCTGGTCACGGCGCAGCTGGTCCATGTAGGCCTCCAGCTCCGGCACCTTGTCCGGGTCGGGGCAGAAGAAGGCGTTGTTTTCCACCGATTCCCAGCCCTTGAACGGGATTTCGATCGGGCCCAGCTGGCTCATGTAGCCGCGCACCTGGATGCCCTGGGTGGCCAGGTACTTCTTGGCGATGGCGCCGGCAGCCACGCGCATGGCGGTTTCACGCGCCGAACTGCGGCCACCGCCGCGGTAGTCGCGGGTGCCGTACTTGTGGTGGTAGGTGTAGTCGGCGTGGGCCGGGCGGAACAGGTCCTTGATCGCCGAGTAGTCCTTGGACTTCTGGTCGGTGTTGCGAATCAGCAGGCCGATCGAGCAGCCGGTGGTGCGGCCTTCGAAGACCCCGGACAGGATCTCCACTTCGTCGGCTTCCTGGCGCTGGGTGGTGTGCCGGCTGGTGCCGGGCTTGCGCCGGTCGAGGTCGTGTTGCAGGTCGGCGAGGGAAATCTCCAGGCCCGGGGGGCAGCCATCGACAATGGCGACCAACGCCGGGCCATGGCTTTCGCCTGCGGTGGTGACAGTGAACAGCTTGCCGTAGGTATTGCCGGACATGGACGCTCCGCGAATCTGCCTGAAGGTGAACGAGAGCGGCAGTATACAGATGGATGGGCCGTCCGTGGCATCCCGGCGGGCGAACCTTCCCGCAAAGACGGGGTCAAACTGCCATCTCCTCATGTAGTACCCCATGATGTCGCGCATCGTTGCCCTGTTCCTCGTGTTCTGCGCAAGCCTTGCCCAGGCCGCCTCCCCCACCGTGCTGCAACGGCCGATCGACCTGGACACCGGCCAGGGCGTGCTGCACGGCAGCCTGCTGCTGCCGCAACAGGCCACGCCGCCGCCGGTGGTGCTGATCATCGCCGGCTCCGGCCCCACCGACCGCGATGGCAACAACCCGGCCTCGGGGCGCATCGACAACCTCAAGCGCCTGGCCCTGCTGCTGGCCAACGAGCACATCGCCAGCGTGCGCTTCGACAAGCGCGGCGTGGCCGCCAGCCAGCCGGCCACACCCGACGAGCGCGACCTCAGCGTCGAGCGCTACGTCGCCGATGTGGTCGCCTGGAGCCACAAGCTCAAGGCCGACCCACGCTTCGGCCAGCTAATCCTGCTGGGCCACAGCGAAGGTGCGCTGATTGCGAGCCTGGCCGCCGAACAGGCCGGCGCCAGCGCGGTGATCACCCTGGCCGGCAGCGGCCGGCCGATGGCCGACGTGGTGCGCGAGCAGCTGGCGCGGCGCCTGCCGCCGGCGCAACTGGCCCGCAGCAGCGCCCTGCTCGACCGCCTGCAGGCCGGGCAGACCAGCCTGGACGTGCCCGCGCCCCTGCGCCAGGTGTTCCGCCCCAGCGTGCAGCCCTACCTGATCACCCTGTTCCGCCAGGACCCGGCGCAAGCCTTCGCTCGCCTGCCCATGCCCGCCCTGATCGTGCAGGGCCGCAACGATGTGCAGGTGGACGTGCTCGACGCCGAACGCCTCAAGGCGGCCAAGCCGGACGCCCAGCTGGTGCTGATCGACGGCATGAACCACATGCTGCGCATCAGCCCCAAGGAAATGCGCCTGCAGCGCGACAGCTACCTCAACCCGGAGCTGCCCCTGGCGCGCGAGCTCGGTGAGCGCGTGGTGACGTTCATTCATCAGCTGCCATCGGCTTGAGGAGATCGCCGCACAATGGCCTCAGGTCCTGGGCGATACGGCCGATAAGCTCGGTATTGGCCTGTATCCGAGAACACCCTGATGACCGATGCCCCCGCTGCCGTAGAGCCGGCCGAAGAGCCGCAAGCCCCGGAAAGCGCCCCGCTGCCCTGGGCCGACCTTGCCGTCGAACACTTCCAGCTGCTGCGCCTGGCGCCGCTGCCCACCGACCGCAACAGCGGCACGCGGCCGCTGCGTTTCGTCGAGTTCGGCCACGCCGAGCGCCACGACAAGGCCCACAGCCTGCTGCGCATGGAGATCCGCCTGCCCGGGCAGAAGGTGCGCAAGGAGCAGAACCAGCTGGATGTGCGCGTGGACCATGCCGAGCGGCTGGTGCGCATTGGCAGCGACAGCGGCCTGCAACTGGAGCCGCTGAACCGTGGCCTTGGGCGTTTCATGATGGGCCAGGCGGTGCAGTGGCTGCAGCGCCGGTGGCCGAACTACCACGTCGAAGGGATGGCGCTGCCGAACAAGGATGCGCTGAACGAAGACACGCGCCTGCGCCGCGACCGCTTCCTCGGCGCCACCGGTATCGAGGTGGAGTACGCCGACCCGCAGCACCTCAAGGGCCGCACGCTGGAGGCTACCGTCAGCCAGCTGAAGAATGGCTTCAATACCGAGAAGGTGCAGCGGGTGGACATGCTGGAAGCCGCCGGGATGCTGCAGCAGGCCGAGCAGCAACTGCTGGAAAAGGAAGCGCAGCTACGCGAGCGCGATGAACGGGTGGCCAAGTACCGGCGCGAGGACAGTGGGCTGCGCTTTACCATCACTTGCCTGGTGGCGTTCGCGGTGTTTCAGGCGGGGTTGTTGATCTGGATTGCTACGCGTTAGGACTTGGGGGCCGCTCTGCGGCCCTTTCGCGACACAAGGCCGCTCCTACACATGAACGCCGTCCCTGTAGGAGCGGCCTTGTGTCGCGAAAGGGCTGCAAAGCAGCCCCAACCGCTCAGACCCGAGCCTTGAACAGCTCCTGATGCTGCCTGCACTGCTCGGCAGTCAGCATGAACACCCCATGCCCGCCCCGCTCGAATTCCAGCCAGGCAAAGTCCACTTCGGGGTACAGCGCCTCGACATGCACCTGGCTGTTGCCCACCTCGACGATCAGCAAACCCTTCTCGCTCAGGTGCTCGGCGGCCTCGGCGAGCATCCGCCGCACCAGGTCCAGGCCGTCGTTGCCGCAGGCCAGGCCCATCTCCGGCTCGTGGTGATACTCCGCCGGCATGTCGCCGAAGTCTTCGGCATCCACGTAGGGCGGGTTCGACAGGATCAGGTCGAAACGCTGCCCCGGCAGGCCGTCGAAGCCATCGCCCTGCACGGTGTACACGCGCGCTTCCAGGCCATGGCGCTCGATGTTCTGGTTGGCCACTTCGAGCGCTTCGAAGGACAGGTCGGCCAGCACCACTTCAGCCTCGGGGAACACTTCTGCAGCGACGATGCCGATGCAGCCGGAGCCGGTGCACAGGTCGAGGATGCGCGCAGGCTCGGCGGCCAGCCACGGCTCGAAGCGCTTCTCGATCAGCTCGCCGATCGGCGAACGGGGCACCAGCACGCGCTCGTCGACGATGAACGACATGCCGCAAAACCACGCCTCACCCAGCAGGTAGGCGGTGGGCACGCGCTCTTCGATGCGGCGCTTGAGCAGGTGCTGCAGGCGTACCCGCTCATCGTCCTCGAGCTGGCAATCGAGGTAGGCGTCGGCCACCTCCCACGGCAGGTGGACGGCACCGAGCACCAGCAGGCGCGCTTCGTCCCAGGCATTGTCGGCACCGTGGCCGAAAAACAGCTCGTGCTCATGGAAGCGGCTGACCGCCCAGCGGATATGGTCGCGCAACGTGCGCAGACGAGATGTGATCACGGGGTACTCCTATTCAGACCGGACAAAAGTCTAACAGCCCTACCCGCACATTTGTTGCCGCGGATCGCCCCGCAGCTAGCCACAGGCCAGTAACCACGCCGCTTGCGATGTCAACCATTCCCATTGACGCCAAGGCAAGGGAGAATAGGTACACAAAAGCCCTACCCAAGGAGCCCTTGATGTCCGTTCCAACCACGATGTTCCGCCTCACTGGCCGCGACTACCCGCCGGCCAAGCTGAGCCAAGCCAGCCTGATCATCATCGATGCGCAAAAAGAGTACCTCAGTGGCCCTCTCGCGCTGTCGGGCATGGACGAGGCCGTGGCCAACATCGCCAGGTTGCTCGACGCCGCCCGCAAGGCTGGCCGCCCGATCATCCATGTACGCCACCTCGGTACCGTAGGCGGGCGTTTCGACCCGCAAGGCCCGGCCGGCGAATTCATCCCGGGCCTCGAGCCGCGCGAGGGTGAAATCGTCATCGAAAAACGCATGCCCAACGCTTTCAAGAACACCAAGCTGCACGAGACCCTGCAGGCCTTGGGGCACCTGGACCTGATCGTCTGCGGTTTCATGAGCCATTCCAGCGTCAGCACCACCGTACGCCGAGCCAAGGACTATGGTTATCGTTGCACCCTGGTGGAAGACGCCTCGGCCACCCGCGACCTGGCGCTCAAGGACCGCGTGATTCCCGCTGCGCAGATCCACGAATGTGAAATGGCCGTGATGGCCGACAACTTTGCCTGTGTCGCGCCTACCGCCAGCCTGATCTGACCGCCCGGCAGCCAGGCGGAACCCGAACGCAGGCGACCGGTCCAATTCCTGATGTCCACAGAGGAAATCGGAATGAAGCTAAAAGGCAGTTTCGACGCCAAGCGCCTGCGCCCACGGCAACCGCGTAACTGGGGTGCGCGCCTGGCGGCTGGCTTGTCGGCCCTGCTTGCCACGCTCGGCGTGCTGCTGGCCATGGCCGGCTTCGCCGGGCTGCTCGGCAACTACTCGGCGCTGGCCGAACTCAATGCCAATCGGCCGCTGGCCGCGGTGATCACCGTGGCCGGGTTGCTGTTGCTGTATCTCGGCGTGCGGTTCTGGCGGCGCAGCCGTATTCGCTTGCGTCGGGGGCGGGAGTTGAACCTGTCGCCGCACTTGATGAAAAAGCACGACTGAACAGTTTCTCTGGCCCCATCGCCGGCAAGCCGGCTCCCACAGGCTTGGCCACACACCTGTGGGAGCCGGCTTGCCGGCGATAGGGCCGGTACTGACGCCACAGGGCTGATGGCGTAAACTACGCCGCCCACGTGGAGGCAGCATGCAAGACGACGATTTTTCCCTGTTCAGCGCCGAGGTGCGCGGCGTCAAGCCGATCAAGCACGACCGCGCCGACATCGGCAAACCCAAGGCCGACCGCAAGCAGCTGGCCGGCCTGCGCCAGGCCGCGACCGTGCGCAGTGACCAGCCGCTGGTGATCGACGGGCTGTCCGACCAGTTCGTCATCGACGTCGGCGCCGAAGACGAGCTGATGTGGCGCCGCGACGGCGTGCAGGAAACCCAGATCCGCAAGCTCAAGCTGGGCCAGATCGCCTTCGAAGGCAGCCTCGACCTGCACGGCATGAGCGTGGAAAAAGCCCGCGAAACCCTGTGGGACTTCATCGCCGAAGCCACCAAGCTGGAGGTGCGCTGCGTGCGCGTGACCCACGGCAAGGCGGCGCGCCTGGACGGCAAGCGGCCAATGATCAAGAGCCACGTCAACACCTGGCTGCGCCAGCACCCGCAAGTGCTCGGCTTCACCTCCTGCCAGGCCCGCCACGGCGGCACCGGGGCGGTGTATGTAATGCTCAAGCGAACCATGATGGAAGGCCGCGACGAGTAACGCCACGCTTGCAGCGTAGGCTTTGCCGCCGTAACCTTCGTTTTTGCGATTTTTTCCCACAGGTAGATCCATGTCCCTGGAACAGAACTATACCGAGATCCTCAGCCAAATCGGCGAGGACGTCTCCCGTGAGGGCCTGCTCGACACGCCCAAGCGGGCTGCAAAGGCCATGAAGTACCTTTGCCGCGGTTATGAGCAGACGCTGGAAGAAGTCACCAACGGCGCCCTGTTCACCTCCGACAACAGCGAGATGGTGCTGGTCCGGGACATCGAGCTGTACTCGATGTGCGAACACCACATGCTGCCCTTCATCGGCAAGGCCCACGTGGCCTACCTGCCCAAGGGCAAGGTGCTGGGCCTGTCCAAGGTTGCGCGGATCGTCGACATGTACGCCCGCCGCCTGCAGATCCAGGAAAACCTCAGCCGCCAGATCGCCGAGGCGGTGCAGCAGGTCACCGGCGCCGCCGGCGTGGCCGTGGTCATCGAAGCCAAGCACATGTGCATGATGATGCGCGGTGTCGAGAAACAGAACTCGACCATGCTCACCTCGGTGATGCTCGGCGAGTTCCGCGAAAATGCCGCCACCCGCAGCGAGTTCCTCAGCCTGATCAAGTGATCGGCGCGTGACCCGAGCCGGCCCTGTGGGGTCGGCTTTTTCATTTCAGGAGTTGCTACATGATCGTCAAAGCCTTGCGGGTCGGCCTCGGCCAGCTCATCGTGTTCGGCGACTGGATCAGCCGCCCGGCCAAGCGCAAGCGCGATGCCGCGGCCCAGGCGCAGGTCGAGCAGCAGGCCAAAAGCCTTGCGCTGTACCAGTTCCACGCCTGCCCGTTCTGCGTCAAGACCCGCCGCACGCTGCACCGGCTGAACGTGCCGGTGGCGCTGCGCGATGCGAAGAACGATGAAGTGCACCGCCAGGCGCTGCTCGAAGGCGGCGGCCGGGTGAAAGTGCCGTGCCTGCGCATCGAAGAGGCAGGCCAGGTGACCTGGATGTATGAGTCCAAGGCCATCATTGCCTACCTGGACAAGCGCTTTGCTTGATCGATAAATCGCGCTGGCCCTATCGCCGGCAAGCCGGCTCCCACCGGTAGCCCACAAAGTTCGAGCATTGTGGGCTACCGGTGGGAGCCGGCTTGCCGGCGATAGGGCCAATAAAGCCTCAGTCGACCATCGGCACATGCCGAGGATGCGCGGCCACCCGCTCCAGCCAGGCCCGCACCGCCGGGTAATCGGCCAGCTCGAAGCCACCCTGGTGGGCCACATGGGTGTACGCATACAGCGCCACGTCGGCAATCGAATACTGGTCACCGACCAGGTACGGCGTCATCTGCAACTGCCGCTCCATCACCCGCAGCGCCTTGTAGCCACCCTTGTGCAGCTTGCGGTATTCCTCCACACGCTCGTCCGGCAGGCCCAGGTAGAACTGGATGAACCGCGCCACGGCAATGTACGGCTCATGGCTGTACTGCTCGAAGAACTGCCACTGCAGCACCTGGGTGCGCAAGCGCGGCTCGCTGGGCAGGAACTCGCTGCCGTCGGCCAGGAAGTTGAGAATCGCGTTGGACTCCCACAGGCACGTGCCATCCTCGAGCTTCAGCACTGGCACCTTGCCGTTGGGGTTCATGGCCAGGAATTCGGGCGTTTCGGTCTCGCCCTTGAGGATATCCACCGGGTGCCACTGATACGGCCGATCGAGCAGGCTGAGCATCAGCTTGACCTTGTAGCAGTTGCCCGACTGGTAGTCGCCATAGACCTTGTACATCGCCCCTCCCCTCCCATGCAGTTGCGCGTCAGGGCCCAATAGTTCGCGACTGTACGGCTAAAAGCAATGCCCGCTGTATGACAAGGGTCAAGCAGGCCCGCGTTAGTCTGAAAAAACTGCTTACACATGGACAAGGACCTCTCCCATGACCGATGCCACCTCCGCACGCCTGCGGCCCCTGGCAGACAGCTCCCCGTCGGCGGTGGTCGCCGGCTTCATCGCCATGCTCACCGGCTACACCAGCTCGCTGGTGCTGATGTTCCAGGCCGGCCAGGCGGCGGGCCTGACCAGCGCGCAAATCTCCTCCTGGATCTGGGCCCTGTCGATCGGCATGGCGGTGTGCAGCATCGGCCTGTCGCTGCGCTACCGCACGCCCATCACCATCGCCTGGTCGACACCGGGCGCGGCGCTGCTGATCACCAGCCTGGGCGGGGTCAGCTACCCCGAAGCGATCGGCGCCTACATCACCTGTGCGGTGCTGGTGCTCATCTGCGGCCTGACCGGCAGCTTCGAGCGCCTGGTCAAACGCATCCCCGCCTCGCTGGCGTCGGCCTTGCTGGCCGGCATCCTGTTCAAGATCGGCAGCGAGATCTTCGTCGCCGCGCAACACCGCACGCTGCTGGTGCTGGGCATGTTCTTCAGCTACCTGCTGGTCAAGCGCCTGTCGCCCCGTTACTGCGTGCTGGCCGCATTGCTGGTCGGCACTGCGTTGTCCGGTGCCCTGGGCCTGCTGGACTTCAGCGGTTTCAAGCTGGAGGTGGCCACCCCGGTGTGGACCACGCCGAGCTTCTCGCTGGCCGCCACCATCAGCATCGGCATCCCGCTGTTCGTGGTGGCCATGACCTCGCAGAACATGCCCGGCGTGGCCGTGCTGCGCGCCGATGGCTACCAGGTGCCGGCCTCGCCACTGATTTCGGCCACCGGCTTTGCCTCGCTGCTGCTGGCGCCGTTCGGCTCGCACGGGGTCAACCTGGCGGCGATCAGTGCGGCCATCTGCACCGGGCCACATGCCCATGAAGACCCGAGCAAGCGCTACACCGCGGCGGTGTGGTGCGGGATCTTCTACGGCATTGCCGGGGTGTTCGGCGCCACGCTGGCGGCGTTGTTCGCGGCGCTGCCCAAGGAGCTGGTGCTGTCGATCGCGGCGCTGGCGTTGTTCGGCTCGATCATGAACGGGCTGACCGTGGCCATGGGCGAGGCACGCGAGCGTGAGGCGGCGCTGATTACCTTCATGGTGACGGCGTCGGGGTTCACCTTGTTCTCGATCGGCTCGGCGTTCTGGGGGATCGTTGCCGGGGTGCTGACCTTGCTGATCCTGAGCCCGCGCAAGGGCTGAAGGTTTGTACCGTTTGTACCGGCCCTATCGCCGGCAAGCCGGCTCCCACATTGAGCATTGCGCGTTACCTGTGGGAGCCGGCTTGCCGGCGATAGGGCCAGGCATTCACAAACGGAAATGCCCCACCATCCCCTTCAAGTCACTGCCCAGCTGCGCCAACTCGACACTGGACTGGGCATTGCCCTGCATCGCCAGCGCCGCCTGATCGGCACTCTCGCGAATCTGCGTGACGCTGCGGCTGATCTCCTCGGCCACCGAACTCTGCTGCTCGGCCGCCGCCGCAATTTGCTGGTTCATCTGCTGGATCAACGACACCGCCCCGGCGATGCTGCCCAACGCACTTTCCGTATGCAGCGCATCGGCCACGGCCAGGCGCACCAGCTCGGTACTGCCGCGGATCTGCGCCACCGACTGCTGGGCGTTGCCGCGCAGGCTGGCGACCAGGCGCTCGATCTCCTCGGTCGATTGCCGGGTACGCCGGGCCAAAGCGCGCACCTCATCGGCCACCACCGCGAAGCCGCGCCCCTGCTCGCCCGCCCGAGCCGCCTCGATCGCTGCATTGAGCGCCAGCAGGTTGGTCTGCTCGGCCACGCTCTTGATCACCGCCAGCACATCGCCAATGGTATGGATCTCGGCGCTCAGGCTGTCGATGCCGGCACTGGCGGTTTCCGCCGCCGCTGCCAGCTGCTCGATACGCTGCATGCTCTGGCGCACCACCTGCTGCCCGGAATCGACCTTGGCCTCGGCAGCCTGGGCGGCCAGCGCCGCCTCTTCGGCATTGCGCGCCACATCGTGCACGGTGGCGGTCATCTGCTGCATGGCGGTGGCCACCTGCTCGGTTTCTTCCTTCTGGCTGCCCACTTCGCGGTTGGTCTGTTCGGTGACCGTCGAAAGCGCCTGGGCGCTGCCGGCCAATTGCTCGATGCCCTGCTGCAAACCACTGACAATGCCCGACAACCCAGCGGCCATATGCTGCATGGCTTGCAGCAGCTGGCCGACTTCATCGTTGCGCGGCGCTTCCGGCTCCAGGCCCAGCTCACCGGCGGCAATGCGCTGGGCGCGGGCGATCACCCGCTTGAGCGGGCCGACCACCGCGCGGGTGATCAACCAGGCGGCCAGCACGCCCACCAGCAGCGCCAGGCCGGTGGCTACCGCAATGGCCACGGCATTGCGCGCCAGCTCACCCTGCATCGCCTGTTCTTCGCCCACATAGGCCTGCTCGACCCGCCCGGTCACCTGCTCGGCGCTAGCCTGCAACTGCACCTTCAGGCCCTGCTCCTTGCCCAGCAGGTCGGTGTACTCGTTGAGCTTGTCGGAGAAGCTGGCAATGTGGCCGGCCACTTCGCCCAGCACGCCCTGGTAACCGGCATCGGCCACCGCCGCCTTGAGCTGCTCGACCAACGCCGCCGCCTCGAGCGTCTGGGCGATACGCCCTTGGCTGGCGTCCGCATCGCCCTTGCGGCTCTGCTCCAGGCGCACCCGGGCCTGGTCCATGGCCTGCAGCATCAGCCGTGACACCTGCGACACCTGGGCCGATTGCTCGAGGAATTCACTGCCTTGCTGGCCCTGGGACTGCTTGAGGGTGTAGGCGCCATCGTCGGCCAACCCCGCCTGCATCACATCGAGGTTGTTGGCCACGCTGGACACCGACCAGCTGGCCATGTCCAGTGCCAGTTCCTTGGCCTGCACCACCTCGACGAAGGCGTCGAACGCCTGGCCATAGGCCGCAAGGTCCGCTTCGGCGGCCGCCAGCGCCGGCAAACCGCGGGCGCGTTCACTCAGGTTGCGCAAGCCGCTGCGCAAGGCCTCGGCCTGCTCGCTGTCGGAGCGCAGGGCAAAGGCCTGCTCGTGCTGGCGCAGGCGCAGCAGGTCGGTGTTGAACTGGCCCAGCTCGCGCAGGCTGTCGAAGCGCTGGCCGACACTGTGCAGGGCCGCGATGCCGATACCCGCCACCGCCAGGGTCAGCAGCAACACCAGGGCAAAGCCCAGGCCCATCTTGCGGGCCATGCCCAGGTTGGCCAGAACACCGTGCCTGCTCGCCGCCATCGCCGATCCCCTTCACTTTGTCAGGTTTTCCCGAGGGCCAAGCGTGGCAACCTTGCCAGCCCACGCACAAGCGCTTGAGGTCACAATAGTGTCAAATGGCTATGTGCGTGTCGTTTTCAGCGTGCTGGAGGTCGCCCTGCGTGCTGAAGGAAGGCTTGGGCGCGCGAGTCCTGCCCATAGGCGACATTGATCCGCAGCCAGTCGCTGGGCTGGCCCTGGTAATCGAAGGCGCTGCCGGGGGTGAGCAGTACTGACTGTTCGCCCGCCAGCCGCTCCAGGCTGGCGAAATCGCGCCCAGGTACCCGCGCCCAGACGAACATGCCACCCAATGGCTCGCAGAACACCTCCCAGCCGTATTGCTCCAGTTGCCCCAGCAGCTTGGCCATGTGCTGCCCCAGACGCAGGCGCAGACGCTGCACGCTCTTGCGGTAGCTGCCCGTGGCCAGCATCTGCCCCACCACCTGCTCGGCGAAGCGCGAAGTGCCGATGCCGGTGACCATCTTCAGCTCGGCCAGGCGCGCCAGCAACGGCGGGTCGGCCACCAGGTAGCCGACGCGCAGCGAACTGCTCAGGGTCTTGGAAAAACTGCCCATGTAGATCACCCGCTGTTCACTGTCCAAGGTGGCCAGGCGAGTGGCCGGGCCTTCCTGGAAGTCGGCATAGATATCGTCCTCGACGATGCGCAGGTCGTGCTCGCGCGCCAGCTCCAGCAGCCGGTAGGCCACCTTGGGCGTAAGGCTGGTGCCGGTCGGGTTCTGGTACAGGCTGTTGATGAACAGGCAGCGCGGACGGTGTTCGGCCAGCAGCCGTTCGAGCACTGCCAGGTCCGGGCCGACCGCCGTGCGCGGCACCGGCAGCATGCGCACCTGGTGCTGGCGCAACAGGTTGTAGAGGTTGTAGTAGCCGGGGTTTTCCACCAGCACCGTGTCGCCGGGGCGCAGCAGGGTGCGCACCAGCAGGTCCAGGGCATGGCTTGCGCCTTGGGTGGTGAGGATGCGTTCTGGCCCTGCGTTGATGTCCACGCGCGCCAGGCGCTTGTGCAGTTGCAGGCGCAGGTTGGCCAGGCCCAGCGGCGGGCAATAGTCGAACAGCTCCTGGGCGTTGCCGCGGCTTACCTGGCGGATCGCCTGGGCCAGCTCGGCGTCCGCGCGCCAGGCGGTGGGCAGCCAGCCGCAGCCGAGCTTGAGCAGTTGCTCGTGGCCCTCACGGAACTGGCGCCAGCTGCCGTCCCCGGCTTCACCCCAGACCGGCAGGTCCTGCAGGGCCTGCCCAAGTTTGCGCTCAGCGACGAAAAAACCCGTGCCGTGGCGCGCCTCCAGCCAGCCGCTGGCGACCAGGCGGTCGTAGGCCTCGATCACGCAGGAGGCGCTCACAGCCTGGGTGCGGGCCAAGGTGCGAATCGACGGCAGGCGGGTGCCGGGGCGCAAGCGCTGCTGCTCGATCCAGGTTTGCAGATGGTCAGTGAGTTGCTGCACCAGGGGGGTTTGGCTTTGGCGGTCGAGGGGCAAGTGCATGGCTTGAGTGTTCGGCTGTTTTGAGCGAACAGTTAAGCATAAATGGGGGATGTGTGTGCCTTGCTGGGGGATTGGCCGGATAGCAAGGTGTCAGTACCGGCCCTTTCGCGGGGCAAGCCCGCTCCCACAGGTATTGCACAGCTCTTCAATCCTGTGGTGTACCTGTGGGAGCGGGCTTGCCCCGCGAAAGGGCCGGCAAAGACAACCCAAAACCAGGATCAGCCCCATGCCCTCCAACCCCGCCCTGCTGGCCTTCGCCCTCTGCCTGATTACCCTGGCAGTGAACCTGCAGGCCCCGCTCTACATCACCTACGCCGACTTGTCTGGCCAAGGCGCCGGCGCCACCGCCGTGGCCTTTTCTGGCTATGTGCTGGGCGTGCTGCCCGTGCTGCTGGCCCTGGGTGGCCTGGCCGACCGGGTCGGGCGCCGGCCACTGGTGCTGGCGGCCCTGCTGCTGTCGATGCTCGCCACCCTGCTCATGCTGCTCGCCCCCAGCCTGCAGACCCTGGGCCTGGCGCGCCTGTGCCTGGGGCTCGGTACTGGCCTGGCCTCGGCCACCGCCACCGCCTACATGGGCGAGCTGATGGGTGCCGATAGCAGCGCCCGCGCTTCCAACTGGGTCACCGCCAGCACCTCGCTGGGCTTTGGCCTTGGCGCGGCGCTGACCAGCCTGTTTCTGCTGCGCGGCCCGAGCCTCACGCCCGGCAGCTTCCATCTGCAAATCATGCTCGCGGCCATTGCCCTGGTGCTGGTCTGGCGCCTGCCCGATCCCAGCCCCAAGCAACGCAGCGCCATGCTGCGCCTGCCCCTCTACCCGGCCGGCAGCCTGGTGTATGGCCTGGCCATCCTGCTGGCCTGGGCGTGCGTGGGCCTGGTCATCGCCCTGCTTCCAGGCATCCTGCGCCAGCACGGCCTGAGTCACTGGTCGGGCTTTTCGACCTTCTGCGTGATCAGCTGCGGCCTGCTGTTCCAGCCGCTGGCGCGGCGCCTGGCCAATGCCAAGGCCACCCTGCTGGGCCTGGCCATCCTGCCGTGCAGCTACGCGCTGCTGGCCTGGGGCGCAGACCGCGGGCAACTGAGCGCCGTGCTGTTGGGCGCGGTGGCAGCGAGCAGCGCGTGCTACGGGTTCATCTACCTGGGCGGGCTGGCAGCGGTGAACCAGCTGGCCGGCCGCGAGAAGACCCGGGCCAGTGCCGGGTTCTTCCTGCTGGCCTACCTGGGGTTCAGTTTGCCGGTGATCTTCACCGGAGTGCTGAGTGACCGGCTGGGGTCGCGGGTGGCCCTGCTGGTGTTTGGCGCGGTGCTGGTGCTGGGGTGCGCCGCCGTTGCTGTCGCCTTTCTGTGGACTGCCCGCGACAGCGCCCGCGCCGAGCCACTCAGATTGCAGTAGCGCCGCCGTCCACGGTCAGGCTATGGCCAGTGGTGAACGCCGCCCCATCGCTGCACAGGTACAGCACCGCGCTGGCAATTTCCTCGACCTTGCCGATGCGCCCGACCGGATGCATGGCGGCGGCGAACTCGGCCTTGCGCGGGTCGGCCTCGTAGGCGCGGCGGAACATGTCGGTATCGATCACCGCCGGGCACACGGCATTCACCCGGATGCCCTTCTTGGCATACTCGATGGCCGCCGACTTGGTCAGGCCGATCACGGCATGCTTGGAGGCGCTGTAGATGCTCATCTTCGGCGCCGCACCCAGCCCGGCCACCGAGGCGGTATTGACGATCGCGCCACCGCCTTGGGCCAGCAGCAGCGGCAGCTGGTACTTCATGCACAGCCACACGCCCTTGACGTTGACCCCCATGATGGCGTCGAACTCGGCTTCGCTGCCCTCGGCCAGGCGGCTCTGCTCGATCTCGATGCCGGCGTTGTTGTAGGCGTAGTCCAGGCGGCCGTAGGCCTGAATGGCCTGCTCATGCAAGTGGCGCACTTCGGCGTCCTTGGTCACATCACAGGCCACGAACAACGCCTGGCCGCCGGCCTCGCGAATCTGCGCCACCGTGGCCTCACCGCCCACCGGGTCCAGGTCGGCCACCACCACCTTCAGCCCCTCGCGGGCAAAGGCCAGTGCCGTGGCGCGGCCGATACCTGCCGCGCCGCCGGTGACCAGGGCTACCTGGCCGGAAAAGGTCATGCTCATGGGTTGCTCCTGATCGTGAAATATCGGCCATGAGTCTAGTCAGCCCACCGCCTGGCTGGGCAGCATCATCAGGGCAACAGTTGGGCTACCATGCTTACCAGTGATTTTGCAGACCAACGAGCATCACCCGGTTAAATTGCCTTCTTCTACCCCTGCCCACAAGGACCCCGCCATGAGCCAGAGCAACCGCCGCTTCCTGCTAGCCAAACGCCCGGTCGGCGCCGTGCGTCGCGACGACTTCACCTTCGAGACGGTGCCCGCCCAGGCGCCGGGCGCGGGGCAGATCCAGGTGCGCAACCTGTACCTGTCGCTGGACCCGGCCATGCGCGGCTGGATGAACGAAGGCAAGTCGTACATCCCACCCGTGGCCCTCGGCGAGGTGATGCGCGCCCTCGGCGTGGGAGAAGTGGTGGCCTCCAACCACCCCGACTACAAACCCGGTGACCACGTCAGCGGCGCCCTCGGCGTGCAGGACTACTTCACCGGCCAACCCCAGGGCCTGTACAAGATCGACCCCCGGCTTGCCCCGCTGCCGCGCTACCTCTCGGCCCTGGGCATGACCGGCATGACCGCCTACTTCGCCCTGCTCGAAGTTGGCCAGCCCAAGGCCGGCGATACCGTGGTCATCTCCGGTGCAGCCGGCGCGGTGGGCAGCATCGTCGGCCAGATCGCCAAGCTCAAGGGCTGCCACGTGGTCGGCATCGCCGGTGGCGCGCAGAAGTGCCAGTACCTCAAGGATGAGCTGGGCTTCGACGGCGTCATCGACTACAAGGCCGAGGACGTGCTCGCCGGCCTCAAGCGCGAATGCCCCAAGGGCGTGGACGTGTATTTCGACAACGTCGGTGGCGAAATCCTCGATGCAGTGCTCACCCGCATCAACTTCAAGGCCCGCATCGTCATCTGCGGGGCGATCAGCCAGTACAACAACAAGCAAGCGGTCAAAGGCCCGGCCAACTACCTGGCGCTGCTGGTGAACCGCGCGCGCATGGAAGGCTTTGTGGTCACGGACCATGCCAAGGAGTACGGCAAGGCGGCGCAGGAGATGGCCGGGTGGCTGGCCGCGGGCAAGGTCAAGAGCAAGGAGGATGTGGTCGAGGGGCTGGAGACGTTCCCCGAGACGCTGCTCAAGCTGTTCAGCGGGGAGAATTTTGGCAAGCTGGTTCTTAAAGTTTGAATCTGCCCAGGCCAAGGCAAATAGGGTGACGCTGGGATTATGCTTAGGTATAAAGTGGCAAAACCGAAGCACCCTGACCCTGAGCACTCATGACAGCGCAACATAGCAGCCCCAAAAACCTCGATATAGAGGTGCTCCGAGCCTATGCAATATCGATCACGCTTGTCGCTCACTTGGGTGTCTTGCATCCAGACTGGTACAGCTGGACCAGTTATTTCTGGCTGGGTGGTGGAGTAGATCTGTTCTTTGCAATCTCCGGTTTTCTCATAACAGCAACATTGCTGAAGGCATTTTCCACCGGCCAATCCTTCAGGATCATCGCGGGGACTTTTTGGGTACGCCGGCTGTTCAGGTTATGGCCAGCCGCGCTGACCTGGTCAACGTTGACACTGCTTTTGACGCTAGGCTTCGATGTCTCCAGAACCTTCGGCCCTGAACAGGCGATGTTCGAGTCCTGGCTCTATGGAGCACTCAACCTGCAAAACCTCCATATCTGGTCAGTCGGCAACTCCGGGGGAGTTGCTACGCCACTGTGGCACTATTGGAGCCTGTCATTGGAGGAGCAATTCTATTTATTGCTGCCCATGGTGCTCGCACTGGTTACCAATAGAAAAACCCTGATTATTCCAGTGATCATGATTGCCCTGTATCAGTCGATACAGATTCGGCCCTGGGGGACACTTCTGTGGTTTATTCGCAGCGATGCCCTGCTGCTAGGTGTAGCCAGCGCCCTGGCCTGGCACTATTACGCTGACCGCCTCTCGTCCTGGTTCACGGCCTTGGGGAAAAAGACCGTGACGGTCATTTTCGTCCTGAGCCTACCCCTGCCCGTTGTCCTTGCCAACGCGAGCTGGTCCTCGTTCTACATGGGCTTGGTCGCTATCAGCGCCGGTGCAGTCGTGTTCATTGCATCAGCCAATTCGAACCTCAGCGAGCCTGCAGGAAGGGTGCAGGAACTGATGATTTACCTCGGTTCACGCTCCTACTCCATCTATCTCATCCACAACCCCATGTTTGCATTGACCAGAGAGCTGTGCCTGCATTCGGGGCTCACCGACCTGACATCGACGGCAGCCAGGCTGGGCGCTTTGGCATTAGCACTTGCGATGACACTGCTGCTTGCCGAATGCTCATTGCGCATCATCGAGAACCCACTCAGGCAATTCGGGGCAACGCTTTCAAAGCGACTCACTGATAAAGCGGGCGTAGCAGTCACCAGTTGATATCAAGCCCTGAGGGGTTGACCATGCTCTGGCTTATTTGCCGAGCAGAAGTGGTGAAACTGTCTCAGTGGCTCGTGCATCGCGATGGTGCGATGGAAAACACCGTCGCATCGGGGGATTCGCCTTGCGGCGCATGCGGGTTGCCCCTGTGCTGCCTGGATCTTGTAAGATTGGCCATCGCCACTGAACCCAGTGACTGGATTTACAGAGATGACCATGATCAAGATCACCCCCACCATCGAGTGCTCCAACACCGCCCCGTTCGTCCTCTTCGGCGGCATCAACGTGCTGGAATCCGAGGACTTGGCCCTGACCGCCTGCGCCGAATACGTTCGGGTTACCGAGAAACTGGGCATCCCTTACGTGTTCAAGGCCAGCTTCGACAAGGCCAACCGGTCCTCGATCCACTCTTTCCGTGGCCCGGGCCTGGAAGAAGGCCTGCGCATCTTTGAGAAGGTCAAAGCTGAGTTCGGCGTCCCGATCATTACTGACGTGCACGAGATCTATCAGTGCGCGCCAGTAGCCGAAGTGGTCGATGTGCTGCAGCTGCCTGCGTTCCTCGCTCGCCAGACTGACCTGGTGGTGGCGCTGGCCAAGACCGGCAAACCGGTCAACATCAAGAAGCCGCAGTTCCTCAGCCCGTCGCAGATGCAAAACATCGTGCACAAGTTCAAGGAAGCCGGTAACGACCAGCTGATCCTGTGCGACCGTGGCACCTGCATGGGCTACGACAACCTGGTTGTCGACATGCTGGGTTTTGGCGTGATGAAGCGCACCTGTGACGACTTGCCGATCATCTTCGACGTAACCCACGCCCTGCAGAACCGCGACCCGTCCGGTGCGGCCTCCGGTGGCCGCCGCGAACAGGTCGTCGACCTGGCCCGCGCCGGCATGGCGGTTGGCCTGGCTGGGCTGTTCCTGGAGGCTCATCCGAACCCGGACCAGGCCAAGTGCGACGGCCCGAGCGCCCTGCCACTGGACAAGCTGGAGCCGTTCCTGGCGCAGATCAAGGCGCTGGACGACCTAATCAAAGGCTTCCAGCCGCTGGTTATTGCTTGATTCGAGGGCAATGAAAAGGGCCGACATGCGCACTGCATGTCGGCCCTTTTTTTCAGCCTTGGGCTAAGCCCGTTAGATCAGCTGCGGATCTCAGCGACAACGGCTGCCAGCGCTTGGGCCGGGTCTGCCGCCTGGCTGATCGGGCGGCCGATCACCAGGTAGTCGGAGCCTGCATCCAGCGCCTGGCGCGGGGTGAGGATACGGCGTTGGTCATCCTGGGCGCTGCCCGCAGGGCGAATGCCAGGCGTGACCAGCTGCAGCGCCGGGTGCGCGGCCTTCAGCGCTGGCGCTTCCAGCGCCGAGCACACCAGGCCGTCCATGCCGGCCTTTTCGGCCAGCGCGGCCAGGCGCAGCACTTGTTCCTGCGGGTCCACATCCAGGCCGATACCGGCCAAGTCCTCACGCTCCATGCTGGTCAGAACCGTCACGCCGATCAGCAGCGGCTGCGGGCCGCTGCGCTTGGCCAGCACTTCGCGGCAGGCGGCCATCATGCGCAGGCCACCAGAGCTATGCACGTTGACCATCCACACGCCCATTTCGGCAGCGGCCTTGACCGCCATGGCCGTGGTGTTGGGGATGTCGTGGAACTTGAGGTCGAGGAACACCTCGAAGCCCTTCGCGCACAGGGTTTCGACAATGCCCGAAGCGCTGCTGGTGAACAGCTCCTTGCCAACCTTAACCCGGCACAGGGCGGGGTCGAGCTGGTCAGCCAGCTTCAGGGCGGCGTCACGGGTGGGGAAATCCAGGGCGACGATCAGGGGCGTCTGGCAGGCGGACATGGTCGGGTTCTCTTGGCAAGTCGTAAACGGCGCGCATTGTAAACGAAGTGGCACAGGCTTTGGGGGCCGCGGGTCAACGGAATTGGCCCGCCAGTGCACGATGCCTATAATTGAACCAACAGCACCGGCAATTGTTCAATATTTGTACAAGAACTGCCCAATGACGCTGAAGGAGAACACACAATGCCTTGGTATGCCTGGCTGATACTCATCATAGCCCTCGGCTCGATCGTGGGCGGGTTGATGATGTTACGCGATACCGCGAAGAAACTGCCGCTCACTGATGAACAGCTACGCAAGGTGCATGAACGCAATGCAGAGGCGGATGCCAAGGATGCGCAGGATCGATAGTTCGCAGGCGATGACGCCGGGGCAGACAGTCGCCAGCCCCGGCCGGTTACCCTACTCCACTACCAGTTTGCCCCGATTGCGCTCCAGCAACGCGTTGCCTATTCCTTTGATCTCCAGCAGCTCGTCAACCGAAGCGAACGGCCCATTGGCGTCCCGATAAGCCACGATGGCTTCGGCCTTCGCCTTGCCAATGCCATTGAGCTCCTTTTGCAAGGTCGGCGCATCTGTAGTGTTCAGGTTCAACATGTCAGATGGTGCTTGCACCTGACTTACCATAGGCACCGGCTCCTTCGGCGCGACGGCGGTTTCTGGAGCAGCGCTCAGTGAGAAGGACAAGCCGGCGAACAGCGGCAACAGCAGGTATTTGAGGAAGGTACTACGCATGAAGGTCACTCCTGTGAGTTGAGTTTTGAGGCAGCAAGATCCTAAGCTGCCCCCACCCACGCTAGCGGCTCACAGGCCATTCTCCCAGCATTTGGCGCTAGGGAATGGTTACCAGATTAGACGTCACAGCATGTTGCACGCCCACCTGGCGAAACATCCCATGGCAGGCGAGCTCAGTTCCTACATGTTCAGAAGATCGTATCGCGCAGCACCCGTTGCAGATACTGCCCATAGCCGTTCTTCATCAGCGGCGCGGCCAGCTTTTCCAACTGCTCCGCACCGATCCAGCCCTGGCGGTACGCAACCTCTTCCGGACAGGCAACTTTCAAGCCCTGCCGGCGCTCGATGGTGGCGATATAGCCACTGGCTTCGAGCAGCGAATCATGGGTACCGGTATCCAGCCACGCATAGCCGCGTCCCATCACCTCGACAGACAGTTGTTCACGCTCGAGGTAAAGGCGGTTGAGGTCGGTGATTTCCAGCTCGCCGCGAGGTGAAGGCTTGAGGCTCTTGGCCATCTCGATCACGTCTTGATCGTAGAAGTACAGGCCTGTGACCGCGTAGTTGGACTTGGGTTTTGCGGGTTTCTCTTCCAGGCTGATGGCCTTGCCACGGCTGTCAAACTCGACCACGCCATAACGCTCCGGGTCGGTAACATGGTAGGCGAACACACTCGCTCCCTGGTCACGGCCCATCGCATCGAGCAGCAATGACTGGAAGTCATGGCCGTAGTAGATATTGTCACCCAGCACCAGTGCAGACAGGTCGTTGCCAATGAAGTCCTCACCAATGATGAAAGCCTGCGCGAGGCCATCCGGCGAAGGTTGCACGGCATAGCTGATATAGATGCCCCACTTGTCGCCATTGCCGAGCAGTTGCTCGAACCGGGGCGTGTCCTGCGGCGTGGAGATGATCAGGATGTCACGAATGCCCGCCAGCATGAGCGTGGTCAGCGGATAGTAGATCATCGGTTTGTCGTAGACCGGCAAAAGCTGTTTTGAAATCGCCAGCGTGGCCGGATGCAAGCGGGTACCAGAGCCGCCCGCCAGAATGATGCCTTTACGGTTACTTGTGCTCATATCATGTAATCTCTGTCAGGCGTGCGGTCAGTCAGCTGCATTGTTTTGCCGCTATCGGATAGGCATACGGATGGGCACTGTCATACGGAGCGTCCCGCGTAGTTTTTCTCAACCCACTCGCGATAACTACCCGACAGCACACCCTGGACCCATTGCTGGTTGTCCAGATACCACTGGACGGTTTTACGGATACCGGTTTCAAAAGTTTCCGCAGGCTTCCAGCCCAATTCACGCTCTAGCTTGCGCGCGTCGATGGCGTAGCGGCGATCATGGCCAGGACGATCGGTAACGAAGCTGAGCTGACTGGAATAAGGCTCCCCATCTGAACGAGGGCGAAGCTCGTCGAGCAACGTGCAAACGTGATGGACTATTTGCAGGTTGGGCATCTCGTTCCAGCCTCCGACGTTGTACACCTCGCCTACCCGACCCGCTTCGAGCACGCGGCGGATGGCACTGCAATGATCCTTGACGTAGAGCCAGTCACGGATTTGCTGGCCGTCGCCATAGACTGGCAGCGCCTTGCCGGCAAGCGCATTCACTATCATCAATGGGATCAGCTTCTCGGGAAAATGATAGGGGCCGTAATTGTTCGAGCAGTTGGTGGTCAGCACCGGCAGGCCGTAGGTGTGGTGGTAGGAGCGAACCAGGTGATCGCTGGCCGCCTTACTTGCCGAGTAAGGGCTGTTGGGCTGGTACTGATGTGTTTCGGTGAACGCCGGCTCGCAAGCCTTGAGCGAACCGTAGACCTCGTCTGTGGAGACATGCAGGAAGCGGAAACCCGCATACCTCTCGGCATCTAGCTCTTGCCAATACGCGCGTACCGCTTCGAGCAACTGGAACGTTCCGACCACGTTTGTCTCGACGAATGCTCGCGGGCCATGAATGGAGCGGTCGACGTGAGATTCGGCAGCGAAGTTGAGCACGGCGCGCGGCTGGTGTTCCGCTAGAAGGCGCTGCAGCAACGGCCCATCGCCGATGTCACCCTGCACGAACACGTGTTGCGGGTTGCCCTCGAGGCTCGCAAGACTTTGCAGGTTGCCGGCGTAGGTCAGCTTGTCGAGGTTGATGATCGTCTCGTCTGATTGGTTTGCCCAATCGAGGACGAAATTCGCTCCGATGAAGCCGGCACCGCCGGTAACCAGGATAGTCATAGGCTCAGATCATTCTCGCTTGTGTTCAATGATGGCACGCCTGCATGCGTGGTCGCTCCAGACGCTATCGGCAAACAATCCTGTAGGAGCATAGCTGGGCATGCAAGATTTGAGAAAGAGCATGCAAATGCCCACAGGGGGCCGCCTGAAGGCTAACGTGGTAAACGGGGGGGAGGTAAAGCCGTGGGACTCGGGAAGCAATGCGGCGCCAGAGAAACGCCGCACTGGCGGAACCGATCAGTTGATTTCTTGCAGTTTCTTTTGGGCAGCTTCGACACCCGCATTTGCAGACTCGACCAGCAGTGCCTTACCCGTAGCAGGGTCACGCTTGGGATTGTCTTCTGCCAGCAGAACTTCTGCCAGGTAGAACTTGGCCACCGACGCCTTCTTCAGTGCAGGGCTGCCGAGAATGCTTGCAGCCTTGTCATAATCCTTGGTCACAAAACGCCCAGTCTTGTATTCAAGACCGGCACGGTTTGCCAAAATCGGATCATTTTTTACAAGATAACCTTGCTCGGCAATAAACACAGCCAGCTTGTTATCCTGCTTGTCGCGGGTTTTGTAAATGAGCTCATCGGTCAGTTGCTTAATGAACGGAAGGTCCCGCGTATTCACCAAGGCACTGGCCAGCTTGTTCAGTTCGTCTTCGTTGAACGTTTTGGCTTCTTGGTGAAGATAGAGCGCAGCCTCAGTTGCGGTGGACGGTGCCGACTCGGACACCTTGTCCCAGGCGCTTTTGTTATCACACGCAGTCAACAAGGCTGTCGCCCCCACTACCGCACTCATTACCAAAGCGTTGAGGTAGTTACTCTTTTTCACAATCAATTTCCTTATGGGGACGCTGTTGAACCTCTGGACCCTGCCCAGATTCAAGGGACCGCAATATTACCACTGTGCCATCGCCGATGGAGAAAAAAATGCTCTGCTCAGCTAACGATTGGTTGACCAGATGTAAACAAACTGTCACGCACAGTCGTACAACGGCACTAACGAAAAACAACAAAAGGCACACATCGAAGCAGTGCCCGCTTTCGCAATGTTAAGAAGGACACGATTTAAAAAGGGGCAGTGCTTAGTTCACAGCCCCTGATCATTGAATCGCCAGATCACAACCGACTCTGAACAAACGGTATGTTCGGTTCTTCAACGCCCGCCCACTGTCACTCCGCCTGCTCCAACCGTTGCCGATAGGCCCAGTCCACGATCCCCCCTTCAGGGCGATAACCGCTGACCACTTCACGCAGAATCTGGCGCAGCGCTTTGTGGTCTTTTTCCTCCACTGCCCGGGCAATTTCTGCCAGGCGACCCTTAAGTTCGCTCCAGTTCAGGCAGTCTTCATTAGCCCTCATGATCATTGGGTGCTGGGTAGAAGACACATTGTCACCAATCAGCAGTTCCTCATAAAGCTTTTCACCTGGGCGCAACCCGCTGAACTCGACTGCGATATCACCATGAGGGTTGGTGTCGGAGCGCACACTTAGGCCTGACAGATGAATCATCTTTTCAGCCAGCGCCACGATTTTCACAGGTTCGCCCATATCGAGCACGAATACATCACCGCCTTGCCCCATGGAGCCGGCCTGGATCACCAATTGTGCGGCTTCGGGAATCGTCATGAAATAGCGGGTGATGCTTGGATGGGTAACCGTCAGCGGCCCCCCCGCTTTTATCTGCTTGTGGAACAGGGGAATGACGGAGCCCGATGAACCCAGCACATTGCCGAATCGCACCATGGTGAAGCGCGTTTTGCGCACGTGCGCGATGTTGGCCCGCTCGCCATAAAGTACCGGGGCCTGCTCGCCACTCAGGGCCTGAAGCAGCATCTCTGCCAGGCGCTTGGTGCTACCCATGACGTTGGTCGGACGCACAGCCTTGTCAGTCGAGATCAAGACGAAGTTGGGTACATTGGCTTCCAATGCCGCCTGAGCAGTATTCAATGTGCCGAATACATTGTTGAGTACGCCTTCTGCCATGTTGTGCTCGACCATTGGCACATGCTTGTAAGCTGCCGCATGGTAGACCGTGTCCACCCGCCACTGAATGAGCGTATCAACCAGTAACTGGGGGTTGCGGATCGACCCCAGCAGAGGCACCAGCCGAACAGGCAGCGACTCCACTTGGATGCGATGCTCCAGTTCGGCGTGAATACTGTAAAGGTTGAATTCACTGTGTTCGAACAACAATAGCGCCCTGGGCTTGAGCATCAGGATCTGCCGGCAAAGTTCCGAGCCGATGGACCCCCCGGCGCCGGTAACCATCACCACCTTGCCCTCGATGCAGTGCGCCAGCAGGTCTGCCTGGGCGGGCACGGCGTCTCGCCCCAGCAGGTCAGCAATATCGACCTCCTGGATATCTTCGACCTTCACCCGACCGCTCGCCAGATCAAGGAAGCTGGGCACACTGCGAACATGCAGCGGGAACTGTTCGAGCGCACTTAGCACTTCCCGGCGACGAGCCCTGCTGGCAGACGGTATGGCCAACAGCACCTGCTCAGCACCCGTAACATTTATCATGCGCTGGATATCGCTGCCACTGAACACTTGCAAGCCGGAAATCGCCCGGTCGGTGATTGATTCTTCATCATCGATGAATGCCACCGGGTGCATGGTGCGGCTCATGCGCAACCCCGCCAGCAACTGATTGCCTGCTGCGCCGGCGCCATAGATGGCTACCTTCGGCAAACCGTTGTCACGGCTGGCGAACGGCACATGCTGCCGGGCAGCATACCAGTCCCCCAAAAAGTATTGCCGCATGATCAGGCGCATGCCGCCGACCATCAGAAGGCTCAGCCACCAGTAATTGAAAATGATCGACCTCGGCACCACAGCACCGTGGCCACTGCTCCAATATACGACCACCGACAGGATCAGCGCCGACAGGCTGACTGCCTTGAAGATGGTGATCAGCGCATCATTGCCAAAATAACGCATCACCGCCCGATAAAGGCCGAAACGAATGAAAATCGGAATCGCAAGTAGCGGCGCGGTCAAGAACAACCACAGATGCCCCTGCAGCGGATTGTTCAACTCATCCAGGCCCAAGCGGACGACAAACGCCATCCATAATGCCAGCCAGACTAGCCCAATGTCGGTGACCACCTGCAACGCACGCTTGTAGTGACGTGGCAGCGCAAGCATGCGCTTTCTCAATCTGTCCATTTTTCCTCTACGAATTCCATGGTTTCACCCCACTGCCCCGCTACTCAGCAACATTCGGGTAGCAGCCTCGCTGGCCCGGCGCTCAGCGTACTTCGGCCTGACCTGCCTTGAACTTGACCGCCAGCAGGATAAGCGGGGCATAGGCCAGCAACAGGCCCACCCAACCGTCCAGCACATCCAAGGCAACGGCACAGGCCAAGGGCAGAAGCCACACCAGGTTGATCAAGAGTACAGCCAGCGTCACCGGCAAATGCCGGCCGTAGTGGCGCGTGGCAAATTGATAAGCGTGACTGCGGTGCGCTTCGTACACTTTCTCACCCCGCAACAGCCTATGGATAAGTGTCACGGTCGCATCGACGATGAATACTCCCAGCAGGATCAACCACCCCGGCAGCAATTTCGGCTCGACCCAAGCGGCTTGAAGGGAAAGAACCCCCAGCGCGATACCGAGGAAACCACTGCCTGCATCGCCCATGAAAATCCGTGCTGGCGGAAAGTTCCAGATCAGGAACCCCAACACCGCACAAGCCAGCATCAAGGGGCCCCACACTGCCCCATACGCGCCCACCAGCCAATAGAGCACGGCCCCACCCACACAGGCGCAAATCGCTTCGACACTGGCCAGCCCGTCGATACCATCCATGAAGTTGTAGAGGTTGAGCAGCCAGACCAGATAGAACAGCGCCAGCACGTTGCCGACCAGCCCCATGTCGAAGGTGTAACCGAACACACTCAATGCCGGCAGGCCGCCTAGCCAGAACAACACCCAAGCAGCGCCGGCGAAGTGGCCCAGCAGACGCCATCGCGCTGCGATATGGCCATGATCGTCGAGGAATCCAAGCACGGCGATACCGGCCCCGGCGCCTACCAACGCGCAAGCAGGGCCGCTATCGAGCACGCCACTCCAAGCCATCACCGGAACGGCCAGCAGAAAACCGATGACGATGGCTACCCCACCGCCACGCGGAGTCGGCACGGTATGGGAGCTTCTGGCATTGGGCACATCGATGATGCTGCGCGCCAGTGCGTAGCGCCGCAGTACGCCGGTCATGCACCAGGTCAGCAGCACCAGCACAGGTAGAATGGACCAGTAGATCATGCGCTCAAACTCTTCAGATATTCATGGGCGGTGAGTTGCAAGGCCTGATCGACACTGAGCGGAGGATTCCAGTCGAGCAGGTTGCGGGTCTTGGTAATGTCGACCTGCAACGAACCACACAGCCTCGCTGCCACGCCTGGCCGCCCCAACGCTGCGGCGGCAGCCTTGAGCATGAAGGCCGGGACGGGTAGCAGGAAGGCTTTGGTACCTAGCGCCTTGGCGGTGCGTTTCAACAGATCGGGCGTTGCCAGGTCTTCACCATCACTGACCAGGAACACCTGGTTGGCCGCGCGTGCATGGTGCAGGCACACCACGATGAGGCTGACCAGATTGTCCAGGGCAACCATGCTCCGCCGGTTGCGGATAGCCCCCAGCGGCAGTGGCAGCTTTTTGTGCAGGCATTTCATCATTGACTGGAAATTGGCTTTGACCCCTGGCCCATAGACCAGCACCGGTCGGATGATCACGACCTGCATGCCGGTTTCGGCTGCCAGCGCGAGCAGTGCTTGTTCCGCCTCGAGCTTGGATATGCCGTATGGGTCCGCAGGTGACGGCTGCTCATCAGCCGAATAAGGTTGGCGATCGTCAGTACCTTCTCCGTTCACCTTGATCGAACTGATGAACACGAAGCGCTGCACACCTGCTTCGACGGCGCGCCTTGCAAGGTCCAGCGTCCCTTTGACGTTGGTTTGCCGAAATTCGGCAAGGGGGTCCTGCGCATCATCATTCATGATGTGGACACGCGCCGCGCAGTGAATAACGGCATGGATGCCATCAAGAGACGGCAACTCACGGCGGCCGTCCAGTTCACCGGTCAAGAAGGCCTGAGCTCCTGCTGGAAGTGCCTTGCCGACTACTCGCAAGCCACCGAGCACTTCGATCTCGGGGTTGCGCAGCAGATGCTCGATTACCCGCGAGCCGACGAAGCCTGTTGCACCTGTAACCAGTACTCGCTGTCTCACACGTTGCTCTCCAGTGTCCGGTAAACCGCCATATGCTGGGCGACAATACTTTCGATGGCAAAGGCACGCTCGGCCAATGCCCGGCCAGCATTACCCATGTGCCGGCGCAGCCCTTCATCCTCAAGCAGACGCTGAATCGCGTCCGCCAATGCGTGTGCATCGCGTACCGGAACCAGCAACCCGGTTACATCAGCCTCGATCGCGTCGCGGCAACCCGGCACATCAGTGGTGACCACCGCTCGCCCGCAGGCAGCCGCCTCAACCAGCACCTTGGGCAACCCCTCCCGGTACGACGGCAATGTCACGATATGCGATTGCCTGAGCACCTCTGCGACATCGGCCCGGTACCCCACACAGTTGACAATACCCTCTGCCGCCCACCGCTCCAGGTCATCGGCGTCGATGCTGCTGGGGTTACCCGGGTCTGGGTCGCCAACCAATTGGAATGATGCCCGAACACCACGCCCGTCGAGAATGCGCGCGGCCTCGACAAACTCGCGAACGCCCTTGTCGCGTAATAGGCGGGCGACCAGGCTGACCACGGGGGTACCGGGTGCTTCAGGGCATGGCTGATACTGCTGCAAGTCCACACCAGAACCGCGGATCAGTACGCTCTTGTCATCCGTAATGGCCCCAATGGCAGCCAAGGCTTGTTGATCATCCGGGTTCTGAAACACCGCGCGCAGGTTACGCTTACCCAGCGCAACTCGATAGAGTAGCGTGATGATGCGACGCAGGATTGCCGCCCTCCGACCTCGGGCCATGAACACGAAACCCAGGCCGGAAATTGCCGCTAGTACACCTTTGACCGGTGAAAGACGCGCAACGATGCCACCGTACAGAACCGGCTTGATGGTGACGATGTGGAGCACGTCAGGCCGCAACCGCCAGCACAGCAGCCACAGTGAAAACAGCGCCTTCAATTCGCTGAACGGGTTTTTGCCACTGCGTGTCAGCGAAAGTTCATGGTGCTTGAAACCGCGACGAATGATTTGCTCAACTGCCGCGCCATTTCGAGTGGCGACATGAACCTGATACCCCTGCTCCCTTGCCGACTCTGCGACAGGCAGCCGGTGAGAAAGAAAGAATGCCGGATCATTGATCACCATCAGTAAAACCGCTTTCATGCCACCCCTAATGCCCTTGAATGATTGTCCCGGATCATTCTTGCATCGCACGGATGCCTTGAATGACCCTGACGTATGTGGGCCGTGTGGTAACGCTGGCCCTTTGTTCTCATGCACGCTTGTGCACAGGTCTATTCCTTCCGTCAGGCCGGCCTGCGGAACAGCAAACTAAGGGCGGAACGACATGTCATTAAGGCGCCCATGTTGAGCAGGGCGCCCGGCGTTGACCTGTAGTGCACCGTCCATGGCCGCAATTGTCGTGCGTCACCTGCAAGTGTTGAAACAGCGAAGCGCTCCACGACCCGGTCCTTTGCCAGCGCGAGCATATTACCACCAAGTCTGGGGGCGCCTTGTGCAAACTGCTGCGTCAACCCACTGGGCGCCCGCGCCGACAACCCAGTTCCACAGGCTCAGGTGTCGAGCGCCGACCTGACAAATTCGAGTTTCAACAGCAAGGCCTTGATCCCTTCGACATCGAGACGTTCGGTATTGTGAGACGTGTAATCATCACCGCTCGAAATATCCGGCTCGCCTTCGACAAAGTATTTTTTGTAGTTAAGGTCACGGTTGTCTGCAGGAACCCGATAGTAACGCCCCATGTCTTCGGACTTGGCCATTTCTTCGCGGGACAACAGCGATTCGTACAGTTTTTCACCGTGTCGCGTGCCGATCACCTTGACCTCGGTCCGCCGCTTGAACAACTGCTGCAGCGCTTCTGCCAGTTCGCCCACGGTCGAAGCTGGGGCCTTCTGGATGAAGATATCACCCTGCTCGGCATGCTCGAAGGCGTGCAGCACCAAGTCTACAGAGTCTTCAAGCGACATCAGGAAGCGTGTCATTGACGGGTCGGTCACCGTGAGGTGCTCGCCCCGCTTAAGTTGTTCGATGAACAAAGGGATCACCGAACCTCGAGACGCCATAACATTGCCATAGCGGGTCGCGCATACTACCGGCCCACCGACCGGGATTGCCCGGGACTTGGCGACCATTATTTTTTCCGCCATAGCCTTGGAAATGCCCATGGCATTGATGGGATAAACGGCTTTATCGGTGCTGAGCACCACCACGCGTTTCACACCGTTCGCCACCGCCGCGCTCAAAACATTTTCGGTGCCGATGACGTTGGTCTTGACCGACTCCATCGGATAGAACTCGCATGAAGGCACCTGCTTCAACGCCGCCGCATGGAAGACGAAATCGACGCCGACCATTGCCTGCGCCAGGCTTTGGTAATCGCGTACGTCACCGATGTGGAACTTGACCTTGTCATTGCCCAAGGCAATGCGCATGTCTTCCTGTTTCTTCTCATCGCGGCTGAAGATGCGAATTTCGCGAACACCTGTGTTCAGAAAACGCTTCAGCACGGTATTACCAAAAGAACCGGTACCGCCGGTGATCATCAAAACCTTGTTATCAAACATGTGCTTCCCATCATGAATAAAGAAAGGAGCCTCGCCACCAAACAGCTCGAGACTCTCTGTCCACCGGTATATCCAACAGCCCTCACTGCGTGCATGCGAGGGCCCCGCAACAGCAACTTCTACCGCCCGAGCTTACGCCGCGCCCAGCCGATCAACAGTTTGGTTTCACGTACTCTGCACGCGTACAACGCTGCGAAGTAACACCCCGCGAACGGTATGCACAGCACCAGCCACAGGCTCGACAGGTAGGCATCCATCACGCGCAACAGGGCAAACGCGAACGCCAGGCATGCGAGGGCGATGCACAAACTTCGGAGGTTCGGGCGCAACAACGCAATGCCTGCCTCGCGCTTTACGAAATAAGCGCCCAACATGAAGCTTAGGACAGTTGCAAACACCACCGCCCATGCCAGCCCCTGCAAACCGAACGTTCGGTAGGCGAGCAGGCTGATCGCCAAGTTCAGGAGCAGCGACGCAAGCGAGATGATGAACGGCCTCGAGGTATTGCCACAGGAAAAGAAGACGCGATTGAGCAGATCCCGGACTAAGGCGAAAGGAACGGCCAACAGGATCACCGACAAAACGCCTGCGACACGGGCAACGTCCGCCTCGGAAAACTTGCCTCGCATGAACAGGAGTTCGACGATCGGGTGGGCATAGAAGATCATGAACAGCACGACGGGCAGCGCACAGAGGAAGATGATGCGCAGGCAGAGATTCAAGTAGTCGTCCAGGCCATCACCGTCATCCCTGGCGACCAGCGCGGCGATTTTTGGAAACAACGTGGCCGTGAGAAACACCAGAAAAATAGACAGGAAGATCAGGTTCAGCTTGCCTGCATACCCCAACACCGAGATGGCCCCGGCCCCGAGTTGAGAGGCGAAATACACGCCCACGTAACTGTTGACTTGCTCGACATAGAAGGACAAGGCTGCCGGCACAAACAGCATCAGCAGGCCTGGCCCCTTCAACGGCTCAGCGAAGGCGGCAAAGTTGAGGGTAAAGTAGCGACGGCTAGTCCAGGCATTTGCCACCATCAGCAGCAACCAAGCCGCCACGCCCAGGTACAGTATGTGCGTCAACCCGGACGACGCACTAAACAGTACCAGCCCCAGGCAGAACATCATATTGTTGACCAGCGGCACAATATAACTGGGTAACGGCCGCTTGTGTACGGTCTGCAGTGCATTGAGAAAAGCCACCACGGTAGACAAGGCAAAGGTCAACGCCACAATTCCCAGATAGTCGCCCGCCAGCGCCTTCACTTCGCGGCTCGCCGCGCCTGCAAATAATTCCACAAGTGGCTGCGCACCCACCGTCACGCCGGCGCCCAACACCACAGAGATGGCCAGGAAAAATGCCAGGACACGCGTCAGGTTGGCATCTGTCTGGGCACGATCATTAGCCGACAGCAAGCGGGAGTACAGCGGCACGACCAAGACTGGAATGGATGAGTACACAGCAATGTACAACAGGGACGCAATTGAGTTAGCCAGGAAATAACCGTCAGTGACAGCCGATACACCGTAGTAATAGGTGAAAAGAATGTCCTTGAAGAACCCGCTCAGTTTACCGAGCAGGATCAGCAGAAAAGCCAACAACGCATAACTGAAGAGCCGCACTTTCATTGCCCTGTCGCCTCACCCTGGCGCAACGGGGTGCGCAAGGCAACTGCCCGATTGCGCGAGAGCAGCCAGCCCAGCAGCAGCACCACCAACACCATCACGCCTGACAGGCTGTGCATGAGCTGATTGTTGGAGTAACTGAAAACCAGCCCCATCGAAAGGTAGATGAACAGTGGCCCGGAAAAAGGATTGGAGGCGGCCACAGCCTGCAGCCATACGCGCGCATAGACATAGGCGAAAACCGGCGTGAGCAACACGACGCCTGGGAATGTAAAGTCCGAGGCCATCCAGGCAAACAACGAGTGCCACTTGTCGAATTCCCAACCATAGACTTCGCCGACACGATAGGGGTAGGTGTGTTCCAGTACCGCACCGCTGGCCCCCGTGAAAATTTCGACGATACGCCCGAGCGAATAGGAGTTACCGACCAGATAAGACCATTCGAAGGGAAGTGTCAGACTCAGGTAGAGCCCATTGAGGCCGTTGGTGAAGTAACCAAGAAAAATACCCAGGGCCAGCGCATAATCTTCGCCGACCACACCAATCACCCAGGACTCGTAGTTCCAATAAACCAGGGGGTGAACCTTTTCGTAGATGTTGTCGATGCTGATGCCAGCCGCCTGATAGCGCTGCCGGAGAATTTCAACGAACAGGAAGAACACCACACAACCAAACACCCCACCCACCACCGCAGACCACAGTTTTACCCGCAGGCGGCGCGCGGCAGCGTTGATGGCAAACAGGAAGAAGCTGAAGATCACCAGATCGCCGAGATACTTTTGTTTGCCTACGCCCAGCACGTTTACCAGCAAATAGGTCATCACGATGAATAAGAAGGTGGTTTTGCCAAGCCGTCCCATCACCGAGTAGTAGTAGAAGCCGAATAGCAACGCCAGGGTAATGAATACCTGGAGGAAGATATTGAGAATATAGGCGGCGTCGACGGTCGCCTGGCCGCGCTCATAACCTTCATAGCCCGCCACATAGCTTTCACCAATGCCATCCAGGGACAAACCACCGCCGGATGAAATGAACCCGTACCACTGCACCACCGAGGCGACTGCGGCAAACAGCAACAACAGCTTGACGAGGCGGTTGACCCGGAACAGCGCGTTGAGCCGCCCGGCCTGGGTATCCACCAGTAGATTGTAATCACCGCGGGCGCCCATCAAGAAACCGACAGCGAATAGCACCAACATGGGCAACAGGAAAGTCATCAACAGCACGCTATCCATACCTTTGTATTCGATCGGCCCCAGGAAGAAACTGGCGAGGACGAAGACCGAATAGCCGATATATATATTGACGGGCAGATAACGGTAACTGAACCATTTCATGGCTTGTTGAAGATCCTTTTATAGGCGTCTACTTTCGCCTGGCCATGCAAATGACCGATCTTCAGAGACTTGGCTTGCGCGCGCTGCAAGAAATCGTCTGTTTGCCCTACGACCCTCGCCGGGTTGCCCGCAACAATGGTGCCGTCCGCGACTGAGCGGGTAACCACTGCATTGGCGCCGACAATGCAATTATTACCGATGTTGACGCTGGGCAGAATCAGTGCCCCCATGCCGATGAAGACGTTATTACCCACAGTAATTTCACCGGCCAACTCCAGGTCTGGTATTTCAGCCCTGAACGGCAAGGTGGACCCATCATGGCAGACGAAATGCGCGTTGATACTGATGAAGACATTGTCGCCCAAGGTCACCAGATAAGGCTCGGAGCTAAACATGGCGTAGCTCGAACCATAGATGGTGACGCGCCCTTTCATGTTCACCCCTATGCGTCGGGCATAGGCACTAGGATCGTAGGCTGCATAGAACCTCCGAAACGGTACGGTGAATACCTTGGAAAGTCTGCCAAGCCCCATCTCAAGCTCCTACTTCTTGCATAAATTCAGCCACGTGCGGCCGATAGTTGTCATAGTGGAACGTCTTCGATTCAAACGCCTGCTGCTTCATGGTGTCGATCTCGGCGCGCGTCATCGCTAGCAGTGCCTCCACCACCCTGAGCTCGTCACCAGGCTTGGCGAGCACCACGCCGGCGCTGGCGGCAAAAGACTCCAGGCTGGGCATCTGGTTGGAAACGACCGGCGTCCCGGCACTGATCGACTCGGCCAGCTTGGACGGGAACCCGGCAAGCGTGACGCGGGTACGGTCACGGAAAAAGATGCTGAAATCACTGCTGGCTATGCAGTTCAACACCTGCTGGTTGGGTTTTCGCCCGTGAAACTCCACGCACGCCAGCATGTCACTCAACATCTGTTCGTGTTCCGGGAACACCCTTAGGTAGTCGGCTTGGGTAATACCGTACACATCGAACCTGAACGCGCTGCCTTTACGGAACAAGGCATGGAACAGTTGGATGCAGGTATCCAGCCGCTCTTTCAGGTTCGTACGGGAGCGGTTGACCTTGCCTGCATCAAATGGCGAACCCACGTAGATGAAATGCACAGCACGCTCGTCAACCACCAATGGCGGCGCCTTGAAGCGGTCGCCATCGAACAGCGTGGGTAATTCGACCGTCGCCTTGCCCCGACGCTGGTAAAAATCCGTCAGGTAACGACTGGTGGTAATGACCCCTTGGGTACGCGGGTGCACGACATGCATACGCAAGGTGGTGTCGACATACTTGATCAGCCGATAGGAAAGGCTGCCACCCGTCGCGTCATACCATTCTGTCGCATCAGCCAAGGCTTTGATATCCAGGCGGCGGCACGCCTGCTGGATTCGCAGACTGGCCACTGCCGGATAGTTGTAGCAAATCGCTGCCACCGGTTTTACATCGCGCTCTGCGTTGAGCACATCCAGCACTGCGGGCAAGCCGACTAGATATTTCAACCATGCCAGGGTCCCGCGCGGGTAAGGTACTGCCCAGCATTCGAACCCGGAATGATCGGAGCGCATAGCGGCGGAGCCGACCGGCAATGCGGTGTCGATGCCAATGAAGACCACCTCGTAGCCAAGGTTGCGCAGGATCTTGCCATTGGCCAGTACCCTCAGCGCCGCAGCATTCTTGTCTGGCAGTTCAAACCCGCCGATGTAGAAAACGGTACCCTTGCTCATATCTTCCCAAGCTTCCAATCAGTCCGGCAGTGCCGTTACCCGCACGCCTGCAGCGCTATGCCCTGCAGGCGGCGACTTCACATCAACAAGTTGATGTACCAAGGCATCGCCTTCTGAATCCCTTCCTTGATAGTGAACTCAGGCCGATAGCCCAGGAGGGTGCTGGCCTTGCTGATATCAGCCTGGGAATGGCGCACATCCCCCTCGCGGAACGCTCGGTACAGGGGCGCCTTGGTATAAGGAGCACCATTCTCGCCCAGTGCCTGCGCCAAATAGGCGAACAGATCGTTGAGCGTCGTCCGGTCTCCCACGGCGACGTTGAACACCTGATTCTGCGCAGCCTGCTGGCTGGTGGCGGCCAGCAGGTTCATCTGCACAACGTTTTCGATGAAACAGAAGTCACGACTGGTTTCACCATCACCATTGATGTGCACATCGGCCTGCTCCAACATTGCGGACGTCCACTTGGGAATTACCGCTGCGTAGGCGCCGTTTGGATCCTGCCGCTTGCCGAAAACGTTGAAGTAGCGCAAGCCAATGGTCTGGAAACCATAGGTACGGGCAAACACTTCAGCGTATAGCTCGTTCACGTATTTGGTCACCGCATAGGGTGACAATGGCTTGCCAATACGGTCTTCGACCTTCGGCAACCCTGGATGGTCACCGTAGGTAGAACTGCTCGCGGCGTAGGTGAAGCTTTTAACCTGCGCATCCCGAGCAGCGACGAGCATGTTCAGAAAGCCGTCGATGTTGGTGGCATTGGTGGTGATAGGGTCATTGATCGATCGCGGCACCGAACCCAGCGCGGCTTGGTGCAATACATAATCGACACCTTCGCAAGCCGCCTGGCAGTCCTGCAAGTTGCGGATATCACCTTCGATGAACTCGAAGGCTGCCCACTGTTCGGCGCTGACGTGCTGCTTCACTTCATCCAGGTTGTGCTGATGACCGGTGGCAAAGTTGTCCAACCCTCGTACCCGCTGCCCCAGAAGGAGCAAGGTTTCCAGCAGATTGGAACCGATGAAGCCGGCGACGCCAGTGATCAGCCAGGTCCGTGGCGACAATGGCAATTCAGAGACGAGCGTCTGGTAAGCACTCATGTAGGCACCTTTAATTGATATCAATCGAGCAACTGGAAACGACGAGCGCGCGCCAACTCACAGACGCAGGTCACTGGCGGCTGCTGGCAGCAGGTATTTGAGGTCGTACAGCACATGCTCTGGTTTGCCCAGGACGCGAATGGCATGCTCGCCCATTTCACTGAACTGCTCATGTGCGACCGCCAGGATCACGGCATCGTAAGTGGAATGGTCTGGCATCTGTACCGGCGTGATGCCGTACTCCTGCTCAGCCTCTTGGGCGCTGACCCATGGATCGAAGACATCCACCTGGACGTTGTACTCCTGCAACTCCCGATAGATGTCGACCACCTTGGTGTTACGCAAGTCGGGGCAGTTTTCCTTGAACGTCAAGCCCATGATGAGCACGCGAGCGCCATCGACGTGAATCTTGCGTTTGAGCATTGCCTTCACCAACTGCGAAACCACATAGGCGCCCATGTTGTCATTCAGCCGACGCCCGGCCAGAATAATTTCTGGGTGATAGCCGAGGCTTTGAGCCTTGTGGGTCAGGTAGTATGGGTCGACACCAATGCAATGCCCGCCCACCAGGCCCGGACGGAAAGGCAGGAAGTTCCACTTTGTACCTGCCGCCTGCAAAACGGCCTCGGTATCGATCCCCATCTTGTTGAAAATCACCGCAAGCTCATTGATCAGTGCGATGTTCAGGTCGCGCTGGGTGTTCTCGATGACCTTGGCGGCCTCGGCCACTTTGATGCTGCTGGCCTTGTGCGTACCGGCAACGATGATTTCCCGATACAGCTTATCTACCGCTTCAGCAACTTTGGGGGTTGAACCGGAAGTTACCTTCTTGATGTTGACCAGACGGTGCTGCTTGTCACCCGGGTTGATGCGCTCTGGGCTGTAACCCGCATAGAAGTCCCGATTGAACACCAGGCCCGATACCCGCTCGAGCACCGGCACGCAATCTTCCTCGGTGGCGCCGGGGTAGACGGTGGATTCGTAAATGACGATATCGCCCGCCTTCAGAACTTTGCCGATGGTTTCGGACGCCTTGATCAGTGGCGTCAAGTCGGGCTGGTTAAATTCGTCGATGGGTGTCGGCACGGTGACAATGAATACATTGCAATCACGCAGCTCATTGATGTCAGCGCTGAAGCTCAGCTTCGTGGCCTCTGCCAGTTCGCGATCGCTGACTTCCAGCGTCGAATCGTGACCTTTGCGCAAGGCGTCGATCCGCGCTTGATTGATATCGAAACCCACTACCTCGCGTGTTTTTCCAAATTCCACGGCCAGGGGCAGGCCAACATAACCAAGGCCAAGAACCGCGAGCCGTACGCTATCCATTGAGTGCATGTTCATTCCAAGATGTTTTACGAATCCAAGCAGGACGGTAGCCAGGCAAGCCAGGTCACGTCCGACAACAACTCCCATCACATCGAATTTGTAACGATGTGTAATTGGAGAGTTGCAACTCCAGTGGTTAATCCACCCGCCACTGCGCAAGCGGAAGCTCGTTTACTAATAGGCAGGCCATTGATGCATCAGATTGCAGCAGGATTTAACGGCAGCCGGCATTAACGGGTAATACCGGCTCCAGGCGCCCTATTTAAGCTTTGGCGGAAGGCAGCGCTTCTGCTGGCAAGATTTGCGCCACGGGCAAAATTTCCCCGCGCAATGCCTCGTTCTCGCGCGTACGCATGCGCATGGTATGGCGAATGAGCACGAAGACCATGCCGATCAGCACGCCGATCGCCAGCCCCATGGCAATGACCAGCGACTTCTTGGGGAACACCGCGCGAAGCGGTTCAACCGCAGCTCTGTCGACGACCACCAGGCGCAGATCACTCATGTCAGTGTCGATGCTCAGCAAGCGGGCACGCTCCGCGCGCAAGCCCTCGATATTCTTGAGGAACAGTTCGTCGTTCTTGCGCTGTTCAAGGGCTTGAATCTTCCGGTTCTGCTCCAGCATCAGCAGCTCCTTGCGGATTTCCGAAACGCGCGGAGAAACGAAGTCATCAGACGAACGATTGCGCAGCGCCTGCTTTTCCGCCTCAAGCGCATCGGTACCCATGAAGTAGAGGGGGATCTGCTGGTTGTTGATTTCGGTACGAATCACGTTCGCACCACTGTCAGCCTCGCTCATTCCCATGGAGGATGGCGTGCTCGGCTTTTTCAGACCCAGCGTGCGGGCAATCGATATCGCTTCGTTCAACAACGCAATCCGATCATCACGACGCTGCTTCAGCTGAACCCTGAGGGCGCGCAGCTCATCATTGAGCTGGGCACGCTTGAGCACATCGTCTTCGCGCAGCACGGCAATTCGGCTCTGTTTGTTGGCTTCATAATCGACCCGAACAACGGCCAACTGACCATCCAGTTCCTTGACCCGGTTGTCGATAATGACCTTGAGATCCTGGGAGATCTGCTCGCGCTCCCGCTGTACCGCATACTGAACCAAGCCGTTGAGTACAGCCTTGCCGTCGACACCGGCAGGATAGCGCATGTCCACACCGATGAACTTCGCCAGCAAATTGGTCTTCTTCGGGTCAGGCTGTACGACTTTCAGCGCATTGCGGTTGAAATCCTCAAATGCCTGTTCCTGGGTCCGACCTGATTCGAGGTAGGCTGCCTGCAGCTCCTCGTTGGTGCGGAAGTACCCCAGCCGCGTATCGTAGCTGTCGAGCGAAGCTCCCAGCCGGTTGAGCGCTTGCTCCGGCGGCAGCTTGTAGATCTTGGTGCGGTTCAACGCATCCAGATCATTGATGGCGGCTGTGCGCAACAGCGTGCTGACTTCATATTCTGGCGTGACGAGGAATGCGTAAGCCGCAGCCACCAACCCCGAAGCCACGGCAACGGTGGCGATCTGGGCCTTTTTACGCCAGATCACCTGCAAGAGTGCAAGAAGGTCAACTTCGTCACGAACTGAAACGGAGGGAATCGAAGAAATGCTAGTCACGCTTAAGCCTGCCAGTGAGTGAGTCTCCCCACGGGATAAGGCAAGACAACGCCGGCAATAGACAGGCGGAACCCTCCTTGGCCCGAATGGATGGAAGCCGGCATTATGCCATTTCTAGCATTTACTGACCATCGAAACGTGACAGTCAGGTGTCAGTCACGTCGCCATGACACGCCCCCGTCGCCACCGACCTGCTCGAATGTCACGCATGACGGCAACAATCCCGCCCAGCACGACACCCAACAACACAGACATGGTGACTACCAGAACCCTGTTGGGACGCACGGGCCGGTCAGGAGACTCGATCGCCCCATCCTGGCGATATACAGCGATGACTGCAGGGTCGACACGCAACGAGCGATAGAAACTGATGGACTCCTGGCGCTGACGCAAATCGTTGATGAACGGGTCATCCGACTGACGTGCGCGCAGGTTTTCAATTTCTGCCTCCAGCGCCTTGGCACCACGCATATAGACCAATGATCCGTCCATACCAGCGGATACTTCACTGGAGAGGCTATTGGAAATGATCGGCGGCTTCTCAAGCCCCACTGACTCGGCGACTTTCAATGCCTCGTTGAGCTGAACCAGTTCATCCTCACGCTGCTTGCGTGCGCTCTCTCGGGCGGCAGTGATCTGCTGCTCCAGATTATCCGCCCTGACAAGGGCATCGGCCCGAGCATCCTTGATCACTTCACGCTTTGCCCGTTCACCTGCCATTTCCAGATAACGGACGACCCATTGCGCAGCGCTTTGGGAGTCGGGGTTATTGGCTATCACCACAAAGCGATCGGGCGCTTGCTTGCTGGCCGGCCCGACCGTCAGTGTTTCCTTGAACTTGTTGTACAGCGCATCCTGCGAGTCATGACGTTTCTTTTCGGACAGGCTCGGCAGGTAATACGTGCGAAAAAACTCTCGACGCAAGGACTCTGACTGCAGATGGCGAAGATAGACACCGTAGACATCCTTGACCGAGAACGAACTCAAACCACTCCCCCCTCCCCGGCCATACTTCAGCTGAGCAATATCGTTCTGCGAAGGTGGTTGCACGAATACCTTGGCCTCATAGACCGGAGTTGCCAGCAGAACGTAGGCACAGGCCCCTGCCGTTACCAACGCTGCAATGAGGAAGACCAACAGCTTTTGCCGCCAAATACCTTCCACCAGCTCGAACAGATCGATTTCATCACTCTCGACCAGGCGTGCTTGATCACTCTGCATGTGTTCCGATTTTCCTTACTCTGGACGCTTTACCGCGCAGCAACATCGGGGGAACCGAGCGCCGCCTGCAAGCCCTGGCAACCCACAGGCCGCGTACGGGCATAGGTTGCGCCAGGTGGGTAGTAGAGGAGATCAGTGCAGAGAAGTTCCCCGTCAATTGGCGACGGGGCGTTCAAGCGCCCCATATACGGGGCCACGGCAACTTCGAGGACCACGCTTGTTAGCAGGGGTATCCGCCTTGCGTGCCCACGCCCGAGATCACGGGTCAAGGCGCCGTTGCTGATAGATCCAGTCGACGATCTCACCATCTGGTGAATACCCGCTAACTGTCTCACGCAAAATCTGACGCACCCGGGCGAAGTCTTCGCCAGCCACAGCTGCCAGCAATTCAGCCAAACGCTCCTTGAGCACATCCCAGGGCAGGAAATCCTCACTGGCACTCATGATCATCGGGTGCCGCGTGGCCAGGACATTGTCGCCAATGAGCAACTCCTCATACAGCTTTTCGCCAGGCCGCAACCCGGTGAACTCGATGGCGATATCGCCCGACGGGTTACGCTCGGATCGAATACTAAAACCGGAAAGGTGAATCATCTTTTCCGCCAGCTCGACGATCCTGACCGGCCCTCCCATATCCAGCACGAACACGTCGCCGCCCTGCCCCATGGAGCCCGCCTGGATGACCAACTGAGCCGCTTCGGGAATCGTCATGAAATATCGCGTGATCTTCGGATGGGTAACAGTGAGGGGCCCGCCCGCCTTGATCTGCTTGTGGAACAGCGGGATTACCGAACCGGATGAACCCAGCACATTACCGAAGCGCACCATGGTGAAGCGTGTCTTGTTCACCTGCGAAACATTGCCCCCATCACCGAACAGCACAGGTGCAACTTCACGGCTGAGCGCCTGCAAGGTCATTTCCGCCAGCCGCTTGGTACTCCCCATCACGTTTGTCGGGCGTACGGCCTTGTCGGTGGAGATCAACACGAAGTTCGAGACCCCTGCCTGCACTGCCGCCTGGGCAGTGTGCAGTGTGCCAATGACATTGTTCAGTACGCCTTCGGCGATGTTGTGCTCAACCATCGGCACATGCTTGTAAGCCGCTGCGTGATACACGGTATCGACGTGCCAGGCCTTCATGATGTCGAGCAACTGCCGTTGATTGCGCACCGATCCCAATATTGGAATGAGCTGCGTCGCCAGCGACTCCCGGGCAATACGCTGCTCAAGCTCGGAAAGTATGCTGTATAGATTGAACTCGCTGTGCTCGAACAGCAGCAGCGTGCGAGGTGCCTGCCCAAGAATCTGCCGGCACAATTCCGAGCCGATCGACCCACCCGCCCCCGTCACCAAGACCGTCTGCTCGACGATGCAATGCTCCAGCAGATCATGCTGTGCCGGCACGGCATCGCGACCCAGCAGATCGGCAATATCGACCTCCTGAATATCATCGACCTTTACCCTGCCGCTCGCCAGGTCCATGAAGCCGGGGATACTGCGCACATGCAGCGGAAAACCTTCGAGAAAATTGAGGATTTCACGACGCCGAGTGCGACTGGCCGAGGGAATGGCCAAGAGAATCTCCTCAGCCCCGGTAGCGTCGATCATCTGCTGCAACCGTTCCGGCTGATAGACCTGCAGGCCGGAAATCACCCGATCACTGATGCTATGGTCATCGTCAATGAATGCCACCGGGCGCATCGCCCTGTCCATCCGCAGGGCCGTGGCCAGCTGATTGCCCGCAGCACCCGCACCATAGATGGCCACCTTGGGTAGGCCGTTGTCGCGACTTGCGAAAGGCACATGCTTGGCAGCAGCGGCGAACCAGTCACCCAGAAAGTATTGACGCATGGCCAGGCGCAGGCCACCGATCATGATGAGGCTGAGCCACCAGTAGTTGAACGTGATCGAGCGCGGCACCACGTTCTGATGATTGCTGGCCCAATAGATGACGAAACCAAGGATCAGCGCCGACAAAGTGACGGCCTTGATGATGGCAATCAATGCATCGTTGCCGAAATAGCGCATCACCGCCCGATACAAGCCGAATCGAATGAATAGCGGAATAGCCACCACAGGCGCGCAGATGAATAACCACGTGTGATCGATAATCGGATTGGCCAGATCATCGATGCCGAGCCGTACGACAAATGCCAACCACAAGGCCGCCCAGATCAATACGGTATCGGCCACCACCTGCAGCAAACGCTTGTGCCGACGAGGTAGCCCCAGTAATTTTGCGCGCACCTTCCATCCTCCCTCGGAACCCGTTCCTGAATGCTCTGAATCACACGACCCTTGTCACTTTAGTGCGATTTTCCACTTACCACTGCAGCACATCACCTCCTCTCATTGATGAGAGAAAGCGCAAAAGCTAATAGATCTCATTAACGTCAACCTTTTATTGTTCGGGTGTGTACAGGCGATAACAATGGGCGTAGCTGGACAATTACCTGTTACCGTTGGATTTTTCTACAGGTATCGATGCTGAGCGAACAATCAATAAGCCCCAGCGGGCCACTATAAAGGCAGAAAGGCCGAAGCACTTCAAGCCACAACGTCAGTACAGGCAAAAAAACGGAGACGCCTCCGGCCTAATGATGACTCATAGCCATCACCCTCAATCGATCGTGGACACGATCAGCAAAACCAAACAGAATCCGCCAATTCAATCAGGTAGCAACAAGCGTCATGTCGATAGGGAAAGTGAACAACGCGCTGTCATCACCTGTGGCTGCGAGCATCGCTGCAGTATTCGGACGTTTCCTGTTACTAGGTTCAGGCGCCCTGACAGGCATCATCATTCCGATGACCATGCCGCAGACGTCAGTCGGCCTGTTCTTCCTCGCTCAATCCATCATCGCCGCCCTTGCCACGCTAGGCCAACTCGGTTTGAGCATCACCGCGCCTGCCTGCATTTCCATTGCTCAGGGCCAACGTGACAGCGGCAAGGTCAAGCAGGTCATACGGCGCACCCTGCTCATTGCCCTGGTGTCCACAGTCACTCTAGCTATCGGCTTCAACGTCTTCATGCGTGTGCTCTCACGCTATGAGGGCGCCGAATTGCTGCAGTTGCTGCAGCACTTGGCGCCTCTGGTATCGATCAGCATGCTGCTCGCTGCCATGACCACGATCCTTTCGGAACAGCACCGCGCCCTTGGGCATTTTGTCCAGGCCAGCTTCCTGATCACCGGCGCAAGCCTCGCCAGCGCGGCAACTGTCATCCTTGCCTGGCGCGGCGAATTTCATCTCGATCTGGACATTCTCCTGCTTGCGGGGCTCGCCGGCGCTGGCTGCACCACTTTGCTGGGCGCCTACAGCCTGAGGCGCTGGTACCGCGCACAGTCTGGCAACAGCCCCATCACGCCAACCAGCTACCGCACGCTCCTGCACGATACACGTCCCAACGTCACCACCACCGTGGTGCTCTTTGTCATGTCACAAGCGGACTTGTGGATCATCGCATGGTTTGGAGACACCGCAGGCCTGGCCATATATGGCTTGGCATCGCGCCTGGCGGCACTCGTGCTCATACCACTGGCGGTGATCAATACCGTGGTGGCGCCATCGATCGGAAGAATCTGGGTTCGCGGCAAGAAACGCTACCTGCAACGAGTCCTGGGGGTTGGCGCCGGGGCAGCAACGATCCTTGGCCTCGCCGGGTATCTCTTGTTCATGGTCAGCGGCAAGTTTGTGCTATCGCATGTGTGGTCCAGCGAGTATGCCCAGGCCTACTACATATTCGCCATACTCGGGGTATCGCAACTCACACAGACGTATGCAGGCACTGCGGGGTTCGTACTGATGATGCTGCAGAAGCAGCACGTCGCCATGCGAATTTCGGTTGTGAGTGGAATCTGCATGATAGCCGCTGGCCTGGTGGCGATGTGGCTGTATGGAATCATCGGTTTGGCCGTGGTATACAGCCTCGGTGGCGCATGCCAGTCAGTGGCGCAAATTCGTTGCGTCAAGCGGATATTCAATTTGAGCACTACCGCGGATTACATCTCTCTGCGCCGGTTCGTGCGCTTCTATTACCGTAAAAAGGTCTCTCATGGACGTTAGCAGCAGCGCAAAGCCCAAGGTTTCGATCATTATCCCTACCTACAATACCGGGCGTTATGTGCTTGATGCTATCGACAGTGTCCTGCAGCAGACCTATGACGATATCGAACTGATCGTCGTCGACGACGGCTCTACCGATGAAACACCGCAACTGCTTGCACAGCATACGGGCCACTTCACACGCTATCGCCAGACCAACGCGGGCCAGAGCGCGGCGATGAACTTCGGATGGCAACAGAGCAGCGGGCAGTTGCTGGGTTATCTGAGTGCCGACGATCGGCTTCACCCTGAGGCCGTCGAAACCATTGTCGCGGCGATGCAGCAGCACCCCGAAGCCGTACTGGCCTATCCAGATTTCTGTGTGATCGATGAACATTCGACGCTGGTCCGCACCGTTCAGGCGCCCGACTATGAAGAGCGCCTGCTGATAGCCAATTTTCAATGTCTGCCAGGGCCTGGCGCGCTGTTTCGTCGAAAAGTTTGGGAGCAGGTGGGCGGCTGGAACACAACATTGCGCAATATCCCGGACATGGAATTTTTTCTGCGACTTTGCCAGCACGGGCCATTCATACGCGTCGCCAGCGCGCTCGCAGATTTTCGCATCCACTCCGGTTCGACCACTTATAACCCGTGCAGCGCCGAGCGCTCTGATGAACCGGTACGTGTGATAAGTAGCTTTTACGAGGCTCACAACCTCTCGCCCTCCATCCTTGCCTGGAAGCGCAAGGCTGTAGCCAACGCACTGATGTTATCCGGCTTCATGCACGGCTTCTCGGGGCGCTACTCGCTGTTTTGGGCACGCATGGGGAAAGCCGCACTGCTTCATCCGTCGTCACTGCTGTCACGCAAAATGGTCAGCTATGTGTTGGCCATTGTCCGGCCCAAATCCAAGGCTTGAAACAGCAGTATTCAGCTACCTCGAACACGCGAACGCACCCTTTAGGTTCATGCGGTATCCGGAGCACTTCCATGAATCAACACATGCACTCGCACCTGCTAGGCAGCCGCCCCGTGCAGTTCATTGCAATTGTCGTGGTCGTGGTGGCAACGCTTGCCGCTGCAGTCAATTACCCTGGCGCGCTCGGCCCGCTGCTTCTCAACGGCGTACTGACCACACTGCTTGTGCGAACCGTACTGACCAATCGCAGCAGCTTTTTTTCCTTTTTCCTACTGGCGTTCTTGATACTGGGTTGCTGGGCCAAACTGGTCCTGCACTTTATTCTCGGCACCCAATTCATTGAACCGATTGGCGCCTTTGACGACTCGCCGAGTGCCTGGGACACCTGCCTGGCCGCATTGAACATAGCCTTCGCCACGCTCCTGACCTGCCAGTACATCGCGTCCCGAACGTTGCCTGGGGCGAACCATGAGCGCGCTATCAATATAGACTCACCGCTGCTGCGCCCGGCCATGTGGCTCTGCATTGTGGTTACCTGCGCGGCCCTTGCCTTCAATTTCAAATACGCCATTTTGAAGGTGGGCACCGAACCCGGTCTGAGACTGAACAGCTATCTCTATGTGCTGGCGTCATTCATGATTGCCTGGGGCAACCTGATCCTCCTTGCGTCGGTTGGCTACTGGATGGTCAGGGCGCGCAAGCTTGGCTTGGAAAGCCTTTTCTACATCCTCATCCTGGAAGGCGCGGTCACGGCCGTGTCCATGGGCAGCCGGGCACAGATGATCCTCCACGTGGCCGCTCCATTTGTGGTCTACCTTACCCATGGCCGCGAACTGGTGAGTACCCTGCGCCCTCTTCAGTGGCTGCGCATACTGCTGGTGACGGCACTGCTGTTCGTCGCATCCATACTGCTGGTGTCCGCCGATCGCCTTCATTCGTTTGCCCAGGCACGGCCGGTCAACAGTGCAAGCATCGCCCAGAATGTATTGCTTGCCCCTCCTTTGAACCAAGCGGCGCATCTTGACCTATGGGTGGCCGCTACGAGAGACGTAAATCTCGCAACCACAGCCTGGCTCGCGCCGGGCCTTCCCGTGCTGCGCATGGCTACGGTAACAGCACAGGAGCAGCAAAGCGCCGCACCGCAGGCGGCAGAGGTGACGACAGCACGCTGGAAGGCCATGCTCATGGAGCTGAGCAAGCTGATAGTAGACAGATGGGTAGGTGTCGAGGGCGTGATGGCGGTAACCAGCCATGAACATACTGGGTGGCCGTTATTTGTCAGTAGCCTGGGTGAACGGCCGGAGAGCGGTACTCAAGCAATCTACCAGCGGATGTCCGATGCTCAGTATGCTACCTACGAAAACTTTACGTTCATGACCATTCCCGGCCCCATTGCAATCTTGTTATACAGCGCAAACTACACCGTGCTGATAGCAGGCCTTGCATTGCTGTTCCTGGCAGGAATGCTGGCAGAATGCCTGACCAAGAAACTGGTAGGCAATATCTTTACACAGGCGGCCGTTGGCGTGGCCCTCGCCTACCTCGTGGTGCAGATGAACTTCCCGCGGGTTCAGTTCTTCTTCCTGTTGGAGTTGCTCGGTTTCATCGCAGGGCTTTACCTTGCACGCCTTACCCTCAACATACGGGCCCCAAGTGTGGCAATAGCGGGAAAAGCCTGTAACCCATAGGGGTGATAGCAGTTCCACTTGTGTTACTTGCATCACGTATTAGCGATCAGGTCAAAATAATAGTGCACGTTAGCATCAGCCGGCTGTCATAGACGAATTACTCAATTTTCCAAGCCAGCCGCACGTATCGCTATCTGGCAAAACGTGCCCGGCGTGATCAGGCAGATCCACACACAATGAAAATCGCTCTCAGCCATCATCGTTTAAGCGCTCCGCTCGATACGGCCCTCTCGCCGCTGTTCGCATTGTGTGCCTGGATAACGCTAAACCCCTATTTTCTCTGGCACTCATTGCGCCATATGGTAGTTGCCGGCGTACTATCAGGCTGCCTGGCAATCCTTGCCCTGATGCAGGGTGATCGCCCACGCCGAAGCGAGCTGCCCGGTTTCATCTTGATCTGCCTGTTCGTGCTGTACATCAGCATGCTACCCAAAGTCGATGGAAGTACCACACGGTGGTATTTCGTCATGCCAACGATTCTGGCCCTTTCAGTCTTCTCGGACGAGCGTCGAGCCAAGGTTCTGCAGTGGTTTGGATGGATATTCGCGGCCAGCCTGGTGCCCGGCATCCTTGTTTCCATAGCGGCCATCCTTGGCGTTGCACCGCACATGGAACCGATGCCACTGCTCAACCCGGAAATGGCTGCACAAGGCGGGGCGTACCTACATGCGCCCGGAGCTCTGCTGCTCTCGGGCAATAACCTCTCGATGCCTTGGGGGGGTGAGCTATATCGGCTCTGCGCTGTGTATGACGAGCCTGGCATGGTTGGCACGATCGCGGCCTTTCTCCTGGCGGGCAATCGGTTTCGCCTCAAACCTCTGCCATGCCTGGTGATATTCCTCGGGGGCCTGCTCTCCTGCTCCCTGGCGTTCATCATCATGGCATTCATCGGCTTTGCGTTTCGCTTGCTGTATTCCAGGTCGCTCCTGACGTTACTACCGCTGGCACTGCTGGGCCTGTTCGGGCTTCTGATTCTAGGCATCATCAAACCCAGCGCTGCGCCACCTATCAGCGAGGTGCATGTCGAGGTACCCGCGAAGCAGAAACAGGAATCTCCTGCGATTGCAGATGAGCGCACGGTCAGCAGCGCCCCTGTCACTTCCCCCGAACTTGCCTCTGCGCGCAAAGATGAGCAGCACCTGCGCCAGGTTCAGTACATCAATAACCGCTCCCTGCCGGAAATGGACAAGCTGCTCGAACGCTATCGCAACGCAGACATCAAAGGCCTGCTTTTTGGTTTGGGTGCCGACTCCAGCGTTGTCTATGGTGGCGTGTCTCAAGTTGTCACGCGCTTGTTGACCGACTACGGCCTGATCGGCACGTTCTTGTTCGCCGTGAGCATGATCAGCCTGACCTTCGCCATCATCCGCAACGCCAAGCGCAAGTTATGGGTTCTGCTCTTCTTCGCGTTGTTTGCCCTGAGCATCTATCAACGGCCTGTCGTCTGGATGCCCTATGCACTGACGATGTTCATTTGCAGTGCCACCTTGGCGGGAAGGCGCAGGTCCGAACCTGCTGCGGTACATGTAGCAAGCTGACGCAGGTAACGTGTATCGGCCCGAGCAGCGGGCCGATACCAACCTTACACTTCACTTCATCATCGAGCCTGTGCGCAGCAAGCGGGCGAATTGCTGCAGCATCATTTGTACCGTGGCAGTCCAGGTGTAGTTGTGCAGTACATACGCTTTGAGACGTTCACCACGCCGGGGCAGTTCATCAGGCTGAGCCAGCATGCTCTGCAAGCCTGAAGCGATACCTTCGGCACTGGCCGGTACGACCATGCCACCCTGTACCGCTGCGACCTGGTCGAACCCGCACGTATCGGTGAGCAGTACGGGCAACCCAACTACACCGGCCTCAAGTGCCACCAACGACATCGCCTCAGACCGGGACGGAATGACCAGCATCATCGCCTTTCGGTAAGCAGCCGTCCTCTGCGCCTCATCAAGAAAACCGATGAAGAAAATCTGACGCTCTAGCCCAGCCGCGTCGACCAGAGCCTTGAGCTCCTGCTGCATGCCAAAGTCCGGCCCAGCCATGACCAGCGGGTAACGGTGGGCTGCTGGTGTATCGATATATGCCTGAATCAGTAGATCAGGCCCTTTGACGGGTGCCAGCCTGCCCATGAACAGAATGAACGGCTCATCCGGAACTGGGATGCTCACCACCGATGACTGTTCAGGCTCCACGACTGCATTGCACACAACGGGAATGTCGGCTTCATCAACACTTGCCACCTTGGCGATCAACTCACGCTCCAAGGCAGTGATGGCGATGAAACCTGAGGCGGCCTTTATCAGCCACCGCCCCAGGCAAAAATGGAAAGCCTTCTTGATCCGCTGCGGCGAACCGATCGAACTGAACTCACCAGCCGGACACAGGATGAAAGGCCGTCTGCAAGCCAGCGCCATGAACCCCATGGCGACGCTCAGCAGGTTCCAATAGCCCATGATGTGTATCACGTCAGCCTTACGTATCGAACGCCAAGCTCGCACGGGGTTCAACAACGGCAGCGGAAACCTACGGCCGATGCAACCTGTGATGTAACACATCACGCCTTGCGCCTGGAACTCTTGCTGCCACGAGTTGCCAGACATGGCCCAAACTTCGCAGGCGCTCCCCGCTTTTGCCATGTGCACTGCCAGATGTCGCGTGCGCTCGGCAGTACCGCCACCCAACTTTGCGTCAAGCGAGATATTGACCAGCAAGACTCTCATGCAGATGCCCTCAGCACGGCCACATAACGCTGTATCTGCAGGTTGAAATCTGCTGCCTCAGGCTGGCCCCATTCGGCCAGCCGAGTTTCACGAAAGCGACGCATGGGGTTGGCATTGCTGATCTTGCGCATACGTAGCAGCACCGCCAGCGCTGCGGGCGGCAAATGCGGCAAGCGGCCTAGCGATGGCCGAGCAAACGCCTGCAGCAATGCATCCTGTAAAAAACCGAAGTTGTTGTCAGTGCACGCATCATCGGTAACCAACACCACTTCGCCCTGACGAATAAGGGGAACCTGCGATACGAACAGCAAGGTTTGCACCACCCGCTCGACACTGACCAGGTGCATCCTTCTTTGCCCGTAAAGCAACCTGCGCAACGCAAGCTTCCAGAGCGGTGCGCGAGCAACCTCATCGACGAACGACGTGATGTTCAGCCCCCCAACTCCAAAAACCGCGCCTAACCGCAACACCAGCGCCTCAAAGCATTGCGCCGGTACATTGCGAACCCGTGCTTCAGCGGCTGCGTGTTCCCGTTCATAGGGCGTGCGCGGATCAATAGGCGTAGAAGCATCAACGACTGCATCCGGTGCCGAGCCGAATACATCAATGCTCGAGACGTGCACGTAACGCTTGATCCTTGCGCCCTTGCAGGCGTCGAGAATATTGGCAATCGCCCCCTCGAACCAGCCACTGCCATCGGGCCTGAGTAAATTGATGACGGTACAACCCGGGGACAAAATCGATTCCAAGGAGTGGGTTTCATTGACGTCGAAACGCTCCACCTGGACCGAAGATGCAATCAGCCAGTCCGGCTCACTGCGGTGAACTGCGTAAATCATCTCAACGCCCGCAAGGCTGCCTTTACAGGCAAGCAAGTGGCGCCCGACAAATCCGCTTCCTCCAATTACCACCAGCTTTTTCATGTGTCGTGAGTTCTCCATTCCGGTGGCCTGGGCAAAACCGCGAACATGGCAACCCTGCGCAGTTCAACGTCACCACGTGGGTTATCGACAGGTAATGGCACAGACAGATCGGCATGCGCAAGCAAGCTGCCTGCGCAATTCACCCGCACGTACTTCAACCCAGGCCGCCGCCGTAAACCCTGCGGGCAGCCTTGGCTTGGAGACGCTACTTGGACCAGACAGTCCGGTTGATGTAGTCGGTGTAGCTGTAAACGATACGCACCACTTGCTTGGAAACCGGGCCGCCCAAGTAATCGTCGACTACCGGGATCACGCGTCGATTGCGATCATGCTGGCTGACCACCACGCGCACAGCATCCAGCACACGCTGAGGGGTCAGGCCGCACATGATCAACGTGCCTTCATCCATGCCCTCTGGACGCTCATGGGCGTTGCGGATAGTGACCGCAGGGAGGTTCAGCAGTGATGCCTCCTCGGTGATGGTACCGCTGTCGGAGAGCACGCAACGTGCGCCCATCTGCAGCTTGATGTAATCGAGCAAGCCGAATGGCTTGACGAAGCGGATCAGCGGATGATCAATCGATTCACCCAGGTCCTCGAGACGCTTGCGCGTACGCGGGTGAGTGGACACCACGATCGGGTGGCCATAGGCGTCTGCCAAGGCACGCAACGACGCCAGCAGATCTCGTAGATTTTGTGGTGTATCGACGTTTTCTTCACGGTGCGTGCTGACGACGAAGTACTGTCCTTCAACAAGACCTTCCCGCTCCAGTACCGTCGACGCATCGATACGCGGACGATAGTAGTTGAGCACTTCGTCCATATGCGAGCCGGTCTTGATGATGGTCTCAGGGCGGATCCCCTCGGCCAACAAGTAACGCCGTGCATGTTCCGTGAGCACCATGTTTATATCGCTAAGATGATCAAGCACCTTGCGATTGAGCTCCTCGGGTACACGCTGATCAAAACAGCGATTACCGGCCTCCATGTGGAATACCGGTATCTTGCGACGCTTGGCTGCAATCACTGCCAAGCACGTGTTGGTGTCGCCGTAAAGCAGCAAAGCATCTGGTTTTTCCAGCTCGAAAATCTCATCGGACTTGGCGATCACTTCGGCAATCGTGCCCGCAGCAGTTGCACCGACCGCCCCCAGGAAGTGGTCAGGTTTGCGAATGCCCAGGTCGTCGAAGAAAACCTGATTGAGTTCGAAGTCGTAGTTTTGACCAGAGTGCACCAGTACGTGATGAGTCTGCTCATCCAGCTCGGCGATGACACGGCTCATCTTGATCAGTTCGGGACGAGTACCGACCAGCGTCATGACCTTAAGCATTGAGTTCTTCCTGAATGTAGTCGAGTTTCAGCAGCAGCGCCTTGATGCCATCGATATCGAGGCGCTCGGTATTGTGGGAGGTATAGTCATCCAGATCGGAAATATGTTGCTCGCCCTCAACGAAATACTTCTTGTAGTTAAGGTCACGATTGTCTGCTGGAATCCTGTAGTAACGGCCCATGTCGTCAGCCTTGGCCATCTCCTCGCGGGAGATCAGCGACTCGTATAGCTTTTCACCATGGCGAGTACCGATAACCTTGACCGTGTTGTCACGCCCGAACAGCTGCTTCAGCGCTTCGGCAAGCGCTTCAACAGTGGACGCTGGAGCCTTCTGTACAAAGATATCGCCCTGTTCGGCATGCTCGAAGGCATGCAGAACCAGATCCACGGAATCTTCCAGAGACATGAGGAAACGCGTCATGTTCGGATCGGTAACGGTCAACTCACTACCCGACTTCAACTGCTCCACGAACAACGGAATCACCGAGCCGCGCGAGGCCATCACGTTGCCGTAGCGGGTAGCGCAGATGACCGGACCGCGGGCGGGGATCATGCGCGACTTTGCAACCATCAGCTTTTCAGCCATGGCCTTGGAAATACCCATGGCATTGATCGGGTAGACGGCCTTGTCGGTACTCAACACCACAACCCGTTGCACGCCGCTGGCAATCGCTGCGTTGAGCACATTTTCGGTACCGATGACGTTGGTCTTGACAGCTTCCATCGGGTAGAACTCGCAGGACGGTACCTGCTTCAGTGCAGCCGCATGAAAAATGTAGTCGACGCCAATCATCGCCTCGGCCACGCTTTGGTAATCACGCACATCACCGATGTAAAACTTGACCTTGTCGTTGGACAAGGCAATGCGCATGTCTTCCTGTTTCTTCTCGTCGCGGCTGAAAACGCGAATTTCTTTCACGTTCGTGTTGAGGAAACGTTTGAGCACGGTATTACCGAATGAGCCAGTGCCACCGGTAATCATCAGAATCTTGTTGTCGAACACGGGTCCTCTCCTTGAAATGATTTATTGACGCTGTGCGTGCATGAACTCAATGAGTGCACGCCAGGAGGGCGGCGCGTAACCTGTAGCCGCTCGGAACCGCGAGGAATCGAGCGAACGGTCGATCACCAGTCTGTCATCGGGCACGATCTCGATGGCCTTCCCATAGACGTCTGCGACCGTTTTGAGCAGTTCATATTTGTTGATCGGCTCGGCAGACACATGGTAAAGCCCTTTCAATGAAACATCAGGGATAACATGCTCCAGAATCACTCTGGCCAGTTCGGCAGTGGGCAGCCCCGAGAAAATAGCCTTGTTGAACCCCTTGACGCTGCCTTGCTGAGCAAGGAACCAGTCGATCAGCGACGCACTGCTCTGCAATTCATGGCCGATGATGGAGGTTCGCAGGGTCACCGCGTTATCACAGTCATGCAACTCGCCGATGTACTTCGACTTACCGTACAGGTCAGTGCAGTCTGACTCATCCTCCTCCCGATACATGCCTTTATCCCCAGCAAACACGCAATCGGTGCTGACATGAATCAGGCGGGCACCGGAGACCCGGCACAAAGTTGCCAGGCGATGCGGGAGCATGGCATTCAAGGGCAATGCTGTCAGAGGGTCTTTGGCATCGGCAAGCTGCTTGATCAAGCCTACGCAGTTGATCACAACATCCGGTCGAACCTTGACGAATGCGGCCATCAGAGCATCGCAATCAAGAACATCCACTCCTGGCAGCAGAAAGTCGGCCTGCTGCCGGGGAAAGAACTTGCGTCCGGAATCTGAGCGCAAGGTGCCATAAACCTGATGGGTGGAGTTGGCTGAGATATACCGGATTACGGCATTGCCCAGCATGCCCGTTGCGCCCAATACCAATATCTTCATTACTGTGCTTTGTCCTGTTGAATCCGTTGTTCGAACTTCTGTACCAGCGCCTCGCATTGGGCGCGCAGTTCAAAATGTTTCAAAAAGTAGCTTCTTCCGTGGTCACCCATCTGCTCACGCTGGGCGGCAGGCAGGCCTTGAATTGACTCTATGCATGCGGCCAGCCCAGCGCCGTCTTCAGCTGCACAGGTCACGCCAGCGCCTGAATCGTTGATCACCCGAGCACCCTCCCCATCCAGCGAACCGATAATCGGCCGTCCAGCAGCCAGGTATGCCTGTACCTTGCTGGGGATCGTACAACCAAAAATCTCGTCTCGCTTCAGTGTCACCAGCAACGCGGCACTGCGATCGAATAGTTCGGCCATTGCAGAGCGAGGAAAAGCACCTGTGATCACCAGGTTATCCAGGCCCAACCTGTGTTTTTCCTCCGACAACCATTGCGCTCTGCTGCCCGTGCCGACCATTACAATCCTCACAGGCGAACTTGCCGCTTTCAGCAACCGTGCCGCTTCGACGACGGTACCTAAACCCTGGGCATTCCCCAAGTTACCGGCAAACACCACACAAAAATGATCCTGCAACAGGCTCGTGAGCGTACCAGGCAATGCCCCCACCTCCGGGACATCATCCTGGAGATAGGAGTTGGGGTAGTAGCTGATCTTGTCAGCACGCGCATAACGACTGACAGGTTCGATAAAGGCCCGAGATTGCACGAGAATAGCATCGACAGCCCAGTAGAGGCCACGAACAAGCACACCAACGAGGCGCAGTAGCAGCTTGTTGCGAATGAAACCGGTCGCCTCGAGGCTCTCCGGCCACAGATCCTGCACCCACAGGAAAACCGGCGCACGGTACAGCCGTTTCATGGCCAACGCTGGAATCACGGAAAGGATCGGTGAAGGTGCAAAGACGAAATAGATATCAAATTTGCCACGCCTGGCCTGTTTGCTGAAGTAGCGGGTACCGTTGAAAACAAACGACCAGTAATTGAGAATGAGATTCTTTGCACCTCCCTGCTTACGTGGACGAAGCGGCGCGCGATGAACAGTGACATTGTCACCAAAGCGTTCCTCAACACACCCCTCTGCCTGATAGCCTGAAAAAATCTCGCCACTTGGGTAGTTGGGCTTGCCGGTGAACACCTCAACGTGATGGCCTAACGCCGCCAACTCCTTAACTATATCGTTAATAATGAAGTTTTCTGGAAAGAAATACTGGCTCACAACAGCAACTTTCAAGGAGGTTCGCGTCACGCGGGCATTTCCTTCTGGCTTGGCGTCATCTGCCAGAGTAGGGACACAACCCTCCCTTCAATGGCAGAGGCTCGCCCGGATGCATAGCTCGGCGCACAATGAAAAGCAACATGCCAACCAGAGAGTAAAACAAATATCCGCCAAATCAATAACTTGTAGACAGAAAAGACTAGCTGCATTTGCATCCGGATCCTGCCCCTAACTTGTCGCATACTTTTATAGTTATCCAAAAATCGCCATCCTTTGGCTTCCCCCCAATGCCGGATCGACCTGATTCAGGTCGCCCCCCCTGACTTTGCCCAGCTCATATGACAGTGACCTGTGCACAGACCTTGCTAGGCTGCGCTGAAAACAGCCCCGATTGCTCATTCACTACCCGTAAACTCCGCTTCCTCGGCTGCTTTCGCGTTGCCCGACCTTCGCCTCAAGACGTTTCAAACAGACCCCGAAGGCCTGTTTTAAGTCCCCGGCCGCCATAGGTAGTTCCTTTGTGGCGCGCAAAAAACACGACCACTTATCGGTTTAGCGAAAAACACAGCTGCTTGGCGCCCAGCATATCCATGATTGTGCATCGCAGCCAGATGCCCAAATTAAATTATGCGTGGTCGCTGTACCAAGTACGCAGAACGAGGGCGAACGTATCAAACTTACCCAGTCGATTGACACCAGCGCCTAGCCTGAAGCCCGGGATGAGGATGGCTAATCAGCTTGTCCGCGATCAATTGTTGAGTAGCGCAGGATTGCGTCACTCCCGCCCCGGATCGGCGCCGATACCTAACGTGGAGACATTTTCCAGCACCAACGGAAACAGCCTTCTGAAGGCTCGCTACACAGAAGTGGCCCACGATAACCAGGAGCCAGCAACATTGGAGTTGGGCCGACGTGATCAAGATGAACGTGAGTGACGACCAGCGCCTGGATAGCGGAGACCTGCGCGAACTTCGAACCCGGCTATTCAGGCTGCGGTCGATCGGCAGACGGGTGGCTGGGTGGAAATGAAGCTGATGGCACGAACCTCTTACTTCTCGAGTGCCACCATGATGGGAAAGGGCGGGAATCTCCATACTGCTGCGCGCTCGCCAAAGCCGGAAATGAAGTATCTATTACTCCATTTCGATGGGCGCACGCATAGGTGAGACATTCCTACAAAGACGTAGGAATTTTCATCGGCTGCCGCTCAATGCCGCCTGACGTGCAGATGCGCGAATCTTGCGCTTACTACGCTGCACGCCGTAAGCCCCCAACAGCGGCCCTACCGCCAACCCTACAATCAAGGCAGCGAGCACAGGCACGGCCACGGGCAACGCCGGTGCCGACCAGCCGAACAGCACCAGCGACACTGCCTGCTGGTTCTCCAGCACGAAGAACAGCACCACAGCCGCCAACAGCAGCACGAACAACGCCGCCAGGGCGCGCTTGAGGTTACGCATCAGACTGCTCCTTCATGGCTCAGAGGTGTTCGTGTTCTTCTTCATTGACCCGGTCGCGCAGCTCTTTGCCCGGCTTGAAATGTGGCACGAACTTGCCTTCGAGCTCGACCGACTGACCAGTCTTGGGGTTGCGCCCCACGCGCGGCGCGCGATAGTGCAAGGAAAAGCTGCCAAAACCACGGATCTCGATACGATCGCCAGTGGCCAGGCATTGCGACATCTGTTCAAGCATGGTCTTGATGGCCAGCTCCACGTCCTTGGACGAGAGCAGCCCTTGATGGGTGACAATACGTTCGATCAGCTCCGACTTCGTCATATTTTTCCCTTCGTTATCAAGCAGCTAGATCATTGCTTAATCAGTTTGTAGCACGCTCGGAGGGTTTTGAACAGGGTGGATCTTGACTTAATAAAAAAATTCAAGAACGCCACCCGAAGAAATAACAGCGGGACCACAGACGGCAAGCCAGCTCCCGCCAGGAGCGGCGCAGGAGCAAGAGAAAATCGGGCATAAAAAAAGGGTGGCCCGAAGGCCACCCTTTTTTACCGATCAAACAGAACTCAGTTCTGCTTGGCCATTGCTTCGCGCAGCAGCGCAGCCATGGTGGTGTCGGCAGCCGCTTCCGGAGCGTTTTTCAGGCTCTGGATGGCTTCACGCTCTTCAGCGTCGTCTTTCGACTTGATCGACAGGCTGATGACGCGCGATTTGCGGTCAACGCTGATGATCTTGGCTTCGATCTCTTCGCCTTCCTTCAGGACGTTACGCGCGTCTTCAACGCGATCACGGCTGATTTCGGAAGCTTTCAGAGTGGCTTCGATGTCGTCGGCCAGGGTGACGATGGCGCCCTTGGCGTCAACTTCTTTCACGATGCCCTTGACGATAGCGCCCTTGTCGTTGACAGCAACGAAGTTGGAGAACGGATCGTCTTCCAGCTGCTTGATGCCCAGGGAGATGCGCTCGCGCTCTGGGTCAACCGACAGGATGACGGTTTCCAGCTCGTCGCCCTTCTTGAAGCGACGCACGGCTTCTTCGCCGGTTTCGTTCCAGGAGATGTCGGACAGGTGAACCAGGCCGTCGATGCCGCCGTCCAGGCCGATGAAGATACCGAAGTCGGTGATCGACTTGATGGTACCGGTGATCTTGTCACCCTTGTTGAACTGGCCGGAGAAGTCTTCCCATGGGTTGGACTTGCACTGCTTGATGCCCAGGGAGATACGACGACGCTCTTCGTCGATGTCCAGAACCATGACTTCCACTTCGTCGCCAACCTGAACGACTTTCGACGGGTGGATGTTCTTGTTGGTCCAGTCCATTTCGGAAACGTGTACCAGACCTTCAACGCCTTCTTCCAGCTCAGCGAAGCAGCCGTAGTCGGTCAGGTTGGTAACGCGAGCCTGTACGCGAGTACCTTCTGGGTAACGCGAAGTGATAGCTACCCACGGATCTTCGCCCATCTGCTTCAGACCCAGGGAAACGCGGTTGCGCTCACGGTCGAACTTCAGAACGCGAACGTCGACTTCGTCACCAACGTTGACGATTTCCGACGGGTGCTTGATGCGCTTCCAGGCCATGTCGGTGATGTGCAGCAGGCCGTCGATGCCGCCCAGGTCCACGAAGGCGCCGTAGTCGGTGAGGTTCTTGACGATACCTTTGACCTGTTGGCCTTCCTGCAGGGTTTCCAGCAGGGCTTCGCGCTCGGCGCTGTTCTCGGCTTCCAGCACGCTGCGACGGGAAACGACAACGTTGTTGCGCTTCTGGTCCAGCTTGATGACCTTGAACTCCAGCTCTTTGCCTTCCAGGTGGGTGGTGTCGCGCACAGGGCGGACATCAACCAGGGAGCCCGGCAGGAACGCACGGATGCCGTTAACGTCGACAGTGAAGCCGCCCTTAACCTTACCGTTGATAACGCCCTTGACCACTTCTTCGGCGGCGAAAGCTGCTTCCAGAACAATCCAGCACTCGGCGCGCTTGGCTTTTTCACGGGACAGTTTGGTTTCGCCAAAGCCGTCTTCGACCGCGTCCAGCGCAACGTGAACTTCGTCACCGACCTTGATGGTCAGCTCGCCAGCTTCGTTGTAGAACTGCTCGAGCGGGATGACGCCCTCGGACTTCAGGCCAGCGTGTACGGTAACCCAGTCGCCGTCGATGTCGACAACGATACCGGAGATGATCGCGCCCGGCTGAAGATTGAGGGTTTTCAGGCTTTCTTCAAAGAGTTCTGCAAAGCTTTCGCTCATTTTAATTCCTGTAGATTCGGGCGAAACAGACGCCCATAGCCACATTCCAGACAATGTGGGTTTCGTTAAGTAAAGGAAAGCTGGCAGGACGATGACTGGTGCCCCTGCCGGCTCTCCTGGCGATCAGATCAAGTCGCGCTGGGCGAGCTCGCTTCTGATACGTTGCAACACCTGCTCGATGGACAACTCGGTTGAGTCCAGCTGAATGGCATCGGCCGCTGGCTTGAGCGGGGCCACTGCACGCTGGGTGTCACGCTCATCGCGCGCACGAATCTCATCTAGCAGACTCGACAGACTAACATCTTCACCCTTGCCCTTCAACTGCAGGTAGCGGCGGCGGGCACGCTCCTCGGCGCTGGCGGTCAGGAAAACCTTCAACGGCGCGTCCGGGAACACCACGGTGCCCATGTCGCGGCCATCGGCGATCAGCCCTGGCGCTTCGCGGAAGGCGCGCTGGCGCTGCAGTAGCGCCTCGCGCACCGCCGGCAAAGAGGCGACCATCGATGCGCCGGCACCGACGGTCTCGGTGCGGATGACGTTGCTGACATCCTCGCCTTCGAGAATGATCTGCTGCAGCTTACCCGGCTCGGCGGCGATGAACTGCACATCCAGATGGGCGGCCAAGGCCTTGAGCAGCTCTTCGTTGGTCAGGTCGACACCATGGTTGGTGGCGTTGAACGCGAGCAGGCGATAGAGCGCGCCGGAGTCCAGCAGCCTCCAGCCCAGCTCGCGGGCCAGCAGGCCTGCGACCGTGCCTTTGCCCGAGCCGCTTGGGCCGTCGATGGTAATGACCGGTGCTTGCGAATTCACGACTTGCCCTCTTCGGCGACGCGGATGCCGACTTCGGCGCACAGCTTGAGGAAGTTCGGGAACGAGGTGGCGACGTTGGCGCAATCGTGGATGCGGATCGGCGCATTGGCACGCAGCGAAGCGACGCTGAAGGCCATGGCGATACGGTGGTCACCGTGGCCATGCACTTCGCCGCCGCCCATCGGGCCGCCATCGATGATGATGCCGTCCGGGGTCGGCTCACACTTCACGCCCAGGGTAATCAGGCCGTCGGCCATGACCTGGATGCGGTCGGATTCCTTGACCCGCAGCTCTTCGGCGCCACGCAGCACGGTACGCCCTTCGGCGCAGGCCGCGGCCACGAACAGCACCGGGAACTCGTCGATGGCCAGCGGCACCAGCTCTTCAGGAATGTCGATGCCCTTGAGCTTGGCGCCGCGCACGCGCAGGTCTGCCACCGGCTCGCCACCCACTTCACGCTGGTTCTCCAGGGTGATGTCGCCGCCCATCAGGCGCAGGATGTCGATCACGCCGGTACGGGTCGGGTTGATGCCGACGTGCTCGAGCACCAGCTCGGAGCCTTCGGCGATCGAGGCCGCCACCAGGAAGAAGGCTGCGGAAGAGATGTCTGCCGGCACTTCGATGCGGGTCGCGGTGAGCTTGCCACCGGACTCCAGCGAAGCGACCGGGCCATCGGTTTGCACCGAGTAGCCAAAGCCACGCAGCATGCGCTCGGTGTGGTCACGGGTCGGCGCAGGTTCGGTGACGGTGGTCTTGCCTTCGGCGTACAGGCCGGCCAGCAGCAGGCAGGATTTGACCTGGGCACTGGCCATCGGCAGCGTGTAGGTCAATGCCTTGAGCTTGTGGCCACCGCGAATGGTCAGCGGCGGGCGGCCCTCGGGGCCGGTCTCGACCACCGCGCCCATTTCGCGCAGCGGGTTGGCCACGCGGTTCATCGGGCGCTTGGACAGCGACGCGTCGCCGGTCATGGTCACGTCGAACGACTGCCCGGCCAGCAGGCCCGAGAGCAGGCGCATCGAGGTACCGGAGTTGCCCACGTAGATCGGCCCGGGTGGCGGCTTGAGGCCGTGCAGGCCAACGCCATGGATGGTCACGCGGCCATGGTTCGGGCCTTCGATGACCACTCCCATGTCACGGAACGCCTGCAGGGTCGCCAGGGCGTCCTCACCCTCGAGGAAGCCTTCGACTTCGGTCGTGCCTTCGGCCAGCGAGCCGAGCATGATCGAACGGTGGGAAATCGACTTGTCGCCCGGTACGCGGATTCGCCCCGACAGGCGGCCACCCGGTTGGGCCAGGAAAATCAGATCGTTGGCGTTCATAGCGTCCACATAGGCCCGGCGGGCCAGGATTTTACTGAAATGCTCGCGGGCAACCCGTGCGCGGGTGAATACACCCAGCAGCTGGTGCCCGTCCCCAGCATCGACCGCGTCGCGCAAGGCGTCGAGGTCGCTGCGAAATGTGTCCAAGGTGCGCAGCACCGCCTCGCGATTGGCGAGGAAGATGTCGTGCCACATGGTCGGATCGCTACCGGCGATTCTCGTGAAATCGCGGAAACCACCCGCAGCGTACCGGAAGATCTCGAGGTTTTCATTGCGCTTGGCCAGCGAATCGACCAGGCCGAAGGCCAGCAGGTGCGGCAAGTGGCTGGTCGCGGCCAGCACCTCGTCGTGGCGCTCCACCGGCATGTGCTCGACATCGGCGCCCAGCGCGCGCCACAGGCGATCGACCAGGGCCAGGGCGGCCGGGTCGGTTTCGGCCAGCGGCGTGAGAATGACTTTGTGACGACGGAACAGGGTAGCGTTGGAGGCTTCCACCCCGCTCTGCTCGGAACCGGCGATCGGGTGGCCGGGCACGAAGCGTGGCAGGCTCTGGCCGAACACTTCGCGGGCGGCGCGCACCACGTTGCCCTTGGCACTGCCGACGTCGGTGATCACGGCATTGCCAAGCTCGAGCCGAGCCAGGCGGGCCAGGAGCTTTTCCATGGCCAGGATCGGCACCGCCAACTGGATGACATCGGCGCCGACACAGGCACTGGCGAGGTCTTCCTCGCAGCGATCGACCACGCCCAGGGCCACGGCCTGCTTGCGCGAGGCGGCATCCAGGTCGACACCGACCACTTCGCGGCACAGGCCGCTTTCACGCAGCCCCTTGGCGAAGGAGCCGCCGATCAGGCCAAGGCCGACCACGACCAGGCGATTGATGAGCGGTGCGGGTTTGGTTGTTACTGCATTTACCACGAGTGCGAACCCTGTTCAGAAATCAGGACAGTCTGTGTGGCCACTAGGGCTGCGTCGCAGCCCATCGCCGGCAAGCCGGCTCCCACAGGTATTGTGCAGGAGCCGGCTTGCCGGCGATGGGCCGCAAAGCGGCCCCTGCAGCCTTGAATCAAAGCACTGCCTTCGGATACGACCCCAGCACCTTCAGCGCCACAGCCTCCTGGCTGATCTGCTCCAGCACCGCCTTGATCAGCGGGTCGCGGTGATGGCCGACGAAGTCGATGAAGAACACGTAGGTCCATTTGCCGCTGCGCGACGGGCGGGTCTCGATGCGGGTCAGGTCGATCCCGTTCTCGTGGAACGGCACCAGCAGTTCATGCAGGGCACCCGGTTTGTTGCTCATCGACACGATGATCGAGGTCTTGTCGTCACCGGTCGGTGGCACTTCCTGGCTACCGATCATCAAGAAGCGCGTGGAGTTGTCCGGGCGGTCTTCGATCTTCTCGGCCAGGCGGGTCAGGCCGTACAGGTTGGCTGCCATGTCACCGGCGATCGCCGCCGAATTCCACTCGCCCTTGACGCGCTTGGCCGCCTCGGCATTGCTCGACACCGCCACCCGCTCGACATTCGGGTAATGCGCGTCCAGCCACTTGCGGCACTGGGCCAGGGACTGGGCGTGGGAGTAGATGCGGGTGATGCTGTCGGTCTTGGTGTTCTCGCCCACCAGCAGGTGATGGTGGATGCGCAGCTCGACTTCGCCGCAGATCACCATGTCGTGCTCGAGGAAGCTGTCCAGGGTGTGGCTGACCGCGCCTTCGGTGGAGTTTTCCACCGGCACCACGCCGAAGTTGACGGCGCCTGCCGCCACTTCGCGGAACACTTCGTCGATGGCCGCCATCGGGCGGCTGACCACGGCATGGCCGAAATGCTTCATCGCCGCAGCCTGGGTGAAGGTGCCTTCAGGGCCGAGGTAGGCGATCTTCAGGGGCTCTTCCAGGGCCAGGCAGGACGACATGATTTCGCGGAACAGGCGCGCCATCTCTTCGTTGTCCAGCGGGCCCTTGTTGCGTTCCATGACGCGCTTGAGCACAGCGGCTTCACGCTCAGGGCGGTAGAACACCGGCTTTTCGCCTTCAGCCAGCGTAGCGGTCTTGACCTTGGCCACTTCCTGGGCGCAACGGGCGCGCTCGCTGATCAGCTCGAGAATCTTCTCGTCGAGGCTGTCGATGCGCACACGCAGCGCCTTCAACTCCTGATCGGACATCAGCCGTGCTCCTTCTCGAATTCGGCCATGTAGGCCACCAGCGCTTCGACCGCTTCCAGGCCCAGGGCGTTGTAGATCGAGGCGCGCATGCCGCCGACCGAGCGGTGGCCCTTGAGGTTGAGCAGGCCGCGGGCATCGGCACCGGCCAGGAAGGCTTTGTCCAGGCGCTCGTCAGCCAGGCGGAACGGCACGTTCATCCACGAACGGGCGTTGTGGCTGATCGGGTTGGTGTAGAACTCGCTGGCATCGATGAAGCCATACAGGCGGTCTTTCTTGGCGCGGTTGCGCTGCTCCATGGCCTCGACGCCGCCCTGCTCCTTGAGCCACTCGAACACCAGGCCAGAGAGGTACCAGGAATAGGTTGCCGGGGTGTTGTACATGGAGCCGTTGTCGGCCGAGACCTTGTAGTCGAGCATGGTCGGGCAGCTGCTGCGGGCGCGGCCCAGCAGGTCTTCGCGCACGATCACCACCACCAGGCCGCTTGGGCCGATGTTCTTCTGCGCGCCGGCGTAGATCAGGCCGTACTGGGACACATCGATCGGGCGCGAGAGGATGTCGGACGACATGTCGACCACCAGCGGAACGTCACCGGTCTCGGGCACCCAGTCGAACTGCAGGCCGCCGATGGTTTCGTTGGACGCATAGTGGACGTAGGCGGCGTTCTGGGTCAGCTTCCACTCGTTCTGGCCAGGAATGGCCAGGTAATCGTAGGGCTTGGCACTGGCGGCGACGTTGACGTTGCCGAAGCGGCGCGCTTCCTCGATGGCTTTTTTCGACCAGATACCGGTTTCGATATAGTCGGCGGTGCCATCTTCGGGCAGCAGGTTCAGCGGGATTTCGGCGAACTGCTGGCTGGCGCCACCCTGCAGGAACAGCACCTTGTAGTTCGAGGGGATGGACAGCAGGTCGCGCAGGTCCTGCTCGGCCTTCTCGGCGATGGCCACGTAATCGTCGCTGCGATGGCTCATCTCCATCACCGACAAGCCCTTGCCGCGCCAGTCCAGCATTTCGGCCTGGGCACGCTGCAGGACAGCTTCAGGAAGCGCGGCAGGGCCTGCGCAGAAGTTAAAGGCTCGTTTGCTCACATCCACTCTCGCTCTGCCAAATAGAACAAAATCGTAATTCGATGCCGACCAGTTGCCACTGTGTCGCTTGCCTGGGGCCTGCCTTGCAGGCCATCGCCGGCAAGCCGGCTCCTACAGCGGGTCGCGCAAGATTCACGGCCTGCGCTGCACCTGTGGGAGCCGGCTCGCCGGCGATGGGCCGCAAAGCGGCCCCATTGACGTCTCTAATCAGTCAAACGGGGCGACCTTGGTCGCCCCGCTCGGGTTGTTGCGCTTGCTTACTCTTGCGGTGCCTCTTCGGCGCCGGCATTGTCACCGTCCGCCGCATCGGCCTCGACGCCTTCCGCGTCCGCCTCGACCAGTTCGTCGAGCTCGTCCTCCGAAGGCTCCTGGATACGCTCCAGGCCAACCAGCGTTTCGTCAGCCGCTAGCTTGATCAGCGTCACACCCTGGGTGTTGCGGCTCAGGCTGGACACTTCACCGACCCGTGTGCGCACCAACGTGCCCTGGTCGGAGATCAGCATGATCTCTTCGCCTTCCTGCACCTGGATGGCGCCGATCAGCAGCCCGTTGCGGCCCTTGGTGCCCATGGCGATCACGCCCTGGCCACCACGCCCGCGACGCGGGAACTTCGACAGCGGCGTGCGCTTGCCGAAACCGCGCTCGGAGGCGGTGAGGATCTGCGCGCCGGACTCCGGAATCAGCATCGAGATGATCTGCTGCCCCTTGCCCAGCTTCATGCCACGCACGCCGCGGGCGGTACGGCCCATTTCGCGGACCACGCTTTCGGCGAAGCGGATCACCTTGCCGGCGTCGGAGAACATCATGACTTCCTTGGCACCATCGGTGATGGCCGCGGCAATCAGGGTGTCGCCTTCTTTCAGCTTCAGGGCGATCAGGCCGTTGGAGCGCGGACGGGCGAACTGCACCAGCGGGGTCTTCTTGACGGTACCGGAAGCGGTGGCCATGAAGATGTAGGCGCCGGTAGGCTCGGCCACCCACTCAGGGGTGTCGCCGTCTTCTTCGTCGATTTCCTCGACTTCGACCACTTCACCTTCGATCACGCCCTCGTCGCCGTCCTCCAGCTCTTCGTCCGGATCGGCGCTCTGCTGCAAGGCCTCGAGGTCGATCTGCAGCATGGCGGTGATGCGCTCACCCTCTTCCAGCGGCAGCAGGTTGACCAGCGGGCGGCCACGCGCGGCGCGGGAAGCCTCGGGGATTTCGTAGGTCTTCTTCCAGTACACCTTGCCCTTGCTGGAGAACAGCAGCAGGGTGGCGTGGCTGTTGGCGACCAGCAGGTGCTCGATGTAGTCCTCGTCCTTCACCCCGGTCGCCGACTTGCCCTTGCCGCCACGGCGCTGGGCCTGGTAGGCGGACAGCGGCTGGGTCTTGGCATAGCCACCGTGGGAGATGGTCACCACGCGCTCTTCTTCCGGGATCATGTCGCCGTAGTTGAGGTCGTGGCTGGCGTTGAGGATCTCGGTGCGGCGCGCATCGCCGTATTCGGCGCGGATCGCTTCGAGTTCTTCGCGGATCACTTCCATCAGGCGCTCGGCGCTGCTGAGGATGCGGATCAGCTCGCCGATCTGCTCCAGGATCTCCTGGTACTCGGCCAGCAGCTTCTCGTGCTCGAGGCCGGTCAGGCGGTGCAGGCGCAGGTCGAGGATCGCCTGGGCCTGTTCCGGCGACAGGTAATACTTGCCATCGCGCAGGCCGAACTGCTCGGGCAGGTCTTCCGGGCGGCAGGAATCGGCGCCGGCGCGCTCGACCATGACCTGCACGGCACTGGATTCCCAGGCAGTGGAAATCAACGCTTCCTTGGCTTCCGACGGCGTCGGCGAAGCCTTGATCAGGGCGATGACCGGGTCGATGTTGGACAGCGCAACCGCCTGGCCTTCAAGGATATGGCCACGTTCGCGGGCCTTGCGCAGCTCGAACACGGTACGGCGGGTCACCACTTCACGGCGGTGACGGACGAACGCTTCGAGCAGGTCCTTGAGGTTGAGCAGGCGCGGGCGACCATCGATCAGGGCCACCACGTTGATGCCGAACACGCTCTGCAGCTGGGTCTGCTGGTAGAGGTTGTTGAGCACCACCTCCGGCACCTCGCCGCGGCGCAGCTCGATGACGATGCGCATGCCGTCCTTGTCGGACTCGTCGCGCAGCTCGGTGATGCCTTCGATCTTCTTCTCTTTGACCAGCTCGGCGATCTTCTCGATCAGGCGCGCCTTGTTCAGCTGGTACGGCAGCTCGGTGACGACGATCTGCTGGCGGCCACCGACCTTGTCGATGTCTTCGACTTCCGAGCGCGCACGCATGTAGATGCGGCCACGGCCGGTGCGGTACGCCTCGATGATGCCCTGGCGGCCGTTGATGATGCCGGCAGTCGGGAAGTCCGGGCCCGGGATGAACTGCATCAGCTCATCGATGGTGACGTCCGGGTTGTCGATCAGCGCCAGGCAGCCGTCGATGACCTCGCCGAGGTTGTGCGGCGGGATGTTGGTCGCCATGCCCACGGCGATACCGCTGGAGCCGTTGACCAGCAGGTTGGGAATACGGGTCGGCATGACCGCCGGGATCTGCTCGGTGCCATCGTAGTTAGGCACCCAGTCGACGGTTTCCTTGTGCAGGTCGGCCAGCAGCTCGTGGGCCAGCTTGGCCATGCGCACTTCGGTGTATCGCATGGCCGCGGCGTTGTCGCCGTCGACCGAACCGAAGTTGCCCTGGCCGTCGACCAGCAGGTAGCGCAGCGAGAACGGCTGGGCCATACGCACGATGGTGTCGTAGACCGCAGTGTCGCCGTGCGGGTGGTACTTACCGATCACGTCACCGACCACACGGGCGGATTTCTTGTACGGCTTGTTCCAGTCGTTGCCCAGTTCGCTCATCGCATAGAGAACGCGACGATGCACGGGCTTCAAGCCGTCACGCGCATCGGGCAGCGCTCGCCCGACAATCACGCTCATCGCGTAGTCGAGGTAAGACTGTCTCAGTTCGTCTTCGATATTGACCGGGAGGATTTCTTTGGCCAGTTCGCCCATGAGAAGCCTGATTCCTTTTTCTGGTGAAACTTCGTAGCTCCATCAAGGGCCGAACGAAGCTCGCCGCCGCAGCGCTTAGGGGTGCGACGACTTACGACAAATCAATGAGTTGTGCCATGGATCTGCGCAAAATTGGCCGCCGTGATGGGCGGTCTTGGAAACTGCCGGATGTTATCACAAAGGCAGTGGCGGTGGGGAGATGTGGCAGCCTGCCGCTGGGCAAGAATATGAGGGGTTCGCCGCGGCCCTATCGCCGGCACGCCGGCTCCCACATGAAGCTTGGGCCTGTGCTGAACCGGTGGGAGCCGGCTTGCCGGCGATAGGGCCCGATGGGCCTAGTGCAAACGCTTGCGGCACACCAGCTGGGCGAGCTTGGCCGCATCCGGCCGCTCGACGATGCCACGCTCGGTCACGATCACATCGATCAGGTCTGCCGGGGTCACGTCGAACACCGGGTTGAACACCTCGACATCCGGCGCCACCCGGGTGCCGGCATAATCGAGCAACTCGTCGGCATCGCGCTCTTCCAGCGGAATGTCCTCGCCGGTCGCCAGGTTGAGGTCGATGCTGGTGCTCGGCGCCACCACCATGAAGCGCACCCCGTGGTGCATGGCGCTGACCGCCAGCTGATAGGTGCCGATCTTGCCGGCCATGTCGCCGTTGGCCGCGATGCAATCGGCACCGACCACCACCCAGGTGATGCCTTTGGTCTTCATCAGGTGGGCCAGGGCCGAGTCGGCGCACAGGGTCACCGGGATGCCTTCGTTGGCCAGCTCCCAGGCGGTCAGGCGCGAACCCTGCAGCCAGGGGCGGGTTTCGCCGGCATACACACGCTCGACCATGCCTTCCAGGTAGCCCGCGCGGATCACTCCCAGCGCCGTGCCGAAGCCGCCACTGGCCAGCGCCCCGGCATTGCCGTAGGTCAGCAGGGTCTGCGCGTTGCCCTGGTGCCGGCGGATCAGCTCGATGCCGTACTGGGCCATGGTCAGGTTGGCCTCGCGGTCGCTTTCGTGGATGGCCACCGCCTCCGCCTCCATGATCGCCAGCACGTCCTCGTCGGGGCGCAGCCGCTGCAGGCGCTCGCGCATGCGGTTGAGCGCCCAGAACAGGTTGGCGGCGGTGGGCCGCGACTCGGCCAGGGTGAGGAAATCCTCTTCCAGGTCCATCTCCCAGTCGCCGCCCTCGGCCAGGCGCTCTTCCAGGGCCAGCACCAGGCCATAGGCCGCGGCGATGCCGATGGCCGCCGCGCCGCGCACGGCCATGTCACGAATGGCTGCGGCCACCTGCGCGACATTGTCGCAGGCCAGCCAGCGCTCCTGCGACGGCAGCAGGCGCTGATCGAGCAGGTGCAGGACGCGGTGCTGCCAGCGAATCCCGGTCACCTTCTGTGCCGCCAAAAGTCGCTCGCGCATCCCCTCTCCCCGTCGTTCGGATATCAAAAGCCGGCGATTATAGCGACCCTGGGCCTTGGGCGCTCGGGTATACTCCGGCGCAATTCGTAGAAGATTCAGAGGATTGTTCAATGAGCAACGTCGACCACGCCGAAATCGCCAAGTTCGAAGCCTTGGCGCACCGCTGGTGGGACCGCGAAAGCGAGTTCAAGCCGCTGCACGACATCAACCCGCTGCGCGTCAACTGGATCGACGAGCGCGTCAGCCTGGCCGGCAAGAAAGTCCTCGACGTGGGCTGCGGTGGCGGCATTCTCAGCGAGGCCATGGCCCTGCGCGGTGCCAGCGTCACCGGTATCGACATGGGCGAAGCGCCGCTGGCCGTGGCCCAGCTGCACCAGCTGGAATCGGGCGTGCAAGTGGAGTACCGGCAGATCACCGCCGAGGCCCTGGCCGAAGAAATGCCCGAGCAGTTCGATGTGGTCACCTGCCTGGAAATGCTCGAGCACGTGCCCGACCCATCGTCGGTGATCCGCGCCTGCTACCGCATGGTCAAGCCCGGCGGCCAGGTGTTCTTCTCGACCATCAACCGCAACCCCAAGGCCTACCTGCTGGCCATCGTCGGCGCCGAATACATCCTCAAGATGCTGCCGCGCGGCACCCACGACTTCAAGAAATTCATCCGCCCGTCCGAGCTGGGCGCCTGGAGCCGCGTTGCCGGCCTTGAAGTGAAGGACATCATCGGCCTGACCTACAACCCGCTGACCAAGCACTACAAGCTGTGCAGCGACGTCGACGTCAACTACATGATCCAGACCCTGCGCGAGGAATGAGCATGCGTTTGCGAGCAGTACTCTTCGACATGGACGGCACCCTGCTCGACACGGCGCCGGACTTCATCGCCATCTGCCAGGCCATGCTGGCCGAACGCGGCCTGCCGGCCGTCGACGACAAGCTGATCCGTGACGTGATCTCCGGGGGTGCCCGCGCGATGGTCGCCGCGACCTTCGCCATGGCCCCCGAAGACGACGGCTTCGAGGCGCTGCGCCTGGAGTTCCTGGAGCGTTACCAGCGCGACTGCGCGGTGCACAGCAAGCTGTTCGACGGCATGGGCGAACTGCTGGCCGACATCGAGAAGGGCAACCTGCTGTGGGGCGTGGTCACCAACAAGCCGGTGCGCTTCGCCGAACCGATCATGCAGCGCCTGGGCCTGGCCGAGCGCTCGGCCCTGCTGATCTGCCCGGACCACGTCAAGCACAGCAAGCCCGACCCCGAGCCGCTGATCCTGGCCTGCAAGACCTTGAACCTGGACCCGGCCAGCGTCTTGTTCGTCGGCGACGACCTGCGCGACATCGAGTCCGGCCGCGACGCCGGCACCCGCACCGCGGCAGTGCGCTATGGCTATATTCATCCAGAAGACAACCCGAACAACTGGGGTGCCGATGTGGTGGTGGACCACCCGCTGGAGTTGCGCAAGGTGATCGACAGCGCCCTGTGCGGTTGCTGAGCTTGACGATCAACGCGAACTCTATGGGAGCGGGCTTGCCCCGCTCCCACAAGGCCCGTGTCAGCCCATAGAGATAGGGAATATTCAATGTTCGACTACACCGCCCGCCCCGACCTGCTCAAAGGCCGGGTCATCCTGGTCACCGGTGCCGGCCGCGGCATCGGCGCCGCCGCTGCCAAGGCCTACGCCGCCCTGGGCGCCACCGTGCTGCTGCTGGGCAAGACCGAAGCCAACCTCAACGAGGTCTACGACCAGATCGAGGCCGCCGGCCATCCGCAGCCGGTGGTGATCCCGTTCAACCTGGAAACCGCCCTGCCCCACCAGTACGACGAGCTGGCGGTGATGATCGAGGACCAGTTCGGGCGCCTCGACGGCCTGCTCAACAACGCTTCGATCATCGGCCCGCGCACGCCACTGGAGCAGCTCTCCGGCGACAACTTCATGCGCGTGATGCACATCAACGTCGATGCCACCTTCATGCTCACCAGCACCCTGCTGCCGCTGCTCAAGCTGTCGGAGGACGCCTCGGTGGTGTTCACCTCCAGCAGCGTCGGGCGCAAGGGCCGTGCCTACTGGGGCGCCTATGGGGTGTCGAAGTTCGCCACCGAAGGGCTGATGCAGACCCTGGCCGACGAGCTTGAAGGGGTCGCGCCGGTGCGCTCCAACAGCATCAACCCGGGCGCCACGCGCACGGCGATGCGGGCCCAGGCCTACCCGAGCGAGAACCCGCAGAACAACCCGCTGCCTGAAGAGATCATGCCGGTGTACCTGTACCTGATGGGGCCGGACAGCACCGGGGTCAATGGGCAGGCGTTCAACGCCCAGTGAGCCTGTGTCGCCTCCGGCAAGCCAGCTCCCTGTAGGAGCCGGCTTGCCGGCGATAGGGCCGGCACAGTCTCAACCTCAACCCGCAGCCAACGCCGGGCGCATACGCCCCTGCTGCCGCCCTTCCATCTGCATGCACCGCTCCAGGAACAGGTACATGCAGTCGTAACTCTTGCAGATCGCCTTGCGCAGTTCATTGCGCAGCCCCTGGGTGGGGTTCTCGCCGGCCAGGGTGCAGATGATTTCCAGCGCCTCCCACGGGTGCGCGTCATCATACTGGGCATGCATCTTCAGCCACTTCATGGCGCGCTTGCGCTGGTCTTCCGGGAAGCCCATGGCATAGGTGTCCTCGGCGCAGACCACCGCCGACCACTCCCCCGTCGCCCCTTCGATGGCGTAGTTGGTGGCCGCCATGGCAATGGCCAGCGACTCGGTGGTGCACACTCGCCAGCACCAGTCGTTCAGCCCGTTGAGCTCCGCCGGCACCTCCTGGCCCTGTAGTTCGTGCAGGTGGATACCGTGCGCGTGGCACCAGTGCACCCAGTAGTCGGCATGGTTGAGTTCGACGCGGATATTGCGCATCAGCCAGCGCCGCGCCATGTCCTCGCCGGGGTGGCGGGCGTAGCGGGTCTTGGTCAGGTTATGGGCCATGTACAGCGAGAACTGCTCCACCACCGGCCAGCCACCGATCAGGTACTGGCGAATGGTCGCCTGGCGCAGCTGGCCATCGCGCAAGCGCTGGTAGAACGCATGCTCGACCACCCGGCGCTTGCTCTCCCGGCAATCTTCGATCAGCTGCTGAGCCCATTGGGGGTAACTGGCGGGGTCCATCAATGGCCCGATACGAACGAATGCATCAATCACTTTCAGCTCCTTGATCCCTGTGATCTTGCCGGCATGTATTCAGCGAAAGGTTCCAGGCGCCCGATGCAGCAGGGGCCGTGCAGCAATCCGTTGGCGCTGCAGACTGTCGCAGGTGAACACCTGCGGTCGTTCGATCAGATAGCCCTGGGCGTAGTCCACGCCGATCTCCTGCAAGGCCTGCTCGATCAACGGTGTTTCAACGAACTCGGCGATGGTCCGTTTGCCCATGACATGGCCGATGTGGTTGATCACCTCGACCATGGCCCGGTTGACCGGATCATCCAGCATATCTTTGACAAAACTTCCGTCGATCTTCAAGAAGTCGACGGGTAAATGTTTCAAATAAGCGAATGACGACATTCCGGCACAGAAGTCATCCAGCGAGAACTTGCAGCCCAGCCCTTTCAATTCGTTGATGAATCGGATGGCGCTGCCCAGGTTGGCAATGGCGCTGGTTTCCGTGATCTCGAAACAGATCAGCCGGGGCGGGATGGCATATTCGACGAACAGTCGCCGCAGGTACTCGAGAAACTTGTCATCGCCGATGCTCGAACCCGACAGGTTGATCGCGCACATGGCCAGCGGGCCTTCCCGGCCTTCGTCCAGGCTTTGCCGGATGACCTGGAACACATTGCGCACCACCCAGCGGTCGAGCGCCGTCATCAGGCCATAACGCTCGGCCGCCGGGATGAAGCTGTCCGGCAGGATGGTGCGGCCGCTTTCATCGTGCAGGCGCAGGAGGATTTCGATATGGCCAGGCCCGTCGATGGCCGCGAGCGGGGCAATTTCCTGGGCGTAGAGGCAGAAGCGGTTTTCTTCCAGGGCCACGTGCAGGCGCTGGATCCAGGCCATCTCGCCAAAGCGCATGGACAGCTCGCTGTCATCGGCGTGGTACACCTGCACCCGGTTGCGCCCCTTCTCCTTGGCCATGTAGCAGGCCATATCGGCCGCCCGCAGGGAGGCTTCCAGGGTGGAAGGCGCCTGTGCCATGTTGACCAGGCCGATGCTCACGGTGGTCACGAAGGGCCGCCCCTTCCACACGAAGTGCAAGCTCTGCACGGCCTGGCGCAGGTTTTCGGCGATCTTTTCCGCCTGCTCGGGCGGGCAGTTTTCCAGCAGCACGCCGAATTCGTCGCCGCCCAGGCGGGCCAGGGTGTCACCCTCGCGCAGCCCCGACTGCAGCACGGCGCAGATGTGCCGCAGCAACTCATCGCCGGCGGCATGGCCGCAGGTATCGTTGACCAGCTTGAACTGGTCGAGGTCGAGGAACATCAGCGCGTGCCGCCCGGCCTGGCGCACCAGGCCATTGAGCGCCTGCTCCAGGCGGTACTCGAACTCGCGGCGGTTGGCCAGGCCGGTCAGGGCGTCGTGGGTCGCCTGCCATGACAGGTTGGCGATGTACTGGCGCTCCTGGGTCATGTCGTGCAGCACCAGCACGATGCCGGCCACCTGCCCGTCATTGATGATCGGCGAGCCGACTAGGTTGATCGATACCGTGGTGCCGTCCAGGCGCTGGATCAGCCGGGCATGCTCGGCACCACCCTTGAGGTTGCCACTGAGCACCTGCTCGAGCAGCCCCCTGCCATCGCTCTCGGCCTGCTCCTCGACCAGGCTGAACAGCGCCGTCAGTGGTAGCCCCACGGCCTGCCCGGCCTGCCAGTGGGTGAGTTGCTCGGCGGCGGGGTTCATGTAGCCGATGCAGCCGTCGACATCGGTGGTGATCACCGCATCGCCAATCGCCTGCAAGGTGATCTGCGCCCGCTCCTTTTCTTCCTGCAGGGCGCTGGCGAAGGCCTGGCGCTGGGCCAGCAACTTGCTCGAACGGCGCCAGGCGATGGTGATGAGAAACAGCGCGGTGAGCAGGTTGGTGATCAGCAGTACCCGCAGCAGCATGCGCGAGCCCTCGCCCAGGGCATCGCTGAAGGCCTTGGCCGCCGGGGTCACGCCTTCATTGATGAAGACGATGCGGGCACGCCAGTCGCCCACCCGCTCAGGCGTGGCCTGCCCCTTGGCGAAGCCGTCGCGCACTTCGTTGGCCAGCACGTCCAGCTTGTTCAGGTAGTCGTCGCCGATGTTCCAGTAGGCGATGGCGGTCTGCATGTAGCTGATCTGGTGGAAGTTGCGGTAGAACCAGATGATCCGGTCGACGTCGTCGGGGTGGTTGCCGCCCTGCAGCACGGCCTGGCGCGCGGCCTCCAGGTCCGGGTCGGGCTGGTCGAGGACCTCGCGCAGCAAGTGGTCGCCCTGGGGCACGGTGATGACCTGGCGGTAGCGCTCATAGGTGCGCTCGTCGCCGCTGTCGGCATACAGGTTCAGGTAGTAGATGGCATCTTTCTGCGCCTTGGACCACAGGCTTTCGCCCGCGACATAGGCCCGCACCGCCGACAGCGCATAAAGACTGAGGCTGCCGAGCAAGACCTGGAAGACTACAACGGCGATGAAGGGCCAGATGATACCCAGCAACCTTGGCGCCTCTAGCGTGCGATATCCCTTCATGTAGTCCCTGTCACAGAGCAGAAAAGGCTCGATTCAACCCAGACAAGCACAGCGTAGGCCATTTGCCATCTGCATGACGGGGAATTTCGCCAGGGATATCAGGATTCAGGTCTGCTGCAAATGCCCATACAACTTGGCATACAGCCCGCCTTCGGCAATCAGCTGCTGATGGCCTCCGTCCTCGGCCACATGCCCACCATCGAACACCAGCACCCGGTCAGCCTGCTTCACCGCCGACAGGCGGTGGGCGATGATCAGCGTGGTACGGCCACTGAGAAAACGCGCCAGGGCCTGATGCAGGTTGTACTCGGTGGCAGCGTCCAGCGCCGAGGTGGCCTCGTCGAGGATCACCACCTTGGGCTCGGCCAGGACCATGCGGGCAATCGCCAGGCGCTGGCGCTGCCCGCCCGACAAGCGCACCCCGGAACGCCCGACCACACTGTCCAGGCCCTGGGGCAAGGCGGCGATGGTGGCGTCCAGCTGGGCGATGCGCAGAGCCTGCCAGCAGGCTTCATCGGTGCACTCGCGGCCCATGGTCAGGTTGGCGCGCACGCTGTCGTTGAACAGCGACGGGTGCTGCAGCACCACCGCGACATTCTCGCGCAAGGTTTCCAGGCCGATTTCCTGCAGGCTCGCACCGCCGAAGCGGATAGTGCCGGCCTGGGCGCTGTACAAGCCCAGCAGCAACTGCACCAGGGTACTCTTGCCGCCGCCACTGGCACCGACGATGGCCACCTTTTCACCCGGCGCAATGGACAGGTCGAGGTGTTCGAGCACCGGCTCGTCGGCATAGGCAAAACGCAGGTCGCGCACTTCGATGCCCACGGTCTCACGGCCGGCGAACGGGTCGCTGGCCGCCGCGTACTGGGGCTCGTCATCGCGCGCCAGCAGCTCGTTGAGGCGGCTCAGCGCACCACCGGCCGCATAGTAGGCGTATTGCAGATTGAGCAGCTGCTCGACCGGGCCGATCATGAACCACAGGTAGCTGAACACCGCCAGCATCTGCCCGATCGACAGGTCGGAGAACAGCACCGTGAGCATCGCCGCCGCGCGGAAGATATCGATGCCGAACTGGAACAGCAGGCCACTGGCGCGGCCGCTGGCGTCGCTCTTCCATTGCGAATCCACGGCGTAGTCGCGCACTTCGCGGGCGCGCAGGCCAAGGCGGCCGAGGAAGTAGCCCTGGCGGTTGCCGGCGCGAATTTCCTGGATGGCATCGAGGGTTTCCGCCAGCGCCTGGGTAAAGCGCGACGTGCTGTCGTTCTCGAGCTTCTTCAGGTGCTTGACGCGCTTGCCCAGCTGCACGGTGAAGTAGATCACCAGCGGGTTGAACAGCAGGATCAGCAGCGCCAGCTTCCAGTGCATCCACATCAGGATCGCCGCGGTGCCGGTCAGCGTGAGCATGGCCACCAGGAAACGGCTGAGGGTTTCGCCGACGAACTTGTCCAGGGTGTCCAGGTCGGTGACCAGGTGGGTGGTCACGGTGCCGCTGCCCAGGCTTTCGTATTCCTTGAGCGAGATGCGCTTGAGCCGTTCGATCAGGCGGATGCGCAGGCGGTAGACGATGTCCTTGGCCAGGCCCGCGAACAGCTTGGCCTGCACCACGTTGAACGCCAGCGCGGCCAGGCGCAGGCACAGCGTCACCACCAGCATCAGGCCGATGTAGCCGGCCGCCACCTGCCAGCCGCTGGGCAGCAGGTGGTTCATGAACTTCAGGGCGGCGTCGCCATGGCCCAGCAGCACTTCGTCGACCAGCAACGGCAGCAGCAACGGGATCGGCACGCTGCAGCAGGCAGCCAACACCGCCACCAGGTTGGCAGTCCACAGGTTTTTCTTGTGATGCAGGGCCAGGCGGCGGATTTCTGCCCAGCTCAGGCGGTCGGGCACAGCAGCGGGCTTCCCTGGCACAGGGTCGGGCGACCCTGGCAAATCAAGCACAGACGGCCTGCTGCAGCCAGCGGCCGAGCAACGGTTGCAGGCTTTCCAGCGGCTGGTAGCCGTTGGTCAGCAGCGCCAGCTGGCCATTGCGTTCGGCCAGCAGCGTCGGGAAGCCGGCGATGCCCAAGTCCTGCACCCAGCTGAAATCAGCGGCCGTAGCGGCGCGCAGATCGGCGCGGGCGAAGGCCTCGGCGAACAGCGCGCGGTCAAAACCGGCCCGCTCGGCCAGCTCGACCAGGTGCGGGGCGGTGGTGACGTCCACGCCCTGCTCGTAGAACGACGCCTGGATCAGCGCCAGCAGCGGCCATACGCGCTCGGCGTCCAGCTCGCGGGCGGTGACCAGGGCCCGGCAAGCCGGCTCGGTGTCGTAGACGAAGCCGTCGGGCATGGCGCCGTCAAAACGAAACGGCTGCCCGGTGGCCTCGCTCACCGCCTGCCAATGTTCGAGGATGTAGCGCCGGGTGGAGGCATCCAGGGCGCTGCCGCCACTGCGCAAGCCACCCAGCACCAGCCGCGTCGGCACGCCCGCCTCAGCCGCCTGGGCGATCAGGGCCGCGGCCACTGGCGCGAACCCCCAGCACCAGGAGCACATCGGGTCCATCACATAGAGCAGGCGTGCGGTCATGCATCAGGCCTCGGCTTTGTAGTTGTAACCGATCGGGTGCGGCAGGTTGCGGGCCTTGGCCAGCTCGATCTGCTTCTGCCGGTCGATGGCGCTGCGCCGGGTCTTTTCGCTCAGGCTGTCCCAGCAGTGCGGGCAGCTCACGCCTGGCGAATAGTGCTCGGACGCGCGGTCTTCCACGTTGACCGGGTGGCGGCAGGCATGGCACTGGTCGTACTCGCCTTCGCTCAGGTCATGGCGCACCGTGACGCGGTTGTCGAAGACGAAGCAGTCGCCATCCCACAGGCTCTCTTCCTGAGGCACTTCCTCGAAGTATTTGAGGATGCCGCCCTTAAGATGATAGACCGCCTCATAGCCTTCACCGAGCATGTAGCTGGAGGCTTTTTCGCAGCGGATGCCGCCGGTGCAGAACATCGCCACCTTCTTGTGCTTGCTCGGGTCGAAGTTGGCCTTGATGTACTCGGGGAACTCGCGGAAGGTCTCGGTCTTCGGGTCGATGGCGCCCTTGAAGGTGCCGATGGCCACTTCGTAGTCGTTGCGGGTGTCTATCAGCAGCACTTGCGGGTCGCTGATCAGCGCGTTCCAGTCCTTGGGCTCGACATAGGTGCCAACGGCCTGGTTCGGGTCGACGCCCGGCACGCCCAGGGTGACGATCTCTTTCTTGAGCTTGACCTTGGTGCGGTAGAACGGCTGCTCGTCGCAGTACGACTCCTTGTGGTCGACATCCACCAGGCGCGCATCGCTGCGCAGCCAGGCGAGCAGGCCGTCGATGCCTTCGCGGGTGGCCGAGACGGTGCCGTTGATGCCTTCATGGGCAATCAGCAAGGTGCCTTTGACGCCGTTGTCGAGCATGGCCTTGAGCAGCGGCTCGCGCAGTTCGACGTAGTCTTCCAGGGTGACGAACTTGTACAGCGCCGCCACGACGATCGGTTGGGACATGTAAGTGAATCTCCAGGTGGTTGCCCTCGTAAGGGGCGGACCGGGTTTGACATGAAACAGGGGGCTGCTGCGCAGCCCATCGCCGGCAAGCCGGCTCCCACAGATGCGGCGTGCGCTGTACCTGTGAGAGCCGGCTTGCCGGCGATGGGCCGCTCAGCGGCCCCCTTGGGATGTTGCAGATTGTACCAGAACGACGGAACGGATTCAGTGCCCGCCGCCAGCACACACCGGCGAGGCCGGTGCAGCACCGACCTTGGCCCACTCCTCGGCGGTGTAGGTGTGGATCGCCAGGGCGTGAATCTCGCCCATCAGCTCACCCATGGCGGCGTACACCTTCTGGTGGCGCTTGACGCTATTGAGCCCGGCGAACTGCTCGCTGACGATCACCGCCTTGTAGTGGGTTTCCTGGCCACGGCTGTGCATGTGGCTTTCGTTGAGCACTTCAAGGTGTTGCGGGGCCAGCGCGGCCAACTGCTGCTCGATGCGTTGCTGCATGCTCATCGCTCGCTACTCACTTCTTCGCCGGGGCGGCGGCCTTGCCAGCGTTGGGGTCCAGTTCCTTGGTCATGTCTTCGAGCAGCTTGTTGACCACAGGTACCGCAGGTTCCAGGCTCTGCTGGGTCAGCTGGGCCGACTGCTGGGTGACCTTGGGCATTTCACGCAGCACTTTCTTGCCCAGTGGCGACTCGTAGAACTTGACCAGGTCCTTGAGCTCCTGCTCGGTGAAGGTCTGGGTGTACAGGTCGACCATCTTCGGCTTCAGCTTGTTCCAGCCGATGGCGTTGTCCAGGGCGGCGTTGGCCTTGGCCTGGTAGCTTTCCAGCACCGGCTGCTTGGAAGACGGCGCCTTGGTCTGGGCGAAACGCTGGGCGAACATCTGCTGCACCTGCATGTACACCGGAGTGCCCAGCTTGTCGGCGTTGGCCAGGGTCAGGAATTTCTCGGCAGCAGCGTTGTGGCTGGCGGTGGCAGCGAGTACCTGGCCGCTGGCACAGGCCAGGGCGACGGCGGCACAGAGGACACGAAGACGGGTCATTGCATTTCCTTCAGGAGGGGGAGGCGGTACCTCAGAGTAGAGCATTCTGCTCCCGCAGGGGCGCAGCGCTCAAGTGGCACGACGAGCGATTGAACCGCACGTTCGCATGAGGGCCTAAACTGCTGATTCTGACTGACAAAGGAGTGAACGCAGCATGAGCCGTATCGAGACAGACAGCCTGGGCCCAGTCGAAGTTCCGGAGAACGCCTACTGGGGCGCGCAGACCCAGCGCTCGCTGATCAACTTTGCCATCGGCAAGGAACGCATGCCGCTCGCGGTGCTGCACGCCCTGGCCCTGATCAAGAAAGCCGCGGCGCGGGTCAACGACCGCAATGGCGACCTGCCGGCCGATATCGCCCGGCTGATCGAGCAGGCCGCCGACGAAGTGCTCGATGGCGAGCACGACGATCAGTTCCCGCTGGTGGTGTGGCAGACCGGCAGCGGCACCCAGAGCAACATGAACGTCAACGAAGTGATCGCCGGGCGCGCCAACGAGCTGGCCGGCAAGGGCCGCGGCGGCAAGGCGCCGGTGCACCCGAACGACCACGTCAACCGCTCGCAGAGCTCCAACGACTGCTTCCCCACCGCCATGCACATCGCTGCGGCGCAAGCGGTGCACGAGCAACTGCTGCCAGCGGTGGCCGAGCTGTCCTCGGGCCTGGCCGAGCTGTCGGCGCGCCACCACCAGCTGGTCAAGACCGGCCGCACGCACATGATGGACGCCACGCCGATCACCTTCGGCCAGGAGGTGTCGGCCTTCGTCGCCCAGCTCGACTATGCCCAGCGCGCCATCCGCGCCACCTTGCCGGCGGTGTGCGAGCTGGCCCAGGGCGGCACGGCGGTAGGCACCGGGCTGAATGCCCCGCACGGTTTTGCCGAAGCCATCGCCGCCGAGCTTGCCGCCCTCTCCGGCCTGCCCTTCGTCACCGCGCCGAACAAGTTCGCCGCGCTTGCCGGCCACGAGCCACTGACCAGCCTGGCCGGCGCCCTGAAGACCCTGGCGGTGGCCTTGATGAAAATCGCCAACGACCTGCGCCTGCTCGGTTCCGGCCCACGCGCGGGGCTGGCCGAAGTGCGCCTGCCGGCCAACGAGCCGGGCAGCTCGATCATGCCCGGCAAGGTCAACCCGACCCAGTGCGAGGCGCTGTCGATGCTGGCCTGCCAGGTGCTGGGCAACGACACGGCGATCGGCTTTGCCGCCAGCCAAGGGCACCTGCAGCTGAACGTGTTCAAGCCGGTGATCATCCATAACCTGCTGCAGTCGATCGAGCTGCTGGCCGATGGCTGTCGCAACTTCCAGCTGCACTGCGTGGCCGGGATCGAGCCGGATGCCGAGCAGATGGCTGCGCACCTGGAGCGCGGGCTGATGCTGGTGACGGCGCTGAACCCGCATATCGGCTATGACAAGGCGGCGGAAATCGCCAAGAAGGCCTACAGCGAAGGCAAGACCTTGCGCGAGGCGGCGCTGGAGTTGAAGTACCTCACCAACGAGCAGTTCGACCAGTGGGTGCGGCCGGAGAACATGCTGGCACCCGGTGGCAAAGGCTGATCTGTACCGGCCCTATCGCCGGCAAGCCGGCTCCCACAGGCACCCCACACTGTTCAAGGTTGTGGTGACCCTGTGGGAGCCGGCTTGCCGGCGATAGGGCCACTAGCCTCAACCCGCCACCCTGGCCGTGCGCGCCCGCCAGCCCGCTACCAGCGAAGGCCCCACCGCCACCAGCGTCGACCCCAGCACCACCGTCACCGCCCCCACATACCCCAGGGCATTGATGTCCTCGGCCTGCACATAGTCAGGCCACACCCAGGCTGCCACCGCCACCGCCACGAACGTCACCAGCGGCGTCATCGCCAGCGTGGCACTCACCCGCGAGGCTTCCCAGTGCGCCAGCGCCTCGGCAAAGGCGCCATAAGCCACCAGGGTATTCAGGCAACAGGCCAGCAACAGCCAGCCCTGCAGCGGCGACAGCTGCAGCGCCTGCAGCGGGTGCACCCAGGGCGTCAGCAGCGCGGCGCAGCCCAGGTAGATCACCATCATCACCTGCTGCGAATGCCACACCGTCAGCAGCTGTTTCTGGCTCAGCGCATAGAACACCCAGATGCTGGTGGCCAGCAGCACCGTGAGCACCCCGGTGGTGTAAATGCCCAGCGAAGTCAGCAGCTCTTCCAGGCGTTGATTGAAGAACAGGCCAAAGCCCCCCAGCAGGATCAACAGGCCGACGCCCTGCCCCAGGCTGAAGCGCTCCTTGAACACCAGCACGCTGGCCACCAGCAACAACACCGGGCCCATCTGCACCACCAGCTGCGTGGTGCCAGCGCTGAGCTGCTTCAGGCCGAACAGGTACAGCACGTAGTTGCCGAGCAGGCCGAACACCGCGACCACCAGCAGGCCCTTGCCCCTGGCCGGCAGCTTGCCCACGGCCGGCAAACGCCGCTGCATCGCCAGCCAGGCGAACAGCAAACCACCGGACACCATCAGGCGGTACCAGGTGACGGTCACCGGGTCCATCACCTGCAGCACTTGCTTGAGCTTGATGGGCAGGATGCCCCAGAGCAGCGCGGTAAGCAGTGCCAGGAACAGGCCATAGCCCCAGCGGCCGGATGTTGTGTGCATAAAGTCCTCGATCGAGCCCGTGGTGGGGGTAGGCTGGATTCTAAGGGCTTGAGGGAAAACTGCCGGGAAAAGAATTCATCAGTTCATTCCCCGGCGGCATGCAGGCTTACTTCTTGTGCTTGGCGAACGCCGCTTCCAGCGCCTCGTTGATGGTGCGCAGCACCTTCACCCGGGCCCAGCGCTTGTCATTGGCTTCGACCAGTGTCCATGGCGCGATCTCGCTGCTGGTGCGGTCGACCATGTCGCCCACCGCATCGACGTACAGGTCCCACTTGTCGCGGTTGCGCCAGTCGTCCTCGGTGATCTTGTAGCGCTTGAACGGGATCTGCTCACGCTCCTCGAAGCGCTCCAGCTGGGTCTGCTGGTCGATCGCCAGCCAGAACTTGACCACCACCACGCCGGCGTTCACCAACTGCTCCTCGAAGTCGTTGATTTCGCTGTAGGCGCGCATCCAGTCATTGGGCGTGCAGAAGCCCTCGACCCGCTCGACCAGCACCCGCCCGTACCACGAGCGGTCGAAGATGGTGAACTTGCCGCGTGCCGGGATATGCCGCCAGAAGCGCCACAGGTAGGGCTGCGCACGCTCCTCCTCGGTGGGCGCGGCAATCGGCACGATGCGGTACTGCCGCGGGTCCAGCGCGGCCGCCACGCGGCGGATGGCGCCGCCCTTGCCTGCGGCATCGTTGCCTTCGAAGGCCGCCACCAGGGCATGCCGGCGCATGTGCTTGTGGCGCAGCAAGCCGGCCAGGCGCGCCTGTTCGGTCACCAGTTGCTCCTGGTAGTCCTGCTTGTCCAGGCGCAGGGTCATGTCCAGCGCGCCAAGCAGGTTGCGCTGGTCGATGCTGCGGCCCAGCGGGGCGATGTTGCCCTGGTGCTTGCCCTTGGGGTTGACCGCCAGCGCCGTCTGCAGGCTGTCCAGCAGGATGCGCCCGACCGCCAGGCTGCGGTAGTGCGGGTCGGCGCCTTCGACGATGTGCCAGGGCGCGTAGTCGCGGCTGGTGCGGCGCAGCACGCGCTCGCCGAAGCGCACGAAACGGTCGTAGGTTTCCGACTGCTGCCAGTCCAGCGGGCTGATCCGCCAGCTGTGCAGCGGGTCGTCCTTGAGCGCCTTGAGGCGCGCCTTCATCTGTTTCTTGGACAGGTGGAACCAGAACTTGATGATCAGCGCGCCTTCATCGCAGAGCATCTGCTCCAGGCGCTCGGCACCGGCGATGGCCTGGTCGAGCACGGCATCCTTGAACACCCCGTGCACCCGCCCCTGGAGCATCTGGCTGTACCAGTTGCCGAAGAACACGCCCATCCGCCCTTTCGGCGGCAGGGCGCGCCAGTAGCGCCAGGCCGGGGGCCGGGCCAGTTCTTCGTCGGTCTGCTGGTCGAAGGTGAGCACATCGATCATGCGCGGGTCCATCCACTCGTTCAGCAGCTTGACCGTCTCGCCCTTGCCGGCGCCTTCGATGCCGTTGATCAGCACGATCACCGGGAACCGCGCCTGCTGCTTGAGTTCGTACTGGGCTTCGAGCAGCGCCTCGCGCAGGGCGGGCACTTCGGCCTCGTAGGTTTCCTTGTCGATGCTGTGACCGATTTCCGCGGATTCGAACATGCTGGGCTCCTTCATTGGATTAGCAAGACTAGCGGATTTTCCTCGGGGGCTGTAAAGGCCCAATCGCCGGCAAGCCGGCTCCCACAAGGTTCGGCAGGTTCCTGGTGGGAGCCGGCTTGCGGGCGACAGGGCCATTACTGGCACAGCGCAAATCCGGCAGATGGCATAAAATCCGCACATCCGCTGCAACCGAGCCAACCATGTCCACCCTTCTGCAACACGCCCAGATCGACTGGGACGACCAGGGCCGCCCCCATTCGCGGCAATACGACGACGTCTATTTCGCGGTCAACGAAGGCATCGAGGAAACCCAGCACGTGTTCCTCGGCCAGACCCGCCTGGCCGAGCGCTTTGCCAACCTGGCGCCGCACGCCTGCGTGGTGATCGGCGAAACCGGTTTTGGCACCGGCATGAATTTCTTCTGCGCCTGGCAGCTGTTCGAGCAGCACGCGCACAGCGATGCGCGCCTGCACTTCGTCAGCGTCGAAAAATACCCCCTCGGCCACGCCGACATGGCCCGCGCCGTTCGCCTGTGGCCAGAGCTTGCCGCCTACACCGAGCCGCTGCTGGCGCAGTACGTGGCGGTGCACCCGGGCTTCCAGCAATTTACCTTCGCCGAAGGCCGGGTCACCCTCACCCTGTTGATCGGCGATGTGCTGGAACAGCTGCCGCAACTCGATGCGCAGATCGATGTGTGGTTCCTCGACGGCTTCGCCCCCGCCAAGAACCCCGACATGTGGACACCGGAGCTGTTCGCTCAGCTGGCGCGGCTGTCGCACCTGGGCACTGTGCTGGGCACCTTCACCACCACCGGCTGGGTGCGCCGCAGCCTGGTCGAGGCGGGCTTTGCCATGAAGAAGGTGCCGGGTATCGGCAAGAAGTGGGAGGTGATGAGCGGCGCCTACGTCGGCCCCCTCC
>NZ_BQIP01000013.1 GCF_021602585.1 Pseudomonas faucium
ATCGCCAAGGCACACAGCAGATTCCCCACCCCAACCAGCACCAGCCCCAAAGCAAATACCCGCGCCGGGCTCCAACGCCCCGCCAACCGCATCCCCACCCGCGGCGTCAGCAGCATCGCCACGGCAAACGGCAACATCCCCGCCCCCGCCGCCAGCGCCGACAACTGCAGGCCGTTCTGCAGGTACAGCGGCAGCAAGGTCATCATCACCTGGGCGCACGCGGCGTAGGCGAACATGCCCAGCAGCGCGCCGATGAAGCGCCCGCTGCGCATCAGTTGCAGGTCGATCATCGGCCGTGGCTGGCTGCGCTCGACCATGATGAACAGGCTGAACAGGAAGGCGCTGATGAGTAGCCGGCCGAGGGTGTCGACGCTGGTCCAGCCGACCTGGTTGGCGTCAATCATGGCCCAGATCAGGCAGCCGAGGCTGCCGGCGAAGGTCAGGCTGCCCATGGGGTCGAGCCGGGCGGCGGCGCTGTCGCGGGATTCTTCGACGCTGCGCAGCACCATCAGGGCGAGCAGCGCGACCAGGGGCAGGTTGATGTAGAAGATCCAGCGCCAGCCGAGGGTGCTGGCGATTATGCCGCCAAGCAGTGGCGCGAAGGTGATGGTCGCGCCCATGCAGGCGCCCCAGAAGGCCCACGCGCGCATGCGTTCCTGGGGTTCGTGGAAGCGGTGGCCGATGGCGGCCAGCGCTGCGGTCAGCAGCAGGGCGGCGCCGATGCCTTTGGCGGCGCGGGCCAGGTCGAGGAACAGCAGGCTGGGGGCAGCGCCGCAGGCGAGTGAGGCGGCGCCGAACACGGCCAGGCCGATCAGCAGCATGCGCTGGCGGCCGAAGCGGTCGGCCAGGCTGCCGGCGGGCAGCAGGCAGGCGGCGAAGGCCAGCAGGTAGGCGCTGACCACCCATTCGATATCGGCGAACGAGCCGGACAGGTCACGGGCGATGCTGGGCAGGCTGACGGCGACGATGTTGGTGTCGAGGATGATCAGGGCGCAGACCAGGGAGGCGGTTAGGAGGGTGAAGCGCGCAGAGGGCATGACGGGGGCTCCGGAAGCAGAGCGGGTTGGCTTGGGGGGTGATTGGTCTGGGGGATCGTTGGGGCTGCTTTGCAGCCCATCGCCGGCAAGCCGGCTCCTACAGGGACCGCGGCGCTGTTCAGGGCGCTGCGGGAAGTGTGGGAGCTGGCTTGCCGGCGATGGAGCGCGAAGCGGTCCCCGGCAATCTCACAGGCAATCTTTGCCGCCAAGGCACCAGCCTTGTAGTGTTGGCTTAACCATAACGCCACCACTCGCCAAGCGTGTTAGCTCCAGCGTCCGGCGTCATTAGCTTGCAGGTAACAGGCCATGGAAATCCGTCATTTCCGCTACTTCCTCTGCGTCGCCCGGCACGGTCATTTCACCCGTGCCGCCGAGCAACTGGGCATCGCCCCGCCCACCCTCAGCCGGCAGATCCAGGACATGGAGCGCGAGCTGGGCGTGCGCCTGTTCGAGCGCAATCAGCGGGAAGTGAACCTGACGGCTGCTGGCCAAGCGCTGCTGATCGAAGCCGAACACGCGGTGCGCCAGTTCGATGCCGCACAGCTGGGAGCGCAACGTGCAGGCCGTGGCGAAAGTGGCAGCATCGAGCTGGGCTACGTGGCCTCGGCGGCCTACTCGGGCATGCTGCAGCGCCAGGTCATCAGTTTCAGCGACACCCACCCCGGCGTGCGCCTGAACATTCGCGAACTGCCCATGGCCGAGCTGCCCGGGATGGTCCGCGATGGCCTGCTGGACCTTGCCTATGTGCGCTCGCCCATGGAGCTGCCGGAAGAGCTCGAGTCCATTGCCCTGCACCGGGAAGACTTCGTCCTCGCCCTGCCCGCCAGCTCGCGGATCAACGAACTCCCGCAGATTCCAGCCGCACGCCTGGCGGGCGAAAGCTTCATCCTGCCCGAGCAGATTTCCGGCACGCTGGAGGTGGCGGCGCAAGGGGGATTCGTGCCTCGGCTAGGCGCGCAGCCCGGCAGCCTGGTTGCGGTGATTACTTTGGTTTCCTTGGGCCAGGGGATTGCCGTGGTGCCGGAGTCGGTGGTGCAGCGCATCAACCTGCCGCAGGTGAACTACCGGCGTATTGCCGATTGCCAGGCCAGTTCGTGGTTGAGCCTGGTCTACCGGCGCTTTGAAAAGGCGCCGGCGGTGACCAGGTACGTCGAAATGATGGCCAATTGAGCTTCAGCCTATTTGTCGCATCACCGGTGCGACTTTTCTTGGCTGGATTAGTGTCAGCAGCGCTGGCACTTTTAGATGCTCAAAAAACAAGGGCACCCATCCGGAGTGCCCTCGCCCTTGTTGCCAGGTGAACCCAATCACCCCATCGTCCGCGCCCCCACCGGCTGCGCATGCCCCCGCGATGTCACGATCCCGAGGAACGAAATCACGATCGCCAAGCCCAGGGTGGAACTCACCTCCGCCCGATGCTCAGGGGTATACATCATCACCGCCAACGCCCCACCAATGAACAGGATCACCGCCCAGGTCAGCCACGGGAACAGCCACATGCGGAACTTCAGCTCGGCGTTCTCGCGTTCCAGGCGGCGGCGCATGCGCAGCTGGGAGATGGCGATGACCATGTACACCAGCAGCGCGATGGCGCCGGAGCTGGCGAGCAGGAACTCGAACACGCCCTTGGGTGCGAAGTAGTTGAGGATGGCGATGGCCGCGCCGATCAGCGTGCTGCCGAATACCGCGGCGCGCGGTACGCCGACCTTGGAGGTCTTGTTGAGGAAGGCCGGGGCGTCGCCGCGCTTGGCCAGCGAGTACATCATCCGCGAGGCGATGTAGATCGACGAGTTCATGCAGCTGGTGACGGCCACCAGCACCACCAGGTCGACCATGAAGGCCGCGTTGGGGATGTTCATCAGCTCCAGCGCGCGCTGGTACGAACCCACCACCGCCAGCTGCGGGTCGTTCCACGGCACGATCGAGATGATCACGAAGATCGACAGGATGTAGAAGGTGCTGATGCGCCAGATCACCGAGCGGGTGGCCTTGGCGATGTTGCGCGAGGGGTCGCTGGATTCGGAGGCGGCGATGGTCACCGCCTCGGTGCCGATGAAGCTGAACATCACGGTGATGAAGGCGCCGATCACGGCCGACCAGCCTTTGGGCGCAAAGCCGCCATACTCGGCCATCAGCCCGCTCAGGCCGCTGACTTCGCGGTTGGGCAGCCAGCCCATCAGCGCGGCGAAGCCCAGGCCGATGAAGCCGAGGATCGCGGTGACCTTGAGGATGGCGAACCAGAACTCGAACTCGCCGTACTTGGCCACGCTGAACAGGTTGGTGCAGGCCAGCAGCAGCACCGAGGCCAGGGCGAAGATCCAGCTGTCGACCTGGGGGAACCAGGCGTTGAGCACGTGCCCGGCGGCCAGGGCTTCGATCGGAATCACCAGCACCCAGAACCACCAGTACAACCAGCCGATGGTGTAGCCGGCCCAGCGGCCGATGGCCTGGTCGGCGTAGGTGGAGAACGAACCTGTGTCAGGGTGTGCCACGGCCATTTCGCCGAGCATGCGCATGACCAGAACCACCAGAGTGCCGGCCACGAAATAAGAAACGATGGTGGCTGGCCCGGCCGCCGCAATGGCGTGCCCGGAGCCGACGAAGAGTCCGGCGCCGATGATGCCCGCGATGGACAGCATCGTTACATGACGTGGCTTGAAACCTTGTGCAAGGTTGCCATCAGATCCCACGGTGTTCATTGATGTTGTTCTCTTTTTGCTGACACAAGGAAAGGACGGGCAGGCGTAGGCGAAAATATCTCCTTTGAAATCAGTAAGTCGACACGTTACCGGTGCTCTTTTGTTGATCTTTGGCACGCGTCACAGAGCAACGTGTCAGGGCGAGTCGGGGTTCATTTAAGCCCCGTGGGGATGTGGGAAATTACACGAGAACGCCTCGGAACTGTTCGATCACGACAGGGCATTTCCCTGAGCGCCAAATGTCGCGATTGGCATGTCCGATTGCGCCAGGGGGCCGTCTGGCGCTTTAGTTTTTCATTTGGATGTGTTGTGGCCGTAACGGCCAATCGCCGGCAAGCCGGCTCCCACAGGGGCACCACTGTGCTCAAGGGCGGTGGTGTGCCTGTGGGAGCCGGCTTGCCGGCGATTGGGCTCAGTTACCAGGTCAGGCAGATCTTGCCGAAATGCCGGTTGCTCTCCTGGTAGCGGAACGCCTCGACGATCTGCTCCAGCTCGAAGTGCTTGTCCACCACCGGCCGCAGGCCGTTGGCATCGATCGCCCGAACCATCGCCTGCTGCTGGGCGCGGTTGCCCACCAGCACGCCCTGCAGGCGGATCTGGCGCACCAGTGCGTGCACCAGCGGCAGCTGCCCGGCGACGCCGGTGAGAATGCCGATCAGCGAAATATGCCCACCGATGCGTGCGGCGATCATCGATTGCTCCAGGGTCGCCGGCCCGCCCACCTCGATCACATGGTCGACGCCGCGGTTGCCCGTGAGCTCGCGCACCTTCTCGCCCCAGGCCGGCGTGCCCTTGTAGTTGATCAGGTGGTCGGCGCCCAGCGCCTTCAAACGCTCGAGCTTGGCATCGCTGGACGAGGTGGCGATCACCGTGGCGCCCGCCAGCTTGGCGAACTGCAGGGCAAAGATCGACACACCGCCGGTGCCCTGCACCAGCACGGTATCGCCGGGCTTGAGGTGGTCATCGCTCATCAGCGCGCGCCAGGCGGTGAGGCCGGCGGTGGTCAGGGTGGCGGCTTCGGCGTGGCTGTAGCCCTGGGGCGCCAGGGTGAAGGAAGTGGCGCGGGCAGTGACCTTGGCGCGGGCATAGCCATCGATGCCGTCGCCCGGCACGCTGGCGAAGCCTTCGACCAGCGCCTGGCCGTCGAGCCAGTCGGGGAAGAAGGTGCTGACGACGTTGTCGCCGACCTTGAATTCGCTGACCCCGGCGCCCACTGCGGTCACTTCGCCGGCGCCGTCGGCCATGGGGATGCGCCGCTCGCTCGGGCCCCACATGCCGCTGACCACGGCAAAGTCGTGGTAGTTGAGGGAGCTTGCGTGCAACTGCACGGTGATTTCGCCGGGCTTGGGCGCAGCGGCCTCGCACGTGCCGACCTCGACCTTGTCGTAGCCGCCGCCGGGTTGCACATAGATGGCCTTGCTGGTCATGGCTGGGTCTCCAGTTCAGGGGAAAGACTGGAGTTCAGCATAGACAGTGCCGGCCTCTTCGCGGGGCAAGCCCGCTCCCACAGAGCGCCTCTCTGCCCTTGTGGGAGCCGGCTTGCCGGCGATGGGGCCAGCAAAATCAGCCCAACATCCCCTGCAACGCCCGGCAATCCACCGCATGCCAATCCACCAGCTCCGGCCACGGGTTATCCGGCAGGTTCACCAGCACCGTGCGCGCGCCGGCAGCCCGCCCGCAATCCAGGTCGAAGCGGTAATCACCCACCATCACCAGTTCGCTCGGCGCCACGCCCCAAGCCTGGGCGATCTTCAGCAGGCCATCCGGGCTGGGCTTGGGCTCGGCCTCGTCACGCCCCAGCACATGCTCCACCTCGAAGCAGTCCGCCAGGCCGATGGCCTCCAGCGTCACATGCGCGAGCTCGCGCGCATTGCGGGTGAGGATGCCCAGGCGGCACCCGCGCTCGGCCAGCGCCCGCACCAGCTCCACCGCCCCGCTGGCTGCCGTGGAGGCGATCGCCAGGTCACGCTCGTGCTCCAGCAGCCAGGCATGCTTGGCAGCGGCCTCTGCAGCCGGCAACGCCGCCAGGTGCGTGAGGATGTCGTGCTCGGCGGGAATTTCCAGCGCCTCGCGGATGGCGGCAAAATCGTGCACCGCCACGGTCAGGGTGCCGTCCATGTCGAACACCCAGTTGCGGATTTCACCCAGCTTCATGCCCAGTCCTTGCGATGGCGGATCAGGCCTTCCTGGCTGGACGACGCCACCAGCTGCCCGGCGCGGTTGTAGATGCTGCCGCGGCAGAAGCCACGGGCATTGCCGGCCCAGGGGCTGTCGGTGGCGTACAGCAGCCACTCGTCGGCGCGCAGGTTGCCGTGGAACCACAGCGAATGGTCGAGGCTGGCGATCTGCATGTCGCGCTGCCACACCGACTTGCCATGGGGCAGCAGCGCGGTGGTCAGCAGGCCGAAGTCGGAGGCGTAGGCCAGCAGGTACTTGTGCAGTGCCGGTACGTCCGGCAGCGTGCCGTCGGCGCGGAACCAGGCGTACTTCACCGGGTCGCCGGGCTTGGGGTTGAACGGGTCGCGCTCGGTGACCGGACGAATCTCGATCGGCTTGGCGCACAGCACCTTGTCGCGGATGCGCTCGGGCAACTGGTCGGCCATGGCGCGCGCCAGCTCCACTTCGGTGGGCAGGTTTTCCGGGCCCACCACCTCAGGCATCTGCGCCTGGTGCGAGAAGCCCTCTTCGTCGTACTGGAACGAGGCGCTGCAGGTGAAGATGGTCTGGCCCTTCTGGATGGCCGTTACCCGCCGGGTGCTGAAGCTGCCGCCATCGCGCACGCGGTCGACCGAGTACACCACCGGCAGGCTGGCATCGCCCGGGCGCAGGAAGTAGCCATGCAGCGAGTGCACGTGGCGCGCGTCCTCGACCGTCTGGCTGGCGGCCGACAGCGACTGGCCCAATACCTGGCCACCGTACAGCTGGCGGAAGCCCAAATCCTGGCTACGCCCACGAAACAGGTTCTCCTCGATCGGCTCGAGGCTCAACAGGTCGACCAGGTCGTCCAACACATGACTCATCGGGGGTTCTCCTAGCAAGGCATCACAGCTCTACGGCGCTCTCATGAAGGCAAATGATACAGGGTTTGTCATCGGCACCGCGCATACCTGCCTATTCAGCGCGCTGGGTCTGCTCCCAGCGGGCGCGGTCGATGCGGTACAGCACGTGGGGGCGCAGCGGGTGGTCGATGGGCAGGCGGGGGTGTTCGAAGCTGCCCTTCACGTCCTGCAGCATGCCGATGGCCTGCATGACCTTCTGCGACGGCAGGTTGCCTTCGGTAGTGAACGACACCACCTCGTCCAGGCGCAATTGGGCGAAAGCACAACGCAGGCAGGTCCATGCCGCCTCGCTGGCAAAGCCCAGGCCCCAGTGGCGCCGGGCCAGGCGCCAGCCGATTTCCACGGCCGGCCCGAAGGGTGCGTCGAAGTTGACGTTGAGCAGCCCGGTCATGCCGATGAAGGCGCCGCTGTCCTTGCGCTCCAGCGCCCACAGGCCAAAGCCGTATTCGTTGAAGTGGCCGCGTATGCGGCCGATCAGCGCCGCCGTTTCCAGGCGCGTCAGCGGCGCCGGGAAATAGCGCATCACCTGCGGGTCGGCACACATCGCGGCGAACTCGCGCAGGTCGTCGTCTTGCCATTGGCGCAGTACCAGCCGCGCGCTTTCGAGTTCCAGGATGGGTGTCATGGGGGGTGTGCTCCGGTTCTTGCCCTGCAGTTTACAGCGTAGGCGAAATGCAATTTTCACACGCCCTTCACCGCCTCCCGACAGGCCGCTTCGCACAATGCCGCCACCACCGCCGCGCAGAGCGCGGCCATGCCATCGGAGCGCAGCATGCAGTCGAGCAACACCCTCGGACACACCGCCATCCACGCCCGCCGCAAGCGGCGTTTGTCACGCAAGGCCCTTGGCGCTGCCCTTGGCTTGTGCATGGTGGTGGCGGCGTTGAGTACCTGGCTGGCGACGAGGACGCACATCGTGGACCTTGGCAATGAACGGCAGTTGAGTGACAGCGGCCTGCTGCAGGACTGGGCCGAAGGTGCAGTGATCGTGATGATCCGCCATGCCGAGCGCTGCGACAGCGCACCCGGCCCATGCCTGGACGACCCCACCGGCATCACCGTGGCCGGCAGCGCCGCCGCCACCCGGGTTGGCCAAGGCCTGAACGCACTGGGGCTGGCCAATGCCGACCTGATCAGCAGCCCGAAACTGCGCACCCGGCAGACCGCCCATTTCATCCTGGGCCAGGCCGTTGCCAGTGAAGACTGGCTGGAAAACTGCGACAACGGCTTCGCCAAGGAGGCGCTGGCGCACAAGCAGCCAGGGCATAACCTGGTGCTGGTAACGCACAACGGCTGTATCGATCACTTCCAGCGCGACAAGCGCGTGGTGGGCGGCGAACGTGAAAGTGGCTATGCCAGTGCGCTGTTCGTTTCGGTCGATGCCGATGGCAAGACGCGAATCCTTGGCCGCTTGAACGAGCCGGACTGGCAGCGCGTGCTGGCCAGCGCGAGCAAATAACCCCACCGCCACCTGTGGCAGCCGGCTTGCCGGCGATTGGGCCGCAAAGCGGCCCCACCATGGCAACCCAAGCCCAACAACTGGCAAGATCAGCACTGGCCCTGATTGCGACCCCACCATGCCACTGCCGCTGATCTACCACGAAGACTACAGCCCGGAATTCCCCCCCGAGCACCGTTTCCCCATGGACAAGTTCCGCCTGCTGCGCGACCACCTGGTCGCCAGCGGGCTGACCCATGACCAGGCCCTGTTGCGCCCGGACATCTGCCCCAACGACATCCTCGCCCTGGCCCACGATCGCGGCTACATCGAGCGCTACATGAACGGCGAGCTCTCCCGCGAAGACCAGCGCCGCCTCGGCCTGCCCTGGAGCGAGGCCCTGGCCCGGCGCACCGTGCGCGCCGTCGGCGGCTCGCTGCTGACCGCCGAAATGGCCCTGCAGCATGGCCTGGCCTGCCACCTTGCCGGCGGCACCCACCACGCCCACTATGACCACCCGGCCGGCTTCTGCATCTTCAACGACCTGGCGGTGATCAGCCGCTACCTGCTCGAAGCCGGCCGCGTGCACCGGGTGCTGATCTTCGATTGCGACGTGCACCAGGGCGATGGCACCGCGCGCATCCTCCAGGACACCCCGGAGGCCATTACCGTGTCGCTGCACTGCGAGCAGAACTTCCCGGCGCGCAAGGCCCACAGCGACTGGGACATCCCCCTGCCCCGCGGCATGGGCGATGCGGCCTACCTGAAGGTGGTGGAGGACGCACTCAACTACCTGCTGCCGCTGTACCAGCCGGACCTGGTGCTGTACGACGCCGGGGTCGACGTGCACAAGGACGATGCCCTGGGCTACCTGCAACTAACCGACGAGGGCGTGGCCGCGCGCGACGAAATGGTCATGCGCCATTGCCTGGGCCGCGATATCCCGGTGGTCGGGGTGATCGGCGGCGGCTACAGCAAGGACCGCGCAGCACTGGCCAGGCGCCACGGCATCCTTCATCACACCGCGGCGAAGGTCATCGGTTGTTCACAATGACTGTGGAACCGCTTGTGGATAACCTGCGGGAAAGCCGCTACAGGCCTTGAGCAGGCTGGCCTGCAGAGCATTGATCATTTTTTGTCCAGTGCTCAAGCAGGCCGCGCTGCGCTAGAATGGCGGGTCTTTTTCCACAGCCTGCCGCCGACCATGTCCGATTTATCCCCTGCCTCCCCTTCTCGCGCCGTCGTCATCGGCGCTGGCCCCGCCGGCTTGATGGCCGCCGAGGCGCTGGCCCAGCGTGGCCTGGCCGTGGAGGTGTACGACGCCATGCCGTCGGTGGGCCGCAAGTTCCTGCTGGCCGGTGTGGGCGGCATGAACATCACCCACTCCGAACCTTATCCACAGTTCGTGGCGCGCTATGCCGAACGCCAGGGCGAAGTGGAGGGCCTGCTGCGCGACTTCGACGCCACAGCCTTGCGCCAGTGGATTCATGGCCTGGGCATCGACACCTTCGTCGGCACCTCGGGCCGGGTGTTCCCCACCGACATGAAAGCCGCGCCCCTGCTGCGTGCCTGGCTCAAGCGCCTGCGTGACAGCGGCGTAGTTATCCACACCCGCCATCGCTGGCTGGGCTGGAATGCCGATGGCAGCTTGCGGATCGCTTATCCACAGGGTGAATTGCAGGTGCAGGCCGACGCCGTGGTGCTGGCGCTGGGTGGCGCCAGCTGGGCGAGGCTGGGCTCGGATGGCGCCTGGCAACCGCTGCTGCAAGACCGCGCTGTGGATATCTCGCCGCTGCGCCCTAGCAACTGTGGTTTCGAGGTACAGGGCTGGAGCGCCCTGCTCAAGGACAAGTTCGCTGGCGCGCCGCTGAAGAACATCGCCCTCAGCGTGCCGGGCCAGGCGCCGCGCAAGGGTGAGTTCATCCTCACCGCCCAGGGGCTGGAAGGCAGCCTGGTGTATGCCTGGTCGGCGCCGCTGCGCGAGGCCATCGCCCGTGATGGGCAGGCCACGCTGTTGCTCGACCTGTTGCCCGACAAGCCTGTGGACAAGATTGCCCAGGCGCTGGCCAAGCCGCGGGGCTCGCGCTCGATGGCCAAGCACCTGCACAGCCAGTTGAATATCGATGGGGCCAAGGCGGGCTTGCTGCGCGAGCTGACCGATCAGGCGACCTTTGCCGATGCCGCTGCACTGGCGCGGGCGATCAAGGCGCTGCCGATCACGCTGGTGCGAACGCGCCCGCTGGACGAGGCGATCAGCAGTGCGGGCGGGGTGCGCTTCGAGGGGCTGGATGAGGGGTTGATGGTCAAGGGCCTGCCGGGGGTGTTCTGTGCTGGCGAGATGCTTGACTGGGAGGCGCCGACCGGGGGCTATTTGCTGACCGCGTGCTTTGCCAGCGGGCTGCGCGCCGGGCGGGCGGCGGCGGATTGGCTGGCGCGGCCTTCCTGACAGAATGCCGGGGCTGCTGCGCAGCCCATCGCCGGCAAGCCAGCTCCCACAACGATGGGTGCAATACCCTGTAGGAGCCGGCTTGCCGGCGATGAAGCCAGCACCGCTATCAAGGCTTGCGCTTTTTCGGCCCGGTATTGAAGCTCGGCACCTTGCGCACCGACTTCACCGGCGCTTCGTCACCACTGTCCATCCAGCGCCCCAAACCACGCTTGGCGCTGTTCTCCTTCGGTTTCTTGGGCTTCTTCGGCTTCTTGATCACCTGCCCACTGGCGTCGGTCATCGGCACCCGGTGGTCGGGGATGAAGTCCGGCTCTTCGTGGCGCGGCAGGGTCTGGCGGATCAGCGTCTCGATCGACGCCAGCAGCTGCACCTCGTCCGCGCACACCAGCGAAATCGCCTCGCCCTTGTTGCCGGCACGGCCGGTACGGCCGATGCGGTGCACGTAGTCTTCGGCCACGATCGGCAGGTCGAGGTTGACCACCAGTGGCAGGTCGTCGATGTCCAGGCCACGAGCCGCCACGTCGGTGGCCACCAGCACCTGGATTTCGCGGGCCTTGAAGCTGTCCAGCGCACGCTGGCGCGTGGCCTGCGGCCGGTCGCCGTGGATGCCGTCGGCGTTCACGCCCTCGGCCAGCAAGCGCTCCACCAGCTGGTCGACGCCGTTGCGGGTCTTGGCGAACACCAGCACCTGCTTCCAGCGCTGCTTGCGCAGCAAGTAGCAGAACAGGTCGGCCTTGCGCTTTTTATCCACAGGCACCAGCCATTGCTTGACCGTGGTGGCAGCAGCGTTGCGTGGGCTCACCTCGATGCTCAGCGGGTCATTCAGCGCCAGGCCCGCGAGCAGGCGAATCTGCTCGGAGAAGGTGGCGGAGAACAGCAGCGTCTGGCGCTTGCGCGGCAGCGCCGCGTACACCGACTGCAGCTCTTCGGCAAAGCCCAGGTCGAGCATGCGGTCGGCTTCATCGAGCACCAGGGTCTGCACCTGGTTGAACTTGACCGCGTTCTGCCGGAACAGGTCGAGCAAACGGCCCGGGGTGGCCACCAGCAGGTCGACGCCGCGGCGCAGGCGCATCATCTGCGGGTTGATGCTGACCCCGCCGTATACCGCGTAGGTGCTCAGCGGCAGGTTCTCGGCGTACTCGCGCACGTTGTTGTGCACCTGCTCGGCCAGCTCGCGGGTGGGCACCAGCACCAGGGCGCGGATCGAGTTGCTGGCCACCTTTTCCCCTTCCAGGGCCAGGCGCTGCAGCACCGGCAGGGCAAAGCCTGCGGTCTTGCCGGTGCCGGTCTGGGCCGCGGCCATCAGGTCGCGGCCGGCCAGCACGGCGGGAATGGCCTGGGCCTGGACCGGAGTCGGGGTGGTGTAGTCCAGCTGCTGCAAGGTGCGCAGCAAAGGTTCGATCAGGCCGAGTTTGGCGAAATTCATGGCAATACCGTCAGGGGGTTCAGCGAAGGCGGCAAGTTTACCGCAACACCCCAGGTTACTTGCAGATTTCGCCCTTCAGCGGCGCTACGGGTGGCTGCGCCGGCTTGCGCCACTGGGGCAGGCCGATCAGCACCACGGCGCCGATGATCACGGCCATGGCCACGCACTCTTCGGCGCCGATCTGCTCGCCGGCGAAGACGATGCCCAGCATCACCGCCACCGCCGGGTTGACGTAGGCATAGCTGGTGGCCGCTGCCGGGCGCACGTTCTTGAGCAAGTACATGTAGGCGCTGAAGGCCAGGATCGAGCCGAACAGCACCAGGTAGGCCAGCGCGCCCCAGCCTGCCGCAGTCGGCATCTGGGTCATGCGTTCGCCCGACACGGCGCTGCCCAGCAGCAGCACCGCGCCGCCCACCAGCATTTCGGCCGCACTGGCCATCGGCCCCTGGGGCAGCGGCAGGGTCTTGCTCCAGACCGAGCCAAAGGCCCAGGAGGCTGCGGCAAACACGATCAGCGCAGCGCCGATGGGGCTGGCCTGCAGGTTGGAGCCGAGGTTGAGCAAGCCGATACCGACCAGCCCGAGGAAGATGCCCGCCCATTCCAGGCGCGAATTGCGCTGGCCGAACAACAGGCCGAACAGCAGCGTGAACAGCGGCACCGTGGCCACCGCCAGCGCCGCCACGCCCGAGGCCACGCCGGCATGCTCGGCCACGGTGACGCCGCCGTTGCCGCAGCTGAGCAGCAGAAAGCCGATGGCCCCTGCCGCGCGCCATTGTGGCCAGGTCGGCGCCGGCACCCCGCGCCAGCGCAGGAAGCCGTACAACAGGCCGCCGGCGATCACGAAACGCACCCCGGCCATCAGCATCGGCGGCCAGGACTCGACGCCGATGCGAATGAACAGGTAGGTAGAACCCCAGACCAGGTACAAGGCCAGGAAGGCGCCAATCAGCAATAACGGGAAGCGACGAGGGGCAGGCATGGGAAAGGCTCGAAATCCGTTTACGGGTGGCTTAGTTTAGAAAGGACTTCGAGCAAACTTAAGTTACAAAACGGTTTTAAATCACCCGCACACTTTTTAAAGAGGCTCGCCGGTCGGTTTTCTGCGTCATTGAGATCGAGCGCCGCCCGCGCGGCGCATCGCGGATAAATCCGCTCCTACATTTGTTGCAACGTACCTATGCCTGATAGGCCATGGTTGTCAGCCTCGTGAGTACGACGCAATGTCTCGGCAGGCGCCAAAAGCGGACAACCATGGCCTGACAGACCGTGGCACGTTGCAACAGATGTAGGAGCGGATTCATCCGCGATGCGCCGCGCGGGCGGCGCTCGATCTCAAGAGCAACCCAACCCAGATGCCAAGCACCTCAGTGGCGCAGCAGCAGGCGCCCTTCGATCGGCACGTAGCGGCTGGCCGCGCGAATCAAGGACATCGCCGTCAACCCCGGCACGCCATACACCACCGCTTCGGTGCCATGGCGCTGGATCACGCGCTCGAGCAACACATCGAAATCACCATCCCCGGACGCCAGCACCACCTGGTCGACGCGGCTGGCCGCGTCGATCACATCCAGCGTGATGCCCACGTCCCAGTCGCCCTTGGCCGAGCCATCGCTGCGCTGAATGAACGGCTTGAGCCGCACGTCGAAGCCCAGGTTGCGCAAGATCTGCTGGAACTGCTGCTGCTTGCTGTCGCCGCGGTCGATGGCATAGGCCACGGCCTCGACGATCTCGCCTTCGCGGCTGACTTCGGCCCACAGCGCGCTGTAGTTGAAATGGCAACCATGAATCTGGCGCACGGTGTAGTAGAGGTTCTGTACATCGGCGAACAGCGCGATTTTCTTCACGGCATACCCTCGACCGAAAGGGGCGCGTGGCGCCCGCAAAATGCCGGCAGTATGCCAGAGCGGTCAGACGAAGGTGTCGTCGTCCGAGAAGAAGCCGCCATCGTCGCTGCCATAGTCGGTGTCGGCGAAACCGCCCTGGTCGTTGCCCCAGCCACCGTTGTCGGCAACCTGCTGCTGCCCGCCGTTGTCGTTCCAGCCGCCCGTGTCACTGGCCGGGGCCGGCTCTTCCTTGATCACCTCGACCACCTCTTCGGGCTGCGAGTGGTGGTTGAACAGGCTGCTGATGCCTTGCGCCAGCAACACACCACCGGCAACGCCGGCGGCCGTTTGCATCGCGCCGCCAAGGAAGCTGCTGGCGCCACTGCGCGCCGGCGCGGCGCCGAAGCCGGGTTGAGGGGCCTGGGCCTGAGGCTGCGGCTGGGAGAAGCCCGCAGCGCTCGGCTCACGCCAACCGCCGGAAGATGGCGGCGGGGCTACGGAGCGCTGGGGTTGCGGCGCAGGCTCGGGGTTGCGCGCACCGGCGCCAAAGATGCTGGAAAGGAAGCCGCCACCGCTGTTGCCGCTGCTGGCACGGGTGGCCTCGAGCTGGGCACGGGCCTGCTTGAGCTCGTTTTCCAGTTGCTTGTTCTGCTCGTCCAGGCGCTTGAGCGCGGCTTCCTGGACCAGGATCGCCTGGGCCATGTAGTACGGTGCCGCCGGCTGCTGGCGCAGGTGGCCCTCGATGCATGCCTGGGCCTGCGCATCACGCGGCTGGCTCGGGTCTTCGGCTTGCTTGATGCGGCCGAACAGGCCGTCGATCAGGGTTTGTTCTTCAGTGTTCATGGGCTACCTCGTGGGCAAGCGGGACATCGGACAGCGTCAAAGATGGGGCCCACAGGCGCAGGATTCAATTAGCCATGTGGTGAAACTTTTTTCAGCAAGCGCCGGCTCTGGGCTAAAGTTATGCCCCTGCTTTTACTGCCATGCGATGTTGACCGATGAATCCGCTGAGCGTTCTGCGCGACTCCTTGTACTTCTTCCGCCGCCACCTGACGAGCATCATCCCGCTGTGCCTGCCGCTGGTGGTGCTCGAAGCCCTGCTGACACAGCTGCTGTACCGCCAGCTGGGCGACCAGGCATCGCCGGCCTACGGCATGCTGGTCAGCCTGCTGCTCTACCCGCTGTACAGCGCGGCGCTGATCCTCTACCTCGACACCCGCAGCAACGGCCAGGACATCCCCCGGCGCGACCTGTTCGCCCGCGCCGTGCAGCTGTGGCCGCAGCTGGCCTTGCTGGTGCTGATCAGCTCGCTGCTGATCATGGCGGGCCTGGCGCTGTTCATCTTCCCGGGCGTGTGGATCATGATCAACCTGGTGTTCGCCGAGTACCTGCTGGTGCTGCGCGGCCTGCCGGTGGTGCAGGCGATGCGCGAGAGCGCTCGCATGACCACGGGGCATTTCATGCGCATCATGGTCTGCGTGGTCGGTGTGCTGGCGCCGATCTGGCTGCTCGACGGCCTGTTGCTGATGGCCTTCCCCGACCCCGCGCCCGGTGTGCAACTGGCCATGGACAGCCTGAGCAGCTTCCTGCAGCTGTTCAGCACGGTGGTGCTGTACCGCCTGTTCATGCTGCTGGAAGCGCAGCCCGCGGCCTGAGCTGCGTTCAGGTGCCGCGCGGCTTGGCCCGCGTGGTCGCCTCGGCTACCAGCGGGTCGTCTGGCCAGTAGTGGCCGGCATCGCGATCGTGTTCACGACATTGACAGTCCTACAGCCAGTCCTCACGGGGCCTGCAGCCAAACACCCTTGACAACTATTGACTGTCAATGACCTACCAATGGATTGACGCACCAGAAGGTATTTCTAAGCCACATTGACAATCTATGAGGTAACCAGCACCCATTCTGACAGTTCGGATTGACACCTCCGATTCGTGGATCGGGATTCGCTGCTCGCGGTAGTTACAGCAGCGACGGCGGGCCATTCACTACTGACCCCGGAGGCATAACCCTCAGACGTGGAAACATTCCCGTTTTGCACCCCCATTCGAACACCTTCATGAATGCCTCCAAAAAGGCCTCGTCACCTGCGAGAAATCGGGTGTACTGATGCAACTCACTGTACGAAAGCGTGATGGTTGGAATATTGGCCTGTTCATACACATTCAGCAGAACAGGGGTGTATTCATCGTAGTCATCAGAAAACAGCTCCTTCATTATGACCAACCCATACAACCCTTTGCCTTCCAGACTTATCTCGACCTCAGCGTCGCTCATAAGAATTACTGCTGGTTGCCTTCGCCTCAAATAATTGGCAGCACCTTTCACCTGGGCTGCGGCCTTCTTTAAAGACTTAATAGCCGTAGATTTCTTCCTGGCAATAGGAAGATTTATAGTCCTCTCTAAATTAGGACTATCCTTAGCCTGAACAATTATTATGTTCTTCTCCGTTACCACAAGGATATCGGCCACTTCTTCACGATCGTACACACGCTTCGGAGAGAAATAAATACTGCTAGATTCAAAGGTGCGCTCAAGAAGCGCAATAATCTCTTTCTCCTGAAATTCACCGGGCTCTTCACGCTCCAGAGTGTAATTACTTACACGTGAACTACCGTGGTACTGATGGCTTTCATCTCGCATGTCAGCGAACACAATCTCTTCGGGGAACAGTGGTTCCAATAACTCTACTCGTATTGCTTGCGCGTCTTCTCTTGCACCTGAAACGCGAAACCAGTCCGAAAGGCAGCTCAAAATAGCACTTTGATTTAGCCCCTCTATACTCGGCAAATTAGTTTCTTCCAAGAGTGCCCGATGAGCACTGGACGATGTTAAGCGGGCCCGATATCCGAGAGCTTCGCGTCCAAGCTCATCGAAGAAGTGAACATTCACTTCGCTAGACATGAGGACAACACACATTTCGTGGCCCATTAACTCTTCAACTAACGCACCAGCAAGGATCAGTGGGTGTTGCTGATCATCAGGAAAGGCAGCCAAAAAACCAACAGATTTTACACCAGCAACATCGTATGGAATCAAATGGACAGAGAAGCCTTTCCTAACCTTCGCGGATAGAATCAGCTCTTTGTTCGCTTTCACAATCAGCCTTGGAACCGGATCTCCCTGGAAAATTATCGGCAGCAGTCCTATCGGCAGCTGATGCACGTATGTCATAACAGCAGGGTGTGTAATCGAAAGCACAGCCAGTCTCCATCTCTTCAAAACACCAACTCAGCACCTGAGGTAAGAAGTAAAGCCACGGCAAACCTTGATGCTGATACCTGAAAGCTACCATAGCACCTAACATTGCGCTCCGCTTTTCGCCTCTTGCTTGTGAGCTCAATTGCCCTGCGTGTTAAGATATTCCTGTTGCTCCCTCCGCCCCTCTAAACGAGGTAATCAGGGCCATGAAAAGCTCCGACACAAACTTTTCGACGGGTAACTCATGAACATTATATTACCGGTCAAGCGGCTATCAATTTCCCTCGATTTGGCGAAAGCACCGGTGGATGGCACTACTTATCCTACTGGAACAAAGACACAGGTATGTTGAGAGTTTCGCTTGCGGGCATTCACTATCCGGCGACCAGAGCGTTTTTGGGCGACGAAGGCATATTCGAGACTCGCTTGGAGCTGCAACGCCGTGGCTGGCCTTCAGAGCGCGAGGTTTACATGGCGAATCACTTCCGCGCTGCGGCTGACATGGTAATAGCTTGGTCTCTAGGGGAGTCAAAGTACTGTAATGTCGAACTGGAAGACTGGTTCCTCAATCCAAAGATTTTCGATACATGGTCGACATGCTGCACGGCTCCCTTAGAGCGATGCCAAACTTGCCGCGAGAGAGACTGCGGTGTTGGCTTCACTGGCAGATCAGCAAAGCTGAATAGCGAAGTGACACCCCGGCGTATATCCGGAGTGTCTAGTGACACCTATGCCTATACCTGAGGGTCACACAAAAAAAGACTACTCCTCAGCCAGAGCGTCCGATGCCTTGCGAGAGCATAGGTAGCTTACAATCGCAGCCGGTGTGAGCCCCCGACTTTCCAATGACGCCATCGCGCGAGCCCGCCAGTCCAAGTCGCCCTCTCTGACCAAGCTCTGACGAATTTCTCTTATCACTCCTAAAGCATTACTGGCAAAGCCTCTGAACTCATCAGGGGTCAGATGGTGGACATCTCTAAGATGCTCTTTTCCACCACGAGCCACCTTAGATACGGGCGTAACAAGTACCTTCAGGATAATAGCGTCAGCCTCTAAGCCAGAAACGTGCTCTCGAATCCAGTTATCGTGGCAAAATGCCTGACGAGCTTTTTCTACCGAGAGCACCTCTCCTGTGGCACCAGAATGGTCTTCAAAAACAACGCAAGTGCGCTTATCAATCAGCCACCAAGGATCGGGTGCAGCCATCTGCTCACTATTATCACTATCGAATCCAATGTGTTGACCGAGTGCCACCTGGCCGCGTTCAAAGCTCTTAGCCTCGGAAGACGCTAAATCCTGCATTATTTTTGCTTGCTCGTCATTGAACCTGCGGTTGTTCTTAACTCCTAGAGCAAGCATATGCTCTTCGATTTTCTCAACCATAGCCGGAAGGCCAGGATCCTGCTTGCTTTCCGCTGAGGTCACGGCGCCAGAGCTTTTAGCGAGATCAACCAGCCATGTAATCGCCACAGTAGCCTTCATCGCTTCGCCATAATACTCCTGACTACGATCCTCTGCTGTTTGCTTGTGTTCATAAGCCAGGCTGATTGCAGCCCCTGCAAGGTAGTTCCAAAGAGCCCTATATCCTTTCAAGGTAGGACTTACAACTGACGTCAACACTTCTCGGCACTGATCAAATGCCGCCATGAAGTCCATTCGCCACAACGCCTGGACGTACTTAATCTCGCAACCTACTACTTTCTCTAACTCAAGCATTTCTGGCGGCGTATTTTTGACTTTATCAGTGCGAATCGAAACAATCTCATTATTTGCATCAAGCCATGCCTCAGACTGAGCTTTGAAGATTCTGAGGTTGTCAAGAATTTCAGTTGGATCGGCTTCAGACTGCCGCTCTCCAAACTCAATTTCGGCTTGAATTTCTGGATCCAGATACTGAGCGTTGTCCAATGTGAGAAGATAATCCAACCACTCGTTGCCCTTTACTACTACCGCTGCATAGTCACTGTTTGCACGCGTACAGCGCCCGATGGCCTGCACAATCCTTGTTTGAATACGATCATTCAGCAGTAGACTGCATCCCATTTTTGATAGAAGAAACCGCTCTTGGAGGTTAGCGGCTTTTGGCAACCCTTCTAGTACGAGGAGCCGACACTCTTCGTGAGGGAAATCCATTCCATCGTACCGGTTCGCGATGACAGCTGCTGCATTTGGATTACTTGTGAAGTCCCGCTTAGACAGCTCAATTTCTGCAGCCTTGAAGACCTTCATCTTCGACTTGCTTTCCAAGCTCTGCTTCCGTTCGTTTGCCTCACGGTCGCTTGGAGTGATGAAAAGCGCTCTTCCAAAAATCGGCAAAGCATTATTAATCAGCGCCTCAGTGTCTTGCTCACCGAGCGCGACCTCTGGAAACACGAAAAATCGTCGGCCTATCCCCTGCTCATCTGTCATGGATGCGGGCTTGAGTCGGTGGATCTTGGGCCGTCCAGTGATGCGTTCAAGATCGCCCCCATTCCCTAGGGTTGCCGACATGTAGATCCTTTGCTTAGCAGAACTGAAAGGCGCATGAACATGGACGGGAGGCAGCAGTGGCCGAATCAGAATTTGCCCCACCGATACATACAGGTGACAAGCGTGCAGATGGTCTCGGATCGTTGACCATGGATGGTACAGAGAAGGTACCCCATCGACGCCAACATCAATAACAGAGGTCAGGAACTCTCTGGACTTCAACAAGCTGATGGAGGGGATTTTCTCCATCCAGGCATATGAGTTAATGGTTATTGGCTCAACGGCCTTGCTCAGATTTATTTGGGGGGCACAAGCTGCCAATACCTCCAGCACATTATCGAACAACGCGGAGTGATTACGCCGATCAATCACAACCGAAAACATGGAAGATACGTAATTTTCAGCCGAGTGCGCATCATCAAGGATTATCACATCTGCATTATTAAAATATGGATTGGTATTGAAAAGAGCACTGTAAGGGGCTACGGCGATCTTTTCTTTACGTCTATATGCGTTCTGATCCTCGGCAGAGTATTCGCTTTTGGAGCCGGTAAAAGCGGCAACATCTATGCCATATTGGTTCTTAGCCTGCTCGACCACCTGATGCACGAGCTGTTTGGTGGGGCAAAGATAGACGACACGCTCCTCGAATTTTCGTCTCCGCCACTCACCCAACACCACCCCAACCAGGGTCTTACCGCTACCCGTTGGTAGTCGTATCGCTACATCGGGCAGATCCAGAGCCGTGTCCACGTACTCCCTCCAGACGTCCGCCTGGCGCGCAAGCGGGCCTTCGATCCGCTTCGTCCGGATGTCATGGAGCATCGATTCAGGGGTGTTTACCGACAACGTTGGGCGAACAATCTTCTTAAAAGCCATACATCAATCCCTAATGCCGACTGGAGAGATTTCCAAGCGCGAGTCATCTGTTTAGCACAAGAATCATGACCCCATAGTGTGCCGGCCTCATGCAGTTGGTAGTCAATAACTGCCTGGTAGAGGTGCTCAGCCTCAAGGCGTAAGCGTTCGACTTCTGCTTTTGGCCGCCCTTGAGCGTGTGCTCGGTTATGGGCTCGGATTGCCTCTCGCGCCTACCACAACAATGGCTCTCCAGTTTCAGCCATGCCCAACAGCATGCTCTTCATTTCTTCGGCCTCAATGATGTGACACCTTTGTATTGGTGCGTAAGCCTCACGTTGATCCAGATCTACGCAGCTGCTCGGTCATCAAAGCATGACGCCACCTGTAGGTAGGGATCCAGACCTGAGCAGCAAACGTGTAGCACCCTCGAAAAAAACAAAAAGCAATTTGTGCTTTTTTAAGGAAGCAGATGTTGCTTTGCCTCTAGAACCATGAAATGCTCCACGCTATAATTCATCAATTGGGGCCTACGTTTGTGAACGACATTATTTCTCTGATCAAAAACTCAGCGAAGGCTAAGAGTGAGCTTGCTTCAGCGTCAATTCGCATGCCCAAGGAGCTGTACTCCTTCATCGAAGGATTGGCTGACCAGCTGGAACTAAGCCGCCAGGAAGTCATGCTCAAGCTGCTTGAAAACGGCGTTGAGGCCGCAAAGTCCGCGCTGAAGCTGGATGACAACGAGCAGGAAGAGATCGACGCTGCGCCGGCAGCTGGATTCCACATGCTGAACACCAATCGTCGCCACAGCAGCGAGGATCACGATCAGATGCTCGATGCAGGTGAAGCGGCCGCGTTTTATAGCCCATGGAAATTCAACATCGACCGCATCAAGAAAGGGGATGTTGTGTTCCTGTACGAAAACGGCAAGGGCATCGTCGCTTATGGCTATGGCACTGGGGTGACTGCGCAGCGCGACCACAACGGTGACGAAAACGAATGCCACTACCAGCGCTTGAAAGATTTCCAGCAGCTTCCTAAACCGATCTCAGCTGCTGAAATCAAGAAGACCGTGGGCAAAAACGTGGTGTTTTTACGCACGATGTCCCCCCTGCCTGACGGCCAGAACTTGTTGGATCTGATCCAAGCAAACAGCTGACCCTAACCTTGTTTTTCCCAACGGGCCCTGCGAGCGCAGCGGCCCGTTTTTTTGCTGTCGTTTTCGCCAAGTGATCAAGGTACCCTGGCGCACAGGCCGGTGATGTCATTAGGCCAGCTAGTAAACTCTGCGATTTCACACGCCTTTGGAGCCAAAGAATGGAACTCACTTATAAAAGCGGATCACTTGAAGCAGGGATGGAGGAAATTATCCGGCAAGTCCAAACGCTGCAGAATAAGGTAAATGGTAATGACGTTATCCGCCTACAGAAGGAGGAGATTGCCAACCTCCTCCAGATTGTTCACGAACGCGTTTTGCCGATCTATACGGGCAAGCAGTTGCTGGTGCATGAGGGGCGACCTGCACGATGCTTTGACACCGAATTACAACGCCTGTGGGGGCTGGCATTAGCAGAATTCATTAATCACCTCCGACCAAAACTTCCATCATTTCTGAATCAAATCATGGCTGCACAGGCCGATGGGGGTGAAGCTCAGCTACAGAGTTTCATGAAAACGGTGCTAGAACGCATCACCATCCCTTTGCTAAATGGCTACGAAGCACCAGGTGACGATCTGTTCCTACTGATCTTGGATTCTGTGGTGCACCTGGAAGGCAAGAATCTGTCGGATCACATAGCTGAGACTCTTGAAACTCCACAGCAAACCCAGGCATCAGTTTATGCCATCTGCGGCCTACTCATTCAGGCCGAAAAAGCTAAGGAAGCCGGGACTACTGACATCGCGTACACCTGCCTGATTGACGCGAATTTTTTGCTTGGGATGCGCAAGTCGTCTGACTTTATCATGCAGCGGTTTGACGCAATCGCTGATACCAGAAAGGCAAAGGCCCATGCTCGGAAAAAGCATGCAAATGCAACCCAGGTGAATTTGGGCAAAAAAAAGGTCGCCGAGCTGTACTACAGCCTGCGTGGCACTGGGCCTCTTTCGACGCTTAAGCCTTGGAGGAGTGCCAATTACGCAACAGACCAGATCATGGAGGTCGTCCAGCGGGATACCAGCATCACCATCTCGGAGATAACCGCCCGCAAAATCTGCAGGGAAATGATGAAGCAGGAAGAGAAGGAGCGGAAGCGTCAGGGGGTTTTCGTCACGGCAAACTTTCGTCTGCCGGACGGTTCGACCTTGACGGTTAACCCCGAGGATTAGTCGTCGTCGGAGTAGCTGGAGCCTGGGTCGGAGATGATCAAGCACCAGTTTTCGGTCTCTGCCGTTCCGACCAGACGGTAAGCATCGTACTGGTCGGGCCCCAGGTAGGTACGGTAGCCCCGATTGCTCAACGCGTTGACGGCCCTGGTGTTCGCTTCCATACCGCCTGGCTTGCGGGTGTAGGCGCACACTACCGCGTATGCGTGATCCACGATCTGCTGGTGGTGGCTCTCCAGCGAGTAGTAGACGCTGTCGCTGTTGATTGCATCGCCTTCGTTGTCCCCATATGGCCGCGGAATGCCTTCGAGCTGCTGGAGCACAAAGCAGGCGTCATCAAGAGTGGGTGGTGGATACATTTTGGAACTCCATCGTTGTTGAGGTGAGGCCATCATGCCCATCTGTTTCACCCGTATCGATCCATCTGCTAGCAGAGGTACCACCCCAGAAAAGAGCAGCCAGTAAGGTTTCGACGTACTGTTGCCCTCATAGGGATTATGGACTTATCGACTCTGGCGGGTTGTTAGGTTAGCTAGCCAACTGCGAGCAAAGGCTGCCTGCCCCCTGACATGCCGGTGCCCAGACTGCAGCGAGCCAGATCGAGCAGATCGTTGATCATGATGTTGGCTCGGCGTGGACTGTCACATTCCTGGGTCGCGTGCACCTTGTCCTTCTCATCCAACCCCGTCTGCCGCTGGCTCAGATCTCCCGCCATGAGTATGGCGCGAAAGGGGGGTCGCAAATCATGCCAAACACAGCGAGTACCACTTTCCGGTCGACTCGACTGATGATCCTCACAGGAAGAGTGCCGCAACGCGCCCCACCCTCACCACCTACGTTTCTCCTCACGACTAACGGTTTCCTTCACGTGTTTTTGGATTCGATCAATTAGATCCCCCCTGCCATCCGTGTCAGCGGTCAACGCGACACTCAAGATACCCGGCTGACCGACTACTGCGGGCAGCCGCCACACCTCATAGCGCGTCACACCAGACTTCGTACTGGCTGGAAGTCGAGGAGTTGATCTGAGCAACGACCAGGCCTTGTTGCCTGAGTTAACATCCGCCTTCTCCATGGCCTCCCAGTCCACCAACCACAATGGATCAGAGACGGTTTTAAATCCGGGCACGATCTCAGGAATCAGATAATCCCTCACGATGTTGTCGAGGTCGTGAAGGACATCTGGGGGCGTGTTCGGATTAGGACGAACAATAACCTCCAGTCCCACGGCCACTTCCAAAGGATCAATGATCCACGCCCAGCGTTCCTTGAACGCCTGAACCTCGGCTGCGACACGCTCTTTGAATAGTTTGGAGCTGCCAGGAGCGATAGGCAGCTCACCAAACTGAAGTCGCAGAATCGACCGCGAAATAAGGTTCGCCCAATCACTGGCAGCGAAGCCACCTAGCTTGCTTAATGGATCCTCGTAAAGCCAGTTGAGCACCGAGATGCCTACCCCTGCCTTCTTGAGGAGCGCTTGCTGCGCATTCACACGGGAGAGCTTCAAAAATGGCTCGTAGAGGACGCCATAATCGGCTCGTGACTTCGCCTCATTTTCAACTAGCTTGCGGTAATCGCCGATCCAGTCCGTCGCCATATCTTCCTGATAAAGGGCGTCAAGGCTCATCTCGTCTTCGCGGCTAGCCTCAGCAGCAATCCTCAGATCTTCTAGCATCACCGACAGCGGGGCCGCTTCCACAAAGATCGACGGCTCGATGTTTCCGTGACGACATGAAACCGATAGCACCTGAATCTGCTTATCGTCCTTGTACAGCAGGTGTTTGCGAGGCCATTCCACATCGGAGCCTTTCAGGCCGAACAGATCGAGTAGGTTCTTTGCGATTGTATGCGCCTGGGGAGCATTTTTATCCGTGGTGTACAGTTGCAACTTTAGTGCGATGTTGCCGGTAAACGCTTGCCGCTTGAAAAGCGTGAGGTGATCAGCGATAGCCGCCTGGAGCTTGCTTTTTTCGGTCTGCGGCATCTTTTTAGACTTAGGCTCGATGCCGTCAATGAAGATACTGACACGGCGCCGCTCTCGTTTCGCGTGGATGGCCTTCCTACCAGCTCCGCTCTCCAAGAACGCCCTGAACCTGTCCATTCTTCGACCATACATCACGATATTCGCCCCATGGATCTTAAGGGGCACGATAATGTCAAAGCGCTATTTAGCCTTGCAAGCGCTTGAGATCAGCGCTACAAGCCACACACGCCATGCAACTAACGCCACGGACAGCTGAGACATCGCCATGTCAGTCGACTACCCAACCCTTGATGAAGCGCAGGAAAAGCGAATTGCCTCTGTTCACGGGGGCTTCCTGTATCAACATCTGTTCGCTGTAGGTTGTCTACTGAAAGCCAACGGATCAAACGTATCGCATGTGGTGATTGAGCGAGACGAGGACGTCGAAATCGCTCTTGCGGACGCCCGCATCTACGTCCAAGTCAAAACGCGTATTGGGCCGCTTGTGCCTAGCGACCTCAGCACTGCCTTTGACCGCTTCCAACAGCTTCGCGATCAGCACACCCAGGGCCAACGCCACGGCGTACCTATTTTCGTGGTTGCCTCGAACCAGCCTCCAGGCCCGAAGCTCAGTGCCAGTATCGAGCGCATGGAACTGGATGATGATGTTCATTTTATTCATCCAGGTCAGGCGATGCCGAAGGAGCTCGCTTGTCTGCCGGCGTGCCAACCTGACTTAGCCAGTGCAGTCGTTGACTGCGTGAAACTGGCAGAAAAGGTACCACATGGCGTATTGGCACCGGAGTCATTGGTTTGGAAGCTGGCAGGAAAGGTGCAAGCCGCTGCTACCGGTCGCGAAGATCTGGGAGGCTACACGATTCACGCAAAAGCGCTGCCGGCGTTATTCGAACAGATCCTGACACAGCTTCAACGGCTGCCCGCGCTCCAAGCGAACTACCTCCCACAGATTGACGAACCCGCGCTCGTCAACGGAGAACGTATTCGCATCATTTGCGGCTTTTCAGGAGCGGGAAAGACATCATGGTGCACCCAGGCCACTATACGCAGCTCTGAACCATGTGTTTACTTCAATGCTCGCGAAACCGCAGGCCCGGCCCTCGCACGGTCACTGACAAGAGAGATTGCCGGAGCTGTTGTTGAAAATCCTCATGAGGTCAGTGAGCTCTTCGCAACCGGCGCCTCGGGCATCGACTCATTGAATGCGCTTGACCGACACCTGGAGACCCAAGGCATTCGGCCATTGGTGGTGATCGACAATGCTCACGAGATCCCCGCTGCCGACCTGCAGGCGGTATTCGACTGCACTCCACACATGCGCTTCATTCTTCTGTGCCAGCCGCTGGGTTCGATTCAGGAACTGGAGCAATTATGCGGCTTGCGTCGAGAAGTACTCCAGGGGTGGAGCCTCGATTCCGTTGCAACGGAAACGTCTCGCTTGGGTGCAAGGGGTGACGTCAATACCATGGAGAAAGTGCGCGCCATAACGGCTGGAATGCCACTGTATCTCCAAAGCGCTGCCCGGCTCGCAGCCAAGGATTACGCAGGAGACCTGGCCCAGCTGTGTGCAGCACTGGAGCAGCAGGCCACAATGGAAACAACCGCTCAGGAACTCATCCTGACGAAGGTGTTTCAGGGGCTCGCACAACCCAGTCAGCAAATCGTCCTGCTCTTGAGCATGGTCGATGTCGCCATCACCCAGGACGAGTTGCAGAAATTGATGCACTGCTATACCAAATTGCCAACCGCTGCGGTCAATACGGCGGTAAGGACACTACGTGCACTCGGAGTCCTGGAGGTTCAAGGTAACCGCGAGATCAAACTCCACGATGCTATGCGGTTGATTGGGTCAAGGCAATCGCACACCGTGAACGAAGAACACCTGCTCTCCACGAAAAGGTTGATCAAAGACCTCCTGCTGACTTCTTTGCAGCAGGCGCGTAGCTATCACCGGCTAAGACTTCTTGTCCGTACCCTGCTGGATCTTGAGGAGCGGGAGTTCCTGATCGAGCTGGCCGGCGAAGAGATGTTCAAGGAGACTGGACTGGGAGCCATGCTCATCGACTTTTTGGAGGCCACCTCCACCTCACCAGACCTTGATCCCGAAACCAGGTACTGGGCCGTCGACTCTCTGTTTTTCCTCCTCCATCAATCGAACGAGGAACGAAACAAACCAGAACACCTCGCGTTGATGGCTCAATTGGTTCGTAACAACACTCTGTCCGAACGCGCAGTCATCTCCTACCACCTCAAACACATGGATTGGCTGGGAATGCAGGGAGACGCGTCCGGTGTCCACCAGACAATCAAGCTTATAAGCGGACTGCCGGGGCTCACTCCCGAACGCATCCCGCCGTTTAACTACAACGCTGCCGTTGCTCTGTGGCGAGTAAGCGAGTATCGGGCCGCCGAGGCGTTCGTTGATAAGGCCATTAAGGACTATCTTGACGTCCTGAAAATCAGTGAACGGTGGATCCTGGGTCGGTCAACGCCGGATGTCTCGGCCTTCCTGCGAGACTCATCTGCTGATCTGGAGGCTGCAAACCACCTCGCGAGCGCCTACGAAGTCAAATCCATGCTGATGAAACTGCGAGGACTTAACCCTGTAACGTATCGCCTTTTTTCCTTCAAATTCTTCTGCTGCATCCAAGCATTCAGCTCCGTGATCAGGACGGGGCTCGATGCTGCACAGGACATGCTGGACATGCGTAACTTTCAGGCAGCCCGGGAGATGGTGGGTTCGAACATCATCCCTCTCATCACACAGGCCCAACTGCTGGGCGAACTCACCAGTGCCAGAAGCTTTTACGCCGTGATACTGGCGTATTGTGGAGATCTCAAGGGTGCTGACAAGGAGATGGCCTCACTCGCGCCCTTCCGTTCCGGCCTCTCGGAAGAAAAGCGCGACGAATACGACTTTCAATTACAGCTGATTGAAGACATTCGGGCTGGACGAGTCAGATGATCGGGTGATGTCAGTCACGGCGATAATGAAGAGCTGAGGACAACTACCGCATATACACAAAGCGCACTGCTACTGTTGATGAAAACACTGTCTGTTAGTGGGCCCAGTTCGAGGCAGTTGCCTTTTTCCATGCGTTGCTCTATGCCGCCCTCGGCGAACACGAACTCGCCTCCAACTAACCAGATCAGTTGCCGCAAGAAAGCATAGGCAGAAGCTGACATCGACACCTGTTTGCCAGCCGGCAGCGTCACCTAGACAAGATTCAAAGGTATATCAGAGCCAGGCGATACATGCCCTACACACACGCCTCAGGCCGCCGAAGGCCTGTGCAAAGGTCAACGCACACCGAACCCCAGGCCGGTAGATAGGGCGAGAAGGTGAGTAATCGACTACATAAAAAATGACCGCACACCAACGAGAAAGGAGGTGGCTATAGCTTTAGGTCGAATCTTCAGAGCGGAACGCGAACTGCGCGCCGATGACAGGCGCAAGCGCTACGACATTTCAGATGAGGAGCTCGCCATGGAAATCGCTCTGAAGATTCCAGGGGATGATCGATTGAGCGCAATCGTGATCGCAGCCGGCATGCTCCGGCAGATCAGAACTATCAACGATGGAGGAACGCCTGTTGCAGATGCCATGGACGCCATCATGGAGGACTCACTCACCTGCTGAGGGGCTCATCAAACCCACGCTATGAACGGTAGCTCGCAGCGTGGCAATCAGGGCCTACGCCGCGACGATAGCTTTTGGGCTGCCGCCACGCAGGATGAAGGCATCAATCCGACGACGGATCTGCTTCATCTTCTCAACACTGAATTTTTCGCCGCCTTCACCGAACATGTCGGAGTGATCGAGCATGAACCGGATGCTGGCTACATGGTTCACCTTGCCGTCATCAGACTGCTCCTCGAAAACAACCACCATCAGAGGGTCATTGTCGCGGTTATCGACAATCCGGGCGTGATAGAGCCCCGTGTACCAAGGGGTCGACCCAGGAACCGTGTTGGAATCTTTGATACGACCCCACTTACGATCTGCGGTTTCCGAGTAGATTTCGATGAAGCCCTGCTGCGACCAGAGGTTGAACAGGTCGGCGAGGTGCTCAAGGTAGGTCTCAGAGATGTCGTAGGTATACCCAATTTCATCGCTGATTTCGAAGAAGAGATCGTGAATGTAGACGCCCGTGATGGGCTGCTTTGTGACGCTTTTGTCAGTGGGGGACGCTGGCATGATTGAGAGAACGTTCCTTCGAAAGAGCAAATGCTTTCCGGAGGTTCTCTACGATGGTAGCCCGATCCGGTGCGCTGACTTTTGTGCCACCCACGCCATTACCCAGCTCAACCAGGGCCTTCACCTCGGGTCGAACAGTTTCGGTACGGTTGGTCATAGCGATAACCTCATAAAGGGATTTAAATCCAGCCCTTGCCCTTTAAAGGTATCAAAGTTGATCAACGGTAGCAATGGTGTGGGATCCGAAGATCGGATCCAAATCTACAGTACCGCACGCCACGCTGCAGTTGGCCGCCAACGCCGTTACCGGTCATATAGCATCCCGTCGCTGGTATGAGCTGCTCACTAGCGGCGCGATGGCTTCATTTCCGACGGAAACGAAAGAGGTGCCTCACTGACGCCAGGACTCCACGACTTCGGCGCCATGTTCCGCTTTCCAGGTCTTCAGGATCGCGTGGTTGCCGCCCTTGGTCTGTACCAATTCGCCACTGTGCGGGTTCTTGTAGACCTTCAATTCTCGTGGTTTGCGGGAGATTTTCTCTGCCGCAGCCGGCGGCTGCTGTAGTAGTTCGCCAATAGCAGACCACGCGCCTTGCCTGAGACCAGGGACGTGTTAGGCCTGTGCTATCAGGGTTCTTGAGCCCTGACAGTTGAATCAATGCTGCCCCGGCTGACAACGGCTTTGCGGTGGGAGCTCAGACCTCACCGTAAAAGACCAAATCGTCCAAGTAGTCTTGGGCTTCTTTGCGACATCGCTCCGACACGTAGGGCGTCTGCTCGATGACTAGGCGGCCCCCCTCCACGTTGAGTGTGGCTAGCACAAAGATCAGGTGTGAACTCAGGAGTCGCTCTTCAGTGAGCTCTTCCTCAAGCACGTTCTCCGGCGTCAAATATTCCTGCCTTGGCCCGTTCATTTCAGTCTCCGACTGATGGGATAGAACGAATAATAAGACCAAGACTGAAGCGGCTAGCTCCGGACTGACGGTTGGTCGAGCCTACAGAGAAGCTGGCCGCTGGAGAGCAATCTTAAAGCGACCATCAACCTCAGAAGGTTTCACTCAAGCCACGTAGGTTTGAACGGGTTGGTGTGTGGTCGTGATACGCCTTGCGCGCCCCACTCCCCACGCTAGCGCTCGTGTCATCGATTCACCGGGCCGCGAATCGAATGCCTCTTCATGAAGAGCCATACCGCAGCCGGCGTAAACGCCGATGAACATCTGAGTGCTACCTGTACGCGACAGTCGCACCTGGACATCTATGGTCGTTCCATCGTCCAGCGTCTCGTCGTGAGACCGATGGTGAAGCGTCGGATCTGCCCAGGCCCAAAACACATACCACGTATACGCATGCCGCTCTCCTACGACCTTAGTATTAGACGGAAGTCATTCCACCATAGCCCAGTGATGCGTCTATGCAATTTGGTGCAATTGAAATGCCTCTAGATCAGACCACTGGTAGAGCACTGGCTGCAAAGCAATAGGCGTGAGTCGCGCTCAGCCACCCAGCAATCCAATTCTGTAGAGCTAGCATTGCTTGAAATCATGGATCGCGGATAATTATGGCTGAGCCACAATTTGGCCTAAACCGCAGGCAGACTACCTCTCAACTGTCATCATCTCCGCCATCAGCTCGATTGTCCTTGCTGACCCGTCCGTAAGCGCCATTAGACAAGATGTCATCCCCTTCATCCTCAAACATCACGCTCACCCTTCGCTTGCGCTTCATCTTCGATACCTGAACGAAAAACAGTTCTCACATAGGTGCAACTCGTACTCTTCGCCGCAATATGAAGAGCCCTTGCCCCATGATGCATGCATCGTTCCGAACTGCAGATGACCAGACTCAACACGTGTTGAATCTCCGCACATGTCGCAAATGACATCTGTGACCGTATGATCGGTTTCGCAGGAGACCTTCATCTGCTCTCTCCTCCCTGCTGCCAGGTAGTTAATCGCTTTATCGCCCCCAGCTGAGAGTTCTAGTGCTGAGCCTTCGAGCCCCCTCTCGCACCCTCTGCTGCCCAATCGCAGACGACATACGTGCTGTTGAGAGTTCGCGCCACCACGTAGCCCTGGAGCTCTTCGTAGCTCACGATGTTGGAGGTGCGAATGGGATCACCATCATCGAAACGCCGCTCCCGGTCACCGAAGACCACCCCTCTCAGGAACAGCTCATGCGGGCCATACTCAACCGAGGACAGGTACGCAGTAATCTCCAATTCGAATTCTACCTGCATCGCCTTGGCTATCGAACTGGGCATGGCTGATGGCGAGACATCGGCGATCTTGGTGGTGGAAAGCGGCGCTCGCCGTTTAATCATGTTGTATCTCCTATGTGATGAAGTCCTTGGAGCATTGCACACGAGACGTCATCCAATGGGCCAACCAGTAACAGGCGATTGGCTGTACGCATGTTAGCCTTGCGGTAGATTCAACCTAAGGAGCGCTGTATTTGAGACATCCACCTCAGTACCACGGAAGGTGACCAGCGTGAGCCTCGCGGCAATGCTGAAGGCTACATCCAGGGCCTAGTAGATGCTGGGCACCTCACCACCGACCGCCTTCGGGACTTCAAAATCTTGAGCAGCGTTCACCGGCGGCGAGTCGCCTTACGAACCTAGAGCGCGGCACCTTCTAGTCGATGTTCCAGCGCACGGAGGCGCCTGGCTATTCTGTTAAACAGCTGGCAGCTCTGGCTTGTCAGCAACCTCAATGAGCGCCCTCAAGCTCGCTCTTCCCAAGTCTTTCTTAAACGTCGCCAGCACGTAGTTGCCGCTATTCGTGGAAGCTACCCAAAACCTGCCGAACTTCTGCAGCTCGCAGACCGGCGTGCTCTGCAAGATATGTCCGTCTGCATGCTGCTCGTATGGCCCGGGGGCGTTGTGGCCAAACACGATACCGACCACGCGCTCGGACGAGATGAAAACGTCGCTCAGGTAGGCAGTGATCGGCACAGGATACTTCTGAGCCATGGCACGATCGATCCGCTTGAGCTGGAAATCCGAGAGCTCTTTGACGTGGTATTCGATGACGACTTCGTATGACATTCGTTGTTCCTGCTACTACTTCTGACCCTGGCGCTCGATGCTCGAGCACCGCCCCACGGCAGATTAAATTTCGATGGTAAAGTCCGGCGAGAAGCCCGTGCGCTCGCCCGGATAGCCTCGAGGGTTCGATACGAGTCGGCAGCCTGAAACGACCGTGTCGATTGCCTGATGGGTGTGACCAAAAACCCAGACATCAGCCTGAGCGACCAGGTCGTGCCACTGGTTGAAGTACGCCGCGCCGAGATGACCTTCATGGCCATCGCCGGCAACTTCCTGGATGGGACAATGGTGGGTGATGACCACGGTCTTTCCATCGAAGTCCTTCGCCAGTTCTATAGCCAGAAACTCATGAGCGGCGATGTTCCGAGCGATGAGGTCGACAGGACGAAGTTTGCTGTAGCCCTCCCCGATTCGGATCCTCTTGAAGTCAGTCATCCACTCGGCGCATACCCTCATCGCCGCTTTGTAATCGCCCGTGGCGGTGTAATCAGTCCAGGCTGTCGCGACCAAAAAGCGCGTGTTGCCGATGATCAGGATCTGGTTGTCCAAGACGTGCACGTGCTCTACAGCCGCGTCACGCATTTTGGTGAGCGTACGGTCGATGTGGCCCTTGTAGAACTCGTGGTTCCCGCAGACGTAGATCACCGGGCATTTGAAGGCGTCGTTCGCCCACACCACTCCCCGGCCACGCACAGAGATGTCGCCGGCCAGAACCACTAAATCGCACTCCGTCGCAGGAGGCTGGAAGTCCGAGAACTCGAGGTGCAGATCTGAGTAAACCAAAATTTTCATCACACAGCAGATTCCCGTCCGAGGGCTGATCGTGTACGCGATAGACGAAAAAGCAGGCTGGAGGCAGCCTGCTTCGCTAGCTCATCCCCATGAGCAGACTGAGAAATCTCCTCGCTCAGGCGTTCACAGCCGAGCTTGATTGCCTAGCGCTGGAGTAAACCTGACCACAATGGGTGATGAATTCGTACACCGGCCTGGACTCCGTGCCGGCTTGTATACGGATCTCGGATAGCAGTTCCATTGCATACGTCCCGCCACCATTTTTATCAGAAGGTGTGATGATGTGGATCTTGCTGACACTCAGGAAATTACCAAGCTCTGCCGTTTGCATCATCTGCACAGTAGGAACATCAGTTACGAGATGCGCAACGGGCCCTATGCACCCATCCTCTATGGCCATTCCTTCGATGAGGAATGAATACTCACATCGACTGATGTCTACGGATCGCCAAAGCATCCGCGTAGCCTCCGGGGCTCTGAACTGCCCTCGAAGATCATTGCTATAGGTAACAAACACGGTTTCAAACCTTAGTCCAAGCCTGACCAGGCCCTGTCCAAGCTCACACAGGACGGTCTCACGCGTAACCTCATGGCAGAGGCTACTTGGCGTCCATCGCAAGATGGCCGGAGCGCCATGCACCGAATGGCCATCATAAGGAATTGTCCCACCAACCGCAACGGACGATGTTTGGTGGGATAAACGGTCTATGGCTCTATCCTTCCTTTTGAGATGCATAACGTGAAGGAAGAGCTAGCCGCGACGCTACGGGTAATCCGTCAACTGAAAGGTGCTCGTTACGAAGCTATCTCCGGTGCGATAAGCCCGAAGCATCTGAGCATGATCGAGCGAGGCGATGCCCAAGCGACGATACCGACCCTGCTTAAACTATCGGAATCGCTCGGCATCAGCGTTTTGACTCTTCTCGGATTGTGCCTGGCGGTACGAGATCAGAAGTCACCGGAAATGGAGCTTGAGCGGGCTCAACATGAACTCAAAGAGCTCGTAACATCGGGAGCTATGGAGATCATTAAGGCAAACCTCCCAGGAGGCGCTCTCGCGAAAAGAGCACGCGGCACCAAGGCTGATGCTGAGCGCGTAAGCGCAGTGCAAACTTTAAAGCAGCAGGGCAAGACGCAGGCTGAAGCAGCCCGCGAGCTGGGCCTTCCGACATCGACTGTGCATCGATACTGGTCGAAATCCTGACGCTTTGGGCAAGCCGCCGGCAGGCCCCCAGTGAGCCTGATTCTCCAGCGTCATGAAGCAAACGAAAGACATAAATTGCTGGTAGGCAACCCTCTCCCCCTTAGCCCAGCCTGGCAGATAGCCTTTTGCCACTGGTAGTTGTTACCATGCTATGCAGCACCCAGCAGGAATCTGTATGGATATACAGACCTAGATAGTCGACCGTTGCCCTGAAGGCGTGCGCACTCCTGGCCGGTCTTGTTCTACGCGCTAGGAGCAGTTGTGCAAGCCCTACTTGATTTTGACGCCCGGAAACTTTCTGAGGCCATCAAATACCAGATCCATGTAGCGATTGAACATTGTCATACACTTGATGACGACGAAAGCCTATGGATTGAGGTATTCGGCGACGTTACTACTGGTATACGTGACCAGATAGAAGTGAAAATGCATTCGGACTCGCTTACTGATGGCCATCCGAACTTCTGGAATACTCTGTACAACTGGTTGAAGCCCGAGTTTGACCACACAAGATTTCAACGTCTGGTATTACTCACCACTCAAAAATTCGGCGCCCAGTCCAATCTGGCAAGATGGAATGACCTAACTCTGAGTAGCCGCGTTGAACTGCTAGTAGACATATGCGCTCAAATTGACAAACGAAAACCGAAGCGCGGGCGGCCTAAATCAGGTACTGAAGGTGCTCGGCAGGTTCTTTCCAAATCAGCAACACAGCGTCAGCACATCATGAGTGATGGGATGCGTGAGATTTTGCTGAAAGCCGTACCCAAAATTATTTTAATTACTGAGCATGATGACCTCCTTGGTTTAATCGCCAGATACGCAAAGGAAAAACTGCGCCACATCAACCCAGCAAACGTTAAGGACTTCTGCAATGACATGTTTGGATTCATGACAGACGCAGAGAAAATTGGTGCAGGCTGGGAAATAAAGGGCCGTGAATTTTCCGCAAAGTACAGCGAGCTCAGCAAGCGATACATGAGTGGATCATTACTATTTCCACGAATTGATACCGAGCAGATTAAAACAGCGGCTCGCACATCATCGTTCAGTGACAGGCGATTCACCACCAAACTCAGCGAAATCGGTGCTGACCAGCACGCTCTAAATGCCGCAGTTCTACTACTGAGTGCCGAAGCATACATGGCGGCAGTATTAGAGGACTTTACTGCAAACAAAGAAGACATTGAAATATATCAAAATCACCATAGCGAATTGCACCACTGGCGAAGACTTGAAGCCATGGATGACTGTGAGGATGATTATAATCACTCACAACTTTCAAAAGCCTCACGTAAATTTTTTGCCAAACAGTGTGGAGCGGACGTAGTGAAGCTGGCTACGTATGTTGATACTCCACCAGAATTCCGAAATGGTATTTACCACATTCTTGCCGATGAGCCTTACGGTCTCCGAGAGCATGATTTCCATTGGAGGCTTTGGGAAAAATGACCGCAACAGTTATCGACCACATTTTCACACTGCAACGGTCACCCTACGCTCTGGCACCAATCATTCATGAGTTTTATAACCGGTCAGGCCCAAGACAGCGGGATATCCTACTGAGCTACCTAATTTTACCTTTAGTGCTTTTCCCTCCCATGAGGGACTTTTTAGCTAGCGCTCGCTCCACAAGTAATTTGAGGACAATGACTCAAGCCAAAGAACGGCTGATAGGTCTACCGGCGAGGGTCTCAGACTTTAAAGCCATCACCCATGCATCTCTGCTAGTTCTGACCTCTGAAAAACGAGTTGAAATCTCTGAAGACATGTCGATTAAGTCTATCGACGAAGTTCAGATTTCAAACACCAAAGCCAAACTGCTGGATGCTGCAAGAGGGCTAGCCTCCATCTGCCAAGGTGAAGACATAGTGACAATCTACAGGATGTTGGGCCTCAAATATCTATGAAAATCTTCCTCCGATATATCGCAGTTATCGACAAACAAGAAAAGCTTCACCACGTAGCTCTTACGTCAGGTTTGAACATTATCACAGGCGCGTCATCCACTGGCAAAAGTGCGATCCTTGAAATCTTCGACTACTGCATGGGTAGTAGTGAAGATACTATTCCGGTTGGGATTATCACAGAAAGGGCTAAAGCCTTTCTGATTGCCTTCGAATTCGAGTCCTACATCCTAGTCGCGGCGCGCCTAGCTCAGTCGAGCTCCTGCTTTCTCAGCGAGCATGTTGGCCAGAGCCACGAGGCTGTTTTCGAACGAATGAAGGCGCAACCAAGCCAGTTCATAACGAGAAGAAATTTCTTCCCAATCGATGATTTCAAGAAAAGCCTTGGTAGGCATTTCGGAGTTACGCTAGAAAACATAGATACCGATCCATACCGACAAATATTTGGGCGAAAAAAATCTGCTACGCCCTCTATTCGAAGCTTTTCTTCGTTCATGCTACAACACCAAAACCTTGTCGCTAATAAACACGCAATCTTCTACAGATTCGAGGAAAAAGAAAAGCGCGACCAAGCCATTGATCACTTCAAGATTCTGATGGGCTTGGTCGGTGAAGACTACTTTGACAAAGTGAAAGAGCTTGAGCTAGCCCAAGCAGAACTGAAGAAAATCAGCAACCAGATCCCAAGACAAGCAAAGCGAAAAAGCGACTTCATTTCTCGATATGAGTTCCTGCTTCTAGAATATCATACATTTGCTGGCGAAAAGCTCATTGAAGCTTCCCCACAAGACATCTACGCAAAACCCGAAACATACTTAGCAGAAGTAACAGGTCGGACTGTAAAAATCGATGCACTTTCTGACTTAGTACAAATCCGCCGCAACCAACTGCTGGAAGAACGCTCACAAAATCTAGTGAAAAAACGTGAGGCCCAAGGTCGCCTTGTACAAGTCGAGAGCTCAATAAAATCAGCACTTGACTTTGGTTCCACGATGACTCAAGCGGTAGTACCGAAGTCTGCTCAACTAGGTCACCATGAATGCCCGGTTTGTGAAAGCCAGACCACAACTCAGTCAGATGAAGCAAGCAAACTTATAGACGCCATTGAATGGCTCAATAGCGAGCTAAGAGTGTCGAAATATGCACTAGAAAGTTTTGCTAACCAACGCCGAATCATCCAAGGTGAAATACTCGAAACGAACAAAACACTTACTCGCATTCAAAAAGAGCTCCAACCGCTTGATGAAGAAGTAGCTCGCCTCAAGACATCTAAGTCCGCGAGCGAGCAAGCCACGAAAGCTAAAGTCAAGCTAGAACTAGCGATACAAGACCAACTAAGCAAGCCAGTCCTTGAGCTTTCCAAGGACGAACTTAAATGGCAAAACGAAGTCAATCGACTCCAAGGACTGGTGAACGCTTACGGCGTACAAAGCAAGCTAAACCAGCTATCCGAAGATATCAATACAAAAATGTGCGAACTCGGGGATCGCTTTGATTTCGAGAAAACATATAAGCCATCGAAGCTAAAGTTTGATACTCAAACATTTGACCTGTGGTATCAACGTGATCCCAAAACTCGCGTATACCTACGTTCCATGGGAAGCGGAGCCAACTGGCTCTACTCTCATCTTGCGCTGTTCATGTCGCTACATTACCAGTTCGCAAGCCATACTGAGTGCAAAATCCCACCCATCCTATTCCTCGACCAGCCCACGCAGGTTTACTTCCCGGCACTGGATATCGACAAGAAATTTGACAGTGGAAAATCCTCCGAAAGAGCAAATAGATCGAAAAATCAAGATGCCGATCTAAAATCAGTGAACAACATATTCACACAACTTGCCTATTTCTGCGAGGAAACGCTTAAGGCGACCGGAGTTGAGCCTCAAATAATCGTGTCCGATCATGCTGACGGACTAACTCTCGGCAAAGACTATCAGTTCTCAAGCTTTGTACGAGCTACTTGGCGAGATAGGGGCCTGATCGAAGAAGTAAAAGATAGCTCAACCCGCTAAGGTGCTGAGCGAGCAGAGACAGCTGCTTGGACTGATCTGTCTCTGCTTAACTCATAACTTATCAAGTCCCACGAGGCTTTGCCCTCGAAGTCGCTTCAGCAATCAATGGATCATCAGGCCAGAAATGCTTGGGGTATCTGCCCTTCAAATCCTTCTTCACCTCAACGTAGGTCGATGCCCAGAAGCTCGCCAAGTCCTGGGTCACCTGAACGGGTCGGCGCGCAGGAGACAACAGGTGTAGTTTGAGCACTTGGCGGCCATTGGCAATGCGTGGCGTATCTGCCTGTCCAAACAATTCTTGTAGCCTAACCGCAAGCACTGGTGGTCGCTCGCTGTAGTCGATTCGAATATTCGATCCAGACGGTACCGAAACCGTCTGGGGCGCCTGGGTATCAAGCTGCTGTGGCAGGGGCCAAAGCAAAAGGTTGCGGATGATGGATGAGAGATCAAGTTGGCCGAAGTGGCTGAGCCGCGTCACCTTTCCAACATACGGGCCCAACCAGTCCTCCAGGGACTTCAGCAAAGCTTGATCACGCAGATCAGGCCACTCGCTCTTGATGCCAACCTCTTCATCAATGACGCGTAGCAACTCCACCCTCGCCTGCCATTGGCGAAGCTCCGGCGTCCATGGCAAAAGCTCCAGCCCTTTTCGGCGTACGTAGTTGAGCAGTGCCTGAACACGCGCCTCATCACCCAGGTTTGTCAACGGCGCACGGGATAGAATCAACTCCCCTACTTTCAGTTGTCGCTCAGCACGAAGAGCCCCCTCCCGCTCATCCCAATCAAGCTCATCTACCTGGTTGACCTGGTCTTTCAGGACAGTGTCGAACAACGCTTCGTCCAGATCGACAGCGAGGTAGATCCGCTCTTCACGTTGGCCTTGCCGGCTACCCAAGTCAGCGATCACCAACCAAGAATGCTTCATCAGGGCATCGGTCTCAGTGAACATCGCTGCCCGACCATTCGCCAATCGATATTCAGCCCCACCAGCACGACGTTGTTGGGCGACTCGGTCGGGATACGCCAAAGCAAGTAGGCAGCCCACCCACCTCGGGTGGTCTGAATCAGCGACTGGTTGCGATGCTGGGCCACGCAAGAATGACCGATATTGCCTGGCGAGCTGCTTTGCGCGTTGAGCACCTCCTTGCTCTCCTCGTTGCGCACGTTGCTCACCAGAGAGGATGGCCAAACGACTATGAAGGTCTGCACCTCCACCACGCTGAATATCACGCTCGCCGAGCAACGCTGCGATGTTGCACGCTGTCTCAGTCAGCCCCAGCTCGTGACCTCGCAACAGGAGATGAGCAATCCGTGGATGACTCGGCAGCTCGGCCATCGCTTGGCCGTGCTTAGTCAATTGCCCATCTGGTTGCAAGGCGCCGAGCCGTCGAAGCAAATCGTTCGCTTGCGAGTAAGCAGCTGCAGGCGGAGCATCAAGCCACTTAAGGTCACCTGGCTGGACACCCCATTTAGCGAGCTGGAGGGCCAAGCCCGTGAGATCCGCTTGCTGGATTTCTGGCGTACTGAAGCCCGCCATTTGGTCATGCTGCGCTTCAGACCAGAGTCGATAGCACACACCCGGCTCGACCCGCCCTGCTCGACCAGCACGTTGAGTTGCACTGGCTTTTGATATGCGGTGGGTGTCCAACCGTGTCATACCGCTGCGAGTATCGAAACGCGGAACACGCTCAAGACCTGCATCGATAACAACACGCACACCGTCGATGGTGATACTCGTCTCAGCGATGTTCGTGGCCAGCACAACCTTTCGCTTTCCTACGGGTGCCGGATCAATAGCAGTTCGCTGTTGATTCAAATCGAGCTCACCGTGAAGAGGGCAAAGAAGTACATCACGCTGGAGCGACGGAGAGTTGCTCTGGGCATCTTCCAAGCCCGTCACGACTCGACGAATTTCGGCCTGGCCAGGGAGGAAAACCAGCAAGCTGCCAGTCTGATCGGCAAGCGCCTCAAGGCACGCACTGATGACTCGAGGCTCGATGTATTCTCCGGGCTGCTGCGGCTTGCTCCAGATAGTTGTGACCGGAAACATGCGTCCCTCGCTCGTCACGATCGGTGCGTCATCCAGCAAGCGCGACAACCTCTCCCCCTCAAGCGTTGCCGACATCAGCAACACCTTCAGCGGAGCATCGTCCCGAAAAAGCTCGCGACCATTGAGTGCCAGCGCTAAGGCGAGATCGGCATCCAAGTTTCGCAGGTGGAATTCGTCGAAGATCACGAGCCCCACACCTTCAAGCGCAGGATCGCTCTGCAGCCGGCGCGTGAGGATGCCTTCAGTGACCACTTCGATCCGCGTCTTCGGCCCGACCTTGCTGTCTAGGCGGATGCGGTAGCCCACGGTCTCGCCGACCTTCTCACCAAGCTCTCCAGCCATTCTTTCGGCAGCAGCACGCGCGGCAAGACGGCGTGGTTCGAGCATGATGATCGTCTGGCCTTGCAGCCACGGCTCATCGAGCAGAACGAGCGGGACGCGAGTCGTCTTACCGGCGCCTGGCGGTGCTTGGAGCACCACTTCATCTCGCTCTCGGAGGGCTTCAAGAAGGGCCGGCAGCGCGGCATTGATTGGCAACGAACTCATGTGTACTCCTGCTTCATGCTCGGCAGTATACAAGCGTTTGATACGGGACAGACGGCAGGTGAAGTCGGTGAAAAGGGCGACCTTGGAAAAACAAAGGCGACCTTGCTGGGGTCGCCTAGCCTAGCCGGCGTTATGCTCGTTTCGGCATAGTCTTAACGTTGGATGCAAGCTTCAACTTGGCCTCCAAATGCCTCACCCGCTCTACAAGCTGGATGTTGTGCGTCATCACTTGGTACAGCTGCTCCTGGACAACTTCCAGTTCAGTACGAGCCTTGACAACCTTGTCGTTGGCGCGCTTTATCTGAAGCGTCTTGGAGGCAGCCAGGTTACCGAAGCTAGTGCGAAATGCCTCAATCTGAGCAATCAATGCCTGGTGGCTGGGTCTCTTTTTCTTGAGGTAGCCTCTGTCAAAACCCGCCTCAACGCTGACGATCCCAGCAGTGATCTTCGTGCCGTCAAGTCCAACGTGAGCAGCAACGTGAGCCTTCTCAGCCTTAAGACGCTCGAATGCCTCAACGCAAGCCTCTACACCATCACTCGCCATCTCAGGCTACCTCCACTGCTGGAATGAGACGCTCCCTGAATTTTCGCATATTGCTCAACTCATATTGTACAACCTGATATTCACCACTACCGGGTTCATACAATTCGAGATCACGCTCGTTATCCTCGATAGCCTCGTCCAGTTTTTCCTTTTCAATAATGCCATCAGCGCAACTCAAGCAGCTCACAGCCGCACCAAGTAGGAAATGCTCACACTTTCCGGTACGTGTGCATGCACCAAGTAAGGTCGGGCGGTACGAAATTTTTCCATCGGCAGCCTGCTTCTCCGTTTCCTTCCGGACGTCGACGATATGAACGTCACCGCTTTCAATTTTTCCGCGCTGATTGGAAATATATGTTCCTACTCCACCAAATAGGCGTGCGTCATCCCCAAATGCATGAGCCAGGAGATCATACGCAACATTAATTGGAACCCCAGTCTGCACCTCAAAGAGAACGTGAGTCCTAGGAAGTACGTACTTCCCCTTCTTCTCATCATAATATCCAAAAATAGTTTTTAGCAGCTCGAAATTATTAGCATAATAGCGCGTCATTTGGGTACAGAGATGCTTGAACTGTTTCCGAAGGCTAGGCATGGAGATGAAGCCACTGCTGCTGCCATAGAACGCAAGCGACCTACGAAACTGATGGCTAGTAAAATTCCAAGGACTTCCAACTTGGAAGATATTTTCACTAGCAAAGTCACGACTAGGTTCAGTTAACTGCAACTCATCTAAGTCAGATGCAGTCATAATAAAACCGTTAAGCAAGAAATCCGGCTTTGAAACATTATTCCAAAATGGAACGCCAATTTCAGTTTGAGCACGGTTTATAATTGAAGGATTTAAGAAAAGCGGCATGGTTTTAGGGTCAACACCATACAACCTAGAAATACCGCGACATATGGCACGAGCCACTTCCACTGCGCGAATAGCTTCATCAGTAGCTAACCAAGATACTGTTTTACGATAACCGGTAAATTTAGTGGTTGTTGATAGGACTTTGACCATGATGGGTTTATCCCGAGCGAAACCCTTATCATCGAGAGTAGCTGAAACCACTTCGTCTTGGTCGACACAATCGTACGGCAATCGAAGTACCTCTTGATCTCGCATGCCTGTGTACAAATGAATGACTGTCTTAGCGACCCACTGCATCTTCAACACAGTTGATGACAAAACACCTCTTCCTGTGCAGGAGAAATCACCACTGAACAGTGTCTCCAGCTCATGAATTTTCAGGGTCTCTTCGAACTCTGGCTCATATGATTTTGGGGCCTTGTTGCCGTTAATCTTTTTTTGGTGAAGATGAGTGTACCCGTAAAAAGGATTATCGAACGCGGTCAAGTACCGCTCAAGCGCCTCGCGGTTATTGTAAAGAGTATCAAGCGTTAGACCCACTGCATTGATAACACCGAGATAGATCCTAGTAGGAATTACTGGATGCTGCTTCGTATCGTCATCGCACTCAAAATTGATGTCAAAAACCCCTTGCAACTTATATCCAAGCCTTTCCTCCCCAATGGAGACGAGATGGTTTAGTAGCGCTCGAGTTAGCTTACGTTGGGTTGAGCCCACTTTGTTGATCTTCATCCATCGAGCATATGCAGACAAATAGGCAGGAGTAGTGAAAAGATTTTGAAGACTTAAAACCCCAGCTAACTCTCCAGCGCCTTTTTCGTAACAAAACCGCGCAGCCGTACGGAGCATTAAAAAATACTGTGCAAGGACACCCACGCTGATCCTACCTGTGTGCCCGGTGCTAACAAAAAAAAGCAGGCAGAAGAGAATCCACTTAATTTCATCAATCAGGGACTGCTGAGCCTTCCCTGTTGTCTCAAAAACCCCATCAAAACGGACTGCCCAGATTTTATTGGCTCGAAGCCGCATAGGGTTAAAATCCCAATATGACTTATTGTAAACAGCCGTGGGATTGCCTTCTAGATCCCGGCAGAGAACGAAATCTGCGGAGGGTCTCCAGCTTTTTGTGACAGCGAGTTGCGTGACATCTGGAACTTGCAGGCCTTGGTTGAGGTCATCAAAAAAATTACTCATTAGATGTAGATCCCCATTTTCTCATAGCGCTGCAAGCGACTTTCCCAGAAGGGAGTAAGAATACCCAGGTCAAAAACCTTCTTGTTCATCATCTCAACCAGATCCGATGCAGTCTTAGACCGCTTGGAAATCCCTTCTATAATAAAGCCAATACGGACGACCACGTCTTTGAATACTTCTTCAGAGAACTCAAAATTCGGAGCACTCTCTCTAATCGCCTCGACAACATACTTAAAGCTCATAAGCTTATGAATATCAGCCTCATCAGAGTGCACCAAATAATGTACGCAGTACAAACATCCATATTGGCTATTACAGTCAGGTTCAATAGCGACCACTGGAATCTCTTTCAATGGCTCATTCAAACCATCACAATGCCCCGCAGCAATCGGTACTCCGCCGATTTGTTTTCCTGAGCTAAAACGCTTTGCTGCGTCCATCATGGACGCCCAGAACACCCCAAACTCCTTCTTCTGCTGCTTATCTGTTATTCCACTGTAGGACTGGGCATTCGTGCGTTCACTATGATTGAGAACAGCACTTACCAGCATTGGCGAGTGACGTAAATAATGGAGAGTTATGCTCTTAAATTTACGAACAAGCCTGGGAGGAATATTCTCAAAATCCTCAGAAACAAAGACCCACGAATCTTGCCGTGAAACTTTGAAGAAAAGTTGTTCTCAAATGCAGGAAACTCATCCGAAGGCATTCCCTTCCCGTCAAGGACATGGAAGAAAAGCAGCTCCGAAGTTCGACCATTAAGCACCCAACTGCGAAACTCGAGGTACTCTCGCAGGACACTCATACCTGGGCCTCGGCCAACGGAATACAAGACATCTAGTCCCTTCGCTCTGAGCTTCACAGCTGAAAGCTCCTTCTTCAAAGGCGACCGGACAACTTCCAAAGCATCCTCGTAGAGGAATTGAATGACCTCACCAGAGTTAGCACCAACGACCAAATTGATGACGCACGCATAGGCTTTCATTGCCAAGCCTGCGAGCCGCAATCTGAACTGATGATGAGAATCTGCATTTGAATCGTCGATTACTCGTTGCGCGCGATTAAGGGTTTCGCGCACATCTGGTAGTCGAGCATTCGGCTTCACTCCCCTCAATTCTTGTACCGTTAGCAGCCGACCTTCTTGATAATGATAGGCTGAGTAACCGTGATCGCCTTCTGTGAACGGAGTAATGAACTTGCCTTTACCAGGAAAAAAGTAGGTATGGTATTCCTTAGTTGCAAACTTCAAAGGAAATGGAGCGAAGCTTACCAGGAACCGAGAAATTGAAAGGGCAAGATTCAACGCAATATCAATATACTGCTTTACATGCTCTTCCTCTGGCGGCTCGAGTCCTTCACGACGATTCCGGATAGGAGATGCACTTGCGATTATATATTCGTAGCTTTCAGGAAACTGAAGACCCAAGATTTTTCGAAGTATAGTCTGGCGTGCTCGACAGCTCAGTGGCGAAGCTCGACCGTTAGCAATCTCTTGATAGAGATAGCTGGTCAGCGTCATATATGCACGCTGAGCCCCTTCGGGTGTGCACATCACATCGGCGCATCCATGCTCGTCACACCAATTTATTACGTACTCAAAATTCTTGACATCAGTCTCAATACTATTCCCTTTCGCGCCTGAAACCCACATTTTGTCAAGCCAAGCAATAATCATCTTACGCCGACTGGGAATTAGTGTGACTTCATCAACCCAATATTCGGCTGACCTAACTTTCCCACGAATGGAATAAGCAAACACTCCAATATCTAGTGCTGAAACGCGATGAGAGAGCGAAAGGGCGAGGAGTTCAGGGTGCAAAATTTCATGCCCCTGACCAACATAAGACAGATCGATCGTATGGATCTTACGAGGTACACGCTTAACGGACATCAACATCACCCAAAATCAGGTCACTGTAGCTAGACAGATTAAAAAGAACATCTTCGTAGCTTTCTTGGGCACGAATCTTTTCTGAGATCATTTTGAACAACTTCAAATAGTTCTCTGTAACCTCGCGTCTCTCATGATGAAACCGGGACTGGATGATTGTTATTTCTTCGCCCGGCTTCAATGTGCCGTCAGCTAATCGAGGCCTGAGTAATTGGTACAACTGATAGGCATAAGTCGCACGAAGCCAATGATATGTAAACCCTATTGGAAACTCACCTGCGGCTTTTCGCAACAGTTTCTTTTTTAATGTATCAGCAACAGCACCAAGCGGTCGAGTTTTAGCAAAAAAATAACGAGGATCGTTCGATGCCATGTAGTAACAATTACATTGCTCCGACAAAAAAACGTACATATCCTCATCAGCTATCAGGTCAAGTCCCGGATACTTGAGTCCGAACTCAGATTGAAATCTCTGGCGTCTTTTCTTGGCAAATGAGCTTCGTACGTACGTCAACAAGTCCTGAGCCAGCTGCTGCGGAACATACAAGCTCTGGGGCTTACTAAACTTGGTATCTATCCCAGTACCAGGGCCAGCTTTTAAAAGATAGGAGCCATCCGGCTGAACCAACCCTTTATGGAGCGCTTCGACATGCTTGACCCTTAGGGTCAATACAGTTTGTTTACGGGCTCCCGTCATAACCGCAAATAAAATAATCAGCCGCTCCTGGGCTGTCCAGTCATCGGATTCGATTACCTTCAGAACATGAGCAAGTTCAGTATTAGCCAACGGGCGCAACAACTCGCCTTCGTCATTAACAAATCCAGCAGGCGTAGGGCCTTTAGGCGCAACCGCCCTGGCCTGGCTTCGTTTCTCTACGCTTATCTTTTTTTGAAAGCCATGGCTAGCTTCAACATAGATACTTATTTGCTTGACGGTGTCGACACGCGATATGTCGATGTCGTGCCAGAACTGACAGACAAACTTGTAAAACTGATAAACCACACCAGTATATTGATTTGCAACGGCAGCACCGCGACTAGGGTTATCGAGCAAATGCCTGTGATATCTATAGGTAGGTCGCTGGGGAAGGCGTCGACCAGAGAAGTCCAGCCAATCTATTTTGCTATCTTCACAAAAAATCAAATAATCAAGTAGGCGACTTGCTTTTCGCCTTACATCATCTGTTGGGCGGTTGAGGGCATGCTTATTCTGCACCAAACTTAGCAGAAACGAATTGGCCTCCACCCAAGGACTACCATCTTTATGAAAAAGGAATGGGAAATTATATACAGACCTACTCATTGCATCAGGAAGTCCGACCTCGTCTACTCGGTAAACGATGACACTTTCACTAACCCCCTTAATAGATGCCTCAATGGCTTTGGAAGGCTTTTTACTAACATGTAATTCTGCAAAAGCCTCGCTCACTTCTGGAATTACGACGATTCGGCCTCTATGTGCCGGATTCTCAAACGCTGCCACCAAACCACTCCACCCAAGCCTAGGATGTCAATCTTGAACGTTAGGCGTTGTAAGCTCAAAAGATTTGTCAATGCCAGAATGTTTCACGTTAAACAGATTAATTTAACGTTGCATGATAGCTTGGGGTAACGCCCTTTCAGATCCTTCTTCACCTCGGCGTAGGTCGTGCGCCAGAAGTTGGCCAGGTCCTGGGTAACCTGCACCGGCCTGCGCGCCGGTGACAGCAGGTGCAACTTGACCTGCTGGCGGCCCTGGGCGATGCGCGGGGTGTCGGCCAGGCCGAACAGCTCCTGCAGGCGCACGGCGAGGATCGGTGGGTTTTCGCTGTAGTCCAGGCGGATGTTCGAGCCCGACGGCACCGCCAGGTGCGTCGGCGCCCATTCGTCCAGGCGCTGGGGCAGCGGCCAGGGCAGCAGGTTGCGCAGCATCGACGACAGGTCCAGGGCGGCGAAGTGACTCAGCCGCGAGACCTTGCCCAGGTAGGGTTGCAGCCAGTCCTCCAGGCGCGCCAGCAGGGCTTCGTCGCTCAGGTCGGGCCATTCGCTCTGGCCAGTGCCAGCCATGTCCAGCTGGCGCAGCAGCGCCACCCGCGCCTGCCACTGGCGCAGCTCCGGCGTCCAGTTGAGCAGGTTCAGGCCTTTGCGCCGCACCAGGCCAAGCAATGCCTTGGCGCGCGCTTCGTCATCCAGGCCCGGCAGCGGTTCGCGGCTGAGCACCAGCTCGCCGACCTTGCGCTGACGCTCGGCACGCAGCACCTGCTCGCGCTCGTCCCAGTCGAGGATATCGATGCGCTCGACCTGTTCGGCCAGCACATTGTCGAGCAACGCCGGGTCGAAATCGGCGGCCAGGTAGATGCGCTCTTCACGCTGGCCCTGGCGGCTGCCCAGGTCGGCAATCACCAGCCAGGGGCATTTCATCAGCGCGTCGGCCTCGGCGAACACCGCCGCGCGGCCGTTGGCCAGGCGATACTCCGCCCCACCCTCGCGCCGTTGCTGGGCGACCCGGTCGGGGTAGGCCAGGGCCAGCAGCGCGCCGAGCCAGCGTGGGTGATCGGGGTCGCTGACGGCGGCGCCAGCCTTGCCGCGCAGCAGGCCGCGGTACTGGCGGGCTAGTTGCCGCGCCCGCTGCACACCGCCTTGGCCACCGCGGGCGGCCTTGCTTTCGCCGCTGACCAGCGCCAGCCGGCTGTGCAAGTCGGCGCCACCACCCCGCTGGATGTCGCGCTCACCGAGCAAGGCGGCAACATCGCAGGCCATGCTGGCCAGGCCCAGGTCCTGGCCGCGCAGCAGCAGGTGAGCGATACGCGGGTGAGCCGGCAGTTCGGCCATGGCCTGGCCGTGCGCGCTGAGGTTGTCGCGGCTGCCAGCCTTGAACGCGCCCAGCCGCGCGAGCAGCTCCTGGGCTTGGGCGAACGCCGCGGCAGGCGGCTGGTCGAGCCAACGCAACTGATCGGGCGTGACGCCCCAGCGGGCCAGTTGCAGGGCCAGGCCGGCAAGGTCGGCCTGGAGAATTTCGGCGCTGCCATGGGCGGCCAGTTGCGCGTGCTGGGCCTCGGACCACAAGCGATAGCACACCCCCGGCTCCAGCCGCCCGGCGCGGCCGGCGCGCTGGGTGGCACTGGCGCGGGAGATGCGCTGGGTGTCCAGGCGCGTCATGCCGCTGCCGGGGTCGAAACGTGGCACCCGGGCAAGGCCTGCGTCGATCACCACCCGCACGCCTTCGATGGTCAGGCTGGTTTCGGCGATGTTGGTGGCCAGCACCACCTTGCGCATACCGTCGGGCGCCGGGTCAATGGCGGCGCGCTGGGCGCTGAGGTCGAGCTCGCCGTGCAGGGGGCAGAGCAGGATGTTCGGGCGTTCGCCCAGCGCCTCCTGCAGGCTCTGGTGCACCCTGCGGATCTCCGCCTGGCCCGGCAGGAACACCAGCACGCTGCCGGTCTGGTCGGCCAAGGCCTGGAGCACGCAATCGAGCACCCGCGGTTCGATGAACTCGCCCGGCTGGTAGGGCCTGCCCCACTGGATGTCCACCGGGTACATGCGCCCTTCGCTGCTGACCACCGGCGCATCGTCGAGCAACCGCGACAGGCGCTCGCCTTCCAGGGTCGCCGACATCAGCAGAATCTTCAGCGGCGGCTCGTCACGCAGCAGTTCGCGGCCATTGAGGCTCAGCGCCAGGGCCAGGTCGGCGTCGAGGCTGCGTTCGTGGTACTCGTCGAAGATCAGCAAGCCGACCCCGTCCAGCGCCGGGTCCGCCTGCAGGCGGCGGGTGAGGATGCCTTCGGTGACCACTTCGATGCGCGTGTTCGGGCCTACCTTGCTGTCCAGGCGGATGCGGTAACCCACGGTTTCACCGACGTTCTCGCCCAGCTCGCTGGCCAGCCGCTCGGCCGCCGCGCGCGCGGCGAGGCGCCGTGGCTCGAGCATGAGGATGGTCTGCCCGGCCAGCCAGGGCTCGTTCAGCAGCGCCAGCGGAACGCGGGTGGTCTTGCCGGCGCCGGGCGGGGCCTCGAGCACGGCTTCATCGCGGTTTTGCAGGGCCAGGCGCAGGGCGGGCAAGGCGGCATCAATGGGTAATGAAATCATGGTGGTCCTCGAACAGTCGCGCGAGTATAACGGCGAACCCAGCCTGCTCTATCATGGTCTTAGCTTCAGGTACTGGCGCTTCGCTTGTCCGCTTGAACCCCTTTTCGGAGATTTACATGCGCATCCCATCCCGCCTTGTTGGTGGCGCCCTGATTGCCACACTGCTGACCCAGCTGACGGCCTGCGGCACGATTTTCTACCCCGACCGCCGTGGCCAGATCGGCGGCAAGATCGACCCGGTCGTTGCTGCGATGGATGCCATCGGCATCCTGTTCTACGTGATCCCCGGCCTGATCGCCTTTGGCATCGACTTCGCCACCGGCGCCATCTACTACCCAGGCGGCCACACGGCCCAAGTCGACCCGGCGAAACTGCACGAAGCCGTGAGCCCGGATGGCAAGGTCGACAACCTCAAGCTGCAGGCGATTCTCGAAAGCGAACTGGGCCAGCGCCTGCCGCTGGACGACCCGCGGCTGATCCAGCACCGCGGCAGCGTCGAGCAGCTGGCCACCCTGGGCCTGGTACCGGCCGCCTGACCCCCACAAGGACACCCTCCACGGCATGACCACCTCGGCCGAACACCAACGCCTGCTACGCCTGGCCACCCGCGCATCGCTGGCGGTGGCCAGCATCCTGGTCCTGAGCAAGGCCGTGGCCTGGTGGCTGAGCGGTTCGGTCAGCCTGCTGGCGGGGCTGACCGACTCGGCGCTGGATGCGGTCGCGTCGTTTCTCAACCTGCTTGCCGTGCACTATGCGCTGCGCCCGGCCGATGACGACCATCGCTTCGGCCATGGCAAGGCCGAGGCCCTGGCGGGCATGGCCCAGGCCCTGTTCATCGGCGTGAGTGCGGTGCTGATCGGGGTGCAGGCGGCCGAACGCTTGCAAACGCCGCAGCCATTGGGCGACACGGCCATCGGCATCGGCGTGATGGTGCTCTCGCTGGTGCTGACCCTTGCCCTGCTGGCTCTGCAGCGCAAGGTCATCCGCGAGACTGGCTCGACCGCAGTGCGCGCCGACTCGCTGCACTACCGCTCCGACCTGCTGCTCAATGGCAGCATCCTGCTGGCGTTGCTGCTGGCGCGCTTTGGCTGGCCGCAGCTGGATGCGCTGTTCGGCCTGGGCATCGCCCTGTACATCCTCTGGAGCGCCCTGCAGATTGCCCGGGAAAGCACGGCAATCCTGATGGACAAGGAGCTGCCGGGCGATATCGGCGAGGCCATGCAGGCCTTGGTGCTGGCCATCCCTGGGGTGCAGGGCGTGCATGACGTGCGTACCCGGGTGTCGGGCAACCAGTGGTTCGTGCAATTGCACCTGGAGTTGCCCGGGCAGTTGCCGCTGGATGAAGCGCATGCCCTGTGCGTGGAGGCCTCGCAGGTCATCCGCCAACGTTATCCGAAGGCGGATGTGATGGTGCATGCCGACCCGGTATGAGCCTCAGTTGATGCTGTAGCCACGCCCACTGAAGCAGGCGCCCAGGGCTCGTCGATAGGTGTCGGCCACGTTGCCCGGCGGGGCGTAGGTCGCGGTCGCCGGGTCGAACCCCGACTGGCTCACCGCCCACCGGTGGCACTGGTAGCGGTCCTGGTCCTGCTGCTGCTGGCCCTGGCCATACATCGGGTAGGCCACCACATCGTAGGCATTGCCGGCCGGCGCCATGGCCACCGGAGCCGGCGCTACGGCGGGCGGGCTGACCACCACGTACTCCCCGGTATCGGCCAGGTACTGGTAGTAGGTGTCGGCGACCAGGAAGAAGAGCGCCCCGCTCACCCACACTTCACGCGCATAGGACGGCAGGTAGCCGACCCGCACGCCGTAGGGCGGCGCCACCACGATGTAGCTGCTGCCATGGGGGCGATACCAGTACCCGCCCGAGTAGAAATAGTCCTGGCCGCGATACGGCACTTTCGCATAACGATCGGGGAAATGATCGATGGTATGCCCAGGGTGATACTGCGGCCCTGGGCCCCAGCCATTGCCATGCCCGTCGGGCCGCCCTTGCCAGTCGCCGCCCGGGCGCTGGCCCGGGCCGCCGGCCTGCCAGTGGCGGTTGTCACCATTGCGCCGTGGGATGTCCTGGTAATAGCCCTGTCGCGGGGGCTGGGTCTGGCGCACTTCGTCACGCGAGTTCAGCGGCGAGCTGGCCGGGCCGCCGCCATTGGGGTCGTCCGGGGCATTGCCGTGCCCCCCATGCCCCTCGTTCGGCCCTTGGGCCATGGCCCCGAGGCTGATGCTCAAACCCAGCAAACCAACACCTGCCAACTGCCAGATGCGCGACTTCATGATGTCCCTCGCGGTAAAGAAAACGGCACGCTGCCAGTCTACCGCGCCCATGATGCACGGGCAGGTGAAATCGCGGACATGAAAAAAGGGAGGCCAATGGGCCTCCCTTTGCAATTTGTCGTCCGTGCTCGGCACTTGTGGCGCCGGCTCACCTCACCCCGTCTTCTGGACGGTGTGTAGCCCGGGGGCCTGGCGGCTCCTGTTGGAGCGCTGGCCGCGACCGCCCGCCTAGGGCGCGTCGCCGTGGACTGATGTCCGGGCAGTGATTCTGGGGTTAACTTTACGGGAGCGCAGGCGGCAGAGGATTGCGAAGATTGCTCAGATAAATAGCACTTGCGCAATTTTTAACCCTGGATTGATAATTCGCAGCAATCTGAACAGAAAAGGCCTTTTCCATGAGCAAGCTTGACCGCTACGACCTGAGCATCCTCGCCGAATTGCAGCGCGACGCCCGCATCTCCAACCAGGAGCTGGCCGAGCGCATCGGCCTGTCGCCCTCGCCATGCTCGCGTCGGGTCAAGCAACTGGAAGACGACGGCTACATTTCGCGCCAGGTCGCCCTGCTCGACCGCAAGAAACTGGGCCTGAGCCTGACCGCCTACGTGCTGATCGGCATGGACCGGCACACCCCGGAGCGCTTCGAAACCTTCGAGGCCGCCATCCGCAACCTGCCGCAGGTGCTCGAATGCAGCCTGGTCACCGGGATGGATGCCGACTACCAGCTCAAGGTGGTGGTGCCGGACATGGATCATTACCAGAAACTGCTACTAGGCAGCCTGACCCGCATCGAAGGCGTTACCAGCGTGCGCTCGAGCTTCGTGCTCAACCAGGTGCTGGCGAGCACCGAGCTACCTTTGACCCACCTTCGTTAATCGCTGCCTGGCCTGCGTATAATCGGCTGCTCAGCCTGCCTGGAGAACACAGATGGATCCCGCCGTATTCGAAGAGTGGATGATGATCATCCTGGTGACCGTGTTGATCGGTTTCATGGGCTTCATCGTCTGGGACCTGGCGAAGAAGTCCAAGGCGGGGCGCTTTGGCACGATGATCCTGTTCTTCGTGCTCGGCCTTGGGGTGCTGGCCTTCATCATCAAGAGCGTGGTGGTGGGGTTTCTGGAAGGGGTTTAGTGATTTCTCGGGCCCCATCGCTGGCAGTCCAGCTACCCACAGTTTGTGCATTCCCCTGTGGGAGCCGGCTTGCCGGCGATGCGGCCAACAAGGTCTAAAGCCGCGCCGGAACCTCGCGCCAACACCCCTGCTCCAGCCCCTCCAGCGCCCAATCGCCAATCCGCACGCGCACCAGGCGCAAGGTCGGCAACCCCACCGCCGCCGTCATCCGCCGCACCTGGCGGTTACGCCCCTCGCGAATCACCAGCTCCAGCCAATGGGTCGGCACGCTCTTGCGAAACCGCACCGGCGGGTTGCGCGGCCACAGCTGGGGCTCGTCGAGGCGCCGCGCTTCGGCGGGCAAGGTCGGCCCGTCATTGAGTTCGACACCTTCGCGCAGGCGCTTTAGCTGCTCATCGCTCGGTTCCCCTTCCACCTGCACCCAGTAGGTCTTGGCCAACTTGTGCTTGGGGTCGGCGATGCGCGCCTGCAACTGCCCGTCATTGGTCAGCAGCAACAGCCCTTCGCTGTCGCGGTCCAGCCGCCCGGCCGGGTAGATGCCCGGGATGTCGATGAAGTCCTTAAGCGTCGCCCGCCCTTCGCCGTCGCTGAACTGGGTCAGCACGTCGAACGGCTTGTTGAACAGGATCAGGCGTGGCTCGGCCGGTGGCGCCTTGGCTTGGCGACGGGGGCCGACAGGCCGCGCCTGGGGGCGGCGCGGCTTGGAACGGGGGGGCAGTGGCATGGATCCTCAGCGGAACGGCGGCTCATCGAAGCTGCGCAGTTTACGCGAGTGCAGCGAGTTGAGCTCGGTGCGCAGCAGGTCGAGGGCCGCAATGCCGATTTTCAGGTGCTGGCTGACAGCGCGGTTGTAGAAGGCGTTGGCCGAACCCGGCAGCTTGATTTCGCTGTGCAGCGGCTTGTCCGAAACGCACAGCAAGGTGCCGTAAGGAACCCGCAGGCGGTAGCCCTGGGCAGCGATGGTGCCGCTTTCCATGTCCACCGCGACCGCACGCGAGAGGTTGATCAACGGCCGCTCCTGGGCCCAGCGCAGCTCCCAGTTGCGGTCGTCGTAGGTCAGCACGGTGCCGGTGCGCAGGCGCTTCTTCAGCTCGTCGCCACGCTCGCCGGTGACCTGCGCCGCCGCTTCCTGCAGCGCCAGCTGCACCTCGGCCAGGGCCGGGATCGGGATGTTCGGCGGCACCACCCGGTCGAGGATGCCATCCCGGCGCATGTAGGCGTGGGCCAGCACGTAGTCGCCGATGGTCTGCGACTGACGCAGTCCGCCACAGTGGCCGATCATCAGCCAGCAGTGCGGGCGCAGCACGGCCAGGTGGTCGGTGATGTTCTTGGCGTTGGACGGGCCGACGCCGATGTTGACCAGGGTGATGCCGTCGCCATCGGCGGCGATCAGGTGATAGGCCGGCATCTGGTAGCGGTGCCACACCACGCTGGCCACCAGGGCCTGCGCTTCACCGTGGTCCATGCCCTTTTCGATCTCGACGTTGCCCGGCAGCACCATGCGCACGAAGCGCGGGTCTTCGCGCAGTTGCTCGAGGCCGTGGCTGATGAACTGGTCGACGTAGCGGTGGTAGTTGGTCAGCAGGATCCACGGCTGCATGTGGCGCCAGTCGCTGCCGGTGTAGTGCACCAGGCGACGCAGGGAAAAGTCGACGCGGGCGGCGTCGAACAGCGCCAGCGGCAGGGCCTTGGAATTGTCCCAGTCGTACAGGCCATCGGCGATGTTGTCGGTGGCGGCGGACAGGTCGGTGCTGGGGAACACGCGCGCAAGCTCGGCGGCGGTGATGCCGCTGCCGGCCAGCTCGTCGCCCTGGTCGACCACGTAGGGGTACGGGATGTTCTGTTCGCTGACGCCGACTTCCACGGTCACCGTGTAGTCATGCATCAACGGGCGCAGCTGCTCGAGCAGGTAGCCGCGAAACGCCGAAGGCTGGGTGACGGTGACACTGTAGGTGCCCGCGACCTGCACCTTGGCATAGGCACGGGTGGTGGCGGCCACTTCGCCGTGGCTGTAGTAGGTCAGGCGCAGGGCCGGGTAGCGGTATTGGGCACGCTCGTCGGCGTCCGGCTCGGTGCGGTCTTTCAGGTAACGCTTGAGGGCCTGGCTGAGGGCACCGGTGGCCTGTTCGTGCAGGGCCGCCAGACGGTCGACGGCCTGTTCGGGAGTATCAACGACTACAAAGGCGTGGCTCACACTGTGCTTCCTGTCTGGACATGCGTGGGAATCATCTTGCCTGCGTTTCATGGCAAATACATCCCCGGTGGTCGCGAGGGCCCCATCGCCGGCAAGCCGGCTGCCACAGCAGGATGAGCACCTTGGCCTGCGTGGCAGCCGGCTTGCCGGCGATAGGCCTCAGGACGGCGTGGCCCGCGCCACCAGTGCCTCGACATCGGCCCCGCGCGGCAACGCGCCGTACACCCGCCCGCCGCCCGTGAGCCGGCTGCCGATGAAGGCATCGCTCACCGCCGCGTTGCCCGCCTCGAGCAGCAACTTGGCCTGCAGGGCCAGGGCAATGTCCTCGGTCAGTTGCCGGGCGCGGTACTGGATGTCGCTGGTGTCGGCAAACGCGCCCTTGAGGTTGCCGATGTGCGCCGCCAGGCGTGGGTCGCCATGGCCGTCGCCCAATTCGCTGAACAGCGCATCGAGCACGCCCGGCTCCTTGGACAAGGCCCGCAGCACGTCCAGGCACTGCACGTTGCCCGAGCCTTCCCAGGTGGAGTTGACCGGCGCCTCGCGGTACAGCCGCGGCAGGATGCTGTCTTCGACATAACCGGCGCCGCCTAGGCACTCGGCCGCCTCGTTGATCATCGCGGGGGCGCGCTTGCAGATCCAGTACTTGCCAACCGCCGTCACCAGCCGGGCGAAATGCGCCTGCTGCGGGTCGTCGAGCTGCTCCAGGGCCTGGCCCATGCGCAGGCTCAAGGCCAATGCCGCTTCGCTCTCCAGGGCCAGGTCGGCCAGCACGTTCTGCATCAGCGGCTGCTCGCTCAGCACGCGGCCGCCGACCTTGCGGTGCGCGCAGTGGTGGGTGGCCTGGGTCAGCGCCTGGCGCATCAGGGCGCTGGAGCCGACCATGCAATCGAAGCGGGTCATGGCGACCATTTCGATGATAGTCGGCACACCGCGCCCCTCCTCGCCCACCATCCATGCCAGGGCGCCGCGGAACTCCACTTCGCTGGAGGCATTGGAGCTGTTGCCCAGCTTGTTCTTCAGGCGCTGGATGTAGAACTGGTTGCGCTGGTCGTCCGGCCGGTGGCGCGGCAGCAGGAAGCAGGTAAGGCCTTTTTCGGTCTGCGCCAGGGTCAGGAAGGCATCGCACATCGGCGCCGAACAGAACCACTTGTGCCCGACCAGCTCGTAGGGCTGGCCGGGGCCAGGCGTGCCTACCGGGTAGGCGCGGCTGGTGTTGGCGCGCACGTCGGTGCCGCCCTGCTTCTCGGTCATGGCCATGCCGATGGTGACCCCGGCCTTGTGGCGGTCGCCGACATTGCGCGGGTCGTACTCCCGCGCCAGGATCTTCGGCAGCCAGTATTCGGCCAGCTCCGGCTGCAGGCGCAGTGCCGGCACGGCGGCGAAGGTCATGGTCAGCGGGCAGCCCGTGCCGGCCTCGGCCTGGCTGTGCAAGTAGGTCATCGACGCCCGCGCCACATGCGCGCCGGGGCGGGGTTCGGCCCAGGGCAACGACGGCAGGCCGTGCTCGACGGCGGTGCGCATCAGCTCGTGGTAGGCGGGGTGGAACTCCACCAGGTCGATCCGATGGCCATAGCGGTCATGGCTGCTGAACTCCGGTTTGTGCGCGTTGGCCAGGAAGCCCGCGGCCATCAATGGCCCGCCCGCCAGGGCACCGTAGGCATCGATCCGAGACTCGGCCCAGCCGGCGCCGAAGCGCCGCGACCATTCCTGCAGCGGCAGGTCCAGGCGGTACAGGTTGGCGCCGTCGAGGGGCGGTGGCTGGTTGGTGACTTCGTGGGTTTCAGCGTACTGGTGCAGGTTCATTGGGAGCTCCTGAGGCCGGGCATGCCTGAAAGGCACAGTGAAGCACTCCATGCCAGTGAGTCAAAGTGACATAAATGACTATTCGGGACGCCATTTGCGACCCCGCCTTGTCCGCCCTTTCCTGCGTGTAATCGCTCGCCCTCGAACTAGCATTTTTGCCAGGTGACGAGGATACCGGCTCGCCAAATACTGGAGGGACACAGCCAATGCCATGTATCCAAATCAATCGTTGCTAGACGGAGAATGCGAAATGGGCCGTTATTCAGAGAAAAAAGTAACCGGTTACAACAGAAGCATCCTTGAGAAAGCCGGCTTGAATCTCGGAGAAAAGATCGAAGTCAACGGCCGTAGCGTCTGGCTCATCGGCATTGAGGACACCCATATAAATGTCAATTACAACCGCAAGGATAGCCCCAATCATGTACGTATCTACTATGAAGAATCTGGGGGGAACCACTGCACATCGATTGAGGGTGTTCCCCCAGAAGAAATCACGCTTCTAAGTCAGAACAAAGAAAAATACGAAACCCTTGAGAGTAAATTCAAGTACGCGCTCGAGGAGATTATAAGCCTGGGTGCACAAAAGTTAAATCTAGAAGAAACGCCCGTATTTCCTCGCAGACCGTTGATTGCGCTGATTGAACTAAAGGATGACTACAATGGCAACAACCAAGGGGGGAGCGCCTTTTACAGCAGTGAGGCTAAAAACCTTTGTGGATTTCTGTGTATCGTAGAGGCCTCTGAGCTGGCGGAGCGCTCTGATGAATTAATAATCTCAACGCATGAATCGTTGAACGATGAATGCTTCCGCTCAGACCCTTGGAATACTCACTTCACCATCCCGCCTTTAGGAGAGCTCGGCGGCATCGCTAAAGACCGTATACGCACGCTCTATGACCTCTCTGCACTCGACGAAGTAAAACCTGTGCTAGATGCAATCAATGCCAAAACGGAAGCCTTGAGCAATCTGGTAGAAAATGATGCCAAACGGACAGAGTTTATACCTTCACCCTTTTATGAAAATTTACCTTCCGGCCTCGTCATCGTTGATTTCAACCAATCCATTGACGAAACCGGCAGGACCAGTGGTTATGGCTTGTTGGCAGCCAGTGGGTTTCGGATGTTGACGATCTCTTGCCCCGAGGAAACGGTGAGCGATTACAACGCCCTGAAAAGTGAGCACGAATTCTTATCTTATTTCGAGCCTTTGAAGGACTTCAACTCGGCCGAGTTCTCTATCAAAGCCTTCTACACAACATCGGGCATGGCCGTCGAACAACCTGTCGCGGAGTCGACTCCAACGACTGATCAATCACCCACTACCCGCCAGTTGCAATCGTTATCAACGCCTTACGTGATCTCTAATCAGGACGATGGCGCCCTTCCCGACATGACCGATTTCTCGCTCGAGCGGGCGGGCAGTATCGAAGGCGGCTGGAGCACCAGTACCACGATCAAGGCAGGCCGCGCATTGGCCGAGGGCGAGGTGTTGAGTGCGTTCCTGATTGATCGGCTGGATGGCGATATCCGCAAGGTCGATTACACAGCGCAAAAGGGCAAGCTCTCTGCCCAGCAGTGGCCAAAAGCCTTCGCTGATCACCTGGCGGCTGCCGGCGAACCGATGACCGCCGGTGGCTGGGGCGCTGACAATACCTTTTCCACTGCTAGCAAGCGCCTGCGTCTGTGGAGCCCGGCACGCTATCGCACGTTCAGCAATGCGCCCTTTGCTGCCAATCTCGTGCAGGCACTGGCCTGCGATGAGTCTTTCACCCCTACGGCAGACGAAACGCTTTGCCTGCAAGTACGCGACCTGACCTCACAGGCGTTGTACGAGCACCACTTTTTCACCCCCACGGCCACGCAAGCCAGCACGCAGTGGTCCAAGACGCTGTGCGCGCAGATCAATCGTGACAGCCGTCTGTTGCGGGCGGGCGTGCCCAGTGACTGCACCGTGACACCTGCCGAAAGTGGCAATGCCTTCTGGGTGCCGCAGTGCGCCGAGTTGTGCGTGACCCTCACCGAGACGCGCTGGTGGCAAAGCCAGGCCGTCGAGGGCGACCAGGTACTGGAAGAAGGGCAAGCATTGCAGGCGTGGGTCTATGATGCGTTTTCCCATCGTTTACTTGCTCACCATGAGTGGAAGCCGAGCAAGGCGCAGTGCCCTGCCGGCAAATGGCTCGAGGCTTGGGCCACGGCCCTGAACGCCTCGCAGGTCGCACCCTTCCTGCGCGCGACCACGCACAATCCGGAGGCTGGGCAGGCCGATGAAGCGGGCAACTTGAACCTGTGGCAACGCGGTGACGCATTGCGCATTTTCACCACGCTGCCGGGCGCGGCCAATCGCCTGCCAGGCCCAACCCTGCAATCGGCCTGGAAAGACGACGCCGAGCATGCGGTGCTGGCCACAGTACGCCACCCGTTCAGCCACAAGTTGCTGCACCGCGCACTGTTCAAACCTCAGGATGCCGACAAGGTCAATGACCGGGATACCTGGCTGCAGGCCTTGGCCGTTTTCCTCAAGGCGCAGGCCTGGCCCGAAGTGCACGTTGGCGCAAGCGGTGATCAGTTGTCCGTCCCTCGTTTCAGTGAGTTGCAACTGCTGCTGGAGAACGTCGGCGACGGCAAGACCTGGAGCGACGGCGACTACGCCAAATATCTGCTCGAGACCGACAACCTGCCAGGCCGCACGGCAGCTGAACAAGCACGCTTCAAGGTAACAGCAGGCGCTGCCACGGTGCAGGTCGAGGTCGAGTCGTTGAATGGGGAACTGGAGTTTCGCCTGAACAACGCCGCGCACGAAAAAGGCTACCGGGTGGCTGCCTGCGTACCACGCGCCAGCGAGCAGCCGCGGTGGCCGGTGGAGGTGACTGACACCAAGGTCACCTGGGCAGGGCCGATCGAAAATGGCGTCTACGACCTGTACCTGACCTATCCGGAAAAGGCACGTGATGAAGCCAAGTTGACCGTAGGCCATATCGGCGCCTTCCACTCCAGCCATTTCTGGCACGGTGTGCAGGCCGTCGAATTTACCCCGCCCGCGGCCATGAAAGCCTACGAGGAAATCAGTTTCCTGTGCGAGGACTATGGCAATACCAACCACTCCGAAGTATTCGACACCAGCAACCAGGACCAGACCGGTGTGGACGAACGCAGCGGCCTGTTCCATGCCCATTACCCGATTGCGACCTTGCAAGGTTTGCATGGGCTAGGCCCGGTGTGCGACCTGACCCTGCACTACTCGGCGCTGCGGGCCAACGAAGCGGGCCTGGGCGATGGCTGGGCCTGGCGCTTTTCCAGAATCATCACCAGTTCCATTCAGGAAAACGACCACCGCCTGCTCACCCTCGCCGATGGTACTCCGGTGACGTTCAGCGATGAGCAGTGGACCCAGCTGGGCGCAGGGCAGGCCATCAAAACCGATGCCTGCAGGGTAAGCAGCAACAAGGATTACAGCCAGTTCACCCTCGAGTTCCCCAGCGGCCGCCAAGAGGTCCTGAGCAAACCGGCAGCGCCCGGCAGCGATGAAGTCGAACCCAACGACGAATTCCGCAAGAAAGTGCTCAAGGCCTTGAAGGCGATCAAAGACAAAAGCAAGCCGGCCTTTCCAAGCTTCCCTGATCACTGGACACAATGGGTGCTACTGGCGCTCAGCCCCGGCGGTTATTACGCGTCCGCCGCGATCGACTACACCGAAGCCGTCAGCGCCTGGGCAAACCACGGCAACACCAAGGAACTGGATAGGCGCATCGCGCTGTATAAGCGGCCGTTCGTGCAGTTGCTGCCATCACGTATCGTTTCGCAGTACGGCGAAGCGCTGGACCTGCAGTGGAAGCGTCAGAAGGGCCAGTTCCTGCTGATGAGCATCAAGAACGGGGAAACCGAACTGTTCAGCGCAGAGTATGTCGACCCTGAGGTCAAGGCCGGTGGCCGGGTGAACATGCAACTCTGGCCGGGCAGCAACGAAGCGTTCAAGGTCGAACTCACACTCGAACACTATTTGCTGCGCACCCTCAAGCGCTTGCAGAAGGACACCGTTGTGCAGCAGGTCGATTGCGGCTACGACGATGACCCGACCCTGGACAGGGTGCTGTGCCGGCTGCAGGAGCTGGACGGTTCTGTGGAATGCGTGCAGTACGTCAAGCAGGACGCCAAGCTCAAAGGTGCACCTGCCCTGCCCCGGGTGGCATTGCACGCGCTGCTGCCAGGTGGCGGGCAGCAGAACCATATCCACCACTACACCTACACCGGCAGTTACCAGCATCCGGATGACCAGTTGTTCATCGCAGCCGTGCAAAGCGGTACCCATGCCACGGTGGCGCATGACCTGCACGCTTTCGGGTTGGACGCCGAGGGTAACCGCACGCCGCTGATGCGGGGCTCAGGCACGGCCAACGCGCATTGGCTGGAGTTTTACCTGCGCCATAAGCACGCCACAACCACGTTCCGCTATACAGGATTAGGCGATGAGCTGGTCGAAATCATCGAGCGTATGGTCATCAGGGTCAGCGGGACACAGATCGAAGTGACCGCCAAAGCCCCGGCGATCGAACGTCGGCAGGCCGTATTACAAGCGTTGTGGGGATACTCGACCAAAAACCGAAGGCAGCTTCACCAAGCGATCAAACACATGCTCAGCCTGGCGCCAAAGGCGCAGCGCGCAAACCTGGGCAAAACGGTAGACGCAACCACGATCGTGACTGACGCGAATGGGAACCCCTTACGCCTGCATGCCAAGGGCTCGCACTCGGTTTACTACTGTTATTACGGTGACCAAACTGAAAACCAGATCGCGCTGGGCAGCGTGCAAGCGCTCAGTGCAGTGCCGACGCTGAGCTGCCCTTTCGTGCCTGACTACGCCAGCGCCCCGCTGATGGCGGAGTACCAGTGCGACGACTACGGCAACCCTCAGGGCTTGAAGCTCTACGGTTATCGCAAAGTCACCCGTGCCGACCGCGATTACCTGGAGCTGGCCGACGTGGTGATGGTGGACGGCATACGCGGCACGCTGACCAACGATACCCTCGCCAAGCACACTACATGGGCGCTGATCGGCAATGAGGCGCTGTGGCACCAGATCACTACGAGCACCTCGGTACCCGCCAGCAAGAAAACCACCAGCGAGCAAAGCAAGGTGCTGGAATGGGCGATCACCAGCAAGCAGACGACACATCAAGGCGGCAAGAGCGTTGAGCTGACCAATGTTCAGAAATTCATCGATAACCCTTCCCAACCGGGCATACAAGTCATCGTCAGCGCAACGACACCGGCAGGTACGGCCCAGGTCAGCAAGGAGGTTCGTTCGCGTTACAGCAGGCGTGCACTGCAAAAGGTCGAGAAAGGCATCGAGGCGCATTGGGAGCGCGATGCCTATGGCCGGATAACGAAAGAAACCCGCTACCTCCTGGCACCCGGTAGCACCGGCAAGGCTGCCAAACAGCTTGCCGATGAACGCATCGATTCGGTCTACAGCGCCGACGGTAGAGAGGTAGAACGTACTTACAAGGATGGTAGCCAGAGCCATTCCAGCCTCGACGGCCTGCAACGGGCTTGGCGAACCTCGTGGCGCAGGTCTGTTACCGAGACATATGTGCCCTTGGAGGCGCACTGCTTCACGGGGCTGGACGAATCCTCCGTATTGGGGAGTTGGGTGTGGGATTACCTGCCGGGTGGTCAGGCTATGCGCAAGGACACACCTCTGCGTGGGTTGGCGGGTAGGCAACCCTGGTTGGCGCAGGAAGCAAAAACAGTGGCAAGTGTGCCGGTTGCGGTGGAAGAGGACGCGTTCATCGTTGCGCGATTAAAATCAAATCGTGGCAGTATTTTTCGTACAATTCTTAGTGCATTACAGAAGACCGAAGTAATAAGGGAAATTCAAACAAATCTCGACTCAATCCTTTCTATAGATATATCAGGGAAGAAATACAAATTTATTAACGAAGTCAATAGAATCACTTTAATCACCGATGGCGAATCGCACACCGGAACCACAATAATAGCACTTTCCAAACCCTCATACTTCACCCAATCAACACACGCACACGCAGACACCAACATTTTTAGCAACCCATTTGATGTACTTGAACTACTTTTAGAGGGCGAGATATTAGTAAACGACCTCCCTTTAAGGTCCAAGCATGAAACAATAGCAGACGTAAAAAGGCTTTATCAAAATGACATAATCACCGATAACTTCTCGACCACCGCTGATTCCGTCGTACAAATAACCGAACAGCAAGGCTTGAGCACCCAATGCCTGTCGAAGCGGACCACCACCCGCACAGCAAAAGCGGACGGCACCTTCCAACACTCTGTGCAATGGGCCGACGACAGGGACGTGCAGCACCTGCAACTCGATCAGCATTACGACTCCGACGGTCGTATCATCCGCCATGCCCGCACCGTGGGCGAGAACACTCGGGCCTACGCGCTCGAACGCGATACTCTCGGCCGGGTAACCAAGTTGACCCGCCCCGATGCCACGACCATCGAACGCGCCTACCACGGTTTCAGCAACCAGGTCTCTTCGCTGACCGTGGACGGGCAAGTCGTCGCAACCCAGGCGGTGAGCGAACTCGGCAAACTCTCGACACGCAAGATTGGCAGCCGCGAATATGGATTTGCCGAGCAGAGCGTGACTCTGCCAGACAAGACCCAATTGCGCAGTGTTCAGGATGCCAGTGGCGTGCGTTTCGAGGCGGATGGCAACGCGCTTTACAGCCTGAAGCACCCTGACGGATCGACCGTTCTGAGTTCCGATGCCGGCTGGCGGCATTCGATCGCTAGTGCACAGGTGCCCGGTCGTCGGCAAACCACTGAAAAAACACCTCGAGGTACGATCAAGGGCGTCGAGTGGCAGAGCCTGCGTGGGCAGAGTATCGCCGCTCGGCACGCCAACGGCCGCACACGGCGGGTATTCCACGACAGCGAGGGGCGGCTGTTGCGCAGCTGCCAGCAACACGAGGACGTGTTGTACCGTTACGACGAACTGGGTCACCTGCAAACGCGCCGGGTGCAGGCGCTGACCGGCGCCGGGCAATGGCAAGTGCACAGTGAGCGTGACGGCCTCAACCGGGAAACCGTGCGTACCTTCCTGCGCAACGGCGCCCCTTGCTTCAGCCAGCACATGGCCTGGCAAGGCGACGGCCGCCTGGCAAGCAAGGCCAGTTACCAGGACGGCAAGTTGCTGCGCACCGAACGTTTCACCTATGACCTGCTCGACCGCCTTGCAAGCTATGCCTGCGACACCCAGCAAGCGGCAAACTGCCCGCAGAATGGCGATGGCACGCCGATCAAGGCCCAGACATTCAGCTGGGACAGCCTGGACAACCTGACCCGTTGCACCAGTACCCCGTTCAAAGGCGAGGCGGTGACGCAAACATTCACCTATGCAACGGCCTCCGACCCCACTCGTCTGACTTCGATGAAAACCGGCGAGCAGGCAACGGCCCTGTCCTGGAACAGCAACGGCCAACTGCAGGTGGACGGCCTGCAACGCACGCGCACGTACAATGCCGCCGGGCAACTGAGCAGCATCAAGGACGACAAAGGCGCCTTGCTCACCCGCTACGAATATGACGGCATGCAGCGCCTGGCAGCGCAATACGAGGAACAGGACCAGAGCACCCGCGAGTTGCGCTACGACGGCGATGAGCTGATCGGCCAGGTGTGTTTCGACAAGGCTGGCAAGCCCACCCGCAGTACCAGCATTTCCCCGGGGCTGGCGCAGTATGACGGCGACCAGGTGCGCTGGCTGATCGACGATCCGCAGGTGGGCATCGTCGGCCAGGTGTGCGACGACGACCTGCAACTGGCTCCCCTGCTGCCCTTCGGTGAAGGTGCGACGCTGGAGGGCCTAGTCACCGGTTACAACGGCATGCGTCGCGACCCGGTGACGGGCCAGTATCATGCAGGCAACGGTTACCGCTGCTACGACCCAGCACTGCGCCGGCATACCCAGCCTGACTGGCTGAGCCCATTCGGCGAAGGGGGTATCAACGACTACGCCCACTGCCCCGACCCGGTCAACCTGCATGACCCCAGTGGCGCGATCATGCTCAGCCGTTGGGGGCAGAAGGAGGACCTGGAGCACTATGAGCGGATCCTGCGCGAGACCAAGCCCATGCCGGTCGGCGGACGCTGGCGGGGCCTTGCGCTTTCGGCCACGCTGACGGTGCTGGGTATCGCCGCGTCGGTGATGACAGGTGGCGCCGCCTCGGTGTTATTCATCGCGATGACGACTTGCGCGGTGCTCTCGTTCGGCTTCGAGGTGGCCTCCGTCCTCACGGAAGATTCCAACCCCGAGCTGTCCAGAAAGCTGGGTTATGTGTCGCTTTTCTTTGGGGTGGCGTCGCTTGCTGAAAGTGCGCTGGGCTTGCTCAAGAAGATACCGGCGCTGGCCAAAGCCGCAATGCGATCCGTGCGGCAGGTCGGCAAGAGGCTCACCCATTACAAGGCTGGCACGCGACTGGCGCGCAACACCGTGAGCCCCATGGAATACGCAATGGAGCAATTGGGCAGCATTCCCGGCGTCACCCCTGCAATGGGACCTGCCCGTAACGGAGTGCGGGCCACGCTCAGGGTGGCCGGTACCCGGTTGATCAACTACCTGGGTGAGGCACAATCCATCGACCTCAATGCTGCGCGCTATGCACGTGGGGGCGCCTATGGCAGGGCGCTGCGCAAAGCTCACAGGCTTCACAACTTCGCCACCCGGTCACGGGCTCTGAGCGCGGGCGCTTGGGTAACGGGCAAGGCGATCGAAACCTACATCACTCAAGGTTCAGTTTCCGCCTTTATCGCGATCGCGACCGGCGATAGTTCGAGCGCCATCACACCGTGGGGGCGTTACTCCATACCCCTCGACCAGTCGATCACTTGGAATCACGGGGGCGGTGGACATTTGTTGGCCTAAACCAAGAAGCGTTGCGGGTTGGTGCACGTCCGGCAACAACCCGCAACTGTTAAAACTGCCAGTGTCCAAGCGCAGCTTGAATAGTTAGGCTTTTTTAGCACCCCGGCAATACCCCCAATCAGGAGCTAAAACCATGAGCGATGTGAAAGTTGCAAAGGTCAAGCTGTACAACGCCAAGCTGAAAGCGGGTTTCCTCGATCACGAGATCGATGAGGAAGATGTCATCCTGCCTAGCGAGGCGGTGGGCTCGCTAAACTTGAAGAACGGCGATGAAGTAACGTTCGAAGTTTTGCAAAAGGATGGCAGGTATTACGCCACCAATGTAAAAGCCAAGTGAGCGCGTATTGCCTGCATTGGCTTCATCGCGGCTATCGCTACGCAATGGGGCTGATGCAGGCAATGTTTACTGATGCTGACAACGCTGGCGTAACCGCTTCGCCACATTCCAGGGGACTTACCTGGAACCGCGTGCCCCTGAAATGATTCTGCCCGGCATCTGGATCTGGGCAATCGCCACATTCAAGCTCAGCTCGAAACGGCTGCCCAAGCCGCGCGTCGATTCGTGCGCCAGCTTGCCGCCGAGCAGCTCGCCCATCTGCCGGCAGATCGACAGGCCGATGCCCAGCCCGCCATAGCGCCGGGTCATCGAGCCGTCGACCTGGAAGAAGCGCTGATAGAGGATGGCCTGGTCCAGGTCATCGAAGCCGATGCCGCTGTCGCTGACGGTGAAGGTCAGCGCCAGGCTGTCCGGCCCCAGGCGCCGGCCGCGCACCTGCACCATCACGCCACCCTGGTGGGTGAACTTGAGGCCGTTGTCGACCAGGCAACCCAGGCAACGCAGCAGCTTGTGCCCATCGCCCAGCAGTTCGTCGGGCAGCTCCGCGGGAATGTCCAGGCTCAGGTACAGGCCTTTGCCCAGGGCCGTGCCGGCATGCCCGGCGCGCAGGTCCTGGAGCAGCCGGCGCAAGCTGAACGGGCTGGGCTGGGCGCGCAGGCGGCCGGCCTGCAGTTCGGTGAGGGTGAGGATGTCGTCGACCATGCCCATCATGTCCTGGGCAGAGCCCACCGCCGTGCGCTGGTACTGGGCCATTTCGGCGCTCATGGGCAACGTCTGCATGAGCTCCAGCGAGCCGATCACGCCGTTCATCGGCGTGCGCAACTCGTGGGTGACGGTGGCGAGGAATTCGTCCTTGAGCAGGTTGCTACTGGCCAGCTGCTGGTTCAGTTGCTCCAGGGTGCGCCCGGTTTCCCGCAGGGTCTGCGCCTGCTGCTCGCGCATGCTGTTGATGCGGTCGGCCAGGGCCAGCGACAGCAGCGCCACTTCCAGCGCCGAGCCCAGCTGGCTGGCGTACATGGTGATGAACACGTTGGGCAGGTAGCCCAGCACCATCAAGGTGTTGACCATGCCGCCGAGCAGGAACGCCGTCCAGGCAATGATGAACCAGCGCGCCACGCGCAGCCCCCGCGACCAGGCCAGCAGCCCAGCGGTGAAGATGCTCACGGTGAACAGCAGCGCCAGCACCGTGGCCATGCGCAGGGCAATGCCGTAGGGCATGCTCACCGCCAGCACCATGACCGCTATCGCGCCCAGCATCAGCAGCTGCAGCAGGCGGTCAAAGCCCCGGCTGATCTTGCGCAGGCGCAGGAAGTGGCGGGCGAACTGGCAGCCGAACAGGCCGGCAGCGCCGATGAACAAGGGCGTGGCGGCATTTGCCCACCAGGGGCTGTCCGGCCAGAAGTAGGCCACCCCGGCACCGTTGACCGACACCTGGTACAGGCCGAACGAGGCGATATAGAGGATGTAGTAGAGGTAACTGACGTCGCGCACGCTGATGAAGATGAACAGGTTGTACACCAGCATCACCAGCAATACGCCGTAGATCATCCCCAGCACGTACAGGCGAGTGGGCTGATCTTCCATGTAGGCCTCGCTCGACCACAGCGCCAGCGGCGCCTGTACCGAGCCTTCGCTGTGCAGGCGCAGGTAGGCGGTGGTCGACTGCCCGGGGCGCATGGGCAGTTCGAACAGGTAGTTGTTCTGGCGAATCTGCCGGCTGTCGTAGGGCAAGGCGTCACCGGTACGCTGGGCCAGGCGATAGACGCCATCGCTGCCGGGCAGGTACAGCTCGAGGTGATCCAGCGGCGGGTAGGCCAGCTCCAGCAGCCACTGGCGGGGCGCGGTGCGGTCGGAGGCGAGGTAGTGCAGGTCGACCTTCAGCCAGAACACCGAGGTCGAGTAGCCGGCATTGAGCACGTCTTCATGGTGGGTACGAAAACGATTGGCGAAGATGGGTGCGCTGACTTGAGCGATGCTCGCCGTGCCATCACGGTCTTCGTAGACCTGCATGACCTTGCCCAGCGGCAGGTGGCGGGTGGTATCGTCGAATTCGACGGCGGTGGCCAGCACGGGCAGCAAGCCCAGAAGCACGATCAGCAAATAGCGCATACAGCCCCAGCATGGCCTGTCCGGTCGCGTCGCGATGGCCTCCAATCCCTATGAGACGACGAAATCCGGCAGTGCCCGTTTGTCGAGTTATCCGAGCACTCTAGCATAGCTTTGAACGCTGGCAACGGGCCACATTAAATTTCGATTAAAAGGCTCTAGAACAATGCTTTCAGGCTTGTTACAAGAATAAATCTGACCGATCGATCAGCAAAATCCATTTGTAGGACGATCCGCACAATTGGGTTTGGTGGTAAGCTCGCCGACCATGAATACCTACAGCTCCCGCCCCGTTGTCCTCTGTCTCTCCGGCCACGACCCAAGTGGCGGCGCCGGCTTGCAGGCAGATATCGAAGCCCTGATCGCTCAAGGCTGTCACGCCGCACCGACCGTGACCGCCCTGACCGTGCAGGATACCGTCAATGTTTCCGACTTCCGCGTGCTCGACCGCGAGTGGGTGCTGGCCCAGGCCAACGCCGTGCTGGCCGACTCGCGGGTCGCCGCCGTCAAGCTGGGCATGCTCGGCTCGATCGAGATGGTCGACACCGTCGCCGAACTGCTGGGTGCCCACCCGCACCTGCCGCTGGTCTGCGACCCGGTGCTGCGCGCCGGTGGCGGTGGCCGCCTGGGCAAGGACGAAGTCGGCTATGCCCTGCGCGAGCGCCTGCTGCCGCTGGCCACCATCGCCACGCCGAACCTGCCCGAGGCGCGCATCCTGGCCGAACTGCCAGACGGCACGGCCGACGAGTGCGCAGACAAACTGCTGCCCTACATCAAGCACCTGCTGATTACCGGTGGCCACGGCGACGAAGACGAAATCCACAACCGCCTGTACAGCCGCGACGGCCAGAGCCACACCTGGACCTGCCAGCGCCTGCCGGGCAGCTACCACGGCTCGGGCTGCACCCTGGCCAGCGCCCTGGCCGGCCGCCTGGCCCTCGGCGAACAGCTGCAAAGCGCCGTGCGCAGCGCCCTGGACTACACCTGGCGGACCCTGCGCGACGCTGAACAACTGGGCAAGGGCCAGTTCGTCCCGCGCCGCCTGCCCCTGGACTTCTGCTCCTGACACGAGGCCTTCCGATGAAGCTACGCGGCCTGTACGCGATTACCGACAGCCAGCTGCTCGCCGGCCGTTTCCTGTCCCATGTCGAAGCGGCGCTGGAAGGCGGCGTGTGCCTGCTGCAGTACCGCGACAAGAGTGACGACGCCGCCCGCCGCCTGCGCGAGGCCGAAGCACTGATGAGGCTGTGCGAGCGCTACGGCACCGAGCTGATCATCAACGACGACGCCGAACTTGCCGCGCGCCTGGGCGTCGGCGTGCACCTGGGCCAGACCGACGGCCCGCTGACCCCGGCCCGTGCCCTGCTCGGCCGCCAGGCGATCATCGGCTCGACCTGCCACGCCCAGCTCGACCTGGCCCAGCAAGCCGCCAGCGAAGGCGCCAGCTACGTGGCCTTTGGCCGTTTCTTCAATTCCGTGACCAAGCCGGGCGCACCTGCCGCCAACGTCGAGCTGCTGGAGCAGGCCCGCGCCCAGGTCAAGCTGCCGATCGCCGTGATCGGCGGCATCACCCTGGACAACGCCGCCCCGCTGGTCGCCCATGGCGCCGACCTGCTGGCGGTGATCCATGGCCTGTTCGGTGTCGACAGCGCGCAGGAAGTCACCCGCCGCGCCCGCGCCTTCAACGCCCTGTTCGCTTCCTGATTTCGAGAGAAGATCCCATGTCCCGTTCCGAATCCCTGTTCGCCCAAGCCCAGAAGCACATCCCGGGCGGCGTCAACTCGCCGGTCCGCGCCTTCAAGAGCGTCGGCGGCACCCCGCTGTTCTTCAAGCATGCCGAAGGCGCCTATGTGGTCGATGAAGACGACAAGCGTTACGTCGACTACGTCGGCTCCTGGGGCCCGATGATTCTCGGCCACGGCCACCCTGAGGTGCTAGAGGCGGTGCGCAACCAGCTGCAGCACGGCCTGTCCTACGGCGCACCGACCGCCATGGAAACCGAGATGGCCGACCTGGTCTGCTCGCTGGTGCCATCGATGGAGATGGTGCGCATGGTCAGCTCCGGCACCGAAGCCACCATGAGCGCCATTCGCCTGGCCCGCGGCTACACCGGCCGCGACGCCATCATCAAGTTCGAAGGCTGCTACCACGGCCACTCCGACAGCCTGCTGGTCAAGGCCGGCTCCGGCCTGCTGACCCAGGGCGTGCCAAGCTCGGCGGGCGTGCCGGCGGACTTCGCCAAGCACACCCTGACCCTGCCGTTCAACGACCTGGCGGCGGTCGAGAAGACCCTGGCCGACGTCGGCCAGAGCGTGGCCTGCATCATCGTCGAGCCGGTAGCCGGCAACATGAACTGCGTACCGCCGGCGCCAGGCTTCCTCGAAGGCCTGCGCGAGCAGTGCGACAAGCACGGCGTGGTGCTGATCTTCGACGAAGTGATGACCGGTTTCCGGGTATCGCTCGGCGGCGCCCAGGGCTACTACGGCATCACCCCGGACCTGTCGACCTTCGGCAAGATCGTCGGCGGCGGCATGCCGGTCGGCTGCTTCGGTGGCAAGCGCGAGATCATGGGCTGCATCGCCCCGCTGGGCCCGGTCTACCAGGCCGGCACCCTGTCGGGCAACCCGCTGGCCATGGCCGCCGGCCTGACCACCCTGAAGCTGATCAGCCGCCCGGGCTTCCACGACGAGCTGAGCGCCTTCACCAGCCGCATGCTCGATGGCCTGCAGCAACGTGCCGATGCCGCTGGCGTGCCGTTCGTCACCACCCAGGCAGGCGCCATGTTCGGCCTGTACTTCAGCGGTGCCGACGACATCGTCACCTTCGATGACGTGATGGCCAGCGATGCAGAGCGCTTCAAGCGCTTCTTCCACCTGATGCTCGAAGGCGGCGTGTACCTGGCGCCGAGCGCATTCGAGGCAGGCTTCACCTCGATCGCCCATGGCGAGAAAGAGCTGCAGATCACCCTGGATGCAGCTGAGCGGGCCTTTGCCAAGCTGAAGTAAGCCAGGGTTTGTACCGGCCTCATCGCCGGCAAGCCGGCTCCCACAGGTACGCCACACCTTTCAGGCTCTGTGCGGTACCCTGTGGGAGCCGGCTTGCCGGCGATGAGGCCGGCGCAGGCAACAAAAGCCCTTCTGCCATCAGCAACTTTCCCCACCCGCACAGAAATTCGAGTAAAACTTTGTAAGGTTGGCGCTGCTTATCCCATAATGTGCCACCAGAGACATTGGCCGCAGCTTTGCAGAGGTAAGTCGATCCCCATGAACCGCACCGGCCGCGCCCTGACCTTGGGCTGCCTGTTGCTTCTTCCGCCTCTGCTGGCCCAGGCCGAGGGCGGCAATTCGTTGCTGATTCCGGCAACGGGGCGCTGCACGCTCAACGTTCAGCCAGAAGACCAGGAAAACGCCCTCAAGGCTTGCGAGCAGACGGCGGCGACCGGGGACCCCCAGGCGCAGTACGAGCTGGGTGAGTACTACTACACGCAAACGCCCAAGGACCTGAAAAAGGCCCTGGACTGGTTCGAAAAAGCCTCGCTGCAAGGCCACGCCGACGCCCAGTACCGCCTCGGTGCCATGTTCTTCCATGGCGAGGGGGTCAAGGCCAACAACGTGCAGGCCTACATCCTGCTGAAGATGGCCGCGGTCAACGGCGCCGAGGATGCGCTGGACATGGCCGACGAAGTCACCGAGCAGATGCCCCGCGACGAGCTGGAGCATGCCACCCAGGTGCTTGGCCAGATCTTCCGCAAATACCTGCTGGAACTGCAGAACGCCGAAGGGCGCACGCCGTTCTCGCCCCTCCCCTGATCACTTCTCCGGCATTGGCATCGGGAACGGCATGACATTGCCGCCACCCTTGGCCTCGCTGATCTTCGCCGTACCCAGGCGCTCCACCTCGTCGATGCGCACGATCGCGTGCATCGGCACGAAGCTGCGGATCACGCCTTCGAACTGGTTCTTCAGCCGCTCCTCGCTGGGGTCGACCACCACCTGGGTGCGCTCGCCGAAGACGAACTCCTCGATTTCCAGGAAGCCCCACAGGTCGCTCTGGTAGATCTGCTTGGCATACATCTCGAAGACCTGCCCCTGGTTGAGGAAGATCACTTTATAGATGGCGGGTTCGCGTTTGCTCATCTTGGGATAACACATGCGTAAGAAAAGGCGCGCATCATAGCAGACAGCCCTGTACCGACCGTTGAACGTTTCAGTGCTTTCGCCCCTGCCCTTCAGGGGTTATTCTTGAGTTCACCTTCATTGCCGTCGAGCGGCTAAAAACGACCTTGAACGCACCCATAGAACCCCATCGTTTCATCCTCGAACCTTTCGAGGCCCACCGTTTCGCCAACTTGTGCGGCCAGTTCGACGAGCACCTGCGCCTGATCGAACAACGCCTGGCTATCGAGATCCGCAACCGCGGCAATCAATTCGAGCTGATCGGCGAACCCAAGACCACCTCTGCTGCCGAGCAACTGCTGCGCCGCCTCTACCGCGAGGCCAAGGCCACCGAGCTGTCGCCGGAAACCGTGCACCTGTACCTGCAGGAGTCGGCCGTCGAGAACATCGACAACCCGGCCGTCAACGAGGTCAGCGTCTCGCTGCGCACGCGCAAGGGCAACATTCGCCCGCGCGGGGCCAACCAGCAGCGCTACGTCAAGGAAATCCTCGCCAACGACATCAACTTCGGCATTGGCCCGGCCGGTACCGGCAAGACCTACCTGGCCGTGGCCTGCGCCGTGGATGCCCTGGAACGCGAGCAGGTGCGCCGCATCCTGCTGGTGCGCCCGGCCGTCGAGGCTGGCGAGAAGCTCGGCTTCCTGCCCGGCGACCTGGCCCAGAAGATCGACCCGTACCTGCGCCCGCTGTACGACGCGCTGTACGAGATGCTGGGCTTCGAGCACGTGGCCAAGCTGATCGAGCGCCAGGTCATCGAAATCGCCCCGCTGGCCTACATGCGCGGGCGCACCCTGAACAACAGCTTCATCATCCTCGACGAGAGCCAGAACACCACGCTCGAGCAGATGAAGATGTTCCTCACCCGTATCGGCTTCGGCTCCACGGCGGTGATCACCGGTGACATCACCCAGGTCGACCTGCCGCGCGGCACCAAGTCGGGCCTGGCCCACGTGATCGAGGTGCTCAAGGACGTTCCGGGGATCAGCTTCACCCACTTCCAGCCCAAGGACGTGGTCCGTCACCCTCTGGTGCAGCGCATCGTCGAAGCCTACGACCGCTTCGAAGCCCGCCAGGCCAAGCCCGAGGTCAGCAGCAAAGATGCTTGAACTTGACCTGCAACGGGCCACCGACGCCGCCGCGCCGGATGATGCCGCCTTCCGCCGCTGGTGCGAGCTGGCCTTGCGCCAGCGCAGCGCCGACTCGGAAATGACCATTCGCCTGGTCGATGAAGCCGAGGGCCGCGAGCTCAACCACACCTACCGGCACAAGGACTACGCGACCAATGTGCTGTCGTTCCCGGCCGACGTGCCCGACGAGCTGCTCGATATCCCGCTGCTGGGCGACCTGGTGATCTGCGTACCGGTGGTCGAACGCGAGGCTGCCGAGCAGGGCAAGGCGCTGGAGGCACACTGGGCGCACCTGGTCATCCACGGCTGCCTGCACCTGCTCGGCTACGACCACATCGAAGACGATGAGGCCGAAGAGATGGAAGCGCTGGAACGGGAATTGCTGGCAGAACTGGGTCATCCCGACCCGTATGCCGACGATGAAACCGACTCAATCACACACTGATACACCAAGGATCACGAGAACCGCCATGAGCGAAGATCGATCGAGCAACGGGCAGAAGTCCTGGCTGGGTAAACTGACCCAGGCTTTTGCCCATGAGCCGAAAAACCGCCAGGAGCTGCTGGAGCTGCTGCGCGAAGCCCATCAGAACAAGCTGCTCGACAGCGAAGCGCTGACCATCGTCGAAGGTGCCATCCAGGTCGCCGACCTGCAGGTACGCGACATCATGGTGCCGCGCTCGCAGATGATCAGCATCAAGGCTACCCAGTCGCCTCGCGAGTTCCTGCCGGCGGTGATCGACGCCGCGCACTCGCGCTACCCGGTGATCGGCGAAAGCCATGACGATGTGCTCGGGATCCTGCTGGCCAAGGACCTGCTGCCGCTGATCCTCAAGGAGAACGGCGACAGCTTCAACATCAAGGACCTGCTGCGCCCGGCCACCTTCGTGCCGGAGTCCAAGCGCCTGAACGTGCTGCTGCGCGAGTTCCGCGCCAACCACAACCACATGGCCATCGTCATCGACGAATACGGCGGCGTGGCGGGCCTGGTGACCATCGAAGACGTGCTCGAACAGATCGTCGGCGACATCGAGGACGAGCATGACGTCGAGGAAGACAGCTACATCAAGCCGCTGCCAAGCGGCGATTTCCTGGTCAAGGCACTGACGCCGATCGACAACTTCAACGAGTTCTTCGACAGCGAGTTCTCGGACGATGAGTTCGACACCGTGGGCGGCCTGGTGATGAGCGCCTTCGGCCACCTGCCCAAGCGCAACGAAACCACCGAGATCGGCGCCTACAAGTTCCGTATTCTCAATGCCGACAGCCGGCGGATACACTTGCTGCGCCTGACCCCGATCACCCGCTAAGGACAAACATGCGTTGGATCACCCGCCCCGGCTGGCCCGGTAACCTGCTGGCCTTGGCGGCCGGCGCATCTACCCTTCTGGCCCTGGCGCCCTTCGACATCTGGCCGCTGGCCTTGCTGTCCATCGCCGTGCTCTACCTCGGCCTGCGCGAGCTCAGCCCGCGCCAGGCCATGTGGCGCGGCTGGTGGTTCGGCTTCGGCCTGTATGGCGCCGGCACCTGGTGGATCTACGTCAGCATGAACACCTACGGCGGCGCTTCGCCGCTGTTGGCCATCGTGCTGCTGCTGGCGTTCTTCGCCGCCCTTGCCTGGTTCTTCGCCTTGCCCACGTGGCTCTGGGCGCGCTGGTTGCGGCGCAACGAGGCGCCACTGGCCGACGCTTTGTGCTTCGCGGCCTTGTGGCTGGTGCAAGAAGCCTTCCGCGGCTGGTTCCTCACCGGTTTCCCTTGGCTCTACGCCGGTTACAGCCAGCTGGACGGCCCCCTGGCGGGCCTGGCGCCGCTGGGCGGCGTATGGTTGGTCTCGTTTACCCTGGCCTTGACCGCCGCGCTGCTGTGCAACCTGCACCGCCTGCGTGAGCGCCGCTCATTCCTGGCCATCGGCATCGTCCTGCTGCTGGCCCCCTGGGCCGCCGGCATGGCCCTTAAAGGGCACGCCTGGACCAAGCCCGCCGGCGACCCGCTCAAGGTTGCGGCGCTGCAGGGTAACGTCGAGCAGGAGCTGAAATGGGACCCGGCGCACATCGATGCGCAACTGGCGCTGTACCGCGACATGACCTTCACTGCCAAGCCCGTGGACTTGCTGGTGTGGCCGGAAACGGCGGTGCCGATCCTCAAGGACCAGGCCCAGGGCTACATCGACGTGATGGGCCGCCTGGCCGCCGATCGCCACTCGGCGCTGATCACCGGCGTGCCGGTGCGCGAAGAGGTGCACCACCAGCGCCGCTACTACAACGGCGTGACCGTGACCGGCGAAGGCGACGGCACCTACCTCAAGCAGAAGCTGGTGCCGTTCGGCGAATATGTGCCGCTGCAGGACATGCTCCGCGGCCTGATCGAGTTCTTCAACCTGCCGATGTCGGACTTCGCCCGCGGGCCTGAAGACCAGCCGCTGCTGCAGGCCAAGGGTTACCAGATTGCCCCGTACATCTGCTACGAGGTGGTCTACCCCGAGTTCGCCGCAGGCCTGGCCGCGCGCAGCGACCTGTTGCTGACGATCAGCAACGACACCTGGTTCGGCACCTCGATCGGCCCGCTGCAGCACCTGCAGATGGCGCAGATGCGGGCGCTGGAAGCTGGCCGCTGGATGATCCGCGCGACCAATAACGGCGTGACCGCGTTGATCGACCCGTTTGGGCGGATTACTGCAGAGATCCCGCAGTTCCAGCGCGGGATCCTGTATGGCGAGGTGGTGCCGATGCAGCAGCTGACGCCTTATCTGCAGTGGCGCTCGTGGCCGCTGGCGATCGTCTGCGTGCTGCTGCTGGGGTGGGCGCTGCTGGCGGGGCGGATCGCCAAGACCGTTTGAGGGTGCCGGCTCCCACACTGTGATGTACCCGTGGGAGCCGGCTTGCCGGCGATAAGGACGAAACCCGTTCAATAGAACAATCGATACCCCACCAACCCCACCGCTTCATTGAGCAACTGGCTGCTCTGCCACATCGCCCGGCTCTCCGGCAGCAACCCTGCGAACGGCCGCGCATGCTCGCGCCCAAGGAAGCCCATCGGCGCCGGCACCACCTCGAAACCCGCCCGCTCGAAGCTCCAGCGCGCACGCTGCATGTGCCACGCCTGGGTCACCACCACGACTCGGCGAACCCCTTGCGCCAGCAACAGATCGGCACTGAGCCGGGCGTTTTCCCAGGTGGTACGGCTGGCGCCTTCCTGCCATTTGACCTCGACCGCGAAATCCTCCCGCAGCCGCTCTGCCATCAACTGCGCCTCGCTGGGCGGGGTGCCGTAGTGCAGCCCGCCGCTGGTCAGCACCGGCAAACCCGAGGCCTTGGCCAGCGTCGCCGCAAAACGCATGCGCTCCAGCGCCGTGGCAGTGGGCTGGTCGGCGCCGCCCCAGCCGGGGTCGCCACGCTCGCGCCCGGCGCCCAGCACGACGATCGCATCCGCCCTGCTCGCCAGGCCCGCCCATTCGTTCACCGGCAAGGCCGGCTCGCTCTCCAGCAGGCTGGCGGCCTTCTGCATCACCAGTGGCAGGCTCATCAGCCACAAACCGCCCAGGCCCAGCGCGAAGCACACCGCCGCCAGCCCCGGGCGCCGCACCCGCAGCCACCAGGCGAGCAGCAACAGCAGGAAGAGGACGCCAGGCGGCATCAGCCATTGTTTGATGAAGAACTTGATGGGCATCGGCTACACCTCCATGGAAGGCATGCAGCCTAAGAGGATCGACGCCAGCCAACAAGTGGGCGGCCGGCGCCGATCATGAGAAGTGTTGTCGAAGAACCGGCGCGCGATGGCCTGCGCCTGGCGTCCTGAACGGCTAGCGATGCGGCAGCGTCCTGGATCTCGCCGTACTGGCGGGGCGTTTCTTGTCCTTGAGCCAGATGATCTTTGCCGAGCTCGGTTCCGCTTGCGGGTATATTCCGGCGCAGGCATTGCGGCGTTCCGGGAGGGACTCCAGGTAAGCCTTGATCACTTCGAACTCTGCGTGGCTAAGACCGCGCAACTCCAGCTCGGCTGGCATCTCGTCGCGTAATCGCACCGACGTTCTGGCAACTTCCAGTGCCAGGCCAAGACGGTCGATCAGGCGTTCGTAAAGCTCCGGTTTGATTGCGGGTAGCTGCGTCTCTCCCATCCGTTCACCTCATTGAAGATAAAGAATATCTCCCCCCACACATGAGCTTAGCGGCGCTATGAAAAGCAGCTGGATGCAGCGACCAGCGGCCATTCGCAATCAGGGTTTCCCACGACGCGCGGCGCTGCTGTATGCTTAGGCGTTCACCCTCATGACACCGGAGTGCCGGACGCAGCGAGGTTCCGCTGCCTGGAACAAGGTCTCTTCTCTCTCAGCCAAAAGTAGCCATGCACGAACAATACACGCCCCGTGATATCGAAGCCGCCGCCCAGAAGTTCTGGGACGAGCAACAATCGTTCGCTGTTACCGAACAGCCAGGCAAAGACACCTACTATTGCCTATCGATGTTCCCGTACCCGAGCGGCAAGCTACACATGGGCCACGTTCGCAACTACACCATCGGCGACGTGATTGCCCGTTACCAGCGCATGCTGGGCAAGAACGTCCTGCAGCCGATGGGCTGGGACGCCTTCGGCATGCCCGCGGAAAACGCGGCGATGAAAAACAACGTCGCCCCGGCCAAGTGGACATACGAAAACATCGACTACATGAAGACCCAGCTCAAGAGCCTGGGTCTGGCCATCGACTGGGCACGTGAAGTCACCACCTGCAAGCCGGACTACTACCGCTGGGAACAGTGGCTGTTCACCCGCCTGTTCGAGAAAGGCATCATCTACCGCAAGAACGGGACCGTGAACTGGGACCCGGCCGACCAGACCGTACTGGCCAACGAACAGGTCATCGACGGCCGTGGCTGGCGTTCGGGCGCGCTGATCGAGAAGCGCGAAATCCCGATGTACTACTTCCGCATCACCGACTACGCCGACGAGCTGCTGGAAAGCCTCGACGAGCTGCCGGGCTGGCCTGAGCAGGTCAAGACCATGCAGCGCAACTGGATCGGCAAGTCGCGCGGCATGGAAGTGCAGTTCCCCTACGACCAGGCGAGCATCGGCCACGAAGGCACCCTCAAGGTCTTCACCACCCGTCCCGACACCCTGATGGGCGCGACCTACGTCGCCGTCGCCGCGGAACACCCGCTGGCCACCCAGGCCGCCCAGGGCAACCCGGCGCTGCAGGCGTTCATCGACGAGTGCAAGAGCGGCAGCGTTGCCGAGGCCGACATGGCCACCCAGGAGAAGAAGGGCATGGCCACTTCCCTGCTGGTCGAGCACCCGCTGACCGGCGAGAAGCTGCCGGTGTGGGTCGCCAACTACGTGCTGATGCACTACGGCGACGGCGCCGTGATGGCCGTGCCTGCCCATGACGAGCGCGACTTCGAGTTCGCCCACAAGTACAACCTGCCGGTCAAGGCAGTGGTGCGCACCAGCGTTGGCGACGAAGTCGGCAGCGAGTGGCTGGCGGCCTACGGCGAGCATGGCCAGCTGATCAACTCCGGCGAGTTCGATGGCCTGGACTTCGCCGGCGCCTTCGACGCCATCGAAGCGGCCCTGATCCGCAAGGAACTGGGCAAGTCGCGCACCCAGTTCCGCCTGCGCGACTGGGGCATCAGCCGCCAGCGCTACTGGGGCTGCCCGATCCCGATCATCCACTGCCCGTCCTGCGGCGACGTGCCGGTGCCGGAAGACCAGCTGCCGGTCACCCTGCCAGAGAACGTGGTACCGGACGGTGCCGGCTCGCCGCTGGCGCGCATGCCCGAGTTCTACGAATGCACCTGCCCGAAATGCGGCACGGCGGCCAAGCGTGAAACCGACACCATGGACACCTTCGTCGAGTCGTCCTGGTACTTCGCCCGCTACGCCTCGCCGAACTACGACAAGGGCCTGGTCGATCCGAAAGCCGCCAACCACTGGCTGCCTGTGGACCAGTACATCGGCGGCATCGAGCACGCCATCCTGCACCTGCTGTACGCGCGCTTCTTCCACAAGCTGATGCGCGACGAAGGCCTGGTCACCTCCAACGAGCCGTTCAAGAACCTGCTGACCCAGGGCATGGTGGTCGCCGAGACCTACTACCGCGTTGCCAGCAATGGCGGCAAGGACTGGTTCAACCCGGCCGACGTCGAGATCGAGCGGGATGCCAAGGCCAAGATCATCGGCGCACGCCTGAAGACCGACGGCCTGCCGGTGGAAATCGGCGGCACCGAGAAGATGTCGAAGTCCAAGAACAACGGCGTCGACCCGCAGTCGATGATCGAGGCCTACGGTGCCGACACCTGCCGCCTGTTCATGATGTTCGCCTCGCCGCCCGACATGAGCCTGGAATGGTCCGACTCCGGCGTCGAAGGTGCCAGCCGCTTCCTGCGCCGCGTCTGGCGCCTGGCCCAGGGCCACGTCAGCCAGGGCCTGCCAGGCCAGCTGGACATCGCCGCGCTGAGCGACGAGCAGAAAGCCATCCGCCGTGCGATCCACGCCGCGATCAAGCAGGCCAGCACCGATGTCGGCCAGTTCCACAAGTTCAACACCGCCATCGCCCAGGTGATGACCGTGATGAACGTGCTGGAAAAGGCTCCGCAGGCCACCGCGCAAGACCGTGCCCTGCTGCAGGAAGGCCTGGAGGCCGTTACCCTGCTGCTGGCGCCGATCACCCCGCACATCAGCCACGAGCTGTGGCAGCAACTGGGCCACGCCGAGTCGGTGATCGATGCCGCCTGGCCGAGCGTCGACGAACAAGCGCTGGTGCAGGACACCATTACCCTGGTCGTCCAGGTCAACGGTAAACTGCGCGGCCAGGTCGAGATGCCTGCCGCAGCCAGCCGCGAGGAAGTCGAAGCCGCTGCCCGCAGCAACGAGAATGTCCTGCGCTTCATCGATGGCCTGACCATCCGCAAGGTCATCGTGGTTCCGGGCAAACTGGTCAACATCGTCGCCAACTGATGGCAACGCCCACCCGCAGCCAGTGCGGGTGGGCGGTATCGGCCCACAAGGGAGCAACAACATGATCAAACGCAATCTGCTGGTAATGGGCCTGGCTGTCATGCTCAGCGCCTGCGGTTTCCAGCTGCGCGGCACCGGTACCAACGAGCTGAGCGTCAAGGAAATGGACGTCGGCGCGCGCAATGCCTACGGCCAGACCGTGGTCCAGCTGCGTCAGGCACTCGAGCGCAGCGGCGTCAACGTGCACACCGGCGCGCCTTACCGCCTGGAGCTCACCAACGAGCAGGAAAACCAGCGTTCGGCGAGCTACAGCGGCGGCAGCCGTACTGCTGAATACGAACTCACCACCACCCTCAACTACAGCATCCTGGGCCTGAACAACCTGGAGCTGCTGAGCGACAAGGTTGAAGTGCGCAAGATCTACGTGCGCGACGGCGGCAACATCACCGGTTCCGACCAGGAAGCCAGCCAGGCCCGCGTGGAAATGCGCCGCGAACTGGTGCAGTCGATGATGGCCCGCCTGCAGAACCTGACCCCGACTCAGCTCGACGAGCTGCAGCGCAAGGCTGACGAACGCGCCAAGGCCGAAGCCGACGCACTGGAAGCGGCGCGCCGCCAGCAGGCGGAAACGCCGCAGCAGTCGCCACTGGAAATCCCGGGCCGCTAAGCCCGCACGGGGCACTTCGGTGCCCCTTCCGTTTCCCATGAAACTCGCCCCCGCCCAACTCAACAAGCACCTGCAAGGCGCACTGGCCCCGGTCTACGTGGTCAGCGGCGACGACCCGCTGCTGTGCCAGGAAGCCGCTGACGCCATCCGCAATGCCGCGCGCCAGCAAGGCTTCGATGAACGCCAGGTGTTCAGTGCCGACGCCAACTTCGACTGGGGCACCTTGCTCCAGGCCGGCGCAAGCCTGTCGCTGTTTGCCCAGCGCCGCCTGCTGGAGCTGCGCCTGCCCTCGGGCAAGCCTGGCGACAAGGGCGCTGCAGCACTCATGGAATACTGCGCACGCCCCGCTGAGGACACCGTGCTGCTGGTCAGCCTGCCCAAGCTCGATGGCAGTGCGCAGAAGACCAAGTGGGGCAAGGCGCTGATCGAGGGCGCGCACTGCCAGTTCATCCAGATCTGGCCGGTGGACGCCCAGCAGCTGCCGCAGTGGATCAACCAGCGCCTGGCCCAGGCCGGTTTGTCTGCGCAGCGCGATGCGGTCGACCTGATCGCGGCGCGAGTCGAAGGCAACCTGCTGGCCGCGGCCCAGGAGATCGAAAAGCTCAAGTTGCTGGCCGAAGGCAGCCAGATCACCGTGGAAACGGTGCAGGCCGCCGTGGCCGACAGCGCCCGCTTCGATGTGTTCGGCCTGGTCGATGCCATTCTCAATGGCGAGGCCACCCATGCCCTGCGCATGCTCGAAGGCTTGCGCGGCGAAGGGGTGGAGCCGCCGGTCATCCTCTGGGCACTGGCCCGTGAACTGCGCCTGCTGGCGGGCCTGGCCCAGCAGTTCAGCCAGGGGGTGCCACTGGACAAGGCCTTCAGCCAGGCCCGGCCACCGGTGTGGGACAAGCGCAGGCCGCTGGTCAGCAAGGCCCTGCAGCGCCTCTCGGCGCAGCGTTGGGCGCAGCTGCTGCAAGATGCCCAGCGCATCGATGCGCAGATCAAGGGGCAGGCCGAAGGGTCGCCGTGGACTGGCTTGTCGCGGTTGTCGCTGCTGATGGCCGGCCAACGCCTGGTCTTGCCACCCGAGTAACATTCAAGGCCCTATCGCCGGCAAGCCGGCTCCCACAGGGATAGCACAGGGCCTGAGCATTGTGGTTAACCTGTGGGAGCCGGCTTGCCGGCGATAGGGCCCGGAGCCATAAACACAATCAATTGGCCCTGCCCCCGCTACCGGCCTACAGTCCGCCGCGCAACCCATCCCTCGAGCAGGAACCCCGCCATGAGCAAAAAGCCGAAAAAGCACGGCCCCAACAAGGCCAAGTCGATCATCGCCCAACCGCTGTTCCGCTGCCGCCAGGAACAACCGAACAAGGGCAAAGGCAGCTACCGCCGCGAAGCCTTCCAATCGAGAGATTGGGAGGCTTCTTACTTTTTGGCCGCATGAAAGCATCGCAAGCGCAGGCATGATATGGTCGGCACCTGACCTGAAATTCTGGATCTGTGCATGCCCTTCAGCCTCCTCCCCCGTTGGAAATCCCGCCAGCTCATCGCGGCCTCCAGCTTCATCCTGCTCGTCGCCTGCGCGGAAAAACCCACCGCCGCCGACGCCCTGCCGCTGGCGCCTGCCCAGCCCACGCCGGTAGTGACCCTGCCCAGCGCCACGCCCGACGTCAGCACCGAAATCCAGCCATTGCAGACCTTTGCCCAATGGCAGGCTGGTTTCCGCCAGCAAGCGCTGCAGGCCGGCATCTCGGCCAGCACCTTCGACCGCGCGTTCATTGGCGTCACGCCGGACATGGACGTGATCAAGGCCGACCGCAGCCAGCCCGAATTCACCCGCCCGGTGTGGGAATACCTCGATGGCGCGCTGTCCCCGCTGCGCGTGCGCAACGGCAAGCGCCTGCTGGAGCAGAACGCCGAGCTGCTTTCGCGCATCGAGCAACGCTATGGCGTCGACCGCCAGGTGCTGGTGTCGGTGTGGGGCATGGAGAGCAACTTCGGCCAGTTCCAGGGCAACAAGTCGGTGATCCGTTCGCTTGCCACCCTGGCCTACGAGGGGCGCCGCCCGCAGTTCGCCCAGGACCAGCTGATCGCCGCCTTGCAGATCATCCAGCACGGCGACATCCAGCCTGAAGCCATGCGCGGCTCGTGGGCCGGGGCCATGGGCCAGACCCAGTTCATCCCGACCACCTACAACACCCATGCGGTGGATTTCGACGGCGATGGCCGCCGCGATATCTGGAACAGCACGCCCGATGCCTTGGCCTCGACTGCCCACTACCTGCAGAGCTCTGGCTGGAAACGCGGCCAGCCATGGGGCTTCGAAGTGCAGGTGCCGCAAGGTTTCGACTACTGGCTGGCCGATGGCTCGCTGCGCAAACCGGTCAGCGAGTGGCTGCAGCTGGGCGTGAAGCTGCCGGCGGGCACGCAGTTGCCGGCGGGCAGCAACGAGCTGTCTGCCGCCCTGCTGCTGCCGGCGGGCGCCCGTGGCCCGGCGTTCCTGGTGCTGGACAACTTCCGCGCGATCCTCAAGTACAACAACTCGTCGTCCTATGCGTTGGCGGTGAGCTTGCTGGGCGATCGCTTCTCGGGCTGGGGGTTCATTGCCGGGAACTGGCCGAAGGAAGACTTGCCGCTGAGCCGCAGCGAGCGCATGGAACTGCAGAACCTGCTGAACGCCAGCGGGCATGATGCGGGCAACCCGGATGGCATCATCGGCGCCAACACCCGCAAGGCGATCCGCAATGCCCAACAGGGGCTGGGGTGGCCGGCGGATGGGTATCCGACGCACAAGCTGCTCGATAGCCTGCGCCAACGGTGAGAATGCTGGGGGGCGCTTTGCGCCCCTTTCGCGACACAAGGCCGCTCCTACAAGGCCCACGATTGCCTGTAGGAGCGGCCTTGTGTCGCGAAAGGGCCGCAAAGCGGCCCCGGCGATCTCAAGCCTTGAACAACCCCTGAGCCAACACCAGGCTCCGTGCTTGGCTATCCAGCCTCACCCTGGCCCCCAGCGGCAAGCACACATTCGGATCACAATGCCCACTGCGCCACCCGGCCAGCACCGGCACGCCCAGCGGCCCGAACACCGCCTGCAGCAACGGCGTCATCGCCGCCACGGTAATCCCGGCAAAATCCCCCACCAGCACGCCCCTCACGCCTTCGAGCTTGCCCGCCAGGCGCATCTGGGTCAGCAGGCGATCCACCCGGTACAGCGGCTCGTTGACGTCCTCGATGAACAGGATGCTGCCTTGCGTGTCGATCTCGGCCAGCGTGCCCAGGGTCGCCCCCAGCATCGACAGATTGCCGCCCAGCAACCGCCCACTGGCCACACCCGGTACCACGCAGCTCAAGGCAAACTCGCCAGGATGGGCAATCTCGTCACCCTCCCCCACCAACCCCGACAATTGCGCCAGCAGCGAAGACTCGGTCGGTTGCAGCTTGGCGCCCAGCAGGTCGGCATTGAGCATGCCCCCATGGAAGGTCAGCAAGCCGGTATGCCGGTAGATGGCCGTGTGCAATGCGGTGATGTCGCTGTAGCCGATCAGCGGCTTGGGGTGGCGGCGAATCAGCTCGAAGTCGAGCTTGTCGAGCAAGCGCATGCTGCCATAGCCGCCGCGCATGCACAGGATGGCATCGACAGCCGGGTCGGCGAAGGCGGCGTGCAGGTCATCCAGCCGCTGCTGGTCAGTGCCGGCCAGATAACCCTGGGCCTGCTCGACGCCGGGATAGAGGCGGCAACGGTAACCGCGCTCGGCGAACCACTGGCTGGCCTTCTGCGCATCCAGCCGCGCCGGCCCGGCCGGGGCGACGATGGCAAAGCAGGCATCGCCCGGCAGCGCGGCTGGCAAGCGCGATCCGATGCTTTCAGGGGAATTCATCGTGCAACTCCTTGCAGGTAGAAGGCCGCCCAATATGCAGACGGAAGCGATTCCGACACAGTGGGAACGAGGCCCTAACAAAAATGCCGATGCCGCCTTGCGGCGCACATCGGCATCGGCCACTCGAACCAGGATCAGAGCTTGATCTTGGCCTCGTGGGCTTGCTGGTCAGCATGGTAGGACGAACGCACCAGCGGGCCGGATGCGACGTTCTTGAAGCCCATCTTGTAACCTTCCTCGGCGAACCAGGCGAAGGTGTCCGGGTGCACGAAACGCTGCACCGGCAGGTGGCTGCGCGACGGCTGCAGGTACTGGCCGAGGGTCAGCATGTCGATGTCGTGCTCGCGCATGCGCTGCATCACTTCGATCACTTCCTCGTCGGTCTCGCCCAGGCCGAGCATCAGGCCCGACTTGGTCGGCACGTGCGGCACCAGCTGCTTGAACTTCTGCAACAGGTCCAGCGACCAGTCGTAGTCGGAACCCGGGCGCGCGGCCTTGTACAGGCGCGGTACGGTTTCCAGGTTGTGGTTGAACACATCCGGCGGCTCTTGGGCGGTGATTTCCAGCGCCACGTCCATGCGGCCGCGGTAGTCCGGCACCAGGGTTTCGAGCTGCACGCCCGGCGACAGCGCGCGGATTTCGCGGATGCAGTCGGCAAAGTGCTGGGCACCGCCGTCACGCAGGTCGTCGCGGTCCACCGAGGTGATCACCACGTACTTCAGGCGCAGGTCGGCGATGGCCACGGCCAGGTTCTTCGGCTCGTCCAGGTCCAGCGGCTTCGGCCGGCCGTGGCCGACGTCGCAGAACGGGCAGCGACGGGTGCAGATGTCACCCATGATCATGAAGGTCGCGGTGCCACCGGAGAAGCACTCGCCCAGGTTCGGGCAGGACGCTTCTTCGCACACGCTGTGCAGCTTGTGCTTGCGCAGCAGCTGCTTGATGCGGTCGACCTCCGGGGAAACCGGGATTCGCACGCGGATCCAGTCCGGTTTCTTCGGCAGTTCATCGGTGGGGATGATCTTCACCGGGATGCGCGCGACCTTTTCGGCGCCACGCAGCTTGACCCCAGCTTCCACCTTCTTCGGCGCTGGGCGCGGGGTGGCATCCTGGGTAGGTATCAGGTTCGGCACGGCTTCTTGCACAGTTGTCATATTCAGTCGATTCCGCCCGTGAGGGTCGTCTGCTCAGCGTAGTCGAGGTGCTTGACCAGCTGTCCGCGCAGCCTTGTCCTGACCTCGTCGAGTTCGATCGGGCCTGCCAGGTCACGCAGCTGGGTCATGGCCAGCCCCGCATACCCGCAGGGGTTGATTCGGCGGAATGGCGCAAGGTCCATGTCCACGTTCAGAGCAAGGCCGTGGAAAGAACGGCCATTGCGGATTCGCAGGCCAAGGGAGGCGATCTTCGCTCCATCGACGTAGACACCCGGCGCATCGGGCTTGGCCGCCGCGTGGACGCCGTAGCTGGCCAGCAGGTCGATCAGGGTCTGCTCGATACGGCTGACCAGTTCGCGCACGCCAAAGCCCAGGCGGCGCACGTCCAGCAACAGGTAGGCAACCAGCTGGCCGGGGCCATGGTAGGTCACCTGGCCGCCGCGGTCGGTCTGCACCACCGGGATATCGCCCGGCACCAGCAGGTGCTCGGCCTTGCCGGCCTGGCCCTGGGTGAAGACCGCGGGGTGCTCGACCAGCCAGATTTCGTCCTGGCTGTCCGGGCTACGCTGCTCGGTGAAGCGACGCATGGCCTCCAGCACCGGTTCATAGGGCTGCAGGCCAAGTTCGCGAATACCGAGGCAAAGGGACATCAGAGCACCATTTTCACGATGCCGGTCGCGCGCAGGGCGCTGTTGATATCGTGCAGCTGGTTCTCGCTTTCGGCAACGATGTGCAATTGCACGGTGGTGTACTTGCCTTCCTTGCTCTGGCGCTCGGCCAGGGTGGAAAGGTCGACCTTGGCGTGCTTGCTCAGGACTTCGATCACCATGTCCTTGAAGCCCACCACGGTGTCACCGATGACCTTGATCGGGTAATCGGCGCAGGGGAATTCGATTTTGTGCGACTTGACGTCAGGTTCGCTCATGGCGGAAACGGCCTCGTAAGCCGTGGCAACAACAACGCCCCCGCAAGATCAGCGGGGGCGTGGCAGGTCACGTATCAGTTGAACAACCCGTAGAAGAATAGACGGATGCTATCCCACATACGACGGATGAAACCACCTTCCTCGACACCATCAAGGGCGATCAGGTCGGCGCTGTGAACCACGTTCTCGTCCAGTTTGACTTCCACCTTGCCGATCACGTCACCTTTGGCGATCGGAGCGGTGAGCTGCGGGTTCATGGTCATCGAAGCCTGCAGGCGCTTCAATTGGCCTTTAGGCATAGTCATGGTCAGGTCGTTGGCCAGGCCCGCCTTGACGATGCTGGTCGCGCCCTTCCAGACCGGCGCCTGGGTCAGCTCGGTGCCCTTCTGGTAGAAGGTCTGGGTTTCGAAGAAGCGGAAGCCATAGGTCAGCAGCTTCTGGGTCTCGGCAGCACGGGACTGCTCGCTGTTGGTGCCGAACACCACGGCGATCAGGCGCTGGCCGTCGCGTACCGCCGAAGCCACCATGCAGTAGCCGGCTTCGTCGGTGTGGCCGGTCTTCAGGCCATCGACGGTCTTGTCACGCCACAGCAGCAGGTTGCGGTTCGGCTGCTTGATGTTGTTCCAGAAGAACTCTTTCTGCGAGTAGATCGCATAGTGCGCCGGGTCGACGTCGATGATGGCACGGGCCAGCAGCGCCATGTCGTGGGCCGACGAGTAGTGATCCGGGTTCGGCAGGCCGGTCGGGTTCATGAAGTGGCTGTTGGACATGCCAAGGTCGGCGGCCGTCTTGTTCATCATGTCGGCGAAGGCGTCTTCGCTGCCGGCGATGTGCTCGGACAGGGCCACCGATGCGTCGTTGCCCGACTGGATGATGATGCCGTGCAGCAGGTCGCTGACGGTGACCTGGCTGCCCACCTTGATGAACATGCGCGAACCACCGGTGCGCCAGGCGTTTTCGCTGACGGTGACCGGGTCGTTCTCGCCGATCTGGCCACGACGGATGTCCAGGGTGGCGATGTAGGCGGTCATCAGCTTGGTCAGGCTGGCCGGCGGCAGGCGCTCGTCACCGTTGTTCTCGACCAGCACGTTGCCGCTGGACGCGTCCATGAGTACGTAGGACTTGGCTGCCAGTTGCGGTGGTGCCGGCATCATTTGCTCGGCCGCGAAGGCGGCGGGCGTGATCATCAGCAGTACAGGCAGGCAAAGTCGTTTGGCAAGGTTGGTGATGTTCATCCGTCTCTCGAAAATCGCTAATGGTCTGAGATGTTCCCTGGGCCACATCGTGTGCCCAGCGCCAGTCAGTCTAGTTTTGGTGGCTGCAATGCAGCCCGGCGCAACGCGCAAAAGCTGGCATTGTACATGGCCGGGCCCGGCAATTCATGACAAAACCTGTAGGAGCGGCCTTGCGTCGCGAAAGGGCTGCACAGCAGCCCCGGTACTCTGCGCGATAAGGCATAAATCGGGGCCGCTTTGCGGCCCTTTCGCGACGCAAGGCCGCTCCTACATGACACAGCAGCGCCATTGTCAGTCAGCTGTGACCAGCTTGGCCTGCCCAAGGTTCGCCAGGCGGATGCTGTCTTGCGCCTGCTGGATCTCGCCCTGGCTGTTGATCGGCCCCAGGCGCACCCGGTGCAGGGTCTGCTGGTTACGCACGATGGAGCTGATGAATACCGGCGCACTGACCATGGTGCTGAGCTTGGAGCGCAGCAGTTCGGCGGCGTCCGGGTTGGCGAAGGCGCCCACCTGGAGGAAGCTGCCGCCGTTGGCGCCCGGCACATTGCCGCCGCCCACCTGCACCGGCACCACCGGCGCCGCATGCTGCTGTGGCGGCGGCGTCCATTGCTCGACGCGCCCGGTGGTGGCCGGAATCGCCTGGGTCTGCGCCACCTGAGGCTCCTTCAGCACCAGCGGCGGCTGCTGGCCGCGCTGGGCCCACCATTGCTGCGGGTCGATGCCTTCGACGCGCACGTGGGCGGTGCCGATCTCGGCGTAGCCGAGCTTCTTGGCGGCGGCATAGGAGAGATCGATGATGCGGTCGGAGTAGAACGGGCCACGGTCGTTGACCCGCAGGATCACGCTGCGCCCGTTGGCCAGGTTGGTCACCCGCACGTAGGCCGGCAGCGGCAGGGTCTTGTGCGCCGCGCTCATGCCGTACAGGTCATACAGCTCGCCGTTGGCGGTGTTCTGGCCATGGAACTTGGTGCCGTACCACGAGGCCGTGCCCTCGGCGCGGTAGCTGCGCGAGTCCTGCATCGGGTAGTAGGTCTTGCCCAGCACCGTGTACGGGTTGGCCTTGTAGGCACCGTTGTGCACGGTCGGGGTGGCATCGGGGATCTTGTTGACGTCCACGTCCCACCACGGCGCACCGTCCTTGTGGGCGCGGTTGATGTCCAGGCCCGGCTGCGAGCGCACGGCATTGCCGCTGGCCTTGGTGGTCGGGCGGCTGGACGAACAGCTGACCAGCAGCATGCCGACGGCCATGCAGGTCAGCAGCTTGAAGGTGTTGGCAGAGAAGATTGCGCGCATTACTTGACGCCCCGTGCTTGGACCAGCTGTTCAGCGAGCTGATGCACCGCCATGGCATACATCACGCTGCGGTTGTAGCGCGTGATCGCGTAGAAGTTCTTCAGGCCCATCCAGTACTCGGGGCCGTTGTCGCCCTCCAGGCGGAAGGCGGTAACCGGCAGATCATCGCGCAACGCATCATGACTCGACCAGCCCAGCGCCCGCAACTCCCCGGCCGTGCGGGTCGGCTCGATACCGGTGGTCAGGCCCTCGTCGGCCCGTGCGCCGCTGACATCGGCGCGGCTGACCACCGGCTGGCCGGCCAGCCAGCCGTGGCGCTTGAAGTAGTTGGCGACGCTGCCGATGGCATCGTCGGGGTTGTTCCAGATGTTGATATGGCCGTCGCCGTCGAAATCCACGGCGTAGTTGCGAAAACTGCTCGGCATGAACTGCGGCAGGCCCATGGCACCGGCATAGGAGCCCTTGAGCGTGAGCGGGTCGAGTTGCTCGTCGCGCGCCAGCAGCAGGTACTCGCGCAGCTCCTTGCGGAAGAAGTCGGCGCGCGGCGGGTAGTCGAAGCCCAGGGTCGACAGGGCATCGATGACCCGGTAGTTGCCGGTATTGCGGCCGAAGAAGGTCTCCACGCCGATGATCGAGACGATGTACTGCGCCGGCACGCCGTATTCCTGCTCGGCACGCGCCAGCACCGCCTCGTGCTGGCGCCAGAAGTCCACCCCGCGGGCGATGCGCGCGTCGGTGATGAACATCGGCCGGTAGTCCTTCCACGGCTTGACCCGCTCGGCGGGGCGCGAAATGGCGTCGAGGATCGACTGCTTGCGATGCACCTCGCGGAACACGCCGGTCAATTGTTCGCTGGCAAAACCGTAGTCGCGAGCCATTTCGCTGACGAACTCGGCCACCTGGGGCGAGTTGTCGTAGTCGCCGGCATGGGCCTGCTGGACAGCGCTGAACAGGCCCACCGCGCCGATCCACGGCGCACAACGGGCAGCCCAGTTACGCACTGCTTGCATGAAATTCTTCACCTTATTCAAACCTGTGCGATCCATTTGCGGTGCGTATGGATCGACATCAGAACGCCAAACGCTGACAGCAGCGTCACCAACGAAGTTCCGCCATAGCTGATGAAGGGCAGCGGCACGCCCACCACGGGCAGAAGGCCGCTGACCATACCGATATTGACGAACACGTACACAAAGAAGGTCATGGTCAAGCTGCCCGCCAGCAGCTTGCCGTAGAGAGTCTGGGCCTGGGCTGTGATCATCAGCCCGCGGCCGATCAGCAGCAGGTAGACGATCAGCAGCAGGCAGATGCCGACCAGGCCGAACTCCTCGCCCAGCACGGCGATGATGAAGTCGGTGTGGCTTTCCGGCAAAAAGTCCAGGTGCGACTGGGTGCCCAGCAGCCAGCCCTTGCCGAACACCCCGCCGGAGCCGATCGCCGCCTTGGACTGGATGATGTTCCAGCCAGTGCCCAGCGGGTCGCTTTCCGGGTCGAGGAAGGTCAGTACGCGCTGCTTCTGGTAGTCGTGCATCACGAAGAACCACATGGCCACCGCCACCGGCACCGCCGCCGCCAGCACGCTGATGATCCAGCGCCAGCGCAGGCCGCCCATGAACAGCACGAAGGCCCCGGAGGCGAGAATCAGCAACGCGGTACCCAGGTCGGGCTGGCGGACGATGAGGATGAACGGCATGCCGATCAGCACCAGGCTGATGGCCACGTGCTTGAGCTGTGGCGGCAAGGTGCGCTTGGACAGGTACCAGGCGATCGTCGCCGGCATGATGATCTTCATGAACTCGGAGGGCTGGAAGCGGATCACCCCGGGGATGTTGATCCAGCGCGTGGCGCCCATGGCGTTGTGGCCCATGACGTCCACCACGATCAGCAGGAACACCCCGGCCAGGTAGGCCAACGGCACCCAGCGGGCCATGAAGCGCGGCTCGAGCTGGGCGATGACGAACATCGACACCAGGCCGATGCCGAACGAGGTGGCCTGCTTGAGCAGCAGGTCCCAGTTCTTGCCACTGGCCGAATACAGCACGAACAGGCTGCCGGCCGCGAGGGTCAGCAGAATGACCAGCAACGGGCCGTCGATGTGGATGCGCTGCAGAAAGCTCGCGCGCCGACGCATCACGTCCTCGCTGGAGAGCATGCGATCGAAATTGTTCTTCACGGGGCCGTTTCCTGGGCGACGGTGGCAGGCGCGAATTCTGGCTTGAGCCGGCCGTGCTCATCGAGCAGCCAGGCGTCCATGATCTGTCGCACCACGGGGGCAGCGACGCCGGACCCGGATTCGCCGTTCTCGACCATCACCGACACCACGATCTTCGGATCGTCGGCGGGGGCGAAGGCGACGAACAGGGCGTGGTCGCGGTGGCGCTCCTGAAGTTTGTTGCGGTCGTACTTCTCGCCTTGCTTGATCGCCACCACCTGGGCGGTACCGCTCTTGCCGGCAATGCGGTACTGGGCGCCGGCCGCGGCCTTGCGCGCGGTACCCCGGGCGTTGTGCATCACCTGCTCCATGCCGTGGGTGACCTTGGCCCAGTCGGACTTGTCACGCAGCACGATGTCTTCCATCGGGTTGGGGTCCACCGGCAGCTGGCCTTCGATGGTCTTGGCCAGGTGCGGGCGGTTCCACACACCCTTGTTGGCGATCAGCGCGGTGGCCTGGGCCAGCTGCAGCGGGGTGGCCTGCATGTAGCCCTGGCCGATGCCGAGAATCAGGGTTTCACCCGGGAACCAGGCCTGGCGCCGGGTGGCGCGTTTCCATTCGCGCGACGGCATCAGCCCGGGCGATTCCTCGAACATGTCCAGGGCGACCTTCTGGCCGATGCCGAACTTGTTCATGTAGGTGGACAGCCGATCGATGCCCATCTTGTGGGCAAGGTCATAGAAGTAGGTGTCGTTGGAACGCATGATCGCGGTGTCGAGATCGACCCAGCCATCACCGGTGCGGTTCCAGTTACGGTATTTGTGGTCGTAGTTGGGCAACTGGTAGTAGCCAGGGTCGAACACCCGGCTGCCGGCGTTGACCACACCACTGTCGAGGCCGGCGATGGCCACGGCCGGCTTGATCGTCGAGCCGGGCGGATAGAGGCCGCGCAATACCCGGTTGAACAGCGGCCGGTCGATCGAGTCGCGCAGTTCGGCATAGGCCTTGAAGCTGATGCCGGTGACGAACAGGTTGGGGTCGAAGCTCGGCTGGCTGACCATCGCCAGCACCTCGCCGGTGCGCGGGTCAAGCGCAACGATCGCGCCACGGCGCCCGCCCAGGGCGGCCTCGGCGGCTTCCTGCAGCTTGATGTCCAGGCTCAGCACGATGTCCTTGCCGGGCTTGGGGTCGGTGCGCTTGAGCACGCGCAGCACCCGGCCACGGGCGTTGGTCTCGACTTCCTCGTAGCCGACCTGGCCATGCAGGTCGTCTTCGTAGAAGCGCTCGATGCCGGTCTTGCCGATATGGTGGGTGCCGCTGTAGTTGACCGGGTCGAGGGTCTTGAGCTCTTTCTCGTTGATCCGCCCGACATAGCCGACCGAGTGGGCAAAATGCGCACCCTGCGGGTAATGCCGCACCAACTGGGCCACCACCTCCACGCCTGGCAGGCGGAACTGGTTCACCGCCACCCGGGCGATCTGCTCCTCGTTGAGCTCGAACAGGATCGGCACCGGCTCGAACGGCCGGCGCCCCTGCTTCATGCGTTTCTCGAACAGCGTCCGGTCATCTGGGGTGAGTTCCAGCACTTCGACGATGTTGTCCAGCACTTGCTGCCAGTCCCCCGCGCGTTCGCGGGTCATCGACAGGCTGAAGCTTGGCCGGTTATCGGCGATGATTACCCCGTTGCGGTCGAAGATCAGCCCGCGTGTCGGCGGAATCGGCTGCACGTGCACCCGGTTGTTCTCCGACAGCGTGGAGTGATAGTCGTACTGGATGATCTGCAGGTAATACAGGCGGGCAATCAGCACACAGATCAGCAGCATGATCGCGATCGCGCCGAACACGACGCGGTTGCGCACCAGGCGGGCGTCTTTCTCGTGGTCCTTGAGACGGATCGGCTGCGACATCGGACTGCTTACAGGCTCATTTGTGGTAAGGATGCCCGGACAGCACGGTCCAGGCGCGGTAGATCTGCTCGCCGATCAGTATCCTTACCAACGGGTGCGGCAAGGTCAGCGGTGACAGCGACCAGCGCTGCTCGGCGCGTGCGCAGACCTCCGGCGCCAGCCCTTCCGGGCCGCCCACCATCAAGTTCACCGTACGCGAGTCCAGGCGCCAGCGGTCCAGCTCGGTGGCCAGCTGCTCGGTACTCCAGGGCTTGCCATGGACCTCGAGGGTGACGATGCGTTCCCCCGGCTGCACTTTGCTCAGCATGGCTTCGCCCTCCTGACGGATCAGGCGGGCGACGTCGGCATTCTTGCCACGGGTGTTCAGCGGTATCTCCACCAGCTCGAGCGACAGCTCCTGGGGCAGGCGCTTGGCATATTCATGCCAGCCTTCCTCGACCCACTTGGGCATGCGCGAACCGACCGCGATCAGGCGCAGACGCACAGCGCTTTATTCCCGGTCTTTGAGCTTGTCGGTGAAGTAGTCGCTGGCGTTTTCCGGGCTGTGGTGCTTGGCGTCGGCGGCACGGCTCTGCTCGGCACCCAGCCACAGGCGCTCCAGGTCGTAGAACTGGCGGGCAGCGGCGGTCATCATGTGCACGATGACGTCGTTCAGGTCCAGCAGTACCCAGTCGCTGTCGCCCTTGCCTTCTTCGCCCAGCGGCTGTGCGCCTTCTTTCTTGACCGCTTCACGGACCTTTTCCAGCATCGCGTTGATCTGGCGGTTGGAGGTACCGGTGGCAATGATCATGTAGTCGGTGAGGCTGTGCTTGTCGCGCACGTCGATGACCTGGATGTCCTGGGCCTTGACGTCTTCCAGCGCGCCGATGGTCAGCTTGACCAGTGCTTCGCCGCTGATGCCGTTGTTTTTTTGCTTGCTCATATAAAACTCGTTCAACTCGTTGGATGAGGCGCCCGCAGGGCACCGTCAGTTAGGCACACGATACAGTTCGTGTGCCTCGATGTAGGCCAGTACGGCGTCCGGCACCAGGAACCTCACCGATTTGCCGCTGGCCAGCAGCTGTCGGATCTGTGTAGCCGACACCGCGAGCGGTGTCTGCCAGACGAACGAAATATTTCCCGCCGGGCCGGACATGGCGGTGGGATCGCTCTCGGAGCGCGCAGCCAGCAGGTTGCGCAGCTCGTCAGGGGGTTCGACGTCGGCATCCGGGCGTTGCAGCACCAGGATGTGACAGTGTTGCAGCAATTCTTCCCAGCGGTGCCAGGCAGGCAGGCCGCAAAAGGCATCCCAGCCCAGCACCAGGAACAGCTGGTCAGCGGCGCCCAGTTCGGCGCGGATCGATTCCAGGGTGTCGATGGTGTACGACGGCTTGTCGCGCGCCAGCTCCCGGGCATCGACGCTCAGGCGTTCGACGCCCTGCACCGCTTCACGCACCATCGCCAGGCGATCCTGCGCCGCCACCTGCGGGGTATCGCGGTGCGGCGGCCGGGCGTTGGGCAGCAGGCGCAGCTCATCGAGCGCCATGAACTCGGCCACCTCCAGCGCGCTGCGCAGGTGACCGATGTGCACAGGGTCGAAAGTACCGCCAAGAATGCCGATGCGCCGGACTGCCTGGGCCTTGCTCAACTCAGCAGGACTCCTGGCCGCGCAGTTGGCCGTCGCCGATCACCACGTACTTCTCGCAGGTCAGGCCTTCGAGGCCGACCGGGCCGCGGGCATGCAGCTTGTCGGTGGAAATGCCGATTTCCGCACCCAGGCCGTATTCGAAGCCGTCGGCGAAGCAGGTCGGGGTGTTGAGCATCACCGATGCCGAGTCGACTTCGGCCATGAACTGGCGAGCCTGGCCCTGGTGTTCGGTGATGATCGAGTCGGTGTGGTGCGAGCCATAGTGGTTGATGTGCTCGATCGCCTGGTCCAGGCCATCGACCACCCGAACCGACAGGATCGCGTCGAGGTATTCGGTGTGCCAGTCGTCTTCGGTGGCCGGCTTGGCATCGATCAGCGCGCGGGTGCGCTCGCAGCCACGCAGCTCGACGCCTTTTTCCTGGAAGCGGCGCGCCATTTCCGGCAGGAAGCCTGCGGCAACGCGCTGGTCGACCAGCAGGGTTTCCATGGCGCCGCAGATGCCGTAACGGTAGGTCTTGGCGTTGAACGCCACGCGCCAGGCCTTGTCCAGGTCGGCGTGCTCGGCCACGTAGACGTGGCAGATGCCGTCCAGGTGCTTGATCACCGGCACACGGGCATCACGGCTGATGCGCTCGATCAGGCCACGGCCGCCGCGCGGGACGATGACATCGACGAACTCGGGCATGCTGATCAGCGCGCCGACCGCTTCCCGGTCGGTGGTCTCGACCACTTGCACCACCGCCGCCGGCAGGCCGGCCTCGGCCAGGCCACGCTGGATGCAGGTGGCGATGGCGCGGTTGGAGTGGATGGCCTCGGAGCCGCCACGCAAGATGGTGGCGTTGCCCGACTTCAGGCACAGGCTGGCGGCATCGATGGTCACGTTCGGGCGCGACTCGTAGATGATGCCGATGACGCCCAGGGGCACACGCATCTTGCCGACCTGGATGCCCGATGGGCGATAGCTCATGTCGCGGATGGCACCGACCGGGTCCGGCAGGCTGGCCACCTGGCGCAGGCCGGTGATCATGCCGTCGATGCGCGCCGGGGTCAGGGCCAGGCGGTCCAGCAGCGCAGGCTCCAGGCCATTGCCGCGGCCGGCGGCCAAGTCCAGTTCGTTGGCTGCGGCGAGCTCGGCACGCGCGGCGTCCAGGGCATCGGCAGCGGCTTGCAGGGCGCGGTTCTTCTGCGCGGTGCTGGCACGGGCGATCACCCGGGAGGCCTGGCGAGCGGCGCGACCCAAACGGGTCATATAGTCAAGAACGGACTCAGTCATGGGTTCGGTGTCTTGGCGAAGGGGAAATCGGCTGATTATAACTGTCGCGCAGGTATACGCCCAGCGGCGGGTGGCGGATGGTCGAAAATGGCCGGTTCGATCTGTGGGTAAGTTGTAACGGCGCTTATCGAAATGCCCCGGTTCAGCCTCCATTAAGCCATTCGTTGCTATCATCCGCGCCTTGCCCCTGATGAACTGCCAGCATGCCAGATACAGCCCCCTGCCCTGCCCGCGCCCTGCCCGACAGCTTCTTCGACCAAGACGCCCAAACCCTGGCCAAGGCCCTGCTGGGCAAGGTCATCCGCCACTGCCACGGCGACCTGTGGCTGGCCGCGCGGATCATCGAGACCGAGGCCTACTACCTGACCGACAAAGGCAGCCACGCGTCCCTGGGCTACACCGAGAAGCGCAAGGCGCTGTTTCTCGATGGCGGCCATATCTACATGTACTACGCACGTGGCGGCGACTCGCTCAACTTCAGCGCCAAGGGCCCGGGCAACGCGGTGCTGATCAAGTCGGCCTACCCTTGGGTCGACGCCATCTCCACGGCCAACAGCCTGGCGCAGATGCAACTGAACAACCCCGACGCCAGCGGCAACCTGCGCCCGCCGGAGCGCCTGTGCGCCGGGCAGACGCTGCTGTGCCGGGCCATGGGCCTGAAGGTGAGGCAATGGGACGCCCAGCGCTTCGACCCCGAGCGCCTTTATGTCGAGGACTGCGGCATCGCCGTGCCCAAGGTGATCCAGGCAGCCCGCCTGGGCATTCCCCATGGCCGCGACGAACACCTGCCGTACCGCTTCGTCGATGCCGAATACGCCCGCTTCTGCACCCGGAACCCGCTGCGCCGTGGGCAAGTCGAAGGGCAAGATTTCTTCTTACATGAACAAGGAAGCTGAAACATGGGCCAATGGCTCGACAGCCTGACCGGCTGGCTCAGCGCTAACCCACAGTGGCTTGGCCTGGCAATTTTCCTGGTGGCATGCGTCGAGTGCCTGGCCATCGCCGGCATCATCGTGCCCGGTACCGTGCTGCTGTTCGCGGTCGCGGTGCTGGCCGGCAGTGGCACCTTTACCCTCGGCCAGACCCTGCTGCTGGGGTTTCTGGGCGGCGTGCTCGGTGATGCCTTGTCCTACGCCATCGGCAAGTACTTCCACCAGAACATCCGGCGCTTGCCGCTGTTGCGCCACCACCCGGAATGGATCGGCAGCGCCGAAACCTACTTCCAGCGGTACGGCATCGCCAGCCTGCTGGTAGGCCGCTTCATCGGCCCACTGCGGCCCATGCTGCCGATGGTGGCCGGCATGTTCGACATGCCGCTGCCGCGCTTCATCGCGGTCAGCCTGGTGGCCGGCGCCGGCTGGTCGGTGGCCTACCTGCTGCCCGGCTGGGCCACCGGCGCGGCCATGCGCCTGCCGTTGCCAGAAGGCTTCTGGCTGGATGCCGGGATCATCGCCGGCACCCTGGCGGTGGTCATCGGCCTGAGCCTGAACAGCAGCATTCGCGACCAGCGCCATGGCACCCGGCTGGTCGCCGGCCTGAGCTTCCTGGCGCTGGCTGGCGTGTTCCTCGGCTGGCCGTATCTGAAGGAGTTCGATCAGGGCGTGATGACACTGGTCCAGGAACACCGCAGCCAGGCTCTGGACGGCGCCGTGGTGCTGGTGACTCGCCTGGGCGACTTCCGCACCCAGTTGTTCCTTGGCGGCCTGCTGACCGGCCTGCTGCTGCTCGCGCGCCAATGGCGCCATGCCGTGTTCGCCGGTGGCGCACTGATGGGCACGGCGATCGCCAATGGCACCTTGAAGTGGTTGTTTGCCCGCGCGCGGCCGGAGGTGCTGAGCGACCCGCTGACCAGCTACAGCATGCCCAGCGGGCACAGTTCGGCGTCGTTTGCGTTCTTTTTGGTACTGGCGGTGTTGGCGGGGCGTGGGCAGCCGCCACGCATGCGCCTGACCTGGGTAATGCTGGGCTGCATCCCGGCGCTGGCGATTGCCTTGTCGCGGGTGTACCTGGGGGTACATTGGCCGACCGACATCATGGCGGGGGCCTTGCTGGCCTGCTGCGTGTGCGCGGTGAGCCTGACCCTGGTGCAGCATCGCCAGCCGCTCAATGCCCTGCCGCAGCGGGTGTGGTGGCTGGTGCTGCCGGCCTGCGTCGCGTTGCTGGCGTTCTTTGCCATGCACGCGTTGCCGCAGGCGTTGTTGCGTTACCAGTATTGACCTGTAGCGGCCCTATCGCCGGCAAGCCGGCTCCCACAAGGGCGATAGGGCCGCTGCAAATCCCTCAGGCAAACAGCTCGCCCTGAATCCGCTCCAGCAGCTTCTGGATTTCGGCCAAACGCTGCGCCGGCGAGTCGATCGCCAGCAGGTCCAGCTTGTCCTCCTCCATGAACGGCAGCAGGTAAGCCAGCTGATTGCTCAGCGCCTGGCGCCCGTCGACCTCCCGCGGCATGTCCAGGGCCTCGACCATCGGGTGCTCGCCCAGGGCCACCAGCAGCGCCAGCAGGTCATCATCCTGCTCGGTCAGCGGGCTGTCCGGCTGCTCCGGTAGCCAGTGCACCTCGCCGAGCAGCAGCTGGTCCTTCTGCACCTCGGTCTGGCTCAGTTCGAAGCGGCGCACCCCTTCCACGCGAATGCCCAGCAAGCCATTGTCCTGCTGAACGAAGTCGCGGATCTGCGCCTCGCAACCAATCGATGCGACCTCAGGCGGCGCCTTGCCCACCTGTTCGCCTTCCAGGATGCACACCACACCAAAGCCGGTGCCCTGCTTCATGCACCGGCCGATCATGTCCAGGTAGCGTGCCTCGAAGATCTGCAAATCCAGCAGACAGCCAGGAAACAGCACGGTATCGAGCGGAAACAGCGGTAGCGTCATCACAACTCCTCAAGCCACCAGGCTGACCGCCAACGGCAGGAACACCGCCGTGGCCACCCCCATCAGGCTCATCGCCAACGCGGCAAACGCGCCGCACTCGTCACTTTCCTGCAGGGCCACCGAGGTGCCCACCGCATGCGCCGTCACGCCCAGCGACATGCCGCGGGCCTCGGGGCTGTGCACACCAAAGCGGGTCAGTAGCGCGGGCCCGAAAATGGCGCCGATCACCCCGGTGATCAGCACGAACACCGCCGCCAGGGCCGCCACCCCGCCAATCTGCTCGGCCACCAGCATGGCGATGGGCGAGGTTACCGACTTGGGCGCCATGGTCATCAGGATCATGTGCTCGGCGCCGAACCACCAGCCCAGCAGCAGGCAGCACAGCGTGGCGAACAGGCCTCCGATTACCAGCGTAGTAAATGTCGGCCAGAACAGCTGGCGGATGCGCCGCAGGTTCAGGTACAGCGGCACGGCCAACGCCACGGTGGCGGGGCCCAGCAGGATGTTCATGATTTCGGTGCTCTTGCGGTATTCACCGTAGTCGATACCGCACAGCAGCAGCACGCCAATCACCAGCACCATGGACACCAGCACCGGCTGCAGGAAGATCCAGCGCGTGCGCTCATAGGCGGCCAGCACGACCTGGTAGGCCCCAAGGGTAATGCCGATGCCGAACAGCGGATGGTGCACCACCGCATCCAGCGCACCTTGCCAATCGAGGCTCATGGCTGCTCCTCGCGCTTGCCCTGGCGGTGCATGAGCCTTTGCATCAGCACGCCCACGAACACCAGGGTAACCAGGCAGGAAACCAGCAACGCCCCGGCGATGGCCCAGAAGTCGGCGGCAATGTCCTTGGCATACACCATCACCCCCACCGCCGGCGGCACCAGCAGCAACGGCAGGTAGCGCAGCAGGCTGCTGGCCGCCTCGTTCAGCGGCTTGCCCACTTCACCGCGGGCCATGAGGAAGAACAGCAACAGCAGCAGGCCGATGATCGGCCCCGGCAGCATCGGCACGCACAGATGATTGATTGCCGTACCCAGCAGCTGAAACAGCACCAGCCAGGTCAAACCACGCAACAGCATAAGCAACTCCTTCGGGCATGCCGGCCATTATAAGCATGCGCCGTCGATAAGCCGATATTCGCCGAAAAGCGGGCAACTTGACTGAATCGGTTAGCCGTGCTGATCTTGCACATTCGTACCAAATGACAACCTGGAGAGTCGCGATGCCCTTTGTACCGGTTACCGAGCTGTCGCAGTACGTAGGAAAGGAACTCGGACGTTCCCAATGGCTGAAGATCGATCAACAGCGCATCAACCTGTTCGCCGAGGCCACCGGCGATTTCCAGTTCATTCATGTCGACCCGGAAAAAGCGGCGAAAACCCCGTTCGGCACCACCATTGCCCACGGCTTCCTGACCCTGTCGCTGATCCCCAAGCTGATGGAAGACATCCTGGTGATGCCCGAAGGGCTGAAGATGGTGGTCAACTACGGCCTGGACAGCGTGCGCTTCATCCAGCCGGTGAAAGTCGACAGCAACGTGCGGCTGAAAGTGGACCTGGGCGAAGTGATCGAGAAGAAGCCAGGCCAGTGGCTGCTAAAGGCCACCGTGACCCTGGAGATCGAAGGCGAGCAGAAACCTGCCTACATCGCCGAACCCCTGTCGCTCTGCTTCGTCTGACCCAAGCCTCATCGCGGGTTCGCCCGCGATGACCTGCGGATATTTCCACCCCGCCAGCCATACCTCAGCCCACCCAATCTGCGGCATACTCGGCAGACCTATTGCCCGGATTCCGACATGCGTGCTCTGCTGCCCCTCACCCTGACCTTGATGCTCGCCGCCTGCGGTGATGGCGAAGCGCTTTCGCCACCGGATGCGCGCCTGCCGGACGGCGGTCGCTACCGTGGCCAGGTGGTCGACGGCCTGCTGCAGGGCGAAGGGCGCATCGACTACCCCAATGGCAGCTGGTATGCCGGCGGTTTCAAGGACGGTCAGTGGCATGGCCAGGGCGAATGGCACGGCAGCAACGGCGAAATCTATCGCGGCCAGTTCGCCGCCGGCCTGTTCCAGGGCCTGGGCGATTTGACCACCCCCGGCAGCCACTATGCCGGCACCTTCAGCCATGGCCGACGCGATGGCGAAGGCACGCTCAAGCAGGCCGACCAGAGCTACCGTGGCCAGTTCAAGGACGACCAGTACGACGGCGCAGGCCAGCTCGAAATGGCCGACGGCAGCCGTTACCAGGGCCTGTTCGCCAAGGGCAAGCCCAACGGCGCCGGGGTGCGCAGCGATGCCAGCGGCAATCAGTTCAGCGGCCGCTTCGTCGATGGCCAGCTGCAAGGCAGCGGCACCTACGACAGCGTCGATGGCGAACAATACATCGGCGAATTCAAGGACAACCGCCTGGAAGGCCGCGGCCGCTACGAGAACGCCGACGGTGATGTGTGGATCGGTGAATTCAAGGACGGCTCGCTGGCGGGCGAAGGCGAAATGCTGGGCAGCGACGGCAGCCACTACAAAGGCCATTTCGTCGACTGGCGGCTGTCTGGCCAGGGCAACCTGCAACTGCCCGATGGCAGCAGCTACAGCGGCGGCTTCGACAACGATGCCTACCAGGGCAAGGGCAAGCTGACCCTGGCCAACGGCAAGGTCGAAAGCGGCTACTGGGCCAACGGTGTGCGCGTGCGTGACCAGAACGGCACGCTGCTGCCCGACCCGCTGGACCTGGCCCTGCTCAACCAGGGCCGCCTGCTGGAAGAAGCCCTGGCCCGCGTGCCGCGCTCCGCCCCGCCGATCCAGCTGTACAGCCTGGTGCTGGCAGGCGATGGGCAGCAGAGCGTGTTCCTGCGCGAGGCAGACTATGTCAGCAACATGCTCAAGGTACGCTTCGGCGCACGCGGGCAGGTCACCCTGGTCAACCACCGCGACCAGATGGCGACCCGGCCCATGGCCACCCGCGAGAACCTGACCCGCGCCGCCCGCACCCTGGCCGAGCGCAGCGGCCCGGAAGACCTGGTGTTCATCTACCTGACCAGCCACGGCAGCCAGGATCACCAGCTGGTGCTCGACCAGCCGCGCCTGCAGCTGGCCGACCTGAGCGCCGACGAACTGGCCAGCGCCCTGGCGCCGCTCAAGGACCGCGACAAGATAATCGTCATCTCCGCCTGCTATTCCGGCGGTTACATCGCACCGCTCAAAGACGAGCGCACGGTCATCATGACCGCCGCACGCGCCGACCGGGTGTCCTTCGGCTGCTCGGAGGAGGCGGACTTCACCTACTTTGGCGATGCCCTCTTCGCCGAGGCGCTGAACCAGACCGATGACCTGAAACAAGCGTTTGAACTGGCGCGCAGCAGCGTTGCCGAACGTGAAGGAAGGGAAGGTTTCGAGGCCTCCGAGCCACAGCTCTGGGCCCCACCCGCAGTACTGGCACATTGGCAACGCCTGCGCCAGCAACAAGCGGAAGAAGCCTTGCGTAATGCCGCACGAGCCAAGTCTGGGGAACAGGAAAAAACCTCCGGCAACCACTAAGCTTGTGTGTAACACAGGAGAGACATCATGTACTTGACGCCTCAGCATGTCCTGCTTGCCGGAGCCACAGGCCTTACCGGTGAACACCTGCTCGATCGCCTGCTCAACGAACCCACCATCAGCCGCGTATTGGCGCCGACCCGTCGGCCGCTGGCCGAGCACCCGCACCTGGAGAACCCGGTCGGCGACCCGGCGGTGTTTCTCCCGCAGTTGGCCGGGCGGGTCGATATCGCCTACTGCTGCCTGGGCACCACCCTCAAGCAGGCCGGTTCCGAACAGGCGTTCCGCGCTGTCGACCTGGACATGGTGGTGGCGTTCAGCAAGCGTGCGCGGGAAATGGGCGCCCGGCATCTGCTGGTGGTCAGCGCCATCGGCGCCGACCCCAAGTCGTCGATTTTCTACAACCGGGTCAAAGGCGAGATGGAAGAGGCGCTCAAGGCCCAGGATTGGCCGCAATTGACCATCGTCAGGCCATCGCTGCTGTTGGGCGAGCGCATTCAGCCACGCCTGGGCGAGCGGCTGGCTTCACCGTTTTCGCGGTTGATACCGGGCAAGTATCGGGGCATCGAGGCGTGCACCCTGGCGCGGGCGTTGTGGCGCCTGGCGCTGGAAGAGGAAGATGGGATTCGGGTGATCGAGTCCGACGAACTGCGCAGGCTCGGCAAGAAATAGCGCCCTATCGCCGGCAAGCCGGCTCCCACAGACGCTTCATTTTGCAGTACCTGTGGGAGCCGGCTTGCCGGCGATTGTCCCTTACAGACCACCCGTGGCCTGAAAGCCAATGCCAGCCGCCGTCAGCAACGAAAGCGGCAGCAACACGGTATCAAGCAACGCACTGCCCGGCAGATCCAACCCCGGATACGCCGGCGCCTCGGCACCAAACCGATCCCTCGGGCAGCAGCCCCCCTTCATCGCGTACAAATCCAGCCGCGTGCCGGCATACACCACCGGCGCCCCCGGCTTGTTCGCATCCAGCGTGCGCACCGTGGCACAACCACCCAGCAGGCTAAAAGCCAGCAACCCGGCCAGCGAACGCTTCAATCATCCACCCCGAAGTGGTGCTCGCCCCAGCGCGGCAGCATGTCCTGCGGAATGTTCAGCAGGTTGAGAATGCGCGCCACCACGAAATCGATCAGGTCGTCGATGGTCTGCGGCTGGTGATAGAACCCCGGCGCCGCCGGCAGTATCACCGCCCCCATCTGCGACAGCTTGAGCATGTTTTCCAGGTGGATGGTCGACAGCGGCGCCTCGCGCGGCACCAGGATGAGCTGGCGGCGCTCCTTGAGGGTGACGTCCGCCGCACGCTCGATCAGGTTGTTGCAGGCACCGGTGGCAATGGCCGACAGGGTACCGGTGGAACACGGCACCACCACCATCGCCGCCGGGGCGCCGGAGCCCGAGGCCACCGGCGACATCCAGTCTTCCTTGCCATACACGCGGATCTGCCCATCGGCGGCCCCGGTGTATTCAGTGAGAAACGCCTGGATCGCCTGAGGCTTGGCCGGCAGCACCACGTCGGTTTCGGTGGACATCACCAGCTGCGCGGCCTTGGAGATCAGAAAGTGCACCTCGCGGTCTTCGCGCACCAGGCAGTCGAGCAGGCGCAGGCCATACTGCGCCCCGGAGGCGCCGGTCATGGCCAGGGTAATGCGTTCCTGCCCGCTCACTTCAGGGCCTCGGCCAGCTTGCCGTGCAGGCCGCCGAAGCCGCCGTTGCTCATGATCACCACATGGGTGCCCGGGCGCGCCTGGCCTTTGACCCGCTCGATGATCGCTTCCAGGCTATCGGCCACCACGCTCGGCACCTTGCACTGCGCGGCAGTGGCGGCCAGGTCCCAGCCCAGGTTGGCGGGCGCGTACCAGATCACCTGGTCGGCATCGTTGACGCTCTCCGGCAGGCCATCGCGGTGGGCACCCAGCTTCATCGAGTTGGAACGCGGCTCGATGATCGCGATCACCGGCGCTTCGCCTACCTGCTTGCGCAAGCCGTCGAGGGTGGTGGCGATGGCGGTCGGGTGGTGGGCGAAGTCGTCATAGATGGTCACGCCCTGCACGTGGGCGACCTTCTCCATGCGCCGCTTGACGCTCTTGAAGGCGCTCAGGCCTTCGATGGCCAGCGCCGGAGCCACGCCCACATGGCGCGCAGCGGCCAGGGTGGCCAAGGCGTTGGCGACGTTATGCTGGCCGGTCAAGGCCCACTCGACCACGCCCTGCGCCTGGCCTTCGAACAACACCTCGAAACGCGAGCCGTCGGCGCTGAGCAGGCGAGCCTGCCACTGGCCACCTTCGCCGGTGGTCTGCACCGGGGTCCAGCAGCCCATGCCGATCACGCGCTCCAGCGCCTGTTCGGTGGTCGGGTGAATGACCAGGCCTTCGCTTGGAATGGTCCGCACCAAGTGGTGGAACTGCCGCTCGATCGCCGCCAGATCTGGGAAGATATCCGCGTGATCGAACTCGAGGTTGTTGAGGATCGCGGTCCGCGGGTGGTAATGCACGAACTTGGAGCGCTTGTCGAAGAAGGCGCTGTCGTATTCGTCGGCCTCGACCACGAAGAACGGCGTGCCGCCCAAGCGCGCCGACACCGAGAAGTTCTGCGGCACGCCACCGATCAAGAAGCCCGGGCTCATGCCGGCGTGCTCCAGCACCCAGGCCAGCATGCTGCTGGTGGTGGTCTTGCCGTGGGTACCGGCCACTGCCAGCACCCAACGGCCCTGCAGCACGTGGTCGGCCAGCCACTGCGGGCCAGAGACATAGGGCAGGCCCTTGTTCAGCACGTATTCCACCGCAGGGTTGCCCCGCGACATGGCGTTGCCGATCACCACCAGGTCGGGCGCCGGGTCCAGCTGGGCCGGGTCATAGCCTTGGGTCAGCTCGATGCCCTGGGCTTCGAGCTGAGTGCTCATCGGCGGATAGACGTTGGCGTCGGAGCCAGTGACGCGGTGGCCGAGCTCTTTGGCCAGCACTGCCAACGAGCCCATGAAAGTGCCGCAAATACCGAGAATATGAATGTGCATGGTCGACCTCGCAAAACTTCGAGGCAGGGTAGCCCAGGGCGAGGGAAATCGCACCCGCTGTTTCGCTCAGGCGCCCCTGGCGATGCCGTGTTTGCGCAGTTTTCGATACAAGGTATTGCGGCTGATGCCCAAGTGCTCGGCGACGCGGGTCAGGTGCCAGTGTTTTGCCTCCAGCACGGCCAGCAGCGCTTCGCATTCGGCTTGCTCAAGGCCAACCGGAGCGCTCATGCCCGAGCAGCGAAGGCTCTGTGGGAGCGGGCTTGCCCCGCGAACACCGGCAAAGCCGGTGCCATCCAGCGCGTTGCCTGCTTCGCGGGGCAAGCCCGCTCCTACAGGGGCTGCGGTGTTGCGCAAAATTGCGGGCAGGTCATCAAAGCCAATGCGGCCGTGATCACAGAGCGCCACCAAGGTGCGCAGCACATTGCGCATCTGCCGCACGTTGCCCGGCCAGGCAAAGTCCAGCAGTGCCTGGCGCGCCTCGGGCTCTAGCTCCACCGCCTGCCCTTGCGCCTCCTGGCGCAGCAGGAAGTCCAGCAACTGCGCCTTGTCGCTGCGCTCGCGCACCGCCGGCATCGCCACCTCGAGGCCATTGAGCCGGTAATACAGGTCTTCGCGGAAACTGCCCTGCTCCACCCGTTCCAGCAGGTCGCGGTGAGTGGCACTGACGATACGCACATCCACCGCCTGCGCCTCGCCGCCGATCGGCACTACCTGGCGCTCTTCCAGCACACGCAGCAGGCGGGTCTGCAAGGCCAGCGGCATATCGCCGATCTCGTCGAGCAGCAGCGTGCCACCATCGGCCTGCAACAGCTTGCCGCGCATGCCTTCCTTGCGCGCCCCGGTGAAGCTGCCGCCGCGATAACCGAACAGCTCGCTCTCGATCAGGCTCTCGGGGATCGACGCGCAGTTGACCGCCACGAAGGGCTTGCCGCGACGCTGGCTGGCCTGGTGCACGGCCTGGGCGAACGCCTCCTTGCCGCAACCGGTCTCCCCGCGCAGCAGCAACGGCACATCGCGCTCGAACACCCGCAGGGCGCGGTGGAAATCGTTTTGCAGCGCCGCGTCCAGCAGGCAGATGCCCGGCTCGGCCTGCGGGCGCCGTTGCGCCAGGCTGGCCGGCACCGACCACAGCGGCGTGCGTGGCTGACCGCGCACGCTGGCGAACACCTGGCGGCCGTCGCGGGTATGCAACGGCCAGGCCGTGCTGCCATCAGGCGTAGCACGGCTGAACAGCTGCTCATGATCGACGGCGAAAAACCGCTCCAGCGGCTTGCCCAGCACGCCGCCACGAATGCTGCCCAGCAGGTTCAGGGCGCTCTGGTTGGCCGCGCAGATGCGGCCGTCGCCGTCGAACGCCAGCAACCCTTCGCTGAACAGCCCGACCGACTCGGCCTGCAGATGGAAACGCAACAACCATTGATGCTCGAAGTGGCGCAGGAAATAGCAGCTCTCGATCATCTTCGCCGAGAGGTTGACCAGGGCCATGGTGTGGAACTGGCTCTGGCGCGAGACATCCGGGCGCGCCGAAGACACATCGAGCACCGCCAGCAGCTCGCCATGGGGGTCGAACACCGGGCTGGCCGAGCAGGTCAGCCCGGTATGGCGGCCACGGAAGTGTTCTTCCTGATGGATGGTCAGGGCCTGGCGCTCGACCAGGCAGGTGCCGATGCCATTGGTGCCCTCGCGGGCCTCGCTCCAGTCGGCGCCCAGCCACAGCCCGGCACGTTCGAAGATGCGCCGCTCGCCCGGCGCGGTGACGCAATTGAGGATCACCCCGCGGGCATCGGTGAGCAACACCGCATGGCCCGAACCGGAAAGCTGCTGGTGCAGGCTGTTCATTTCGCCGTTGGCGATGGTCAGCACCTGGTGCAGGCGCTCGCGGCTCTCCAGCAGGCGACCGTGCTCGAGCACCACCGGGGCCTCGATCACCGAGGGGTCGAGGTGGTAGTCCTCCAGGCAGCGCAGCCAGGAACGGGCAATCGAAGGGTCGCTGCCCGCTTCGCCGCGGGCGACGGTATGCACCTGCTGGGCATGGCGACTGAAATGATCGTTCTGCATTAGTTGTTGTTCTCCGCAGATAGAGACTCTTTCCAGCATCCTCCACCCCACCGGCCTTTGCAATGCACCATCACCGGGCGTGTCGCAAACGGCACAAAGTGTCACCCCGCACTGTGTCAGCGCTGGCACAGCGGCTGACCGGCCAGTGCCGTACCCTGACCCAAGTCATTGATTCCCCTGGGCCTGGCCACGCTGGCCCAACCTTTGCTCTACGCTTCTCAACTCCTTCAACAAACACAATTAACCAGGAGACACACCATGCGTTATGCACATCCCGGTACCGACGGCGCGAAGGTTTCCTTCAAGAGCCGCTACGGCAACTACATCGGTGGTGAGTTCGTAGCTCCGGTCAAGGGCCAGTACTTCGAGAACACCTCCCCGGTGAACGGCAAGCTGATCGCCGAATTCCCCCGCTCCACCGCCGAAGACATCGACAAGGCCCTCGACGCCGCCCACGCCGCCGCCGACGCCTGGGGCCGCACCTCGGTGCAGGACCGCTCCAACGTGCTGCTCAAGATCGCCGACCGCATCGAGCAGAACCTCGAAGTGCTGGCCATCACCGAAACCTGGGACAACGGCAAGCCGGTGCGCGAAACCCTCAACGCCGACATCCCGCTGGCCGTCGACCACTTCCGCTACTTCGCCGGCTGCATCCGCGCCCAGGAAGGCGGTGCCGCCGAAATCAACGAAAACACCGTGGCCTACCACATCCACGAACCGCTGGGCGTGGTCGGGCAGATCATCCCGTGGAACTTCCCGATCCTGATGGCCGCCTGGAAGCTCGCCCCGGCCCTGGCCGCCGGCAACTGCGTGGTGCTCAAGCCCGCCGAGCAGACCCCGCTGGGCATCACCGTGCTGGTCGAGCTGATCGGCGACCTGCTGCCCGCTGGCGTGCTCAACGTGGTCCAAGGCTACGGCCGCGAGGCCGGTGAAGCGCTGGCCACCAGCAAGCGCATCGCCAAGATCGCCTTCACCGGCTCCACCCCGGTCGGCTCGCACATCATGAAATGCGCCGCCGAGAACATCATCCCGTCCACCGTCGAGCTGGGCGGCAAGTCGCCGAACGTGTACTTCGAAGACATCATGCAGGCCGAGCCGAGCTTCATCGACAAGGCCGCCGAAGGCATGGTGCTGGCCTTCTTCAACCAGGGCGAGGTGTGCACCTGCCCATCGCGCGCGCTGGTGCAGGAGTCGATCTACCCGCAGTTCATGGAAGTGGTGATGAAGAAGGTGCTGCAGATCAAGCGCGGCGACCCGCTGGACACCGACACCATGGTCGGCGCCCAGGCCTCGCAGCAGCAGTTCGAGAAGATCCTCTCGTACCTGCAGATCGCCCAGGACGAAGGCGCCGAGCTGCTCACCGGCGGCAAGGTGGAGAAGCTCGAAGGCTCGCTGGCCACCGGTTACTACATCCAGCCGACGCTGCTCAAGGGCAACAACAAGATGCGCGTGTTCCAGGAAGAAATCTTCGGCCCGGTGGTCAGCGTCACCACCTTCAAGGACGAAGCCGAAGCCCTGGCCATCGCCAACGACACCGAGTTCGGCCTCGGCGCCGGGGTGTGGACCCGCGACATCAACCGCGCCTACCGCATGGGCCGCGGCATCAAGGCCGGCCGCGTGTGGACCAACTGCTACCACCTGTACCCGGCGCACGCCGCGTTCGGTGGCTACAAGAAGTCCGGCGTGGGGCGTGAAACCCACAAGATGATGCTCGACCACTACCAGCAGACCAAGAACCTGCTGGTGAGCTACGACATCAACCCGCTGGGCTTCTTCTAAACCGGGCCGGCTCCTACAGGCACCCCAAGATCCTGTGGGAGCCGGCTTGCCGGCGATAGGGCCGCTACAGCCACCCAGAAACCTTTGGCTCACTTCCTGCAGTACCCATCACCATCGGCCGGAACCCTTCCGGCCACCAAGAAAAACAACAGGTGAATCTATGCCAAGCGAACATTCCGCCGGTGCGCCGGCAGGTGCTTCCGTCGACTTCGAAAAAGTCGGCTCCGACTATTTCCAGCAACGTGAACTGAAAAAGGGCGCTGCCGGCTGGGTCCTGCTGGTGGGCCTGGGCGTGGCCTACGTGATCTCCGGCGACTACGCCGGCTGGAACTTCGGCCTGGCCCAGGGCGGCTGGGGCGGCATGTTCCTGGCCACCTTGCTGATGGCCACCATGTACCTGTGCATGTGCTTCTCGCTGGCCGAACTTTCCTCGATGATCCCCACCGCAGGCGGCGGCTACGGTTTTGCGCGCAGCGCCTTCGGCCCGTGGGGCGGTTTTCTCACCGGCACGGCGATCCTGATCGAATACGCCATCGCCCCGGCCGCCATCGCCGTGTTCATCGGCGCCTACTGCCAGTCACTGTTCGGCATCGGCGGCTGGATGATCTACCTGGCGTTCTACGTCGTGTTCATCGGCATCCACATCTTCGGCGTGGGTGAAGCGCTCAAGCTGATGTTCATCATCACCGCCATCGCCGCCATCGCCCTGGCGGTGTTCCTGGTGAGCATGGTGCCCCATTTTGATGCAGCGAACCTGTTCGACATCGCCCAGACCGACGCGGTGGGCGCCAGCAGCTTCCTGCCGTTCGGCTATGTCGGGGTGTGGGCGGCAATCCCCTACGCCATCTGGTTCTTCCTGGCTGTCGAAGGCGTGCCGCTGGCTGCCGAGGAAACCAAGAACCCCAAGCGCGACCTGCCACGCGGCCTGATCGGCGCGATGCTGGTGCTGCTGGCCTTCGCCTTGCTGATCCTGGTGGTCGGCCCGGGCGGTGCCGGCGCCGAAGCGCTCAAGGCCTCCGGCAACCCGCTGGTCGAGGCGCTGGCCAAGGCTTACGGCGGCTCCACCTGGATGGGCGGCTTCGTCAACCTGGTCGGCCTGGCGGGCCTGATCGCCAGTTTCTTCTCGATCATCTATGCCTATTCGCGGCAGATCTTCGCGCTTTCCCGCGCCGGCTACCTGCCGCGCAAACTGTCCGAAACCAACAAGAGCAAGGCCCCGGTACTGGCCCTGGTCATCCCCGGCATCATCGGTTTCGCCCTGTCGCTGACCGGCCAGGGCGACCTGCTGATCCTGGTGGCGGTGTTCGGCGCTACGCTGTCCTATGTACTGATGATGGCCGCGCACATCACCCTGCGTATCCGCCGGCCGAAGATGGAACGGCCTTATCGCACCCCAGGTGGCATCTTCACCTCGGGCGTAGCCCTGGTGCTGGCCTGCATCGCGGTGGTCGCCGGCTTCCTGGTCGACCCACGGGTGGTGATTGGCGCAGCCGTGATCTATGCGGTATTGATCGCCTACTTTGCGTTCTACAGCCGCCATCACCTGGTGGCGGGCACACCGGAAGAGGAATTCGCCGCGATCCAGAAGGCCGAAGAGGCCCTGCACTGATCGCCGACACTCGCCGCAGGCCCGCCCTGCGGCGCTCTGGAGATTCTGTATGGCAAGTTTCGTACACACGGTAGGCCACCTGGTCTACCGCTTCGACAGCCTCAAGGACGTGATGGCCAAGGCCAGCCCGGCCCGTTCGGGCGATTACCTGGCCGGCGTTGCCGCAGCCAACGACGGCGAGCGCGTGGCCGCGCAGATGGCCCTGGCCAATATCCCGCTCAGCCATTTTCTCAACGAAGCGCTGATTCCCTACGAACAGGATGAAGTCACCCGGCTGATCATCGACAGCCACGACGCCCAGGCCTTTGCGCCGGTCAGCCACCTCACCGTGGGCGGCCTGCGCGACTGGCTGCTCAGCGAGGAGGCCGACGAAGACAGCCTGCGCGCCCTGGCCCCAGGCCTGACGCCGGAAATGGCGGCCGCCGTGTCGAAGATCATGCGCGTGCAGGACCTGGTGCTGGTGGCGCAGAAAATCCGCGTGGTCACCCGTTTTCGCGGCACCATGGGCCTGCGCGGGCGCCTGTCGACCCGCCTGCAGCCCAACCACCCCACCGACGAGCCGGCCGGCATCGCTGCGAGCATCCTCGACGGCCTGCTCTACGGCAATGGCGACGCCATGATCGGCATCAACCCCGCCACCGACAGCATCGCCTCGATCTGCGCCCTGCTGGAAATGCTCGACGCCATCATCCAGCGCTACGACATCCCCACCCAGGCCTGCGTGCTGACCCACGTCACCACCTCGATCGAAGCCATCAACCGCGGCGTGCCGCTGGACCTGGTGTTCCAGTCGATTGCCGGCACCGAGGCCGCCAACGCCGGCTTCGGCATCAACCTCAACGTGCTGCAGGAGGGTTACGAGGCAGGCCTGTCGCTCAAGCGCGGCACCCTCGGACAGAACCTCATGTACTTCGAAACCGGCCAGGGCAGTGCCTTGTCGGCCAACGCCCACCACGGCGTCGACCAGCAGACCTGCGAAACCCGCGCCTATGCCGTGGCCCGCCATTTCAAGCCGTTTCTGGTCAATACCGTGGTCGGTTTCATCGGCCCGGAGTACCTGTACAACGGCAAGCAGATCATCCGCGCCGGCCTGGAAGACCACTTCTGCGGCAAGCTGCTCGGCGTGCCGATGGGTTGCGACATCTGCTACACCAACCACGCCGAAGCCGACCAGGACGACATGGACACCCTGCTGACCCTGCTCGGCGTGGCCGGGATCAACTTCATCATGGGCATCCCCGGCTCCGACGACATCATGCTCAACTACCAGACCACCTCGTTCCACGACGCGCTGTACGCGCGCCAGACCCTGGGCCTCAAGCCTGGGCCGGAGTTCGAGGCCTGGTTGCAGCGCACCGGCATCTTCACCCAGGCCGACGGGCGTGTTCGCTTCGGCGACAACCTGCCGCCGGCATTCCGCCAGGCCCTGGCGCAGTTGGCATAGAGGTGACCATGGAGCATCGCACCCCCACCCCGGAAAACCCTTGGCTGGCCCTGCGCAACCTGACCCCGGCGCGCATCGCCCTTGGCCGCAGCGGCATCAGCCTGCCGACCGGCGCGCAGCTGGACTTCCAGTTCGCCCACGCCCAGGCCCGTGATGCCGTGCACCTGCCGTTCGACCACGGCGCGCTGGCCGAACAACTGAAAGGCCGCGGCCGCGACAGCCTGGTGCTGCACAGCGCCGCCAGCGACCGCCACCAGTACCTGCAACGCCCGGACCTTGGGCGGCGGCTGAATGAAGATTCGGCCGAGCAACTGCGCCAGCATGCCCAGGCCAACCCCGGCGGCTGCGACCTGGCGATCGTGGTTGCCGACGGCCTCTCGGCCCTCGCCGTGCACCGCCACACCTTACCGTTTCTCAGCCGCTTCGAGGAACAGGCGGCCGCCGATGGCTGGAGCTGCGCCCCGGTGCTGCTGGTCGAACAAGGCCGCGTGGCCGTGGCCGACGAAGTGGGCGAGCTGCTCGGCGCGCGGATGACCGTGATGCTGATCGGCGAACGCCCCGGCCTGAGCTCCCCCGACAGCCTTGGCCTGTACTTCACCTACGGGCCCAAGGTCGGCCTGACCGACGCCTACCGCAACTGCATTTCCAACGTGCGCCTGGAGGGCTTGAGCTACGGCATGGCGGCCCACCGGCTGCTGTACCTGATGCGCGAGGCGTGTCGGCGGCAGTTGTCCGGGGTGAATCTGAAGGATGAAGCCGAAGTTCACACACTCGAAAGTGACAATGCAGCCACCCAAAAAGGAAACTTCCTGCTAGGCGAGCAGTAAGCAACATGTCATGGAACGCGGATTGCGCTTCTGCCCAGCATTGGGCAGCATGCGCTTGAAAGCTGCTGGCATACCGCTGTTTCCCCAAATGGACTCTGAGGGCCCCACACATGCGCATCATCAAGGCAAGCCTGGAACACCTCGACCTGCTCACTCCACTGTTCGTCCGCTACCGCGAGTTCTATGGGCAGCTACCTTTTCCAGACAGTTCGCGCAGCTTCCTGGAAAAACGCCTGAAACGGGGCGAATCGATCATCTACCTGGCGCTGCCGGACGATGACGATGGCAAGCTGCTGGGTTTTTGCCAGTTGTATCCAAGTTTTTCGTCGCTGTCGCTCAAGCGGGTGTGGATTCTCAATGACATCTTCGTCGCCGAAGACTCGCGGCGCATGCTGGTGGCCGACCACCTGATGCGCGAGGCCAAGAAAATGGCCCGCGAAACCCAGGCCGTGCGCATGCGCGTGTCGACCAGCGCCAACAACGAAGTGGCACGCAAGACCTATGAATCCATCGGGTTTCGCCGGGATACCGAGTTCGAGAGCTATATCCTGCCGATTACCCTGGACTGATCAGCCCCATCGCCGGCAAGCCGGCTCCCACAAGTACCCCACTGCCATCGAGCGCAGTGAAATAACGGTGGGAGCCGGCTTGCCGGCGATAGGGCCAGTAACCCCCCGCTACAATCTCCCCGGGCATGATTCCGACTTCGCCGTATAATGCCTCCTCCTGACATGTGTGAAATTTTACCCTCCCGCAGGTCCGCGCGCCCGTAGCTGCGGGTCAAGAACACAGGTGCTGTACATGGAATTCAACCCGCTGGACCTTATCCTCCATCTCGATGCCTACCTCGATCTGCTGGTCACCAACTACGGCCCCTGGATCTACGCCATCCTGTTCACGGTGATCTTCTGCGAAACCGGCCTGGTGGTGATGCCGTTCCTGCCTGGCGATTCGCTGCTGTTCATCGCCGGCGCCGTCGCCGCCGGTGGCGGCATGGACCCGGTGCTGCTGGCAGGCCTGCTGATGGCTGCGGCCATCATGGGTGACAGCACCAACTACGTGATCGGGCGCACGGCGGGAGAACGCCTGTTCAACAACCCGAATTCGAAGATCTTCCGCCGCGACTACCTGCAGCGCACCCACGACTTCTACGACCGCCACGGCGGCAAGACCGTGACCCTGGCGCGCTTCCTGCCGATCCTGCGCACCTTCGCGCCGTTCGTCGCCGGCATTGCCCACATGCACTACCCGCGCTTCCTGGGCTTCAGCGTCGCCGGCTCGCTGCTGTGGGTGGGCGGCCTGGTCACCCTGGGCTACTTCTTCGGCAACGTGCCCTTCATCAAGCAGCACCTGTCGCTGATGGTGGTCGGCATCATCCTGCTGTCGCTGATCCCGATGATCCTGGGCCTGCTGCGTGGCCGCCTGGGCCGCACGGCAAAGGCGCACTGACAGCGCACATGTGGTCGTTCAGCGCCTGGCGGCGCAAGCGCACCCTGGCGCGCTACCCGATCGAGCCGCGGCAATGGCAGGCGATTCGCGAGCGCCTGCCGATGCTCGATGGCATCAGCGAAGCCGAGGACCATTGGCTGCGTGAAGCCTGCATCCTGTTCCTGCTCGACAAGCACCTGACCACCCTGCCCGGCGTCGAGCTGGACGACGAGCAGCGCCTGTTCCTCGCCGCCCAGGCCCAGTTGCCGCTGCTGCACCTGGGCGAGCTGAACTGGTACCAGGGCTTCCACGAGATCATCCTCTACCCCGACGACTTCAAGAGCCCCCAGCGCCACCGCGACGCCAGTGGCGTGGAGCATGTGTGGGACGGCGAGCACAGCGGCGAGGCCTGGCAGCAGGGCCCGGTGATCCTGGCCTGGGCCGGGGTGCTGGCCAGCGGCGGCTGGGAGGCCTACAACCTGGTGATCCACGAGCTGGCGCACAAGCTCGACATGCTCAATGGCGATGCCAACGGCCTGCCGCCGCTGCACAGCGGCATGCACGTCGAGGCCTGGGCCAGCGCCATGCAGCAGGCCTATGACGACCTCAACCGCCAGCTCGATGCCAACCCCGACGTCGAGACCGCCATCGACCCTTACGCGGCGGAAAACCCGGCCGAGTTCTTTGCCGTCACCAGCGAGTATTTCTTCAGCGCGCCCGACCTGCTGCAACAGGCTTATCCACAGGTGTACCAGCAGCTCGTGCTGTTCTACCGCCAGGACCCGCTGGCGCGCCTGACGCGGCTGCAGGCCGAACACCCCGACTACCGCGAAAGCCACGCCTGATGCGCCCGCGCATCAGGTCGGGCGTGGCATGGCCTGGCAGAATGTGCCTATAATCGCGCCACTTTTTTTGATCAAACACGGGGGCACTGCCCAATGAGCTACAGCAAGATTCCGGCTGGCAAAGACCTGCCGAACGACATCTACGTCGCTATCGAGATCCCGGCCAACCACGCGCCGATCAAGTACGAAATCGACAAGGACAGCGACACCCTGTTCGTTGATCGCTTCATGGCCACCCCGATGTTCTACCCGGCCAACTACGGTTTCATCCCCAACACCCTGGCCGACGACGGTGATCCGCTGGACGTGCTGGTCGTGACCCCATACCCGGTTGCCCCAGGCTCGGTGATCCGCGCCCGCCCGGTCGGCGTGCTGAACATGACCGACGACGGCGGCGGCGACGCCAAGGTCATCGCTGTACCGCACGACAAGCTGTCGCAGCTGTACGTCGACGTGAAGGAATACACCGACCTGCCGGCCCTGCTGATCCAGCAGATCGAGCACTTCTTCGCGAACTACAAAGATCTCGAGAAGGGCAAGTGGGTCAAGATCGAAGGCTGGGAAGGCGCCGACGCCGCCCGCGCCGCGATCACCAAGTCGGTCGCAGCCTACAAGGGCTGATAGCGATTGCAAAAAAAGACCCGCTTCGGCGGGTTTTTTTGTGGGCGGCGACTGAGCGGTAAAAAGTCCTACAGCTTCCTACGCAAACGCCCTACAACAGAGCTTTTTTCGTACATTTGCCATCAACATCGGGTTCATTTCCCTACTCAAGCGTGGCCGCTAGACTCGGCCCCATGAATACTTCCGGTGACCGCCTAAAGGCCCTGCTCCAAGAATGCGGCCTGACCCCTTCCGACTTCGCCGCCCAGCGGCGTGTCACGCCCCAGCACGTGAACAACTGGTTCAGGCGCGGCATTCCCCTGGCTCGCCTGGACGAAATCGCCGACCTGTTCTGTGTGCACAGGCGCTGGCTGCGCTGCGGCGAAGGGCCCAAGCACCCAAGCTCGATCCTGCGGGTGGACGCTTGCAGCGCCAAACCGGCGTCGACGCACTCGCTGTCCAAACCTGACGGCAGGCTGTTGCAGATCCCCTTCCATGACGTGCGCGAAGGCCGCCTGGCAGCCCTCGACGGGCATTGCCTGCGCCTGCCGGCCCAAGCCCTCAAGGCACTCGGCGTGGCCCCCGACAATGCCGTCAGCCTGGCCATGCCTGCCAGCAACATGACGCCCTGGCTCCCGCGCGAGGCGATCCTGGCCGTCGACCTGAGCCAGACCCGCGTGGTCGATGGCGAAATCTACGCCCTGCTGCACAACGGCGTACTCAGGGTGAACAGCCTCAGCCGCGGCCACAACGACACCCTGTGCCTGCACAGCAACGACCGCCACAATTTCCCGGTGGAGCGCTACACCCGCGCCCAACGTCAGGACCAACGCCTGGAAATCCTCGGCTGGGTGTTCCACTGGTCGCATTACCGCCAGCGCCGCCCCGGCTGAAACACCCTGTGCCAATTTTTGCTGGGCATCCTGTGCCAGCCTCTGTATGCTACGCCGCACATTAAGCCCCGGCCGGCGCAAGCCGCGTTCCAGAGGGCTCGGCAGCACTCCGTACGAGCGTTCGCCCTCTCTTTCAGGCCCTTGTCGGCCACACAGTTAAGGCGGTTGCGGCTTACCATAAATTAGCCGGAAGCGTCCCCGAGAAGCCGGCCACAAGCCGGCTTTTTAATGCCTGCGATTCACCCGCAATGTCGTTTTGCCAGTCGCCACTCAACGTGTAATGATAATGCCTATCATTAACGGGCGAAGACCTTCATGGCCGCGACAGACCCCACCGACACCCTGGATAGCCTTTATCGTGACAACCATGGCTGGCTGCAGGCCTGGCTGCGTCGGCGCCTGGGTGATCGCGAGCACGCGGCGGACATTGCCCAGGACACCTTCCTGCGGCTGATGGTGTCGGGGCGCATGCCCGGCCCGCGGGAGAGCCGCAGCTATCTTGCGCAAATCGCCCGCAACCTGGTCATCGACCAATGGCGCCGCCTGCGCATCGAGCGCGCCTACCTGCAAAGCATCGCGCACCTGCCCGAGCCTGAATCACCCTCGCTTGAGACCCGCGCGCTGATTCTCGAAACCCTTGTGCAGATCGATGCCATGCTCGACCGCATGCCGGATAACGTGCGCCAGGCGTTCTTGCTCTCGCAGTTCGAAGGGCTGACCTACCCACAGATTGCCGAACGCCTCGGGGTCACGGTCAGCTCGGTGCAGAAGTACATGACTCGGGCGATCCTGGCCTGCTATCAACTGGTCTACGCGCCTTGAACCGCCGCTTCGACGCGCCGATCGACGCGGCCATCGTCGAGCAGGCCAGCCAATGGCTGATGCTGCACTGGGGCGGCGAGCTCGACGCCCAACAGCGCCAGGCATTCGCCACCTGGGAGCAGGCGCACCCGGAACACCGGCGAGCCTGGCAGCGCCTGCAGCAGTTGCAGGAGACCTTCGCCGCAGTGCCCGCAGACTGTGCCCGTGCGGTATTGCGCGACAGGCCGGACCCGCAGCGCCGCGCCGCGCTGAAGGCCCTTGGCCTGCTGCTGGTCGCCGGCGGCAGCGGCTACCTGCTGCACGACCAGTTGCCATGGCGCGCGACCTTTGCCCAGCATCGCACCGCCACCGGCGAAATCCGCCACATGCTGCTCAGCGATGGCACCCGCCTGGACCTCAACAGCGCCAGCGCCATCGACCTGCGTTTCAGTGCCCGGGAACGCCGAATCCGGCTGCTTGGCGGCGAAATACTGCTGACCAGCGGCCACGATGCAAACCGCCCGCTGATCGTGGAATCCGCCAGCGGCGAGGTTCAGGCGCTGGGCACGCGCTTCTCGGTGCGCGAGCTGAACGGCGGCACCCAGGTTGAACTGTTTGACGGCCAACTGCGCGTCAGCCCCCGGCATGGCGCCTCGGTGTACATGAGCGCCGGCCACAGCCTGTGGTTCAGTGACAGCGCCTGCGGCCCGATGCGCCCCGCGAACCCCGACAGCAGCAGCTGGAGCGAAGGCCGCCTGGTAGCCGAGCGCCAGCCGCTGGGGCACTTTCTGGCCGAACTCAAGCGCTATCGCCCGGGTTGGATTCGCTGCGATGCAGCGGCCGCCAGCCTGTTGCTGACCGGCGTATTCCCCCTGGAGAACACCGACAACGTACTCAAGGCCCTCGAGCGCACCTTGCCAGTGCGCGTCGAGACCGTGACCCGCTACTGGGTGACGGTCACGCGCCGAGCCTGAGCAGAAAAACTTCATCAACCCTTGTCGGTTTTCATGCCCCGTTCGGGATAGGTCTTGAAAGCAAATCAAGAATCAGTCTCATCGGGGGAATCAGAGCGTGCTTTACCATCCACCACTGAAAAAGTTTGCCTTGAACGGCGCCTTGCGCGGCGGCCTGTTCGCCAGCCTGCTGATTGCCACGCCCACGCTGCCGGGCCTGGCATGGGCGGCCGACGCCAGCATGAGCCAGGCGCGCCAGTACGCCATTGCCGCAGGCAACCTGGACCAGGTTCTGAACCGCTTCGCCAGCGACGCCGGGATCATGCTGTCGGTGGATGCACAGCTGACCGAAGGCAAGCGCAGTGCCGGCCTGCAGGGGCGCTTCGACGTGCCCCAGGGGCTCGAGCGGTTGCTCGCCGGCAGTGGCCTGCAGGCTGTCTACACCCAGGGCGGCTGGTCATTGCAACCGGTGCTGGACGGCCCGCTGCAACTTGGCGCCACCAACGTCAACGCGCCCGAGGCGCTGGAAAGCGCCTGGGGCCCGGTCGACGGCATCGTCGCCAAGCGCAGTGCCACCGGCTCCAAGACCGACTCGGCGCTGGTGGAAATCCCACAGACCATCAACGTGGTGACCGCCACCGAGATCCAGTCGCGCGCCGCCCAGAGCGTGACCGAGGCGCTGCGCTACACGCCAGGCATCACCGGCGGCGGCTTTTCCGACCGGGTGAAGATTTTCGATGAACCCACCTCCCGCGGCTTTTCACCCACGCCGCTGTACCTCGATGGCCTGCACCTGCCCTATGGCGGCGGCAGCACCGGCGGCGCGCTGCAGATCGAACCCTATGGGCTGGAGCGCATCGAGGTGCTCAAGGGCCCGGCGTCGGTGCTCTACGGGCAGAACCAGCCTGGCGGCATCGTCAACCTGGTGAGCAAGCGGCCGACTGCCGCGGCGCTGCACCAGGTGAAGTTCGAAGCCGGCAGCTACGACCACAAGAGCGCCGCCATCGACCTGGGCGGCCCGCTCGATGACGACGGCAAGTGGCTTTACCGGCTGACCGCGCTGGCCAACGACAGCAACGACGAGATCGATTACGTCGAGGAAAAGCGCCAGTTCATCGCCCCCAGCTTCACCTGGCGGCCCAATGAAGACACCAGCCTGACCCTGTTCGCCCAGTACCAGAAGGACAAAGGCGTACCCGAAGCACAGGGCCTGCCCGCCGTGGGCACGGTATTCGACAACCCCAACGGCAAGATCGACCGCGACCTGTTCCTCGGTGAGCCCGGCGTCAACGACTACCACCGCGAGCAATACGCCTTCGGCTACGAGGTCGCGCACCGGCTCGACGACACCTGGACGCTCAAGCAGAACGCGCGCTATGCCCGGGTCAACGACCATTACACAGCGCCCCTGCACGGCTACCGCTTCGTCACCAACCCGATCACCGGGGTCGATGACCAGCGCTACACCACCCGCTATGGCGTGGACTGGCAACAGGACAACAAAGTCTTCGGCGTCGACAACATCGCCCAGGCCGAATTCGACACCGGCCCGCTCAGCCACACGGCGATCATCGGGCTGGACTACTACCACTTCAATTCGAAGTTCGATGGCCTGTACGACTTCAACCCGCCGATCATCGACCTGTTCACCCCGGTCTACGGCCAGCCCCTGAACTTCGGCAACAACTACCGCTGGGACAACACCGTGACCCAAACCGGCCTGTATGCCCAGGACCAGATCAAGCTGGACAAGTGGATCTTCGTGCTCGGTGGCCGCTACGACTGGGCCGACACCAACAACAAGGAGCCCTTGAGCGGCAACCACACCAGCAGCAAGGACGAGAAGTTCACCGGCCGTGGCGGCATCGTCTACCTGTTCGACAATGGCCTGGCCCCCTTCGTCAGCTACTCGGAATCGTTCCTGCCCCTTGCCGGCACCAGCGCCAAGGGCAGCGCCTTCTCCCCCTCCACCGGCAAGCAGTACGAGGCCGGGGTGAAATACCAGCCGCCGGGGCAGAACAGCTTCGTGCAGGTTTCGGCGTACGAACTGGAACAGAAGAACATCCTCACCACTGACCTGGTCAACCCAGGTTTCAGCAACCAGAGCGGTGCCATTCGCTCCAAGGGCCTCGAGCTCGAAGCCAAGGCCGAGCTGAGCAAAGCCTTCAGCGTGATCGCCTCGGCGGCGCGCAACGACATCAAGTACACCAAGGACAACGACGGCCGCAAAGGCCGCCACCCGGCAGGCAACCCACCGCTGACGGCAGCGCTGTGGCTCAACTACATGGTGCTGGGTGATACGCCCTTGGCCGGCCTGGGTGCGGGCGTAGGCGCCCGCTACGCCCGCAGCAACTACGGGGATGACTACGAAGGCGCCTTCCAGATCCCCTCCTACACCGTGTATGACGCAAGCCTGACCTACGACCTGGGGCTGTCGGCCTTGCGCGTCAAAGGCGTGAAACTGGCGCTGAACGTGAAAAACCTTGCCGACAAGACCTATGTCGCCAGTTGCGTCAGCGAATGGGACTGCTACTACGGCGAAGGGCGCACGGTGGTGTCGAGCGTGACCTACAACTGGTAAGCCATGCCAAGGGCGCAGGTATTAAGCACGGCTGGGCATTGCTCGACGCCCGCTGCAGTGGGATGATTCGTAATTGATACGAATTCTCATTCAAGGCCACGCCGTGCCCACCCACCTGCTGCTCGCCGAAGACGACACCCACCTGCGCCAGGACCTGGAACGCCATTTCATCCACCGTGGCTTGCGGGTTCACGCCTGCGCCACCGGCACCCAGGCGCTGAACGCCATGCAACAGCAGCGCTTCGACCTGGTGCTGCTGGACATCATGCTGCCGGGCATCGACGGCCTCAGCCTGCTCGACCAACTGCGCCGCCACCAGGCCGTGCCGGTGATGCTGATGTCGGCCCTGGGCGCCGAGCAGGACCGCATCAGCGGCTTCACCCGCGGTGCCGACGACTACCTGCCCAAACCCTTCAGCCTCGCCGAGCTCGATGCCCGTATGGACGCCCTGCTGCGCCGGGTTGCCCTCGACCGCCAGCCGGCCCAGCCGCGCAGCGACAGCTCGGTGACCCTCGATGCCGGCCGCCAGGACGTCAGCCATCACGGCCAGGACGCCGGCCTGACCGGCTCGGAGTTTCGCCTGCTGGCCACGCTGCACGCCCACCCCGGCGAAGCGCTGAGCAAGGCATTCCTCTACCAGACCGTGCTGCACCGGGCCTACACCCGCCTGGACCGCGGCCTTGATGTGCACGTCTGCAACCTGCGCCGCAAACTCGCCGACATCGGCGCCCAGCACCTGCAGATCCAGGCGGTGCGCGGCCAGGGCTACATCCTGGTGAACACGGAAAACCGCTGATGCGTCGTCACCCGCTACTGTGGAAGCTGGCGTTGCTGCAGGTGGCTTTCTGCCTGCTGCTGACCTGGCTGATCTGGACCTGGGGCCTGTCGGTGGAGCGCAGCACCTACTTCCTCGCCCCTGCCGACCAGGACTACCTGGCACGTTATGCACAGCAAGCCGAAAGCGCCTGGCGCCAGGGCGGTGCAGCCGGCGCCGAAGCCTATCGCCGCCAGCTCGAACAGGCTGAAGACACCTGGGTGGCGCTGGTCGGCCCGCGCCTGGAAAGCCTCGCCAGCACGCCGCTGAGCGCCGAGGACGCCAGCCACCTGACCTTCATGCGCAAGCTCGACTGGCCCATGAGCCGGCGCCTGCAGGACGAACTGCCCTACGTCAGCATCGCCTTCCCCGAACGCCCGCAGGACGGCCGCCTGGTCATCCAGCTGCCCGAGCGCCTGCTGCCCACCGGCCTCACCCCCTGGACCCACGTCATCACCCACGGCGTGGCTCCCGCACTGCTTGCGCTGCTGATGGGCCTGGCGCTGTATCGCCACCTGGTGGCACCGCTCAACCGCCTGCGCGACCGCGCCGACGCCTTGCGCGCCGATGACCTGCAAAGCCCTGGCCTGGCCCTGCAAAAGCGCCGCGACGAACTCGGCGAACTGGCCCAGGCCTTCGAGCACATGGCCGGCCGCCTGCGCCAGAGCCTGGAGCAGCAACGCCTGCTGCTGCGCACGCTGTCCCACGAGCTGCGCACGCCGCTGGCACGCCTGCGCATCGCCCACGACAGCGGCCTGCCGCCGGCGCAGCTGCGCGAGCGCCTGGACCGCGAGGTAGGCGATATGCAGAAGCTGCTCGAAGACACCCTCGACCTGGCCTGGCTGGACACCGAACAGCCGCAGTTGCCAACCGAGCCGGTGCTGGTGCTGTCGGTGTGGGAAGCGCTGTGCCAGGACAGCAGCTTCGAAAGTGGCTGGAGCCTCGCCCGCCTGCCCTGCTCGCTGGGCACCGACTGCGTGGTGCAGGCTCACCTCGACAGCCTGGCCCAGGCCCTGGAGAACCTGCTGCGCAACGCCATCCGCCATTCGCCGGAGGGCGGCCGGGTCAGCCTGGATGGCTGGCGCGAGGGCGATTGCTGGCACCTGCGCCTGAGCGACCAGGGCCCCGGCGTGCCCCACGATGAGCTGCAGCGCATCTTCCAGCCCTACCAGCGCCTGGCCGGCAGCGGCGCCGGTTTCGGCCTGGGCCTGGCCATCGCCCGCCGCGCCGTCGAGCTGCAAGGCGGCAAGCTGTGGGCCAGCAATGGCCACCCTGGGCTGTGCCTGCACCTGCTGCTGCCGAGCGCTGCAAATGTTTAGAAAGTTAATGCGCTTTACTCTCAATTAAGAGTAATTATCATCCACGATCTCTTGCCTTCCGCCCGTTGCCCCGGAGATCGATGATGTCGCCCCGCCCGCTGCCTTTCGCCCCCTTCCTGCTGCTCTCCAGTTGCCTGCTGAGCAGCGCCGTGCACGCCGCCAACGACCAGCCCGCGCCGGTCGAGCTGGAAAGCCAGAACGTGGTGGCCACCGCGCTGGAAGAGACCAAGCAGGCGCCGGGGGTGTCGATCATCACCGCCGAGGACATCAAGAAGCGCCCGCCGGCCAACGACCTGTCGCAGATCATCCGCACCATGCCCGGGGTCAACCTGACCGGCAACTCCACCAGCGGCCAGCGCGGCAACAACCGGCAGATCGACATCCGCGGCATGGGCCCGGAGAACACCTTGATCCTGGTCGATGGCAAGCCGGTCAGCAGCCGCAGCTCGGTGCGCTATGGCTGGCGTGGCGAGCGCGACTCGCGCGGTGACACCAACTGGGTGCCGGCCGACCAGGTCGAGCGCATCGAAGTGATCCGTGGCCCGGCTGCGGCGCGCTACGGCTCCGGCGCCATGGGCGGGGTGGTCAACATCATCACCAAGCAGGCCTCCGGCGAAACCCACGGCAACATGACCGTGTACCAGAACTTCCCCCAGCACGGCGACGAAGGCGCCACCAAGCGCGTGAGCTTCGGCCTCAACGGCCCGCTCACCGACACGCTCAGCTACCGCGTCTACGGCAACGTCGCCAAGACCGACGCGGACGATTGGGACATCAACGCCGGCCATGAGTCCGCGCGCACCGGCAACCAGGCCGGCACCCTGCCCGCAGGCCGCGAAGGCGTGCGCAACAAGGACGTCAATGGCCTGCTGAGCTGGCACCTGACCCCTGAGCAGACCCTGGAATTGGAAGCTGGCTTCAGCCGCCAGGGCAACATCTACACCGGCGATACCCAGAACACCAACTCCAACGCCAACGTGAAGAACATGCTGGGCAAGGAAACCAACATCCTCTACCGCGAGAACTTCGCCCTCACCCACCGCGGCGACTGGGACTTCGGCAGCAGCATGGCTTACCTGCAATACGAAAAGACCCGCAACCAGCGCATCAACGAAGGCCTGGCCGGCGGCACCGAAGGCATTTTCAGCAACACCGACTTCTACACCTCGACCTTGCGCGACCTGACCGCCCACGGCGAGCTGAACCTGCCGCTGCACGCCTGGCGCGACCAGACCCTGACCCTGGGCAGCGAATGGACCCAGCAAAAGCTCGACGACCCCAGCGCCAACACCCAGAGCACCAGCGAAGGCGGCGCCATCGGCGGCCTGCCCAGCAGCGGCCGTGACACCAGCTCGCAAGTGCAGATCTTCTCGCTGTTCGCCGAAGACAACATCGAAGTGCTGCCGGGCACCATGCTCACCCCGGCCCTGCGCTTCGATCACCACAGCATCGTCGGCGACAACTGGAGCCCGTCGCTGAACCTGTCCCACGCACTGACCGACACCCTCACCCTGAAAGCCGGCATCGCCCGTGCCTACAAGGCGCCGAACCTGTACCAGCTCAACCCCGACTACCTGCTCTATAGCCGCGGCCAGGGCTGCTACGGGCAGAGCACCAGCTGCTACCTGCAAGGCAACGACAGCCTCAAGGCCGAAACCAGCATCAACAAGGAGCTGGGGATCGAGTACCAGCGTGATGGCTGGGTCGCGGGCCTGACCTACTTTCGCAACGACTACAAGAACAAGATCGACTCCGGCCTGAGCCCGATCGGCAGCGCCATCGGCGGCAGCGGCAGCTACGCCAACGCGGCGGTTTACCAGTGGGAAAACATCCCCAAGGCCGTGGTCGAAGGGCTGGAAGGCACCCTGACCATCCCGCTGAGCGAACAGCTGAAGTGGAGCAACAACCTCACCTACATGCTGCAGTCGAAGAACAAGGAAACCGGCGAGACCCTGTCGGTGACCCCGGCCTACACCCTCAACTCGATGCTCGACTGGCAAGCCAGCGATGACCTGTCGCTGCAGCTGAGCGTGGCCTGGTACGGCAAGCAGAAGCCGAAGAAGTACGACTACCACGGCGAGCGCGTCACCGGCTCCGCCAACGACCAGCTGGCGCCCTACGCCCTGGTGGGCGCCAGCGGCACCTATGCGCTGAGCAAGCACCTGAGCCTGACCGCCGGCATCGACAACCTGTTCGACAAGCGCCTGTACCGGGCCGGCAACGCCCAGGGCGTGAACGGCATCGAAGGGGCTGGCGCGGCCACCTACAACGAACCGGGGCGCACCCTGTACACCAGCCTGACCGCGTCGTTCTGACCTCAAGACGAGTATTGCCCGATGAGCAAGATGCCGTTGTACCTGGCCCTGGCACTGGCCCTCAGCGCCCCGGCCGCCCTGGCGCAGCCGGCGCGCGAGCAGAAGATGGACACTTCGCTGCTGCAGCGCCAGGACCTGGCCTACCGCTTCAGCCAGCTCGACCTGGACTCGGCCGACGGCCAGCGCCATTACCGGCTGTGGGTCGGCAAACCCGATCGCCCGGCGCCGGCTGCCGGCTATCCGGTGCTGTGGATGCTCGACGGCAATGCCGCGCTGGGCGCCATGGACCGTGAACAGCTGCGCCGGCTCGCCGCAGGCCAGGCGCCACTGCTGGTGGCCGTGGGTTACCAGACCGAGCAACGCATCGAACGCGCCGGCCGCACCTTCGACTACACCCCGGCGCTGCCTGGGCAAGCCGAGCAGCGCGACCCGCTGACCGGCCAGCCCAGCGGCGGCGTCGATGCATTCCTCGACCTGCTGACCCTGCGCATGCGGCCGATGGTGGCCGAGCTGGCGCCGATCGACCTGCAACGCCAGACGCTGTGGGGCCATTCCTATGGCGGCTTGGCGGTGTTGCATGCGCTGTTCACCCGGCCGGGCGCGTTCAGCGACTACGCGGCAGCCAGCCCTTCGTTGTGGTGGCACGACGGGGCCATCGTGCGTGAAGCGCCGGGCTTGCAGCAGCGCCTGGGTGACAGCCGGCCAAGGCTGCTGCTGATGCGCGGCGGGGAGGAGCCGGCCAACCCACGTGCGCAGGTGCAAGGTGATGTGGCGCGGCCAGCGCGGGAGCTGGCGGCGGACCTGGCCAAGGTGCCAGGGCTGCAGGTGCGCTTCGAACGCTTCGAGGGGCTGGGGCATGGGCCGATGTTGCCGGCTTCGCTGAAGAAGGTGATCGAGGGCCTGTCGCAGTAGAACGGCGCCGGCCCTATCGCCGAAGGTCGTAGCCGGGCGGGTTGCCAGCAGGGTGGCACAGTGCTGTATGCTTGCCCGGTCTTCAGGGCGGGGTGAAAGTCCCCACCGGCGGTAAATCGAAAGATGAGCCCGCGAGCGCCCCGGCCATGCCGGGGGTCAGCAGATCTGGTGCGACTCCAGAGCCGACGGTCATAGTCCGGATGAAAGAAGGCGTCAGGCAGGGGCCATTTCGGGCGCCCCTGCGCGCGCATTTTGTTCGCCCCGAGACGTTCATCGATCAATCACGAGGAGCGTTTCATGTCCACCCAACACCCGCAATTCCCCAATGTGTCCGCCGCCATCGCCGCCTTCCAGGCCGGGCGCCCTGTGCTGCTGCTCGACGATGACGACCGCGAGGACGAAGCGGACATCGTTGCCGCCGCCGAAAACCTCTCGCTGCAGACGATGGCCATGATGATCCGCGACTGCAGCGGCATCGTCTGCCTGTGCCTGGACGAAGCCACCGTCGACGCCCTGCAGCTGGCGCCGATGGTGCAGAACAACCAGGCCCGCCACGGCACCGGCTTCACCGTCACCATCGAAGCCGCCGAAGGCGTGAGCACCGGCGTTTCCGCCCAGGACCGCATCACCACCATCGAAGCGGCGCTGCGCTCGACCGCCGATCAGCGCCATATCGTCAGCCCAGGCCATGTGTTCCCGCTGCGCGCGCGCAACGGTGGGGTGCTGGCCCGTCGCGGCCATACCGAAGGCTCGGTGGACCTGGCGCGCCTGGCCGGGCTGCGCCCGGCGGCGGTCTTGTGCGAGCTGATGAACCCTGACGGCAGCATGGCCCGCGGCGAGCAGGTGGCGGTGTATGCGCGGCAATACAACTTGCCGGTGCTGACCATCGAAGAGCTGGCGCGCTATCGCCAGGCGATGGTGGCACGCGAAGCGCTGCCCGCCTGATCCATTGCCGGCTCCTGCAGTGCTGCAGTACCTGTGGGAGCCGGCTTGCCGGCGATGAGGCCGGAAAATCCACCCCCAAGTTTGCTCCCCCCGCCCCGCTCTGCTAGTGTCGCGCCGTTCTGACCAGCCACCGAGACCCGTCGCCATGGCCCGCAAAAAAGCCTCCATCGATTTCGAGCAATCCCTCGCCGACCTGCAAGCCCTGGTCGAGCGCCTGGAGAACGGCGAGTTGTCGCTGGAAGACTCGCTGGCCGCCTTCGAGCAAGGCATCGCCCTGACCCGCGATTGCCAGGGCGCCCTGGCCCAGGCCGAGCAGAAAGTGCAGATTCTCCTGGAGCGCGACGGCGAGCTCGCCGCGCAGCCCTTCGATGCGGAGCCAGAAGAATGATCAGCGCTTACCAGGCCAGCAGCCAGGCGCGTGTCGACGCGGCCCTCGAACCGCTGTTCGTCGCCCCTTCCAAAGAGCTCGAGCGCCTGTATGCGGCGATGCGCTACAGCGTGATGAACGGCGGCAAGCGCGTGCGCCCGCTGCTCGCCTACGCCGCCTGCGAAGCGCTCGGCGTGCCGGCCGAGCAGGCCAACGGCGCCGCCTGCGCGGTGGAGCTGATTCATGCCTATTCACTGGTGCATGACGACCTGCCGGCGATGGACGACGACGACCTGCGCCGCGGCCAGCCGACCACCCACAAGGCCTTCGACGAAGCCTGCGCGATCCTCGCCGGTGACGGCCTGCAGAGCCTGGCCTTCGGCGCCCTGCTCGACCCGCGCCTGAGCCCGCAATCCGACGCCATCCGCCTGGCCATGGTGCAGGCCCTGGCCAAGGCCGCAGGCCCGGCCGGCATGGTCGGCGGCCAGGCCATCGACCTTGGCTCGGTGGGCCTGAAGCTGGACCAGCAGGCCCTGGAATACATGCACCGGCACAAGACCGGTGCGCTGATCGAAGCCAGCGTGCGCCTCGGCGCCCTGGCCAGCGGCCGCGCCGAGCAGGCGCAGCTCGATGCCCTGCAGGCCTACGCCCAGGCGATCGGCCTGGCGTTCCAGGTGCAGGACGACATCCTCGACGTGGAAAGCGATACCGCCACCCTCGGCAAGCGCCAGGGGGCCGACGTCGCCCGCGACAAGCCGACCTACCCGGCCCTGCTCGGGCTGGAGGCGGCCAAGGCCTACGCGATCGAACTGCGCGACCAGGCGCTGGTCGCACTCCTGGGGTTTGGCGAAAATGCCGAGCCGCTGCGGGCCCTGGCACGCTACATCGTCGAGCGCCGCCACTGATCGGGGCCGCTTTGCGGCCCAATCCGCGCCCTGTCTGAATGGGCAGTATTTCCCACAATGGGGTAAACTGCCGCGTCTTAAACATCCATAACGACTCGCCTGATGCCCACGACGTTTCAAGAGATCCCCCGCGAACGCCCGGTCACGCCGTTGCTCGACCGCGCTGACACGCCTGCCGGCCTGCGCCGGCTGGCCGAAGCCGACCTGGAGACCCTGGCCGACGAATTGCGCCAGGAGTTGCTCTATACCGTTGGTCAGACCGGTGGGCATTTCGGCGCCGGCCTGGGCGTCATCGAGCTGACGATCGCCCTGCACTACGTCTTCGACACCCCGGACGACCGGCTGGTGTGGGACGTCGGCCACCAGGCCTACCCGCACAAGATCCTCACCGGCCGGCGCCAGCGCATGCTGACCCTGCGCCAGAAGGACGGCATCGCCGCCTTCCCGCGCCGCAGCGAGAGCGAGTACGACACCTTTGGCGTTGGCCACTCCAGCACCTCGATCAGCGCCGCACTGGGCATGGCCATCGCCGCCCGCCTGCAGAACAGCGCGCGCAAGTCGATCGCGGTGATCGGCGACGGCGCGCTCACCGCCGGCATGGCGTTCGAGGCGTTGAACCACGCCCAGGAAGTCGACGCCAACATGCTGGTGATCCTCAACGACAACGACATGTCGATTTCGCGCAATGTCGGCGGCCTGTCCAACTACCTGGCCAAGATTCTCTCCAGCCGCACCTACTCGAGCATGCGCGAAGGCAGCAAGAAAGTGCTGTCGCGCCTGCCCGGCGCCTGGGAAATCGCCCGCCGCACCGAGGAATACGCCAAGGGCATGCTGGCCCCCGGCACCCTGTTCGAAGAGCTGGGCTGGAACTACATCGGCCCGATCGACGGCCACGACCTGCCGACCATGATCGCCACCCTGCGCAACATGCGTGACCTCAAGGGCCCGCAGTTCCTGCACGTGGTGACCAAGAAGGGCAAGGGCTTCGCCCCGGCCGAGATCGACCCGATCGGCTACCACGCCATCACCAAGCTCGAACCTGCCGACAAGCCCGCTGCGCCGAAGAAGCCCAGCGGGCCGAAGTACTCTGCGGTGTTCGGCCAGTGGCTGTGCGACATGGCCGCCGCCGACAAGCGCCTGGTGGGCATTACGCCTGCGATGAAGGAAGGCTCCGACCTGGTCGCGTTCAGCGAACGCTACCCAGAGCGCTACTTCGACGTGGCGATTGCCGAGCAGCACGCCGTTACCCTCGCCGCGGGCATGGCCTGCGAAGGCAGCAAGCCGGTGGTGGCGATCTACTCCACCTTCCTGCAGCGCGCCTATGACCAGCTGATCCACGACGTGGCGGTGCAGAACCTCGACGTGCTGTTCGCCATCGACCGCGCAGGCCTGGTCGGCGAAGACGGCCCGACCCACGCCGGCAGCTACGACCTGTCGTACCTGCGTTGCATCCCCGGCATGCTGGTGATGACCCCGAGCGACGAGAACGAGCTGCGCAAGATGCTCAGCACCGGCCACCTGTACAACGGCCCGGCGGCCGTGCGCTACCCGCGCGGCACCGGCCCCAATGTGCCGATCAGCGCCGACCTGGAACCGCTGGAAATCGGCAAGGGCGTGGTTCGCCGCCAGGGCGAGAACTTAGCCCTGCTGGTGTTCGGCGTGCAGCTGGCCGAGGCCCTGCAGGTGGCCGAGCAGATCAACGCCACGGTGGTCGACATGCGTTTCGTCAAGCCGCTGGACGAGGCCCTGGTGCTGGAACTGGCAGCTAGCCACGAGCTGCTGGTGACCATCGAGGAAAACGCCATCATGGGCGGCGCCGGTGCTGCCGTGGGCGAGTTCCTGGCCAGCCAGGCCGTGGTCAAGCCGCTGCTGCATCTGGGGCTGCCGGACGTCTACGTCGAGCACGCCAAGCCGGCGCAGATGCTGGCCGAATGTGGGCTGGATGCTGCCGGGATCGAGGCTTCGGTGAAGGCTCGGATGGCCAAGCTGGGCCTGTAAAACACTTGGGGCCGCTGTGCGGCCCATCGCCGGCAAGCCGGCTCCCACATGAACTTCACCGGCCGCGAGGGCCATGGGGTACCTGTGGGAGCCGGCTTGCCGGCGATTGCTTTGGACGCCTCGATGAAAATCTCGACCTTTACCACCCTGCTCTGCCTGCCCATCCCGCTGCTGGCCAGCGAACGCGACGACGCGCTGAAACTCCCCGACGTGCTGATCAGCGCCAACCGCCAGGTCGAGTCACGCACCGCCACCAGCGCCGCCAACACCGTGTTCACCCGCAGCGACATCGACCGCCTGCAACCGAGCAGCGTCACCGACCTGCTGACCCGCGTGCCCGGCGTCCAGGTCGCCCCCACCGGTGGCCGCGGCAGCCTGCCGGGTATCTTCATCCGCGGCACCAAGGCCGCCCAGAGCCTGGTGCTGGTCGATGGCGTACGCATTGCCAACGCCACCTCCGGCGACAGCGGCCTGCAGTTTCTCGATGTCGACCAGATCGAGCGCGTCGAAGTGCTGCGCGGATCGCGTTCGGCCATCTACGGCAGCGATGCCATCGGCGGGGTCATCCAGATCTTCACCCGCCGCGGCACTGGCCAGGGCCTGCAGCCGCGCCTGCGCCTGGCGGCCGGCAGCAACCAGACGTTCCAGCGCAGCCTGGGGCTTTCCGGCGGTGACGGCGCAACGCGCTTCAACCTGGGTGCGAGCCTCGATGAAACAGCCGGCATCGACTCGACCGGGCCATCGTTCGCCAGTGACGGCGACCATGACGCCTATCGCAACAAGTCATTCAACCTGAGCCTGAGCCACACCTTCGGCGAGCGCTTCGAGGCAGGGCTGAACTTGCTCGACAGCCGTGGCCGCAGCGAATACGACAACCCCTACGGCCGCTTCGACATGGACACCTTCGAAAGCGTCGGGCAAAAGCCCTACACCGATTTTGTCGTCAGCAGCCTCGGCACCTACTTCGACGCCCAGCTCAACGACCTCTGGCACTCGCGCCTGGAGCTGGCCCACAGCGAAAACCGCGATGACAAACGCGACAAGCTGAGCGACGAACGTTTCGTCTTCAACACCTACCGCGACCAGGCCACCTGGCAGAACGACCTGGCCCTGAGCGACCAGCACAACCTGCTGATCGGCGGCGACTGGTACCAAGACCGCGTGCACGGCAGCACCGAGTTCACCGAGGACAGCCGCTGGAACCGTGCCGCGTTCATCCAGCACCGCTTCAGTGGCGAGCGGTTTGCCACCGAAGTGGGCGTGCGCCGCGACCAGAACCAGCAGTTCGGTGGCCAGACCACCTGGAGTGGCAGCCTCACCGTGCCGCTCAACGCACAGAACGATGTGCTGCTGTCCTACAGCGAAGGCTTCCGCGCGCCGACCTTCAACGACCTGTACTACCCGCAGTACAGCAACCCGGACCTCAAGCCTGAGCGGTCGAAAAGCTACGAACTGCAGTGGCGCAGCCAGCTCACGCCCGACAGCCGCCTGGAGACGTCGCTGTACCGCACCGACCTGCAGGACGCGATCATCTTTGGCGAAGGCTCGATCCCGCGCAACGTCGCCTCGGCACGCATCAACGGCTTGGAAATGGCGCTGGAACAACAGTGGGGGCAATGGCGCAGCCAGCTTGGCCTGGCGCTGATCGACCCCCGCGACCGCGACAGCGGCCATACCCTCGCCCGCCGCGCCCGGCGCACCTTGAGCCTGGACCTGGATCGCCAGTTCGAGCGCTTCACGGTTGGCGGCAGTTGGCAGGCGGTCAGCGCCAGCTACGACGACGAGACCAATCGCAACCGCCTGGGCGGCTATGGCCTGTTCGGCCTGCGCGGCGGCTGGGCCCCAACCGATGAGCTGAAGCTGGAAGTGAAGCTGGATAACCTGCTGGACAAGGCCTACAGCCGGGCACAGTACAGCTTCGATGCCAACAACTACGACTACCGCGAAGAAGGCCGCACGGCCCTGTTCAGCGTCACCTGGACGCCGGCGCTCTAGCCGCCAGCAGCGCGCACAGGCGGGCGGTGGCTTCGATCATCTGCCCGCTGGGCCGCTCCAGCCCTTTGTCCGGCACCACCAACAAACGCTCACCGGCCACCGCGCTCAGGCGTGGCCAGGCTTTCCAGCTGGCCAACTGCGCCGCGTCAGCCGCCAGGATCACCTGCGGGTCACGCAACAGCACCGATTCCACGTTGACCTGCGGCGCAGGCTGGCTGAGGTCGGCAAAGATGTTGCGCGCACCACACACCGCCAGGGCATCGCTGACCACCTGCCCGCCACCCAGGGTGTACAGCGGCCGGTCCCAGACCTGATAGAACACCCGCAGCGGCTCGGCGCGCCGATACTGCTGGCGCAACTGGCGCAGGCGCTCGCCCAGGGCCGCCACATAGCGCCGCCCCTGCTCCGCGCGCCCGACCCGCACGGCGATGGCCTCGATCTGCGCGAGCAACTGGTCCAGGTCATGGGGTTCGGCGCTGTAGGTGGCGATGCCCAGGCGCTTGAGCTGGTCGCGCTGGGCGGCGGCGACGCTGCCGGGCCACAGCAGCAGCAAGTCCGGCTTGAGGCTGAGCAGGCGCTCCATGTCCAGCTGCCCCTGGCGCCCCACCGAAGGCAGGCTGGCCAGCGCGGCGGGCCGTTCGCCGCCGTCGAGCACGCCCACCAGCAGGTCGTCGGCCTGCAGTTCGAGCATGATTTCACTCATCGAGGGGGCAAGGCTGACGACCCGCAATGGCTCACCGGCCTGGACGCTGCAGGCCAACCATGCCAGCAAGCCGAGCAGGATGCGCATCAACCCAACTGACGCGGGATGCGATAGAGGTAGAGCAGCACCACGGTAGACAGCGCCAGCAGGATCTGTGGCACAGCTTCGAGCCCCACCAGCACCGACAAGGCGCCGACCCAGGCCGGGAAGCAGGCGTACAGCATGGCCATGCGCCGCACGCGCGCCAGCTCGATCCAGGCGGCCGGCTCCTCGGCGCTGCCGAGTACCTTGGAGGTGGCGATCAGGGCCCGCTTGTAGGCGCCGAAGCGCGGCAGGCTGAGGAACATGGTCGCCGCGCCGGCGATGAACAGCGGCATGGCCAGCACCGGGATCAGCGCCTCGCCACCGCCAAAGGCCCAGGCCATCACCGGCAGCGGCACCAGGCCGACCGCCAGGTATTGCCACCAGGCCAGCGCCAGGCGCCGCTTCACCTGGCTGCGGGTCACGCCTGGGGCACCTCGCCCTGGTGCTCGTTGCCCAGCATGTGGCCGAGCTTGCCGGCCTTGGTGGCCAGGTAGTAACGGTTGTGCGGGTTGTGCCCGGTGTGCAGCGGCACACGCTCGGCAACCTTGATGTTCATGTCGGTCAGCGCCTTGACCTTGCGTGGGTTGTTGGTCATCAAGCGCAGCGCCTTCACGCCCAGGTGCTCGAGCATCGGCAGGCACATGGCGTAGTCACGCTGGTCGGCAGCGAAGCCCAGGCGCTCGTTGGCCTCGACGGTGTCAGCGCCACCGTCTTGCAGTTCGTAGGCGCGAATCTTGTTCAACAGGCCGATGCCACGGCCTTCCTGGCGCAGGTACAGCAGCACGCCACGGCCTTCGCGGGCAATCGCCTGCAACGCGGCTTCCAGCTGCGAACCGCAGTCGCACCGCTGGCTGAACAGGGCATCGCCAGTCAGGCACTCGGAGTGCAGGCGCCCCAGCACCGGCTCGCCGTCGGCGAAATCACCCAGGCTGAGCACCACGTGCTCACGGCCAGTGGCTTCGTCGAGAAAGCCATGCATGGTGAAAGTCGCAAAAGGGGTCGGGAGTTTAGAGGCGGCAACAAAGACGACGGGCACGTTGTGCTCCTGGATAAGTAGGAAATTTCTCGTGAAGCGATTGTATCAGCAGGTTGGCGCCTGTGCGCTCGTTGAATACCGTGGCTTAAGATCGAAAAGTTCGATGCTTAGGTTGCCTGGCAGCGCTCCCCCACCACCTGTGGCAGCTGGCTTGCCGGCGCTAGCGCTCTCGATTACTGCGGCTTGCTGTCGGGTGTAAACGGATACGGCTGCTTCCAGTGCTCGAAGATCGGCTTCAGCTCGCCGCTGCGCACCAGCTCGGCCATGCGCCGGTCGAACAGGTCGCGCAGGGCCCTGGCCTGATCATTGCGAGCAAAGGCCAGGTACAACGGCAGTTCGGCGACATGGGTGCGGCGAAAACGCTCGGGCTGCGAACTCTGCCCCAGCACGTAGTCGACTTCGGTCTGCGCATCGATGTAGAAGTCCACGCGGTCGTGTTCGAGCATCGGCAGGATGCCTTCACGGCGCTGGATTTCACGGAAGTTGTGCACGTTGGGCAGGTAGCTGGCGTAGTCATAGCCGCGCACCCAGGCCAGGCGGTAGTTGCCGACCGTTTCATGGGTCGGCACTGGCTTGCTGGCAAGCCCCAGGGCATAGATGTGGTCCATGTCGAAGTGCCAGCGGGGGTAGAAGTTGTCGTCGCTCTCTTCCTTGTACGAGCCGACCCAGGCATCCGCTTCGCCGCGCTTCACCAGCCCGACCGCGCGGCTGTAGGGCACGCCCTGGGCCACCACCTTGACCCCGGCTGGCTCGAACACCTTGCGCAGTACATCCCAGGCCACGCCGGTACCATCGGCATTGGTGTAGTCGGCCCATTCTTCACTGACCAGATGGATCTGCTTGGGCACATCATCGGCTGCGGCCACCCAGGGTGCCAGGGTCAGCAGCATTGCCAGCAGCACAGTCCTTATGGCCATCGAAGCACTCCCTGTTTCAGCCTACCGCCCACACCAGAAGCTGCATGCCCAGCCAGGCGAACACGCCGGCCAGGATATCGTCGAGCATGATGCCGACCCCGCCATGCACATGGCGATCGATCCAGCGAATCGGCCATGGCTTGAGGATGTCGAAGAAGCGGAACATCAGGAACCCTGCCAGGATCCACTGCCACCCTTCCGGCACCAGCCAGAGGGTGATCCACATGCCGACCATCTCGTCCCAGACAATGCCTTCATGGTCGTGCACGCGCAAGTCATTGGCGACTTTGCCGCACAGCCAGAAGCCGAACAGCATGGTGACGCCCAGCAGCAGCCAGTAGCCCCAGTCCGGCAGCATCTGCCACAGCGGGATGAACGGAATGGCCACCAGCGAACCCCAGGTGCCCGGGGCCTTGGGCAGGGTGCCGGAGCCGAAGCCAAAGGCGATGAAGTGCCACGGATTGCGCCAGACCGATGGCGGAACGAACTCCGCAGGCACCTGTTTGGGGTGGTCGGTCACGGTGTCTCCCTAAAGTGTTGATAGCCCCGTTGCACGGGGGTGATGTCCAGGCCCTGCGGGTCACGCAGGGTCACCCCTTGGCCCGCGACCACGCGCCCGACCACATGCACCTCGCAACCCGCCAGGGCCGCCAAGGCATCGGCGGGCAAGGTGAATGCCAGCACGTAGTCGTCGCCACCGGTGAGCGCGGCCTTAACGGCGCCTTCGCGGCCGAGAAACGCCTCTAGTGCAGGAGACACTGGCACCTGGGCCAGGTTCACCTCGAGCGCGACCGCAGAGGCCTTGGCGATGTGCCCGCAGTCGGCGAGCAGGCCGTCGGAGATGTCCAGGGCCGAGGTGGCCAGGCCACGCAAGCGCTGCCCCAGCTCGAGCTGGGGCAGCGGTGACCAGTAGTGGGCCAGCAGCGGCTCGGCCTGCTCGGCCGGGGCCTGGCGCTCACCGAGCACCAGCGCCAGCGCACCGGCCGCCTTGCCCAGCGTGCCGCCCACGCACAAGAGGTCGCCCGGCCGCGCGCCGCTGCGGCGCAGGGCCTGGCCAGCCGGCACGCGGCCGAACACGGTAACGGTGATGCTCAACGGGCCGCGGGTGGTGTCGCCGCCGATCAGGCTGATGCGGCAACGCTGGGCCATGCGGCTGAGGCCGTCGGCGTAGGCTTCGAGCCAGGTGGGGCCAACTTCGGGCAAGGTCAGGGCAAGGGTGAAGCCGATGGCCTCGGCGCCCATGGCCGCCAGGTCGCTGACCGCCACGGCCAACGAACGCTGGCCGAGCAGGCGCGGGTCGCAGACCGCGGGGAAATGCACGCCGGCAACCAGGGTGTCGGTCGACACCGCCAGCTGCTCGCCGGGGGGAAGGTCAAGCAGGGCGCAGTCGTCGCCGATCCCCAGGGCCACGCCCTCGCCGCCCTGCGCACAAGGCGCGGCGGCGAAGTAATGGTTGATCAGCTCGAACTCACCCATGATCAGGCAGCGCCAGGATCAGCGCTTGTTCGCCTTGACTTCTGCTTCGCGCAGCGACGGCGCGAGCTTGTCCAGCACGCCGTTGACGAACTTGTGGCCGTCGGTGGCACCGAAGACCTTGGCCAGTTCCACGCCTTCGTTGATCACCACGCGGTACGGCACGTCGACGCGCTTGATCAACTCCCAGGTGGACAGGCGCAGCACGGCCAGTTCGACTGGGTCGAGCTCTTCCAGTGCGATGGTCATGCAAGGCGCCAGCGCCTTGTCGATTTCGCCCTTGATCGCCGGAACCCCATGCAGGATTTCGCGGAAATAGGCACCGTCGACATCGGTGAAATCGTTATCCACCCGGAACTGCGCTTCGATCTCGTTCAGCGAGGCGCTGGCCATATGCCACTGATACAGCGCCTGGGTCGCGAGCATGCGGGCTTCGCGGCGCTTGGCGCTCTTCGATGGCTTGCCGGCATCCGCAGGTTTTGGATCGCGCGGGTTGAAACGATCGCTTTCGTCGCTAATCACTTGGCCTCCAACTGCGCCAGCAGGCTGACCATTTCCAGAGCGGACAGGGCAGCTTCAGCACCTTTGTTGCCGGCCTTGGTGCCGGAACGCTCGATGGCTTGCTCGATGGAGTCGACGGTCAGGACACCGAAGGCCACCGGTACACCGAACTCCATGGACACCTGGGCCAGGCCCTTGGTGCATTCGCCCGCCACGTATTCGAAGTGCGGGGTACCGCCACGGATCACGGCGCCCAGGGCGATGATCGCGTTGTATTCGCCTTGCTGGGCGACTTTCTGTGCCACCAGCGGGATTTCGAACGCGCCCGGGGCACGGATGATGGTGATGTCGCTTTCGCTGACACCGTGGCGTACCAGGGCATCAACGGCACCGCTTACCAGGCTTTCGACGACGAAGCTGTTGAAGCGGCCAACCACCAAAGCATAGCGACCTTTGGGGGCGATGAAGGTACCTTCGATGGTCTTCAGGGTCATTCCGATGTTCTCATATTCAAGAGCGAGGCCGCGCGCAGGCGGCCTCGACAGGGTCTGGACTCGAGTATCTGGGCGTCACTGCCGCCTCAAGTCACTCGGAGGGCACGTATTCTACAACTTCCAGATCGAATCCGGATATCGCATTGAACTTCATCGGCGAACTCATCAGGCGCATCTTGCGCACGCCGAGGTCACGCAGGATCTGCGAACCGGCACCCACGGTGCTGTAGGTGGTCGGTGCCTTGGTCGGGGCGTCGCCGGCGCTTTCGCGGATGTGTGCCAGCAGCACGTCGCCGTCCAGCGGGTGGCCCAGCAGCAGCACCACGCCGCTGCCGGCGTCGGCCACGGCGCTCATCGCCGCGCGCAGGCTCCAGCGGCCCGGTTGCTTGACCATCAGCAGGTCGCGCAGCGGGTCCATGTTGTGCACGCGCACCAGGGTCGGCTCTTCGGCGCAGATGTTGCCCAGGGTCAGGGCCATGTGCACGTCGCCTTCCACCGCATCGCGGTAGGTCACCAGGTTGAACTGGCCCAGCTCGCTTTCGATCGGCTGCTCGGACACCCGCTGAACGGTGCGCTCGTGGATCATGCGGTAGTGGATCAGGTCGGCGATGGTGCCGATCTTCAGGCCGTGCTCGGCGGCGAACACTTCCAGCTCGGCGCGGCGCGACATGGTGCCGTCGTCGTTCATCACCTCGCAGATCACCCCGCTCGGCTCGAAACCGGCCATGCGCGCCAGGTCGCAGGCGGCTTCGGTGTGGCCGGCGCGGGCCAGGGTACCGCCAGGCTGGGCCATCAGCGGGAAGATGTGGCCGGGGCTGACGATGTCTTCGGCCTTGGCGTCCTTGGCGGCGGCAGCCTGCACGGTGCGGGCGCGGTCAGCGGCGGAGATGCCGGTGGTGACGCCTTCGGCGGCTTCGATCGACACGGTGAACTTGGTGCCGAAGCCCGAGCCGTTGCGCGGCGCCATCAGCGGCAGCTTCAGCGTTTCGCAGCGCTCGCGGGTCATCGGCATGCAGATCAGGCCGCGGGCGTGCTTGGCCATGAAGTTGATGTGCTCGGGCAGACAGCACTCGGCTGCCATGATGATGTCGCCTTCGTTTTCGCGGTCTTCGTCATCCATGAGGATGACCATTTTGCCCTGGCGGATGTCTTCGACCAGTTCTTCGATGCTGTTGAGCGCCACGCGGCACCCCCTTCTCAATCAGGATTTCAAGAAGCCGTTGGCGGCCAGGAAGCTTTCGGTAATGCCACTGCCCTTGCTCGGTTCGGCAGCCTTGTCACCCAGCAGCAGACGCTCCAGGTAACGGGCCAGCAGGTCGACCTCAAGGTTCACCCGACGCCCTGCACGGTAGTCGGCCATGATGGTTTCGGACAGGGTGTGCGGGACAATGGTCAGCTCGAACTCGGCGCCATTGACCTCATTGACCGTCAGGCTGGTGCCGTCGACGGTGATCGAACCCTTGTGGGCGATGTACTTGGCCAGCTCCTTGGGTGCACGCACGCGGAACTGGATGGCGCGCGCGTTATCGCTGCGCGAAATGATCTCGCCGACGCCGTCGACGTGGCCGCTGACCAGGTGGCCGCCCAGGCGGGTGGTCGGGGTCAGGGCCTTTTCCAGGTTGACCTTGCTGCCGCTCTTGAGGTCGATGAAGGCGGTGCGCTTGAGGGTTTCGACGCTGACGTCGGCCCAGAAGCCATCGCCTGGCAGCTCGACCGCCGTCAGGCACACGCCGTTGACGGCAATGCTGTCGCCGAGCTTGACGTCACCCAGGTCGAGCTTGCCGGTTTCGACGTACACGCGCACGTCACCGCCCTTGGGGGTCAGGCTGCGGATGGTGCCGATGGATTCGATGATGCCGGTGAACATGGGGTCTTCCTCAGAACGGGTTGCGCAGGGCAAGCCCGGCATTATACGCCGGGTGCCGGCAGAGGGATGGCCGTGACCCGCCAGTCATCGCCCACTGCGCGCATTTCGGTAATTTTCAGCCGGGGTGCTTCGCTCATCTTCTCCAGGGGCCAGTCCAGCAGCGGGCGGGCCTGGGAGCCGAGGAAGGTGCCGGCGACGAACAATTGGTACTCGTCGATCAGGCCGTGCTGGGCAAACGCTCCCACCAGGCCGGCGCCGGCTTCCAGCAGGATTTCGTTGACACCGCGCCCTGCCAGCGCCTGCATCAGGGCCGGCAGGTCGACCTGGCCGTTGCTGCCGGGCAGGCTCAGCAGTTCGTGGCCGGCGGCGGCGTAACGCGGGTCATCGCCCATGGCCGTCACCACCAGCGCCGGGCCGGCCTGGAAGAACGGGGCATCCAGCGGCAGGCGCAGGCGGCCATCGATCAGCACGCGCAGCGGTGGGCGGCTCAGGGCCAGCGCCGTGGTGTGCTCATCCAGCCCCAGTTCGGCGCCGCGCACGGTCATCCGCGCATTATCGGCCAGCACGCTGGCGGCGCTGGTCAGCACCACGCTGGATCGGGCGCGCAAGCGCTGCACCGCAGAGCGCGCAGCGGGGCCGGTAATCCACTGGCTTTCGCCACTGGCCATGGCGGTGCGGCCGTCCAGGCTCATGGCCAGCTTGGCGCGCACGAACGGCAGGCCATGTTCCATGCGCTTGAGAAAGCCGGGGTTGAGTGCCCGGGCCTCGCTTTCGAGCACACCGCTGGCCACTTCGATGCCCGCCTCGGCCAGGCGCCGCAGGCCACGCCCGGCGACCTGCGGGTTGGGGTCCTGCATGGCGGCGACCACGCGCGCCACGCCGGCTTGGACCAGCGCCTCGGCGCAGGGTGGGGTGCGCCCATGGTGGCTGCAGGGTTCCAGGGTCACGTAGGCACAGGCGCCCTTGGCCCGCTCACCGGCCTGGCGCAGCGCGTGCACCTCGGCATGCGGCTCGCCGGCGCGCACATGCCAGCCCTCGCCGACCACTTCGCCGTCGCGCACGATCACGCAGCCCACGCGGGGGTTGGGGTGGGTGCTGTACACACCCTTGCGCGCCAGCTCCAGGGCACGGGCCATGTAATGGGCGTCGAGGATCGCGGTCTGGCTGGGCATGCTCACTCTTTAGCCGGCTCGCGGGCCAGGCGGTCGATTTCTTCGCGGAATTCGTCGAGGTCCTGGAAGCGCCGGTACACCGAAGCGAAACGGATGTAGGCGACTTCATCGAGCTTGCGCAGCTCGGCCATCACCAGCTCGCCGACCACCAGCGACTTCACCTCACGCTCACCGGTCGCCCGCAGGCGGCTCTTGATGTGCGCCAGCGCCGCTTCCAGGCGCTCGACGCTGACCGGGCGCTTTTCCAGCGCGCGCTGCATGCCGGCACGCAGCTTGTCTTCATCGAAGGGCTGGCGCGTGCCGTCCTGCTTGATCAGCCGGGGCAGCACCAGCTCGGCGGTTTCGAAGGTGGTGAAGCGCTCGCCGCACGCCACGCATTCGCGACGGCGGCGCACTTGCTCGCCCTCGGCGACCAGGCGCGAGTCGATGACCTTGGTGTCGTTGGCACCGCAAAAGGGACAGTGCATGGTGGCAGGCAACAAAAAAAGGGAGGGCCATGGTAGCGCATTGCACTGGCAAGACAAGCCAAAGGGGTTAACATCCATGCAATTGTGCCCATCAAGGACTCCCCTATGCATTTGCGCGTGATCGCCGTGCTGTGCTGCACCGCCCTGCTCGCCGCCTGCGGCAGCGACAAGCCGAAAATCGAACAAGCGCCCGCACAGGCGCCTGCCAAGGTGGCCAAGAAGGCCCAGCCGCTGGGCCCGCTGCCGGCCTACCAGCGTGAGCTGAGCGGCACCTTGCTGAACATTCCTGCCGGGGCCGATGTGGAGCTGGCGCTGCTGGTGATCGACGAGCGCGACCGCCCGCAGCAACTGCTGGCCAGCAGCACCCTGACCGGCACCGGCCAGGACCTGCCCTACCAGCTGCGCTTCAACCCCGAGGCCTTCCCTGCCGGCGCCCGGGTCGAATTGCGCGGGCGCGCCAGCAGCTCGGGCCAGCTGATCATGCACCTGCCGCCCGTGCGCATCGCCCAGGCGCAGACCCAGGCCACCGGGCCGCTACGTTTCGAAAAGGCGCCGTAAGTGGCGCCGCTGGCACTGCAACAGGCCCTCAGCGGCCTGATCGGTGAAGCGCGGCTGGTGGTCAGCGAACTGCCCGAATGCGCGCTCAAGCTCTGGCTGATCGACGACCAGAACATGGACCGCGCCTTCAGCAGCGAAGAAACCCGGCGCATCCTCGAAGAGCCGCCGTACTGGAGCTTCTGCTGGGCCAGCGGCCTGGCCATGGCCCGCTACCTGGCGGCGCACCCCGAGTGGGTCGCCGGCAAACGCGTGCTGGATTTCGGCGCGGGCTCAGGCATTGCCGGCATCGCCGCCGCCCGTGCCGGCGCCCTGGAAGTGGTGGCCTGCGACCTCGACCCACTGGCCCTGCAGGCCTGCCAGGCCAATGCGCGGCTCAACGGGGTAACGCTGGGCTACAGCGATGACTTCTTCGCCGAAGCGGACCGCTTCGACCTGATCCTGGTGGCCGACGTGCTGTACGACCGGGCCAATCTGCCCCTGCTCGACGCCTTCCTCAGCCGCGGCCGCCAGGCCCTGGTGGCCGACTCGCGGGTACGTGACTTTCGCCACCCGCTGTACCAGCAGCTGGGCGTGCTCGAAGCGCTGACCTTGCCAGACCTGGCCGAGCCGCACGAATTCCGCCGGGTCAGCCTGTACCACGCCAGACGCGAGCCTTTATAGTGGTGCCATCCACTGATTTGCGAGAGTCGCGATGAGCCAGCAAACGCCCTATATCTTCGATGCCACCGATGCCAACTTCCAGCAGCTGGTGATCGAGAACTCCTTCCACAAGCCGGTCCTGGTGGACTTCTGGGCCGAGTGGTGCGCGCCGTGCAAGGCGCTGATGCCGCTGCTGGCGAAGATTGCCGAGGGCTACCAGGGCGAGCTGCTGCTGGCCAAGATCAACTGCGACGTCGAGCAGCAGGTGGTGGCCCAGTTCGGCATCCGCAGCCTGCCGACCGTGGTGCTGTTCAAGGATGGCCAGCCGGTCGACGGCTTCGCCGGTGCGCAGCCGGAGTCGGCGATCCGCGCCATGCTCGAGCCGCATGTACAGATGCCTGCCGCCCCGGCCGCATCGCCCCTGGAGCAGGCCAAGGCGCTGTTCGCCGAAAGCCGTTTCGCCGAGGCGGAAGCCACGCTGCAGCAGCTGCTGGGCGAAGACAACAGCAATGCCGAAGCGCTGATTTACTACGCACGCTGCCTGGCCGAGCGCGGTGAGCTGGGCGAGGCCCAGGTGGTGCTGGACGCGGTCAAGAGCGACGAACACAAGGCTGCCCTGGCGGGCGCCAAGGCCCAGCTGACCTTCCTGCGCCAGGCCGCCAGCCTGCCGGAAGTCGCTGATCTCAAGAGCCGCCTGGCGCAGAACCCGCAGGATGACGAGGCGGCTTACCAGCTGAGCATTCAGCAGCTTGCGCGCCAGCAGTACGAAGCGGCGCTGGAAGGGTTGCTGAAGCTGTTCCAGCGTAACCGTGGGTATGAGAACGGGTTGCCGCAAAAGGCGATGCTGCAGGTGTTCGAACTGCTCGGTGGCGATCATCCCTTGGTGGGTGTGTACCGTCGCAAGCTGGCGGCTGCCTTGTTCTGAGGTTGATGGGGGCGCTTTGCGCCCCTTTCGCGACGCAAGGCCGCTCCTACAGAACCCCGCGGTCCTTGTAGGAGCGGCCTTGCGTCGCGAAAGGGCTGCAAAGCAGCCCCAACAGGCTAAAGCCCTCACCCCACCCAGTGATACACCGGCGCATCCGCGCCACTTTCCACCTTCACCTCACTGCTGTGGCGCAACCGCACCAGCAGCCGCTTGCCCGCCGCCGTACTCCCCGTCAGCCCTTCCAGCCGGTCGAGCAACTCAGGCCCATCCATGCGCCCCGCCTGGCGCAGCACTTCGCGCGCAGCCAGCCATTGCCCGTCATCCTGGCGCGGCGCCGCAGCCGCAGCCGCCGTCACAGCCTCGCCAGCCACCGGTGCCGCGAACTGGCGCCCCAACTGCGCCCACTCCGCCGGCTCCAGCTCGATGGTCAGGTCCACCGGCCAGTCGCCAATCTGTCCACGAATTCTCACGCTGCATTCCTTCAAGCCCGGTCAATGCCTTAATGCTACAGCAACATGAAACCTGCGCCAGGCAGGCTGGCGATGCACGGAAAAATTGTTATAACATTACCAAATCTTTCCAGCCGCCCCGGAGTCGTCCATGCGTCGCCTGCTGCTCGCCCTGCCCATCGCCCTGCTGCCCTTCGCCGTGGCCCATGCCCACGATGACCACGACCACGATCATGCCCACGGCACCCTCGGCGCCCACGAGCACGGCGTGGCCAAGCTCAATGCCGTGCTCGACGGCAATACCCTGGAGCTGGAGCTCGACAGCCCGGCGATGAACCTGGTGGGCTTCGAGCATGCCGCCAGCAGCGATGCCGACAAGGCCAAGGTGGCCGCAGTGCGCCAGCAGCTCGAACAGCCGCTGAAACTGTTCGGCCTGGCCGCCGCCGCCGGCTGCGTGGAAGACGCCCAGGAACTGCAAAGCCCACTGTTCGGCGATGCTGCCAAGGACGACGACGGCGACCAGCACGAGCCTGGCCATCAGCACAGCGACATCAATGCCCACTACCAACTGAACTGCTCAGCCCCGGGCAAACTCACGCAAATCGACCTCGCGCCGCTGTACAAGGCGTTCCCGGCCACGCAGAAGATCAACGTGCAACTGATCGGCCCGAACGGCCAGAAAGGCCTGGAAACCTCGCCGGCCAAGGCCGTGGTCGCTTTCTGAATGAGCCAGCCGCTGATCGAACTGCATGACCTGGTGTTCGCCTGGCCTGGCCAGGCGCCGCTGCTGGATATCCCGGCGCTGCGCCTGGAAGCCGGTGAGGCGCTGTTCCTCAAAGGCCCGAGCGGCAGCGGCAAGACCACGCTGCTGGGCCTGCTCGGCGGGGTCAACGTGCCGGGCCAAGGCCGCATCCAGTTGCTCGGCCATGACCTCGGCGCCATGGGCCAAGGCGCGCGCGACCGCTTCCGGGTCGACCACACCGGCTACATCTTCCAGCAGTTCAACCTGCTGCCGTTCCTCTCGGTGCGCGAAAACGTCGAGCTGCCCTGCCGCTTCTCGCACAGCCGCGCCGAGCGTGCGCGGCTGCGCCATGGCAGTGTCGACCAGGCGGCCAGCGTGCTGCTGGCCCACCTGGGCCTGGACGATACGCTGCTTGCGCGGCGCGCCGACAGCCTGTCGATCGGCCAGCAGCAGCGCGTGGCCACGGCGCGGGCCCTGATCGGCCAGCCGGAACTGGTGATCGCCGACGAGCCGACCTCGGCGCTGGATGCCGACAGCCGCGAAGCGTTCATCCGCCTGTTGTTCGCCGAATGCCGGGCAGCCGGCGCCAGCCTGCTGTTCGTCAGCCATGACCAGAGCCTCGCGCCGCTGTTCGACCGTCATCTGTCCCTGGCCGAGCTCAATCGCGCGGCCAAACCCCGGGAGGCCTGATGTACCTGCTTCGCCTTGCCCTGGCCAGCCTGGCCAACCGCCGTTTCACCGCCTTCCTCACCGCTTTCGCCATCGCCCTGTCGGTATGCCTGCTGCTGGCCGTGGAGCGCGTGCGCACCGAAGCCCGCGCCAGCTTCGCCAGCACCATCAGCGGCACCGACCTGATCGTCGGCGCCCGCTCGGGCTCGGTGAACCTGCTGCTGTACTCGGTGTTTCGTATCGGCAATGCCACCAACAACATCCGCTGGGACAGCTACCAGCACTACGCCAACGACCCCCGGGTGAAATGGGCCATCCCGATTTCGCTGGGCGACTCGCACCGTGGCTACCGGGTGATGGGCACCACCGGCGACTACTTCAGCCATTACCAGTACGGCCGCCGCCAGCACCTGGAACTGAGCCAGGGCCGTGCGTTCGCCAGCGACCCGTTCGAGGTGGTGCTGGGCGCCGAGGTGGCCGATGCGCTGCACTACAAGCTGGGCGACAAGCTGGTGCTGGCCCACGGCGTGGCGGCGATCAGCCTGGTCAAGCACGACGACAAGCCGTTCACCGTGGTGGGTGTGCTCAAGCGCACCGGCACGCCGGTCGACCGCACCCTGCATATCAGCCTGGCCGGGATGGAAGCCATCCACATCGACTGGTACAACGGCGTGCCGGCCCGCGGTGCCGGGCGCATCAGCGCCGAGCAGGCGCGGACCATGGACCTGCAACCGGCCGCCATCACCGCCTTCATGCTCGGCCTGAACAGCAAGATCGCCACCTTCAGCCTGCAGCGCGAGATCAACGAATACCGCAACGAGCCGTTGCTGGCGATCTTGCCCGGCGTGGCGCTGCAAGAGCTGTGGAGCCTGATGGGCACGGCCGAACAGGCGCTGTTCGTGGTGTCGCTTTTCGTGGTGCTGACCGGCTTGATCGGCATGCTCACGGCCATTCTCACCAGCCTCAACGAACGCCGGCGGGAGATGGCGATCCTGCGCTCGGTGGGGGCTCGCCCGTGGCACATTGCCGGGTTGCTGGTGCTCGAAGCGCTGGCACTGGCGGTGGCGGGCATCGCGGCGGGGCTGGGGCTGCTGTATGCGGGGATCGCCCTGGCCCAGGGCTATGTGCAGGCCAATTACGGCTTGTACCTGCCGCTGGCCTGGCCCAGCGCGCATGAGTGGACGTTGCTGGCTATCATCCTCGGCGCAGCCCTGCTGATGGGCAGTGTGCCGGCCTGGCGCGCCTATCGGCAGTCGCTGGCCGATGGCTTGTCGATTCACCTCTGAGGGCTGGACATGATCGACAGATTCGCTGGCCTCATCGCCGGCAAGCCGGCGCCTACAAGCCCTGTGGGAGCCGGCTTGCCGGCGATAAGGCCAGCACAGGCACTGCAAGGCCTGCTGTTTATGCTGCTGTGTATGCTGGCATTACCGCTGTGGGCGGCAGAGCCCCGCGAACTCGACTGGCCCGCGCTGATCCCGGAAGGCGCCCCCGTCATCGCGCCCCAGCTCACCCCGCTGCACGACATGTCGCAACTGAGCAATGCCCTGTCTGCCGAGGCGGCGCCTCCTGCGCCTCAGCAAGCGCCCAATGCCCCGGTGGTCGAGGCGCTGGATGGCCAGTTGATCAAGCTGCCCGGCTACATCGTGCCGCTTGAGGTCAGCGAGGAAGGCCGCACCACCGAATTTCTGCTGGTGCCCTACTACGGCGCGTGCATCCACGTGCCGCCACCGCCTTCCAACCAGATCGTGCACATCTTCAGCGAAATGGGCGTGCGCGTCGAAGACCTCTACCAGCCCTACTGGATCGAAGGAAAACTGCAAGTCAAAGCCTCCACCAGCGAACTTGCCGATGCCGGCTACCAGATGGACGCCGAGAAAATATACGCTTATGAGCTGAAGTGAGAACTGATTCCAACTTGGCAATCCGCTTCTTTGAGCTGGGTCAAACTTTCTGTTTATCCAGCTCCGTACCATTGGACTACTCAATTAATAACGTCCTTTGGGAGCTTCCATGAACAAGTCCTTGCTCGGCGCCTCGCTTGTGGCCCTTGCGCTCGCCGCCCCTGCCGCCCACGCCTACCAGGCCGGAGACATGATCCTGCGCGCAGGTGCCATCACCACCGCACCGAACGAGAACAGCGGCGACCTGAAGTTCGATGGCAACAAGGTGTCGGGCACCAAGGCAACCCTGGACAGCGACACCCAGCTGGGCCTGACCTTCGCCTACATGCTCACCGACCACATCGGCCTCGAGCTGCTGGCGGCCACCCCGTTCAAGCACACCGTCGGCGTGCAAGGCCTGGGCGGCGGCCTGGACGGCAAGCTGGCAGACATCAAGCAACTGCCACCGACCCTGTCCGTGCAGTACTACCCGATGGCGCCGAACTCGCGCTTCCAGCCGTATGCCGGCATCGGTATCAACTACACCATGTTCTTCGACGAAGACCTGACCAGCGCCCGCAAGCAGCAGGGCTTCAGCAACCTCAAGCTGCAGGACTCGGTGGGCATCGCCGGCCAGCTGGGCATGGACTACATGCTGACCGACAATTTCCTGGTCAACGCCTCGGTCTGGTACGTCGACATCGACACCAAGGCCAGCGTCGACGGCCCGAGCGCACTGGGCTACAGCAAGACCAAGGTCAACGTGGACGTGGACCCATGGGTCTACATGGTCGGGCTTGGCTACAAGTTCTGACCGACACCCACCAGGGCGGCTTCGGCCGCCCTTTGCTTTTGCAGCCACCCCCAGTAGCCCAGCGCCACCGCGCTGAACGTCATCCCCAGGGCACACACCGCTGCCCATCCCCAGCCGGCGTACACCCAGCCCGCCAGCACCGCCCCCACGCCGCTGCCGATCGAATAGCAGCACATGTAGGCCGCCACCAGGCGGCTGGCCATCTCGCTGCGCCCCGCCAGCAACAGGCTCTGGTTGGTGACATGCACGGCCTGCACGGCAAGGTCGAGCATCAGCACCCCCAGTACCAGCGCCAGCAGCGATTGCTCGACGAAGGCCGTCGGTATCCACGACAGCGTCAACAGCGCCAGCGCCACGCCGGTGGTGCGCTCGCCCAGCCCTCGATCAGCCAGCCCGCCAGCGCGCGACGCGGCCAAGGTGCCTGCGATACCCGCCAGGCCGAACAGGCCGATCTCGGTGTGGCTGAGCGCCCGCGGCGAAGCGCTCAGGGGCAGGGCCATGGCGCTCCACAGCACGCTGAAGCTGGCGAAGATCAACAGGCCAAACAGGCCACGCTGGCGCAGCAGACGGTCGTGTCGATACAAGCCGAACAGCGAGCCGATCAACTGCCAGTACCCCGGCCGCTGCGCCACTGGGCGCCCGCTGGGCAGCCATCGCCAGAGCACCAGCGCCATCAGCAGCAGCAGTGCCGCGGCCACGAAGTAAACGCTGCGCCAACCGGCCAGGTCGGCAAGCGCACCCGAGACCAGGCGCGCCAGCAGAATGCCCAGGACGATGCCGCTGGTGACCGTGCCCACCGCCTGCCCTTGTTGGGCCGGGTTGGCCAGAGTGGCCGCGAGCGCGACCATCACCTGCACCATCACCGCCATCAGCCCCACCAGGGCCAGGGCGGCCAGCAGCAGTGGCCAGTCCCGCGCCAGGCCGGCGGTGACCAGGGCCACGCTGGCCACCAGCAACTGTGCGAGCAACAGTTGCTTGCGGTTGACCAGGTCGCCCAGGGGCACGATCAACACCAGGCCCAGGGCATAGCCCGCCTGGGTCGCGCCGACCACCCAGCCAATCTGCCGCTGGGCCACACCCAGCTCGCTGGCGATCGACTCGAGCAATGGCTGGGCAAAATAGACTGTGGCCACTGCCATGGCACAGGTCGTGGCAAGCAGCAACGTTATCCACCGGCTCATCGAAACGACTCCTGCTTTTCTGGTTTCAAAATGAAACCACATGCTGGATATCTAGCAAATGTAGTTTTAATCTGCAACCACATGTTCAAGGCAGGTGATGGCGATGCTCGATGAAGTGAATGCCCAATGCCCCGTGGCCCGGGCGCTGCAAGTGCTAGGTGATCGCTGGGCGCTGATGATCCTGCGCGATGCCTTCGACGGCCTGCGCCGCTTCAGTGAATTTCAGAAGAACCTGGGGCTGGCGAAGAACATCCTCGCTTCGCGCCTGAAGCTGCTGGTGGAAAGCGGGCTGCTCGCGCTGCAGCCGGCGTCCGATGGCAGTGCCTACAAGGAATACGTGCTGACCGAGAAGGGCCGCTCGGTATTTCCGATCGTGGTGGGGTTGCGCCAGTGGGGGGAACATTATCTGTTCGAGGCTGGCGAAACGCGCTCGGCGCTTGTGGATAAAACCCACGAGCGCCCGCTTGAAGCGCTGCAGGTGCGAGCGGCGGATGGCAGAGTACTGGCAGCGCAGGACTGCGTGCGCAAGGTGGTACGGCACCGCTGAAGGTTGGCGGTGCCACGCTGAATCAGGCCTTGCCGAGCAGCCGTGCCAGGCCGTCGACCATCGAGGTCGGTTCGGGGAAATCGAAGCGCGCCAGCAGGCGCTGGTTGTCTGCCCGCGAATGGCGGATGTCACCGGAACGCGCCTGGCCGTAGCTCACCGCCGGCAAGCTGCCCACCACCTGCTCCAGCGCCTTGAGCAATTGGTTCAGCGACGTCGCCTGGTTCAGGCCGACGTTCACCGCACCCTCCTCCACCTGCGGCTGCTCCAGCGCTTGCACCATCACCTGCACCAGGTCGCCCACGTAGAGGAAGTCGCGGGTCTGTTCGCCATCACCGAACACCATGATCGGCAGCCCGTGGGTGGCGCGTTCGCTGAAGATGCTGATGACCCCGGAGTACGGCGAGGAAGGGTCCTGGCGTGGGCCGAAGATGTTGAAGAAGCGGAACACCACCGGCTCCAGGCCATGCTGGCGGCGGTAGAAGTCCAGGTACTGCTCGCTGGCCAGCTTGTCCACTGCGTAGGGGGTCAGGGGCGCCTTGGGGGTGTCTTCGGCAATCGACTGGCCTTCGCCGTTGTTGCCGTACACCGCGGCGCTCGAAGCAAACAGCACGCGGCGCAGGCCATGCACGCGCATGGCCTCGCACACGTTGAGGGTGCCGATGAAATTGCTCTGGTGGGTTTTTACCGGGTCTTCGACCGAAGCCTGGACCGAGGCCACTGCCGCCAGGTGCACGACGGCACTGCAGCCCGCCGCGGCCCGTTCGACCAGCTTGGCGTCGGCGACATCGCCTTCGATCAGTTCCAGGCGCGGGTTGCCCAGTTGCAGGTTGTCGCGCTTGCCCGTGGACAGGTCGTCGAGCACGCGCACGGCGTAGCCTTTGCCGAGCAACGCATCGCACAGGTGGGAGCCGATGAAGCCGGCGCCGCCGGTGATCAGGATGGGGGCGTCAGCCATGGCGGTAGAAACGGTCCAGTAGGGGCGGCAAACCGGCGCGCCAGGCACGCGGCTTGATGCCGAAGGTGTGAAGGATCTTCTTGCAGGCCAGCACCGCGTTCTGCGGCTCTTCGCTGGCATCGGGGCGGGCGGCGTGGGCCTGGGCGGTCGGCGCCTGCACCGCCAGCTGGCGATACTGCCCGGCCTCGGTGAGAATCGCCTGGCCCAGCGCCAGCGGCGTGGTCGCCTCGTTGCCGGCGTAATGGTAGGTGCCCCACAGCGGCGCGCTGCAGTCGAGCTGCTTGAGCACCGAGAGGATCACCCGCGCGGCATCGTCGACCGGTGTCGGGTTGCCCCGGCGATCGTCGGCCAGCAACAGCTCCTGGGGCTGTTCGGCACGGGTCAGGAAGCGGCCCAGGGCGCCGTCGATGCTTTCGTCGAGCAGCCAGCCGAAGCGCAGCAGCACATGCTGCGGGCAGGCCGCGCGCACGCTCTGCTCGATGCGCCACAGGGCCTGGCCACGCAGGCCCAGCGGCACCGGTTCGTCCTTTTCGCTGTAGGCGGTTGCCCGCGAGCCATCGAACACCCGGTAGCTCGAAGGCTGCACCAGGGTGATCTGGTGGTGCTGGCACAGCTCCGCCAGCCGCTCGACCGCGCGCTCCTGCTGGGCCAGGCGCTGTTCGCTGACCGACTCGGCCTGGAACCAGTCGAAGTAGTAGGCCAGGTTGACCAGGGCATCGGGGCGGTGATCGTCCAGCAGCTGAGTGAGGCTGGCCGGCCCCCAGCCGTCTTCCGGCGGGCGCGGGGCCAGGAAAGTGATGTCCTCCTCGGCCCCGAGACGAATCAGCGCTTGCCCGAGGGCATTGCCACCACCCAACAGCATCAGGCGCATACGCATAGAGTCAGCAGATCCGAACAGGTTGATTGGGGGAAAGGGGCCATTT